>NZ_CP107006.1:3736500-4982000 GCF_022867795.2 Chitinophaga horti | reverse complement strand
ATGCGGAGTTTGGTGGTGCATATTGGACCGTCGACGCCGCGGGCAATAAGGCCAGCGGGGATAAGCGGGTAATGGGACAGGCAGCTTGTCTGCATGCCATGGCCGAGTATTACAAGGCTACAGGTCTTCATGCCGCACTGGAACAAGCCGCACGGTTGTTTAACCTGGTCGAGCAGCATGCGTTTGACCGGGAGCGGCTTGGTTACACAGCAACTTTCAATGAAGACTGGTCTGCGATGAACGACGGCAGTTCCAAAGTGACGGAAGATCAGCTGCATATCCTGGAGGCATATACCAGCTTGTACCAGGTGTTGCCGGAGCCGATGGTAAAAGAGCGCATCGAGGACCTGCTGGATGTATTTGACCGTCACATCATCGATCATGAAAGTGGTCACCTGGAAACATCTTTTGATGCCAGTTGGCAATCCCAGGCGTCGCTCGTAGTATACGGTTATGATATGAACGCAGCCTGGCTGCTGGAACAGGCGGCAACCGTCATTAGCGAAGAAAAGTGGATCAATAAAGCGAAAGAATGGGCGATAAGCCTTGCAGACGCGGCTGGCGAAGGCTTGGATGATGACGATGGACTAAGTTATGGGTATCATCCCGAACAAGATCGCCAGGAAAACGAAAAGCAATACTGGCCTCAGGCAGAAGCGATGATCGGCTTTTTGAATGCCTGGCAGGTAAGCGGTCGCGATAAATACCTGAAAGCCTCCTACGCAAGCTGGGAATTTACCCGCAAACACATCCGCGATAGTCAGCAGGGAGAATGGTGGTTCGGTGTGAATGAAGATTATTCGCCCATAGCAGGTAAAGACAAGGTAGATGCCTGGAAAAGTCCATATAACAACACCCGGGCTTGCATAGAGATTATTCGTAGATTAAATTAGCGGACAAAAATATCCACTCATGAAAAAAATATTAACGCAGTTCGCACTGCTATTGGTTGTAATCGCAAGTATGTCTATGACATTGAGGAAAAAGCAGCGGATCGTGTTTTTCGGCGATTCTATTACGCAGGCGGGTGTAAGTCCTGCCGGCTATATTTCCCTCATCCAGAAATCACTTACTGAAAAGAAAACTGCAGATAATTACGAGCTGGTGGGTGCAGGCATCGGTGGCAATAAAGTGTATGATCTTTACCTGAGGATGGAAGACGATGTACTGGCTAAGAAGCCGGACGTGGTAGTAGTGTACGTTGGCATCAATGACGTATGGCATAAAAGCTCCTCCGGTACCGGTACCGACCTGGATAAATTCGAGAAATTCTATAACGCCCTCATCAAAAAACTGCAGGCACAAAATATCAAAGTATACATCTGCACCCCTTCTGTAATCGGTGAAATGAACGACTTCTCCAATCCGCAGGATGGCGATCTCAATCAATATTCAAAAACCATCCGCAAGATTGCAGGTAACAACGGCGTACAACTGATCGACCTGCGTAAGGCATTTGTCGATTATGAGGTGAAGAACAATACGAACAATGAAGCGAAAGGCATCTTGACCACCGATCGTGTGCACTTGAATGAGAAAGGGAATCAACTCGTAGCCGACGAAATGATGAAGGCGCTGGGTTTATAATCCGTTAATTAATACTTCCAATAGAGCCACTGTTTGATTTTATCAGCAGTGGCTTTTTTTTGTGCGTAGTTTACACCGGCTATTCTTGCGCGGGCAGCTGTTTACCATGTGTAAACATCGCCACTGCTTCATCCCATCAAATGTTACAATTGTACTACCTGTGCGGCTCAAATTGTGGTAACTTGCGGGCTCAAATAAAACAGGACTAGCGAACATGGTTAAAAAGAGCCTGCTCACCCTTACCCTTGGCGGTTTAAGTATTGGAATGGCAGAATTTCTGATGATGGGTGTACTGCCCGATGTGTCCCGTACATTAAGCATTTCTATCCCCGAGGCCGGGCACCTTATTTCGGCCTATGCACTTGGGGTAGTGATTGGCGCCCCGTTGATGGTGGGTTTTGCGGCTAACTATCCTCCCCGGAAAGTATTGATCATGCTCATGTTGCTGTTCGCAGTATTTAATACAGCATTCGCCCTGGCACCTAACTACGAATTGTTACTGGTGGCCCGTTTGTTTTCAGGCTTACCACATGGTGCCTTTTTCGGCATCGGTGCCGTAGTAGCCAGCCGCCTGTCCGACCCGGGCCGCGAGGCACGTTCCGTAGCCGTCATGTTCGCCGGGCTTACCATCGCCAATATTGTCGCTGTGCCGATCGGTACCGCCATTGGTCACCACCTGAGCTGGCGTATTTCGTTTGGGATTGTAGGTTTGCTGGCGCTTTGCGCAGCGGGCAGCATCAAACGCTGGATGCCCGAGGTTCCTGCCACTTCCAACGGCAGTTTCCTCGAAAGCATGAAAGCATTCGGCAATCCCGAACCCTGGATTATTATCGGTGTGTCCGCGATCGGCACCGGCGGCCTATTCGCCTGGATCAGTTACATCGCACCACTGATGACCAAAGTTGGCGGCTTCGCCGAAGGGTTTGTTCCCATCATCATGATTATTGCCGGTATAGGCATGGCCGTTGGTAACTTCCTTGGTGGCCGCCTTGCGGATAGATTCTCTCCATTACTAACGACAGGTTTATTATTGATGGCGATGATCGTATCGCTGGTCATTGTTTCGTTCGTTACACCTTATCAGCCTGCAGCCATTGGTATGACCTTCATCACAGGCGCCCTTGCATTTGCTGTTATTGCTCCTATGCAAATGCTGATGATCAACGCGGCGAAGGGTTCGGAAATGCTGGCCTCAGCATCGTTGCAGGCAAGCGCTAATATGGGTAATGCGCTGGGTGCTTACCTGGGCGGGCTGCCTATTGCCGCTGGCTATGGCTATACCTCGCCGGAATATGTAGGCGCCGGACTGGCTTTCATTGGCGTATTACTTTGCCTGTTGCTGGCGTGGCGCAATAAGGGACGGGCAGCCTTAGCAAATTGATCACGTTAGCCATTTTGTACGATATTTGCTGCGAAAACTAAAAGACCATGTCGCAGCTCTTCTCACCACTTACCATAAAATCTGTCACCTTTCGTAACCGCATTACCGTATCGCCAATGTGCGAGTATTCTTCCGAAGATGGGTTTGCCAATCAGTGGCACCTCGTACACCTGGGGAGCCGTGCGGTAGGTGGGGCCGGACTTATTATCACGGAGGCGGCTGCAGTATCGCCGGAAGGGCGCATCTCGCCGGACGATCTCGGCATTTGGAAAGATGAGCATATCGAAAAGCTGGCAGAGATCAACACTTTCCTGGAAGCGCAGGGTGCGGTGGCTGGTGTGCAACTCGCACATGCAGGCCGTAAGGCGAGTGTGGCGTCCGCATGGAAGGGTGGGAAAGTTGTGAGCCCGATGGATGGCGGTTGGTTGCCTGTAGCTCCATCAGCGGTAGCGTTTAATCCTTCGGATGTGCCGCCGCTGGCGTTGGATGCCGCTGGTATTCAAAAAGTAGTAAACGACTTTAAGACGGCTGCCCGCAGGGTATTGAAGGCCGGTTTTAAGGTGATAGAGCTGCACGCCGCACATGGTTACCTTTTACATCAATTTCTTTCTCCACTAAGTAACAAGCGCACCGACGAGTACGGCGGTAGCTTCGAAAATCGTATCCGCTTATTGCTCGAAGTGATTCAGGCGGTGCATACAGAGTGGCCGCGGGAGTTGCCTTTATTCGTACGCATCTCTGCCACCGACTGGGCAGATGGGGGCTGGAACGCGGATGAATCGGTGCAGCTGGTGGAGGTGCTGAAAACGGTGGGAGTAGATCTTATCGATGTGTCCACCGGTGGACTTGTGCCCGGTGTGAAAATCCCATTAGGGCCAGCTTACCAGGCCCCTTTTGCTGCGCGTATTCGTAAAGAGACAGGCATGCTTACGGGTGCGGTGGGATTAATTACCACGGCCCATCAGGCGGAAGAACTGCTCGTCAACGGTACGGCCGATCTCATCCTGATGGCGCGTGAATTACTGCGTGATCCGTACTTTCCTTTACATGCTGCGCGGAAACTGGGAGAGGATGTTGCCTGGCCGGTACAGTACGAACGCGCGAAACCGAGATAATTACAGCAACGCGTTTTTTACCGCATCTTTCTTTTGCCTGGATACAGGTATTTGGCTGCCATCTGTCAATAGTAGGTAGCCGCCAGATTCTTTCACGAGGCTTTTTACGTAGCGCCTGTTTACCAGGTGTGACTGATGGCAGCGGATGAATCCGTAGGGGCTAAGCATTTCCTCATATTCATAGATAGATACTGCCACCACGATCTTTCCCCCCGAATCGAGGTGGAAGGTGGTGTAGCTGTTACTACTTTCACAGCGGATGATTTCCCGTGTATACACAAACCTTGTTTCCTTAAGGGAAGGTAACGCCAGCCGGTGTTCCTCCTGTCGTGGTGCATGCAACATGTTCAACAGGTTGTTTAGTCGCTCGTGCTGTTGTTTTTGCGCCAGGCGCTCCGCGACTTTATCAATTGCAGCCTGCAATTCATCCGTATCCACCGGTTTTAATAAATAGTCGATGGCGGAAAACTTCACGGCCTGTATACCATAATGGTCGTAGGCCGTCACCATGATCAATTCAAATCCGTGCGCGGGTAAGGAACGAAGCATGTCCAGCCCGCTCTTTCCAGGCATCTGGATGTCCAGTAATACCAGGTCTGGCTGGTGTTCCCGGATGGAAGCGGCACCTTCATCGGCGCTGGTGGCGGTTTTTATGACCTGCACGTTTGGGCAGTAAGCCTGCAGCAGGCGTTGCAGGTTAATGATGTTGATGGGTTCATCATCAATGATCAATGTCCTAATCATGTAGCCAGTTTTTATAACGAATGATCATGGTTGTGCCGGTTTCGCCGGAAGTAAATGTAAGCAACAGTTGCTGAGACTGCGACTGTTTGTTAAATAGGGAGATGCGTTCGCGTGTTAATCGCAATCCATAACCACCGGTGGCCGCCTGCGCGTCAAAGCCTTCCCCATTATCGTGAATGCTCATCAGAAAATCGTTTTTTTTCCGATAGATGTGGATGACAAGCAACCCATCCTCGCGCCTGGCCGCCAGTCCATGTTTAACGGCATTCTCGATCAGTGGTTGAGCTAGCAGCGGTGGTACCTCCAGGTCGTTAGTGGGAATCGTTTCGTCGATAGTGTATATATAGTTAAAGTTAAATCGCATCTGTTCCAGCCGAATGTAATGTTCCAGGTTTTTAAGCTCCGTCACGAGTGGAACGGTAGTGCGGTTGCCCATTTGTATCGTGCCCCTTAGTAAGGATGCAAAGCCAGTAAGATAATGATTGGCTTTGGTGGTTTGCCCGTCATTCATCAGTCCTTGTATGGTGCTCAGAGCGTTAAAAAGAAAGTGAGGATTCATCTGCGCGTAGAGCGCCTGTGTTTCCAGGCGGTAGCGCTCGGCTTTGCGCCGCATCAGCCGGAGACGCATCCAGCCGAAAATAAGCAGTAGTAGCGTGGCCAGCAACAAGGCGGCCAGCGCCCTCACCCACCACGTTTGATACCAGGCTGCCGGAACCTTAAAACTGTATATAGAACGTCGCGTCGGCTGATCGGCAAAGCGTACTTCCAGGATATATGACGTGCCGGCTTCCAGTGGATCGGTGTGTATGATCTCGTCACTTCGTTGCCAGCCGCGATGGGTATCATTGCGCCATAAACGGTATTCGAAAATGGAGTCACCACGCACTCCCCGCTGCCTGAAAAGGAGGCTGAGCGATACGCCAGGCACCATTACCTGGTGATGTAGTGTTAATCCATCGCCAGGCCAGCCCTGGTAAAAGGTGTTTTCTTTTGATTTATAAAACCGTTTTGTCACACTGTTTCGGGATGCATATAAGTCTGCCCCCGGAGGCGCTATGGACATACTTTGTATAAACGGTTGCGTATCCCATGCTCCTTTTGTGATCGTGACCCGTAACAGGCTGGCGCCGCTGTTATTTCGTAGCTCCAGTAACAGGCTGTCGCTATTGTCAAGCTTGATGTTAGCTAACTGGCGGCCACGCCCAGGTTCACCCCGATTGTACTTATACATGGTATTAGAATCTATGTAAGCGGGAAGTGCAGATAATGGCGCCCAGTCCTGCAGCAGGCTATCGTTTTTGAATAACCGCGCCTGCAGCTGTCCGAATGCAGACCGCGTGGCAAGTTTCATAAATTGTCCGCCTTGTGGACCAACTATCAGGCTGTCGAGATTGATCGCCTGTATAAGAACGTCGCCGGTATATACATGGAGACGGAACTCATTCGCATGGTGCGTAGCCTCCAACGTCGAGTAATCGGTTTGAAAGGAAAGCTGCGTTGTGCCCAGGCTGATATACGTTGCCGCCGTCGGGCGTGTTTTACGTTGACCGGTAGCGCCCAGGCAGAACAGGCAGCCCGTCAACAATAGAAGTCGATGTTTTGTGCTCATGTTATTTCAGAAAGGTTTCCAGGGATGACAGGTGTGGGTCAATGGCAAGTATGATTCCGTTCTTATCCAGCAAAAAGGTGGTGGGGATGGCAGAAACACTATACGCTGCGGAGATGGTGCCTTTAAAGCCTTTCAATTCCGACAAGTGCGGCCAGTTCAGTTCATGTTGTTGAATGGCGGCTATCCATTTGTCGCGGTTGTCATCCAGCGAAATGCCAACGATCGCTAATCCTTTAGAACGGTATTTTTCATAGGCCGCTTTCAATCCGGGCGCTTGTTGCAGGCAAGGGCCGCACCAGGATGCCCAGAAGTCTAGCAACACATACCGGCCCTTAAATGTTGCCAGGCTTACTGTTGTACCGTCAGGTGCGGTGGCGCTAAACAAGGGCGCAGGCTTGCCGACAGATATCGCGTTCATGGCTGCCAACTCCTTTTCAAACGCCCGGGCTTCTGTCAATAATTTTAATTCGGGTGACAGCTGCTGGTAAAGTGGCTGCAAGGTATCGTACGGATTGTCATCACCTGTGAGGAAGTAACGCAACGCGTAAAGTGCCATGTATTCCTTGGAATGTTGCCGAACGTATTGGTATTGCGCCTGCTTCTGCGCGGCCTGAATCGCAGGCAGCCGTTCCTCTTCTGTGCGGATAAGTTGCGCATTCGCTCCGGCTTTTCGTAAGCTGTCTATTTTCATCATGATCGGGTATTTTTGCACGAAAGGTTGTGACGCCTGTTCTTTCCATTCCCGGTATTGCCGGGTAGCCGGACTGTTCTCCACCTGCGCAATCGGCCGGCCGGATGGACCTTGGGTAATGTTAACCTGCATCTGCCTAGCCTGTACAAAAAATTGGTCAAAAAACACGCGCGAATTTTTCAGGTAGATTGATACAAGTACCGCAGGCGTAACAAGCTGCCCTGAAAAATGGAATCGCCCGCCCGCGATGACGACCGAATCGCGGATAGGTTTATTAAGGTTGGAATAGTCGATGCTATATAGGTATAAGTGCTGTCCGTTCAGCGAATCGCTGATCGTACCTTCGATGTTAAAGGGTTGTTGGGCTACTGACGAAAGTGTATGCAGGATGAGTAGCAGGGCAAGGAGGCGTTTCTTCATAAATATTTCGTTTTTCTGTAAAGATGTTGCGCCGCCGGTAAACAAAACCGCCGGTCTTGAACCTGGTTACTCCGGTTTTGAATCCGGCACATATTGCGCCATCGGGTAAACAAAACCGCCGGTCTTGAACCTGGTTATTCCGGTTTTGAATCCGGCACATATTGCGCCATCGGGTAAACAAAACCGCCGGTCTTGAACCTGGTTATTCCGGTTTTGAATCCGGCACATATTGCGCCGCCGCTGCCGATAGCCGCCTTTTGATCCGTTGTGCCAGGGAGCGGGGCGCCAGCACTTGCACGCATTCCCCGAAGCCCAATAATTCCCGCTCCAGCTCGAAGTTGATCACAACCGTTAATTGTATCACCAGGTGCCGCGCATCTTCCTTAACCACTACTTGCGAATGGTGTAGCGGCTTGGTTTTTACGTACGGGGCCTGTTGGTCGTCTACTTTGATAGTGACGTTTTGCGCCTTGTCTTTCTCCGTTTTTGTGACACCCAGTACATCATTATAATACGTGTCCAGCGGCGCGCCGTCATGCGAAACATACGCCTCCCGCGGCAGGTCCTGGAAGCTGATGATGCGGTCCAGCGCAAGGGTGGCCAGGCTTTGATTTCCTTTTATTCTGCCGATAAGGAACCAGCGATTTCGGTATTCCTTTAACAGATACGGATAAACGATAAGGTGCTGCGGATGACTGGCACGAAAGGATTTATATTCTACCAGCAATACCTGTTTGCCCAGGATGGCCTGGTGCAGCTGCGTGATATGCGCAATCCCCTTTAGCAGGTGGTTGTGTTCAAATTGGATATAGCTCGTGTGATGTGTGCTTTTGTGGAGGTTGTTTTCCAGCCGGGCGATCATTTCACTCATCTCCTCAAAATAGCTAAAGCCGTTCAGCTGCTTTAACAAGCCTACGATCTCTTTCATTTTGTCGATGTCGGAGTCGTTGATGGGTGCTTTCGTAATGCTATACTGCTCGTCCTCGTAGGTGTAATATTTTTTATCCTTTACAATGATAGGCGCATTGTACCCAAGTTTATCACTACGCATCAACTGGATATCGGCCTGTATGGTACGTTTGCTGATGCCCGAGGTAATGCCTTCGTATTCGTACAACACCTCGGCTACTTTTTCCATCAGCTGATCTAACGTCCATTTGCGATGGCGTTTGCGCAGGCATTCATCAATGGTTTTATAACGGATAAGGGCAAGTTTATTAACTGACATATATTAAAGATAGAAAAACTGCGCAATTGATCTGCGTAGTTTTAGCTGCATGCCACCTTACTATACAGCTAAATATGTGATAATCAGTCATAGTCAAAATATTTTAAATAAAATTTCAACTACGCAGATGAGCTGCGTCGTCGTGTATGCATATTTGTGATGTCGAACGACGGTCAGGTTTTGGTTACTTCTGATCTAAACCACCAGAACAATCATCGCCAGGAGACGGAAAAAGCAGTAGCTCAATGGATAGAGCATCAGATATTGGTTTCGCAATTACCGGCGAGCGGTCAAACAAAACCTACTTCTCATGGGACCTGAGGGTTGCTGGTTCGAGCCCAGCCTGCTTTTCGAATTAAATTTTTGCGGTCAGGTGCGGCTTACTTCTTCTGAACAGTCGTACAATTACCGGGAACTTTAAAACATCTACATGAAACAATTATTACAAGTAGCACTTCGCTACCAGGCCGCGTATGTCCCCAACGCAGCCGTTATGACTGCCAAACATGCGATTACACCCGATACTGCCAGCCTCGCCGCCAACCTTTCCCGCTTAGGATTGGGTATTTCGGAGCCGTTGCTGCACGCATTGCAGCAAACAGACCAGGCATTTCATCAGCAATTGTTTGAAACACTTAAAGAGATAACCGGCGCTAATCATAACTGGGCACCACTGGTAAAAGGCTGGGATATGCCCACCGGCGAAAATGCGGTCGATCATATCGTTACCGCGTTCGTCAACTTTATCGGTGCCCGCGAAGTGCCCGGTGTGCTGCTGTCTTGCGGTCACCTCATTCCCGATGGTACCTTTCCGGTGGCGCGTTACAACGGCTGCCCGTTTTGTGGTACGCCCTTCGAAGTAGCAGGCATCTCGCTTGCAGGGGAAGGGAGTCAGCCTAAAATACTCGAGCTGTGGACGGACAAACATTTGTCCGCCACTTTAAAAAGCCTGCTTACTTCCCGTACTGCGCTGGACGCCACGCAGCAGGAAAGTTTGCGCACATTGCTCGCACACCTGCCGTTGCCGCAGGCAGACATCGCGATGAAAGAAACCCTGATGTTGGTGATCGATGCTTATGTAGCCGCTGGTGAAGAAGATAAGGCGCAAACGTTATTTCGCACGCCCGTAGATGTGATGCGTTACCTCTGGTTTAAACAGACCGGTAAAGCGCAAATCATGCAGCCAAAGGTGTTGACAGCGCGGCATAAACGTAATGGTGGACATATGTGGGCGCCGGCAGATCGTAAGCAGCAGCTGGAAGCAGAGGCCCGTGCCGCTTTGCGCCTTAAGTATAGCCGGAGTGAATGCCTGCGGGTGGCGAAATGGATGAATGGCCTGTCCATGGATATTGCCCAGATGTGTGAAGCGATGCATCCCAAACGGGCAATGTGGGTGCGTTTTATCCGTGCCCTTCGCCTGATCGAATATGGTAAACGTGCACAATTTGGTCGCTTAGGGGCGCTCATGGATATGTTTGGGAAAGAGCAATATGAAGTGTGGCAGGGCCAGGTGGACGCACTCCGTTCCGGACAGGACAGTGCAGCAACGTTCGATTTACTGAAGCAACGCCCTGGCATGTTTGCCCGTTCGCTGTTTGCAAATATGTTATGGTTTAACAGTGATGATGCGTTGAAGGCTTTCGGCGAAATTGCATCGAAGGTGCCGGCAAGGTTGCTGGTAACACTGGCCATGTATGCGGACCAGTATTTCAGCACGTCACCACGTGTGGTAAAACCATTGGGTGGTGTAAATAAACAAGTAGGCCCTAACCAGTTCATTAGCAAATACACCGATGAGCAGTTAACGCGAATGAAAGACGCCGTGGCCGATATGTGCCTGGCAGAAATGGGACGCCGTTACGCCACGGAGCCAAACAAATCACGCACGGTGTATATTGATCCTGCTTTGTTTAAAATGCCGCTCGCCATTGGTGATCGCGCCGAAACAGTGCAGGATTTACCGGCCGCATTAATGGGAACACGCTTCGCGGTAGAAGGCAATGCCCTTCGCCTGTTTATGCACTGGGGCGCGGGTTTACCTGCACAGCATATGGATATGGACCTTACTGCCGTAGTAGCATACGACGATAAAATAGAAACCTGTTCCTACTACCAGTTGGTCACAACCGGTTGTAACCACAGCGGCGATATCCGCTCTATTCCCGAACAAGTGGGCACCGCAGAATACATCGAACTGAACATCGATGCCTTGCATACGGCAGGTGCGCAGTACGTTGTGTTTACTTCGAATGCGTACAGCGCAGGTGCGCTCACACCGAACGTGGTAGTAGGCTGGATGAACAGCGCGCATCCAATGAAGATTTCCGAAACTACCGGTGTAGCCTACGATCCATCATGTGTGCAGCACCAGGTGCGTGTCACCAGCGATCTTACGAAAGGCCTTGTATTCGGTATGCTGGATGTACAGGCCCGCGAAGTAGTATGGCTTGAATTGCAGTTCGGTGGACAGCTTGGCCGCAACATCGATCTTAATATGGTTAAAACCATGTTGCGCCGCCTGGAAGGTAAGATGAGCATCGGCGCATTACTAACTGTAAAGGCGCAGTCCCAGCAGTTGTCTGCGGCAGCAGAAGCAGTGGCGGACGAAGTATACAACCTTGCATGGGCGCGCGACGCGGCGGCTGTTACGCAGTTAATGATAGATTAATAAAAACGGGTGACCAAAAGATAAAATGAAGGCTTTGAGAAACGATTACATGTCTCCATCAGATAGTCGAATAAATTAGGGCTGTATCAAAAGTAGTCGGACGGTCATGAGAATCACGTAACGAAAAATCAATTCATCAGGGAGTCGGATAAATTTGGGCTGACCAATATTTTTGATCAGCCCCTTGTATTTACACATTCACGATGACCTTGCCCCTCGTTTTTCCTGTTTCTATCTGCAGGTGTGCCTGCGGAATGTCGGCAAAGCCAAAGGTTTGGGATACCGTAGATTTAATAATGCCTTTCTCCAGCCAGTCGGCCAGCACCTCCATATGTTCGCCGCTGCTGTACACCATCGTCCGGTAAGCATGTATGTTTTTCGCCGCTGCTTTGGCCGTAATGTCCTCCGGCAGCCCGGAGGGGATCGAGTTGATAGACCCACCCGGGCGAATTACTTCCAACGACCGGTCGATCATATCGCCGCCGAGCGATTCCAGTACATAATCGATATCGCGTAATTCTTTGGTAAAGTCCTGGTTTTGATAATCGATGTGCGCATCGGCACCTAATGATAATAAGAAGTCACGGTTCGCCGCAGAGGCGGTGCCGGTTACATGGGCGCCCAGGTGTTTCGCAATTTGAACGGCGTAGTGCCCAACGCCGCCGGCCGCCGCATGAATCAGTATCCTATCGCCCTGTTTGATGTTTGCATGCGTAACCAGGGCCTGATATGCTGTAAGTGCCGCCAGTGTAGCAGCCGCCGCTTCCTCGTGGGATATGTTGGCAGGTTTCAGTGCCAGCTGGTTGGCAGGAACGGCTACATATTCCGCATAGGCCTGTCCGTGCCCGGGGAAGTTCACCATGCCGAACACCGCATCTCCTGTTTTAAAGTTATGTACGTTCGTGCCGGTGGCGGTAATCACTCCAGAAATATCCCAGCCTAATACCAGTGGCTGGTGCTGTTGCAGGCTGCCGTACATGCCTTTGCCTTTTCTCGTTTTTACGTCAACCGGGTTAATGCTAAGGGATACTACCTGCACTAATACTTCATCTGGTTGAATAGCAGGGATAGGTAATTCAATGGTGACAAGGTTTTCTATCCCGCCAGGGGTTGTTAAGGTGATTGCTTTCATGTTGTATTGGTTTGATAAGACAAAGTTGTACAGAAATAGACAATTTCATCGGTAGATGTTTTCCTTATTTCGGTACATTGCCGCCCTTGCCTGTTTTCGCGTAACGATGGGTCAAACCAACGCTTGCATCATTTTTGATAGTCATAATTCCTATTTTTGTGAAAACTGTTAAACAGATCAAACCATGACTAACTTACCAAAGTTTATGATCGCGGACGATCCGATCAACGATCCGGATAACGAGTATATCTTTCATACCGAAAAACCCCGCTTTTTCGCGAAACGCGTTGAAGAAGATGAGGAAACCGCTTACATTGATATCGTATCCGAGATCGATGACGTAGAGGCGTTCTTCAAAGATAACCCGGAAGGAAAGCAGGAGCTTATCGAGAAGCTGGAGGAATGGTACTATGAGTACATGGATTGGTTGGAGTCTGACGACGACGACGAAGAGGAAGATGACTGAACATCAGGGCTGCGGTAACACCGCACCTGTTCGTGAAGAATTGCACTTCCACGCCGGTTCGCAAGAGCGGTGTGGAAGTGTTTTTTAATTATAGATTGATCCGGTCGCCGTGGGATTTAGGCGACGATATCACCAGGAAGTGTACATCTTCCGCCCCATTATTGCTGATCTTATGTGCCTGTCCGGGCGCTACGCTGATGCTATCTCCTGTCCGGAGAGTAAAAGGTGTCCCCTCCATTTCCATTTGCGCGGAGCCCGACAATATGTAAAATACCTGCCGGCTTTTTTCATGCAGATGCAGTTGCTCTGTGGTGCCGGGCGGCATCCTTTCCTGGATGACACTTAAGTCGTCGTGCTGCAACAGGTGCCAGCCATCGCATAGCCCTCCCCATATGTAATGTTCCGCGTTTAGCACATTCTTTACCATCCACCAAACCTACTGAAAAAATATCTTTGATATATATTAATTAAAATATATATCTTTGAACTATCCTAAATACCTATGAGAACCGGAATGAAAAGGACCCTGATCTTTTGCATGCTGCTCTGCGTGCGGTTTACCACCCATGCCCAGTTTACCACGATAGCGGAAGGCGCCGATTTTAAGGAGCCCGAGCAGGGATTTGCACGCATCCTCCAGTTTAAGGGCGGCAATACCATGTACCTGCAGTTTTCGCTGGAAGGTGGCATTGATATTCATTTGTATGATGCCGCGCACAAACTGCTGCAGCAACAATCGGTTACGGCGAGTTATGGTAAACTTGAGAGGGGCAGTATAGATGCGGTATTCGAGAGCAATGGCAACGCTACGCTGCTGGTAAGCGAAATAGAAGATAAGGCCCCGGTATTGCATCGCCTCATTATTAACGGCGCCACTGCCCAGGTGGAGCGTGACGAGAAGTTACTCACCTTAAATAAACTTACCACCACCCAGTTCCGCAACGGTCTGCTGACTAACACGGGGCGGCTCGACTTCTTCATCGAAAACGATCCGCGAACGGGCGATTATGCCATCGTGAAAATAGATCCCAATGCGGCGGAGCGTATGCAACAAATGGAAGTGATGCACTATAGTGCGGCGCACCAGGAGTTGAACAGGGCGTTCTTTAATACGACTGACAGCAGCTTCCGCGAATTTGGTTATTGGGATATGGTGGTGAACGGAAGTGATAAAGTTATATTACTCGGTCGTGCTTCCCGCGGTGAATCGAAAGATCGCGAACTGGTAATGGCTACGATGGCGAAGGGCAACACAGCACTGGCTGTGCATCCACTGAAGTTCCCGGTCAACCTGGAAGCGGAAGGCGTTATTATGAAGTATAACCCGGTTACTGCTCAATACATTGTGGTGGCGGCGGGCGCTAACAAACGTGAGCGGTTTACTTACCTGGGT
The DNA here is from genome assembly GCF_022867795.2 of Chitinophaga horti. Classification (NCBI taxonomy): domain Bacteria; kingdom Pseudomonadati; phylum Bacteroidota; class Chitinophagia; order Chitinophagales; family Chitinophagaceae; genus Chitinophaga; species Chitinophaga horti. The sequence continues at coordinate 4,967,566 of NZ_CP107006.1, read as the reverse complement.
ATGGCCGGCGCGGATATGCAGGCTGCCGATAGTGCAAAGCTGGTGTTTCCGGAAAAGGCCAGCGAAAAAAGCATGGAGTTGTTCGGTAAAAAGCGTTCGTACGAAGGGGTGCCGCAAGATTTGTTCATCAACCGCGACGGCTCGTTCTCGCTCGTTTGGGAAGAGTTGGAGGATTTGAGTGTGCAACGGCAGAACGGTATGATGAAGGCCAACACCAATGCGGGCAATATCGCCGTAGTGATGTTTGATAAATCGGGCCGGGAAACGAGCAGTTATTTTATTCCCAAAAAACACTACCTGCCTGGCGTAAGGATGCGCGAATTCAGTCACGCCAGCCGTGGCAGTGCAGCGCAAATGATCACTTCGGCAGATACTTATAAGACTTTTTCCTATGTAGAGGGTGGAAGCAAACCTTACATCCTGCTGAATGATTCGCATGAGAACACGGAGAAAGCTAAAACCGGTAAACTGAGTGTGATCAGCGATGTGGCGCATTGCGACGCATTTTACTACGCCCTTGGAAACGACATAATGCCCGATCGCAGCGTAGTGCTGGATGCGCCTGGCAAAAACAATATCTATGTAAATAATATCGCGATGTTTTCGATATCGGCCTACGACGCGGTCCGTAACATCTATGTAACGGTAAAGATCGATGATGGTAACCGTCGCGTAGCCCGCCTGGTTTGGATGACCCCTGAATGATATTTATAATGGTTGATAAAAGTATGCACGGGCCTGGTTTACACCGGGCCTTTACTTTTTAAGATGGCCTTGCTCCCTTTATTCAGTATTGAATATCATCAATCTGCGCACTTTTGTACTTATTTAAGTAATGCTGCAATACGGCAGATAAGCCTAATCTTGCATCCGTATACTTCCACAATCGTATGAAGCAGCCCTTAGTAACAATAGTCGTTTTATTATTTACCATTAGCACCAAAGCACAGTTCTCGGATTCATTGCAAATTCGTGTAGGTACGAACGTTACCACTGCTTCGCAGGATTACCAGCCGTTGTGGCTCGGTGCAAATAAGTTCGGTACCATCACCGATAGAAAAACGGACGCCTCCACTTTCATTCGTCTCATGAATAAGCATGAATGGAACGAGGATTTCTATATTAATTATGGCGCAAGTCTCTATAACAACAATCATTTCAAAGATGTATTGCTGGAGGAGGCCTATCTCAAAGCAGGATGGCGTATGCTCGAGTTCAGGGCCGGTCGCTATGAAGAAGTGATTGGCGAAATGGACAGAACGTTATCCAGCGGCTCGTTAGGTGTTAGCGGCAACGCAGTACCCATTCCCAAATTGAGCATCGCTATTGGTCAATACCTCGACATTCCGTTCACCAAAGGATTATTACAATTCAAAGGTCAGTTTAGTCATGGCTGGATGGGCCGCGACCAATATATCAAAGATGCCTATCTGCATGAGAAAAATTTTTACATGCGTATCGGGAAGAACCGGTTGAAAGTTTGGGGCGGTGTACAGCATTACGCGGTGTGGGGCGGTAACCGGCCGGATCTTCCAACTATTAAAAGCTCTTTCAAAGATTACCTCAATGTGGTCATTGTGAAGCAGGGCGACGATGGTACAGTAAACAGCGACAGCATTCTGCCTAATCGTCCGGGTGACCACCGCGGGGTGGTAGAAGGTGGTATTGATTGGGAAGATGAGCAGATGCTCGTACGCTTATACAACCAAACTCCTTTCGAAACCGGCCAGGGCATCGACATCCGTAACATCGACCGATTGATCGGTGTTATGTACGTCAATAAGAACGAAGGAAGTATTTTAAAAAGACTGACGGCGGAGTTCATGCATACCAAACAAATGAACGATTTTTACCCGCTGAATGTACGCGAGAGTTATTACAACAATGGGATTTACCTCACGGGCTGGGAATATCAAAGCCGCATTGTCGGCACACCGTTATTTATTAACCGCACACGCGGTAGTAAATATTTTGAGAATGTTACGCCTTTCGACTGGAACGATCATAAAGATGATATCAGCGGTAAAGGATGGAACATCATCAATAATCGTATTGTCGGATTTCACCTGGCGGGAGCGTATGCGTTCGGGGATAACATCAGCGCACAAACGAAAATATCTTTCACGAAGAATTATGGTACGTACAATAACCAGCTGTTATCTCCTACGATGACGCAGTGGTATACTCTGCAGGAAGTAACGTATCAAACGCCGGTAGAAGGCCTGTCCGTAAACGCCTCCGCAGCTTTTGACTTTGGAGAAATTACCGACAATGCAGGATTTATGCTGGGTGTGCAGTGGCTTATCCGCGCGGGCAGATAGTTATGCTACCGGTTCATGTCGTGCATCCAGCACTTTACGGATGGTGGCATGCAGACTTTTAAACATAAACGGTTTGGTCATGTAACCTGCTGCGCCTTTGCTGATGGCCAGGTCGGCGTCGCTCATTTCGGCACGACCACTTACCATGATCACCGGAATGTCACGCATCTCTTCATCTTCAAGAAACATGTCCAGTAATTCGTAGCCATCGCAGGAGGGCATGTAGATGTCGCTGATCACGAGATCGGGGCGTTGCGCTTTTGCTATGGAGGCGCCGTCGGCACCATTGTGGGCCGTAAGTACATCGTATTCGTGTAATTCGAGCAGGCTTTTCATGTTTGCTGAAATGCCTAAATTGTCTTCTATCAGTAGTATGGTGTGTGTCATGTTGGTTAACCTTTAGTTCATTCCGAATAATTGAATCCAATCGTAAAAGTGGTCCCTTTTTCATTTTCACTTTCTACGCTGATGGTGCCGTCGTTACAGTCTACGAATGTTTTAACGATCACCAGTCCAAGCCCCGAGCCCTCAATGTTTACGGCATTGCTGGCGCGATAGAAAGCGGAAAAAAGGTTCGGCAGGTCCTTGGGGGGTATTCCAATTCCCGTGTCGCGCACTTTTATGACCAGTTGTTTCTCCTGGTAATTCAGTTTTACAGAGGGGTTGCCCTCAGTGGAAAATTTAAAGGCGTTGCTGATGAGATTAGTAAGGATCTTAGACAGCTGGTTCTTATCTACAAAAATATTTCTCGGGGTGCCACTACATTTAACCTTCAGGCTGCGACCGTCTTTCCTGTCCGAAAAATACTGTTCGCTTAAGTAAGTTACGACATCTTCTGCATTCACCGCGCTTTTCACTACTTTATATTTATCTGACACGATGTTGCTGATCGTAAGCATTTCGTCGAGCAGTGTAGTTACATTAAACAGCTCGGTCGATATGCGCGCAATGTGCTGGTGATAAAATCCGTCCAGCGCGTAGTCCTTTTCCAGTCTGCTTTCCAGCAGTTCTAGGGAGGATGAGATAGCAGTAATAGGCGTACGCAGCTCGTGGGATGTCAGCGATACGAAGTTGGCGCGAAGCTCTTGCGTAGTCTTTTCTCTTTCGAGCAAGCGTACCTTTTCGTTTAGTGATTGTTCACTTTCTATCTCCCTGCCGATCGCTAAAATAAATTCCCCTTCTGTCGTTTTAATGGTGCTGAGCCGAAAGTCGAGTTTGATATCAACATCATTGCGCCTTCCATTTAAAATGATGGCGGTGGTGGACGAAAACAGCGCTTCATTATATAAATGGACGAATGGTACTTGTTCGATAGCTCCCGACACATCGCTTACCAGCACTGCGGTTGCGGGCTCGTTGGCCTTTACGACGATCTGTGTATTTGGGTCAATGAGTAATGCCGGCTCTTTGATAGCGCTTAGCAAGCCACTCACCTTTACTTGGTTATCAGGTTTCATTTTCAATTAATGGTTTTCCAAGCAGGGATAGCTAAGACATGTTTACAGATATGGTATCCTGACCTTTTCGGCGGTGCATCGATGTATGAACCGTGAAGATATCTAAAAACAGTCGGACTGTGGTATTTATTGCCCGGATATAACACATAATATTTTATATTATTCATTTTTTGATTTAGCAACCCGTTGATTATAAGAGATGTCGTATTGAACATTATTTAGTTATTCGTCAATAAAACCGTATTTCTAGTATATAGCTCGCAAAAATTGGACTTATTTTTGTTGAAGAGTCAAAACAGTAACCAATCGAAATTGAGAGAACAGCAAACGCGTTAACCGTTTTTATGATCAATATTGGGATAATAGAAGACAATCATTTTCAGTTGAACAACTATAAAGAGTTTCTGGAAGATTTCCAGGAATGTCGTGTTGTGTTCTCCTGCAGATCGATGGAGGAGTTCCGGGAACTGCCCTATAAAGATCCAGAAGTGAAAGTGATATTGCTCGACATCTCGCTCCCCGGTGAGTCAGGTATAGAGGGCATGCAGGAGCTGAAACAACGTTTCCCCGATGCAAAGATCATTGTACTTAGCGGTCACGATGATAAAGAATACGTAATAGAATCTATCATGAAAGGCGCCAGTGGTTATATTATTAAGACCAGTCGCCTCATGGAGATCTATCATTCCATACTCGACGCAGTGAACCAGGGTGGTACGCTTTCCCCCAAAGCGGCCCATCTGCTGATTAATCATATTAATAAAGATCCGCTTGAAAGTGTGAAGGATAAGCTGACGAAACGTGAGTATGAATTACTCACTTTGTTGAAAGAAGGCTACTCATATAAGGAAATGGCGGACAAACTTTTCGTTACCGTGTTTACTATTAATCAACATTTGAAGAAAGTTTACCAGAAGTTGAACGTTACCTCAAAATCGGAACTTATCTCCCGCATCTGGTCTAATAACCTCTTTACATCTGCCATGGTGCTGCTTCTCAGTTGCTCAGTTATTACTAATGTATACATAGCTGGCATAAAATATGTTCTGTAGGCGACCTACTACAATGAGTAATGCCATCTACCTCTAAAGTTGTATTTATACTGTAGTAAGTAATATTTGAAATTGACACTTTGAACTAATATTGTAACGTGAACGAATGGCCAACGTGAAAGAGAATTTAAATAACAAACTAAGATGCGAAGGACGAAGGAATCCAGCCTCAAGACCGGAATTACGATTTTATTAACGCTATTGATCTTTTCATCCTGCGTAAGCACCAAAAACGCTGTTTACTTCAACAATCTGAACGACACTGCGCTAAAGACCGCCTACAGCGACTTTCAGCCGGTGATTCAAAAGAACGACATTCTTCAGATCAATGTAAACAGTGCCAATCCAGAGGAGACCATTATTTATAATGTGCCCAATTCATCTGGTGCTTCGGGAATACAGGCAGTAGGCGTTACAGCTTCTACCCCCGCAGCGGGCTTCCTGGTAGATCAGCAGGGTTTTATACAATACCCGATGTTAGGACAGGTAAAAGCAGAAGGGTTAACAAAGAAGCAACTGACGGATTATCTTAAAAAGGAACTGACAGACAAAAAGCTTTTAGTAGACCCTGTTGTAAGTATCCGTTTTGTTAACTACAGGGTTACATTGCTCGGTGAAGTAGCTAAACCAACAGTAGTGAATGTAACAAACGAGAAGATTACTATCCTGGAGGCTCTTGGTATGGCCGGCGATATCACGATATACGGTAAAAAAGAGAATGTACTCGTTATTCGTGAAACCGGCGGGAAGCAAGTAGTAAAGCGTCTTAATCTTAATGATGCCAGTATTTTTTCTTCCCCTTATTATTATCTCCAGTCGAATGATATCGTATATGTGGAACCCAATAAATCAAAAGTAGCAAGCGCCGATCGAAGCAGGCAGGTACTGCCGATCGTAATGAGCGGATTGTCGCTGCTCGTAATTGTTATAGACAGGTTATTATAGATTAGCCAGGCACAGTAAACAGCCATCGAATTAGGAAATTGGAAACCATATTTTTAGCACCATAATTAATGGATAGGACATCCCATGCAAAAAGTTAACGCACATAAACCGTCACAGCCCGAAGATAAGGTGGACCTGGTAGCACTCATTCGCTACCGTTATCTCGCCTATTGGCCGCTGTTCCTCATCGTGGCAGGATTGTCCGTAGGAGCTGCACTGCTGTACTTACGGTATGCAACCCCAGTGTATCGCATCTCATCTACCTTGTTAGTAAAGGATGATTCAAAAGATCTCGGCGAATCGAGCATCCTGGCAGAAATGGACCTTTTTGGTTCAAAGAAAAATATCGAAAACGAGATCGAGATACTGACCTCCCGTACGCTAGCACGCGAAGTAATTCAAAACCTGAACCTTTACGGCGACATCTACGAAGAAGGCCAGATCCGCAACATACCTGCTTACGATTATACGCCTGTCAAACTTCAGTTCCTGGAGCCCAGCAGGATTATGTCTGAAATTCCTGAAAAGGTAACATTACAGCTGCTGGCGAATCAAAACAAGGCCGTACTCGCAGGTAAGGCTTATCCATTGAACGATACAGTAGTTACTCCCTGGGGCAGGATGAAGATCACTGCCAAGCCGGGTGTGGAAGATAGTAAGATGTATCATGTTCGCATCGTGAACGAAAGGCAGATGACGCAGGAGTTGCTGACGAAGCTGAAAGTAACGCCTATCTCCAAAATGGCCACTGTTATCAATCTTGAATATACAGATGTGGTGCCTAACCGCGGTGAAGATATCCTGAACGAATTGATGAAGGTCTACACCGCTGCATCTATCAAAGACAAGAATAAACTCGCCGCCAGCACGATGGAGTTCGTTACCAAACGACTCGACATTGTATCGAAAGAGTTAAGCGCGGTGGAAGGTAAAGTGGAGGAGTTCAAAGCTTCTTCAGGCATCGTTGATATCGGGGAACAAAGCAAAATATTCCTCGAAAGTGTGCAGGAAAACGATCGCATGCTGAGTGAATCGTCCATGCAATTATCAGTATTGGACGCAATCGAAAGGCATGTAACCGGTAAAAGTGGCGGACAAAGCATTGTGCCTGCTACCCTCGGACTATCCGATCCGGTGATGATGGAGTTGCTTAGCAAACTCTATCAAACCGAAATGGAAATTGAATCGCTGAGAAAGACGACGGGAGAGAACAGCCCGAAACTGGCTGCGTTGAACCGTCAGGTAGAAAAGATGACACCGAGCATCCTGGAAAACCTGCACAGTCTCCGCGAAAACCTGACCGCCAGCCGTCAAAAGCTGCAGGCCGACAACGCCAGGTTCATGGGTATATTGCGTACAGTGCCGAGCAAAGAAAGAGCGTTGGTAGAAGTAAGCCGCGATAAAGAAATTAAGTCAGCGATATACACTTTCCTTTTACAAAAGAGAGAAGAAACCGCCCTGGCCTACTCGGCCGCAGTATCCGACAATCGTATCGTAGATGCTGCAGAAGCAGATTCAGGTCCGTTTAGCCCGCGCAGGATGATGGTAATTGCTATGGCGCTCGCAGCAGGTGTGGTATTGGTGATTGGAGTAATTACCATAAAAGATATGCTGAACCGCGAGATTATGTCGCGTTCCGATATAGAAAAAGTTACGTCAGCGCCGATCGTGGCCGAGATTTTGTATGATGAGAGCAACGATGCAGTCGTAATTGCAGATGGACGTCGCAGCCTGGTAGCGGAACAATTCCGTACACTGCGTACTTCACTTTCTTACATCGGTCTTAATGGAGATAACAAAACCTTGCTGGTAACGTCTTCCATCTCGGGAGAAGGTAAGAGTTTTATCTCCGTGAACCTCGCGGTAAGTTTGTCGCTGATCCGCAAAAAGGTTGTGCTGCTGGAGTTTGACCTGCGCAAACCGATGATCAGTAAGATGATGAAAATATCACGCGAGCCGGGTATTACAAATTACCTGGTGGGGCGTACTAATATTTCAGATATGCTGAAACAGGTGGAAGGTAACGAGAATCTGTACATTCTGCCAGCAGGCGTTATTCCGCCTAATCCGACGGAGTTGATCCTGAACGGCAGGCTGGAAGAGTTGCTGCGCCATCTGAAGACAATGTTCGATTATGTAATTATCGATACCGCGCCTGTTGGCCTGGTGTCTGATGCCCGCCTGCTGGCGCCGTTCGCGGATGCCACGCTGTATGTAACACGTCACCAGGTTACGCCAAGGCTGTACCTGAACAAAATCGACGAGCTGTACAAAAACAAGGAGCTGGGTAAACTGAACCTCGTGTTCAACGGTGTGAAACTGAATAGTGTTCAGGGCCATACCTATGGATACGGATACGGTTACACGGAAGAAGTGAAACGAAAGAAGGGTAGTAAGTCGAAGAGTTTCATCAAAGGCATTTTTAATCTGTAAATAAAAGATTTCAAGTTTTAAAATGATCGGCCACATATGTGTATGTGACTGAAGGGGCGAAGCCATACCCGAAAAGCTTAGACAAAAGAATTTGCTTTATTGAAAAACCTGCACGTATAACGTGCCTCCCGCCTTATAGATGCCACGTTTTGATTACCCCGTTGATTGAATAACCATAAAAACAGAAGCCGTATGCATCACGAACCACATGCCTGGTATGCACTTTATACCAAATCGAGGTGTGAAAAGAAAGTGGCGACCCTGCTTGCACGTAAGCAAATAGAGAGCTATTGCCCGATGAATGAAGTGGAGAGCCAGTGGAGCGACAGGAAGAAAATTGTACAGGAGCCGCTGTTCAAATCTTATGTATTTGTGCGCATCCCCGAGCGCCTGATCAACACCGTGCGTCAAACAGAAGGGGTAGTAAACTTCGTATACTGGCTGGGTAAGCCGGCTGTGATCACCGATCACGAAGTGGATATGATGAAACGTTTCCTCGATGAGTTCAAAACGGTTCAGCTGGAACAATTCCCGATCCGCCGCAATGAAGTTACTGACGTGCCGGCCTTACGCCAGCGCCGTTTGGTAGAAGTAAGCAAGCGTAAAGTAAAAGCTACCCTGCATAGCCTGGGCTTCCATATGATCGCCACCCTGCCAAGCGCAGAACTGGCCTTCTCCGACAGCCAGATGGACGTGGTAGATAATCTCTTTTCAAATTCATAATAAGCATAGATAAAAATGAAGCTGAACGACAAGATTTATGTAGCAGGCCACCGCGGTATGGTGGGAGGCGCTATTTGCAGAAGACTGGATGCATTGGGGTACACCAATATCGTAACCCGCAGCTCCTCCGAACTGGACCTGCGCAACCAGGCCGCCGTAAACGAGTTTTTCGAAACCGAACGCCCGGCTTATGTGTTCCTCGCGGCTGCCAAAGTAGGCGGCATTCATGCGAACAACACTTACCGCGCAGAGTTTATCTATGATAACCTCATGATGGAAGCCAACATCATTTACGCCGCCTGGAAGTATGGCGTAACGAAACTGATGTTCCTGGGCAGCTCCTGCATTTATCCGCGACTGGCAGCACAACCGCTTCGTGAGGATAGTCTGCTGACCGGCCCGCTGGAAGCAACGAACGAACCTTATGCCATCGCGAAAATCGCAGGCATTAAAATGTGCGAATCGTTCCGCGACCAGTACGGCTGCAACTTCATCAGTGTAATGCCTACCAACCTGTATGGCATTGGTGATAACTATCACCCCGAAAACTCGCATGTACTGCCTGCACTCATCCGCAAGTTTCATGAAGCGAAAGCAGAAGGTAAACCCTCTGTAACGGTATGGGGCACTGGCACGCCTAAGCGCGAATTCCTGTATGCCGATGACCTGGCCGACGCCTGCGTATTCCTGATGATGCACTATGATGAGAAAGAACTGGTAAACATCGGAACCGGTGAAGACCTCAGCATCAAAGAACTGGCAGAACTGGTAAAAGAAGTAACACACTACGAAGGGGAAATCGTGTTTGACAGTTCCAAGCCAGACGGTACGCCCCGCAAACTGATGGACGTAAGCAAACTGCATAGCCTGGGTTGGAAACATACGACCAACCTGCCTAAAGGCGTAGCACTTGCTTATGCTCACTTTCTTAAAAAGGCTCATTTCCCATTAGCTACATTTTAACCATCCAACACAAACAATAAAAACACAGACACCCATGAAAGTTGCTTTAATTACCGGTGTGAACGGACAGGACGGCGCTTATCTCGCTGAACTTTTACTCGAAAAAGGTTACATGGTGCACGGTATCAAACGCCGCGCATCGCTTATCAATACAGAAAGGATCGATCACCTGTACCAGGACCCGCACGATGCGAACGTAAGGTTTAAACTGCATTACGGCGATATGACCGATAGTACAAACCTGATCCGCATCATCCAGGAAACGCAGCCCGACGAGATTTATAACCTCGCTGCGATGAGCCACGTACACGTAAGCTTCGATACCCCTGAATATACTGCCAACGCCGACGGTATTGGTACGCTCCGTTTGCTGGAAGCCCTGCGCATCCTGAAGATGGAAAAGAAAACCCGCATCTACCAGGCCAGCACATCTGAGCTGTACGGCCTGGTGCAGGAAGTGCCCCAGCGCGAAACTACGCCGTTCTATCCCCGCAGCCCATATGCTGTAGCTAAGCTATACGCTTACTGGATTACGGTGAACTACCGCGAAGCTTACGGCATGTTCGCTTGCAACGGCATCCTGTTTAACCACGAAAGCCCACTGCGTGGTGAAACTTTCGTAACCCGTAAGATCACCCGTGCGGTAGCCGCTATCGTACTCGGCCTGCAGGAAAAGTTATACCTCGGTAACCTGGACGCCCGCCGCGACTGGGGGCACGCGAAAGATTATGTAGAAGCAATGTGGCGCATCCTGCAACAGGAAAAACCGGAAGACTTCGTCATCGCTACCGGTATTACCACGCCTGTTCGCGACTTTGTACGCATGGCGTTCGATGAAGTAGGTGTGGAACTGGCTTTCATCGGCGAAGGTGTGAACGAAACTGCCGTAGTAACCGCTTGCCGTAACAAAGACTTCGTTCTGCCGATCGGTAAAGAAGTAGTAGCGGTAGATCCTCATTACTTCCGTCCGACCGAAGTAGAGCTGTTGATCGGCGATCCTTCTAAAGCGAAAAAGAAACTGGACTGGGAACCCAAATATGACCTGCCTGCACTGGTGAAAGAAATGGTAGCGGCAGACGTAGAGGTATTCCGTAAGAAAGAAGTGGCGCAATTCGAACATTTAATAGGATAAGATATAACAGGCAGCCGGTGTTAGCCGGCTGCCATCAACTTTGACGAACAGCAGACGACTTAACGACAAAAAGATAAACCGTGCAGGCAGCTAACAGAGTAGTCATCAATACCGGTACCTTATACGGGAAAATGCTGATCACCATCGTGATCTCATTATACTCCACCCGGCTGGTACTCAACGCGCTGGGGGCGAACGATTTTGGTCTCTTCAACCTCATCAGCGGTGTAATTGCGATGCTCTCTTTTGTGAACATGGCTATGACCCTTTCTACCCAACGGTATATGAGTTATAGTCTTGGTGGTGGAGATACGGAACAACTGAAGAAGGTATTTAACTCTTCGGTGTTGCTGCATTTCGTACTGGGCCTTATACTGGTAACGCTCTTTGAATTAGTGGGCATCTATATGTTCGATCATGTGTTGAACATTCCGCCGGACAGGCTGCAGGCCGCTAAAGTGATTTATCACCTGATGGTCGCGAGCGCCTTTTTTACCGTGATTTCTGTACCGTACGATGCCGTGATCAATGCGCGGGAGAACATGATGCTGGTGGCGATTACCGGTATACTGGAATCTCTGTTAAAGTTAGGCATCGCGGTATACCTGCAATATGCAGCTTCTGACAAGCTGGTGCTATTCGCTGGCTTTTCGGCCGGTATAACCGTGGCGATGTTGTTGATCAAGCGGTTTTACTGCATCGCGCGATATGAGGAAACCCGTATCCGCATCAAAAAATACTTTAGTAAAAGTTTACTGAAAGAGATGTTCGGCTATGGCGGCTGGAACATGTTTGGCGCGGTAAGCGTCGTAGCACGTAACCAGGGCATCGCTATGATCCTGAACGTATTTTTCGGCACTGTGGTAAATGCCGCTTACGGTATAGCCAACCAGGTGAATGCTCAACTGAGCTTCTTTTCTGTAACAATGCTCCAATCGCTTAATCCGCAGATTATTAAAAGCGAAGGGAGAGGAGACCGTGAAAGAATGTTGCGGCTTGCCATGATCGCCAGTAAGTTCTCCTTTTCCCTCCTCGCCTTTTTTGCCATCCCCGCCATTATTGAAATGCCTTTTATCCTGCAACAGTGGCTTAAAGACGTGCCGACTTACACCGTGGTGTTCTGTCGGCTGATTTTGCTGGCTACGCTGGTAAACCAGTTGTCGCAGGGCATACAGGTAGGTGTGCAGTCTGTAGGCCGCATCGGTGCTTACCAGGTAACGGTAAGTATTTTACTGATGATGAACCTGCCGATTGCTTACTTGCTCTTATGGCTGGGCCTACCGCCACAATCGGTGCTGGTGGCGGCTGCTTTGGTAGAAGTGGTGACCTGTGCGTACCGCATGATGGCCGGCAGGCGACTGATAGGTTTGCAGGTAGAGGAATATTTTCAAAAAGTGGTGGTGAGTGCAGTAGTGCCAGTTTTCCTGGCCGCCTGTATCTCCGCGCTCACTTTACTCCTGTTGCCGGAAGGCTGGCTGCGATTGATGCTCACTTGCGTTGTCAGTGTAATTTCCATCACACTGTTCATGCGCTACCTCGGGCTTACTGCCTACGAACTTGAAAAACTAAAAGCCGTTATTGTAAAGGCCCTCACAAAAATCAACCCGCGCTTCGCCCTCGTAATGGCTGGCCGGAAATTTTAAATGAATAGACCTTTTTATGAACATCCTGTTCTTTACACATATATCTCCCTTCCCACAAAATGGTGGGGAAAAGCTGCGTAGCTATTACCTGCTGAAGGCGTTGTCGGAGCTGGGGCATCGTGTGTTTGCTGTTATTCGCAACGAAGAGCAGGCCGACCTCGCCGCTTACCCGCTCGAAAATGTTACTTACTACACGCACCCCGACGAGCCGCTGACGCTCGAAGAAAGGGTGACGGGCAGCCATTACTTTAAGAAATCACCGCACGTACTCGCACTCTTCAAACAGATCTGCGGGTATACGCGTATCGATATCGCCGTGCTGGACTATGGTTATGTAGGCCATTACATCGACTTCTTCACGGCAAGGAATATAAAAGTGATACTGGGTACGCACAACGCGCAGCCCGAAATCTCCAAACAATTACCGGCGCAAAACCTGCTCAAAAAATTGCGCAAGTTCCAGCTGGTAAGCCTCGAACGCCTGCACGAACGCAGCTTCTTCAAAAAGGCGGCAGCAGTATTGGTAGTGAGCGATCACGATAAAGATTATCACCAGCGATTTATTTCGCGTGATAAAGTATTCGTAGTTCCCAACTTCCTGGACGAGCGCGAATATATTGCATCTGGTCCGCGGAGGTCCAGGCTATTGGTGATGTCAGCAAATTTTGCCATGTACATGAATCGCGAGGGCTTGCGTTGGTTCTTGCAGGAAGTGTGGGATGATGCCCTGGCTGAAAGATATGAATTGCTGCTGGTCGGCCGCGATTCGAAAGAAGCCCTGCGCAGCGTAACCGGACAAGATAACTGGAAGAATGTAAGCGCTACCGGCAAAGTGCCGGATGTAAAACAATATATCGCGATGGCCGAGGGAGTAATTATTCCCCTGCTGCATGGCAGTGGCACGCGCTTGAAATGCCTGGAGGCCATGGCGCTCAATACACCGATCATCAGCACCTCCCGCGGAGTGGAAGGGGTGCTCAGTAATAATTTTATCGTGGCGGATACCGCGGCCGAGTTTAAACAGGCCCTGCATACGTTCAACGGCAGTGAGCAAAAAGGAAATGCCCTCAAAGAAGATTTTATGAAGGAGTACAGCGCGGCGGTAAATAAAAAACGCATCAGCGAGGTAATCGCCTATACCATTCATTAGTATGTGGAACAGAGTTAAAATAGCACTTTATACATTACTCAGCACTGTCAACGTGTCGCTCATCGGGCAAATGCGCCTGAGCGAGGTGTTGGTGGTGATGGCCACGCCGTTCATGTTCGACAAGAACGATTTTTTCACGTACCCTTATCTCCGGAAAATAATATTTGCGCTCTTACTGTTGTTGGGCTTCCAGGTCTTTACAGACTTGTTTATTGTACACAACTCCTCGGCCAACTACCTACGTGGATGGGCCTCCATTATCATTTGCATACTGTCGTTTATCGTGTTGTTCAAGGTGTTGAGGGGATATAATGATATCCTGTTCTACTTCTTCCTCATCATGGTGAAGAACATTTTTTATACAGATGATATTGTGGATTCGGATATGACTTACTTCAAGTTTAAGATGGTGCCGATCCTTTCATCTGCCGTGTATTTGCTGTCGGCCTACTTCTACAGGCGCAACAACATGAAGGCGGTGATGGGCGTATTGCTCGGCTACAGTCTTACCTGCCTCGCTTTCGACTCCCGTTCCACCGGCGTAGTGTTTTTCCTTTCCGCAATTATCATCTATTTCTTTAACAGGAAGATAGAGATTACCCGCGCGAAAGTAGTGCTGTTCGGCCTCGTGGCGCTGGTGATGTTCCAGGTGGCATACATTTTTTATGTAGATGGGGTGCTGAGTGGAAACATTGGTGGTGAACACGCACGTACACAAATGTCGCGCGTAGAGAATCCTTACAATCCGCTGCAGTTGTTGATGACCGGGCGTGGCGAAACCTTCGCTGCCGTTACCGCGATCAATGATCAACCTTATTTCGGACACGGTTCATGGGCTACAGATAAAACGCTTAAGTATTACCAGATACTGCTGATGTTCCATGACGAGGAGTTTAACCCGAATAAAGTGGCAGATGCCGATTACCTGATTCCGAGTCACTCTATTTTGTTAGGTGCCTGGATTAACTGCGGTATCGGCGGTTTCGTAGCTGTGTTATTAATTCTCATCTATCTATTGAAGATGGGCTTCCATCTGATACGAAATGCGCAGCATGCGGCCATTTACCCGGTTATTGTGATACTCACGATCGGCCTGGTATGGGCGTTCATGTTTTCGCCGTTTCAGCAATTACGCTTTAGTATTCCGGCCACGGGGGCCATTCTGCTAAGCTCTTACTATGACTTTATTTATGACGAAGATGAAGCGTACGAGGAACTGCCCGTACCGCAACTTCCTGATCCTATAAAAACCGGGTATTGATATGAACTACATTTATTATAAAGATGCGAAAGGGAATTTTGGGGACGACCTCAATGCCTGGCTGTGGCCTAAATTCTTTGGGGCTGCGCAGGCAAACGGGGATGCATTTGTAGGCATCGGATCTATTTTGTGTAAAGATTCCCCACTCTTTAAAGATCTTGGACAGAAACGTAAGATCGTTTTTGGAACAGGCGTGCGCCCGGCTTACCAGGCATTTAAATTTGATCCCTCCTGGGATGTTAAGTTTTTAAGAGGCCCTTTCTCTGCCAGCTACTTTAATAATCAACACGACTATATAGCAGACGCTGCGTACGCGCTGGGTCTGATGGAAGATTACAGCGAGTATGTGAACACACCGAAGAAATATAAAGTAAGTGTGATCCCCTATTTTAAATCGCTGGAATTCTTTAACTGGCAGGCGATTTGTAACAAGCTCGGCTACCATTACATTTCGCCTTCCGCAGAAAATGGAATAGCAGAAACGTTGAAAGAAATTGCCGCTTCCGAGTTTGTTATTACCGAAGCAATGCATGGCGCTATCATCGCCGACATCCTGCGTGTACCCTGGAGCCGCTTTGTGTTAACCACACCTTACACAGAAGGTAGCGGTGTTTCCGAATTTAAATGGATGGACTGGCTGCACTCGATCGGACAGGTGCAGACAGACACGACGCACATCAAGCTGTATCGAAAATCCAAAGTAAACAGTTGGGTAAAGAACCTCACTGCGGATATGGTGAACGTGGAGTTCCTGGTAAAGAAGGTGGTAAGAGACCAGCTGGTGCAGCAACTCGGAAGCATCCACAATTATAGTTTATCTGACGATGAAACTATTGAGCGTGTATTTAGCCGGATGTATGAAAAAGCAGAAGAAGTAAAATTATCACTTAATAAAGAAGTTTATGATCGCCGAACCACTGTTTGAAGAAAAGCGTGACAAGACCGGTCGTGTTAAAGTGTACCGCGACAATCCGCTGTTCTTCATGAAGCGCAGCAAAATTTCGCTGGGACGGGCTGTTTGCCTGTATCTCTATTACAGCCTCGCCAACTGGCTGCCTGACCCGCCACGCCCCCTGGGTGTGATCGCACAACCCTTCCGCAGCTTCCTGGCGCGTAAGATTTTTTTGCGCAGCGGAAAGGAGATGAAGATCAGCCGCAACGTACGTTTCGGCAGCGGCGCAAAGGTAGAAGTAGGCGATTATGTAGGCATCAATGAAAACTGCTGGATCGGTAACGACACCGTAATTGGTAACGACGTAATGTTCGGTCCGGAAGTAACGATCCTTTCCGGTGGGCACAACTTTGCGCGTACCGATATCCCGATGCGCGAACAGGGCGCAACAGTGCGTAAGCCAGTTGTGATTGGTGATGACGTGTGGATTGGTACGCGGGTGATTATTCTGCCCGGCATCAACGTAGGCGCACATTCCATTTTAGCAGCCGGCGCCGTTGTGACAAAAGACGTTCCGGAATATGCGATCGTAGCAGGAAACCCGGCGGTCATTAAAAAATTCAGAAACCAGTGAGTATGTCAAAAACAGTATCCATCATCGTTCCGGTATACAACGGCGCATTATACATCGCCGAAACGCTGGACAGTATCTATAACCAGAGTTATAAAAACATCCAGTTGATTGTGGTGGACGGCGCGTCTACCGACAATACGCTGGAGGTAGTGAAGGCCCATAAAATGAAGCCGCACATCCTCATCTCCGAAAAAGATAAAGGGATGTACGATGCTCTGCGTAAAGGCTGTGAACAGGCGACTGGCGATTACATGTGTTACATTAACTCCGACGACCGCCTGCTGCCGTATACGCTGGAGATGGTCGTGCAGAAGTTTGAAACAGAGAAATGTGACCTCGTATTTGGTGACGTGAATTACATCAATGAACAAGGTGATGTGATTTTTATGTATAAGGGCGTAAACTTTGGGCACAAAGCGATCAAGGAGATTTGCCGGGTGCCTTTCGCGCAGCAAAGCTCCTTCTGGACCCGTGACATGTACCTGAAAACAGGTGGTTTCGACAGTTCGCTGAAATACGTAGCTGATTCTAAGTTCCTGCTCACCATCTGCCTGAACCCATCTGTGAAAAAGGCTTACATCCCGAAACCGTTGGGAGAGTATCGCCTGCACGGTGCATCATTCTCTGTGTCTGTAACGGACAAAATGATCGTAGAGCATGGTCGTGTGATGCAGGAGTTGGACCTGAAACGCTCCGGTGCCTTGTGGCCGGTGTATGAGTTTTACGCAAAGCTGGTGAATGTAGGTGGCATCTATAAAAAAATGACTTACAAAGGCACGAAGTTTTAAACAGATAAAAATGAAGATATTATTCATAGTTCCGTCTTACAAGCCTGCATACATCTACGGTGGTCCCGTAGTGACGATTGCGCGCCTGGCGGAACGACTGGTGCGGATCGGGCATGAGGTGACCGTTTACACGACTACCGCCAACGGCAAAACGGAGCTGGAAGTGCCTGTGGGTGAACCGGTGAATGTAGATGGTGTAAGCGTAGTTTACTTTAAACGTATCACGAAAGATCATACTCACGTGTCGCCAGCCCTGTGGAAGCACACCTGGGCCACGGCTTCGCAATACGATGCCGTACACATCCACTCCTGGTGGAACTTTTTGATTCTTGGTGCCTCCTGGATCTGTAACCTGCGTGGCATTAAGCCGGTATTGTCACCACATGGCATGCTGTGCGACTGGGTATTTACCAGCAAGAACAGCCTCAAAAAACGGCTGCTGCATCAGTCCGTAGGAAAGAAGTTACTGGGCAAAACCCACCTGCATATCTCCTCACCCATGGAGCATGAGGAAAGCCTGCGCATACATGGCGACTGGAAGGCCGACCTTATACATAACCTCGTTGCACTGCCTGAAAAGCAATACAGCCGCCGCGAGAACGAGGTGTTTAACATCAGTTTTCTTTCCCGGGTTGATCCCAAAAAGGGGCTGGATATTTTGCTGCACGCGCTGGCAGGCGTAAAATTTCCTTACAAGCTGCGCATTGCGGGGGCTGGTGAGGATGATTATGTTGAATCGCTCAAACAGATTATCCAGCAAAATAAAATGGAAGCAAATGTAGAGTGGGTAGGATGGAAGAACAATGAAGAGAAATACGTTTTCCTCGCGGAGTCCGACCTGTTCGCATTAACCTCTCACAACGAAAATTTCGCCATCGTGGTGATCGAATCGCTGGCGGTGGGAACGCCCGTGCTGGTGAGCAACAACGTAGGCCTTTCCAAGTATGTGAATGAGAAAAAACTTGGTTGGGTAACCAGCATCGACGTGGAGGAAGTGAGAAAGAACCTTACGCAGGTGTACAACGATCATACAGAACGCCGCCGTATTTCGGATGCTTCTGCCGGTATTATCCGGTATGATTTCGACGAAGCGCGCCTGGCGGAAGATTATATCAATATGTACCGTAACAGTACCAATAAACAAGCAGTATGAAACCGGCAGTAATCATTCTTACGCTTAATGAATCGAAGCACATCGGTCGCTGCCTGGAAAGTCTGCGCCTGATCACTGACGAGATCTACATCGTGGATGCCGGTTCCAAAGACGATACCCTGGAGATCGCGCAGCGGTTCGGTGCCAAAGTGTTTCACAATCCCTGGGTGAGCTACGCAAAACAGTTCCAGTGGGGGTTGGATAATTGTGGTATCACGGCACCGTGGGTAATGCGCATGGATGCAGACGAATACCTGGAGCCGGAACTGATCAGGGAAATTAACGAAGCGACCATACCGGACAATATCACCGGCATTTACATCCGCCGTAAGGTGCTGTTCAAAGGTAAGTGGATTCGTTACGGCGGCTTTTATCCGCACACGCTGCTGCGCATCTGGCGCAATGGTAAAGGTGCTATAGAGCAGCGCTGGATGGATGAGCATATCGTATTGTCCGACGGTGATACCATGATGTTCCGCGAGCACCTGGTAGATTATAACCTTAACTCCATCCACTGGTGGGTGAACAAACATAACAACTACGCCATCCGCGAGATGGTGGACTTGTTAAACGTGAAATACCGCTTTATTGAAAACGATTCGCGCCTGCTGCAGAGCGAAACTTCGCAGGCAAAACGGAAACGTTTTCTGAAGGAAAAGGTGTACGCAACTATCCCTCCGGGCGGTCGCGCATTTCTGTACTTTATGTACCGTTACGTACTACGATTCGGCTTCCTGGATGGCTACCACGGCTTTGTGTTCCACTTTATGCAGGGCTATTGGTACCGTTTGCTCGTTGACGTGAACGTGAAAGAATTTGAAGTGAAACTGGCAGGTGATAAACGTCGCGAAAAGGTAGTCGAACTGCTGAAGCAGGATTACAATATTGCTTTATAAGAGATAAATATGCAAACAGCTACTGCCACATACGATAAAATAGCGCGCCCGGCAACCCCGGCTGCGACAGATCTTTCCGCCTTCAATACGGGGACCTATAAAGCTGGCCCCAAATGGAAGGTGTTGGCCTGGTATTTTATCAACTACGGCATTTTTAATAGCGCATTGCCATGGCCTTACAAGTTCAAATCCTTCCTGCTAAAGCTCTTCGGGGCTAAGGTGGGCGAAGGCCTGGTGATCAAAACGAAAGTCCGTATTAAAAACCCATGGCGGCTCGTCATTGGTAAACACTGCTGGATCGGCGAGTCGGTGTGGATCGATAACCTGGAAGATGTGTATATCGGCGACAACGTATGCATTTCGCAGGAGGCATTGTTGCTTACAGGCAACCACGACTACACGAAGTTCGACTTTCCTTACCGCCTTGGTAAAATTACGCTGGAAGACGGCGCCTGGGTGGGAGCTAAATCGGTGGTGTGCCCGGGTGTTACGGTTCGCTCACATGCGATACTCACCGTAGGATCTATTGCCAGCAAGGATTTAGAACCATGGAGCATTTACGCGGGTAACCCCGCAGCCTTTGTAAGAACACGTACGATGAAAGGCTAAAACGAAGCAGATGAAAAAGAGACTATTGCTCATTGGAGGCAACTTTTCACCCGAGCCTACGGGCATCGGTAAATATAATGGGGAGATGATGACCTGGCTGGCCCGCAGCGGCTATGACTGTACAGTAATCACCTCCTACCCGTACTACCCGCAATGGAAGGTGCAGGAGCCATATGATCGTGGTAAGTCCTGGTACAAAAAAGAGCTGGTAAATGTGGACGATTCAGGTAACGGTGGCAGACTTAAGGTGTATCGCTGTCCGCAATACGTACCCGGGCAACCGTCAGGCAAAAAGCGTATGATGCTCGATTTTTCCTTTGCGGTATCCGCTTTTTTTAAGTTGATGCAGTTGCTGCCGGGTAAAAAATACGATGTGGTAATTTCCGTGGTGCCCGCCTTCCACCTGGGTTTGCTGGGCGTGCTTTACAAGAAGCTGCGCCGCGCACGCTTCCACTACCACATCCAGGATTTGCAGATCGAGGCCGCCCGCGATCTGAATATGATCAAGTCGAAAAAGATGATCAATACCCTGCTGGGTGTAGAAAAATACATCCTGAAGCAGGCAGATTATGTGAGCAGTATTTCCGATGGCATGATCAGCCGCATCGCTGAAAAGGTGAATAAAGACGTGGTGTACTTCCCTAACTGGGCCGACATCGACCTGTTCCATCCCATCGAAGAGAGAGGCGAACTGAAACGGGCATACGGTTTTCAGCCAGAGGATAAGGTGGTGTTGTATTCCGGCGCCATGGGCGAAAAGCAAGGGCTCGAAAGCATACTGGAAACGGCAGCTGTATTAAAGGAAGTAAAGTTTGTACTGTGCGGTTCCGGACCCTACAAGGAGAAGTTACAGCAAATGGTGCAGCAGAGAGGATTGACTAACGTATTGTTCTTCCCCCTTCAGCCATTTGAAACGTTTAACCAGTTTCTTAACATGGCCGATCTGCACCTGGTGATACAAAAGGCAAATGCCAGCGACCTGGTAATGCCTTCTAAACTGACGACAATACTGGCGGTGGGCGGCCTGTCCCTCATCACCGCCAACGAAGGCTCTGGCCTGCATACCCTCGTAAAGAAATACGATATGGGTCTGCTGGTAGATGCCGAAAACCCGCAGGCGCTTACAGAAGGTGTACGCCGCGCCCTGCGGGAAAGCCATGAGCAGATCAGGCAAAATGCAAGAGCGTACGCAGAGGAACATCTTTCTATCCGCCGTGTAATGGCGCGATACGAAGAAACAGTTGTGAATTGTCAACAATAAGTATATGTTGGACCGTTATCTCAAAATCTCCATTATCCAGATCATTGTGCTGGATTTCATTTGGCTGAATGCCATCTTTTTTATGGCTGGCTTCGGGCTGCGCCAATACGACCTCGCTTTGCACGAAGGTGCTGAAGCTTTCCTGCTCGTATCGAATGCGGGTTGGATCATTGCTTTGTTTACTACAGGTGTATACACCACTAATGCCCAGCTTTCGTATGAAAAAATGGCGCGCAAAACGCTGAAGGCCCTGGTGCTGTACTTCATGGTACTCATGTTCTTCATCTTTATCTCCCACTACCTCTACTCCCGGTTTTTTGTGATGATGTACCTGGGACTGTTTATGGTAGCGGTTGTTGTAGATCGTTTGCTCTTCTTTTTTGTAACGAATCACATCATTAACAGGAAAGGGGTCGAGAAGAAGATGGTGATACTCGGGTACAATGAAATGTCGAAACGTCTCGCCAATAACCTGATTGAGGGTAAAAGTAATATCAAGTTCGAGGGGTATTTTGAGGAAGAAGGAAACGTACAGGAACTTTCTTATTACCCAGTGATAGGCGGTTTGGAAGACTGTGTGCCTTACGCAAAGGACAATAACATCCGCGAGATCTATTCCACTTTGTCGCCCGAGCAGTTTCCATACTTGTATCAGCTGGCATATGAAGCGGAGCAGCATTTTATCCACTTCCGTTTTGTTCCTGACTTTAAGATGTTTGTGAACCGGCAGATTTACGTGGATTATTATAACAACATCCCGATTATATCGCTCCGCTCCGAGCCGCTGGACGACATCGCCAACCGTATTCGCAAGCGTTTATTCGATATTGTATTCAGTTCGTTCGTATGCATCTTCATCCTCAGCTGGCTGATCCCGATCCTGGCGTTGCTGATCAAGCTGGAGTCCCGCGGACCGGTGTTTTTCATGCAGAACCGTACAGGTCGTAACAACCGGGAATTTAAATGCCTGAAACTGCGAAGCATGCGGGTAAACAACGAGGCAAACAGTAAACAGGCGACCCGCAATGACAGCCGGTTTACGAAGATCGGCCGGATCCTGCGTAAAACGAACCTCGATGAAATGCCGCAGTTTATCAATGTGTTGCTGGGTGATATGTCTATCGTTGGTCCACGCCCGCACATGTTAAGGCATACCGAAGAATATTCTGCCATTATACAACAATACATGGTGCGTCACTTCCTGAAACCTGGCATCACCGGCTGGGCGCAGGTAAACGGCTACCGTGGGGAAATTACCGACAATTTACAATTACGCAGGCGCGTAGAATATGACATCTGGTACATGGAAAACTGGTCAGTGTATCTCGACCTGAAAATTATTTTCCTCACTGTGGCCAACACTATTAAAGGCGAAAAAAATGCTTTCTGATCTGATTAAAACCGATATGCACTCTCATCTGCTGGCTGGTCTGGACGATGGGGTGCAAACCCTGGACGAAGCCGTGGCGCTCGTTCGCCAGCTTAGCGATGCCGGCTATACGAAAATCGTTACTACCCCACATATCATATCCGGCCTGTATCATAATCACGCAGATACTATTCTGCCCGCGCTCGATAAACTGCGCGCACGGCTGGAGCAGGAGGGTATAAAGGTGGAACTCGAAGCTGCTGCAGAATACATGCTGGACGATTACTTCGAAGGCTTGCTGGCAGACGGGGAACCGCTGTTGAAGATCAGTAATAAATACCTGCTGACCGAATTCTCGTTCGTATCGATGCCATTCAACTACCGCGAGATATTTTTCAACCTGAAGATGGCCGGCTACGAGCCCATACTGGCCCATCCGGAGCGTTTCCGGTACCTGCATGACGACTTCGATGTATACCGCGAATTACATGAGACAGGCATTCACCTGCAGGTAAACCTGTTGTCGCTGAAAGGCCACTATGGCAGATCGATTCAGAAAGTAGCTACGCAATTGCTGGAGGAAAAGCTGGTAACTTTTGTTGGTACTGATATTCATCACCAGCGGCATGTGGATGTATTATCTTCTCCGCGGGATGCCGCTGTGTCGGCGCTGTTGGCTGCCAGTGGACTGAAGAACCACCTGTTATAAGTAACAAAAAGTAGATATCCCCCCAAATTAGGTTAGAATTATACTGTTTTGAGTAAGGAACGTCAAAAATAAAATGCGCAATTTTGATTAGATTAGTGTTAAAGCGCATTCTATCCCGCACGGCGGGGACCTAACCATATTTTGTTTAACAGAAACAAGGGGCATATAAATGAAATCTACCATGGGGGGGCTTCATCTTCCTGATAATAACAAACGACTTATTGAAGATGTATTCCACGAATTAAGGTCTATACTGAGTAGTATTTTGTCCAGCGTTGAACTGATCGAGTTGTATGCGGACAATACCGGTAAGGAACGTTTGCCAGCTTCAGAGAAGATTAACCGGCAGGCCGGTGCTATCAAAATGCAGGTGGTGGAACTGGAGTACCAGTTGCAAAACGTAAAGATCATTCAGCACATCCTCAATAATTCGCTGAACCCGAGAAAGGTACCAGGAGGCATTGTTCGCCTGCTGAAAGGTCTTTTCCTCGATGAGCGTTACCAGGCGCTGTTTAACGTAGATGTTGTGTTTAATGTAAACCGCGAACCGGCCGATATGCTGGTGGACGAAGCATTGTTGAAACAGCTGGTGTTAAACATTCTTTTCCGCATGGAAAAAAATGCGGCGTCCGGGCAGGAGCCGGTACTCACATTCAATTTTGAGGATACTTATTTCGAGATAAAAGGCGAGTATACCGCCGCATCCGTCAATCACTTCGTTTCTTCTTCTATTAAAACCGGCGACCAGGAGAAGTTTTCCCTGGCCAGTTCATCGCCTGAGCAAGGCATTAGTTACCTGATGGCTTATGTAGCCCGTTTGCATGGCGGTACGTTCGATATTACCGCAGCGCAGGAGCGGTCGATCGAAATACTGGTGAAGATCCCGTATAAGCCTTAACGTGCCGTACATTCTTCTCCGTGTTTTTCAAACTGCCTGTTCCATTCACACATCTGCTGGAGGATGGGCAGCAGGGCGAGTCCTTTCTCGGTAAGCGAATACTCTACCCGCGGCGGCAGTTCGTTATAGGCTTCGCGCAGCAGGATGCCGTCTTCTTCTAACTCTTTCAGCTGGTCAGTAAGTACCTTTCGGGAGATGAGCGGCATTTGCGCAGCCAGTTGGCCGAAACGCAAGTGTTTTTTGTTCACGGTGTAAATGATAACCGGTTTCCATTTCGAGCCCAGGATGGCCATAGTACGGGTCATCGGGCATTTATCCATTTTAAAGGTGTCGTTTGTCATAGCCATTAGTTACCAGCAGGTTACCAGTTTTTTAGGTTGATAGTTACTTTTTATTACTCTCGTTAGTAACTTTGAGTAACAAATGTAAGTCATCTCTATTAAACTATAACCACTCCATATAAAAAAAGGACCAGGTTGCGATCGTTTTGTCAGCGTCGCAACCTGTTTTCAGCAGTACTTTCATCAGGATTTATAAATGTAAAAGGGGCGCCAACACTGCATGTTCAGGCGGCCTTTTTTGTTGCAGGCAGTGAGCATTTCACCAACAGAATAGTGGTTTGATCCAAAAGATTTTAAACATTTATGCCACTGCCGGCGTTAATTTCGTGCAATAAAAAGATGAAGTCTTATGGAACAACCGTTACATTATGATACCGTGGTAAATGCTATCAACGCCCTCCGGCAGCAGGGCTTTACCATTGATTTTAACATCGAGGACGCCTGTATTGTGAACGGCAACAGCAAAATCGATATCAATGACATCGCCATCGTAGATGTATTTCGTTATGAGGGCAACAGCGACCCTTCCGACGAAGCAGCCGTGTACGCACTGGAAACCAAAGACGGTAAACGTGGCGTACTGGTAACAGGTTATGGCGCATCGGCTGTAGACGGCGCTGCTGCTGCACTGCTGTCGCAATTGCCGAGGAAGTAGCTGGCATTATTTTTCGGGTACCTATCCCGGAAAATATATGGTCATGCCGTCTACAGTCATTGCATCCATGAAATATGATCCCGCATCACTTACACTTAGAGTCGTTTATGTGTCGGGAATGGTGTACGATTACCACGATGTGCCGCCCGGGGTCTATGAGTCCATGCGCAGGGCTACCTCTAAGGGTCGATTCCTTAACAGGCACATCAAGGGGCATTATCCTTTCGAAAAAGTAGGGTAGATCAGTTGCAGTGGCCAAGCGCCATGTATATGATCACAAAAACGATGATGGTGCCGAAGCAACCGCCGCCTAATTTTTTAGCGCCATAACCTGCAATAAGGGCTCTCCAGAAATTGTTCATAAGATTAGCGTTTAGATTCCATGACACGAATAGTATGCCAAAGCATACTGTAGCGTTAACGCCTCCTGTGTTGTGCGTTTGTTAACTGCCCTCGTTTTTAATGATCCTGGCGGAAATTATCTTATCATTGCATCGCCTCCATTTAGCCCATCTACTCAGATTATTATCAAGTGCTTATGCATAACCTCGAAGATACGAAAGTGGGCATCAACATGTCCAATCTGGCCGCAAAGGATCCCATCACCCTTCAGTTACAAGATAATTATTTTCATGCCCTGCTAACCGAGCTGCGTTTGTTGCGCCGGGTACTGGAGCGGGAAGACCGCAGGCACCACTACACCATATCCATTGACGCGGTGCGGGATGGGGAGATGGCTGCTACGATGCAGAACCGTATTGCGGTTGAACGTGCACTGCGTAAACTGGAGCCCTGGGCCCGAAAGCAACTGGTAAATTTAGGCGCCCAAATGGTGCAGGACCTGCTCATCACGCTGGAAGATCGGGATAACCCGGCGGATGTTCGGGTGAACTAGGCGTTCCGGCGTGCTGCCGCCGAATACCTGAGCGTTAACTGGTGGGGTTTGTCAGCCGGCCGGTAAGTAAGCAAGACATTGCCAGAACGGAACATACGTGCCCGGGTAAGCGTGAGCTTGTACTGTTCGAGGAGGCCATTGAACAAAGTGTTGCCTTTACCCAGCACCACCGGGGATAAGGTCAGGCGAAATTCATCTATCAGGTGATGGGAAAGAAGGCTGGCGGCCAGTTGGGAGCTGCCAAGTATAGCCATGTCGCCACCGGGCAGGCTTTTAAGTCGCTGTAATATCTCCGCCGCAGACTCACGCACGAGTACTGCGTTTTTCCAATCCACGCTTTGCAGGCTGTTCGAAAACACGAGCTTCTGCAGGTTATTCATTTTGTGCGCTACCGTAGCGTCGCTGTGCTGTGAGTGCCAGGTAGGCCAGTAGCCTGCCATCAGCTCGTAGGTCACGCGGCCGAAAATGAGCGTGTCAACGCTATTCAGCAACTGTACCGCACACTTGTTAAATTGCTCGTCCACAATATGCCAGTCCAGCTCGTGCCCGGGCCCCTCAAAAAAGCCGTCCAGCGACACGGTGGCCTGGTAAATGATCCTTCTCATACATCGTTTTTTAAGTTCACATCCCATACAAATGTACGTTGGCAGGGCTTGCGGGCCGGGGTGCGTATGCGCCAATAAGAGGCGGTGTTTGCGACAAATATTTTTTCTATTTTTAGGATATGAAACATATCTCCATCATCATTCCACGCGGCCATTGCAGTCTCCCCAACATCGACGGAACGCACCAGATATTTGGTGAAGTAAACGGTTTTATGAAAGCAATGGGCAGAGAACCCCTGTTCAAGGTACAACTGGTGGGCCTGGCGCCCGAGGAAAGCCAACGTAACGGGCTGTACGTGATTCACCCCGATGTACTCATCAGCGACATCAAGAAAACGGACCTGGTCGTCATTCCCGCCATGCACGGCGAGCTGCAACAGGCGCTGGAGCAAAACCAGGAATTTGTTCCCTGGATAATCGACCAGTACCGCGGTGGTGCGGAAATCGCCAGCTTTTGCGTAGGGGCCTTCTTCCTGGCCTCCACAGGACTGGTAAATGGTAAACAATGCGCTACCCACTGGAAGCTCGCCAACGAGTTTCGTGCGATGTTCCCGGATGTAGTATTGGTAGATGATAAGATTATGACAGCTGAAGATGGTATATACACCAGCGGCGGCGCTTATTCATACCTGAACCTGCTGATGTACCTGGTGGAAAAGTATGCGGGCCGCGAAATGGCGATCCTGGCATCCAAAGCTTTCATGATAGACATCGATCGTAACAGTCAGTCGCCGTTTATCATGTTTGAAGGACAAAAGGCACATGATGATGAGGAAGTAAAAAAGGCGCAGGAATATATTGAGAAAAACTTTG
The DNA here is from genome assembly GCF_022867795.2 of Chitinophaga horti. Lineage (NCBI taxonomy): Bacteria > Pseudomonadati > Bacteroidota > Chitinophagia > Chitinophagales > Chitinophagaceae > Chitinophaga > Chitinophaga horti. The sequence goes on along the minus strand of NZ_CP107006.1, from coordinate 4,939,968 downwards.
AAGAACGTATTACGGTAGATCACCTGGCAGATATGCTTGCGATTGGCCGCCGCAGTTTTGAGCGACGGTTTAAGAAGGCCACCTGTAACACGGTAACGGAATATATCCAGCGGGTAAAGATAGAAGCTGCGAAAAAGAGCTTTGAAACCAGTCGTAAGAATATTAACGAGATTATGTATGATGTAGGCTATTCCGACGTAAAGGCGTTTCGCACCACTTTCCGGAAGATAACCGGGTTGTCGCCGCTCGCGTATCGTAACAAGTATAACAAAGAATTGATAGCTGTTTAAACGCAAGGGGCTGTATCAAAAGTAGTTGGATGGTCATGAATCGCGTAAACGAAAAATCGTTCCGTCAGGTACCCGAATAAGAACGGGTGTATTACTTTTGAGACAGCCCTCTGTCAGAATTGCCCCCGTTGATTGTCGTATACGACCATTTTACATGTCGGATCTTCACCGTAAGTTTGTACCACTGTTACCCCGTGAATAACCTGCAACCAGCAAATTGATGATTATGGTAGAAGTTTTTAAAACCAATGTGCACGATGAAGTACAGGCTGCCATGCTGCTGGGATGCATTCATGCCCGGTATGCCCATTACACGGCCAACTTCGACCTGGAAGATTGCGATCGCATCCTGCGTGTGAAGTGCGCCTCGGCACACATTCCTCCGCAGCCGCTGATCTCCCTGTTACAGGACCATGGCTTTGAGGCGAGCGTGCTGCCGGACGAGATTATCGCACCAGCCGCAGTAGTATAGAAAAAATCAGGCAAAGCAGTATAACCATTAATGCCCAGCCTGAGCGGCGTAAGGCATGTTGTGTATTACGCGCTTTAAATAACTGCCAGATCCCCCAGGCTGCAGCAGCTATCAAAGGGATTCCCGCAACGTACTGTACCACTTTGTTTTGAGAAAGATAAAAAGTAATGATAACCGTCAATGCTGCCAGCACTACTTGTATTGGGTAACGCTGCAGCAGGTTGTCTTTCTCTACGGTGGAAAAAGAACGTATCGCCTTCATCTTCGCTTCCAGTTCTCCAAAGTTTTCCAGCTCCGGCATTAACACAATCAGATCTGCCGTGGTGCGGCCCGCCACGATCAATAGCCCGTCCGGCTTTTGGTAAATGGCCGTGATGTCTGATAGCGGTATTTCCAGTGCGGGCATGCGTCCCTGCTCACGGGTAATGGACTGTCCCGTAAGTGAAATCGTGTATTGTTGCAGCACTTCGCGCAGCCGCCTGTCATTCCGCAACATGCCGTACAGCATTAAACCAAATAGTACAGGCACCACATACCACATAGGCGTAACCGTAAGCGCACCGGTAGTTACGTTCAGCGGCCCCATGACGATCAACGCGGAAAGAGCGAACAGGGTAATCACCAGCGACTTTCGCAGGCTTTTGCCGGTAAGTGTACGAATGCCTTGTTTCGATAATCGGTATTGTTCCATAGCTGGCCGCAAATTACGAAATACCGGTATCAAAGCACGGCCTATCGCCGGTGGCGTACGCCAGCTGACGAAATAAGACAGGTGCAACGGATATTTGAAAAAGTGTCATTTTAGCAAAGCATAAGTTTATTACATTTAGTGTATGAAGCGCGAAAGTATTTATGAGCCTTTTGAGGTGGTGTATAAAACGGTAGATGAATGCCCCAAAGGCGGCCATCAGCACCTGTTTTTTGAGCTGGTGTACGTGATTTCGGGTACGGGTGTGCAGTGTGTGAACAAGAACAGGTTTTCGTACCGGCCGGGGCACATGATGCTGCTCATCCCCGACGATTGTCACTCTTTTGATGTGGAAATGACGACGGAATTCTTCTTCCTGCGCTTCAACGATATCTATCTCAAGTCCGGCGCATTCGGCGCGGACGACATTCAACGCCTCGAGTATATTTTGCAAAATGCCAATCATGAACCGGGTTGCATACTAAAACATCAAACCGACAAGTTGCTGGTGCAGGCCATCGTAGCCGCTATTGCACGCGAACAGCAGCAGCCGGACCTTTACAATAAAGAAGTCGTACGGCAACTCGTGAATACACTTATCGTGATCGTAGCCCGCAACATTGCCCGTTATATGCCGCGACAGGTGACAGCCAACACCGACGAAAAAGCGCTCGATATTCTGAACTATATCCAGAACAATATTTATTATCCTGAAAAGATTCGTGCAGAAGCCGTGAGCAAACATTTCGGCATATCAGACAATTACCTCGGCAGGTATTTTAAGAAACATACCAGCGAGACGATGCAGCAATACATTACAAACTATCGCGTAAAGCTCATACAGGCAAGGCTTTTACACAGTGACATGCGCATCGTGGAAATAGCGGACGAACTTGGCTTTACGGATGAAAGCCACCTGAACAAGTTTTTCCGTAAGCAGGCGGGCGCCAGTCCTACGGTATTTCGCAAGCAGGGGCAGAAGATGGTGCAGGCATTGTAGTAAACATGTTCTTTTACTATCTTTCCGGAAATGCTTACCATGATGTCGATGAGCCAATTCCACGTTTGCTGTTTGTTGTTGATATTGGGGTGGACGGGCCGCCTGTCCGCACAAGACACCACTTCCCTCGTAGCACCGGGCGCAGTGCTGCAAAAAGTATCTTCCCGGTTTAAATTCACCGAAGGGCCGGCCGTTAACCGGAAAGGAGAAGTGTTTTTTACAGACCAGCCCAACGATCAGATCTGGAAATACGGTACGGACGGGCAGTTGTCGCTCTTTATGGAAAAGACCGGCCGCGCCAACGGGCTCTATTTCGATAAGAAGGGAAACCTTGTATCCTGCTCCGACGAACATAATGAGTTATGGTCTATTACCCCGGGCAAAAAAGTGACGGTGCTGATGAGCGATTACGCCGGAAAAAAACACAATGGCCCGAACGACTTGTGGATAGATGCCAGCGGCGGTATTTACTTCAGCGATCCTTACTACCAGCGCGACTACTGGACCCGTAAGTCGCCCGAGCTGGGCGCTCAAATGGTGTATTACCTGCCCAAAGGCCAAAAACAAGCCATCCCACTCGATACCCTGCAACAGCCGAACGGACTGGTAGGCACTCCCGACGGTAAATGGTTATACGTGTCCGACATTCGCGCCGGTAAAATATACCGCTACCGCATTGCCGGCAAAGGTAAACTGGCGGATAAAACCCTGTTCGCCAGCAATTCCACCGACGGCATGACGCTCGACAAGGCAGGCAACCTGTACCTCGCCGGCAATGGCGTTACCGTTTTCAACCGGGACGGACAAAAACTGATGAACATTCCCGTGCCCTCCCGCTGGGTGGGCAACGTTTGCTTCGGTGGCAAAAAGCGTGATATTTTGGTGATAACCGCCAGTGAATCATTGTATACGCTAAAAATGACAGCGAGAGGGGTAGAATAGGGCCTTAAAATTTTTCTCATTGATTCTTAATGGATTGCTCTGCTTCGCCGGACTATAATGATGTTAGTTGTTAATTAATTATTATATTTAGGTTAAGTTTAATGTGACCGTACCTATGCAATTGAGCAAAAACCTTTGGAAATCCTATACAGAGACCATCCATGCCTTCAGCGACGCCGAGCTTGCCCGTCCGGGTTTGTCGGCCGAGACTGTTCACTTTCTTACCGATTGTGGTTTGCCGGCGGATTGCCAGCCTTGCCTGGCCTTCGAAAAGTTTGTCGACAAGCGCATTTCCACCGTAAATGAAGTATTGGGTACCAGTGAAAAGGAGTTGGACAACTACCTGATGATCGGTACCAACGGTTCGGGTGCACCGGTGTGCATCGACCTGGCCAAAAAGAACGAGATCGTTTACCTGGATCACGATCAAAGCTTCGAGCGCGTGTTCATTAACGCCTCCATCTTACATTTCGCCCGCTGCCTTATGCACTACCAGGATTTTATGGCTGCCGAAAACGGCGGCCGCCGCTACACCGACGCCGAGCTGCAAAAGCTGAAAACCTGGTTACGCAAAACCGACAAACGCGCAATGGACGATGGCAGCTTCTGGACCGGCGAGCTGGAATACCTCGAGTGGGAGCGCGCGATATAACCACCTGATCCATATAAAATTACCCTGTCCGCGGCTTCGGCTGCGGACAGGGTTTGTTTTTTACATGCATCCTTCGTAGATCGTTGCGAGATCCTTTATGCATCCTTCGTATGTCCTTCGCATATCCTTCGCTTATCCTTCGTTCATTGTTCGTATTTATACGAACCATATACGAACCATATACGAAGGATGAACGAAGGATGAACGAACTATCCTCGAAGGATAGTACAGGGTTCTTTAGGGGATGATGCCCGGATGCCTGGCGGCACGGCCGGCCTCACCTTATCGCTCCACCGTCATCGCGACTGAAAGGAAGCGAACCTCCGCGTTAGTCTTCGCGGCAATAGGTCGGCAGCCATGAACTACTTGTACGAAGACCGCACACCAAGATGGCTTCACTTTGTTCGCCATGACGGAAAGGGGAAGCTGCTGCCGATAAGCGAAACTGCCGTACAAGAGAGTGACACAACGGGGGCTGAAGAGAGAAATGTTGCTGGTTCCCAACTTTTTAAAAGCAAGCGGGCATCATTTATGTTATTTTTATAGCACTTCACCAGAAACGACAAAATATGGCAGTAATTAAACCATTCCGCGCTTTGCGCCCCCAGCCGTCACTGGCAAAAGATGTTGCGTCGCGCCCCTACGACGTGCTTAGTTCAAGCGAGGCCGGAAATGAGGCGGCCGGCAATACCCGTTCGTTTTACCATGTTTCTAAATCAGAAATCGATTTGCCGGAGGCCACCGATGTACACAGCCCGGTGGTTTATGAAAAGGCTGCCGAAAACCTGCAGCGCCTGCAAAACGATGGTACGTTGTTCCAGGACCCGGCGCCCTGCTACTACATTTACAGGCTTGTAATGGACGGCCGCGCCCAAACAGGGTTGGTGTGCGTGTCATCCATAGCGGATTACGATAACGGCATCATTAAAAAGCACGAGTTTACCCGCCCCGAAAAGGAGAAGGACCGCATTGACCACATCACGGCTACCCGCGCGCAGACGGGTAACGTGTTCCTGGCGTACCAGGACGTGCCCGAGGTGAATGCGCTGGTAGACCATTGGGTAAACCAGCACGATCCCGTTTACGACTTTACCGCGGCAGACGGCATCACACACACCATTTGGGTGGTGGACGACGCTACTGCTGTGAACGATATTACCCGCCTTTTCGCGGAGAAAGTGCCCCATACCTACATCGCCGACGGTCACCATCGGGCGGCATCAGCGGCGTTGGTGCATAAAGCAAAAGGTATCGGCGATCATTTTCTGACCACCATCTTCCCGGCCAGTCAGCTCGCGATATTAGACTACAACCGCCTGGTGAAAGACCTGAATGGCCTCAGCAAAGAACAACTGATCTCGCAGCTGGAGTATGATTTTCTAGTGGAAGAAGTGGGGCATCATCCCCAAAAGCCATCGATGTTGCACGAGTTCAGCATGTACCTGGATAAAACCTGGTACCGGCTGGTAGCGCGGGAAGGTACCTATACGACCGACCCGATCGGCATCCTGGATGTGACGATCCTTCAAAATAATGTGCTGGATAAACTGCTCGGCATCAAAGACCCCCGCACCGACAAACGGATTGACTTCGTAGGCGGCATCCGCGGGTTGGAGGAACTGGTGAAAAGGGTAGACAGCGGCGAAATGGCGGCAGCCTTTGCCTTGTACCCGGTAACCATCCAGCAACTGTTCGATATCGCCGACAGCGGTAACGTAATGCCGCCTAAAAGTACCTGGTTTGAACCTAAACTGAGAGACGGTCTGCTTACACATACCATCTGAAACAGATAAATTCCTATCTTAACGGCGGGGAAGCGTTTGCTTTTCCGCCGTTACCGTCCTATCCCACCTGTATTTTTTTAGTTAATTTTACCAAAACGTTATTAGCACATGCAGTGGCAAAAGGCAGTAAGAATATGGATATTGATCATCGCCGGCGCGCTTCCCTTTACGCAGGCAAGCGCCCAGGACGCGACAGAACTGCATAATACCGCCAGGAATTTCATGCGCAGCGGCGACTACGCCAATGCGGTACTTGTATTGAACCAGGCCATTCAACAGGAGCCGGACAACTACGCTTTGCGTAAAGACCTGGCCTTCGCCTATTACCTGCGCAACGATTTTAATCGCGGCAAGGGCATAGTGGATCCCTTATTGGATAAGAAAGATGCGGATGCACAGGTATACCAGATCGCCGGTAATATTTACCAGGCGCGCGGCGACTTTGGCGGGGCAGAAAAGATTTATAAGAAAGGATTGAAGAAGTTTCCGAAAAGCGGCGAGTTGTACAACGATTTTGGCGAGCTGCTCATGAACCTGAAGAATGTGGACATGGCGATTAAACATTGGGTAAAGGGAATTGAAATGGACCCTAACTTTCCCGGTAACTATTATCACGCCGCCACTTCCCTCTACTACGCTAAAGATCCTACCTGGACCATCCTTTACGGCGAAACCTTCGTGAACCTCGAAAGTTACACCACCCGTACCGCCGAAGTGCGTAACCTGTTGGTGGATTCGTATAAAAAACTATTCGACGATCCGGCGATCTTTAACAACATCCCGGAAGATGTTCCGTCTAAATCCAGCAAGAAAAAAGACGAAAAAAGCGACCTGGATTTTGCGACGGCATTTCGTAAAACCATGGCCAAACACGTAAGTGTGGTGATGACGGGCATTGAGCCGGAAGGTCTGGTAATGTTACGTACCCGTTTTCTGCTGGACTGGTATAACTTTTACAGCCTGAAATACCCGTACGCCCTGTTCGACTTCCAGCGTAAACTGCTGCGGGAAGGACTGTTTGAGGCCTATAACCAATGGATATTCGGCCCGGTAAGCAACCAGTCGGATTACAAAGCCTGGACCAGCAGCCATAAACAAGAGTACGACGCGTTTGCGCAATACCAACGTAACAATCCGTTAAAGCTGCGCGGCGACGAATTTTATACCGATGCCAGCAAGCTCGGAATGGGCAAATAAAGATCTGGGAATGTTTGATATAGCAGCAGCCGGGGTAACACCCGGCTGTTGTGTTTTACTTGCATTTATTGCCTAACTTAGTTGTTATACCCGCATTACTATAAAATCCACGAATGAATATGCTTTTTGCAAAACACCAAAACATGTTAGACAACGCGGTAAAAGCCAGCCATGACCGCACCTTTTACGCGCAATACCCCGAGCATCCCAAGGCCTACGGAGAAGAGGCGCCCCAGTCGGGCGAAGTGGCCTTTAAAGCCATGTTAGGCCGTCCCTTTGACCGCCTGTTGCAGGATACTGACAACTGGCAGGGTGAGGAAGTGTCGCCTTACACCATGGAGCCGCTGGCCATCAGTTATCCGATCATTCCGCCGGATGCACTGGTAATGGCGGCGCAGTCTGCCGCAAAGGCCTGGGCGAAGCTGCCTGTTACAGAACGTGCCGCTATCCTTACGGAGTCGCTCGAAGCCATCAAACAACATTTTTTCGAGATCGCCTATGCGACTATGCACACGACCGGCCAAAGCTTTATGATGAGCTTTCAGGCGAGTGGTCCGCACGCAAACGATCGCGCGCTGGAAGCCATTGCGATGGGATATCGCGAGCTGCAACGTTACCCGGAGCAGCTTACCTGGGAAAAGCCGATGGGTAAGTCGAGCATTGTGCTGGACAAACAATTTAAGGCCATCCCGAAAGGCGTGGGCCTTGTGATTGGCTGTTCCACCTTCCCTGTATGGAACTCGTTGCCCGGCATTTATGCCGACCTCGTTACCGGCAATCCCGTACTGGTAAAGCCGCATCCGAGGGCCGTACTGCCGATTGCGATCGTGGTGGCGGCCATTCAGCAAGTATTGAAAGCGAATGGGCAGGATCCGCTGTTGTGCCAGCTGGCAGCCGATACCAGCGAACATTTGAATACAAAGGCCCTTTGCGAGCATCCGGACGTGGCGCTGATCGATTACACCGGCGGTTCTGCATTTGGTAATTATGTAGAGCAGCTGCCCGGTAAAACCGTGTTTACCGAAAAGGCCGGCGTTAACTCCGTGATCATCGATTCGGCGAAGGATATGGATGCCGTGGCGCAAAACCTGGCCTTCTCAGTAAGCCTTTACTCCGGCCAGATGTGTACGGCGCCGCAAAACTTTTTCATACCTGAACGCATATACGACGAAGTAGCTAACAAAGTGCGTGATGCAGTTGCTGCCCTCGTTTCCAATCCTAAGATGGGTGCAGGTACCCTGGGTGCGCTGCAAAGCGACGTTACCTTCAATCGCGCGCTGGATGCACGTTCGCTGGGCGCGGAAGTGTTACTGGGTGGGGCGCCTGTAACAAATGAAGAGTTTGCGAAAGCCCGCACCTGCTCACCGACTATTCTCGAAACTACCGCCGATGCACAGGAGGTTTACGGCCGCGAACTGTTCGGGCCGATCATCCTGCTGGTGCGTACGAAAGATACGGCGGAAAGCATTCGGCTTGCCCGGGAGATGGCCCGCAAACACGGCGCCATCACTTGCGCGGCCTACACTACAGATCCCGCCGTGCAGGCGGAGATCGCGGAGGAGATGAACAGCGTGTTCACCCCCGTATCGTTCAACTTTACCGGGTTTATTTGGGTGAACCAGCACGCGGCGTTCTCCGATTTTCATGTAACGGGCGGCAATCCCGCTGGCAACGCGAGTTTCACGAACCCCGAGTTTGTGTTAAGGCGTTTTGTATGGGTAGGCAACCGGGTGCAGGTGTCATAATGTGATTTGATCTGGGCGGCGGCGCAATGGGAGCGCCGTCGCATTGTCGCCGTTGCGTCGTTTCAGCTGGGGCACGGGCCAGTGATCGGTTTCATGAGTGCCGCTGCGTCGTGTCAGATGGGAAGCCATAGCCAGTGATTCGTTTCGTGAGTGCCGTTGCATCGTTTCAGCAGGGCAGCCGCAGGCGATGATTAGTTTCATGAGCCCATCGACGTCAACTTCCAGCAGCCGCCGTTGCGTCGCACTCTTCAGCGGTGGTTCGCTTTTGGCCTGTTTTTCGCTTTTGTGATCTTGTATTTCTTCACCATAAACGTGTATCCATGTTTAAACAGCTTACACTTTTAACTACAACTGTCGCCCTGTTCACCGCATCCTGCCAGCAGGCACCCAAGGCCGATAAGGCCCAGGTGACCGAGCCACAGGCCGTACAGGCAGAACCTCAGGGGCACGAATACCAATTAGATAAAGACGCCAGCCTGCTTACCTGGATAGGCACCAAGCCTACCGGCGAGCATAAAGGCGTGTTCAAGTTCTCTGCCGGCAGCGTGCATGCGAATGATAGCGCGGTAACTGCAGGCAGCCTCGAAATCGATATGAAAACCCTTCAAAACCTCGACCTGGTAAAGGATTCGGGCATGAAGAAAAAACTGGAGGCAGAACTCAACGGCCCCAACTTCTTTGATGTGGAAAAATATCCCACCGCGAAATTCGTGATCACAGAGATCAGCAGTTTTCACGCCGGTGCGCAGGATAAGGAAGTGTTGCTGAAAGACGCTACCCATCTTGTAAAGGGTAACCTCACCTTGAAAGACAGCACTAAGAATATCAGCTTTCCGGCCAAGATCGTGGTGAGCGCTGCAGAAGTAAATGCAGAAGCAAACTTCAACATCGACCGCACCCAATGGGGCATTACCTATCGTGCTGACCAATCATTGCAGGATAAACTGATCAATTCGATGGTGAACATCCGGCTGAATATCAAAGCAAAAAGATAGGCTTTCGTTTCCGTGAGAAATACCTTATATTTAGTTAAGCCTCTTAAACTTAATTAAACCTGTATTTCATGGAAACAACGCAGCAAAAAGACGAGCGCCTTTGGCGTATTGCCCGCAACCGGGCCGGCTTTAAATCACATCTGATCAGCTACCTCGTGATCAATGGTTTTTTGTGGGTGTTATGGTTCGTTACAGATAATGATAAATCCGGTACACCGTGGCCCATATGGCCTTGCCTCGGTTGGGGAATTGGTTTGGCCTTCGCCTATTTTAACGCCTACCACCGCGATCCTTTCGGCGATGCCGTAAATGAGTACGAAAAGCTGAAGGAAGAGCAGCAACGGCGTGGGTACTAGCCTTAGGGCAGTCCCTTTCACGCAATCATATACCAAATGCAGCAGCCCTCGAGATTATTCGACGTTATGGCGTACCAACTGGCCCGCTATCCTAAAACAGATATGCTGGCCCGCAAAGACGACGGTACCTGGAAACATTACAGTACGCAGGAAGTAGTAGACATCACCCGCCATTTCGCGGCGGGATTGCTAAGCCTCGGCCTTGGCGGAGAAAATAACCAGGTGAAGATCGCGGTGCTTTCGCCCAATCGTCCCGAATGGCTGCTTACCGACCTTGCCTGTCAGCAGTCCGGCGCAGTACTCGCCCCGATCTACCCGACCATCAGTGAATCCGAGCTTCAATTCGTATTGCATGATTCCGGTGCGCAGGCGGTATTTGTGAGTGACCGTCATATGCTCGAAAAGGTGCGGCTGATCCGCAGCGAACTGCCGCAACTGCGCGAAATATTCACCTACGATCGGGAAGAAGGTGCCCGCCATTGGTCGGAACTTCCCGCTATGGCAACACCGGAAACCCTGGCCAGCGTGGAGGCTATCAGTAAAGGCATTACCCCCGATCACCTATTGACCATCATTTATACTTCCGGCACTACGGGCACGCCTAAGGGCGTGATGCTCACCCATCGCAACGTGTTAAGCAATGTACTGGCCTGTATTCCTTACCTCCCCGTTTCGCCGGAAGCCCGTGCCCTGAGTTTTTTGCCGCTTAATCACATTTTCGAACGGATGGTGTCATATGTATACCTCACCGCCGGCGTATCTATCTATTACGCCGAAAGTATGGAAACCATCGCCGATAACCTCCGCGAAGTGAAGCCGGGCATCTTTACCACCGTGCCGCGGCTGCTGGAAAAAGTGTATGAAAAAATCATGGCAAAAGGACTGGAGCTTCGTGGCATCAAACGTGCGCTGTTCTTTTGGGCCGTAAACCTGGGCAAGGAGTATGAACTCAATCGTCCGCTGTCGTTCTGGTACAGGTTGCAACTCGCCATTGCCAACCGCCTTGTCTTCAGCAAATGGCGCGAAGCCCTTGGTGGCAATATTAAATGTATTGTAACAGGTGCCGCTGCCTGCCAGGTACGGCTCCTGAGGATATTTACCGCTGCCGGCATGCCCATCCTGGAAGGTTACGGTCTCACCGAAACATCACCCGTAATCGCCGTGAACCGCTTCGAAGCTGCGGACAGGATGTTCGGCACCGTTGGGCCGCTCATTACCGATATACAGGTACAAATCGCTCCTGATGGCGAAATCCTGTGTAAAGGCCCAAATGTGACCATCGGGTATTACAACCGTCCCGACCTTACCGCCGAAGCCATCCACGATGGCTGGTTCCACACCGGCGACATTGGCACGTTGGTGGACGGGCGTTTCCTGAAGATCACCGACCGCAAAAAAGAAATGTTCAAAACCAGCGGCGGCAAGTTCGTAGCCCCGCAACCCGTAGAGAACAAATTCAAGGAAAGTCCCTACATCGAGCAGATCATGGTCGTAGGAGCTGACCGTAAGTTTACTGCCGCTCTCATCGTTCCCAACTTCAAGAACCTCGAAGACTGGTGCCGCCGCCAGGGACTGGAGTTCGGCAGTCACGAGCAGGTGATCAAATATCATCCCGTGGTAGAGCTGTTCAAGCAGGCTGTAGACAAATACAACCAGTTCTTCAACCACATTGACCAGGTAAAGAAATTCCGCCTGCTGCCACAGGAATGGACCGTTGCCGGCGGCGAACTGACTCCCACGTTGAAATTGAAGCGCAGGGTGATCTCCGACAAGTATGCCGACGAGATCGAGCAGATCTATTCCTGAATTAATTTAGGTTTTCCCACGAAAACGTGTAAATTTGCACTCCCAATAATATTGGCCCCGTAGTTCAATGGATAGAATAGAAGTTTCCTAAACTTTAGATCCAAGTTCGATTCTTGGCGGGGCTACGAAGCGGGAAAGGTGGATGCCTTTCCCGTTTTTTTTATGATTTGCCACTAACTCGGTGCAGGCAAATAACAACAAGTCACAGGGGGACTTCTAAGACATTATTTGTCACGTTTTCGGACGGACTGTATTGGCTGCGTCTTTTTGGTAGTGACGGTTAGATAGTGTGGCCAGTGATTTAGATTAGTTAAAGGCATTGCGTTGAAGATCGTATACAGTATATTTAGATTTGTTATCTAAATAAATCATCCATTATTATTTGGCTTTGAACGATGTTTCGATAATAGTCATTGTTTTTCACACCATATGTGGTAATCATTGTTGGGAAGATCGAACTTCTGATTTTATTAGCAGATTTAAATATAAGAACCTTGTTCGTTAATTCTTCAGCATACTTTTTATCGATAGTAAATTCTGTCTGGCAAAATTTTACCTCACACAAGTTAATCACTTTGTCTTGGCGATCTATTAATAAGTCGATCTGCGTTCCTTTCACACCACCGGAGGGACTATGACGCCAGCTCGAAACGTTTGTAAGTACTTTCTCAATGCCTAATGCCTTTTTAATCTGCAAAACGTGTTTTTGACAGATTGATTCGAACGCAAGTCCACTCCAGGTGCTGTATGATGACGTCGTTGACTGCTGCAGCCAGGTGCCCGCTCCGCTCGACTTTGCATGCTCAATATACTTCAGATAAAATAATGAGTATTCGTCTGTCAATTTGAATAGGCTTTCTTTTTCAGTTTTATTAAAAGGAATGTACGACGAAATAAACCCCGACTCCTCCAGTTCCTTTAAAATTTTTGTCGCTGTTCCTCCTGAGCTAAGGTTACATTCTGTAATAATTTCGTTCCGGGTTAATCCTTTCCCTTTCTTAGCGAGCGCTCGTATGATATGCTCGTGATGATGCGAGTTCTTAAATAAGGATTGGTAAAGATTCTTAAATTCACCTTTGAGCATGCCATCCTTAGTGAAACACAATCTGTCAATTGCTTGCGCCACGCTCTCGCCTTTGTGGATGCCCTTTAGATATTGTGGTATGCCTCCAATTGCCATGTACAGTTGCAGCGTCAAATAGTGGTTAAGTTTAATACCCCTAGTTGACAAGTAGGTCATTGTTTCTGATAAAGAGAATGGGAGCAAGCGAATTTTTTGGGTTACCCGGTTATGCAGTCCTCCTTTATTATTAATTACATGATCAATCATCCACGATGCGGCAGAGCCACAAATAACGACTTTGATATTTGTTTTTTTTGATGCGTAGCTGTTCCACCAATGCTCAAATGCTTGAAGGAAGCCTGATTTTTGGGTATGAAGCCATGGGAATTCATCAAAAAATATTACCGCGGGCTTCTTTACAGGCAGTTCATTAAGAAATTGGCTGAGCATCTGAAATGCTTGTATCCAGTTTTCTGGTGTTGCTACTGGCAATTTGGCCTTCATTGCCGACTGTAGTGCAAAACCGAAATTTAATAACTGGTGCCGAAAGGCTGCCTCGTGAACACCAGTTAATTCGAAGGCGATTTTATCCTTAAAGTAGGTTCGAATAAGAAAGGTTTTTCCTACTCTTCGCCTTCCATATATAGCAATTAGTTCTGCCTCACCAGAACTAAGCTTTTCAGCTAAAATAGCCTGCTCTTGTATTCGCCCTACTAACATAGCACTATAATTATACTCAGCCAAAAGTATGTATTTTTTCGCGTTTTGGCCAAGTATATATTTTTAGACTTTGTTAAGCTTTAAAAAAGATCGCTGACAACTGGCTTCAAAGAGAAGCTTGTGAAATTCATCAAGAAGAACAAAAAGTGGTTTTCAATGGAGTATGCAAATTTAAGCCAACCTCTACGCTTGCGATATTCCACTATCGCCGAATTCTTCTCTGAAGATCTGAAGCTGCCTTTTAATAAATATCTCAAAAGTACCCCTGATTTCGCCGAGGATACAAGAAAAATTATGCTCGATTACCGTCAGATGCGTTATCCAGAACTTAATGAGGCTGTTTTTTTCTAATATGCTTATCCTAGCACCACTACGGGATAATTACTTGTGTAGACAGCACAGCAGGCAAAATCTTCTATATTTCGATAAACGGGTAGGATTTTTGCTGCTGAGGATCTTATAGCAATCTTGACACAATAAAAACACTAGAATCCATATGACCTCAACACCATTGATCGTAGAACGTACCTACAAAGCCCCCATCAACCGCGTATGGGAAGCGCTTACCAACAAGGATCAGATGAAAGCGTGGTACTTCGACATCGAAGACTTCAACCTGGAAAAAGGGCATCGCTTCCATTTTACCGGCGGCGATGAAAAGGAGCAATACCTGCATGAGTGTGAGGTACTCGAAGTGAATGCGCCCAATAAGTTGCGTCATAGCTGGACTTACCCTGAACATAATGACGGCTATTCCGTGGTGACTTTCGAGCTATTCGAAGAAGGCGCAGACAAAACGCGGGTGCAATTGCGGCACGAGGGGCTGGATAGCTTCCCGAAGGATCATCCTAACTTCGCAGTGGAAAGTTTCACGGAAGGTTGGAATTACATTCTCGGTGAGTCGCTTCTCAAGTTCGTGGAGGCAGAAACGATTCGAAAATCCATTTCCATCAATGCAAACCCGGAAGTGATATGGGATATCGTACTTCACCCGAATGACCAATGGGGCAAGGCGTTTGGAGGTGGTGCTTTTACTGAAACCACATGGGAGCCTGGTGCTAACGTCACCTGGACGGATGTAGATGGCAGCATTGGGGCTAAGGGTGTGGTGAAAGAGCATAGGGTACAACAATACCTGCAGGTGGATATGATCGAGGAAGATCCGCAAGCGATTGATCTTGGTTATTCGGAGCGATTCTCGTTGGAGAAGGGAGCGGATGGCGTAAATCAACTCACAATTGAAGCAGGGCCATTGCAGAAGAAATATATAGACGGGCATTCGGGGCCGTGGGATGAAGCGCTGAAGATTATGAAGGAATTATCGGAATCAAAATAAACAAAGGGGCTGACCAAAAAGTATTGGTCAGCCCTAATTTATTCGGGTGCCTTATGGAGACATGTCATCGTTTAAGCGATTCTCAAAGCCTTCATTTTATTTCTGATCAGCCCCTCATCCAATCTACTTCCAACCTCCGCCTAAATCTCTATACACATTCACTAACGCATTTAACTGCGCTTTTTTCGTTTCTATCAATTCCAGCTTTGCTTCCAGCGCATCCCGCTGGGTCATTAATACTTCTAAGTAATCGGCCCGCGCGTTTTTGAACAAATCGTTCGAGATGTCGATCGACTTTGTCAATGCATCTACCTGCTGCGATTTTAATTCATAACTGTGAGCCAGGTTGTCGATGTTAGACAGCTGCGTGGATACTTCCAGCACGGCATTCAGGATGGTGCGCTCGTAGTTGTATAACGATTGAACCTGTCTCGCATTAGCGCTCGCAAATTCAGCTTGTATTGCGTTGCGGTTGATCAATGGACCGGCAAGGTCGGCTGCCAATGAATACAACAATGACTCCGGAAGTTTTACCAAATACGTCGGATTAAACGCCTGCAAGCCCACGCCCGCCGAAATGCCGAAGGATGGATAAAACTCTGCACGGGCCACCTTCACGTCCAGTTTGGCTGCTGCCAGTTCGAGTTCGGCCTGTTTAATATCAGGGCGATTTACCAACAGTTGCGAAGGAACGCCAGCCTGCACCATAGACGGCAGCACTTCCAGGAAGGCGGCGGTGCTGCGGACAATAGGCTGCGGGTACCGGCCGATCAACAGGTTGATGCGATTTTCAGTTTCTTTAATTTGCTGCAGGATGTCGTATTCCAGGCTTTGTGATTTCAACACTTCCGCCTGGAACTTCTGTACGGCCAGCTCCGTAACCCTGGTGGCTTCTTTCTGTACTTTCACTACTTCCAGCGCGTTCTTCTGCAAAGCAATGTTCTGCTTTACGATGGCGAGTTGGTTGTCCAGTGCGAGCAGCTCGTAGTATGAGTTGGCAATCTCCGCTACGAGGTTGGTGAGCACGAAGTTTCTGCCCTCTACGGTGGATAAGTAGCGGGTAATGGCTGCCTTTTTCGAGTTGCGCAGTTTCTTCCAGATATCTACTTCCCAATTGGCGTAAGCCGCTACGGCAAAGTCTCCCAACGGGTCAGGCATTTCTTTGCCGGGTTTTATTTCGGTAGTGGCGTCGCCTGCACCCTGGCTGGTGTACCGGCCTGCTTTTTCTACGCCTGCACCCACTTTAACGCCTACGCCAGGCAGGATAGCGGCTTTTTTAAGCGTACTTCGTTCCGCGATATTACGATTTCCTGCAGGGTGATCTGCAACTCCTGGTTATGTACCAGTGCGGTGTCGATAAGGTTGGCGAGATCTCTATCTGTAAAGAACTGGCGCCATTGGATACTGGCGATGTTGCTGGTGTCTCCGCTGCCCGCAAACGTGTCCGGGGCAGACTTGTCTTCCGTTCGTGCATCCACCGCCGGCACCCTGCAGCTGGTGGCTGCCAGGCAAATACCGAGCAGTCCGGCGCAGGTATATGTTTTCAATCTAAACATGGTGATCGATTTCTTCTGTTAAGGGATCTTCTACTTCTATTTTGGTCAGCCGGTGGCGCTCCGCGATTTTCCCGAAAATGTAATACAGTCCGGGGATGATGAGTACGCCGAACACGGTACCGAATAACATGCCGCCCGCAGCCGCCGTGCCAATGGTGCGGTTGCCCAATGCACCCGGACCGCTTGCAAATACCAACGGTATCAAACCGGCGATAAATGCGAAGGAGGTCATCAGGATGGGGCGAAACCTTACGCGCGATCCAGCCATGGCAGCCTGGTATACGCTGAAGCCTTCGCGGTGCTTCTGTACGGCAAATTCCACGATCAATACTGCATTTTTACCCAGTAAGCCTATCAACATCACCATCGCTACCTGTGCATAAATGTTATTCTCTAATCCCATCAGCTTCAACAGAAGGAATGCGCCGAAAATACCAGTCGGTAATGACAAGATAACGGCCAACGGCAGAATGAAGCTTTCGTATTGGGCAGCCAGTATCAGGTAAACAAAACCTAAACAAATCAGGAAGATGTAGATTGCCTGGTTGCCCTGCGCCACTTCATCCTTGGAAATACCTGCCCAGTCGATGCCGAAGCCTCTCGGTAATGTTTTTGCGGCCACTTCGTTGATCACCCGGATCGCCTCGCCGGAGCTGTAGCCGGGAGCGGCAGATCCGCTGATCTCAGATGCGTTGTACATGTTGTAGCGCGTGATTTCTGACAGGCCATACACTTTGTCCATCTTCATAAAAGTGGAGAAGGGCACCATTTCGTCCTTGTCGTTTTTCACATACAGCTTAAGTATATCCTCCGGAGAAGATCTGTACTGCGCTGCAGCTTGTATGATCACTTTATATTGTCTGTCGAATTTGATAAAACTGATCTCATAGTTACTACCTACGAGCGTAGACAACGTGTTCATCGCATTCTCAATGCTCACGCCTTTCTGTTGCGCGATGTCATTGTCCACGCGCAGCATATATTGCGGAAAGCTGGCGCTGTAGAAGCTGAACAGCGAAGTGAGTTCTTTGTGTTTACGTAGCTCGGCTACAAATTCTTTGCTCACCGTCTCCATTTTTTTATAGTCGCCGGAACCGGCTTTGTCGAGCAGCCGCAGCTCAAAACCACCGGCAGCGCCGTATCCTGGCACAGCAGGTGGCAGGAAGTACTCGATGGTAGCGCCGGTAATATCCTTCGCTTTTTCTTCGAGTTCGTCCATAATCTCCTGCACCGAATGTTTTCGATCGCTCCAGTTTTTAAGGTTGATGAGACAGGTGCCTGAATTCGCACCGGTACCTTCTGTAAGGATTTCGTAACCCGCCAGTGCGGAAACAGACTGAATACCGTCAATACTTTCCGCGATTTTCTGAAGCTTTTCTGCTACTTCGTTTGTGCGTTCAAGTGAAGAACCCGGAGGTGTTTGGATGATTGCGTAAAACATGCCCTGGTCTTCATTCGGGATAAAACCGGATGGCACTTGGCCATGCAGGGACCAGGTGCCGGCGCAAAACGCTACCAATATCAGAAAGGTCACTAATCTGCGGTTAACGATCCTGCCGAGTAAGCCTTCGTAACGATTAGCCGTACGGTTAAACAGGTTGTTAAACGCGTCGAGGAACTTATCAACCGGCGATTTCTTCTTCTTTTTACCATGATTATTTTTCAGGATCATGGCGCAAAGTGCAGGCGTTAGCGTTAATGCCACAATGCCCGACAGGATGATCGCTGTGGCCATAGTAATTGCGAACTGCCTGTAAAACATGCCCACCGGTCCGGACATGAACGCCACGGGAATAAACACAGCCGCCATCAGAAATGTAATGGCAATAATGGCCCCGCTGATCTCGTGCATGGCCCGTTGCGTGGCTTTTAGCACAGATAGATGTTCTTCTTCCATTTTGGCATGCACGGCTTCTATCACCACGATCGCATCATCTACGACCACCCCAATCGCCAGTACCAGCGCAAATAACGTAATAAGGTTAAGAGTGATGCCGAAGTATTGCATGAAAAAGAACGTACCAACGAGTGATACAGGTACCGCCATCGCAGGGATGAGCGTTGATCGCCAGTCGCCGAGGAACAGGAATACGACAAGCCCTACGAGGATAAATGCTTCCAACAGCGTGTGTAACACCTTTTCGATAGAAGCATCCAGGAACTTCGATACGTCATAACTGATCTCGTAATTCATCCCTTTAGGAAAGGACGTGCCCTTGATCTCTTTCATACGTGCCTTTACATTCTCGATCACCTGGCTGGCATTACTGCCGTACGACTGTTTCAACACGATCGCTGCAGATGGTTTGCCATTCAGGTTAGAGTAAATGTCGTACATCGAACTGCCGAACTCGACTTCTGCTACGTCCTTCAGTCGTAAAATCTCACCGTTCGGGCTGGAGCGCAGGATCACGTCCTCATATCCGTCTTTAGTGGTAAAACGGCCAGTGTACTTCAGTACATATTCGAATGCCTGCGACCTTTTACCGGAGCTTTCGCCGGTTTTACCCGGAGAGGCTTCGAGGCTTTGTGAGCTGAGTGCTGCCATAACTTCCTCTGCGGAAATCTTGTAAGCGAGCATCCTGTCAGGCTTCAGCCAGATGCGCATGGCATATTCGCGGTTGCCGAGAATGTCGGCATAACCAACGCCGTCCACCCTTTTTAATTCAGGCAGGATGTTGATATCTGCAAAGTTGAACAGGAACTTCTGGTCCGCATTCGGATCGGTGCTGTACAGGTTAATGTACATGAGCATGTTCGATTCCTCGCGGCTTACTTTTACACCTTCGCGTACGACCAGTGGTGGCAGTTTGTTTACTACGGATGCCACCCTGTTTTGCACATTCAATGCTGCCTGGTTGGGATCAGTCCCAAGGTTGAACACCACCTGTATAGTGGCTTCGCCGTCGTTACCGGCATCCGACTGCATATATTTCATGCCGGGTACGCCGTTGAGCGCACGTTCCAGTGGAATGAGCACCGACTTTACCATCAGCTCGCCGTTGGCGCCGGGATAGGCGGCCGTGACGTTCACTTTCGGTGGAGAGATGGAAGGGAATTGCGTTACGGGCAGCTGGATAATGGCCAGCACCCCCAGGAAAACGATGATGAGCGAGATCACGATCGATAAGACCGGCCGCTGTATGAATTTATTAAACATTGGATCTTCTCTGTTAAAGTTGAGCTACTATTCCGCTTTCAGTCGCAAATGCGCCATCACTTCTTCCGGTTTCTCGTATTCGTACTCGATCTTATCGCCGTCCTTCACTTTTTGAACGCCTTCGAGTAATATTTTGTCGCCGTCCTGCAAGCCGCTCTGCACCACGTACAGGTCCGGCAGTTCGCCGGTGATAGTGATGTTACGCGACCGGGCCACATTGTTTTTATCGATCACGAAAACGTAGATCTTATCCTGGATTTCGTAGGTCGCTTTTTGCGGGATGATCATCGCATGTTTTAACGGCATGGTCATTTGTACTTTACCGGTTTCGCCGTGCCTCAATAACTTCTCCGGGTTCGGGAAACGCGCGCGGAAGGCGATGTTGCCGGTCTCGCTGTCAAACTCGCTTTCAATTGTTTCTACTTCACCTTTGTAAGGAAGCGGGTGATTGTTGGCAAGCAGCAGGTTTACTTTCGTGTTACCGCGATCTTTGATGTTGGTTTGATAATCGAGGTATTCGGGTTCAGACACGTTGAAGTAGGCAAACATCTGGCTGTTGTCGGAAAGGCTGGTGAGCAGCTCTCCTTCGTCAATCAGGCTTCCCAGCTTCAGCGGAATGCGGTCGATGGTACCATCAAAAGGGGCGCGTATCTCGGTAAAGGATAAATGCAGTTTCGCGAGCGCCATTTCCGCTCTTGCCTGGTCCAGCTTGGCCTGTGCCATTGCCTGTTCGTTCTTCGACACTACATTTTTGTCTACCAGCGCTTTGGTGTTTTGTAATTCGATTTCCGCGGCGTTTGTTTCGGCCTGGGCTTTCTGCAATTCGGCTTCATACAGTTTGGGCATGATGCGGAAAAGCAATTGTCCGGCCTTTACGTACTGACCTTCATCCACGTAAATGTGTTCGAGAAAGCCTTTTTCCTGTGCGCGTATTTCAATGTTGCGTACGGAACGGATCTGCGATACATATTCTTTCGTAAAGCAGGTGTCTAACCGCAATGGGCTGGTAACGGCGTATTTGCCGGTTTCTTCTTTTGTTTCTTTTTTTGATACGCAGCTTACCTGGGTCAATAATGCCAGCAAGCCGGTAAACATGACAATTCTATTCATGATGTGATTGGATATTGAGCAGTTGGATGGCCCGCACGCAAACGGTGCAGGGTATAGCATTGGGATGCGCAGTCGCGTCAGGATCAGAGGCGCAATACGCGCTGCGTGATGTATTTATCAGAAAGGAGGCTGAAAAAGGGCCAGTGGGCTTTAAGTCGTTGTTGGGGACTGGCGGTCACAAACAAGCCAGCAAGCATCAGGTAGATGCAGGCCAGCAGGCGATATTTACGGGCAAGGTTCGATCCGGTTTCTTCATCCTCTACGCTTTCGTTTTCCAGGTAATTGTCAGTTTGGGCTGGCCTGGTTTCGCTTAAGGTGGACTTATGTTCCTGCCGGGTATTGAATTTTTGTTGAAACGATTTGTCGATGTTATCGGCGATGGCATAGCGGCTCGGGTGGTCACCTTTATGAATGTAGTTATACCCTCCAAGCAGGAGGTAGCACATGCACATCAAAAAGATCACTACTTTCATCGTGGCCAAAAATAGGAACTTTTAAAACCGGTAGATGCGCTTGCAGGCGCGCCGATGGCAGATATAATCAGATTTTAATTTCCAGGGGCTTTTTTGCGGGCGGATTTTAATTGAATTTTAATTTGGGGTAATATCCGGTACAGGCGATGGGTGCGCCTATACCGGACGAGTGGCTATTTTGCTACGGGCAGTTGCGTGCTGATCGCGATCCTGTTCCAGGCATTGATGGCTACAATGGCCATGATGATCTGTGCAAGCACCTCTTCAGAAAAGAACTTTCCTGCCAGTTCATAAGTGCCGGTAGTTAAGCCGTGTTGGTGAATCAGGGTAACTTCTTCCGTAACCGCCAGCAGTGCTTTCTCCTCCTCTGTGAACAAGTCTGTTTCCCGCCATGCATTCAGCAGGAAGATGCGTTGTGTTGTTTCGCCATACTTCAGGGCATCTTTCGTATGCATGTCAATACAAAAGGCGCAACCATTGATCTGGGAGGCTCTTATTTTGATGAGTTCTTTCTGAATTTTGGTTAACTCGCTGCTGGCCAAAGCGCCTTCCAGTCCGAACATGGCTTTGTAAGCCGCAGGGTGCGCATGCTGAATATTTAATCTCTTTTCCATTTGTGTATGTTTTTGAATTTGTTATTAATCATTGACTACACAAAGATGAAACTAATGGCCACCAAAAAACTTAAGCTGGTTTAAGAAAGCGATTTGCCGCCGTTTTTAGCCAGTTTCTTTCTTAATTCGCTGAGGTACTCAGGTGTAAATCCCAGGAAAGATGCGAGTATTTTTTGGGGGATGCGTTGCGCGAACTCCGGGTAGGAATTGGCGAAATGGAGGTAGAATTGTTCTTTAGGCATATTAACCAGGTACTTTACCCTGAACAGCGAAGCCGTGTAAGCGCGCTCGTAAATCAGTCTGAAATATCGTTCCATGGCCGGGTGGGCAAGTAATACCGCTTCCATAGAAGGCTTGTCGATCGCCATTACCTCCGTTTTTTCGAGGGCCTGCACCGAAAATGCGGCAATGCGCCCTTTGTTGAAGGCATCTATATCCGTCATCCACCAGTTTTCCAGTGCGAATTGTATAGTTTGTTCGTTCCCGTTATCTGTTAAAAAATACATGCGCAGGCAGCCTTTGACAACGAAAAACTGCCGGTGGCAATGCTGACCTTCCTGCACGAGATATGCTTTCTTCTTAAACTCAACCGGTTCGAAATAGGACGCTATGTCCGCAAAGGCTTCGCGGCTGATGTGAACATGTTTGTTGACGTGCTGATAAAGGGCTTCCCACATGGGGGGTAAATTACGAAAAGCGAATGGTTTCAAACTCGCCGGGTATTTATTATATTGTGTTAACCATTAAAACCCTGCCCCTTGGAAAAATTTGAAAAAACGCCTTCTCAAGTTGCAGCGCTGCTCGAACGCTGGTTTCACAAGTATGTAGCAGAGGGAAGGGAGCCCGAGAACTTTGGTTTATTTACCGGTCTTCCCGCGGAAGTACAACAACAGCTGATAAGCCTGATGGCGTTACCTGTAAGGGAAATTCCCGTGTTCGTGCTAACGGTCACTGCAGATCGGTTTGTTGTAAATACGACGGAAAGGTTCCTGCTTATCGCCGATGCCGCTGTTGAATCGCTGGCTTACACTGATTTTCACAGTCATAGCGGATACCTGCACTTGTCACCTTCCGAGGAGGGTGAACATCATGTTAAAGCAGAGGGGCGCCAGCAGGATTTTAAGATGCTTAAGAACGACGGAACCGCTGTAATATGGAGTATTGCTACCGGCCGTGCGGGCTTTAAGTTCTGGAATGTTACCAAGAAATGTGACATTATTGGCCGTAAATATATCATCCGGGAAGATTAAGTAGGGTTATCTTTATTCTCTAAAATTGATGATCGATGAAAGCATTTCTGGGTATGGGCCTGTTAGGCTCAAACTTCGTTAAGGCCATGTTGAAAAAAGGCGAAATGGTACAGGTCTGGAACCGCACCGCAGCCAGAGCCACGGCACTGGAGGCATTTGGCGCAAAGGTATTTACAGATGTTGCAGATGCAGTTCGCGGGGCGGATGTGGTGCACCTGGTAGTTAAGGATGATGCAGCTGTTGAGGAAGTATTGGAGGCTGCTTCTGCAGGGTTTGAGCCAGGCGCGGTTATTATTGATCATACGACGACCACCGCGGATGGCGCAGTGGCCAGAACGAAATATTGGAAAGAAAAAGGTTTTACCTATCTGCACGCACCCGTGTTTATGGGGCCGGCTAATGCCCTTGAAAGCACAGGCTTTATGTTAGTATCCGGCGACCAGGAAACAGTTGCCCGCCTGGAGCCACAGCTGGCAACGATGACCGGCAAGGTATTGAACTTTGGGCCGGAAGAAGGCCGTGCCGCGGCGATGAAGCTGCTCGGGAACGCCTTCCTGGTAACGCTCACTGCCGGACTGGCAGATACGCTTTCCCTGGCTAAAGCCATGGACGTTCCTTTGGACGATCTCTCCACGCTATTCCACTCCTGGAACCCCGGCACAATGTTGCATGCCCGTATGCAGCGTATGAGTAAGGGTACATACAGTGATCCTTCCTGGGAACTCAATATGGCCCGTAAGGACACAGGCTTGTTCATCAAGGCGGCTCAAGCTGCCGGCGCACCGCTGGCGGTTATCCCATCCATCGCTGCTGAAATGGATAAGTGGATTGCGCGTGGTCACGGTAGTGATGACTGGACGGTGATCGGGAAAGATGCCGTGACGCTTTAGTGCAGGATGGGCTGGCATTAAATGCATTTGCGCGGCTAACCTGTAATGAACACTATGCAGTGACGTATGAAGTTCGCTGAGGATACCTGACCTGTCATGAATATTGCGCAGTGATCCTCGCTGACTGATACCGATTCTATGAATGAAACATGATGTCTTGCCACCTAACAAAAATCCCCGGAGCAGCGGCCCCGGGGATTTTTATTTACTACCAATAAGTTGAGCACTATGTGCAAAGTGTCTGATGGTGTATCTTTAGCTTGCTTGCAAGTGCGGTTTAAGCTTTCTTCAGGCTGAAGTACTTCATCGCTTCTACCATTACTTCTACGCTTTCCAATGGCAAAGCGTTGTAAAGCGAAGCACGGTAACCGCCTGCCAGGCGATGGCCTTTAATGCCCACGATGTCTTCTTTCTTGCAGAACTTCAGGAACTCTTCTTCCAGCTCGGCTTTGTCGATGGTAAACGTTACGTTCATTTTACTGCGATCTTCCTTGTTTGGTACATTCGCACGGAACAAGGGGTTGTGATCGATTTCGTCGTACAGGAGGGCTGCTTTTTTGTTATTGATCTTTTCAATAGCAGCAACGCCACCCTGGTCGCGCAACCAGCGTAAAGTGAGCATAGAGATATATACAGAGAACACCGGAGGGGTATTCAGCATAGAACCATTTTCGATATGTAACCGGTAGTCGAGGATGGTCGGGATCTTACGGGTTACCTTGCCAAGTATGCTCTTGCGTACGGCCACCATGGTGGCGCCAGCGGCACCCATGTTTTTCTGTACACCGGCATAAATCAGGCTGAACTTGTTGAAGTCCATCTGGCGGCTCAGAATGTCACTGCTCATGTCTGCAACCAGGGGAACTTCTGTTTCCGGGATGCTGGACCATTGCGTGCCATATATGGTATTGTTGGTCGTAATGTGGAGGTAACGGGCCTGGGGAGGAACCGTGAACTGTTTGGGGATAAAGTTGTAGTTGTTGTCCTTCGAGCTGCCTGAAACATCTACGTAACCAAAAAGTTTGGCTTCTTTGATGCCCTTGTTAGACCACACGCCGGTATCTACATAAGAAGCGGTTTCGCCACTTTCAAGCAGGTTCATAGGAACTTGCATGAACTGGGTGCTTGCGCCACCATGCAGGAACAATACCTCGAAGTCGTCCTCCAGTTGCATCAGGCTTCTTACCAGGGAACGGGCTTCCTCCATCACAGCTGTGAAATGTTCCGTTCGATGGCCGATCTCCAGGATAGACATTCCTGTCCCCTCAAAGTCGATCAATGCTTTACTGGCTTTGTATAGAACCTCATTAGGTAATACCGAAGGACCAGCGTTAAAGTTGTGCACCTTCATGTTGCGATCTAGATTGAATACGTTGTTTGTATTTTCCACGTTCATGGTTTTTCGAAGGAATTTGGTAAAATAAATAACGGTATGGTTACCGGTAGGATGGTGGCTGAGGACAGGTTAAAAAGATAGAGTGACAAAGATAGCGCAACTTTTCATAATTCTTAGTGCTCCCTCCCAAATATTTTGCCCTGGCGGAATAGCCGGTCCAGCAAGGCCGCCTCTTTCTCCTCGTTTTCTGAAGATCCGCTACTGTTAATGGTTTGCAAAGGGGGCTGGCCCGCATTCGCCCATGCGGTATACCAGCAGCTGGCGACCGCGAGCATAGACGACCGCATCCGCCGTTCTACCATGTTGCCCATCTTTTTATTATATGTTTTCGTGTATTCACTCGCGTAATTTCGTACCAACAGGCCCTTCCGGTTCTCGTAGGCATACCGGGCATCCCGCGGCCAGGCTTCGCTGAGCCGCTTTTCCTCGCCCAGCACGGTGTCTACGGCGGCGGCACTTTCCCTGATGATGCGCCATATGAAGGCGCGGGGCTCGCGGATGTAGGTGGCCTGTCCCACCCAAAAGTCAAAATCCGTTTCCGCTACCAGTTCCGGAATGCGCGATTCCCACAAGCCATGGATGCCATGCTGCCCGGTAAACTGGCCGTTGTGATTGGAGCTGGTATGCAAGGGCACATGCGCATCGGCTACGTAGTGGCCCAGTTCGGCCGATAGCTTAAGTATCCGCGCCTGGTCCCGCGCGAGAAAGGCGCCCGTCAGGCGGTGGAGCATGGTCTCGAAATGCCAGGGCAGCACGCCGTGGCGCGACAAGCTATCTTCCCCAAACCGCTCCACGGCCCTCGGCCAGGGCACGGCCAGGCTGTCCCAGTACCGGCGATCGTAATGATCAAGGTCAATATAATGCCTTGGCCCCTCCTCCGGCAACATATACCGACGCTTGTCCGGATCAGTGGAATGTGTGACCAGATAGGTAAGATGCTGCTTGTAAAACACGATCATCTCCGGTGGAAGGGAGAATACTGCATGCCGGTTAATCTTTTCATGTCCGAAAAAGCCCCAGGCACTGGTCAACAGTAGTATGCACACGCATACAATGGCGTAAAGGAAACGGGTTAACATTGTTGATAGCCTGTTAATGGAAGGCCTGAGGCTAAGTTAATGCGTTAGTACACTGTCAACCAAATCAATTTACATGAAACTTTTGTTGGTTGTATATACACCGACTTGTTTAAAAAATAGGCAAAATACTATCAGTGATAATGATGGAGCGGCTAGTGCGCCGCATTTTTATGTGAATCGTGACCACCATGTTCTGTAATCGCCGTCACCCCACCTGATACGGCAAACTTCATCGCATCGCCGGGCGACATGTTCTCCAGCGGGCGTACTTTTTCCTTTCGCACCATAAATACTTTACCGGTAATCGCATAGGCATGCGGCACGTATACGGCCAGGTAGCCCTCCAGCCCGAGGTAGCTCATATCTTCCTGGGTAATAAATCCCATTTCCCACACATCTTCGCCGTAAACGTTCACCAGCACAGGATGATCAAATTTTTTCTTCTCACCCACGAAGGCATCAAAAACGTCTTTTACAGAAGTATAAATATATTTAATAAAGGGGGTACGCTCGATCATATGATCGAACATATCGATTAACCTGCCCACAATGAAGGAGGAACTGATGTAGCCCACTACCAGTACGAGTATCAGTATCAATATAAAACCTACTCCTTTATATTTCACGAACGCCAGGGGGGAATTGCTGTCGATCAGGTCGCGGGGTATAATATTATCTATCTTGTCAAAAGCCCAATACAACATAAAGCCCGTAATGCTGATAGGGGCCAGGATCAGTAAGCCCTGGAAAAAATAGCGCAAGATGCGCGAAAACAACTTTTTCATGCTAGTTTGAGCAGACATGGTATTAATATATTGTGTATAGTTAGCTGTAAATGTTCGCGTGTTGTGCCAAACCTGGCGATATTCGACGGTTTTTTCTCATCCGGCGTGCCCGGCCGTTATTTGCGCTGCAAAATTAGATTAATTCCCCCAGCTTCTCCAGTTATCAAATAAATCTAAAAAAATGCCATGGAAACTTTTGTGGTTTAAAAAGTTTCCATAGTTTTGTCCAGCGTTCGCAAAGCGTATAAAACTTACCCATGGAAGTACAAGAAAGAATCCTGGATACTGCTTTTAACCTGTTCCGCCAGTATGGCACACGCTCTGTTACTATGGACGATATTTCCGTCCGGATGGGTATTTCGAAAAAAACACTGTATGCGAACTTTGCGGATAAAGACGACCTGGTGCTGCATGTAATGAGCCGCCATCTTAAATTGATGGAAGATCAATGCGATACCGGCCGCCTGGAAGCTGCCAACGCCGTAGAAGAGTTGTTCTTAGTGATGAAGATGATAGACGAACGACTCAGGAACATGAACCCCGTAGCCATGCTTGACCTCCAGAAGTTCCATGCGCGCGCCTTCAAACTTTTTCAAGACCATCGTAATATTTACATTCTCGACCTGATCCATCAAAACCTGCAACGTGGCATACGCGAAGGATTTTATCGCCCGGACCTTGAACTCGACATCCTTAGCCGGTTCCGTACCGCCTGTGTGATGTTTTGCGTGCAACCGGATGTGTTTCCTATGCAAACGTATGATATGAGTAAAGTGCAAACGGTGTTGCTTGAACATTTTCTTTTTGGATTGGTTACCAGAGAAGGATATGAATTGATTGAAACTTATCGGAAACAAAGACCCTAATAAATACAGGATATATGCAACTACAACGGAAGCTCATCGGTTTACTGGGAGCTATGATGCCGCTGGCTGGTGTTTATGCGCAGCAACAGCCGCCGGCAACTAAAGACGTGCAACCGCTGTCCGTCCAGCAGGCAATTGATTACGCCCTCGCTAACAGGAACTCGATTAAAACCGCAAAGCTGGACGAACTGATCGCCCTGGCCCGCAATAAGGAAGTGAGCGGATTAGCGCTTCCGAACATTTCGGCCACCGGCACTTTCCAGGATAACCCGGTTATCCAGAAGCAATTGATCGACGCGTCCAACTTCAGTGACACTATTCCAAAAGGTACACTGGTGCCTTTCGCCTTTGGTTTGAAGTATAACGCGTTGGGACAAGTGAACGTGCAACAGGTACTGTTCGATCCCAGTGTAATGGTGGCCCTGCAGGCGCGTAAAACGCTCGAGGAACTGGCTAACAAAAGCGTGGTAAAGGCGGAAATAGATGTGAAGAGTGATGTGTACCAAAGCTATTACCAGGTGTTGTCCGCTCAAAAAGCCCACAAGTTCCTGTCAGAGAACATCAGCCGCCTCGATAAAATGCTTGGCGAAACACAGGAAATCTATAAAAACGGTCTGGCGGAAAAGCTGGATGTAGACAGGTTGACCGTACAGGTAACGAACCTCCGTACGGAAGAACGTAAACTCGCCAATACCATCGATGTAACGATCGCTACGCTGAAATACCAGATTGGTATGCCGCTCAACCAGCAGGTATTGCTCACCGACACACTGGATGTAAACCAGGTGAAAAACATCGGGGAGGATGGTTCCTTTTCTTACCAGAACCGCATCGAATATCAGTTGCTGGATGCACAAAAGCGTACCAACGAATACGATCTGAAACGTTATAAATTCGCGCATCTGCCCACGCTGGCAGCTTTTGGCAACTTCGGCGCCTCTCGTCAGTCGAACACGTTTAATTATTTTAAGAGTGAAATGTGGTATGGATATGTAGCCTGGGGCCTGAACTTAAACGTCCCGATCTTCAATGGTAACCAACGCCGCAGCCAGACTGACCAGGCTTTTCTTCGCCTGAAAAAATCGGAGACCGACCTGGATAATATCCGCCAGTCGATAGATCTCGAAAGACAAACTTCCGCTATCACTTTTAAGAACAATGTGTACACGCTGGACGCACAGGATAAAAACATGCAGCTGGCGCAGGAAGTACTGGAAAGTACCCGCATCAAATACCGGGAAGGAGTTGGTTCCAGCCTGGAAATGATTACGGCGGAAAACGATTTGCTGACGGCGCAGAGCAATTACTTCTCTGCATTGTACGAAGCCATCAGGGCTAAGATCGCTTACCTCAAAGCCAACGGAAAACTTTAATCGGAACAACACTATTAAAATCGCGCCTTAAAATCTATAGATATGATTAAAAGATATTTTTCTCTGCTGATGTTTACCGCTGTACTGGCTGCATGCGGCGGAGGTGAAGATAAAAGTGCAGAAAAGCTGCAAAAGCTGAAAAAAGAAAGAGCGGACCTGGACAAACAAATCGCCGATCTCGAAAAACAGACTAAAGATACCACCAACATCAAACAGAAAACGGTAACCGTAGCCACGGTGCAGGACACACTGTTTGAACATTACATCGACGTACAGGGTAGTGTAGATGCACGTGAGAACGTAGATGTAAGTGCGAAAAGCCCCGGCGTTATCACCAACATCTATGTGAAAGAAGGCCAGCGCGTAAGCAAAGGTCAAACCCTGGCACAGATCGACGACCAGGTGATGCGTTCCAACGTTGCCGAAGTAAAAACACAACTCGACCTGGCCAACATCGCGTTCGAAAAACAGCAACGCCTTTGGAATCAGAAGATCGGTACTGAAATGCAATACCTCACGGCTAAAAACCAAAAGGAAAGCCTGGAAAAAAGGATATCTACGCTGAACGATCAGTTGGCGCTAAACCGCATTGTATCGCCGATCTCTGGTACGGTAGACGCGGTGATCGCAAAGCTGGGCGACCAGGCGGCGCCAGGCGCTCCTTCTTTCCGCGTGGTGAATACGAGCAACCTGAAAGTGGTTGCCAATGTAGCGGAAAGCTATGCTGGCAGAGTAAAAACAGGTGACCCTGTTGTAATCGTGCTGCCGGATATCAATAAAGAAATCCGTACAAAAATCAGCTTCGCTTCCAAAGTGATCGATCCACTGAGCCGTACGATCAAGGTAGAAATTCCACTGGCTGCTGATGCCGCACTTCGTCCTAACATGATCGCGCAGTTGAAGATCGTTGACTACGTGGCGCCTAATGCCGT
Organism: Chitinophaga horti; assembly: GCF_022867795.2. Taxonomy (NCBI): domain Bacteria; kingdom Pseudomonadati; phylum Bacteroidota; class Chitinophagia; order Chitinophagales; family Chitinophagaceae; genus Chitinophaga; species Chitinophaga horti. The sequence goes on along the minus strand of NZ_CP107006.1, from coordinate 4,909,438 downwards.
AGTGGTGCCAGTAGGCGTGCTGCAGTATTCCATGGGTAAACCTTACGTGATCACTGCCAAAAAGAGCAATGGCAAACTGGTAGCCGAGCGTAAAGATGTGGAACTGGGCCAGACTTATAATGATAAAGCAGAAATCAAAAGCGGTTTAAGTGCCGGCGAACAGATTGTGACCACTGGTTTCCAAGGGCTCAATAGTAACGACCTGATCAAACTGTAAGCACATCCGCGCAGCTCATCATTCTAAACAGATTTTATGAAAGATTCAAATAAAGAGTTTAAACTCACCAGTTGGGCGGTCGATAATAAGGTCAGCATTTATGTGGCCACGATCATCCTCTCACTGGCCGGTATTTTCGCTTACCAGGCGCTGCCGAAAGAGCAGTTCCCGGAGGTGGTGTTCCCGCAGTTCTACATCCAGACCGCCTACTTCGGTACTTCGCCGGAGGATATGGAAACATTAGTGACCAAGCCCATTGAAAAACAACTGGGCGGCATTTCCGGCGTGAAGGAGATCAAAAGTACCTCCATGCAGGACTTCTCCATCATCACGATCGAATTTAACACCGATGTTGATATAGAAACGGCCCGGCAGGAAGTCCGGGAAAAGGTGGACGATGCCAAAACCGACTTGCCGAACAACCTGGACCAGGAGCCACAGATCATGAAGGTGGACGTATCGCAGATCCCGATCATGAACGTGAACCTGTCCGGCGACTTCGACCTGCAATCACTTAAAAAGTATGCAGATGAAATGCAGGATCGCATAGAGGCGCTCACCGAAATTACCCGTGTAGATATCATTGGTGCGCTCGATCGTGAGATCCAGATTAACCTGGACAAATACAAGATGGATGCGGCTAAGATCAGCTTTGAAGACGTGGCGGGTGCCATTGCGAATGAGAACCGTACTGTGTCAGGCGGCCAGGTTACGCTTGATGGACAAAAACGTACGCTTAGTGTAAAAGGAGAGTATAAAGATCCGATCAAGATACAGAACATCGTGGTGCGTGGTTCTTCCGGTGCTGTAGTATACCTGAAGGACATTGCAGATGTGGTGGATGGTTTTAAAGAACAGGAAAGTTATGCACGCCTCGATGGTAAGAACGTAATCACGCTTAACGTAATTAAACAGAGCGGTAAAAACCTGATTGATGCATCGGATAAAATCCAGGCCATCAAAAAAGATATGGAGGAAAATTACTTCCCCAAAGGCCTGGAAGTAACGATTACTGCGGATCAGTCAGACTCTACCCGTATCACCCTGCATGATCTGATCAATACCATTATCATTGGTTTTATCCTGGTAACAGTGATCCTGATGTTCTTCATGGGTGCGGTGAACGCGATATTCGTGGCCTTGTCGGTGCCGATCTCGATGTTCATTGCGTTTATCGTGATGCAGATCGCGGGCATTACGCTAAACATGATGGTGCTGTTCTCGTTCCTGCTGGCATTAGGTATTGTGGTGGATGATGCGATTGTGGTAATTGAAAACGTACACCGTATTTTCTACGAGCGTAAGGATCTGGGTATCGTGAAAGCGGCGAAGATGGCTGCCGGAGAGGTATTCCTGCCGGTATTCTCAGGTACGCTTACCGTATTGGCGCCATTCGTGCCACTCCTGTTCTGGCCCGGCGTAATCGGTGAGTTTATGAAATACCTGCCGATCACATTGATCACGACGTTGATCGCATCGCTGGTCGTGGCCTATATTATCAACCCGGTATTTGCGGTTGACTTTATGGATCGCCACGAAGGTGAAAATCATCCCAAGCCGCGTTTCGACCGCAAGTTCGCGATCGTTTCCATCGCATTTGCGTTAGCCGCGCTGATCGGTTATGGTATTGGCTTTGGCGTAGGTAACTTTATCGTGGTGATGTACCTGCTCGTATTGCTGGAAAGGTTCTGGCTGGGCGGCGTTGCCCGCAAGTTCCAGCACGATTCATGGCCAAGGGTGCAAAACTGGTATAAACGACAGGTGGAAAGGAGTCTTGTAGGCTGGCGTCCGGTGAAAATATTGTTGCTGACATTCGGCCTGCTCGTGTTCAGTATCATACTCACGATGGTGCGTAGCCCAAAAGTGGTATTCTTCCCGCAGGCAGATCCGAACTTTATTTATGCTTACCTCGAGTTGCCTAATGGTACCGATCAGCAATACACCGACTCTATCACCGGGATCGTTGAAAAACGTATTGTAGGGGTAGTGGGTAAAGATAATCCACTGGTTAAATCCATCATCTCCAACGTAGCCGTAGGTGCGGGAGATCCCAGCCAGATGGATCAGAGCGTGCAGCCGCATAAAGGTAAAGTAACGGTGGCATTCGTAGAGTTTGGCCAGCGTAACGGCGCATCTACCGTTGAATATTTAGATAAGATTCGTGCAGCGGTGAAAGGTATTCCTGGTGCAGACATCACCGTGGAACAAGAACAGGGCGGTCCTCCAACAGGTAAGCCGATCAACATAGAAATTTCAGGTGATGAGTTTGAAACGCTGACGGGTACAGCCGATCGCCTAAAACGTTACCTCGATTCGCTCGCCATTGGTGGTGTGGAAGAACTGCGCAGCGACTTCCAGGCGAATAAACCGGAAGTAATCGTGGAGATAGACCGCGAGCGTGCTAACCGTGAAGGCATATCTACCTACGCCATTGGTGGTGCATTAAGGAGCGCCCTGTATGGCCTGGAAGTGTCGAAGTTCCGCGATCCGGAAGATGACTACCCGATCATGGTGCGTTTCAAAGAAGATCAGCGTAACAACATTAATATGCTGCTCAACATGAACATTACTTACCGCGATATGAACATGGGCGGCCAGATCCGCCAGGTGCCATTGTCATCGGTAGCGAATGTTCGTTACAGCAATACTTACGCAGGCATCAAACGCATCGACCAGAAACGTGTGATTACTTTGTACTCGAACGTATTGTCTGATTACAATGCGAACGAAGTAGTACAAAACATACAAACCGCCATCAACGAATTTGGTCAGCAAGACGGTATCGCCATTAAGATGACCGGTGAGCAGGAAGACCAGATGGAAACAATGAACTTCCTGGTGGTGGCACTTATAAGCGCAGTAGGTTTGATGATGATGATCATGGTGATCCAGTTTAACTCAATGGGCCGTGCGCTCCTGATTTTGCTGGAAGTATTCTTTAGTATCATCGGCGTATTCCTCGGTTTCTCCACCTTTGGTATGGACATCTCCATCGTAATGACCGGTGTGGGTATCATGGCACTGGCTGGTCTGGTGGTACGTAACGGTATCGTACTGGTTGAGTTCATCGATCTGCTCGTAATGCAGGGCACTCCGGTACACGAAGCCGTAGTAGAAGCCGGCCGCACCCGTATGACCCCGGTGTTACTCACCGCGATCGCTGCTATCCTTGGCTTGATCCCGCTGGCAGTAGGTTTGAACATCGACTTCGCCAAGCTGTTCTCCACCGGCAACCCACATATTTACTTTGGGGGTGATAACGTGGCCTTCTGGGGACCGCTTGCCTGGACCATGGTGTTCGGTTTGATCTTCGCGACCTTCCTTACCCTGATCCTGGTACCGAGCATGTATTATATGAACAAACGCGTGATCGACATCCTGGACGTGTACGGCTGGCCACGCGGACTGAAATACGTACCCTTCCTCCCGTTAATCCTGAAGTTGTTCTCCAAGAAAACAACCATCCAGAAACTGCACGATCCGAACTATCAGTCGGAGAAACCGTACAATTTCTTTAACGGAGAGGCGCACAATGAAGATAAGTCACATGCAAAGTCTGCCAAAGGCGTGCACGTGGAGTATAATAACTAGTTGTTTTTTTTAATAAAGCAAACAGTGTAACAGTTGTAGGTTTAACAGATCGCCGTCCTGATTCTTCAGGACGGCTTTTTTATGTTAAAACGATGTTAATTGAGCGTTTCCTGTGTTTTCTAATTGAGTGGAAATATGTAGGTTGTTCTTCTTTTAAGAAATTAATTAATCCCATTCCTGTATCCCGTAAAAATATCCCGTTATGGACTTCAAAGATGTTATTAGGCAATTAGGAGAGCGCGCGCTAAAAATCAAAGACGCTGTGCTTACAGAAGAAGCCACAAAAAACGCATTCATCATGCCCTTTATTCAGGCCCTCGGGTATGATGTATTTAATCCTGCAGAAGTTACTCCTGAATTTGTCGCCGATTTAGGAATTAAGCAAGGTGAAAAGGTTGACTACGCAGTGTTTAAAGACCAGAAGCTGATTATGCTTATAGAATGCAAATGGCATCGCCATGCCCTGGACGTGTTCAACTCACAACTGTTTAGATATTTTCATACGACCAATGCGAAGTTCGGCTTGTTGACAAATGGTTTCGAGTATCGTTTCTATACAGATTTGCAAGAACCAAATAAGATGGATGAAAAGCCTTTCTTCACATTCAATATTACCGATATCCGCGACAACCAGATAGAGGAACTTAAAAAATTCCACAAGGCCTATTATGATCTGGAAACTATCGTTACCACGGCAAGCGAGCTTAAGTACACTAATGAATTAAGAGCACTAATTCACGCGGAGCTAAATAACCCTTCGGAGAACTTTGTGCGGCACTTTGCCCGCCAAATTTATGGCGGCGTACTCACCGCTAAAGTCACGGATCAATTTAGCCAGCTTACCAAGAAGTCAGTTCAACATTATATTAATGACCTTATCACGGATCGCCTGAAAACTGCGCTCACCTCCGAGACGCCGGGTCCGGCCCCTACGGGTGATGGTGAACTGGTTGCGGAGATTAAAGACGCCAAGGTTGTGACTACAGCGGAGGAGCTTGAGGCGTTTTATATCATTAAGTCTATTCTCCGGCATAAAATTGATGGGGAGCGCATCGTTTACCGGGATGCCCAATCCTATTTCGCAGTGCTGCTGGATGATAATAATCGTAAGACAATTTGCAGATTATACCTATCCGGTAGTAAAAAACATATTGGTCTGATGGATGAGAATAAGAAAGAAACGAAGCATGAGATTCGGAAAATAGACGATATATACAAATTAGATGTTTCATTAACTAAAGCTATTGATCGGTTTGAGGCATCAGTGGGTCAGGCAGAGGTGTAAGAGTCATAAAACCGGCTTCAATCAAGCCCGTTAAGAGTTACATCAACTGCCAGAGGTTGGGCGTTGATGTAGCTTGTGACCAATTGCTTCCCTTTCTCACAGTTACAACATATATTATTATTTATAAAAGGTAACAATGGAAATCTACCTTTTACGTATCTTGCCCCTCGCAATTGAAAAATCTATAAACCCGACCTTATGCCGCAAAACCACGAAATTGATTATCGCATCTTCGGGGAAGAAATGCAAATCGTTGAAATTGAATTAGATCCGCAGGAAACCGTGATCGCAGAGAGTGGTAGTTTCATGATGATGGACCAGGAAATCCAGATGACAACCATGTTTGGTGACGGTTCACAGGCTAACCAGGGCTTTTTCGGGAAGCTAATGAGCGCCGGTAAAAGGCTGCTGACGGGCGAAAGTTTATTTATCACTGCATTTACTAATGCCGGCTACGGCAAAAAGAAGGTGAGCTTTGCTTCCCCTTATCCGGGTAAAATCATTCCGATGGACCTGTCCCTGCTGGGGAACAAGGTAATTTGCCAGAAGGATGCGTTTCTCTGCGCTGCTAAAGGAGTGGCCGTGGGTATCGAGTTTCAGCGTAAGCTGGGTACCGGTATTTTCGGTGGCGAGGGTTTCATTATGCAGAAGCTGGAGGGTGACGGTCTGGCCTTTGTGCACGCAGGTGGCATGGTGGTTGAAAGAGAACTGGCCCCCGGCGAGGTATTGAAGTTGGATACCGGTTGTTTGGTGGCTTATACACAAAACATCGATTTTGACATAGAGTTTGTAAGAGGAGTAAAGAATATGGTTTTTGGTGGCGAAGGGTTGTTCTTTGCCGTGCTGAGAGGCCCCGGAAAGATATGGGTACAGTCATTGCCGATCAGCCGTTTGGCGAGCAGAGTATTAGCTTATGGTTCGCCGGGCGGTCGTAAAGAAGAGGGCAGCATACTGGGCGGGCTGGGCAATCTGCTGGATGGGGACTGATAAAAATTAGCTTTGATTATTGAATAATTAGCTTATCTTTATTGGAGCAGGCGAATGTTAACCTGATTCGAAAAGATGAAAAACCAACCTGCCATATAATACGTTAGGAGTAATAATACACACATATAAGTTTAAGATAAGAGCGTACACCGGCAATAGGAAACCGGTTACATGATTTTTAAGAGAGATATGCAATCATTTGAAGCATCAATAGCATACGCCAGGCAACAAGACGAGCAGGATGAGTTGAGAGGGTTTCGGAATGAGTTCTTCTTCCCGCAGTATAATGGAAAAGACGCAATTTATTTTTGCGGAAATTCGCTGGGGTTGCAACCCAAAGGGGTTCAGGCGGCTATAGAACAGGAACTGGCCGATTGGCGGCAAGTAGCGGTAGAGGGATATTGGAAAGCAAAAAATCCCTGGTTATTCTACCATCAACAATTTAGTAAGACATTAGGAAATATAGTAGGCGCGAAGGAAACCGAGGTATCAGTTATGAATACCCTTACCGTGAACCTTCACCTTATGATGACCAGCTTCTACAGGCCTACCGAAACAAGGTACAAGATCTTGGTAGAAAAAGGGGCCTTCCCAAGTGATCAGTATGCGGTGGAAACCCAGGCGAGGCATCATGGCCTTAATCCGGACAGTACAATTGTCGAGATTTCGCCCCGTACGGGAGAAAGTATCCTGAGAACGGAGGATATTTTGCAAATTATTAACGAACAGAATACTAGTATTGCGTTAATATTGCTGGGAGGAATACATTATTACACCGGTCAATTAATGGATATGCAGTCGATTACGACTGCAGCACATAAAGTTGGTGCAATAGCAGGTTTTGACCTGGCGCACGTAGTTGGTAATGTTCCACTAAAGTTACATGAATGGGAAGTGGACTTTGCTGTATGGTGTTCTTATAAGTATCTGAATGGAGGTCCGGGTGCCGTTGGCGGCGCCTTTGTACACGAAAAACACGCGTCGGACAAAAACTATCCACGGTTTGGCGGTTGGTGGGGCACAGAAGAAAGCACTCGCTTCCGCATGGAAAAAGGATTTATCCCTAAAGCCGAAGCCTCAGGATGGCAGCAAAGCACTGCCCAGGTATTCAATATGGTAGCGTTAAAAGCTTCGCTGGAATTGTTTAATGCAGCAGGTATTAACAGGTTACGGGAAAAGAGCATCAGGTTAACCAACTACCTCGAATTTCTCCTGGAACAAATTAAAGGAATAGACTTAGAAATAATTACACCTAAAAATTGTAATGAAAGAGGTGCCCAGTTATCCTTGCTCTTTAAAGAAAAAGGAAAAGAGATCCATCAACGGATGACCGAGGCCGGTATCGTAGTCGACTGGAGAGAGCCCGGTGTCATACGGGTATCGCCGGCACCTATGTATAACTCTTATGAAGATGTCTTTCATTTTTATGAAATCGTCGAAAAAATTGCTTCAAAACGTTTTTAATCAAGTAAGATGAACTTTGAGAGAAATGAACGCCCCCGAAAGTATTCTCCTGATTCCAACAGAGAGCAAGAACCCAACCAAAACCGGGAAGGTGGCTTTAACAGTCAATCCGATTTTAACAAGGATGGTGACCGCGGTTTTAACCGGGGCGAAAGAGATGTAAACCGTTTCAACAATGATCGTGACCGCGACGGCGGTTATGGACGCGATCGGGACGGTGGCGGCGGCGGATATCGTCCGCGCGACAATAATGGTGGTGGTTACGGCGGCGGCCGTGACGGTGGCGGCTACAGCGGCGGCGGCGGTGGTTACCGCGATCGCGATGGTGGCGGCGGCTATGGTGGTGGCGGTGGATTCCGCGACCGCGATGGTGGCGGCGGCTATGGCGGCGGCAACCGCGAAGGCGGCGGTGGCTACGGTAACCGTGAAGGCGGTGGTGGCTACGGCAACCGCGAAGGCGGTGGCGGCGGATTCCGCGATCGCGATGGCGGCTACGGCGGCGGCGGTGGATTCCGCGATCGTGACGGCGGTGGTGGCTATGGCGGCGGTGGAAACCGCGGCGGTGGCGGCTACGGCGGCGGTGGTGGATACCGTGATCGTGACGGAGGCGGTGGCTATGGCGGCGGTGGTAATCGCGGCGGTGGTGGCTACGGCGGCGGCGGCAATCGCGGCGGTGGCGGCTATGGTGGCAATAACCGCGGTGGCGGTGGTTACGGCGGCGGTGGAAATCGCGGTGGTGGCGGTTACGGCGGTGGAAACCGTGGCGGTGGCGGCTATGGCGGTGGTAATCGCGGCGGCGGTGGCGGCTTTCAACGCAGACCAGGCGGCTTTGGCGGTCCCCGTGAACCAAGAGTCGATAACAAGATTTACTTTATCGCCCTGCTCCCAACTGCAGAAGTAGGTAAAGAGATCATCAAAATAAAACAGGAATTTGCTGAGAACTATGGTCCGATGTACGCGCTGAAAGTACTGCCGCACATCACGCTCCAGGTTCCTTTCACAGCCGATCCGGCCCTCGAAAGATCCTTCTGCGACGAACTCACAGAGTTCGCTAAAACACAGGCGCCTTTCGAAGTAAGCCTCAATGGCTTCGGTACTTTCCCGAACAAACAAAACCGTGTACTCTTCATCAATGTTGAGAAAAGCGAAACCATGAGCGCTATGCATCGTCAGCTGATCAACTTCCTGCGTAAGGAATTTGGCTTCAGCACCATGCTCGCACGCACCGGCTTCACTCCACACGTAACCGTGGCCTTCAAAGACCTCGACGACGAACAGTTCGAAAAGGCTTGGCCCGAATACGAAAACAAAGAGTACCAGGCTACTTTCAAAGTAAGCAACCTGTACTTCCTCCGTCACAACGGTAAATCATGGGAAGTACTGCAGAAATGCAAACTTGGCGGCGCTTAATCAGCCTTCGCCCAAAAATAATAAGGCACCACAGTCGTTCAGGCTGTGGTGCTTTTTTTATGCGCTATTTTAATCAACAAAAAAGTAAAGCCGGCCATGCTTTAGCATGTGCCGGCTTTGATTAACCCCTATGAAAACCAACTATTGCTCTAATTTAATATCGCCAAGGTCGGTGGCTTTACCGTCTTCTACTTTCACATCAGTGATCGTAGCATCTTTGTACGGATCTTTACCATCTACTATAATAGTATAGGTGCCGGCTTTAGCGTTGGAGAATGAAAATGCTCCATCAGAAATGGCTGCCTTCAGCGTGTCAGCGCCAGCAACAGCCCAGGCTTCGGTTGCACCGTCGGCTGGTGTTACTTTACCGGAAATAGCACCACCATCAAAGCTTTTAAATGCAAACGCACCAAATGCAACGGCGGCTATCGCTAACATGCTCAGTTTTGTCCTTTTCATAGCATACAATTTTAAATGGTTTACGAATAAAGAATGGTTAAGTATATATGGTTAAAATGAATGACTTAGTTAGGTTTTCGCATCGTCTGCTATCATCTCATGTAACAAGGATAAAACAACTACCATGCCCCATAACTGCCAGATTATCTGTTCAAAAAGCATTTAACATTTCTTTACACAAGCTTTAACATAACCCATCCCCGTTTTATGATTTCCGCTTTTGATTACTACTTGGACCAGTAATTAAATATATTGCACCCTCGATTACGCGCGGAACAAAGTGAGAAAAGTCTACCATATTTGTGTACTTTTGGTCACGAAATCGCTAATATTCGACGGGCTTCGCCAAAAACTAAAGGCGATTGACTAATTTTACATTTAAATACTAGAACAGATCTGAAATGTCAAATACATCCATACAACAGGTAGAAGACGTTGTAATCAAATTTGCAGGCGATAGTGGTGATGGTATGCAGTTGACTGGTAGCCAGTTTTCGAATAATACAGCACTCGTTGGAAACGACCTGAGTACGTTTCCCGACTTCCCTGCAGAGATACGCGCCCCGCAAGGTACACTTGCCGGTGTGAGCGGATTCCAGCTGCACTTCTCCTCTAACCGCATATTTACGCCGGGAGACGCCTGCGACGTATTAGTGGCCATGAACGCAGCTGCTCTTAAGGCTAATCTTAAAGGCTTAAAAAAGGGCGGCATTATCATCGCGAACACCGATGGCTTCGATTCTAAGAACCTGCGTCTCGCTAATTATCCCGATGGTGTTAATCCGTTGGAAGACGATTCGCTGAAGGCTTACGAGCTGCATACGATCGACGTTACCAAACTTACCCGCGAAGCCCTGAAGGAAACTACTTTGGGCATGAAGGAAAAAGACCGTGCGAAAAACATGTTCGTGCTCGGCTTTATCTACTGGCTGTACAACCGTAATATGGAAAGTACAGAAAACTTTCTCCGCGATAAATTCGGTAAGAAACCAGAGATACTGGAAAGTAACCTGAAGGTGCTGCACGCCGGTTATAACTTTGGCGATACGGTAGAAGCTTTTACTACGCGTTACGTCGTAGAAAAGGCGCGCATGGAGGCTGGTACCTACCGCAGCATTACCGGTAACACGGCGCTGTCATACGGCCTCATCGCCGCGGCGCAAAAAGCCAAGTTGCCTATCTTCCTCGGTACTTATCCCATCACGCCGGCATCCGACATCCTGCACGAACTGAGCCGCTATAAAAACTTCGGCGTGCGTACGTTCCAGGCGGAAGACGAAATTGCCGGTATTACTTCCGCGATCGGTGCGTCTTATGGTGGCCATATTGGTATTACTACGACCTCTGGTCCGGGTATGGCGCTGAAAGGAGAAGCAATGGGCCTGGCAACGATGCTTGAAATTCCTTTGGTGATCGTAGATATTCAACGTGGCGGCCCGTCCACCGGTTTGCCTACTAAAACAGAACAATCGGACCTGCTGCAGGCTTACTACGGCAGGAACGGCGAGTGCCCGATGCCTGTCATCTCCGCCTCTACGCCCTCTGACTGTTTCGAAGTGGCTTTTGAAGCGGTGCGCCTTGCACTGAAACATATGACGCCAGTGATCTTGCTGAGCGACGGTTATATCGCGAATGGCGCCGAACCATGGCGCTTCCCGAAAAGTGCCGATCTGCCGGAGATCCCGGTTACATTCAAAACGGGTCTCGAAGAAGGAGAGGAACACTTCTATCCCTACGAGCGTGATGAAAACCTGGTACGTCCATGGGCGGTACCCGGCACACCCGGACTCGAACACCGTATCGGTGGTCTTGAAAAACAAAATATTACCGGTAACGTAAGTTATGATCCTGAGAACCACCAGTTGATGGTGAAGATCCGCCAGGAGAAAGTAGACCGCATCGCCGATCATATTCCTTTGCAGAAAATAGAGCTGGGTCCTGAAAAAGGTAAGGTGCTCGTGTTAGGCTGGGGTTCCACTTATGGTGCGATCAAAAGTGCCGTACTGGAACTGCTCGACGAAGGTCATGAGGTAGCACACGCACACCTTCGTCACCTGCGTCCGTTTCCGAAAAACCTCGCAGAGATCCTGCATAGCTACGACCAGGTGCTGATCCCGGAAATCAATAACGGTCAACTGATCCGTATTATCCGCGACGAGTTCCTCATCAATGCGCAAGGTTATAATAAGATTATGGGCGTGCCGATCACGAAAAGTGAGCTGGTGATCCGTATCAAAGAAATGCTGGCCTAACCGTCAACGAAATATATCATGGAAAGATCCTGCTCGTTTTCGGGCAGGATTTTTTTCGTACATTGATGATCATAAGCGCCTTTTAAACCTGCAATGATTTTTAACGCATGAATAAGATGATCCTGCTCAAAACCCTTTTCTGTTTCCTGTTGCCACTGGTCGCAGGCGCACAATCTTTTAAGTACGAGGTACTCTTCAACAACAAAGTGGTGGGCGATATCAAGGTGAACCAACGTGTAAATGGGACCAACCGCTCCGTTACGCTGGAGAGCCGCGTAAAAATCAAATTAATTGCCAGTATCAGCGTCGATACGGACATCGCGAATGAATACGAAGGGAATGTGCTGGTGAAGGCAAAAGCGGTGCGATTGGGAAACGATAGCAAAGAAACGACTACGCAGAAGCAGGCAAATGACTATAAAGTCGTTCGTCAGGGCAAAGCCGCCACGTTACCCGAGGCGAAAATCATTTATGCCGTAACCGATTTGTATATTACCGAACCTAAGACCGCGAAATTCGTTTACTCCGAAACACTGGGTAAGCTACTGCCGGTACGGCCATTAGGTCAGGAGAAATATGAAATATCTATGCCCGACGGCAAGAAGAATATTTACCGCTACTCGGGAGGAAAGCTTGCCGAAGCCGAGGTAAACCACGTCATCGGCAAGGCGATCTTCCGCAGAGTGGAAGGCTAGATAGTCTGCTCGACGATCTGCCCGGTTTTCTTATCTTTTAAGATGAGTTTTTTAGCGCCGTAGTGCGTCGTCTCTTCTTTGATCAGGTAATATTGTTCGTTGTAATCCGTTTGCGGGCGCATCTTCTCCACACCTTCCTGTCCGCGCCATACATCCAGTTTTACAGGCTCCCATTGCTTGCTCGCAGCCGATCTGTAGGCGGCGTCCAAAACCGCGTTTACCACGTATCCGTCGTAGAAAGATTCTGCCGGCTCACGGCCTTCTTCCATCGCACGGAACATATCCGCAAACATATGATTGTAGCCCAGTTCGTTCAGTTCATCACCTACGGGGAATAACCAACCGGTGTTGCTTTCTGCCTTCTCTGCTACATACTCGGCGCCTTTGCCGGTAGTAAACATATCAAAACCAGTACGCAGGAAACTGTTTAACCAGATTGTGCCCTCGGAACCCATCACTTCATCGCGCAGATCGAGGCCGCCGCGGAAAGTCCAGCTTACTTCAAACTGACCGATGGCGCCGTTCTCGTATTTAACTAAGCCGATCGCATGATCTTCCGCATCGATAGGTTTTACCTGGGTATCGGCCCAGCACATTACTTCTACCGGTTTGATGTCTTTGCCGATAAAACTGCGCGCGATTTCCACACAATGACAGCCAAGGTCGAGAATACAGCCACCGCCTGCCTGCTCCTTATCCCAAAACCATTCGCTGTGGGGGCCAGGATGTGTTTCACGGCTTTTTGCCCACAGGATGCGGCCTAAAGCGCCGCTCTTCACGCTTTGCAGGGCTTTCAGGAACTTCGGTGTATACACCAGGTCTTCCAGGTAACCGTGGAAGATGCCGGCCTTTTCTACGGCTTCTAACATACGTTTAGCCTCTTCTGCATTACGCCCCAAAGGTTTGGTGCAGATCACTGCTTTTTTGTGTTTACAGCAAAGGTTAACGGCCGCTTCGTGCAGGTTGTTGGGCAGCGAGATACATACAACGGTTACATCCGGATGTGCGATCGAGGTTTCCATGTCGGTGGTCCAATGATCTACCTGGTAGTCTTCCGCGAACTTTTTAGCGCTTTCTTCGCGGCGGGAATAGATGCTTACAATTTTGTCGCGGCTCCGCTGTCCCTGCAGCGAATCAGCGTAAAAACGGCCTATGAAGCCCGAGCCTAACATGGCAATACGTTGCATAGTATTTATTTTGACGTGGTGAAATAGTACAAATAAAAACTCCGCAGCAAAAGGCCGGTTGGTACAGGGCAATCACTGCGGAGTGGTATATAAAAGCGGAAGTTTACGCCGCCTGTTTTTTAGTGTCGCGGAACAGCAAGGTGAATAAGATGGCCACAACAAGCGCAATGCCTGCAGGTATCATCCAGATCATCTGCCATTTGTTAGCCGCCTCTTTGTAAGTATCGCTGATAATACCTGCGATCCAGAACCCGATGAGCATGCCTACACCATAGGTGGCCAGCGTTACCAGGCCCTGTGCAGCACTTTTATATTGTTCGCCCGCCTGCTGATCGGTATAGATCTGGCCGGAAACGAAGAAGAAGTCATAACAGATACCGTGTAAAGCAATACCGAGAATGAGCATAAACGCCAGTTCGCCGGAGTTGCCATAAGCAAACAGGGTGTAACGTACCGCCCAGGCCAGCATACCCACCAGAATCGTTTTCTTGAAGCCGAAACGCTTAAAGAAAACAGGTAAAGCGAGGATGAACAGTGCTTCGGATATCTGGCCAATAGCCATTTTACCAGTCACATTGGGCAAACCGGTTTCCTCGAGGAAAGGGTGCGCGTTCTGGTAGTAGAAAGCCAACGGAATACAGATCAGGATGGCGGATACGAAGAAGATCAGGAAGTTCCTGTTCGCGAGCAGTTTGATAGCATCCAGGCCAAGCAGGGAAGCAATGCTGTCGTTCTTTTTCCCGTCTTTGATCGGTGGTGTTTTGGGGAGGGTAAAGCTGTACAGGCCCAGGATCAATGATGCGATACCGGCCATGGCAAAGGTGTTTTTCAATGCACCGGCTCTGATTGCTTCTTCTGAATCCCAATGGAACAGGTAGCTGATAGAAAGACCTGCAAGGATCCAACCAACGGTGCCCCATACACGAATATTGGAAAACTCTTTCTCCGGATCTTTCATCTGGCGGAAAGAAACAGAGTTAACAAGCGCTAGTGTTGGCATGTAGCCTACCATGTATCCAAATACATAAGGATAAAAAGTAGCTACGCTTTCAGATTTGTACATCATGAACATCAGCGCAGCACCTATCAGGTGAAGGATGCCCAGAATCCTTTCTGCATTGAAATATTTATCCGCGATCAAACCAATAATGAAAGGAGCGATGATCGCACCATATGATTGGGTCGAAAACACACTGGCCGATTCCAAACCGGTTGCTGCCAGGTTCTTGCCTAAAAATGTACCTAATGTAACGAACCACGCGCCCCAGATAAAAAACTCCAGGAACATCATAAACGACAACTGTATTCTCGTAATTGACTTCATAACGATATTTAGACTTTATTGCTTTTAACGGAAAAGATAAGTAAAATCTTTTCGAAAATCCCAATAACAGGGAGGATCGGTTATATTTTTAATATCAGTACTTCGGTAAACTCAGCTGGTTTCCGCGGATGATTGATTGGTAGTATTTACAAACCGGTCTCAACCCGCACTCCTCACATTTCGGACTGCGCGCCAGGCATATGTAGCGACCGTGCAGTATCAGCCAGTGATGCGCCACATGCACTTTCTCTTTCGGAATATATTTGAGCAGCTGCATTTCTGTTTGTAACGGCGTAGTTGCGTTCGTGGTCAGACCAAGCCTGGCCGATACGCGGAATACGTGGGTGTCCACCGCCATGTTGGGTTGATGATGCACCACGGATGTGATAACGTTTGCCGTTTTGCGCCCAACGCCCGGGAGTTTTACCAGCTCTGGTACGGTTGACGGAATCTCTCCGCCAAAGTCATCGACCACCATGTTGGCCATGCCGATCAGGTGTTTGGTTTTATTATTCGGATAAGATATGCTCCTGACGAGTGGAAAGAGATCGTCGAACGTGGCTTTGCTGAGTGAATATACATCCGGGTACTGGTCAAAAATGGCCGGTGTGGTCATGTTCACCCGTTTGTCGGTGCATTGGGCCGAGAGTATAACGGCAACGAGTAATTGATAAGGATTATCGTATATCAGTTCCGTTTCAGCATTCGGAGCATGTTGCTCGAAATAGCTGATTACATACGCGAAACGTTCTTTTTTGGTCATGCCGTAAATATAGCGCGAAAACCGCATACTACGGACAGGCGCGAACGTGCGCAATAGTTGTGTGAATAGTTACCGTAAACAATTAACGGGAACGCCTATTTCTTCTTTGCGTATTCGAAGATGGCGTCTAAGGTGCTGGTGCGCGGTGCATACTGGATCGTTTTCAGTGACTCCGCGGTGATGGCGATCAATGCTTTTTCTTCACGTTGCATTTTCTTCATCTCATTCATATGCCTGTTTTTTTTGTCGGTAGTAGCGTGTGAAGTTATAAAAAGTGGTAGTGTAGAATTGCTCATGCAAATACTGTTTTTGGTTAAATGGCCTGATGTTTTAATAAGCTAACGTGTAAATAACGTGGAACAGGACTAACGTATTGTCAAATTAGACCAAAAAATTCGCTTTTGCAAGATAAAAGGATGGATGGCGCTGGCGGCCGGTTGTGGGGAAGGATAAGCGGAACGGATTGATTTACAGGGTGTAGCCTAGTCTTCTTTAGGCTTTTCGGGCATAATAAGAAACACGTCTTCGTTGTCTTTCTTCATTTTATACTGCTCGCGGGCGAATTTTTCCAGCTTTTCCATGCTGGAGAGCAGTTCCTGGCTTTCTTTGCGGGTAGCGTCGTTGTTCTCGCGGTAAAACTCTTTTTGCGCCTCCATCTTGTTTACCTCTGCCGTAAGCTCATACTGTGAAAGCATATTGTTACGGTCGAGGAAGGCCAGCCACAGAATAAATGCCGCAGTGGTCACAACATATTTGTTGCGGACAAGTGCTGGTATTTTAAATGGCTGTTTAAACATGAAGGGCAGATTTTAAAAACCGGGAGCCTTGCGGGCCCCCGGTTAATGTCTCGATGTGTTGACCACTAAATAACGTTATAATTGGTTATTTCTTACCAAATGTAACGGAATTTTTCGGATAAATGGCGGTCTCACCCAGCAGCTCCTCAATACGGATCAGCTGGTTGTATTTCGCCATCCTGTCTGTACGGGAAGCAGAACCAGTCTTGATCTGACCACAGTTCAATGCAACCGCCAGGTCAGCGATCGTTGTATCTTCTGTTTCGCCGGAACGGTGGCTCATAATGGAAGTGAAACCAGCTTTGTGCGCCATGTTCACTGCATTGATGGTCTCTGTAACTGTACCGATCTGGTTTACTTTGATCAGGATAGAGTTAGCGATGTTCTGGTCAATACCTTGTTTCAGACGTTTAACGTTCGTTACGAACAGATCGTCACCTACCAGCTGTACGTTGGCACCAACTGCTTCTGTCAGTTTTTTCCAACCGTTCCAGTCGTCTTCGGCCATACCGTCTTCGATAGAAACGATGGGGTATTTTTTGCACCACTCAGCCCAGTAAGCTACCATCTCGTCGCTGGAGATAGATTTGCCGGAGCTTTTGTAGAATTTGTAAGTGTTATCGGCCTCGTTGTACATTTCGCTGCTAGCAGCGTCCAGTGCAATCGCTACCTGGGTACCTGGTTTGTAACCAGCAGCCTCAATCGCCTGAATAACGGTTTCGATCGCCTCTTCATTGCTCTGGATGTCAGGAGCAAAGCCGCCTTCGTCACCTACGTTCGTGCTATAACCTTTCTTTTTCAGTACAGACTTCAGGGTGTGGAAGATTTCAACGCCCCAGCGCAGCCCTTCAGAGAAGGTGTCAGCGCCAACTGGCACGATCATGAACTCCTGGAAGTCGATTTTGTTGTCGGCGTGCGCACCACCGTTGATGATGTTCATCAGCGGCATTGGCAGTACGGAGCCGTTAACACCACCCAGGTAACGGAACAGGGGCAGGTTAGCTACTTCAGCAGCAGCTTTCGCTACAGCCATGCTCACCGCCAGGGTTGCGTTAGCGCCCAATTTGGCTTTGTTTTCGGTACCGTCCAGCTCGATCAGCAATTTATCAATTCCTGCCTGGTCTGTTACGTCCCAACCTTCCAGCTCGGGCGCAATAATCTCGTTCACGTTCTTAACAGCCTGTAATACGCCCTTACCAACGTAAACGGATTTGTCATTGTCACGCAGCTCTACCGCTTCGTGTTTACCAGTGGAGGCGCCGGATGGTACGGCTGCGCGTCCAAAATGACCGTCTTCAGTGGTAACGTCTACTTCTACAGTAGGATTGCCGCGGCTGTCAAGGATCTGCCTGGCATGGATTTGTGAAATAATGCTCATAATGATAAATTATTGAAAGGTTTTTCTGTTTTTCCTCATTTACTTAGACAAATTCTATCACTTCTGGGTCTTTTCTCTGAAAATATCCTCCAGTGATTGCGAATTGCTTCGCAAAGAAAGGATGTTTCGGTTATTTATCAAAGCGAATTGTAATAGGTTTTTCCGTACCGCCTCAAGGTCGTCGGAGTATAACTGCCAGGTATTGTTATCCCGCGCCAATGCCCGGTTTACCTGGCCTAAACTTTCTAACTCCTCTTTGGTGGCGATTTCGCCGAAGCTAACCTCTACAAACCCTTGTCCCATCTGCTGTAGATTGGTAATCGAGTCGTCGGCGATGATGTTGCCTTTGTTAATAATGATTACACGGCTGCACATTGCTTCCACCTCCTGCATAATGTGGGTGCTCAACATCACGGTTTTATTTTGTCCCACATCTTTGATCAGCTGCCTGATCTCCGCCAGCTGGTTCGGGTCCAGGCCGGAGGTCGGCTCGTCCAGTACCAGTACTTCCGGGTCGTGCAATAACGCCTGCGCCAGGCCAACGCGTTGTTTGTAGCCTTTTGACAGCGCACCAATCTTTTTATTCCGCTCCGGGTTTAAGCCGGTGCGCTCTATCATCTCATTAATGCGGCCAGTCGTCTGAGCGCCCAGGTTGTGTACACCCGCCACAAACTCCAGGAACTCGCGCACATACATGTCGAAATATAAAGGATTAGCCTCGGCCAGGTAACCTACGCGCTTACGAACTTCCATGGGCTGTTGAGCCACATCAAACCCGCAAACTACAGCCTTGCCGGAGGTAGGGGTAAAAATCCGGTGATGATTTTCATCGTGGTGCTTTTACCTGCGCCGTTAGGCCCCAGGAAGCCAACGATCTCTCCTTTGTTCAGCTGAAACGATACGTCTTTTACGGCCTGCTGCTCGCCATATACTTTATGAAGATTTGTTACCGTGATAGACATGCTGTGCTTTATTGGATAGCTAAAGTAGTAAAGTTTTAAAATATAGTTTTCCTTTAATCCGCACCGCCTGCAGGTATAGGTTGTAAATCGCAGCGACGTCCGCTTTAATGAAATGTTAAAATCTATGCCCAAAAGCTTTTAAATATTTAAAATCACTGCACCCGCAGCACACCTCCGGAATTTTGCAGATGTTGAATTTGTTATAATTTTACGTCGTCAATATGATAAATGACAATGTAGAAAACAACACTCTCTCAAATGATATGAATACTCTGTAAAGCATTACGGAATATTTGTACAACCTTCCCCCGATTGGTAATATAGAAACCCAGCCGCCAGGTAAGCTCCGAATGTAGCGCGCAACATCGCGTACTGCTATTCTGTACATGCTTTCCAGATGACGTCGTGTCACCTATCATCAATGGTACGCCAATGGCCTCGCAAGTGCACGTGCGATCGCTATGCCTACCCGCTTTTGTCACCATTTTATACTAAAAACAATGGCAAACCTTTTCAAAAAGGCGCTAGGGCTCTTCGTGGAATTTGAGCCCGATGGGAATAGTGCGCCCTCACCAGGCAGTAATACTGCCGCTTATATTCCGCAAGTACAGGACGCGCCACTGAAGGCAACAGCGGCGGCCATGTCGGCCGAGGATGTCGACAAGTTTGAGCAACACTTTTTACGGTTGTTCGAACAAAGTAATCTGCCCGGACCGGATTATTTCGAGTTCTGGAAGATGATGGAAACATTGGAATCGCATCTGCCCGAAGAAAAAGCCCGCATGTCGGCGGTGTTCGCAACACTCGGCGTGCAGGGACTTACAAAAGACAAGCTGCTGCAAACCGCCGCGCAATACAAAATGATCGTGGAGCAGGACCGGCAACAGTTCGATAAAGCTGCGGGCGACAAAGCTTCGCAGGAGATCGAAGGACGTAAACACCAGCTGGCGGACCTGGAAAAAGCGATCGCTGATAATGCGGCCCTTATCCAAAAGCTGACGCAGGAAATACAGGCGGCAAAGGATAATGCGAATGCACTTCGAACGGAAGTGACAGAATACGAAAGGAAGATCGCCGTAAGCCGGCAGGGCTACCAGGTGGCGAGTGAAGCAATGATCAATAAAATTATTACTGACATTCAAAAAATTCAAACATCACTGTAATGGAAACACAATTCTTCCCCGCAGCATCCGATCAAAAACTAAAGTCGTACTGGAACAGGCCCGGTGGTAAGTTCGGTATCGTCATTGGTCTTGGCCTGCTCGTCCTCATCGGCTACTACGTTATTCCCATCCTCACACAAGTGGTTTGGAATACCGTCAACTTCGGCATCGCACTGGTGTGCCTGGGCATATTCCTGTACGCCGTCACGCATCGTAAACTGCGGCTCGCACTGTTCTACTTCTACGAATGGCTCATGAAAAAGCTGATCGGCGTAGTGATAGAACTGGACCCGTTCCTGATCGCAGAAGATTACATCAACGACATGGAAGAACAGCGGGAAAAGCTGTATAAACAGTCGGTGGATGTGGATGCGCAAAAGGAAAAGATCGACCTGAAAATCGTGGATAAAGAAAGGGAGATGGGCCACCTCATCGGCCGGGCAAAGGCAGCACAAAGTAATAACATGCTGCCTGAACTAGGCAACGCTACGCGGCAGATCGCACGACTGAAAGAGTACGTGATGCAGCTGACGCCCATCCGCGATAATCTCGCCCGCATTGGCGACTATCTCACCAAGGTGCATAAAAACAGTGCCTACCTGATTGAAGATGCGCGCAATGAACTGGAATTGAAGAAGGACCTGTATAAGTCGGTGACGTCCGGCAACAGGGCGCTCAGCTCCGCGCTCAAAATATTTAAAGGCGATCCCGAAAAGAAACTGATGGTGGAACAGTCCATGGAATTTTTGAAGGAAGACATCGCCAGCAAACTGTCGAGTATGAAGAAGGCGATCAATTACTCGAACGACTTTATGCGCTCTATCGACCTCGATAATGCGACTTATGAATTACAAGGCCTGCAAATGCTGGAGTCGTTCGATCCTGATAAGGAGTTTAAACTGAACACACAGAAATGGGAGCCTTCGAATGTGGAACGTAAACCTGGTACAGTAGCGAAAGATAATTACAACGATCTCTTAAGTTAAAATAAGCATAGCACCCGCCCCGAAAGGCTGCACAGAGAGGCGGTCCAGGCGGAGCTATGCCCTGAACTAAAACACACTTTATCACGCTAAAAACACACAACAATGTCAGTTAAAGTAAAACCCGGCGGTAAAATTTTAGGTATCATCCTCGTATTAGGCGGTATATATGCCGCGAAAGTATTTTGGTGGGATAAACGTCCCCAACAGGCAAGGGCATCTGCAGAAATAGGTAAAGTTAAGTTACCCGATGCACCTGAAGCTTCTTTAAGTAAAGATGCAGTCATGCTGCCTTTGCCTGGCACCGAAGAAGCCATGAACGGCGGTACAAAGATCAGCTGGCGCATCATGGCCTGGAACTCGCAGTTCCCGCTGATGTACGCGAACGGCGGTGCCAATACGACAAAGGGCTCCCTGCTCGACAAAGCCAAACTGCAGCTGGAAATCGTACGGCAGGACGACTGTAACAAGTCTATCGCCGATATGGTAAAGTTTGCGCAGGAGTATAAGAACAATCCGAACGCTCCCGGTGTGTTCGCCTCCTTCATGGGCGATGGTATGCCGATGTTCTTCGCCGCACTGGTAAAGGAATTGGAGCCGCTTGGCCCGGACTACCAGCCTATTGCTTTTTACACCATGGGTAAAAGTTATGGGGAAGATAAACTGATGGGCCCTATAGACTGGCAACGCGACCCGAATAATGCGATCGGCAAAACTGTGTCCTGCGTGCTGCGCGACGGTGATATGAACATTCTCGTAAAGTGGGCCGGCGATAATGGGCTTCGGGTAAACCCGGATGAAACGACTTATGATCGTAATGCCATCAACCTGATCGCAGCGAACGACTTCCTGGATGCCGCGAACAAATACATCACCGGTTACAAGGAATCGCGCAAACTGGTGGTAGATGGTAAAAAACTGAGCCAGGACACCACGGTAGGTGTAGATGCCGTAAGCACCTGGACGCCCGGCGACGTGAACATTGCGCAGAAGCGCGGCGGACTCGTAAACATCGCATCTACCAAAGAGTACAGCGCGCAGATGCCGAACATTACCATCACGATCAAGAAGTTCGCCTACGATCACCGCACCGATATGGAAAACCTGATCATGGCGCTTTCGCAGGCCGGTGACCAGGTGCGCTCCTTCAACGAGGCGAAAGCCTTTGCGGCAGACGTATCCGCCAAAGTGTACAACGAGCAGGATGGCGCGTACTGGCTGAAATACTATAACGGCGTAGAAGAAAAAGACGCGCAGGGACTGAAGGTACACCTCGGTGGCTCCATGGCCTACAACCTGGCCGATGCGGCGAACATGTTCGGTTTAGGTAAAGATGGAATTGACCGTTACAAGATCGTGTACAACACCTTCGGCGACATCCTCGTAAAAATGTACCCGGAGCTGGTACCAGCGTACCCGGTGTACAGCAAAGTGGTGGATAAATCTTTTATTACCTCCGTGGTCTCCAATCACCCCGAACTGCTGGAAGGTAGTGTGATGAAGGAAGAATACGCAGGTGAGATCACCAAGGAAGTGTCGTCGAAGTCGTACGAGATACAGTTCGAAACCGGTAGCGCGCAGATCAGGAAAGTATCGTACCCCGTGCTCGACGAGATACTGCAAAGCGCCGTGGTAGCCGAAGGGTTGAAGCTCGGCGTATATGGCCACACCGATAACGTAGGTAACGATCAGTCGAATATGTTGCTCTCCGAAGAGCGGGCCACCGCAGTAAAAACGTACCTGCAGAGCAAGGGCCTTTCATCCAGCCGGGTAGAAGCCAAAGGTTACGGCGCTACCAAACCCATTGCCGATAATGATAACGCTGCCGGTCGCGCCAAGAACCGTCGTGTGCAGATCGTATTAGGTAACTAACCCTTAGCATGCTGCGCCCGTAAGTGCAGCATGCTCTTAAATCCTTTAACATGCAACGTTTACGACAATTCTTTGAGCCGCTGCGGATACTGAATAAACGTACGCTCACGCTGCTGATCGTGACGGAAGTGCTGCTGGCGCTGGTAGCCTGGCAGTTAACCGGCGGCGGACTCATTCCCACGCCAGCCAAAGTAATGGCTGCATTAGGACATATTATACAGATGCCCGACTTCGCAGACAACCTGTTCGCCAGTCTGGCCCTCACTATCAAAGGTATGGGCATCAGTATCGTGATCGCTTTGCTGATCAGTTATTTGTCCATCGTACCCGTGTTTCAGCCTTTTGCCCGATTCGTGATCAAGTGCCGTTACCTCACGTTGACAGGGTTGATCTTCCTGTTTACATTACTTACGCAAAATGGCCACCAGCTTAAATTAAGCCTGCTCATATTCGGTATCGTTCCTTTTTTTGTGACCTCGCTGTTAAGTGTGATCGACAACATTCACGCGCAGGAATTTGAACTATGTACCACCCTTCGCATGAACAGCTGGAAGTCGCTCTGGGAGGTGGTGATCGTCGGCCGGCTCGATCAGGTGTTTGAAGTAATGCGACAGAACTTTGCGATCGCCTGGCTGATGATTACCTCTGTTGAAGGGCTAAGTATGAGTGAAGGCGGCCTGGGCGTCATGCTCATTCGTGCGAACAAATACGTGCAGCTTGATGTGGTATTTGGCACGCTCGTCATCATCTTCATCATTGGTTTACTGTTCGATTACCTGCTGGGCGCGCTGCGGCACTGGCTATTTCCTTACACTAAATTAACCGTACGCCGATGAGTGCATATACCAAACACGAAGTGTTATTGAGCGCAGAAAATATAGGCATGCAGTATGGCGACAAGGTTGTACTGCGCGATGTAAACTTTGCTATCCGCGATATTCACCGCGAAGGTTTGCACCAGGGGCAGGTGGTGTCGCTCGTAGGTCGCAGCGGCATCGGCAAAACACAACTGTTCCGCATCCTGTCCGGATTGCTGCAACCTGTTACCGGCACGGTGCGCATCGATGAAGATCAGCATATCGTGAAGCCGGGAGAAGTAGGCATCGTGCCGCAAAACTACATGCTGTTCAATCACCGCACGATCTATCAAAACTTAAAGATCGGGGTGGACAGTGCAGGGGGTGGATTAAATGACGCCGCCAAAAGAAAGCTGATTGATGAATACGCGAAGGCTTTTGAATTGCAGGAACACCTGAAAAAATACCCGGCGCAGCTGAGCGGTGGCCAGCGGCAGCGGGTGAGTATCATACAGCAGGTGCTTACGGGCAACCGTTTTATATTGCTGGATGAGCCCTTTTCGGGTCTGGACGTACTCATGATCGATCGCGTAACGGCGCTGCTGCAAAAGATATCTACGCTCAATGAACACAATACGCTCATCATCGTAAGTCACGATATTGAGAACGCCGCTGCCATATCAGACATGGTGTGGATCTTAGGTACAGAAGAAGGTAAGCCCGGCGCCACCATCGTAAAGGAGTACGATCTTTGCGCGATGGGCCTGGCCTGGGAGCCACACATCCGCGAAAACATGGCTTTTGTAGAGCTGCTGGCCGATATACGCCGACGTTTGTAGCCATGCGCATTTATAAGCGGAAAGGCCGGTTATTCCTTTATCCTTACATTTGCAGGATGAAGAAATTAATCGGCCTTTTTCTTTTAGCACCGGCATTGGCATTTGCACAGGACCTTCCCGTGAAGAGCTATCCCAAAGGGTATTTCCGCAATCCACTCGAAATTCCCATCCTGTTGGCGGGCAACTTCGGTGAACTTCGTCCCAATCACTTTCACTCCGGCCTGGACATTAAAACCCAGCAACGTGAGAACCTGAGAGTACTGGCCGCCGCCGAAGGGTACGTAAGCCGCATCGGCATATCGCACACCGGCTTTGGTAACGTGGTATATATCACGCACCCAAATGGCTATACGACTGTGTACGCCCACCTCAACCGTTTCTTTCCAACCCTCGAGCAATACGTAAAGCAAAAACAATACGACCAGCAAAGCTGGGCCATCGACCTGGTGATTCCCGCGCACCTCTTCCCCGTGAAGAAGGGCGATTTCATTGCCTGGAGCGGTAACACTGGCGGCTCTGCAGGTCCGCACCTGCACTTTGAAATAAGAGATACAAAGACAGAAAAGCCCCTGAACGGCCTGCTGTTCGGCTTCGGCGTGCCCGATACCCGTGCGCCCGAAATACAACGTATCGCTATTTACGACCGCAACCGCAGCCTGTACGAGCAAACGCCTGTAATGGTAGCGGTGACGCGTAATAAGGCCGGTCAGTACGTAGCCGCCAAACCATTGGTAAAAGTGAATACCGACAAAGCCGGCGTGGCCATTGGTGCGCTGGACAGGCAAAGTAATTCGGATAACCCGAACGGTATTTTCCAGGCGATCGTGTACGATAATAATGTGCCCTTAAGCGGTTTCCTGCTCGATGATATTGGCTACGACGAAACCCGCTACCTCAATGCGCACGTGGATTACAAGATGAAGAAAGGTGGTGGCCCGTATGTGCAGCTCATGTACGCCCTGCCCGGTAACCCGCTTGGCATTTACCACGACCTGCGTGGCGAAAACGGTATGGTTGATTTATCGGACGGTAGACCGCACGCCATGAAAGTGGAAGTGAAGGATGCAAATGGTAATACCTCGACTGTAAGCTTTTCCTTACAACAGGAAAGCAAGTCGCCTGCCGAAGGGGCTTGTGCCAACACCATGTTCACCGATTCGCGTAACATATTCGAGAACAACCAGGTGGAGTTTTTCCTGGAAGAAGGTTCGATCTACGACCGCATTTGTTTCCGCTATACAGAGTTGGCAAATGCAACTGCCGGGGCGTATTCCAACACGTATCGCCTGCACACCGCGCTGGTGCCGGTCCACAGCAACTTTAACGTGCGCATAAGGCCTACGAAAGCTGTTCCCGCTCACCTGCAAAGTAAGATGGTGATGAAACGCAGTGGATTGGGCAGCAGTGTGGCCGCCGCCACTTATGAAGATGGCTGGTTCAAAGCGTCTTTCCGCGATTTTGGTGATTTCCAGCTCGCGATTGATACCGTGAAGCCAAAGATCACGCCGGTAGGTGGTGTTAAGACCGGCATGAACGCAGGGGCGCTCACCAGGATGTCATTCACCCTCAGCGATGCCAGCGGTATCAAATCCTATCGCGCCGACCTGGATGGCAAATGGCTGTTGTGCTCCCGCAAAGGCAATACGATCACTTATACCTTCGATGAGCATTGTTTGCCAGGCAATCACGAACTGGTAGTAACTGCCTACGACATTGCCGGCAACGAGGCTACCTATACGATTAAATTCAAACGATAAAGCACAGATGTTTCATTTGAAAGAAGGCGACAAAGCGCCCATATTTAAAGGGATCGACCAGAACGGAAAGAAGGTGTCGCTCAATGATTTTAAAGGCAAAAGAGTAGTGCTTTATTTCTATCCGAAAGACAGTACCGCCACCTGCACCGTGCAGGCCTGCAACCTCCGTGATAACTACGCGGATCTTACCGCGCAGGGCTACGAGGTGGTAGGCGTAAGCGCCGACTCAGAAAAGAGCCACCAGAAGATCATCACGAAAAACAGCCTGCCCTTCACCTTACTGGCCGACGAAGACCGCACCATTCTTAACCAGTACGGCGTGTGGGGAGAAAAGAAATTCATGGGCCGCATCTTCGACGGCATCCACCGCACCACCTTCCTGATTAACGAAAAAGGCATCATCCACAAGATCATTCGCAAGCCGCAAAGTAAACGGCACACCGAGGAGATACTGGAGATGTGGAAATAAGTCCTGTCAACTATAGGAAAGCGCTCTTTACGGGGCGCTTTTTTTTATGTCACCAGCTTCAGCCTTTCTCCCCATCCGCCGTTGCGTCGCTCCCTTCAACAGCAGTCCTCCCCTCAACCCGGTAATATAGTATAAGAATCCTGGCTACATCCTCCATGCATCCTTCGTACATCCTTCGTATATGGTTCGTACATCCTTCGTATATGGTTCGTATACATACGAATGATATACGAATTATTTGCGAAGTATTTACGAAGGATCTACCTAGGATTCAATAAGGATGCAGCTTCTTATGTAGAAGGATGCCTGTCGGAGGAAGCGATTTGGGAAAAAAAGAGGTGTTTGCGGTGATGGTATTTTAACTTTTGGCGCTGGCGATTCGCGGCCTGGGGCGAAAGTGCGCCCCGGACGATTGTGTCAATAGGTGCTTGGCCACGAGTGCTCAATGGTTGAAGCGTGCGACGGCGGGTGAGAAGGGGAACAAATGCCGGGTTACAAAAAAGAAAAAGGGCCGTATCCCGAGGATACAGCCCTTGTATAGCGTAGTTTAAGCTGAATTATCTTTTCTGGCGCTGTTTGCGGAACAGGTTGCCGGTTTTGAACTTGTTGCCTTCGGGGCTACCCACGCGGTCCATCGCGCAACGGAAACCTACCGTGTTAGTGGCCATGTCTTCCTGCATGAAGCGGCGGGTGCCCGGGGACAGCCAGTAAGCGCGGTCGTTCCAGCTACCACCTTTGATCACACGGGATTTGTCGTTGATGAGGGTGGTAATACCGTAACCATACTCTACCAGTGACAGGGAGTCACCATCGAGGTAGTTGATTACATCACCTTTCTGGTAGTTGAGGCGGCTGGCGCTCTCTTCATCCGTTACGTCACGCATGCGGAGCTGACCCAGGCTGTCTTTTTCCAGTTCGTTCTCTGAGTTCAGGTATACCGTCTGGAATTTGTTACCACGGAAGTAGTTAAAGTCGTCGCCGTCGATCGCCGTGAGGGGACGGTAAACGTCTTGTACCCACTCGCTTACGTTACCAGACATGTTATAGATACCAAAAGTATTCGGGAAGTAAGTGCTAACGGCGGCGGGGATAGAGGCACGGTCGTTCAGGCCGCCTGCCATACCCATGTTGTCGCCGGAGCCACGTTTGAAGTTCGCCAGGAACTCACCCTGCCATTTACCGCGGCGGATGTCGCGGAGGCCGGAGTTGTTAGTTCCCCAGGAGTAGATCTGTTTGTTCATGATCAACTCTTCACCCCTGTTGCCTTCTTTTTTGGAAGGGTTCGGGTTTTGGCCGATATAACCGAGGGCAGCGTACTCCCACTCAGCTTCTGTCGGGAGGCGGTAGTTCGGCAGCATCAGACCATCTTCGAACTGTGCGCCACGCGGCGTACCATCGGGGTTCTGGAACTGCTTTTTAGCACCTTTGGACATTTTGCCCGGCGTGCCTTCGTACAGGCCGGCCATATAAGACTTACTGTCGAATGTATTATCATCTGCCTGGTTGGTAATGTCTGCCTTAGAAAGCAGGCCTGCATCCATCAGCAGTTTTTCGTTTACGCGGTTAGAGCGCCATTTAGCGTAGTCGGTGGCCTGTTTCCAGGTTACGCCTACTACCGGATAATCATTATAAGCCGGGTGGCGGAAGTAGTACTCTACCAGTGGCTCGTTGTAAGCCAGCTCGCTACGCCAGACCAGGGTGTCAGGGAGGGCGTTGCGCACGACTTCGGGGAATGATTCGTTGTACATGCGGGTAAGCCAGTACAGGTACTCGCGGTAGTGTACGTTGGAAACTTCCGTTTCATCGATGTAGAAGGAGGAAACCGTGATCCTGCGGGGGATATTGTTCCATTCCATCATCACATCCTGCTCGGTCGCACCCATGGCGAAAGTACCGCCCTGTACGAAAACGAGACCAGGACCAGTTTGCTGGTCCACGTTCTTAGCGACGCTGAAGCCGCCCATTTTTTTATCGTTGTAAGCCCAACCTGTGGCAGAAGAAGATTGTTTCTTTTTCCCGAACAGGCCGCCGCCACCGTCTTTATTACAAGAGGTAGCACCGCCGAGTATGATTCCGGCGCCTACGAGCAGTGATAAGGAGGTTAATCTACGCATGTAATTCAGCTTTTTATAAGATATTTCAATAGGTAAACGCAAATGTAATATTTTTTATTTCATAGCAAAAATAATTAATCTGTAAATGCATGCCTGATAGGTCATGCTTCCGATTAAAGATCAGTGCCTTGTTTAGGGTTTTTACCCCGTTTTACACTTATTTTCCACACTCCGGGGTTTGGAATATCCACTGCTTACTGTAGGTTTGTAAAAACCAGGCTGCATTTGCAATGGCGATATCCCGTGTTCCCTTCCTGCTCATTTTATTCCTTTGCACAGGCATCAAAGCTTATGCCCAAAGAACTTATGCTTCCCATTCCGTACTGGCCGACGGCAGCTGCTATAAACTGGCGGTTACCGGTCCGGGCGTGTACAAGATAGACATTTCCCTGCTTAATAGTATGGGAATTAATACTTTAAATCTTTCTTCCGCCTCCGTACGATTGTTTGGATACGGTGGCGCTATGCTGCCGGAAGATAATGCCAGCCCCCGTTTCGATGATATTCCTGAAAACGCGATCTACATACACGACGGAGGTGACGGTACTATTAACGGCAACGATTACATTTTATTTTATACGTCCGGCAATGAAGCATGGCAGCCTAACGCACAACATTTTCAGCATCAGTCACATCTGTATGCGGACACTGCCTATTATTTCCTGAAAATCGGCGGAACAGGTAAGCGGGTGGTGTTGGATAACGGTCAGCCGGCTGCCGGTAAAACGATTACCACTTACGACTTCCGTGCTTATACAGAAAACGATAAGGTGAATGTATTGGGTAGTGGGCAACGCTGGCTGGATGAGGAAATGAACGCCAATGCGTCCAGCCGTAATTACCCGTTTACAGTGCCTGCGGGTGGCCTTACCAATGTATTTATTCGTGCTTCCGTAGCAGCGAAAAGCGTGGGCAGCAGCCGTTTCAACATACTCATGAACCAATCGCAGGTGCAGGCCCTGTACCCCGACCCGATCAGCGGTAACGTATTCGAAACCCAGGTAACCTCGGTGAATAGCCTGCTGCCCGTAACCGGCACCGCCAATTCCGCCACTGTGGGCGTACAATTTGTTCCGGCAGGTGGTGCGCAGGGCTGGGTAGACTTTATAGAACTACATGGCCGCGCGAAGCTGGCCGCTCCTTCTGAAGGTCAAATGCTGTTCCGCGACCGGCAAAGCGTTGCCGCCGGCAGCACCGGGCTTTTTAAGCTGGCCGGTGTGAATGCACAGGTGTGGGACGTGACCAATGCCCTGGAGCCGGTGCAGGTAAATGCCAGCTTTTCGGCAGATACCTTGCGTTTTATCCGCGACTGCAGTGTGTTGCGCGAGTATGTTGCCTTCCAGGCGGCCAGTTTGCCCGCACCGCGGTTCATTGGTGCAGTCGGCAACCAGGACTTGCACGGGGAAACGGCGCCAGGTATGGTGATTATTACAGCGCCCGAATTACAGGCGCAGGCGCAACGACTGGCAGCTTACCACCAGCAACGCGATGGGTTAAGTAGTCTCGTCGTAACGCCCGCGACGATCTATAACGAGTTTGCTTCCGGCCGGCAGGACCCATCTGCCATCCGCGACTTCCTTAAGATGTGCTATGATAAAGGTCCGGCTCCGAAGTACCTGTTGTTGTTCGGCGATGCATCGTACGATTATAAAAACCGGGTAACGGGCAACACCAACCTGGTGCCTACCTGGCAAAGTCCCGCTTCGGCAGATCAGATCAATTCCTACGCTTCCGACGACTTCTTCGGCTTGTTGGATGATAACGACGACGTGAACACCTGGTCGCCCATCAGCCTGTTAGATATTGCCATCGGCCGCCTGCCCGCCAAAACACCCGCGGAGGCCGGCGTTATGGTAGATAAGATCATCGGTTACCATAGCCCCCAGGCCTTTGGCGCCTGGCGCAATCGCATGACCTTCGTGGCCGACGATGAGGATGGCAACCTGCACCTCGAAGATGCCGAAACCGTGAGCAATATTATCGTACAGGAAAGCCCCCAGTTCGGCGTGCAGAAGATTTATGCAGATGCCTATCCGCAGGCATCGCTGGCCGGCGGTACCCGCTATCCGGCCGTGAATGATGCCATCAACGCCGGTATGTTCAACGGTACGCTCGTTTGGAACTACACCGGCCATGGCAGCTTTTTACGTCTCGGT
Organism: Chitinophaga horti; assembly: GCF_022867795.2. Lineage (NCBI taxonomy): Bacteria > Pseudomonadati > Bacteroidota > Chitinophagia > Chitinophagales > Chitinophagaceae > Chitinophaga > Chitinophaga horti. The sequence goes on along the minus strand of NZ_CP107006.1, from coordinate 4,878,517 downwards.
GAAGAAGTGCTGCTCGACGAAAGTATGATGGACACCTGGAACAACGAACACCGCCTGCCCCTGATGATCACCGCTACCTGCGACTTTGCGCCCTTCGATAATCCAGCTTATACTTCACTGGGCGAAAAGATGATCCTTCGCGAAAAGGGCGGTGCCATCGCATTGATGACCACTACCCGTGCCGTATTCGCTTATTCCAACCTGGTGATGAACGCCAACTATATCCGTTTGGCCTTTGCGCCGGACGTGGACGGGAACATGCCCAGCCTGGGACGGGCGGCCATGCTGGCGAAGAACTTTACCTACAGCAGTTTTACCGATGTAGTGAACAACCGTAAGTTCCAGCTGCTGGGCGATCCGGCGCTTACACTGGCTTTCCCCGGGTTGAAGGTGCGGGCAGATTCGATCAATGGCGTGCCCGTGGGCGCTACTGATACGTTAAAGGCGCTGGGCAAGTATACCTTCAGCGGGAGCGTAACCAATGTGGACGGTCAGCTGGCGGCGGGTTACAATGGCGACCTGGAAGTAACGATTTACGATAAGCCCGAGCAGTTGGTGACACGCGGCAACGACCCGGGCAGTAGTGTAACGCCCTTTATGCAGGAGCATAATATTTTATTTAAAGGCCGCGCAAGTGTGGTAAATGGAAGGTTTAGTCATACCTTTGTAGTGCCGGCAGACATTGATTATAAGCCTGGTACAGGAAGAATCAGCTACTATACTTATAACAAACAACAGGACGGAGCGGGTTTTTATAATAGTGTAACGATAAGTGGCGCCGCTTCATCAGCCAACGATCAGCAGGGCCCCTCGCTTAAAGCCTGGATGAACGATTTTAGCTTCACTAACGGAGGGCTCACCGGCGAAAACGCCGTACTGCTCATCCATCTTTCGGACGAAAACGGGATCAACACGACCGGCCGGGGTATTGGACATGACATTGTAGCCATATTGGACGACAGCAGCAGGTATTTCGTACTTAACGACTTTTACGAAGCCACGAAAGACGATTACCGGCAGGGCACTATTCGTTACCCTATCAGCGGGTTAACGGAAGGCACGCACACCTTAACCATCCGCGCCTGGGATACCCATAATAACTCAGGTACCATCCAGATCCGGTTCACGGTGCGGAACAGTAAGGCCCTGGCAGTGGAAAAGGTGGGGAACTATCCCAACCCGGTGAGAGAGGAAACAAAGTTCTTTTTTTCTCATAACCAACAAAATGTTGACCTTGATATAGTTGTACGGATTTTTAGTCTTCAGGGCCAGCTGGTACGCACCCTGAAGCATACAATAAATAGTTCCGGCGGCCGTTATGATGGCATTATTTGGAACAGAAGAGCCGACTCGGGAGTTAGAGTGCCCCATGGAATATATGTGTATGAGCTATTAATCGACAACAGACAGGGCAAATCAAAAAAGTTTGGCGGGAAGCTCATATTATTATAAATTACATATTAAAGGCAAGTGGAACTAGTCGTTTAAATATCTCTTTGCTTGAATAATACAAATTAGATATTATTTTTACATCTGATAAACTCACATTAAATCAAATATTGCAATGTATCGAAGGATAATAACGGCTGTAGCATGTATTCTTTCCTTATCCCTTACCCAAAAAGCTTTTGCTCAGGATACACTTTCCACCGGCAGGCTCGACGGAAGAATGAATGCTATTAATACTGCCGTTCCCTTTCTCCGTATTTCCCCAGATGCCAGAAGCGGTGCGATGGGCGACGTTGGGATCGCCATTTCGCCGGATGCCAACTCCATTTTCTGGAACCTTTCAAAGGTGCCATTTGCTTCCAAAAACTCCGCAGTAGCCGTTACTTACACTCCCTGGCTGAAAGAGCTGGTGAACGACGTGTTCCTCGCTACGGTGAGCGGATATACAAAACTGGATGAGAATTCCGCCGTATCGGGTTCATTGCGTTATTTTTCACTGGGTACCATCGAGTTTACCGACTTTACCGGTGGCTCGCTCGGTAACTATCGCCCCCGCGAGTTCGCGATCGACGCAGGTTATGCGCGTCGTTTGAGTGAAAACTTCGGTATGGGCGTGGCTTTACGTTTCATTAACTCTAACCTGGCTTCCGGTAACCTCGACGGGCAGAATATTCGTCCGGGCCGCGCCGTTGCAGCCGACGTTTCGGGTTACTATACCAAAGAATACGAGAAAGAAGATGGTTCTGCCAACAACGCCCTCAGCCTGGGTTTTGCCATTACCAACGTAGGTAGCAGGATCTCCTACACCCGCGCCGCCGACAAAAAGGATTACCTGCCTACTAACCTCGGTTTGGGTGCTGCTTATACCTTCGGTATCGACGAATACAATAAGATCTCTCTTGCACTGGATATCAACAAACTGCTGGTACCTACACCAGATACCGCAACGGGTCAGTATCCTGATAAAGACGCAGTGGGCGCTATTTTCAGCTCCTTCGGCGACGCATCTTTCAAAGAAGAATTACATGAGCTGATGTACTCTGCCGGTGCGGAATACTGGTACAACGACCAGTTTGCGGTGAGGGCCGGTTATTTCAGCGAGCATAGAACGAAAGGTAACCGCAAGTACTTCACGGCCGGTTTAGGTGTGAAATACGACATCTTCGGGCTTAACTTCTCCTACCTGGTGCCTTCTGGTACAGGCATTCAGAAGAACCCACTGTCTAACACACTGCGCTTCACGCTTACTTTCGATCTTTCCCGCGACGAGTAGTTATTACTGAAGATATAGGGTGAACGTCCCCCGTAGTACTGCTGCGGGGGACGTTCCTTTTAAACAGGCTTTTAACTTTTTAAAGCCTAACTTAGCGGCCAGTCGTATTAACATTATTATTAAGCAATTATAAGGATGAGTAATTTAAGAATCGGCTTTGGTGTAGACTTTCACCAATTGGTAGAGGGCAGGGATTTTTGGTTAGGTGGCGTATTGGTGCCGCATGAAAAAGGCGCATTAGGTCATAGTGATGCAGACGTTTTGTTACACGCAATTTGTGATGCCATGCTGGGCGCAGCTGCGCTGGGCGACATCGGTGTACATTTTCCCGACACGGACCAGACTTACAAAAACATTGACAGTAAGATCCTGTTAAAGCGCAGTATGGAACTGATCGCAGAGAAAGGCTTCAGCGTAGTGAATATGGACGCAACGCTTTGCCTGCAGGCACCTAAAATAAAACCGTTCGTGCCGCAGATGCAGGAGGTGATTGCCAAACTGCTGGAGCTTACGACAGACGAAGTATCCATTAAAGCTACCACCACCGAAAAGCTGGGATTTGTGGGCCGGGAAGAAGGCGTAGTCGCCTATGCTACCGTGTTGCTCGAAAAGCAGCAGAGCAGCGTACGATAGGCTTTTTCTTTCTGATAATGAGTGAATCACAATACCTTTGTTAAATGGCAGATATTTTAGTCAAATTCATTAATAAGTCCGACAATCCATTGCCGGCTTATGCTACGTCCGACGCGGCTGGTATGGACCTTCGCGCTAACCTCGAAACACCCATCACCCTGCAACCGCTGGAACGTACGCTGGTACCAACCGGCCTGTTCATGGAAATGCCTTCCGGTTACGAAGCGCAGGTGCGCCCACGCAGCGGTCTGGCCATCAAACAAGGTCTTACCCTGTTAAACACGCCCGGCACGATAGATGCAGATTACAGGGGAGAGATCAAAATAATTATCATCAACTTGTCTAACGAACCGCAAACCATTCAGCATGCCGACCGCATTGCACAAATGGTGATTGCGCCGGTAGTACAGGTGAAAATAACCGAAGCAGCCGAACTGACCGATACGGAACGTGGCGCAGGCGGCTTTGGTCATACCGGGAAATCGTAATATGCGTACGACCCTTAGCATCATATTGATCATGGCCGGTTTGTGGGCTGCCGCCTGCAAGTCCGGCAAAAACGCACAGCGTGGCCGCGTGTCTGTTATCAGAGACCCCGGCCTGCTGCAACAGCGTGCGGACAGCTTTTTCTATGCCGCACAACGATCTAAAATGCTGGGGGACTATCGCACCGCTATTACCCACTACTCCGATTGTCTTCGCCTCGACCCGGACAATGCCACTGCTTATTACGAAGTAGGCCGCCTGTTCATGGAGCTGCGTAACGCGCAATATGCACTGGGCTTCACGCGTAAAGCCGTAGTGCTGGACAGTACGAACAAATGGTTCAAAATGGCGCTGGCAGATGCCTTCGCCGTAAACGAAATGTTCGACAGTGCTGCCCTCGTATACGCTACATTAAGCCGCCAGTTCCCCGAAAACGACGACTACAAGTTTAACCATGGCGCCTTCCTTTCCCGGGCAGATAAGTTGACCGAGGCGCTGAACGTTTTCACGAAGCTGGAAGAAAAAACCGGTCCCGTTGAAGAGGTAGTGTACCAGCGGCAAAAGCTGCTCGTCAAACTAAACCGCCTGGATGAAGCCGCGGCCGAAATCCACAAACTGGTAGAGTTGAATCCGGACGAGCCGCGTTATTACCTTTTGCTCGCCGAATTGTACGACGCCAACGACATGATTCCCCAGGCGAAAGCCATGTACGATACCATCCTGCAGAAAGATCCTTACCATCCGCGTGCGCTGATCGCATTTGCCACGTACGCTAAAAAGGAACGCCGGATGGACGACTACTGGAAGTTCCTGACCCGCGCCTTCGCTAATCCCGACTACAGCATCGATGAAAAAGTAGCGTATGTTTTTCCATACCTGCAAATGCAGTCCCTGGACAGTGCCAAACTGGAAGAAGGCCTGCTGCTCAGTAACCTGATCATCAATGCCCATCCGGAGGAAGCAAAAGCATTTGCCCTGCGTGCAGATATGTTTTCGCAGGCCGATATCATTGACAGTGCGCTGGTGAACTATCGCAAGGCGGTAACGCTGGATAGCTCGCGGTTTACCGTCTGGTACCAGCTGATGTGGTTATACTCCCGCAACGACCAGGCAGATTCGCTGTTACATGTGAGCGAAACCGCCACCCAGTTATTCCCGCAGGAGTTTATGGGATTCTACTTCAACGGCATGGCGAACTACTTTAAGCAGCAGTACGATAAGGCCGTAAAATCGCTCAATCGCTCTTTACAGATCGGCGCAGGCGAACCGCGTTATCGTGCGGACGTATATGCCCTGCTGGGCGATGTGTACCACGCGACGGGGCAGCACCGCCTGTCGGACAGTAGTTACGATAACGCACTGGCCATTCGTCCGAAGGATGATGTAGTACTGAATAACTACAGCTATTACCTGTCGATGCGCGGCGAAAAGCTGGAAAAGGCCGAGCAGATGTCGCGCTACTCCCTGGAGTTGCGGCCCGACAATCCGGTATACCTCGATACCTATGCCTGGATATTATTCCGCATGGGCCGGTACGAATTGGCACGGCAGTGGATAGAAAAGGCATTACAACACCCACAGGCGCAACAGGACCCGGACGTGCTGGAGCACTATGGCGATATCCTGTTCAACCTGAAAGAAGAAGAAAAAGCAGTGATGTACTGGCAGCAGGCAAAAGAAAAGGGCGCATCGTCCATCAGCCTGGCCAGGAAAATTGCAGAGAAACGATATATTAAACCAGGGGCTGCATCGCAGCAATAACTGAGCCCCCGGCATTAAGCGAACTAATTTAATCATGAGAAGAACTGTCTTACTACAAAGCATTGTTGCCATCCTGAGCCTGGCGCTATTATCCTGCGGTTCCGCTAAAAAGATTACGCGGGCCAGCTTTCCTTCCGATACGACCGGCGTTGTGAAAAAAGATTCCTCTGCTGCCACCAATGAAGCCGATCGCGCGCTGGCGGCAGGCATCGTAGAAAAAATGAAGGCCAATCACATCGACTTCAAAACATTTGAAGCAAAGCTGAAAGTGGATTACGCCAACGACAAAGGCACCTCTTTCAATAATATCCGCGTGAACATTCGTATGATCAAAGATAGTGTGATCTGGATCTCAGCTTCTGTATTGATCCTGGATGACGTCGTGCGTTGTATGATCACGAAAGACAGTCTGAAACTGGTGAACAGGAAAGACAAGACCGTGATGCTGCGCGACATTGCACAGGCCCGCGAAACCCTGAACATTCCGTTCGACTTCAATACCCTGCAGGACCTGCTCGTAGGTAATGCCATCTATTTTAATGACTCGATCAGCAATATCGTAAAAACCAACTCCGTGGTATCGTTTACCTGTCAGCACCCGGAACTGGTGAGCCTGTTCAATGTTTTTGCCGATGATTTTGGCTTGCAGCAGAGTAAAGTCACCGACAAGGATGCGGCAGGCCGTTCCTGCGAGCTCACCTATGGTGAATATAAGAACGTTCAGGGGCGCAAATTTCCCACCCAGCGCCGCATTTATATAGAAGAGAAGAACATTTTAAAGATCGCGATGGACTTTAAAGATAAGATTGAGTTTGACTCGCCTGTGTCCATTCCGTTCCGTGTACCGGCCAACTATACCAAAGAATAAAACGTCAACGGCTATTCGTGGGCAATCAATTTTAATTATTAACGTTGTATATTTATCGTTTATATAACAGTTTACCGGGCTCATTTTAAATTTATCATGTTGCAATTGAAAAGAATTATCCCATTTATCTTGCTGCTCACCTTTACCGTTCCTGCTATTGTGTACGCACAACAAACGCGGGAGGAACTTGAACGCCAGAAAAGGGAACTGCAACAGGAGCTGGCCGAAGCCCAGGCGGCACTGAATGAAACGAAAAAATCTTCCAAACAAAGTTTGATGCAGCTGAACGCGCTGCGTAAAAAGATACAGACCCGGGAAGGCATGATCCGCAACATCAATGGTGAGATCAACTTTATAAACGGGGATATCAATACTGCCCTGCGCGATGTAAAAACGCTGGAGCGCGACCTGGATACACTTAGGGCACAATATGCACAACAGGTAGTGTACGCGTATAAGAACCGCGGTACCTACGGCATGCTCAACTTCGTATTTTCTGCCCAAAGCTTTAACGATGCCGTACGCCGTTATGAGTACATGAAGCGTTACCGCGAATACCGCAAGCGCCAGGCCGACAATATTGTGCAAACCACCGGGCAGTTGAAACTGAAAGTGAAGAACCTGGAAGAGCAGCGTGGTAAACGTGCCGTAGTGCTTAAAACGGAGCAGGAGCAACGCGAAGTGCTGGAGCGTGACCGTAAGGAGAAAAATGAGCTGGTGACCCAGTTGCGCGGTAAGGAAAAAGAACTGAACGCCGATATCGCAAAAAGTAAAAAGGAGCAACAACGGATACAGGCCAACATTCGAACGATCATCAATCGTGAGATGGAGGAAGCGCGTAAACGTGCCGCCGCGGAAGAAGCAGCCCGTAAAGCCGCGGAAGCCGAGCGCCGTAAACGTGCCGCTGCGGAGGAAGCTGCCCGCAAAGCCGCCGCTGCCGCCGCTAATAACAATGCGACTGAAAACAATAACGCCGCTAATCCACCGGCGAAACCGGCAACACCCACACCGCCTCCAGCTAAACCTGCCGCTGCAGAAAAGCCGGTTACGATGTTTAATGATGGTTCCGAGTTCGCTAATCTCTCGGGGCGCTTCGAAGATAACCGCGGTAAACTGCCATGGCCGGTGACCTCGGGCACAGTAGTAGCGGAGTGGGGCGAGCAGCAGGTAGATGAGCTGAAGATCAGGATGAAGTCGATGGGTATCCAGATCGTTACGCAGAAAGGTGCCGCGGTACGTGCCGCCTTCGATGGTGAGGTGCTGGCAGTGTACAATGCGGGAGGAGGCAGTGGCTGGAGTGTGATCATTTCACACGGCCGTTACTTCACTAACTACGTACACTTAAGTTCTTATTCCGTAAAGAAAGGCGACAAGGTAAAAACCGGCCAGTCGCTCGGAACAGTGCAGTTCAATGCAGAAGAAAATAAGAACCTGCTGGAATTCCAGATCTATAAAGACAGCGGTGAGAACAGCCTGAACCCACGTTCATGGCTCGCACCGAGATAAGATATAAACGACATAAAAAATCCCGCAACGGTAAACGTTGCGGGATTTTTATTTTAACGCAGGCTGATTAGCTGATCAGCTTTTCATACAATTTCTCGTACTGCGGAATGATATTATCGATGTGGAAACGAAGTGCCTGTTCCAGCGCGCCCTTACGCAGCCGAGTCAATAAGTCCTCGTTCTGCAATGCTTCTATCGCGTGCGCGGCCATCCGGTCTACATCGCCAACAGCGGCAGTATAACCAGTTTGTCCGTGGATGTTCACTTCCGGTAAACCGCCTGCATTGGAAGAAATAACCGGCACCTCAGAAGCCATGGCTTCCAGTGCGGCCAGGCCAAAGCTTTCGTAGTCAGAAGGCAGGATGAACAGGTCGGCGATCGACATCACATCTTCCAACTGTTCCTGTTTACCTACAAAACGTACATCGTCGCAGAGATTCATTTCGCGGCACATACACTCGATCATCGGGCGGTCGGGCCCATCACCCACCAGTAATAACTTGGCAGGCATCTTCTCACGTACCTGTTTAAAGATCTTCACTACATCGGGTACACGTTTCACCTTACGGAAGTTGGATACGTGCAGCAGTATCTTTTCACCATTGGGCGCAATCGCCTGGCGAAAGTGCGGCAGCTCGCGGCGTTTAAAACGCGCGGTATCCACGAAGTTGTAAATCACTTCAATGTCCTTATCGATCGGGAATGACTTAAACGTTTCCTCGCGCAGGTTGTTGGATACGGCTGTAATGGCATTAGACTCGTTGATGGAGAAGGTAACTACGGGGGCGTAGGTCTTATCCTTGCCCACCAGTGTAATGTCTGTACCATGCAGCGTCGTGATGAACGGTATTTGTCTGCCTTGCTTGGCCACGATCTGCTGCGCCATGTATGCGGTAGAGGCGTGCGGAATGGCATAGTGTACATGCAGTAAGTCCAGCTGCTGGTTCAGGATCACATCCACCATGGTGCTGCTAAGCGCAGATTCATAAGGTGGGAAGTCGAAAAGAGGATAGGTGGGCACCTGTACCTCGTGATAGTAAATATTCGCATGGAAGGCGTTGAGACGTACTGGTTGCTGGTAAGTGATAAAGTGCACCATATGCCCCTTATCTGCCAGCGCCTTTCCGAGTTCTGTTGCCAGCACCCCGCTTCCTCCATAGGTCGGATAACACACGATACCTATACGCATGAAGTTGTTTTTAAGATAATTACACAATTGCGGCCCCACAAGGCCGGCCTTTCGTGGAAACATCGCTCTGGCTGGTTCCTTTCCGGTCGGCCGCATACGGCCGCTCAACAATTGCTGTTTCGCCTGCGAAGGTAAACTACAAAATTCAAATCGCCCCTATTTGCAGGAGCAGCGGTAATTAATTAGCTTTAATTTAAAATCCGGACCAGCTGAATGAAAAAGCACTTATTACTTATCCTGGCCTGCGGTTCCTTCCAGTTTAGTTTTGCACAAACAAAGGACTCCGTGGACATACGAAGGATTGCCAACGAAATTCTCTCCAACAGTAAAGCTTATGATGATTTAAGGGTACTCACTAAAACCATTGGCGCTCGCCTGGCAGGCTCACAAGGCATGGTGAAGGCCGAAAAATGGGGCGTGAACGCACTCAAAGCCGCCGGTGCCGATTCGGTGTACCTGCAGGAATGTATGGTGCCTCATTGGATCAGGGGCACAAAAGAGCAGGCCCGCATTATCTCCAACCGCCGCGACATGGTGGCCCCGCTGAACATCGCCGCATTGGGAAACTCGGTAGGTACGGGTGCCAAGGGTGTTACAGCGCCGGTGATAGAAGTGAAATCCTTCGAGGAACTCGATCAGCGCGCAGTCGAAGTAAAGGGGAAGATCGTCTTTTATAATTATCCCTTCATCGATACACACGTTAAAACTTTTAATTCCTATGGCGATGCGGTGAAGTATCGCGGACAGGGTGCCAGCAGGGCCGCGAAGTATGGCGCGGTGGCCGTAGTGGTGCGGTCCATGACGCATAGCACCGATAACCATCCGCACACTGGCTCTGTCAATTACGCGGAAGATGCGCCAAAGATACCCGCAGTGGCGATTGGTCTGAAAGATGCCGACCGTTTCAGTAAACGCATCGCCAATGATCCGTCCATGAAACTCGCGCTGCACACCAATTGTCAGAAGCTGCCCGATACGATCGGCCATAACGTGATCGGCATCATCCGCGGCAGTGAGTTCCCGAATGAATACATCACAGTGGGCGGTCACCTCGACAGCTGGGACCTGGCCGAAGGCGCACATGACGATGGAGCCGGTTGTGTACAGTCTATTGAAGTGCTGCGAGCTTACAAAGCACTAGGCATTCGTCCCAAACGTACGTTGCGCGTCGTATTGTTTGCCAACGAAGAAAACGGCGCCCGCGGTGCTGCTAAATACGCAGATGAAGCCAAGGCAAAAAATGAGCAGCATGTATTTGCCCTCGAAAGTGATGCCGGTGGCTTTACGCCGCGCGGTTTTATGCTGGAAATGGAGCCTGCAAAAAGGGCGAAGATCATCTCCTGGAAACCGCTGTTGCTGCCTTACGGCCTGTATGACTTTGACGAAGCAGGTGGCGGTGTGGACGTAGGTTTCCTGCATCGCGCGATAGGAACACCCATGGGTGAACTTTCACCCGACTCGCAACGTTATTTTGATGTACATCATGCCGCGTCCGACGTGTTCGAAGCCGTAAATAAACGCGAGCTGGAGCTGGGTGCCGTGGCGATGGCAGCATTGTTGTACCTGGTAGATCAACACGGACTTTAAACCATTTGCCATTATATGCGTCGTTTCATTTTTATTATCGCAGCCGTCATTGTACTGGCCATCGTGAGCTGGGGGTGGTTCCAGTTCTTCTTCGTATTCGGCGAAGGCCCCCGCGCCGGCGAGCTTAACTACATCATGAAAAAAGGCTACGTCTGGAAGACCTACGAAGCCAAGATCATACAGGTTGGCTTCAAAGGGGGCTCAGGTTCCTTTCAGTCTAACGAGTTCCAGTTTTCGGTGGAGGACGAGCGCGTAGCCCGGCAACTCATGGCCAACAGCGGCAAATGGGTAAACGTGCATTACCGCGAGTACAAAGGGGCGTTGCCGTGGCGGGGAATGAGCAGGTATGTGGTGGATAGTGTGATCAGTGTGAGCAATTCGCCGACGGGTACAACATTGCCTTAGTTATATTATGGATTTGTCGCGAATGAATTGGAGCATCTTGCGTGCAAACTGATGCGGAAGTATGCTTCATTTCATTCGCAATAACAATTGGTGGATCACGTTCCATCATCACCTGTAGGCGTAAACGAAGCAATCAAAGGCCCGTCATTGCTACCGCAGGGAGCAAACCTCCGCAACTGTCTTTGCTATAGTAAAATATTTCCACCAGTACATCTACGCCATCAGCAAAAATATCGCCGGCCGCTTATGCAACGGTGGCTCCGGCAGTTTCTTCCAGGCGGCTACCGACATGGTACGAATGTATTCTTCCGGAGCGGTAAGGTCCGCAGCAATGCAGAGCATCGTTTGGTCTTTACAGCTAGCGAGTACGTCTTTCAACATCTGCCCGTTCCGGTAAGGTGTCTCGATAAATATCTGCGTTTGCCCGTTCTTCTGTGATTGCAGTTCCAGTTCCTTAATGGCCTTTCCCCTTTCCGGTGACTTCACCGGCAGGTAGCCTGTAAACTGGAAGTTCTGCCCGTTCATGCCAGAGGCCATCAACGCCAGCAGGATCGAGCTGGGGCCTACCATGGGAACAACGGTGGCGCCAATGCTGTGCGCCGCCTGTACCACCAGGTTGCCCGGGTCCGCAATAGCGGGGCAGCCGGCTTCACTCAGGATGCCTACATCTTTACCGGCCTGTAATGCTTTCTTCGCAACGTTCAGGTCGGGTGGATGGTTCTCGTGCATCAGGTGTAGTTCCAGTTCATCGATATTGATCTGGCGGTCCAGCGCTTTCAGGTAGCGGCGGGCTGTACGTTCGTTCTCTACAAAAAACACTTTGATCTGCCTGGCGCGCTCCGTGATGTATGGAGGAATGGAAAATAATGCATCAGGACTCAGCACAGTAGGCAGCAGGTATACTTTTCCGATAGTACTCATGGCAGGCGTTGTTGTTGTAAGTGAATAGTAGCAGCAATCACCGCATAACAGGGCGCTACGATCCAACCGATAATGGGTACGAACATCATGATATAAAATACCAGCCCGTTCCCGATGGCCATGCCCCGGTGCTGACCGATATACACAATGCTCTGCCGCATACTCCAGCGGCGGCGTTCGAAGCTGTAGTCCATCATCGAAAATCCGAAATAATAACATTCGATGATCAGCGCGACCAGCGGCGTAATCCAGCCTACTACCGGGATAAACGCCAGCAGGAATATCGCTGCCATGTACATGCTCTGGTACAAGAGATTACGGAACGATAAACGGATACCGCGTGCAATGTCTTCGAGCAACTGCTTCCAGCTAAAAGGAAAATCTTTATGCTGTATGATAGCTTCCGTTTTTTCGGACAGGTAAGCAAATACCGGCGAGCCGACGATCAGGAATAAATATTTGAAGAAGGAAAAGTAAAGTAGCAGCAGGATAATACGCACCGAAAAGCCCAGCAGCAGGAATATAAAATTCACCCAGCTGTTCTCCAGCTCGGCCATCCACATCTTTAACGGCAGCAGGTTAAACAGGAACTCCACGAAGTCGCCGGAGTAACTCCACACGAAAATAATACCCAGTATGAACAGCAAACAGTAGATCACACCGGGAATGATGATCCACTTCCACAGCTTGTGCTTAATGATAAATTGATGCGCCTTGCCATAAGCCTGCAACGCGCCCAGGAACTCTCTAAACGAAAACAAAACCGATTAAATTTTTATATGTGACATAATGTGCATTACCAGTAACTTAGATCAGTATTCTAAATTAAATCATTTTTTCAGGATGGCTAAAATCGCCCGCGACTTTTACGAACAGCAGGACGTGTGTAAGATAGCAAAATCATTATTGGGAAAGCTGCTGGTAACAGAATTTAACAGTATGCGAACAGCTGGTATCATCGTGGAAACCGAGGCTTATGCCGGTGTGAAAGACAAAGCTTCGCACGCTTATAACGCCCGTCGCACGGCGCGTACGGAGATCATGTATGCGGCGGGCGGCGTAGCTTACGTATACCTGTGCTACGGCATTCACCACTTATTTAACGTAGTCACCAATAAACAGGATGTGCCGCATGCCGTGCTGGTACGCGCGCTCGAACCGGTAGAAGGTATCGACATCATGCTGGAAAGATGTGGTAAAAATAAGCTGGATTACACGCTTACGGCCGGCCCCGGTAGTCTTACGAAAGCGCTTGGCATCCGAACGAATTATACAGGCATAGATTTAACCGGCAATGAGATCTGGATAGAAGACGGCCCGTCAAAACTGCCCGCCTCTCAAATAGTGGCCGGCACCCGCGTTGGCGTTGCCTATGCAAAGGAAGATGCGCTGCTGCCCTATCGTTTCTCCGTAAAAAAAAGCCCCTGGGTTAGCAGGGGCAAAGGCTTAGACAGTCTTCCGCTTTAGAAGCGTGGACATAATGTTTTATACTTAGCGTTTTCGTTGTGTCGACGAATGTAAATGAGTGACAGCTCAAAACCACCGCGGTACTGTGAAGCGGGCTTAAGTGTAGATACGTTCAGGTCGTAGCTCATGCCAACTGTAAGACCATTCAGCTCCAACGCTACGTAAGGATTGATCGCATCTTTCAAACGATACCAGCTGCCGATATAAAAAGTGGTGGGCGTTTCGGGCATGCCGTTCAGCAAAAAGCCGTAAGCACCGCCGAAGGCCGTTTCCGTTGCTTCGTTCTGGCGCATGTAGTGACCGCTCATGTGAATACGGTTGTTGCCATTTACCGGGAACGAACCGCCCGCCTGGAACGTGTAACGGTAACTCAGGCGATTGTTGTTCTGGCTCATGAAAGTTTCAGTAGGCTGTGTAATATGGTAATAAGAAGCACCAAGGTACAGGTTAGAGTTTTCACCCACCAGGCCGTTGTACAGCAGGCCCACGTTAAAATCGGGGTAGCTGATGCTCGGGTTCGGAATATTTTCGTTGCTGGGAATCGTTGGATTATAACCGGTATTATCAATCTGGTTTTCAAAAATCAGTTTGGAAGGATCTATTCGTTTGGATACCCAGGCCACCTGTACGCCCAGTCCCAATGTATGCAGTCCCTCCGGATCAAGACCTTTATGGTATGCTGTACTTAAACCAATGTAGTTCGACGTGAGTGCGCCGGCCCCGGTTTTATCGTACAAACCAATCACCCCAACGCCCCAGATGTCGTTATAGGCAATTACATCTTTTAGAATAGAAAAGTCGGCGGATACTGTGCCTGTGATAAAAGGGGAGGCAATACTACGCCACTGGGAGCGGTAGTTGGCCGCCAAACGGAAGTCTCCGGAAAAATAGCCCGTAAAGGCCGGGTTAAATGTCAGCGGCGACGCAAAAAATTGCGTAAAGTGAGGGTCCTGTGCGCTGGCAGGCCGTATCAGGAAAAAGATTATGGCTAAAGATAGTAGTAATCGTTTCATACAGGTTATTCGTATAGGGTAGACACGCTTAGACACTATACAATGTGAAATTACACGAATAATGTCATATTTCAAATTAAAATTATATAATACGCTTCGATTTTTATACTAAAAATTGGCTCTTACTGCTGCATTTTTGACCCGAATGCCAGGTCACCTGCATCACCCAGTCCGGGAACAATGTATCCCTTAGCCGTTAATTCATCATCCACATCGCCTGCCCAGATAGTTAAAGGCACATCTGCATTTCTTTGTACGTATTCGATGCCAATAGTACACGCAATGGCGGTAACAATATGAATATGAGCCGGTTTGCCAAAAACGGTGAGGTGTTCGATCGTTTTCACCAGTGAGGCGCCGGTCGCCAGCATAGGGTCCGAAAGAATAAGTACTTTATCATCTAAAGCCGGGCACGAAACATATTCCAGGCTGATATCGAAGGAGCCGTCGCGGTTGTGTTTCCGGTAAGCAGAAATATAAGCGTGGTCGGCACGGTCGAAATAATTTACTAAACCCTGATGTAACGCTAACCCCGCCCGTAATATTGTACCGATTACCGGCTGATTTTTTACGACCATACAATTGGCAGTGCCTAGCGGCGTCTGCACTTCCTTGTCCACAAAAGTCAGCATCTTACTGATCTCATAGGCCGCTACTTCACCTAGTCTTTCCAGGTTGCGGCGGAACCGCATCCGGTCATTTTGTACTTCTACATCGCGTATATCTGCCAGCCAGTCGCCTACGAGAGAGTTTAATTCGCTGAGATTAATGATCATGCTAACACCGTTTTACCGTTTCAAAATACCACTTTATTGCCAATTCGGCTGCAAAATACGTGTTGTTTTAAAAAGAAGAAGCGGCCTGAAGGCCGCCCCGGTATATAGAAGACACATCCTAACGGAAAAAGTTAATCTGCCATGGCCACTGTTGGTTTCAGCAAAGCGGCCTTTTTAACCAGCTGAATAAACTCGGCACGGTATCCCTCCGTATCCTCGCCCTTGGCCGTGGTAGCTAGCTGCAGCACATGTTCGTAGCTTGATTTACCTTTAAATTCGGAGTTACGCAACAGCATCCCGAACTCGGCTACTGCTGCCGCCATGCGAAAGTCTGCCGGTGCAGCGTCTATCCTTTGCATATTGCTGGTGAGTACTTTGCTTAAAAGGATGCTTTTACGCCCTTCTGGTTGTTTGTAACGCACCTTTACAGTCAGCACCTCGTTCCTGGCGTCCCTGGCTTTCGTGGGGATGTACTCCTGGTACTTCAGCGGGTCAATTTCATTCGGTGCCACTCTGCCCCCGGCGGGCACGATCTCGTATAAGGCCGTAACGGTATGCCCTGCCCCCATATCACCCGCATCTTTTTTGTCGTTGTTAAAGTCTTCGTCCTGCAACACGCGGTTTTCGTAGCCAATGAGGCGGTACGACTGTACCATCACCGGGTTGAACTCCACCTGCAGTTTCACGTCTTTCGCAATGGTAAACAGTGTACCCCCAAACTCTGTAACGAAAATGCGACGTGCTTCTTCGAAGTTATCGATGTAGGCATAGTTGCCGTTCCCTTTGTCCGCCAGGGTTTCCAGCTTATTGTCTTTGTAATTGCCCATGCCTAAGCCCAGTACAGACAGGAATATGCCGGTTTCCCGTTTGGCCTCTATCAGTCGCTGCATCTCTCCATCACTGGAGGCACCTACGTTAAAGTCGCCGTCGGTCGCGATGATTACGCGGTTATTCCCTTTTTCGATAAAGTTTTCGACTGCTACTTTGTAAGCGAGTTCGATACCTGCGCCACCGGCGGTAGAGCCGCCTGCTTCCAGCCGGTTCAATGCATCCAGGATCTTCATCTTTTCGTCACCGGAAGTCGAAGGCAATACCAGCCCGGCCGCCCCGGCATACACGACGATCGCCACTTTGTCTTTCGGGCGTAATTGTCCTACCAGCGCGGTCAACGCCTGTTTCACCAGCGGCAGCTTGTTCTGGTCCGACATGGAGCCGGATACGTCGAGCAGGAATACAATGTTGGAGGCAGGCAGCGCTTTTACATCTACAATTTTGCCCTGTATGCCAATGCGCACGAGGCGGTTGTCGCTGTTCCACGGACATATAGCCATATCTGTATGGATCGCTACCGGATCGGCGGTGGTGGGAGGCGTGTATTTGTAATCGAAATAGTTGATCAGTTCTTCGGTGCGCACCGCATCTATAGGTGGCATCATGCCCTGGTTCAGGAAACGGCGAACGTTGGAATAGGATGCCCTGTCCACATCAGACGAAAAGGTGCTTAATGGTTGCTTCTTCACCTGGTGAAAGATGTTTTCCTGGATGCCGCTGTAATCTTCTGTATTAAACCTCGGCGCGGGGGGCGCCATTTGTTTACTCTTGCGGCTGTGGCTCATTTCCGCGGCTGCGATAGTGCTTACGCTGCCGGTGATCGCCCTTTTGGGCTGCGTGGCGTAGCCTACCACCACCACATCCTGCAACATTTGGGTGGCAGGGCTGAGTGTGAAGTTTATCGTGGTATCCCGCTTACCGTCTGGCAACGTAATGGACTGCGTATTATAACCGAGGAAAGTGCCATCCAGGATGGTGCGTTTCCGTGGCACCGTGAGTTTGTACCCTCCGGTCGGACTGGTAGTGGAACCCGATTGTGTGCCGTTAATGCGCACCGAAGCGCCGGCTATAGGCTGCCCGAGTTCGTCGTAAACAATGCCCGTCACTACGCGAGTGAGCGGTTGCGAGGTATTGGCAGCAGGACGGCTTTGCGCAAAAGAGGCGCAGGCAGCACTGATGACCAGCAGGGTGGCGAGTAACTTTTTCATGGAATGTTCTTTTGATCTGTGAGCAGGATGCAGGCGAAAGGGCGTATTCCATAAACCGTGGTCATTTTTTTCAAACTTTCTTCCGCCAATGAATTTACCTTTGCCACAAAAAAGAACAGTAATGGTATATAAGGTGATCGGTTTAATGTCTGGCAGCTCGCTCGATGGATTAGATGTGGTATTCGCAGAATTGACGGAAGTGCGCGGGCAATGGACTTACCAGATATTGGCAGCCGACTGCCTGCCTTATTCCCCCGAATGGCTGCAACGCCTTTCTAACGCCACGCAATTGCCGGCGCAGGACTATATGCTGTTGCACAGCGCGTACGGTCACTACCTGGGCGAGCAGGTAAACGCCTTCATTCAGCAACATCAGCTGGACCACCAGGTACATTTCATCGCTTCGCACGGCCATACCACTTTTCACCAACCCGCTCAACGCATGACGGCCCAACTGGGCGACGGTGCGGCGATCAGCGCGGTAACCGGCCTGCCTGTTATCAGCGATCTGCGTGCGATGGACGTAGCGCTGGGCGGACAAGGTGCGCCTATCGTTCCAATCGGTGAAAAGCTGCTGCTGCCCGGCTTTGCCGCCTGGCTGAACCTGGGCGGTATCGCCAATATATCTTCCGAAACAGCTGTAGGCGACTTTGTTGCTTTTGATATTTGTCCGGCTAACCGGGTGCTGAATGCCCTGGCGTCGCAACTCGGCCGTGCTTACGACGAGAATGGCGCACTGGCAGCAAATGGGGTGGTAGATGAAGCCTTGCTTGCCCGCCTGAATGCCTTGCCTTATTACGGACAATCTTACCCTAAATCGCTCGCCAACGAGTTCGGGACAGACGTAGTGCTGCCCATGATCGCGGAGCATTCGATCTCCATACAAGGTAAACTGCGCACCTACGTGGAGCATATCGCGCAACAGGTATACGAAGCTATCCTGAAAGTGCATCCAGGTATAACGCCTGCCACGCCAGCCAGGAAACTGCTGATTACAGGCGGCGGTGCATTTAACACCTTCCTGGTACAACGGATCCACGATAAACTGGAACAATTGGGCATTGATGTGGTGGTGCCGGACGAACAGACGGTCGCTTACAAGGAAGCCATCATCATGGCCCTTATCGGCGCATTACGCTGGAGGCAGGAGGAAAATGTGCTGTCATCCGTGACAGGTGCATCACGCAGCAGTGTGGGCGGTGCTTTGTGGATGGGGCAATCCTGATTACATAACAAATTAATAGTAGCCGGGCTGTGGATTAAACCGCAGCCCGGTTTTATTTTAATACACGGGTGTAAAGGCAAATTTATCGCCATCGAACAGCCCGAGGTCGCTGAGTTTCAGGTGCGGAATTACCAATAGCGCCATGAACGACAATGTCATAAAAGGTGCGTCCAGCGTGCTGCCCAGTTGTTTGGCGGCTTTGTCCAGCTCACTGTACCGGCGCGCTACTTCGTACCCGTCCAGGTTGCTCATTAACCCGGCTACCGGCAAAGGTAGTGTTTGGGTAGATGCGCCGCCTGTAGCCGTAATACCGCCCTGGCAACGAATGATCTCGTTTACAGCTTCGCACAGCGCTTCGTCGTTCGTACCCACTGCAATGATGTTATGGCTGTCGTGCGCCACCGACGACGCGATGGCCCCTTCTTTCAAACCGAAATTGCGGATGAAGCCGAGTGCGACAGGCGCAGGTTTGTAGCGGTTCACGACGGCTATCTTCAGCACGTCCTGTGTAACGTCTGAGATGATGGCATTGTTGATGACAGGCAGCGTGGCTTCCAGCGAATTGGTGATCAGCTGCCCTTCCAGAGCCTCCATTACTTTTACCTTGATACATTCGCCTGTGGCGGATAGGATGAAGTCAGACGGCTGGTGCGGCTTCGCGTCGAAGTAGTTGACAGGTTCCGAAGGCACGCTGTTGATGAGCGTTTTGCCAGCTTCGGCCACCTTTTGTCCGTTGATGTAAGTAGATAGGATGTTGAATTGTTGTAAATCATCTACCACGATAAAATCTGCCGGGTCGCCGGGTTGCAGCAGGCCTACGTCCAGTTGGTAATGTTTAACGGGGTTGATGCAGGCCGCCTGTAATATCTTGTACACATCTTTGCCCCTGGCCAGCGCACGTTTTACCAGTACGTCGATATGTCCTTCTTCGAGATTGTCCGGGTGTTTATCGTCACTGCAAAACATGATATTGGCATAGTGCTCATCCAGCAGCGGTATCAATGCCTCGAAGTTGCGGGCGGCGCTGCCTTCGCGGATCAGTATTTTCATGCCGTGCTGCAGTTTGTCCAGCGCTTCTTCGGCAGTAAAACATTCATGATCGGTGCTGATGCCGGCGGAGATGTATTTACGGGCGTCTTCGCCACGCAATCCGGGTGCATGGCCGTCTACGGGTTTGCCGTACTTTTTTGCGGAGGCAATCTTGGCCATCACTTCCTGGTCGCCAAACAACACACCAGGGAAATTCATCATTTCCGAAAGATAAACGATGTCCGGCCGCTGCAGCAGCGCGTCTACATCCGCCGATGTTACTGCCGCGCCGGCGGTTTCAAAGGTGGTAGCCGGTACGCAGGAAGGTGCGCCGAACCAGAATTTGAAAGGTACCTGTTTACCGTTCTCCAACATATATTCCACGCCTTTTACGCCCAGTACGTTTGCTATTTCATGCGGGTCCGATACGGTGGCTACCGTGCCATGCACCACCGCCAAACGTGCAAATTCCGACGGTATGAGCATAGAGCTTTCCACGTGTACATGCGCATCGATGAAGCCGGGCAATACATATCCCGTCGCACTTTCTGCTGCAGTAATATGGCGGATCAGGCCATTTTCAACGGAGATGTGGGCAGGATAGGTTTTTCTTCCCGGAATGTCCACCAGGTTGGCGGTAAGCGTAAAAGTGTTCATGGCGTAAATCTAATGGTTTTGCTTATCTTTAACAGGATGGCCATCGTCATCCTGATTAAACCATTCTAAAATTGAATTTATGAGAGCTCTTAAAATGTTAGCCCTTTCGCTGGTAACACTAACTACGGTGATCGGAGCAAAAGCACAGACCGCCGACGAAGTGATTGCCAAAAACCTCCAGGCAATGGGCGGCGTTGAAAAATTGAAAGCATTGAACTCCGTTTATTTCGAAGGTAACATGGAAGTTCCCGGCGCAGAACTGCCGCTTAAACTTCGCCAGATCAACAATAAGGCGATGCGCATCGATTTTGAATTCAACGGTACGGAAAATATACAGGTAGTAACAGCCGATGGCGGCTGGATGCTGCTGCCCGTGCAGAACATGACCTCACCTATGGACATGCCCGCCGATCAGCACAAAATAGCCAAACGCGGCCTGTCACTCGGCGGTGAACTGCTGGATTACAAAGAGAAAAACAAAAAGGTAGAACTGCTTGGTAAAGAAACCACCAACGGCCAGGAAGCTTTTAAACTAAAAGTTACCGATGCCGACGGCACCGTTACTACTTTCTTCATCGATGCCAGCACTTATTACGTAGTGCGCAGCGAAACAAACATCAGCGCCGGTGGACAGAGCATCACGCTGAAAGTAACTTCCAGCGACTACCGCAAAACACCCGAAGGATATGTGTTTCCTTACGTAACCACACAGGAGTCTGTAGGTCCGGCGGTTAACTTCAACATTTCTAAAGTGGAAATCAACAAACCCATCGACGAGGCTATCTTCAAGAAGCCTGCGTAAGCTGGAACAAATAGATATGAAAACGGCCGGTGTATATACCGGCCGTTTTTTATTTGTATAATTGCTGCATTGCTTCTGCTTCTGCTGCCATTCGCTGTGCGAGCGAGGCTGGCTGCAATACCTTCACATTCGCCCCGTAACTGAGTAGCAGCATCTGCAACTCCGGGTTAATCACCACACTTAACGTTACCCTGCATTCTTCCTCGTTATCGATCGTAGTCTGTTGTGTGGGATGTAAAGGCTGTGACTTCACATATTTACCCTGCAACGGTGTAAACGACAGCTCGATCAGTTCGGGCGCGCCTACAGGCACCGTAATGCCAATAGCGTGCTGGAAATAACTGGCGTCGTCGAAATTCTTCTGGTCGAAGTGTTTGTTCGTCGGCCATATTTCTACCATGCGGTCCAGCGCAAACGTAAGCAATACGCCTTCCCGTTCTTTCTGACTTTTACCGATCAGGTAGAAACGATGCTGGTATTCGCGAACATGATATGGTTCCACCCAATGTTCTTTCGGTTCGTTGCGGCCGAAGCTTTGGTATGCGATGCGGATTACCTCCAGGTTTTTGATCGCGTCCACGATCGTGGCGATGTGTTCGGCTCCTTTATATTGATTCGCGCGGCTGAATTTGATGAGACCCTGGTTTTCCAGGTTCTCCCTGTTCATTTTAAGGCCTGCGGCGATTTTCAGGATAGCGTCTTCGAACTGTTGAATAACGGGCAGACTGCGAAATTGCTCCAGTATGCCGATCGCGATTTCCAGTCCCTGCAGATCTGCTTCATCGATAGGGATGCTGCTGATCGAAAAGCTGTCATCTGTATAATGATAAGCCTTGGTTTTGCGGTCGTATTCGATAGGGGCCATGTAATTGAGTTCCCTGTCGCTGCGCATATCCTGGATGTCTTTCTGCATCGTGCGCATAGAGATGTCCGAATCCATTTTGTCGGATACGTACCTGATAAGGTCTTCCAGGGTAGGCCTGGGGAGGCGCTTGTTGCGCAGGCGCTCGTCTATCCATCTGTAGCGGGAAAGGGCGTCCTTGTTTTTAGGCATACAGGCTAAAATTTGAAGTCTAAAAGTAAGGCAATTTGACCGGGAGCGTATTTTTTTTCAATTTTTTCTGATGAGAATTTACCACGCAAATCCTGTGCGTAACGACCCTATACTTTTGTATTGTTCTTAATCGAAATGAATATGAAAAAGGTAACAACACAAATAGCAAGGGTTCAGGAAGCAGCGGCCATCTCTGTAGGCCAGATCATACTTGACAACTCCCATTATCTTACGATATGGGGTTACCTGCAAACAGCCGATGGCTGGAAGCGTTGTGATTTCGTAACCAACTACGAGGTACTCAATAACATGTTCCGCGCGATGGAAGAAAAGAGCGAAGCCGTGCAAATGGCGATCGTTCAGAAGCTGGAACAAATGCAGGATGGTCCTGAACTGATCGATCTCGAAGCACAGTTCGGCGCACCAGTGGTGTTCGATAACATCCGCTTCAGCCTTTCCAAACCACACTATACCCGCGAAGATGAGTGGGTTGATTATGTAAATGAATATTGTTTTTATATCGACAGTGCCGAAGTACTGCCAGCGCCTGCCGCACCTTACACGGAGGAAATCGGTAACTGCATGAGTCAGCTGGCACAGTGTTATTCACTGTACCTCGGTTACCTGGAACTGGAGTTTGACGAAGCGTCTGCCCGCCAGGACGCCGCTTTGACCGACGATGTGAAGTTCACCCTTGCTTACTACGCCTGGAAGCAGGAAGGGAACTAATCGCTGACCTGACACTAAAGAACTTAAAAATAGTAACATGATTGCGGTGCGTGGCATTGTTTGTTCATCCCCAAAATGCCCTTGTTTGTTACCCAATGAAGCCCTCTAAAGACCACCACGTTCCGCAATCATCAGCTTATCCGGCCCCGGACGATCATATGAACGTACCCCAAAATTCTTCTTTTTTTACTGCTACAAAGTCCGGGGCCGCTTTTTTCGGGAAAGCATTAGCCATAAAAATATCTGAAAGTTTTTTTGCTTGAAATACCTCCTTTTTGGAGGTGAAGTCGCCCTGAAACGCCCTGCTGGCAAGGGGTGGTTGGCTACACTGCAATATCATGGCTCCATTCATCAAAAAAAACTGGAAAAAAAGGCTGATAAGTCTATAATATTTATAGGAAATTGGTATTTTTGATACCGTAAAACTGATATGACATGAGTTTAAGGTTAGGTGATATAGCTCCAAATTTCAAGGCTCAGACCACTAATGGCGAAATAGATTTCTACGATTACCTGGGCGAAGGCTGGGGTATCCTGTTCTCTCATCCCGCAGATTTTACACCTGTTTGCACAACTGAATTGGGAAAAACGGCCCTCCTGAACGGCGAGTTTGAAAAACGCAATGTGAAGGTGCTGGCATTAAGCGTTGACCCACTCGACAAACACAAACAATGGGTAGGCGATATCAACGAAACGCAAAGCTGCGACGTTACTTTCCCGATCATTGCTGACGAAGACCGTACCGTAGCGAACCTCTACGGCATGATCCATCCGAATGCTTCTGAAACATTTACCGTTCGCTCCCTGTTTGTGATCGGTCCTGATAAAAAGGTGAAACTTACCCTCACTTATCCTGCCTCTACCGGCAGAAACTTCGTAGAAGTGCTGAGAGTAATCGATAGCCTGCAGCTTACCGCTAAATACAGCGTGGCCACACCGGCCGACTGGAAAGATGGTGAAGATGTGATTGTAGTACCTGCGGTACCAACGGAAGAAATTCCGAACCGCTTCCCGAAAGGACATAAAATTATTAAACCTTACCTGAGAACAACACCTCAGCCCAACAAATAAGGTTTACAAAATATTGGGGCGTAACACCCCCTGAATTGTTTTTTTAATGGTTGGTTTTTGATTTTACGAAACGGGGATTTTTCCCCGTTTTTTTTATGCCTTGTGTTTACGGAGCTGTTGCAGCACTGCCTGCATATCCTTTGGCAATGGGGCTTGCAGCGCATGATCCGTTCCGTGAGCGTCTTTAAACCGCAACTCGAAAGCGTGCAGGGCCAGGCGGCTCAGCATCGGCCGTTCTTCTTCCGTATGTTTCCCCAGTTTGAACTTCTTCTTGATAGCCGACAGTTTAATGGGCGTCGCTGTTCCGTACAGTTCATCTACCGCGATGGGGTGACCCAGGTATTTCATATGCACCCTGATCTGGTGCGTACGACCAGTATGTATCTGCAGTTTCACCAGGCTGTAAAGGCTGAAGTTTTCCAGCACTTCGTAGTCGGTAAGCGACGGGCGGCCTTTTGCATTGGTCACCATTTTACCCTTTTGTACGGGATGTTCCATAATCGGCTGGTCTACGCTGCCTTTATCATTTGGAAGCTCGCCGTTAATAAGCCCCAGGTAAAACTTCTGTACGCCTCTCGATTCAAATAACTGGGAAAGGAATTTATGGGCTGCTTCGTGTTTGGCAAACAGGATCAGGCCACTGGTATCGCGGTCGAGGCGGTGTACCGTGTAGATCTGTTCGTATTTCTTCTTTAGCATGCCCTGCAGGGACGAAAGTTCATTGTCGTGCCTGTCCGGGATGGTGAGTAGTCCGGACGGTTTATTCAATGCTATAAAGTCATCGTTCTCAAACAGGATGATATCTTCAATGCGCATAAGGAGATATGTAGTAAAAAACAGTCCCGGTGTGGCCGGGACTGTTAGCGATTATTTAAAATGTTTCAGCAGGATCACTTCTTTTTCTGTGAGGAAGCGCCATTTGCCGCGATTGATATTCTTTTTGGTAAGGCCGGCATACATCACACGGTCCAGTTTCTCCACCTTATACTCCAGGTGTTCGAAAATGCGACGTACGATGCGGTTTTTACCGCTGTGGATCTCGATGCCGATCTGTGATTTGTCTTTGTTATCGACATACCCCAATGCATCTACGTTGGCTACACCATCTTCCAGTTCAACACCTTGCAGGATCTTTTCAAAGTCCGCTTTGGTGAGCGGTTTATCCAGCCCTACATGGTAGATCTTTTTGATGTTGTGTTTAGGATGCGCCAATTTCTGGGCGAGGTCGCCATCGTTGGTGAGCAGCAGCAAGCCGGAGGTGTTGCGGTCCAGGCGGCCAACAGGGAACACTCTTTCATCGGTAGCGTCGGCAACCAGTTCCATGACGGTCTGGCGGCCTTCCGGATCATCCGTGGTGGTGATGTAACCTTTCGGTTTGTTCAGCAGCACGTACACGAGGTTCTTGGAGATGGTTAGCTTCTTCTCGTTCAGTTTCACGAGATCGCGCGGCGTCACTTTGGTGGCTGGTTCCAGCACCTGTACACCGTTAACGGTTACTTTACCATCTTTAATATAATCAACCGCCTTTCTGCGGGAGCAGAGGCCGGAGTGTGCCAGGTACTTGTTCAGCGGCATTTCGTCGCTGCTCTCTTTAGGCGCATTTTTATCTCTTACTTCGATGCGTTTGCGCCCAGGTTTGCGATCGTCTTCCGTTTTCTTCCTGCGGGAAATAGTACCACGCGTTTCTTTGCCCTCAGGGCGACGGCCTTTCTCTGCCTTTTCGCCTTCTTTGCCATAAGGCGCGTCATCCGTCCAGTTATCGTCTATCGTTTTGCTGAAGTCTGGAAGATCTTCGCGCAGATCGTCACGTTTAGGTTTGTCGCTGGCCCAGATGTCTATTCCATCGAAGAAGGATTTAGGTTTATCATCAGCGCCTTTGCGGCCTTTGCGTGCATCTTTATCTTTAGAGAAAGATTTTTTGTCTTTGTCGCCGAATGATTTACGGTCTTTATCGAATGGCTTCTTTTCGCGGTCGCCGAACGATTTACGTTCACCGTCGAAAGGCTTTTTCTCGCGATCGCCGAATGATTTACGTTCACCGTCGAAAGGCTTTTTCTCGCGATCGCCGAATGATTTACGTTCGCCGTCGAAAGGCTTTTTCTCGCGGTCGCCGAACGATTTACGTTCACCGTCGAAAGGCTTTTTCTCGCGATCGCCGAATGATTTACGTTCGCCGTCGAAAGGCTTTTTGTCACGGTCGCCGAATGGCTTTCTGTCTTTGTCGAATGGTTTTTTGTCGCGGTCCCCGAAAGATCTGCGGGGTTTGTCGTCGTCGCCAAATGACTTGCGGGATTTGTCAAAAGGTTTCTTGTCGCGGTCGCCGAATGGCTTCTTGTCGAAAGGTTTGCGGTCGCCGGAAGCTTTCTTTTCAAACGGCTTACGGTCTCCTCTGAAAGGCTTTTTGTCGGATGCATCATCGCTGTCGTTGTCGCGGAACTGTTCTTTCGGCTTCTTCTCGAACTTTGCGAAAGGACGTGCGCTATCCGTTTTGCGGGCATCTGACTTGTTTTCCTTGAATGGTGAAAAGCCCTTACCGGTGCTTTTGGAAATGCCTGGTTTGTTTTTCTTCATGTTGTATGTTTAGCATGCTGCATTCCTGCAGTAAGAATTTTGTTTATGCCAGTTCGCCTTCGGCGGCCATGGACTGGTTGTCCTTGTTGGCCAGCTGACCGCAGGCTGCGTCGATGTCTTTACCACGGCTGCGGCGAAGACGAGCATTCACGCGATTTTTCCCGAGATATTCCATAAAGCGCTGCGTCGTTTCGGCCGAAGGTTTTTGGAAACGTGCGTTATCGATCGGGTTGTATTCGATGATGTTTACCAGGTCCACAGGCACCTGGCGGTATATTTTGATCAGCTCGTCCGCATCTTTCAACGAGTCGTTGAAATTGTGGAAGAGAATGTATTCGAAAGTGATCTCGTTATTGGTGGCTTTGTAGAAGTAGTTCAGTGCTTCCACCAGGTTTTTGAGATTGTTCGTATCGTTGATCGGCATGATCTCGCTACGTTTCTGGTCATTGGCTGCGTGCAGCGACAGGGCCAGGTTGAAACGCACCTGGTCGTCCCCCAGTTGTTTGATCATTTTGGCCACGCCGGCGGTGGATACCGTAATACGGCGGGGCGACATGCCCAGGCCATCCGGGGACGTGATTTTTTCGATGGACTTCAACACGTTTTTATAGTTCAGCAAAGGCTCACCCATACCCATGTATACGATATTAGTAAGCTTTTTACCGGAAGATTCGAGCGCCTGCTGGTTAAGCAGTGCCACTTCATCATAAATTTCGTCGTGGTTGAGGTTGCGGCGGAGTTTCATGTAGCCTGTAGCGCAGAATTTGCAGCTGAGGCTACAGCCCACCTGGGAAGATACGCAAGCCGTCTGGCGGCTTTCGGTAGGGATCAGTACCCCTTCTACCAGCTGGCCATCCTGCGTTTTGAAGCGCGTTTTGATCGTACCGTCGCTGCTGTGCTGCGTGAGGTCGATCTTGATCGCAGGCAGCTCAAAATGTTCTTCCAGGGCAGTGCGTAACTGCTTGGAAATGTTGGTCATAGATTCAAAATCACGGGCATGGCGCAGCCACAACCACTCGTACACCTGCTTGGCGCGGAACGGCTTCTCGTTGATCTGTACAAAGTATTCCTGTAATTGCTGCAGGCTCAGCTCACGTATATTTTGCTTCCTCATTTCGCTGCAAAGGTAGTTCTAAAAAAGGAATATCCCGTGAATGGGCTGTTAATACAAATGTAATCTTTATTTAACGATGAGGCAGGTAACCGGCTGATTTATATGAAGTTAGTCGTTTTGATCACGTTTTGCCGGGAAATGCTACCTTTAGCAGCATGTTACGAAAAACTGTTTACATCGCCGATGCGGTGCGGTCGCCCATAGGCCGTTACGGCGGCGCCCTTAGCTCCATCCGTCCAGACGATCTGCTGGCCCTGATGCTTTCCTCGCTTGCCAACCGTAATCCCGGGCTGGACCCGGCAGCCATTGAAGACATTATTGCCGGTGCCACCAACCAGGCCGGTGAAGATAACCGCGACGTAGCCCGTATGGCCGCGCTGCTGGCTGGTTTCCCGGTTTCTGTGGCAGGCAATACCGTCAACCGGCTGTGTGCTTCCGGATTACAGGCAATTATGGATGCCGCCCGTGCCGTAATGTGTGGCGAAGGCGACGTATACATCGCCGGTGGGGTAGAAAGTATGACTCGTGCACCCTTCGTAATGGGTAAGGCCGAAGGAGCTTTCAGCCGCCAGGCCGAGGTATTCGATTCGACTATCGGCTGGCGTTTTACCAATAAACGGCTGGCCGCTATGTATCATCCTTATTCCATGGGTGAAACGGCGGAAAACGTGGCCCGGCAGTGGAACATTGCCCGTGCCGACCAGGATACCTTTGCCCTGCGCAGCCAGGAAAAATACAAAGCCGCGCTGCTGGCTGGTAAGTGGGAGGACGAAATCATTCCCGTGGAGATTACCCCTAACAAACAGGAGCAGGTGATCTTTTCGCGGGACGAGCATCCACGTGACACCTCGCTCGAGAAGCTGGCCGGCCTTAAACCAGCCTTTGCAAAAGATGGTTCTGTGACCGCAGGCAACTCCGCCGGCATCAACGATGGCGCGTCAGCTGTATTGATCGTATCGGAAGAAGCGCTCCAGCGTTTCCAGTTACGGCCGCTGGCACGCATCAGCTCGATGGCGGTGGCCGGTGTGGACCCTGCGATCATGGGGATTGGTCCCGTGCCGGCTACGCAGAAGGCGCTTGCCCGTGCGGGTATTGGCGTGAAAGACCTGGATATTATCGAGTTAAATGAAGCTTTTGCGGCACAGGCACTGGCTTGTATACATGAATTGCAGCTGGATCAGCAGAAGATCAACCTGAATGGCGGCTCTATCGCGATCGGGCATCCATTGGGATGCAGCGGGGCGAGGATCGTTACGACGTTAGTACATGAAATGAGACGGAATGCGGGTGCGAAGCTGGGGCTGGCCACGATGTGTGTGGGCGTTGGACAGGGGGCTGCGATTGTGCTGGAGAAAGTGTAGAAACTGACAGGCGTACCTGGAAAAGAGAATAACGAGCGGTCGGATTTGCATCAGGCCGCCCGTTGATGGCAAGCAAAAGGGTTTTACAAACAAATCTGTTTCTCCGTCATCATCTTCCGGAGGTTGATCAGACCGTAACGCATACGGCCTAATGCAGTATTGATGCTCACCTGTGTGAGGTCAGCAATTTCTTTAAAACTCAACTCGGCGTAGTGGCGCAGGATAATCACTTCACGCTGTTCCTCAGGCAGCATGTCCAGCATTTTGCGCACGCTGTCGTGGCTCTGGCGGGTGATCATCTTTTCTTCTGCACTGGACTCTGAGAAGCTGAGTACATTGAAAATATCTTTATCGTCGCTGGTTTTGATCAGCGGTGTCCGTTTGATTTTCCGGAAGTGGTCTACACAGAGGTTATGCGCAATACGCATAGCCCAGGGAAGGAACTTACCTTTTTCGGTATAGCGGCCGGCACGAATGGTATCAATAACTTTAATGAAAGTGTCCTGGAAGATGTCTTCCGCGAGGAATGCATCTTTTACGAGCAATACGATAGAGGTATAAAGCTTGTCTTTGTGCCTGTAAACCAGTTCTTCAAGGGCGGAGGAGTGCCCTTTGCGGAACAGTGTAATGAGTTGTTCGTCGTTGAGTTTGTACATTACTTGCATAAACATTCTCCCAAATAGCGGTTATTAAATAGTACGGACCAGTAACAGTCTGTAGGTGTTTAAAAGACTTTTGAGTAGAGGTTTATGCTATAAGCGTACTTGTTTACAGGTTTGAGTAATAAATTACAGTCAATGCAAATATAAAGGAATTGTTGAATAAAACAACAGCGATCCGGTCAAATTTGCCCCCTGTTGCGCAAAAATGACACGAAAATATCATAAAACGCCTGCCATGGCCGAGTCAGCTGTAGGTAGGCTGTGTTCGCCTGGGAGTCTATGGATTACAAATACAGGTGTAAACCCTAATCCGGATTATCTCACACGGGTGTAAACCAATTTTAGGACGTGACACAACGGCTCAGATAACTCTCACATAACTCTCACATAACTCTCGGATAACTCTCACATAACTTAAACCGAATTTTTTTTGCGGCAATTGCGACATCTGACGACCATTGCGACATCTGGCGGCACTTTGCGACAGATCCCAATCGTCTGGCGCAAGTCGGGCCTTATCTTTGCTATATGCTGGCTACTTCGGCGCTGGCGACCAGGGTAACTGCCGTACAAGTATGTGATCTTTAAATTTGTGCTGATGAGGCGAATCCACGAAGTGGATGAGCATCGCTTCCGCCGTCATTGCGACTGACAGGAAGCGAACCTCCGCTTCAGTCTCCGCGCTAATAAGGGCAGCCATGAACTACTTCTGCGAAGACTGAACACGAGGGTGGCTTCACTTTGTTCAAAAAGCTTTGCCGACTAGCGAAACTGCCGTACAAGTGAGTGACACAACGGGGGCTGAAGAGGGCGCTCCAGTCGGTGAAAAAAGAGTAGAAAAGGGGATGTTTTCGTGAGCTGAACAATCGTTACATTTGTATTTCTATGCGTACAAAAGTTAAGACCCAGGAGCAATTAATTGATGAGGAGATAGTTAGTCCGCAGGACCATATTTTGATCAAGGGTGCGCGCACGCACAATTTGAAAAATGTGACTGTTTCGATACCCCGGAATAAGCTGGTGGTGGTGACGGGCGTGTCCGGTTCGGGCAAATCCTCGCTGACGATGGATACGCTGTTCGCCGAAGGCCAGCGCCGCTACGCGGAAAGCCTCAGCGCTTATGCACGCCAGTTCCTCATGCGAATGAACAAACCGGATGTGGATTACATCAAAGGGATTTGTCCGGCCATCGCGATCGAGCAAAAGGTGATCACGCGTACACCGCGCTCGACGGTAGGTTCCATGACGGAAATTTACGATTATCTCCGCCTGCTGTTTGCAAGAGCAGGTAAAACATACAGCCCGGTTTCGGGCAATCTCGTGAAAAAACATGAGGTGGCAGACGTGGTGGACTTCATCAGCAAACTCAAGGAAGGCAGCAAGGTGCATATCATCGTTCCGTTCCCGCATCACGCGAAACGTGAGGTGTCTGAAGAACTGAATATCCTGATGCAGAAAGGCTTTTCGAGGCTTTACCTGCCCGCAAAGGAAGGCGGCTCGCTGCAACGTATCGAAGAATTGCTGGAGGATAAAAAGCCAAAGGTGCCGAAGGATGCGTACGTGCTGATCGACCGTATCGTGGTGCGTAAGTTCGACGACGATGAAAAACATCGTATTGCGGATAGCGTGCAGACGGCTTTTTATGAGAGCGAAGGGGAATGTCACCTCGAGGTGGATGGGCAGCTGCAACCTCGTTTTTCGAATCGTTTCGAACTGGACGGATTACAATTTGAGGAGCCGGTACCGAACCTGTTTTCTTTCAACAATCCGTACGGTGCCTGTCCTACCTGTGAAGGGTTTGGACAGGTATTGGGGCTTGATAAAGACCTGGTGATCCCCGACAAACGCCTGAGTGTTTTCGAAAACGCGATCGCGCCATGGCGTGGGGAGAAGATGGGAGAGTACAAAGAGGCGCTCATCAAAGTGGCGCGTAAGTTCAACTTCCCGGTCCACAAACCGATTGCGGAGCTGAGCGATGAACAGTATGAGCTGTTGTGGACGGGCAACGAACATTTTTACGGCCTCAACGAGTTCTTTAAAATGGTAGAGCAAAACCTGTACAAGGTGCAATACCGTGTGTTACAGGCCCGCTACCGCGGTCGTACCGTTTGTCCGACCTGCAATGGGGCACGCCTTCGTAAAGAAGCGTTATATGTAAAAGTGGGCGGTACCGATATCGCCAGGCTGGTAGAAATGCCGGTGGAAAAATTAAAAGTATGGTTCGATAGCATTGAACTGAATGAATACGAGCAGCAGGTATCCAAACGTATTATGCTGGAAATTAATCACCGGCTGAAAACGTTGCTGGATGTGGGTTTGAGTTATCTTACCCTGAACCGTGTGGCGAATACCCTGAGCGGTGGCGAAAGTCAGCGTATACAGTTAACGCGTACACTGGGCAGTAACCTTACCAACTCGCTGTACATCCTGGATGAGCCGAGCATTGGTCTGCATGCACGCGATACCCATCGCCTCATCGGCGTGTTGAAAGAACTGCGCGACCTCGGTAACACGGTGGTGGTGGTAGAACACGACGAGCAGCTGATGGCCGAAGCCGATTACATTATCGACATGGGGCCGCTGGCGAGTCATTTGGGTGGTGAGGTAATATTTGCCGGTACGCACGATGAGATACTGAAAGATGCGAAGAGTCTGACGGGTAAATATATGAGCGGTGCTTTACAAATAGAGCCGCCGTTACAGGTGCGTAAGTGGAAGAAGTTTATCGAGGTGGAAGGCGCGCGTCAACACAACCTGAAAAACATCGATGTGAAGTTTCCGTTAGGTGTAATGTGTGTGGTGAGTGGCGTGAGCGGATCGGGCAAAACCACGCTGGTAAAGCAGGTGTTGTACCCCGCGTTGATGAAAATGAAAGGCGAGTTTACCGACAGGGTAGGTCAGCACCGGGCGATCAAAGGCAATGTTGAAGATATTACGCAGGTGGAAATGGTAGACCAGAACCCGATCGGTAAATCATCCCGTTCGAACCCGGTAACCTATATTAAAGCCTACGACGAGATCCGCGACCTGTACTCCAAACAACCGGTGAGTAAGATGCGTGGGTTTCAGCCCAAACATTTTTCCTTTAACGTGGATGGTGGCCGTTGCGATACCTGTAAAGGGGAAGGCGAAGTGATCGTGGAAATGCAGTTCCTGGCAGATGTACACCTGCAATGTGAAAGCTGCGGTGGTCGTCGTTTTAAAGAGGAAGTGCTGGAAGTGACCTACAAAGGCAAAAACATCTATGATGTGCTGGAAATGGGCGTGGACGATGCGATCGAGTTTTTCAAAGAGGAGAAAGATGTAGTGAATAAGATACGCCCGTTAAGTGATGTAGGTTTGGGTTATGTGAAACTGGGACAATCGTCCGATACCTTGAGCGGTGGCGAGGCACAGCGCGTGAAGCTGGCGTCGTTCCTCGGTAAAGGCCGGGCGCAGGGGCACATCCTGTTCGTGTTCGACGAACCGACAACGGGTTTACACTTCCACGACATCCGTAAGTTGCTGGCATCGTTCAATGCGTTGATCGACCAGGGCCATTCCATCCTGGTAATCGAGCATAACCTGGACGTGATCAAGTCGGCTGACTGGGTGATAGACCTGGGGCCGGAAGGCGGCGAGGGCGGTGGAACGCTGTTGTACGCCGGGGTGCCCGACGGGTTGAAGAAGGTGAAAGAAAGTTATACAGGTAAGTTTTTGTAATAGAGGCGGGCGGTGTTAACACCGCCCGTTTTGTTTCCCCCCACAAAAAATACGCCCGGCAGCAACTGCCGGGCGTATCTATTAACACTTTTTGACTAATCATTAGCATTTTTTACCTCAACCTATCCAGGGACTTGATCAATTTCTCATCTTTGTAAATGCCTCGTGCTGCCAGTATCAGCAGGATGAGCATCAGTACCGGCAGGAAAGCTGCCGGGAGATACGACGAAGAAATGATCTGCTGGCCCTTTTGTTCGAGTGCATTAGCAGTGGCCTGTACCTTGAAATATTGTAAAATGATCGCTGCCGCGGTTAAGAAAACATTCAGCACGGTGAGGCGGAATTGCAGCTTACGATTTTTGTAAAGGAAAATGCAAAGCAGCGCGAGCGCTACAATTACCATGTACACGATGAAAACAAGATAGCTCTCCTGTGCGTTAAAGTACTTTACATAAGTCGATGTGCCTGCATTTACATTCGCTTTCCAAAGGTTGTAGAACCAGGTAGCGGCGCCCGCTCCGGCGGCCAGCAAAAGATAAAGGCTTTGTATGCGTTGTATCATTATCTCCAATTAGTTAATAATGTAAAAGTAAATAAATATTACGAACCAGCACGAACGTTCTACGGGCGGTAGTGCCAGACTTCGTATATTGCACGCCCAATTAGGAATTTATGGCAAGAAAACTAAACAAGCAGGATGCGCTGGATTACCACGCAAACGGTAAGCCAGGGAAGATTGAGGTCATTCCTACTAAAAACACCAAAACACAATGGGACCTATCGCTCGCTTATTCTCCCGGCGTAGCTGAGCCCTGTAAAGAGATTCATGCAGATGTGGAGAATGTGTACAAGTATACCGCGAAAGGCAACCTGGTAGCGGTAATCAGTAACGGAACGGCTGTACTCGGGCTCGGGGATATTGGTCCCGAAGCGTCTAAGCCGGTGATGGAAGGAAAGGGTGTACTGTTCAAAATATTTGCCGACATCGACGTATTTGATATTGAGCTGAACAGCCGTAATGTGGACGAATTTGTACAGGTTGTGAAAGCGCTGGAGCCCACTTTCGGTGGTATTAACCTGGAAGATATTAAAAGTCCTGAGTGTTTCGCGATCGAAGAACGCCTGCGCCAGGAGCTGAAAATACCGATCATGCACGACGACCAGCACGGCACGGCCATCATTTCCTCGGCCGCCCTGCTTAATGCGCTGGAGCTCGTCAAAAAGAAAATAGAAAAAGCGAAGTTCGTGATCAATGGTGCCGGTGCCGCCGCCATGGCCTGCGTAAAACTCTACGTAGCGCTGGGTGCGAAGCCGGAGAACTTCATTATGTTTGATAAGGACGGGGTGCTGAACAAGGCCCGTACCGACCTGGACGCAATGAAACAGGTGTTTGCCACTTCCTCCAAAGCGACCAATCTTACCGAAGCGCTGAAAGGTGCCGACGTGTTCGTGGGTTTATCGGTAGGTAACGTGGTAACCGCTGAAATGGTGAAGCTGATGGCCAAACACCCGATCGTGTTCGCGATGGCGAACCCCGATCCGGAAATTCCGTACGAAACCGCGATCAGTGCTCGTCCGGACATTATCATGGCTACCGGTCGCTCCGACTATCCGAACCAGGTAAACAACGTACTCGGGTTCCCTTATATCTTCCGTGGCGCACTCGACGTGCGTGCTACGCAGATCAATGAGGAAATGAAGCTGGCAGCGGTAAGAGCGCTGGCAGAGCTCGCAAAGTCGCCTGTACCCGATATCGTAAACCTGGCCTATAACGAGAAAAATATCGTGTTTGGTCCCACCTATATCATTCCCAAACCGCTCGACCCGCGCCTGCTAAGCACTGTAGCCCCGGCTGTGGCAAAAGCGGCGATGGACAGTGGCGTGGCTACTGCGCCGATCACGGATTGGGAGGGTTATAAAGATGTGCTCAACAAACGCCTGGGACTCGATAACCAGCTGTTCCGCGTTATCGGTACCAAAGCCCGCAAAGATCCACGCCGTGTGGTATTTGCCGAGGCCGATAACCTGAAGATCCTGAAAGCAGCGCAGGTAGTGAACGACGAAGGCATCGCCTTCCCGATTTTGCTGGGTAACGAAAAGAAGATCCGCACCCTGGCTGCCGACAACGGTATTGATATCGACGGTATCGAGATCATCGATCCGAAGAGCGATGAAATGCACGATAAACGCCACTATTTTGGAGAGCTGTTCTTCAAAAAGCGTCAGCGTAAAGGCTTCAATCTGTACGAGGCGAAAAAGATCATGCGTGAGCGTAACTACTTCGGTTGTATGATGGTGGAAACAGGAGAGGCCGATGCGCTCATCTCGGGTTTGACCAGGAAGTATCCTGATACCATTCGTCCGGCTTTGCAGGTGATCGGTATGGAAGAAGGCGTGAAACGTGTGGCGGGTATGTACATCATCAACACCAAACGCGGACCGCTGTTCCTGGCCGATACCACGGTGAACTTCAATCCAACGGCGGAAGAGCTGGCGGAAATC
The DNA here is from genome assembly GCF_022867795.2 of Chitinophaga horti. Lineage (NCBI taxonomy): Bacteria > Pseudomonadati > Bacteroidota > Chitinophagia > Chitinophagales > Chitinophagaceae > Chitinophaga > Chitinophaga horti. The sequence continues at coordinate 4,842,665 of NZ_CP107006.1, read as the reverse complement.
ACCCTGATGGTAGCCAAAGAAGTACGTCAGTTCAACCTTACGCCCAGGATCGCGATGGTATCTTACTCAATTTCGGTTCCAGCCAAACGCCGGAAGCGCAGCTGGTGAGCAAAGCCCGTGAACTGGTGAAGCAAAAGGAACCCGGACTGTGTGTAGATGGTGAGATACAGGCGGCGATGGCCTTTAACAAAGAGATACTGAAAGATAACTACCCGTTCTCTGAACTGATCGAAGGTGATACCAATACCCTCATCTTCCCGAACCTGACGGCAGGTAACGTAGCCTACAACCTCCTGCAGGAAGTAGCGGGTTTCGATGCGATTGGTCCGGTGTTGCTGGGTATGAAAAAGCCCGTGCACATCCTGCAGTTGGGCAGTACTGTTCGCCAGATCGTGAACGTGGTGCTGATCGCTGTCGTGGACGCGCAAACGAAATGTTGCCGCAACGACGAGGGCGAAAAGAAAGGGAAAAAGAAGAAGTAATTAACACCCCCCTCATACCATGAAAAGAATCATCATTACCCTGATCTGTTGCGCGTTTGCAGCAGGTGTTTCGGCACAGGAAGCCGCAAAAGACACATCTAAAAGACCCCTGATCCGCGAGGTGATGGAGTTAACGAATATGACGAAAATGGCGGGTGAGATGGCCGGCGCTATGCTGGATAATTTCTCGAACAGCGGCCTGGGACTGTCGGAAGACATCCTACAGAAGCTGAAGACAGAGATCAAAAAGGAGATACAAACCTCCAACCTGGCAGATATTTTCATACCGATCTACGAACGGCATTATGAAAAGAACGAGCTGCAGGACCTGATCCGCTTCTACAAAACGCCTACCGGCCGTAAAATGATCAATACGATGCCGCAGGTAATGAACGAAGCCATGCAGGCAGGGGAACAGTGGGGGAAAGAATTGGGATTGCGGGTAGCAAAGCGCCTGCAGGAGCAGGGGGACCTGTAAATAAAAGTTTGATAAGGGGCTGGCCGGTAAACGGTCAGCCTCTTTTTTTCGTAATTTCCCTGCATGCAGGAAATCTCGCGTAAAAAGATATTCTTTCCCCTTACACCAGCTTTCAGGAACTACCTGAGGTTGTACGAAAGGGAAGTAAAATTGCCCGTTTCATACGAGGAACTCCGTTATTACGAGTATGGTTTCCCGTTAATCGATAAAGACGGTAAAGACACGTTATGGGAGACGGTGGTGTACCCGCAAAACATGGTGGGGCAGCTGCATGCCGGGCTTAAACGCATCTACTCTATCTTCAAAGCCGGTGGCGACCAGGCTGCCGAAGAACATCTGCACATCGAACGCATCGACTACTGTACCTTCGGCAACTCGCATCCCTTCAGGATAAAAGTGGTGAACAACTATAACGAGGTATACGACTACTTCTACGTAAAAGTCGCCGATGCTTCCCGCATTTACGGGCTGGAGCTGGAACATATCCTGAGTCCGTACTGGATGAGCTACCTCATAGACGGTAACACATTGATCGAAGAACATATTGCCGGTGTACCGGGCGACCAGTTCGTAACCGGTTACCTACAGCGGCCGGAGTTCAATCCCAAACGTATTGCCAAGGAGTTTGTGAAATTCAACGAGCGCTGTTTCGTGCGGTTGTTAGGCGATATGCGGTCTTACAACTTCGTGTTCGACATCACCCCCGATTTTGATGACGTGCAGTTCCGCATCCGGGCAATCGACTTTGACCAGCAATTTTACGAGGGAAAGAAAACCCTGTACATGCCGCAGTTCTTTAAGGAGAACCGTGTGTTCGTGGAGCTGGCCATGCAGCACCTGAATGCGGAGGTGGTGAAACAGTACCAGCAGGAGGAGCGCTCGCTGATTGCCCGTCGGCTGAAAGTACAGCGCCACCGTATCAAAGACCTGCGCGATGTGATCATGACCGACCGTGTATCCTTACCCGAAAAGATACAGCAACTGGGTGATGAGCTGGCGCAACATTATGAAGACCCCGTATTTTCCAAATGCCGCACCATGGGCGAGATCATCGAGCGAAGCCTGAAGCGGCTGCTGGTAAAAAGCCTGCGGTAACCGCAAACCAGGGAAACCCGGCGGGTACCCATCATGCCCATGGCGGCCGGCCATCTATAACATGGCCCAATACTTGCGCCCGGGTAGATATTCCCCGCCAATACTTTGCCGGGGAACATAATACTAAACCCGTTTTTCCTATCTTTGAACAGTTATGGAGTTTAAGTTTTTCTACCATTTTGGTAAATACGTACTGATGTTGAAGGGCATGTTTACAAAGCCGGAAAACATGCGGATGTATTGGAAGGAGTTCATGCAACAGTGTAATGACATCGGTGTTGGTTCTACCGGCATCGTATTTATTATCTCCCTATTCATGGGGGGCGTAACTACGCTCCAAACGGCTTACCAGCTGGTAAGTCCCATCATCCCGAAAGCGACCATCGCCCAGGTGGTAAGGGATACCATCATTCTTGAATTTGCCCCAACGCTTACCTGCGTTATCCTGGCCGGTGTGGTAGGTTCCAAGATCGCCTCCGAGCTGGGGAATATGCGCGTGTCAGAGCAGATCGATGCACAGGAAATCATGGGCATCAATACAAAAGGATACCTGCTGATGCCTAAAATACTGGCGGCTTTGATCACCATTCCCTGCCTGGTAATGATCGCGGGCTTCCTGGGGATATGGGGTGGTAAAGCAGCAGGTGTGATGGCCGGGATCATTTCCAACGAAGAATATACACAAGGCCTTCGCCAGGAATTTAAAGCGTATAACGTGTTTTTTGCCCTCAGCAAATCATTTACGTTCGCCTTTATTATCTCCAGCGTACCAGCCTACTACGGCTATAACGTACAGGGCGGCGCCCTGGAAATCGGTAAGGCCGGCACTACCGCGGTAGTTGTCAGCTGTGTGCTCATCCTCTTTGCAGACTACGCCCTTACGGCCATACTACTTTAAAACAAGACGGGAATGATAGAACTGGTCAACATAAAAAAAGGCTTTGGCGATAAGGAAATCCTGAAGGATGTGACGGTAACCATGGAAGCCGGTAAAATGAACCTCATCATCGGGTCCAGCGGTAGCGGTAAAACGGTGATGATGAAGTGTATGGTAGGCCTTATCGAATTGGATAGCGGCAGCATCCTCTATAGCGGCAAAGACTTTACCGCCATGGACAATAACCAGCGTAAAGAGATCCGCAAAGAAATAGGCATGCTGTTCCAGGGTTCGGCCCTGTTCGACAGTATGACGGTAGAGCAGAACGTGATGTTCCCGCTCGATATGTTCAGCAATGACCGTACACGCGACAAAAAGAAGCGGGTGCAGGAAGTGCTGGACCGTGTAAACCTGAAGGAAGCCGGCAAGAAGTACCCCGCCGAAATCAGCGGTGGTATGAAAAAGAGGGTAGGTATTGCCCGCTCCATCGTGCTGAACCCTAAGTACCTCTTCTGCGACGAGCCCAACTCCGGCCTCGATCCGCAAACTTCCCTGGTGATCGATAAACTCATCAAAGAGCTGACGGTAGAGTATAATATTACCACCGTAATGAACACCCATGACATGAACACCGTAATGGAAAGCGGCGATCACATCGTGTACATGTTCGAGGGCAAAAAGCAGTGGGAAGGAAATAACGAAGAAATCATATTCAGCAAAGACAAGCGTTTGAACGACTTTATTTTCGCCTCCGAGTTCCTCCAGGATGCCAAGGAAATGAGGCAATTGGACGCTTTCAAGGACAAAAACTGGCGCAGCAACCTGAAAGACCGTCCGGGCGCCCGGGAGGAGAAAGCCTAAAATTCCCCGTTTTTCTTATCTCCTTTTCCTTATTTTTGTCCGGCTGTTTTCAATAGCTCAATTAAATTAATCAATAAATCAAGCGCGATGAGTGTTTTAGTTAATAAGCATAGCAAAGTAATTGTGCAGGGATTTACGGGTACTGAAGGTACCTTCCATGCTACACAGATGATTGAATACGGTACGCAGGTGGTAGGCGGCGTAACGCCTGGTAAAGGTGGTTCCAAACACCTGGACCGCCCGGTATTTAACACCGTAGCCGACGCGGTTAAAGAAACTGCGGCGGATGTATCTATCATTTTTGTACCTCCTGCTTTTGCTGCGGATGCTATTATGGAAGCTGCTGATGCTGGTATTGCGCTGGTAGTTTGTATTACAGAAGGTATTCCTGTGCAGGATATGGTGAGAGCCAAAAACTACCTGCAGGGTAAAAATACCCGCCTCGTTGGGCCTAACTGTCCTGGCGTTATTACGGCGGAAGAAGCGAAAGTTGGCATCATGCCCGGCTTTATCTTCAAAAAAGGTCGCATCGGTATCGTATCTAAATCAGGTACCCTTACTTACGAAGCGGCTGACCAGGTAGTGAAAGCCGGCCTCGGTATTTCTACTGCCATTGGTATCGGTGGCGACCCGATCATTGGTACGCCTACCAAAGATGCAGTGGAACTGCTGATGAACGACCCTGAGACTGACGCGATCATCATGATCGGTGAGATCGGTGGTAGCATGGAAGCAGAAGCGGCACATTGGATCAAAGAAAACGGTACTAAACCTGTTGTAGGCTTCATCGCCGGCCAAACTGCGCCTCCGGGCCGCCGTATGGGCCACGCCGGTGCGATCATCGGTGGTGCGGACGATACTGCTGCTGCTAAAATGAAAATCATGGCCGAATGTGGCGTGCACGTAGTAGCAAGCCCTGCGGACATTGGCAAGAAAATGGCCGAAGTACTCAGCAAAGCTGGTGTTCCTGCTTAATTTTATCTTCTTTTTAATATGGTGAGAGAGGTGCTTTATGCGCCTCTCTTTTTTTGTTAGCCAGCTTTTTCTCCTCCCTTCAGCCCCCGTTGTGTCACTCACTTGTGCTTTCACCACGCTATTCGTCATAAGCAGTTTTCCTGCTCGTCATTGGTAATGAATAAAGCCAATCTCGTGTTCAGTCTTCGCTTTTGGTAGTATTGATTATTCCCTTAAAACCTTAACTTAACCGAATAAACGTAACCCATATGTTGCATAGACTGGTTTTATCCCTGACGCTCTTATTATTTACCCATCAGCTGTTGGCCCAACAATTTAACTACGACGCTCACTGGGCGGAGGTAGATAAATATTATGAAAAGTCCCAGCCGCAATCGGCATTAAAAGAACTCGATATCATTTATAAGCAGGCACTGAAAGATGACAGCGAAGTCAATTGGTTGAAAGCCCTGCTGCTGCAAATCCGCATGCAATCCGACATCGACCCGGAAGATTTTGCGCCCTACCTGGCGCTGATCGATGAAAGTATTCCTGCTGCCAAACCGCCTGCCCGGGCTATTTTGTATAGTATGAAGGGCGAAGTGATGTGGCGTTTTTTAACACAGAACCTCTATAATATCCGCAGCCGTACCAGGATAGCGGCGGATACAACAGGTGGTATGGAGAGCTGGGGTATTGACCGGTTACACCAGGAAATAAATAATGCCTATCACGCCTCCCTGGCCGATCCGCAAATGTTGCAACGGCGGGACATCAAACGTTATGACGCTATCCTGTACGGTGAGCAAAACACGCGGCAGCTGCAGCCGACGTTGTACGACCTGCTGAGTACGCGGGCGTTGGAATATTATAGTTCGGGCGGCGTATCTGCCTATAATGCCGGTTCTCGTTTTTATATCCGCGATTCAGCGGGTTATGCACCTGTGGCAACCTTTATTAAATTCAAATTCCCTAATCCTGATACCCTTTCTACACTTGGTTATGAAGCCTTGCAGTTGCATCAGCAAGTACTGGCTTTTAAGGTGGCGACAGGAAGCCGCGAAGCGATACTGCACGCCGATCTGGCGCGTATTGATTTTGTGCATAACAACGATGCCATTCTGCGCAGCCCCTACCAGCAGGCGTTGGAGCGGATGTTAAAGGAGTATGACGGTCTGCCGGAGCATGGAGAAGTTTATCACCGGCTGGCGGAGCATCTTTATAACACCGCCACTACAGGTGATCGTAAAGCAAAAATAGAGCAGGCGATTGCTTATTGCAGGCAGGCGATTGATCGTTATCCAGGCACGCCCGGTGCGGTGAGTTGTCAGCGTTTAGTGGTGAGCATCACTAACGACCACCTTTCATTCAACACCGACCGGGTTAATATTCCCGGCAAACCCTTTCTCGCGTACGTACGGTACAGGAATGCCAGGAACATACATTTTCGCGTCATCAAACTCACCAGTGACCTGAGAAAACAATTGAACGCAGGCGGCTCTTTCATTAACCTGGGAGATTGGAAATTACTGAATGAGCAGCCCGTGGCGACTGCCTGGACGCAGCCGGTACCTGATCCCGGCGACTATAAAAACCATGGAGCAGAAGTAAAGATCGAAGCCTTGCCGGTTGGACAATATATATTACATGCGTCCACCAATAAAGAATTCCGGCCAGACAGTGGTGCTGTGGCCTCCCACGAGATTACGGTTTCTTCCCTTGCTTATTTTCATAACAGCAGCCAGTTGTTCGTTGTGGACCGGGAGAGCGGTAAACCAGTGCCGGAAGCCCGTGTATCGCTGATTAACGCCGGCACACCGTTGTATACGAATGCGCAGGGAATGGTGAACATGCCATCTGGCAAGACCGTTTTTCAGACAATAGAAATCAGTAAGGATGGGGATACGTTAAAAGCCGAAGGATCCTATATGTACCCGGTCCCAACCCGGGTTGATCGCAAAGAAACAAAAATATGGTTCTTTACCGACCGTGGTATTTATCGTCCCGGACAGACGGTACATTTCAAAGGCATCGTAACGGAACATAATATTGGGAAGGTGGGTAAAGATAAACTGAAAACGGGCTATAAGAGCCGTTTGGCGTTAATAGATGCCAATGGTAATAAAGTCGATTCTATCATCGTGACATCAAATGACTATGGCAGTTATACCGGCAGTTTCAGGATACCGACGGGGCTGTTAAATGGGGTCTACCAGGTGAATGATGACGAAACAGGGAGGATACATTCCATCAGGGTGGAAGAATATAAACGGCCGAAGTTTTCCGTTGTATTTGATACGATACGCATTAATTACCGCGCCGGTGATACGCTTACTGTGAAAGGAACGGCTACCGCATTGAATGGCGCTGTTATAGATGGCGCGCACGTTGAATACAAAGTGACGACACCTCAAAGCGATTATGCGATATATGGCCGTGAAGTTGTCAGCCGGGAGCGGTTAGTCGTGAAAGGTGAAACGACGACGGATAGTGCCGGGCATTTTTATGTACGTTTTCCTACCGATACTGCGCGTCGCGATGAAAGCTTGTCGATGGTCAGCAACATTGTGGAAGCATCGGTTACGGACCGTAGCGGGGAAACCAGGGAGGCAAATCATTATGTATTTGCCGGAAATAGAGGCGTGTTCGGAAATATCAGTGTAACTATAAATAACCGGGATTCAATATCAATATGGCCGACTACGAAAAACCTTTCTCACTACACTATACCTGCGCCGGTTACGATTCGGGCTACGCGACTGCAACCACCCGCGAAATTAAAACGCGATCGCCGATGGTCAGTGCCCGATCAGTTTGTGATGTCGGAGGAGGAATTTGAAAAGTATTTTCCACGTGATCATTATAAAGAAGCCTTTTCAGAGGAGGGATGGCCGCGTGCCGCACAGGTATGGAGCCAACATCTAGATAGTGTTGATGGTATTATCAAATTAAACGTAAAAAATTGGGAGGACGGCGTGTACCTGTTCGAGATCGCCGGTGTAGATGCTCGTGGTGATTCTATTTACCAGAAAACCACGACACACCTGGAAGATGTGCGTAAAAAATCCTTCGCGGTGCCCACTTACTTATGGGCGCCCCAAATCGCAAAAACGGGTAAGCCTGGTCGAACCGTGACCACGATGGTCGGTACGTCTGCGACCGGGGCTAACGTAATGCAGGTGGTCACACGCCACGGGAAAGATTCGTACAGCTGGCTGCCGCTTTCGCAGGAAAAGAAGCACAGCGATTTCAGGTTAACAGATGAGGATCACGAGGGGCTGGCGATAGAGTACCTGATGGTAAAAGATAACCGCTTCTACAGGCAGTCTCGACATATTTCCGTGCGATGGGAAAATACGATGCTTGATCTTCAGTTGGCTACTTTCCGCAATAAACTGGAGCCCGGCGAAAAACAAACCTGGCAAATACAGGTGCGTGATGAAAAAAAACAGAAGGCTGCTGCAGAAATGTTGGCTGCCATGTACGATGCGTCGCTTGATCAACTACATCCGCATCAATGGCAGACGCCGGAATTTTTTAATACACAAAGCCTTAACTATCGTAACTGGACAGGCGACGCTTTCCGGACGGCGCAAAGCATCAACTCACATCGGGCTGCGAAGGCTTACGATGTCTTAAAGTCTTTCGATGACGCCCGGCTGAACTGGTTCGGCTGGCAATACCAGGGTATTGCGGGCGGTCGTATCAATAATAACCGTTATGGCATGCCGAAGCCCACGGCAAGTGATAGCCTGAAAGCGGTGGAGATTAAGGGATATGGTTCGCAAAAGAAAGTGTCGATGACAGGCTCGGAAAGTAAAATGATGATCAGGGGGCAAAGTGGAATCCAACTGCCTGGGGACAACCTGGATTATGTTTATAACGAACTAATTCCTCCCAATCGCCTCCCCTTGCCGGGCCGTGTGCCGCCACCACCGCCGCCTGGTGCTGGCCCGGTATCAGCTGCCGCGTTGATCCGCCGCAACCTCCAGGAAACCGCATTCTTCCTCCCACAACTAAAAACAGACGCAAAGGGAAGCATCACCTTCAGTTTCACCACGCCGGAGGCGCTCACCAAATGGCGCTTTATGGCCATGGCACATACGAAGGATATGCAGACGGGTTACACAGAAGCCAGCGTGGTAACGCAAAAAACGCTGATGGTACAACCTAACGCGCCACGTTTCCTGCGTGAGGGAGATAAGATAGAATTAACGGCGAAGATCATCAGCCTGGCGAATAAAGAACTTATCGGACAGGCACGCCTGGAGTTACTGAATGCCGCTACCATGCAACCCGTAGATGGCTGGTTCCAGAATGTTTTTCCGGTACAGCATTTTACCGTGAAGCCGCAGCAAAGCACTGTGGTGAGTTTCCCGTTGCAGATACCTTTCGGGTATAATGATGCGCTGGTATACCGGGTAGTGGCGGAAGCGGGCGACTTCAGCGATGGGGAGGAAAATGCGCTGCCTGTCCTCAGTAACCGCATCCTGGTCACGGAAACAATGCCGCTGCCCGTACAGGGCGACAACCCTGTCACTTTCAAAATGGAAAAGCTGCTACACAGCGATACCATCGAAGGATTACAACATCATGCCGTAACAGTGGCGTTTAACGCCAACCCGGTGTGGGACGCTGTTAAGTCACTGCCCTACCTGATGGAATATCCTTACGATTGCTCCGAGCAAACCTTCAACCGTCTTTACGCCAACGCGATCGGCGCACACCTGGTAAACAGGACACCTCGCATCAAGGCGGTATTCGGGCAATGGCAGGCTGATACAATGGGTATGACGAGTAAGCTGGAAATAAACGAGGAGCTGAAATCGGCCTTACTGGAAGAAACGCCCTGGGTGCTAGATGCGAAGAACGAAGTGGAACAACGCCACCGACTGGCCTTGTTGTTCGATTTGTCTTTGATGGAGCATTCTATGAACTCCATTAAAGAGAAGCTGAAATTTATGCAAACCAGCGAAGGTGCTTTCTCCTGGTTTAAAGACATGCCTGGCAGCTACTACATCACGCAGTATATCGTTTCCGGGTTCGGGCACTTGCGGCAGCTGGGCATTACGGGGCTGGAAAATGACGAAGCGATCAAAACGATGATGCACGATGCATTGGGCTATCTCGATCGGCAGATACTGGAACGTTACCAGCAGGAGATGAAAAAGAACATCCAGGGCTATCACAGTATGGTGTATCATTTATACATGCGCAGTTTTTATAAAGATTGGGTGATACCGGCGGCGAGTAGACCTGCGTATGAGCATTATTTCAAACAAGTGAAGAAAGACTGGCGCAGGTACAACAACTATGGCAAAGGGCTGGCAGCACTGGCTTTACACCGTGAGGGCGACAGCCGTGCGGCGCAGGAAATACTGGCATCCGTAAAAGAACATGCGCTGCAAACACCTACTGACGGAGCTTACTGGAAAGAGCCACGCGGTTATTACTGGTACGAGGCGCCGGTGGAAACACAAGCCCTGATGATTGAGGCATTCAGTGTGGTGACGAAGGACAGTGCTTTCGTAACAGCGCTTAAAACCTGGCTGCTCAAAAACAAACAAACCAACAGCTGGAGTACGACGAAAGCCACGGCGGAAGCCTGCTATGCCCTGCTCATCGGCAACAATTGGATGCATGAAGACCAGCACGTGCAAATCAAACTGGGAGAACAAGTCATCGATTCCCGCCATGAAAAGCAGGAAGCCGGCACCGGTTATTTCAGTAAACGTTTCGAAGGTAAAAGGGTAACACCTGGTATGGGAGAGGTCACCATTCAATTGCAGAACAGTACCGGTCAGCCGGCATGGGGCGGCCTGTACTGGCAGTACTTCCAGGATATGGATAAGATCACGGCCAGTGCCACACCGCTTACAATAGAGAAAGAATTATTCATACAGCAAACCGATAGTAAAGGTACCGTGCTCACGAGGATCACGGAAGGCAACGCGCTGAAGGTGGGCGATAAAGTGACGGTACGTATTATCATGAAAGTGCAGCAGGAGATGGAATACCTGCATCTTAAAGACCTGCGCGCCGCCTGCTTCGAACCGGTGAACGTATTAAGCGGCTACCGCTGGCGCGATGGCATCGGGTATTATGAAAGCACTAAGGATGCTTCGACTAATTTCTTCTTTTCTTCTGTACGGCCGGGCACGTACGTGTTCGAATACCCGGTTTTCGTGACGCATACCGGCAGTTATTCGAACGGCATCAGTACCCTGCAATGCATGTACGCGCCGGAGTTTAGTGCGCATAGTGACGGGGAAAAGGTGCGGGTTACCGAATAAACAAACTTATCATTACGGCCGGGCGAGGAGCCCGGCCGTTCTTTTTCTTGGCAGAATTTCTCACCTTTGCCGGATGCAAACCGATTTTATCATTGTAGGACAAGGTATTGCAGGCACCATGCTCAGCTGGTTCCTGCTGCAGGAAGGCAAAAGCGTACAGGTATTTGACGTGGAGAAGCCGAACAGCTCCTCGCGCGTAGCGGCGGGCATCATTAACCCGGTATCGGGCCGCAAGTTCGAGCTGGCGTGGATGTACGATACATTTTACCCTTTTGCGCTGGAAACTTACCGTAAAATGGAAAAAAGCCTCGGCATCAGTTGCTTTACCGAGCGCGATATCCTGCACGTATGGCCATCGGAGCAAATGCGCGATGCCTTCGTAAAAAGACAAAACACTGCCCCGCAAAACGCTTACTTCAAGACGGCTGCGGATGCCGATACGGAACACTTGTTTCACCAGCCACTGGGTACTGCCAGGGTACAGGGAGCTACCGTAAACCTGGGCGCCCTGCTGCCCGCCTGGCGCCAGCACCTGAAAAGCCTGGGCTGCCTGCACGAAGAAAAAGTAGACGTGATGCAGCTGGCTATGGACGGCGACTGCCTGAAGTATAAAGACATTACGGCCAATTACGTGATCTTCTGCGAAGGCGCCGATATTGCCGACAACTATTACCTCAACGAGATACAGTTCCTGCTCAACAAAGGAGAGGCGCTGCTGATCAAAGCACCCGGCCTCGACAACCAGCAGATCGTGAAAAAGAGCATTACGCTGGTACCCCAGGGCAACGACCTCTACTGGGCGGGCTCCAACTTCGACTGGGATTTTGAAGATGCCACCCCGGGCGACAATCAGCGTAAAGAGCTGGAAAGCTCCCTGCAGGAGCTGCTGAAGGTGCCTTTCACCGTGGAAGACCATGTAGCGGCCATTCGTCCCAGTACGAAGAACCGCCGTCCTGCGGTTGGTCTGCATCCAACGGTGCCGCAACTGGGGGTACTCAATGGTTTGGGTACGAAAGGCTGCTCCCTGGCGCCTTACCTGGCTTGGTTGTTTGCGCAAAACCTGGTGAAAGAGACGCCCATGCTGCCTGAAACAGATATTAAACGGTATTTTAACGCCCCCTGATAGAAATTAAGAAGGGCATACCGTATATTTGACGCCCTGACGGCCCCGCCGCCAGTACAGATATTAAAACGGAACAATCAAAAGATATGTATAGATCGCACACTTGCGGAGAATTGCGCATGGAGCACGTTGGTCAGCAGGTTTCGCTGGCCGGCTGGGTACAAACTACCAGGAGGATCAGCAAAACCATTTTATTCGTTGACCTACGCGACCGGTACGGTGTTACGCAGCTGCTGATGGGCGAAAACCTCGTGCAGCAGCTGGAAGAACAGCCCCTGGGCCGCGAGTTCGTAATACAGGTGAAAGGTAACGTAACCGAACGTGCCGCCAAAAACCCGAACATGCCTACCGGCGATATCGAGATCAGCGTTTCCGAACTGACTATACTTAACGGCGCCAAAACGCCCCCCTTCACTATACAGGACGATACCGACGGCGGTGACGAGCTGCGCATGAAATACCGCTACCTCGACTTACGCCGTAATGCCGTAAAACAAAACCTGGAACTGCGCTACCGCGTTAACCGCGCTGCCCGCAACTTCCTCGATACCAAAGGTTTTATGGATATTGAAACGCCCTTCCTCATCAAATCGACCCCGGAAGGTGCGCGCGACTTCGTAGTACCCAGCCGTATGAACGATAACCAGTTCTACGCCCTGCCACAAAGCCCGCAAACGTTTAAGCAACTGCTGATGGTGAGCGGGTACGACCGCTACTACCAGGTAGTAAAATGCTTCCGTGACGAGGACTTGCGTGCGGACAGGCAGCCGGAGTTCACGCAGATCGACTGCGAAATGAGCTTCGTAGAGCAGGAGGACATCCTCAACACGTTTGAGGGAATGACCAAATTCATCTTCAAAGAAATTAAAGGCATCGAGTTTAACGAAGCGTTCCCGCGCATGACCTGGGACGATGCCATGAAATACTACGGTAACGATAAACCAGACATCCGTTTCGAGATGAAACTGGTAGACTTTACGGCTGCTGCGCAAGGCAACGGCTTTAAAGTGTTCGACGATGCGGAACTGGTAGTAGCGATCGCCGCGAAAGGTTGCGCAGAGTACACCCGCAAACAACTGGACGAACTTACTGATTGGGTGAAACGCCCGCAGATCGGCATGAGCGGCCTGATTTATATCCGCTACGGTGCCGACGGTTCGCTGAAAAGCTCTGTAGACAAGTTTTTTGACGAAAGCAAACTGAAAGGTTTCGTAGAACTGGCCAACGCCCAACCCGGCGACCTGATACTGGTACTGGCCGGTAAAGAAGAGCGTACCCGTAAAGCCATGAGCGAACTGCGCCTGGAAATGGGCGAACGCCTGGGCCTGCGTGATAAAAACGTGTTCAAACCCCTGTGGGTGATCGATTTCCCGCTGTTTGAGTACGCGGAAGAAGAAAATCGCTGGGTAGCGCGTCACCACCCGTTCACATCTCCTAAACCGGAGCATATCGAGTGGATGAACGACCTGAGCAAATATGCCGATATTAAAGCCAACGCATACGATATCGTATTGAACGGTACCGAGATTGGTGGCGGTTCTATCCGTATTTTCCAGCGCGAACTGCAGGAAAAGATGTTTGCCGCCCTGGGTATGACGCCTGATGAGGCGAACCACAAGTTCGGCTTCCTTCTGGGGGCATTCGAATACGGTGCACCTCCGCATGGTGGTATTGCCTTCGGCTTCGACCGCCTTTGCTCCCTGCTGGGCGGCAGCGAAAGCATCCGCGACTTCATCGCCTTCCCGAAAAACAACTCTGGCCGCGATGTAATGCTGGACGCTCCGAGCGAAATCGACCAGCCGCAGCTGGACGAGCTGAAGCTCATTTTGAAGAAATAATAGGGTAATAAGTACATATGAAAGCGGGCGCCTTCGGGTTAGCCCGCTTTTTTCTTTTAAAGCTGAGGAGCGTGTTGCCGTTGAAGGGAGTGACACAACGGGGGCTGAAAAGGGGAGTAAAAGCTGGTTCCCAAACCCCAAATGTGGAAATTTTACGGGTTTTTAACATCTTGCCGTAACGGGCTGTAACCCATCCGTTTATGGCACGGTTGAGGGCGGTTTTGTATTAAATCATTGCAATTTTATGTCATATATATCCATTTTTTATGCAATTTGTCTTAATATTGCCCCGGTACAACCTATAAATTGTCAACTTTGATGCGTCTTCGAAAACATATCAGAAGGACTTTACTCATCGGCGGGCTTTGTGTTTGCTCGATGTTTGCGCATGCGCAGACTCGGACGGCCAAAGCTTACATCAAGGAGTATTCCCCTGTAGCGGTTTCCCTGATGCAGGAAACCGGGATACCGGCCAGTGTGATGATAGGCGTTGCGATGTTGGAGTCTGGCATGGGCACCAGTCGTAATGCTAAAATGCTGAAGAACCACTTCGGCATCGTGGGAAAAAACAACCTGGCCAAACGCGGCGAAACCTACCGGTCCAAATACCGGGAGTACAAGTCGGTGGATGAGTCCTACAAACACTTTGCGAGAGTGATCGCGAAGAAGAAGTGGTTCTCACAGCTGAAAGGTACTACGGATGTGGCCGTGTGGTTAAAACATATGTCGCACTCGGGATATTCGAGCGCGGGAGACATATGGATTACCAGGGTATCGGCCATGATTAAACGTTATAAATTATATGAGCTCGATGGCAATTTAGAACTGGCAAAAGAATAGTTTTGTACGCGGAAACAATATCCAAATAAGTGATCCCGTTTTTGGATATGTCCACTACCTAAGAACATTCATTTGTATATGCCGTCAACAGGAAATAAAAATCCATATCCGCTCTTCATCATTACCGCAACACTTGGCTGCCTGATCGCCATTTCTTTTGTGAACAGGAGCTTTTCCCTGAATGGTCATACCTTTCGCACGCTGGACATACTGGCCGATCTGAAGTCTTCGCCGGCCGACAGCACGGAAGACAGCGATGATCCTGAATCGGTAACAGTGGCATCCAAAGACGGTGATTCTACCGCTGCTCCCCGCATAATTACTGCCCGCAATTATCTTACTTACGACGGCCTGGTCGATTACGGTATTCTTAAACCACAGGACTCCTCATACGGTATTTCGCATTTCATGAACGCGCTGCACGAGTTGCAGACCGGTAAACGTAAAAAAGTACGTATAGCCTACTTCGGCGACTCTATGATCGAAGGCGATCTTATCACCCAGGACCTTCGAGACCGCTTGCAGGCCTACTTTGGCGGTAACGGTGTGGGATTCGTACCTGCTACGTCCATCGTGGCATCGTTCCGTACGAGCATCGGGCATACCTTCTCTAAAAACTGGAAAGATTATCACTATAAAAACGATCCCCCGGCCAGCGTGGCACTGGGTTTATCGGGCCATACCTTTTACCCTTCAGGACAAAGCTGGATTCGTTATGTGCCGGTGAAGCGTCCGCACCTCGACCACTTTGGCGAGGTAAGCGTGTTGTACGGCAATGCGAATGGCAACCTGCTGGTGAACGACAAAAGTGTGCCGCTGCAGGGCGGCGAGGCGCTGAATGCGGTCACCATTCACCTGGATTCGACCCGTACCGATGTAACCCTCAGCTTTAATGGGGACGATCAGCTGCCGGTGTACGGTGCGGCGTTCGAGGACGGACAGGGCATTTATGTCGATAACTTCTCCTTTCGCGGCATCAGCGGTATTGAGATGGCTAAACTCTCCAGGCAGATGTGGGAGGATGTACAACGCGTACGGCCCTACGACCTGGTGGTATTGCATTACGGCGCCAACGTACTCTGGAAGCCCGAGCTGACCGACTACGACTGGTACGAAAAACCCATGAGCAAAGTGGCCGACTCCCTGCGCCAGGTGCTGCCGCATACCTCTATATTAATGGTGGGTTGTGCAGACAAGTCGTACCGTAAGAACGGTACCTACGTTACCGCGCCTGGCGTAAAAGCCCTGCTGAAAACACAACATAAAATAGCCAGCAAGTACGGCTTCGCCTACTGGAACCTGTTCCACGCCATGGGTGGTGAAGGTTCTATGAAAAAGTGGGTGGAGAGCGATACGGCGCTGGCCAATAAAGATTATACACACTTCAACTTCCGCGGCGCCTCTAAAGTAGGGGAGCTGCTGTACAAAGCCATCATGGATGAATATAAACTGGAAACGCATTAGTAAAGCTGCGATTGCCAGTTTACTCATATTAGGGACAGTAACGGCGACGGCGCAACGTACCAAAAAGAAACCTGTAAAAAAAGTAGCGACGGCCAAGCCGGTCTTTTCGCCGGTGGGCATCGTGAATCAGCTGATGAACGACAGCTGCCTGGTACCATTTTTTCGCAAAGCGGAAAATGCAGACGAAGTATCGGTACTTCACCTGGGCGATTCGCACCTGCAGGCAGGCTTTTTTCCGGGTACGGTAGCGGCAAAGTTGCAGGAGCAGTTTGGGAATGCGGGGCGCGGATATGTATTTCCGTATAATGTAGCGAAAACCAACGGTCCGACAGATTATCACTGGGGGACCAACTCGGCCTGGCAGGCAGCCAGGGTGGTAGAGAAAACCAACTGGTATACGGGTCCGGGCGGTATTGTATTATACTCCCAGCAACCTTCGGCCGACCTGAGCCTGACGTTGCGGAGCGGCACCATCAGCACAGCAGAAGTATTGTACGAAGGCGGCGCCCTCGGCGATGCGTCGGTGCAACCACTGCCGGGAGCGGGTAATGGTTTGTCGATGGCTACGCTGCGTTTCCCTGAAGGCACCACTACCATGGGCCTGCGCTGGTCCGGTGTGCCAGATACGAAATTTTACGGGGCGGTGTTACGTAACGGGCAGAAGGGGTTATTATATCACACCGTAGGAATTAATGGAGCCATGTTTTCCAATTATAATAATATGGACCTGAGCCTGCAGGTACAGGCGGCCTGGCTGCGGCCCAACCTGGTGATATTATCGCTGGGTACCAATGAGGCCTTCGGGTATTTGTCTGCCAGCCAGTTTCGTGCGGAGATCGACGAGACGGTTACCACCTTGCGCAAGGCCAGTCCGGAAGGAACCGTGTTCATTTTAACCACGCCGCCCAGCGGGATGGGGAAGGCGGTGAGAACACCCTATCGTAAAAAAGTGAACGGGAAATATAAAACCTATTACCGCAGTAAGTTCAGGACCAATGCCCACGTAGCCGTGCTCCGTAACGAGATCGTCAGCTACTGTCGGGCGGAAGGACTGGCCTGCTGGGACTTTTATAACATCATGAAAAGTGACGCCCGCTTTAGCCGTGGCTGGGCCGCCGACCATTTACATTTTAACGCAACCGGCTACAACCTGCAGGGGACTTTGCTGGCAGAGGCCATCCTGAAGGCTTTTAAAAATACCATAACCTATAGTAACATGTTAACGCTGGAGAAGCTTATCTCGCAATTGCTGTACGATCCAAAAGATCCGATACTGTTTAACAGCGCCTTCTTTCTCTTCTTTTTCGCCGCCTTCCTGGTATGTTACCAACTGGTGAGCAACAGCATCCGTGGCCGGGTGTGGGTGTTTACCCTGTTTTCGCTTTACTTCTTTTACAAGGCCTGCGGTATGTACGTGGGGTTGGTGATCATTGCGGCCATCGTCGATTTCTATTTGTCGAACACCATTCACCGGTCGCAAAGCCAGCGAACACGCAAAGCCTTACTGGTATTTAGTATCATCATTAACCTGGGGCTGCTGTTCCTGTTCAAATACACCGACTTCTTTATCGGCGTGTGGAATGATTTGTCGCACGGGCACATTACCCCGCTTGGGCTGTTGCTGCCTATCGGGATTTCGTTCTATACCTTCGAGAACCTCAGTTATACCATTGACGTGTACCGGAAGGAGATCAATCCCGTCACCGACTTCCTGGATTATTTATTCTTCCTTTCCTTTTTCCCCAAACTGATGATGGGGCCTATCGTTCGGGCGGCCGACTTTATTCCGCAGATCTATAAGCCTTTTCATGTGGATGCGGAGGATATTGGGAAAGGCATGTACCTGATACTAGGAGGGCTGATCAAAAAAGTGATCATCTCCGACCTCATCTACCAGAACTTCGTGGTATTTATTTTTGATGATCCCAGCCGCCATACCGGTCTTGAATGCCTGTTGGGCGTGTATGGGTATGCGTTGGTGATCTATTGCGACTTTTCCGGTTACTCCGATATGGCCATTGGTATAGCCCGCTGGACCGGGTTTAAGATCCCGCAGAACTTCGACACGCCGTACAAGAGTGCGAGCATTACCGAGTTCTGGCGGCGCTGGCATATTTCGCTCTCCTCCTGGCTGCGCGATTACCTGTATATTCCGCTGGGCGGCAACCGTAAGGGTAAAGTGCGGCAATACATCAACCAGTTTTTAACCATGTTGATAGGAGGCTTCTGGCATGGCGCCAACTGGACATTTATATTATGGGGCGCCTTGCATGGGCTTATGCTCGGACTGGACAAAACCCGTATGAACTTTATGAAAGCCCGGGGCTGGGACAAATGGACCGGCCCGAAACGGATGGCACTACGCGTGGCGGGCATCCTGTTTACCTTCCACTTCGTATGTTTCTGCTGGATCTTCTTTCACGCCCGCACCTTTGATATTGCGTTGAGCCTGTTGCACCAGGTGGCGTACGACTTCCGTGGAGATTTATTCGTGAGCGTGGTGAGCGGTTACCCGGCGGTGTTTGCGCTGATGCTGGCAGGTTTTGTGTTGCACTTTATGCCGCATTTAACCTGGCAGAAGATGGAATTGCGGTTAGCGCGGCTGCCATTGTGGGGGAGCGTGGCCGTTATGGTGATCTTCATTTGGGTGCTGGCGCAGGTGAAATCCAGCGAGCCGATGCTGCCAATTTACCTCCAGTTTTAGGATGAATTTTCATAAGAGAAAAACTGTTTAGCCGGAGATTAGCAACCACGGCGGTTTTATACGCATTAAATAAAATTGAAAGACATAGAAAATTTTCTCTATGTATATGCGTAATCTTAATAATAAGTAACTAAATTTGCGGCTCTTAATCTTATAGAAATAAATATGCGCACTGTTACACTGAGAAGAGTAGTGATTACCGGCCTGGGAGCGATAACGCCGCTTGGTAACGACGTTAACACATTCTGGAATAACCTGAAAGCCGGCAAAAGTGGTGCAGGACCTATTACCAGGTTTGATACTACAGACTTCAAAACAAAATTTGCCTGTGAGCTGAAAGGCTTAAACATAGATGACTTCATTGAGAAGAAAGAGGCCCGTAAGATGGACCTGTTTACTCAATACGCGATGGTAGTGGCCGAAGAGGCTATTAAAAGCGCCAACGTGGACCTGGAGAAGATCGATCGTACCAAGTTCGGTGTGATCTGGGCGTCAGGCAACGGCGGTATGCAAACCTTCGAAGACCAGATCATCGAGTTTGCGCAGGCTAACTTCGTTCCTAAGTTCAATCCTTTCTTCATTCCCCGACTGATATCCGACATTGCTGCCGGTCAGATCGCGATGAAGTATGGCCTGATGGGTATTAACTATTGTACCATTTCGGCCTGTGCCTCTTCCAACAGTGCGCTGGTAGATGCATTTAACTATGTACGCATGGGTAAAGCCAATATGATCATAGCAGGTGGTTCCGAAGCTCCGGTAACCCGCGCTGGTATTGCTGGCTTTAACGCCCTTAAAGCCCTTTCTACCCGTAACGACGATCCAACCAGCGCCGCCCGTCCCTTCGACGTGGACCGTGACGGTTTCGTAATGGGTGAAGGTGCAGGAGCGCTTATCCTCGAAGATTACGATCACGCGATTGCCCGTGGTGCAACTATATATGGTGAAATGGTAGGTGGCGCGATGACCGCTGATGCTTACCACCTCACAGCTACCCATCCGGAAGGTTTGGGTGCAAGACTGGGTATGCAGCAGGCGCTGGAAGATGCCGAGCTTACGCTGGAAGACGTGGATTACATCAATGCACACGCTACTTCTACCCCGCTGGGCGACCTGAGCGAGCTGAAGGCCATCAACACCCTGTTTGGCGAGCACGCAAAAAAACTGAACGTGAGCGCTACCAAATCAATGACCGGTCACCTTTTGGGTGCAGCTGGTGCTATTGAAGCTATCGCCTGTATCAAAGCTATTTCCGATAGCCTGGTACCGCCGACCATCAATACAACCAACGTAGACCCGAACGTTCCGCAGGGCATTAACCTCACTATTGGCCAGGCGCAGCAGCGTGAGATCAACGTGGCGATGAGTAACACCTTCGGTTTCGGTGGTCACAATGCGATCGCGGTATTTAAGAAATACGTGAAATAACTTACTCGATATAGTAATTGGGAGACCGGGCGCTTTGAGTGCCCGGTCTTTTTTGTGCAGAAAATACCTGTTGGCTGTACTCCAGCTACCGTCGTCTCGCCTTTATCGCGCTGCAAGTGGTGTTTTCAGCCTGGCGGCTTACTGAAGCGGCGGACCGCCTCTGCCCATACATTAAGCTATTTTAAATATTAAATCCAAAAATATAATACGCAGTTTACCGCGGGCAACTATAAGTTGCCTATTTTTGTGATACTATTTCTATCGTACCCCTTTTTCTGTTAACTCATATCTTTTGAATCTCCACCTTGTTATTCGCATCATTTATTGCTTAATGCAATTACTATGAGTCAAAAAAACGCTAGCATTTTGCTACGGGTGGTTCTTTTGCTAATACTCTGTTCGCAAGGGTTTTCCTGCGGAAAGACGGATGATGCGTTATTGCCGGTAAAGCCAGGCTTTGCGCCGGATGTAGCCGTAGAATGTGAGCCCGAGCGCTTTGGCTGGGGCAATGGCAGTGGTATGGATAAAAATGCAAATGGTTACCCATATATATATCGTAAAACCTATAATGCGGCAGGCGATGCTTATGTGCTGCAAAGCAATACGGCGGCAGCTTACAGCCGGCACTTCGATTTAAAGGTAGTGCGCGATGGCGGTAACGTGTTCCTGGAGCGCTCTGCGGACGGGCATCGGCTGCTTTCCGCTAAGGTAGATAGTGCAGGCCGGGTGATTCAAAGCCTGTTCCGCGCAACCCGCGAGGGCCAGCCAGGCTTCTCGTTGCTGGTGAACTATTTTTACGACAAACAGGGCCGCCTGGTGAAGTTTACCTGGGGCAATGACCTCAGCGGCGTGTTTAACGTGGCTTACGATACGCATGGCAACATTCTCTCCATCGCCGACCGTGATACCACAGGTTTACGCCTGGTGTATACCTACGACTACGGCCATGCGCCGGTAAACGGGGTGGTGTACGACGAGGAACGCGGTGACGCTATGATCTCCTTCGACCTGCTGGAAGCCCTGGGCTACCTCCACCTGATGCCGCATCACCTGCGTAAGTCGGCCGAGTCATGGTCGGGCAGCTACCGGGTAGAGCGCAGGGATTACTCCAACCACATCGTGAACAACATCGGTTATGTAACCAGTTACCAGTCTGTAAGTAGCAATACTGCTTCCCACACTTATTATACAGACTGGAAGTGTAAACAATAGAGCTGTAACATTCTGCCGGTACGGGCGTTTTATAAGCACAAACTGTCCCCCATATGAAAATATATTCCATCGTTGTAATGATTGTAGCCCTTGGCCTGCTTGCTGCTTGCGGTAAGCAAAGTACGCATCCCCCTATTGTAAAAGGTGTAGTGAGAGGGGAGGATTGGATGGCCTGCGGCGGTTGGTTTATACGTATCCCCAGTGGGCACGACAGTATCGATATACGCGCCACTAACCTGCCCGGCGAGTTTCAAGTCTCAGGTACCGTCATCAATTTTTCTTACGAGAAAGATCCCGAACCAAGCATTTGTCGAGCGTATGGCATTCCGACTCCCGGGTTCCTGGTGTTTGGGGTGGAGAAGTTCGGCCACTAATTCTCACTATTTGTTCATTGATCGCATCGGGAAACGCCATGGGCGCGGGCCAATTCATAGTCTGGCCCTGCAATGCGGCCTAAACTTCGCCCCTATGCGACGCAGCGTGGCTTTGTCGCATAAGTAAACCTTCGTCCCTACGAGACGCAGGGGAGTCCCCTCCGCTCCGCCTGTTTCTTAACCTTACAGTAACATACGCAATCCCCACCAGCGTAGCATTCGCTATGTTAACCTTATGGTAACACGTCTCCGTATAAAAATCATCTCCAAAATGTGTCTTTTTATGTGAACAGGGATATAGCGGTTATGAGCCAGCATGTAGATGAACTTTTATGGGAGTATATCCGGCAGGATGATCACAAAGCGTTTGAAGTGCTTTTTGTAAAGTATTACAGGGAGCTCACGAACACCGCTTTCTATTATAACAGCAACAGCGAAGAGGCCGAGGAAATTGCGGCCGATGTGCTGCACAGCCTCTGGCAGAAACGCGCCACTTTAGAAATCAGCAGCAGCCTGAAAGCCTACTTAAGCGTAGCCACCCGCAATGCCACATTCAACATCCTGCGGAAAAAGATATTGGTGATCGAAACGCTCACGGATGCCGTGGTGAACGAGCATCGTGCCGAAGCCACCGATCATATGGAATCAAAAGATATAGAGGAAGGCATCGATCGCGCTTTACGCCAGTTGACGGCCCGGCAGCGTGAGATTTTCCGGCTGCATCGTTTCCAGGAATATCATCCGTCGGAGATCGCGCAATTGTTACAGTTGTCGGAAGGTACGGTCAACTTTCAGCTACACAAAGCCAACAAAAGGTTGAAGGAATATTTTAAAGGATTGATAAAAAAGACCGGCCAATATACAGAAGCGTGAAACAGGAACTTGATCATATTAACTGGGCGCTGGTATATGCTATACTGGCCGGTGAGGCGGACGAGCAGCAGGAAGCGCAGTGGCGTGAATTGTTCCTGTCGCAGGAACGTTACCGCCAGGTGTACGAAAGCCTGAAGCCCGCTTTTCTGAATGCGGAAACAGATGTGGCAGTGCATCAGCGGCTGCAGTTCATATCGCGCCTGCACGAACCAGCCGCGCCGGTGCCTGCGAAAGTAAGGCCGATGCGCTACTGGCAAGCCGCGGCGGTGTTGCTGATATGCAGCTCTATTGCCGGCGTAACAGCGTATTTGTCCGGCCTTAAAAAACAAAAAACGCAAGCCGTTACCTGGCAACAAATAAAAGCAGGTGCAGGCCGGCTTACCACCGTTACGTTCCCCGAAGGTTCAACGGTACGACTGGCGCCTTTAAGCACTATCCGTTTCCCGAACCAGTTTACAGGCGGGCAGCGGGAGGTATACCTGAGTGGAGAGGGCTATTTCAATGTTACGAAAGACGAATCGCCCTTCCTGGTGCATTCAGGTGATATTACCACGCGGGTATTAGGTACCGCTTTTAGTGTGAACGCGAATGATGATGAGGAAGTATGCGTAAGCCTGGTAGAAGGTAAGGTGCAGGTGCTGAAACATGCAGCCGATACGGCACAG
Organism: Chitinophaga horti; assembly: GCF_022867795.2. Lineage (NCBI taxonomy): Bacteria > Pseudomonadati > Bacteroidota > Chitinophagia > Chitinophagales > Chitinophagaceae > Chitinophaga > Chitinophaga horti. Next base: position 4,819,104 of record NZ_CP107006.1, on the reverse strand, counting down.
GCGCTCGCGGTGTTAACACCTAACCAATCGCTCCGCTACCATGTGGTGGAAGATAGCTGGGAGGTGAAACGCTTTTCCGAACAGGAAGCAGCGGTGATCAAAAACGGTGGCATCGTGTTTAACGCAGCGCCATTAAAGGAAGTAGCCGGACTGCTGGAAAATTATTACGATGTAAAAGTGGTGTTCGAGGACGCGGGTATCGCACAACTGCGCTTTACCAGCATGTTCCGCCAACCGTCTTTAAGAGAAATATTACAGGCCGTAAAGGTCGCCAACAAAGTGGACTTTATTATTCGCGACAGTACCATCTATCTAAAAAAGAAACATTAAACAACCTTATATGAAGCAACTGCATGCCAGCGCCTTTTTAAGGCGTATGGGATTCCTATTGACTTTCGTTATTACCTGCAACACACTCACAGCACAGCAGAAGCTGAACGATTATAAAGTGTCGCTCAGCCTCAGTAACCGTCCGCTGAAAGAAGCGATCAACGATTTGCAGGAGAATACGGGTCTCGCCTTTACCTATTTTGAAGAAGACATTCGCCATGCCGCACCGGTAAGCCTTTCGGTAAACAATGCACCCCTCGACGTGGTGCTCGACCGCCTGTTCACCAGCCGCAGCCTGGCCGCCTCGCTGCGTGGTAACAAAGTATTTATTACACCGGCAAAACCAGAGCCGGTACGTTATGCGGTGTTAAAAGGCTCTGTTCGCGATGCCGCTAACGGACAAGTATTGCCTTATGCTACGGTACGCGTTAAAGGTACAGAGATGGGTGCTACGGCCGATAAAGATGGCGACTACCTGATCTCGAACCTGCGCCCGGGTAGCTACACGATCGTTACCGGATACATCGGTTTTGTAACGATGGAAAAACAAGTGTCATTGTCCGGCGGTGAAACCATGCACCTGCCGATTATGCTCGAGTCGCTCACGAAAGCGCTGGGTGGCGTAACGATTTCCGGCATCCGCAGGGGCGAGGTAAAAGCGCTTAACTCCATGCGTAACGCTGATAATATCAAGTATGTGCTTTCTGCAGAGCAGATCGAAAAGTTTCCTGACAACACGGTGGCCGAGTCGCTGCAACGTGTGCCAGGTGTAGCGGTAGGTTATAGCTACGGTGTGGCGCGCGATGTGATCATTCGCGGTCTGGACCCTACGCGTAACGCCGTAAACATGAACGGTAACCGTGTGCCGGCTACGGAAACGCAATCGCGTACCACGGACCTGAACGGTGTACTTTCCAACACGGTAGAAGCGATCGAGATCATCAAAACATTAACACCCGACCGTGATGCGGATGCTACGGGTGGAGTAATCAACATCATCACTAAAAGCGCGCAGGAAGAAAAGCCGGTACTGGCGGGTAAAGCGCTGGTAGGTTATAACGGTCTTACCGAAAAGGCAAACTACGACCTGTCCCTTTCTTATGGCCGTAAGAAGAACAAGTTCGGTTACCTGGTGAGCGGCAGCTACTTCCAGAGCACGCGTGGCCAGGACCGTATCGATATTTCTTATGCTGATTATGAAATCGGGGAGGCTGAAGTGCGTAAGCCGGAAAGCATTACCTACGAAGCATTTAAGATCGATCGTAAAAACCTGGGTCTGAACATCGACCTGAACTACGATGCAGGTAAAAATACCAACCTGTACCTGCGTGCGATCTACAATAAATACTACGAGTTTCAATACTCTGGTAGCGTAGGAAATAGCATTGGTGAATGGACGAGCAACGATCAGGCCGCGGATATAACTATCTACCGCGATGGCCGCTGGCGCGATTATCACCGCGATATCTTTACCCTCAACCTGGGTGGTAAATCGCTCGCCGGTAAAATGAAAATCGCGTATGACATCAACCTGAATAAAGGCTTGTATGATCAGCCTAAATACTGGAACGCCTCTTTCAATCTGGGGGATCAGTCAGCCCGTATCAACCTGGCCGACCCTTCGCAACCGGTGCTGAGCTACGATGGTACTACTGCTTCCGATCTGTCGAACTACACTACACGCAACTACATTAACCGTCACGAGCGGGTAGATGATAAAGATGCACAGGCTTCCTTTAACGCTATTCGTGAATTTTCGCTGGGTAAAACCAGCAGGATCGACCTAAAGTTCGGTGGCCGTTATCGTTATAAAACTAATGAACGTTTTCGCAACTATTACAACCACGTGTTGTTGGCCTCGGAAGATGATTTTAAACTCAGCGACTTCCTGTCTGACTACAAGCGCGATAACTTCCTGAACGATTTCATGAACCTGAACGGTTTCCCGGAAACGGAGCGCATGGAACAATACTTCCAGGCGAATAAGGCCAAATTCTCCGACGATCCTACTTACACGCGCCAGAACACTGACCCGGATTCTTACAAGGGTAAAGAAGATATGATGGCGGCTTACGTAATGGGTACCTTGAAAACCGAGAAGCTGGATGTGGTAGCGGGCGTGCGTTTCGAGCGTACATCGTTCGACTACAAAGGCAACCAGGTGTTGCTTGACGAAACCGGTACTTATATTTCCACCACTAAGATCGACAACGGTAACGCGTTCCACGGATTTTATCCGTCGCTGAACCTGAAGTATAAAATCAGCAATCGCACCAATCTGCGTGCAGCTGTTACCCGCTCCCTGTCCCGCCCGAACTACTATGACCTGGTTCCCTGGCAGGAAATTGAAAGGAGAAGAAAACGCATCAACCAGGGTAACCCTGACCTGGTGGAAGAGCCGGCGATCAACTATGACCTGTTGGGTGAGCATTATTTTAAATCCATCGGTTTGCTGAGTGGCGGTGTGTTTTATAAAAATGTGAATAAAGTATTGTTCGATTACTCTTACGAACAGAAAGGCGGCGAGTACGACGGCTACCGCATCAACACAAAAACGAATGGTGGTCGCGGTAAACTGTATGGCTTCGAAGTGGCCTGGCAACAGCAATTCACGTTCCTGCCCGGCTTCCTGAACGGCTTCGGTATCTACACCAACTATACTTACATCCAGTCAGAATTAACTACGCCGACTGTCGAAACCGCCCGTAAGATCGCGATGCCCGAAATGCGTCCGCACGTGGGTAACGTGTCGCTCACGTACGAGAAATTCGGTTTCTCCGGCCGCGTATCTTCTTACTTCTTTGCCAGCTACCTGACCGAAGTAGGTGATATCGCAGCATTCGATACGCACGAGAAAGGCCGTATGCAGCTGGACTTCTCGGCCTCACAGCAAATCGGTAAACACTTTAAGGCTACGCTGAACCTGAGCAACCTGACCCGCGCAAAACGCAGCGATTACTTTGGCAGTGAGCAATACCCGTTGAATACTTATGTTGACGGTTGGTGGGGTAGTGCGGGCATTAGCTTCCGTTTTTAATTTTTTATGTTGATACGATACCAGATGATGAAAAAGACGATGTTATGGCTGGCGCTTGTATTGCCCGCAGCAGTACAAGCCCAGGAAATTTCGCCGGTGTACCCGGCCAGCCCGGTGCCCGACCGCATTATACTTACGTTCGCCAGCGAGCCTGCCACCACGCAGGCAGTAACCTGGCGCACCGATTCGGCGACCACCAAAGGCATAGCAGAAATCAAACTTGCTTCGCCACACCCGGCAAGAGAAGTAACACCTCGTGTATTTGACGCGGCTACACAATTTCTCCAACTGCCCGGCGGCACCGCTAATTATCACACCGTAAACTTCACCGGCCTGCAACCCGCTACACAATATATGTACCGCGTAGGTGACGGCCGTAACTGGAGTGAGTGGCTGCATTTTACCACGGCTACCAGCGGCTTTAGTCCGTTCTCGTTCATTTATATGGGCGATGCGCAAAACGATCACAAAAGTTTGTGGAGCCGCGCCATTCGCGCAGCTTATGCGAAAGATCCGCAGGCGCGTTTCATGCTGCATGCAGGCGACTTGTGTAACCGTACAAACGTCGACAGCGAATGGGGCGAGTTCTTTTACGCCGGCGGCTGGATTTATGGCATGGTGCCGACCATCGCTACGCCGGGGAATCATGAGTACTATCGGGACGAGCAGCGTAAGCTCACCGTTACAAAACTCTGGCGCCCGATATTCGCGTTCCCGGAAAATGGTCCGCATGGCCTGGAAGAGAGAGCGTATTATGTCGATTATCAACAGCTGCGTGTCATCTCCATCTGCTCGCAATCTTTCTTGCTGAACGCGGCGGATAGTGTGAGCCAGATGGCCTGGCTGGAAGGTTTGCTGAAAGACAATCCTAACCGCTGGACGATCGTCACCATGCATCACCCTGTATTTTCATCGAAGGAAGGCCGCGACAATAAATCGCTCCGCGACGCGCTGCGCCCGATGTTCGAAAAGTATAGAGTGGACCTCGTGCTGACGGGCCACGACCATACCTACGGCCGTGGTATTGGCGAACAGTCTGCACAGGGTAAAAAGATCAGTTTGAAAGGGCCGGTTTACCTTACTTCTGTGAGCGGTCCAAAACAATACGTACCTGCTTTGGATGGCTGGCAGCAACGCGCCGGCGCCAACACCCAGTTTTACCAGGTGGTGAATGTGGAAGCGAACGTATTACGCTACCAGTCTTTCACTATTACCGGCGAATTGTACGACGCTTTTGATCTTGAAAAGAAGAAGTCCGGCAATGTGCTGGTAGACAAAGCGCCACCGTCGAAAGAGCTGCTGGCGCTGCCGCCATCTTACATCCAGGAACTGACGCCGGAGCAGAAGGAAATGTACCAGCAAAAAGTGGCCGAACACGAGCGTAAATTCTCTAAATAATTAGCTATCTGCCTGTTTTTCACCCTGTTGCCTGTTTTTAGGGCAACGGGGTGTTTTTTTAGGGGGATGATGCACTACTCCGTTAATTGCTTTCTGCCTGCTTTGCCGTAACTTAGTATTTTGGTTCGAGGAATGTTATGGCAAAGCAAAAGAATAGTCAAAAAGCAGAGATAGCTCCGGTGTTAAACAGCGATGAACAGATCGAAGTTTATGGTGCCCGCGAGCATAATCTAAAAAACCTGGACATCAGGATCCCCAAGAATAAACTGGTTGTTATCACCGGTATCAGCGGCAGCGGAAAATCATCCCTCGCCTTCGATACCATTTATGCGGAAGGGCAGCGCCGTTATATGGAAAGTTTTTCTGCCTACGCACGCCAGTTTATAGGCGACATGGAACGCCCCGATGTAGATAAGATCACGGGTCTTTCGCCGGTTATTTCCATTGAGCAGAAAACGACCAACAAAAATCCCCGCTCTACCGTAGGTACTATTACCGAGATATACGACTTTTTACGTTTGCTCTACGCCCGTGTTGGCGTGGCGTACTCTTACAATACAGGTAAGGCCATGACCCGCTTCTCCGAAGAGGAAATTATGGAACACCTTTTCCGCAACTCCCATAAGAAGAAAATAGTGGTACTGGCGCCATTGGTGCGCGGCCGTAAAGGTCACTACCGCGAACTGTTTGAGCAGGTGCGTAAACAAGGCTACCTGAAAGTGCGGGTGGATGGTGAAATCCTGGACCTGAAAGAGCGTATGCAGGTGGACCGTTACAAGATACACGACATTGAGCTGGTGATCGATCGTTTGCAGGTGCAGGAAGATGCGCGGGTGCGTATGAGCCAGAGTGTGCAGAAAGCGCTGCAAATGGGTAAGGGGCTGATGTTCGTGATGGACAATGACTCCGGCAAAACCATGCAGTACAGCCGTCAGCTGATGTGTGAGGAAACGGGCTTGTCGTACGAAGAACCGTCGCCGAATACGTTCTCGTTTAACTCGCCGTATGGTGCCTGCCCCCGTTGTAAAGGCCTGGGCACGATTTACCAGATCAATATGGAAGATGTAATTCCCGATCGTTCCAAATCCATCAACGACGGCGCTATTGTGCCATTAGGCGAAAGCCGCGACAGCTTCTCCTTTAAACAGGTGCAGCAGCTGGCGCGTAAATATAAATTCTCCCTCACGGCTCCTGTATCTTCCCTGCCCGAAAAAGCGTTGAACCTTTTGTTGTTCGGTGACGAAAACGGTAAGCTGGATATGGATATGGATTATGAGGAAGATGCAGCCACCACCATGGTATCCACCGAATACGAAGGTGTGGTGAACATGGTAAGGCGTTACTTCAATGATACCTCTTCCGAACATGTGCGCACCTGGGCCGAAGGCTTTATGCAGCTTAGCGCCTGCCCGGAATGTAACGGGGCACGTTTGAGGAAAGAAAGTCTCTTCTTCAAAATAGATGAAAAAAATATTGCCGAAGTAGGTGCGATGAACCTGGATGGTATGGCCGCCTGGTTCAAAGACCTCGAAAAGCGACTGGATAAAAAGCAGAATGCCATCGCCAAAGACATTCTGAAGGAAATACGCGAGCGTACCGGCTTTTTGCTGGACGTGGGCCTGAATTACCTTACGCTGAGCCGCGCCACTCGTACGCTGAGCGGTGGTGAATCGCAGCGTATTCGCCTGGCAACGCAGATTGGCTCACAGCTGATGGGCATTACGTACATCCTGGACGAGCCGAGCATCGGTTTGCACCAGCGCGATAACATGCGCCTGATCGATGCACTTCGCAACCTGAAAGCCATGGGTAATACCGTGATCGTGGTGGAGCATGACAAAGACATTATGCTGCACGCCGATTACCTGATCGATATTGGTCCGGGTGCAGGTAAACACGGCGGCCGCATCGTAGCCCAGGGTACACCGAAAGAAATTTTAGAACTCGATACCGCTACCGCGGGATACCTGAAAGGTATTCATGAAGTAGACACGCCGCCCGTTCGCCGCAAAGGCAATGGTAAAAAGCTGGAGCTGAAAGGCGCAAGCGGCAACAACCTCAAAAATGTAGACCTCTCCCTGCCGCTGGCCACCTTCATTTGTGTGACAGGCGTATCCGGCAGTGGTAAATCTACGTTGATCAACGAGACCCTGTACCCTATCCTGTCGAAGCACGCTTACGACAGCAAACAGGTACCGATGCCTTACAAGAGCATTAAAGGGCTGGAGCATATCGATAAAGTAATTGAGATTGATCAGTCGCCGATTGGCCGTACGCCAAGAAGTAACCCGGCTACCTATTGCGGGTTCTTTACCGACATCCGCACCTTACTGGCCGCCGTGCCCGAGGCAAAGATCCGTGGCTACAACGCAGGTCGTTTCTCCTTTAACGTAAAAGGTGGTCGCTGCGACGTTTGTGAAGGTGCGGGCGTTCGCACCATCGAAATGAACTTTTTGCCGGATGTGTTCGTGCATTGTGAAAAATGTAACGGCCGCCGCTACAACCGCGAAACTTTAGAGATCCGTTATAAGGGCAAGTCTATTTCCGACATGCTGGATATGACCGTGGATGAGGCCGTGGAGTTCTTCCAGCCGGTGCCTTACATCTACCGGAAAATAAAAACCCTCCAGGATGTGGGCCTGGGTTACATTACCCTGGGACAAAGCGCCGTTACCCTCAGTGGTGGCGAGGCGCAGCGTGTCAAACTGGCCACCGAACTTTCAAAGAAAGATACCGGTAAAACCATCTACATCCTCGATGAACCTACTACCGGCCTGCACTTCCAGGACATTCAGCTGTTGCTGGGCGTGTTGAACAAGCTGGTAGACCGTGGAAATACGGTGCTGGTGATCGAACATAACCTGGATGTGATCAAAACAGCCGATTACCTGGTAGACCTGGGGCCGGAAGGCGGCCAGGGTGGCGGGCAAATCCTTTGCACCGGTACGCCGGAAGAATTATTGAAATGCAAGGAAAGCCATACCGCCAGGTTTCTTAAGCTGGAGTTAAAGCGTTAATGCCGGCTTTTTTATTAATATTGCCATCATGAAGAGAAATCTGACCAAAGCGTTAGTGTTAATGGCGCTGACTGCCATCGGTGTTTCCGCCTGCGACGATGAAACAAAAGTCTGCAATTCCAAAACGGAAACCTATGCCAGCATCAGCTTTAAGTGGCTGGATACGTCTGGCAGGAACGACGTGGTGAAGGATTCTATATTGCCTAACCTGACCGTGCTGGCCCTTGGTGAGGATACACTTTACAAGCGGGTAGGCGGCTACCGGGCGATTACCGTACCGTTATCGGGATTGGCAGACAGCAGCCGGTTTTACCTGAAGGCCACGGCCACCGGCGTTGCCGATACCATTACCTTCCGCTACAAACGGGTGCCTCACTTTATTTCGGCAGGCTGCGGGTTTGTGAATTATTTTAATATTGATACTATCTTTAGCACGCAGAACGAAATAGATTCGGTCTTCATCAATTCAAAGCAAGTAACTACCGACAATGCAACGACGCTTACGCTGTTTTTTTAGTATCCTTTTGCTCGCAGCGGCTGTTACAGCTAATGCACAGGCGCAAAAAGACACCGTATACAAGCCGGTGGAAATACAGGGCGGCCTGCGCCTCGGTATTGACCTCACGCGTTTCGCTGTCAAGTATTTTCAGCCCTACCGTACAGATGTTACCATTGCCGCCGACGCGCAATACAACCGTAACCTGTACTTTGCCGGTGAGTTGAGTTATAATAATACTTCGCATACCGATACCAACTACTCTTATAAAGGCAATGGTGCGTCCATTACCCTGGGTATCGATTATAATTTGTTGAAGAAGAGAGAGCCGGGAGAAAAGAACATTGTGTATACCGGTATCCGTTACGGGTTTGCGGCTTTCAGTTACGATATTCCCTCCTATACGGTGCATGATCCGTATTATGGCAACTATACCGCCAGCTATCCCCGCACGAACGCCACCGCTCATTGGATAGAACTGCTGATCGGCATCCGGGCGGAAATCTTTAAGAACTTTTACATGGGTTGGACCTTGCGTGACCGCATCCTGCTGAACAAAGGACTGGCCAACCGCGATTTCCCCGCGCTGGTCATTCCGGGTTATGGCAAAGGCAATAAGAGCAATGCTTTTGACGTGATGTACAACGTGTCTTACTACATTCCTTTATACAAAATACATACAAAGGTGATGGAGGTGAAAACGAAGAAGTAGTCGCCTACTTCCTCACCATCTTTATATGTTCGATATCATCCTCGTAATACATATCGCTGGCTTTTTCGAAGCCGAATGATTCATAAAATTTCTGAAGGTACAGCTGTGCGCCTATTTTGATAGGCCCTTTGCCCCAGGTTTGCTCCACCGTATCGATACTCACCTGCATTAATTCCTTGCCGGCGCCCGAACCACGTGCATGCGCTGCCGTGAGTACACGCCCGATAGAGGCCATGTCGAACGTAACGCCGGGAGGGAACAGGCGGGTGTAGGCGGACAGGCGGCCCTGGTCATCATACCCCATCAGGTGTAACGCTTTTTGATCGTTATAGTCAAGGTCCTGGTAATTACAATGTTGCTCCACTACGAACACCGCGCTGCGCAGGTGCAGGATGTCGTACAATTCATTCGTGCTCAGTTGGGAAAACTCCCGGGTAATCCATTTCATAATCTACACTGATAATCAACCCCAAGTTTAGGATAAATTTATGAGACAGGGCTTCCGATATACAGGTAATTTTCCCAATTTTAGCCCTTACAGACCAATAGACAACGGTGCCATGGCAGATCAGCGCTTCCTTTCGTTAGAACATATTACAGTAAGATACCTGGACAAAACACTTTTTACCGGCCTAAGCTGGGAGGTGAAGAAGGGCGAGCAATGGGCGATTGTAGGGGGCAGTGGCTCCGGCAAAACGAGCCTGCTGCAAACCGTGGCGGGTAAGTTTAACGTGATTAACGGCGCCATCCGGCATCACTTTTACGAAGATTACCTGGCTACCCATGCAGTAACAGATCCCTATTTTACCTACCGGGACCTGATCGCCCAGGTATCGAGTCACCACGATTTTCGCAACCGGTCCAATATGGTGGGCGACTTTTATTACCAGCAACGGTTTAACAGTTCCGATTCGGCCGATGCGCTTACCGTACGGGAGTACCTGTTCCCTAACGGTGAAGTAGCCGATAACTCACTGGAAGCACTTAACATCCTGCCGCTGCTGGATAAGGAAGTGATCAAACTTTCCAACGGTGAAACCCGTCGCACCATGATCGCCAAAGCACTCTTGAAAAAGCCGGTGCTGTTAATGCTCGACAGTCCGTTCGTAGGCCTGGACGTGCAGGCGCGTAAAAACTTCCGGGAGATCGTGGATAACCTGGCGGCTGCCGGTACCACGATGCTGCTCGTCACCAGTCCCACCGAAATACCAGATGCTATCACCCATGTTTTGGTGCTGGAAGATGGGCGTGTAGCGGGTACTTACACCCGCGAGGCATTCCAGGCCATGCCGCACGACGATGTACAACCTGAGGCGTTTACCATGGATGCCGACCGCATCGCCGCCCTGGTAGCGGGTGCACCTGCCTTCCCGGCTTTTGAGTATATGGTGCGCATGCAGCACGTACAGGTGCAATACGGTGGCAACCTTATCCTCTATGATATTAACTGGGAAGTGAAAGCCGGCGATAAATGGGCGCTGTCCGGGCCTAACGGCGCTGGCAAGTCTACTTTGCTTAGCCTGATTAATGCAGATAATCCACAAGGTTATGCGAACGACCTTATCCTGTTCGACCGGAAACGGGGGAGTGGTGAAAGCATATGGGATATCAAGAAGTATATCGGCTTCGTATCGCCCGAATTACATCAATATTTTAACTCGGCGGCATCCTGTGCGCAGGTGGCAGGCTCCGGGTTTTATGATACCATTGGGTACATCCGCACGTGTACGGCCGAACAATTACAGCTGGCAGAAGGCTGGATGGAAGTGTTGGGCATCGGCGACTATACGAAAGCTTCATTTAAAAGTGTGCCCGACAGCGTGCAGCGATTAACCCTGCTGGCCCGCGCACTGGTAAAGAACCCGCCGCTACTCATTCTCGATGAGCCCTGCCAGGGGCTGGATGCACAGCAAAAGGCGCATTTCAAACACATACTCGAAACCCTGTGCAGCCATTTGTTCGTAACGATGATATACGTTACCCACTATGAAGAAGAACTGCCGGCCTGTGTGAATAAGTTTATCCGCCTGCAGAAAGGACGAATGGTATAAAACGTTCTTTTTGCCGGAATTAAATATTAGTTACCTTTAATTTATTATAGTCCTAAAAAACCTAGGTCAATGTACCCAAAACAATTGAGAACGGTGTTTTCCGCATCTGTTCTATGTATGATGGCGCTCCTTCTTTTCTTTGGATGTCGCAGTTCCCGCAAAGTCATCGATCCCGCGTTTGCCAAATACGTGGAAGCGTATACGACGGGCATTATTTCCAAACAAAGTCCCATTCGTATTCAACTGGCGGGCCAGTCGAGCGAGCCGCATGCGCAGAACGAAGAAGTGAATGTTGACCTGTTCGATTTTTCTCCCTCTATTAAAGGAAAGGCTTATTGGGTAGATGCATCGACTATCGAGTTCCGGCCGAATGAGAACATGGTGCCGGGTAAAGCCTACACGGCTACCTTTAAATTATCCAAAGTAATTAAGGACGTGCCGAGTGAGTTGTCGTCTTTCGACTTCGACTTCCAGGTAATTAAGCCGGCCTTTTCGGTGGAGGATAATGGGCTGAAAGCCTGGGGTAATACCTCGCTGGATCGTATGAGCCTGAGTGGTGTGGTGTACACGGCCGATGTGGAAGATCCGCAGATCATTGAAAAATTACTGACCAATCAATACGACGGCAAACGCCTCGCCATCACCTGGCAGCACAATCCGGCCGGCCGCGAACATAAATTTACGATCGGTAATATCCCGAGAGGTAACCAGGCGAAAAGCCTGAACCTGCAATGGAATGGCAAAGAGTTAGGCATTGAAAGCAGCGGCGCCCGCAACCTGGACGTGCCCGCGATCGGCGACTTTAAAGTGCTGGACGTACGCCCGGTATATGAGCCGGAGCAATACCTGCTGGTGCAGTTCTCCGATCCGTTGAACGCCGCGCAGAGCCTGGACGGTATGCTGGGTATTACGGGCATCAGCGACCTGCGTTTTTCCGTAGAAGGTAGCGAAGTAAAGGTATTCACCCCCGAGCGCCTGGAAGGTAAGTACAACCTGGCGGTGAACGAGGGCGTGTTAAATGTAAACGATAAACGGCTGGACAGGGCCTTTGGTGTATCGGTGGTGTTTGAGAACAGGCAGCCTTCCGTAAGCATTCCCGGTAATGGTGTGATCATGCCTTCCACCGGTAAGCTGGTACTGCCTTTCGACGCGGTAAACCTGAACGCCGTAGACGTATCCGTTATCAAAATATACGAAAAGAATATCCCGCAATACCTGCAGCGCAACAGCCTGAATGGTGATAATGAGTTACGTCGTGTGGGCACACCCGTAGTGCAAAAGACCATTCGACTTGACCTCGACCGTTCCCTGAACTTGCATCGTAAAAATCGCTTTAACCTCGACCTGGAAAAGATACTTCGTACCGAACCGGGTGCGATTTACCGCGTAACCATCGGTTTCCGCAGATCTTACTCCCTGGCTGGCTGTAATGGCAAAGAAGCCCAGGGCGACCAGGCAAGTAGTGAAGATGAAGAGGGCAGCTATTATGGTGAAAAGCTTGATGAGGATGATGAATTCTGGAGCCGTTATGACAGCTATTATCCGTACGGCTACAACTGGGAAGAACGTGAAAGCCCTTGTTCTAACTCTTACTACAATAAAAATAAATGGGCTTCCCGAAACATTCTTTCTTCCAATATCGGGTTGATAGCGAAACGCGGTAATGATAACAGCATGCTGGTAGCCGTAACCGACATTCGCGACGCCAAACCTTTGAGCGGCGTGGAACTCGAGCTGCTCGACTACCAGGGCATCGTACTCGAAAAAGGCAAAAGCGACGGCGATGGCATCGCTACTTTCCAACTGAAAAGGAAACCTTACCTGCTGATCGCGAAGAAGGATGCCGAACGTGGCTACCTGAAACTGGACGATGGCAGCTCGCTGCCACTCAGCCGCTTTGACGTGAAGGGTGAGGAAGTGCAGAGCGGTATTAAAGGCTTTATCTATGGAGAACGTGGCGTATGGCGTCCGGGCGACTCCCTGTACCTCACTTTTGTCCTGGAAGATAAAGACAACAAACTGCCAGACAATCACCCGGTAACGATGGAGCTGTACAACCCGAAAGGCCAGTTGTACCGTCGCATTACACAAAATCAATCGCTCAACGGATTTTATAAATTCCATACTTATACGGAGTCCGAGGCCATTACCGGTAGCTACTCTGCCAAAGTAAAAGTTGGAGGTGCCACCTTTACTAAAAATGTGCGCGTAGAAACGGTGAAGCCCAACAGGCTGAAAATTAAAGTGGACTTCGGCTCCGAAATACTCAGGAAAAGCAGCACAGGTACCTTGAGCGCCATGTGGCTCTTCGGTGCTACCGCGCAAAACCTGAAAGCGAAAGTAGATGTGTCACTTACTTCCGGTAATACCAGCTTCAAGAAATTCGATGGTTATCATTTCGACGATATGGTATCATCTTTTTCTGTAGAAAATAAAACCATCTTCGAAGGCAGCCTGGGCGAGAGCGGCAGCGCGCCGTTGTCAACTTCATTGAACGTGGAGAAACAGGCGCCCGGCGTACTGAACGCCAACTTCGAAGTGAAAGTATTTGAGCCGGGCGGCGATTTCAGTATCGACCACTTCTCCATGCCTTATCATGTATTTAACAGTTACGTGGGCATCCGCGCACCGGAAGGCGACCGTTTAACTGGTATGCTGGTAACGGGTAAAGATCATGTGGTGAGCCTGGTAAATGTAGACGTAAACGGCAACGCGGTTTCTGGTACGCGCACCGTGGAAGTAAGTTTATATAAAGAAAGATGGAGATGGTGGTGGGATGAAAATGAAGCAGACTACTCCAACTTCTTCAACGACAGCTATAATCAGTTCTTAGGCAAACAGCTCGTAACGCTGGTAAATGGTAAAGGCACTTACAGCCTGCGCATCGATCAGCCGGATTGGGGCCGTTATGTGATCCGTGTGAAAGACCCGGAAAGTGGTCACGCTGCGTCGCAGTCGGTGTACGTTGACTGGCCGGATTGGGCGAACCGTATGGCAAAAGAGAATCCGGGCGAGGCAGCCATGCTGGTGTTTAACGCGAACAAAACGAAATACAACGTAGGCGAAACCGTTACGCTCACTATCCCAAGTTCCGAAGGTGGTCGTGCATTGATCAGCATCGAGTCGGGTAGCAAAGTGTTGAAGACAGATTGGATCGGCACCAACAAAGGCCAAACCGTTTACACGTTTAAAGCAGAGGCCAACATGGCACCGAATGTGTATGTGAACATCAGCCTGTTGCAACCACATGCGCAAACGGCGAACGATCTGCCGATCCGCATGTATGGTACCGTGCCTATTCTTGTAGAAGATCCGAATACCATTTTACAGCCGACCATTAAAATGGCGGATAAATTAAGGCCGGAAGAAAAAGCGTCTATCACTGTTGGCGAAACGAATGGTAAGGCAATGACCTACACCATCGCCATCGTGGACGAAGGGTTGCTCGATCTTACCCGCTTCAAAACGCCAGATCCGCACAGCGCATTTTATGCCCGCGAAGCACTCGGCGTTAAAACCTGGGACCTGTTCGACTATGTGATCGGTGCATGGGGTACCGACCTGGAAAGGATCCTGAGCATCGGTGGTGACGAGGGATTAAATAAGAACGCCAGTGGCGCGAAGGCCAACCGCTTTAAACCTGTGGTGACCTTTATGGGGCCTTTCTATCTTAAGAAAGGAGATAAACAAACGCACCAGTTCCAGCTGCCGCCTTACATCGGCTCCGTGAAAGCCATGGTAGTAGCAGGTCATGAAGGAGCGTACGGTAAAGCAGAGAAAGTAGTGGCGGTGAAAAAGCCGTTGATGCTGCTGACTTCATTGCCACGTGTGTTAGGGCCTACCGAAACCGTGCAGGTACCTGTAACCGTATTCGGCCTGGAACCGCACGTTCGCAACGTAAACGTGACCATCGCGCCGAACGCATTGTTCGACGTAGTAGGAGAGCGTACTAAAACCATCACCTTTAACCAGCCCGGCGAGCAAATGGTGTACTTCGATGTACAGGTAAGAGCGCTGGCAGGTGTTGGTAAGGTGACCTTCACGGCTACCAGCGGTAAGGAACGCGCCGAAGAAACGGTGGAACTCGAAGTGCGTAATCCAAATCCATACATCAGCAATGTAATTGAAGCCGTAGTAGAGCCAGGTCAGAACTGGAGCAGCGCGTATTCGCCTGTGGGTATGTCCGGCACGAACACCGGCACATTGGAAGTGTCTTCTATTCCACCACTGAACCTGGGTAAACGGTTGAACTACCTGATCCAATACCCGCATGGTTGCGTAGAGCAAACTACATCATCTGTATTCCCGCAGCTAACGCTTGGTTCGATTATAGAACTGTCGCCAAACAAACAGGCTGAAATTGATAAGAATGTGAAAGCAGGTATTAACAGGCTGAAGTCGTTCCAGCTGTCTGACGGCGGCCTGGGCTACTGGCCTGGCGCAGCTGAATCTGACGAGTGGGGCACGAATTACGCCGGTCACTTTATGCTGGAAGCGCAGCAACGTGGTTATGCACTGCCGGCCGGCTTCCTGGAGCAATGGAAAAAGTACCAGCGTAATAAAGCCGTTGCCTGGACCGTCAACTCCCGCAACTTCTACGGTGCAGACCTTGATCAGGCTTACCGCCTGTACCTCCTGGCACTCGCGAAAGCGCCGGAAGTAGGTGCGATGAACCGACTGAAAGAGTTCCAATATCTTTCCGTACCGGCAAAATGGCGCCTGGCCATGGCCTACCAACTCGCGGGGCAGGCCGAAGCCGCTACCAGCCTGGTAAAAGGTTTGGGTACAGAAGTGAAACCATATACACAATTAGGCGGCACGTATGGCTCCGACCTGCGCGACCGTGCGATGATACTGGAAGCGCTTACGCTCATGAAGCAGCGCAACTCGGCAGGCAGCCTGTTACGCCAGGTGGCAGCCGATCTGTCAAAAGACAGCTGGTACAGCACGCAAACAACTGCTTACGCGCTGATCGCTATTGCCAGGTATTGTGGCGATAATAAACCGGGTGGAAAAATGAATGCCGGTTATACTTTGAACGGTACCTCCGGAAACCTCAACAGCGTTACTTACCTGGCACAGGTGCCCATCACTTTCCGCGGCACCGCCGGTGGTAATGCTGGTGTAACGAACCGTGGTCAGGGGCCGCTGTTTGTAAGGCTCATCCTCGAAGGGCAACCAGAAACCGGTCAAAACCCATATGCGTCTAATGATCCGGAAATATTGACCATGGATGTGCAGTATAAAAACAGGAATGGTCAGTCCGTTGATCCGTCGTCGTTACGCCAGGGCACCGACTTTGTAGCCACTGTAACCATGCGTAACCCGGGCCGCCGTGGTTATTATGAGCAGATGGCGCTTACACAGGTGTTCCCGTCCGGTTGGGAAATTATTAATACCCGGTTGATGGGCAACGACAGCACCGTACGCGTATCGCCGTTTACTTACCAGGACATTCGCGACGATCGGGTGTACACCTACTTCAACCTGGAAGAGAACAAGACCGTTACTTACCAGGTGTTGCTGAACGCCGCTTACACCGGTAGGTATTACCTGCCAGCCACCGCAGCAGAGGCGATGTATGATAACAGCATCCACGCCTTTGTGCCGGGTAAGTGGGTAGAAGTGATCAAGTAATTAAGAGAAAGAATATAACAGGCCCGTTGTCACTATGGCAACGGGCCTTTACATGAAAGATGAAGGAACGACTGAAAAAGTGGGCGATCAAGAGAAAGTGGTGGCTGGCAGGTCTTGGCGTATTACTCATCGCCTATTACTTCTGCCTGCCACGTAAACTGTTTATGGCGCCCACCTCCTACGTGGTAGAAGACAGCAACGGTGAGTTGCTGAGCGCTGCTATTGCCGGCGACGGGCAATGGCGCTTTCCGGGCGATAAAGAAGTACCGGCAAAGTTTGCTGCCTGTATTACCGCTTACGAAGACAAACGTTTCTATTACCACTGGGGGGTAGATCCTATGGCGATGGGCCGTGCTATCCGGCAGAACTTCGGAGGTCGTAAAGTGGTGAGCGGCGGCAGTACCATCACCATGCAGGTGATTCGCTTACATCGCAACCAGCCGCGCAACCTTTGGCAAAAGCTGATCGAAACTATTCAGGCAACGCGCCTCGAGTTCCGTTATTCCAAAAAATCGATACTAGGACTGTACGCTGCTAACGCCCCTTTCGGCGGTAATGTGGTAGGCCTGGAAGCTGCATCGTGGCGATATTATGGCCGCAAGCCTGCACAGTTGTCGTGGGGCGAAATGGCAGCATTGGCGGTTTTGCCTAACAGTCCGGCCCTGGTGCACCCCGGCCGCAACAGGCAAACGTTATTGAATAAACGAAATCATTTGCTGGAGAAGTTGCGCGACAATGGCACCTTCGATAGCGCTACCTGTGACCTGGCTAAGCTGGAGCCTATACCGGACGAGCCGCTGGCGCTACCGCAGCTGGCACCGCACCTGCTGGACCTTTTCAAAACACAACAAGCCGGCAATAAAGAAGACACACGCGTGAGAAGCTCGATTGACGGGCAATTGCAGCGGAACGTGATCGATATATTGTACAGGCATCATGCGGGCTTCAGGGCGAACGGTATTAATAATGCGGCTGCATTGGTGTTGGATGTGGAAACCGGTAATGCATTGTCTTATGTGGGCAACATTTACTCGCCGGGCAATGTGGAGCTGGAGAGTTATGTGGATGTGGTGCAGGCGTTGCGGAGTCCGGGCAGTACGTTAAAACCTTTGCTGTACGCGGCGATGATGAGCGACGGCCAGTTGTTGCCTAATAGTTTGGTGCCGGATGTGCCTACGCAAATAGCAGGTTACACGCCGCAAAACTTCGATCTCGATTACGATGGGGCTGTGCCCGCGAGTCATGCCCTTTCACGTTCTTTGAATATTCCCGCGGTGCGGATGTTGCAGCAATATCGTTACCAGCGTTTTCATGCCCTGCTGCGCCGCCTGGGTATTACCACCTTTACCAAACCTGCCAACCATTATGGTTTGTCGATGATACTCGGTGGTGGCGGCACTACCTTGTGGGAGCTGACTGGCGTGTATGCCAGCCTGGCGCGCACCTTACTGCACATGGAACAGCACGAGGGTAAATATGATGAAGATGATTATCATCCACCCGGTTACAAATTGAGCGAAACTCGTCCGTCCCAACATAAGCTGAGTCCCTATGGTATTATTGATGCCGCATCTATCTGGTATGCTTTTCAGGCGATGGAAGATGTGATGCGGCCGGGCGAGGAAATGTTATGGCAGCAATTCTCATCTTCCCAACGCGTAGCATGGAAGACGGGTACCAGCTTTGGTTTTAGAGATGGATGGGCGATTGGCGTAACACCACAATATGTAGTAGGTGTTTGGGTGGGTAATACAGATGGCGAGGGGCGGCCCGGACTGGTAGGCGTTTCCACTGCGGCACCTGTGATGTTCGAAATCTTCCGGCAGTTGCGAACGACCGGCTGGTTCGACATACCATCATCCTTAATGAGGAAAATAAACGTATGCCGGCAAAGTGGTTATCGCGCCGGTGCATATTGTGAGGAAACGGATTCTGTAATGGTGCCCGCGGCAGGCTTGCGTTCCGTCGTGTGTCCGTACCACCAACTCGTACACCTGGATGCCACCGGCAAATACCGGGTAACGGCCGCCTGTGAACTACCCCAGCAAATGCAGCATAAAAGCTGGTTCGTATTGCCTCCGGCGATGGAATATTATTACCGCAGCAAACACCTGTATGAACAATTGCCGCCCTTTAAACCCGGCTGCGACACCGGGGACGAGCCTGGTCACGCGATGGACCTCATCTACCCAAGACCTAATGCGCGCATTTATGTACCACTTGAGTTAGGCGGGGAACGTGGCGAAACCGTATTCCGCGCGACGCACCGTAACCCGGATGCGAAGATATTCTGGCACCTGGATAATGCATTTGTGAACACGACAGCGAACTTTCACCAGCTGGCATTACGGCCCGCACCAGGTAAACACACGCTTACGCTGGTCGACGAGGCGGGCGAACAAGTGCAGATCCAGTTCGAGATATTAGATAGGGAAAAGGATCAATAACCGTATTTGTCTTTCCAGAGATTTTTGAGGTAACGGCGTAATTCGTCTTCGCGCTGATTATTGCCAGGATTGTAGAACTTTGTGCCTGTGAGCCCTTCCGGCAAGTATTCCTGCGCAGAAAAGTTGTTTTCGTAACTATGCGAGTACTTATAGTCCTTCCCGTATCCTTGTTGTTTCATCAACTTGGTAGGTGCATTACGGATATGCATGGGCACCTGCAGGTCGCCTGTTTGCGACACCACACTTTGCGCACGGTTGATCGCTTCATAAGAGGCATTGCTCTTTGGTGACGAGGCGAGGTAAGTCACGCATTGCGAAAGGATGATGCGCGATTCCGGATAACCGATCATCGATACCGCCTGGAAGCAGCTCGTAGCCAGCAACAGCGCGTTCGGATTGGCATTGCCGATATCTTCTGATGCCAGGATCAGCAGCCTGCGTGCTATGAACTTTACATCCTCTCCACCTGCGATCATACGCGCCAACCAATACACGGCGCCGTTAGGATCACTACCGCGGATCGACTTAATAAAAGCAGAAATAATATCGTAATGCTGTTCGCCGGACTTATCGTAGATGGCTACACGCTGTTGTGCGATGGCCATTACTTTTTCATTTGTGATCACAATGGGAGATTCGTGGCCGAGCGATTGTACCACTAGTTCGAACAGGTTTAACAGTTTACGGGCGTCGCCGCCGGAGATGTTAAACATCGCCTCTGTTTCCTTTAGCTCGATCTGTTGATTTTGCAGCCATTCGTCCCGCTCCATCGCCTGTGCGATCAGCTGGTGCAGCTGCTCGGTACCAAGACCTTTCAGCACATACACCTGCGATCGCGACAGCAAAGCCGCATTCACTTCGAAAGATGGATTTTCGGTAGTGGCACCGATCAGGGTGATCGTACCTTTTTCAACAGCACCCAGCAATGCGTCCTGCTGCGATTTATTAAAACGATGGATCTCGTCGATGAATAACACCGCCTGTTGCTGGTGTTTAGCCATCTCTATAACCTCACGTACTTCCTTTACGCCTGCCGCAATAGCGCTGAGCGTGTAAAAAGGTACGTTCAATGTATGTGCTACAATGTTAGCGATCGTTGTTTTTCCTACACCCGGAGGTCCCCACAGGATCATGGATGGGATCTTACCCTGTTCCAGCGCCCTGCGCAGGATGCTTCCCTCGCCGGTGAGGTGTTCCTGTCCAACAAGGTCGGCCAGGGTTCGAGGGCGGAGGCGTTCCGCCAACGGTATGGAGGAATGTTGCATCTTCTTACAAAATGGTTAAAGTGAATCGCGGTTATCTTTTTCTTCAGGTAATTCATCGCGCAGGCGGCGGGAGAATTGTACTGAAATAATGCAGTTCAGCAGGATCGTGGTGGCATGAAAGATCGTGAGACCCAGCTGCACTTTCTGCAGTGTATTATCCGGCACCTTGTCCATATGCTGCATTTCACGCGCCTGCTGAATAATGTCCGGGTTGCGGAAATACACCATCAGGAAAGATACCAGCAGTATGCCATAAATAAATGCGCCGATCGAGCTCAGGTTAACCAGCATCGGCAGGCGCGGATCTACGGGCGTACCGGGTTTCAAAAAATAACGCTGCAGCCGTAAACACCGCGTGTTATGGATAAATGCCGGCAAGAGCAGCAGGAAAGCGATTATCAAAAGGGCGGGCATGGCCCAGCCTTGCAATAAGATGCCAAACATTTCCAATGCAAGCACAACAATATTACTGATCGTCAGAAAACGGAAGAAGCCAAGCTTTAAATTCATCATGCAGCGCTGTTTTCACATAAATAAGTCCTGCAAACGTACGAAATTTTCATGCCGATCACGGCACTGCCTGCCAGAACCGGATTTTCCATAACTTTAGCGGTAATAAACCTGAATTGAATGTATAAGAAAATTCTAACTGTTACAACAGTGCTGGCCGCCGGCTTGTCCCCAATAGCCAGTCATGCACAAAAGGCCGCTAAAGTGCCTGCGTTCGACATGTCGTCGATCGATAAAACGGCGTCGCCCTGCTCCGATTTCGACGCATTTGCCAACAACAACTGGAAAAAGAACAATCCTATCCCCGGCACCGACAGCCGCTGGGGCGCCTTCAACATCCTCGATAAAGAGAATAAAGAAGTGCGGTTGAAAGGTATCATTCTCGGCATAGTGGGCAAATCCGGCTTCAAAAAAGGCAGCGAAGAACAGCAGATCGCCGATTTCTACAAATCCTTCCTGGATACCGTTACCATCGCAAAACGCGGCATCACCCCTTTGGAGCGCCAGCTGCGCATGATCGACGGTGTACAAAGCCTGAGCGAATGGGCGATCGTTACCGGCGAAATGCAGAAGTACGGCGTATCTACCGTGGCGGGATTTGGCGTGGAAGCAGACCTGAAGAACAGCAAGATCAATGCACTGTATGAAGGGCAGGACGGGCTGAGTCTCGGTGAAAGAAGCTACTACGACCGAACCGACGAAAGCACCGAAAAAGTGCGTGCCGAATTTGTACTGCATGTTGATAAAATGTTTGCCCTGGCCGGTTTCAAAGATGCCAATCCGGGTAAAACTATTCTCGATTTCGAAAATAAAGTCGCCAAACTGCAACTCACGAACGTAGAATTGCGCGACCCGGTGAAAACCTATAACAAAGCCGCTTTCGGTGAACTGAAGCAACTGATGCCCGACTTTGACTGGAGCACCTTTGCTACCGTGCAGGGTATCAAGTCTGATTCTGTGATCATTCAGAACAGGGAATACCTGCAGGGGCTGAACAAACTGCTGAAAGAAACCAGCCTCGAAACGCTGAAAACATATTCCCGCTGGCAGCTGCTGACCCGTTTCGCCGGCTTCCTGTCTAAACCACTGGACGATGAGAACTTCCGCT
Organism: Chitinophaga horti; assembly: GCF_022867795.2. Taxonomy (NCBI): domain Bacteria; kingdom Pseudomonadati; phylum Bacteroidota; class Chitinophagia; order Chitinophagales; family Chitinophagaceae; genus Chitinophaga; species Chitinophaga horti. Next base: position 4,797,096 of record NZ_CP107006.1, on the reverse strand, counting down.
TCTTCGCGACCGTGATGCGCGGTACTAAAGCACAGCGTTCCCGCATCGACCGTGCCATCCGCTCAACCGACGGCACCATGGGTATGCCACTGGGCAAACTGTTCGCCAAACAATACTTCCCCGAATCATCCAAACAGAAAGTATCTGAGATGATCGAGAACGTACGTACCGTGTACGGTGAGCGTGTAGACCAGTTAACCTGGATGAGTCCTGAAACAAAGAAGATGGCCCACAAGAAACTGGCCGCTTTCACCTACAAGATCGGTTATCCTGATCAGTGGAAAGATTACTCAAGCATCAATATCGAACCAGGTAAACTGGTGGAGAATGTGATTGCTGCTGCACTTTACAAACATGAGGAGAACGTAGCGAAGATCGGCAAAGCAGTAGATAAGAAAGAGTGGATGATGACGCCGCAAACCGTGAACGCTTATTACAATCCGCTGAACAACGAGATCGTGTTCCCTGCCGGCATCCTGCAGCCGCCTTTCTTTAACCCGGATGCGGATGATGCGATCAACTATGGTGGCATTATCGCGGTAATCGGCCACGAATTCAGCCACGGCTTTGATGATCAGGGATCGCAGTTCGATGCGGAAGGTAATTTGCAAAACTGGTGGACAGAAGAAGACCGTAAAAACTTCGATGCCCTTTCCGGAAAGTATATCAACTACTTTAACGACATTGAAGTGTTGCCTGGTTTCAAGGTGAATGGCGCGCTTACGATCGGTGAAAACATCGCTGACCTGGGCGGTCTTACACTGGCTTATTACGCCTTGAAAAAGTCACTGGAAGGTAAGCCGGAGCCGAAGCTGATCGACGGCTACAACTGGAAGCAACGCTTCTTCCTGGGTTGGGCGCAGGTATGGCATGCTAACATTACGGAAGCAGCGCTGCGCAACCAGATACAAACAGATCCTCACTCACCGGCCAGGGAACGTATTAACGGCCCGATGCCGCATCTGAAGGAGTTTTCCGACGCATGGGGTTGTAAGCCTGGTGATAAGATGGTGTTGCCTGAGGGGCAACGTATCGTGATCTGGTAAAAAAATTAGCAACTTGATATTGGCGGTCCGCTTTGCAGAAGGCGGGCCGCTTTTGTTTGTTTAAATCATGGATAGAGTTGCCAAAAGTTCGCAAGCCCCTTTCCATGAGTAAGAAACATATTATATTTGGGATGAAGTAAGCAACCAGGAACATGCTTAACTCGTAAACAGTCCGGAAAAGTTAGAGGAACTGAAGCCATAGCTATTTAGAAAACCAGTTTCTTCTCTTTGAAGTTTTGACGGGCTTCCTCAATTTCATCGCGATGCGAGGTAGCCCATTCCGCCAGCTGCAGCATCTGGCCTAAAAGGCTATGACCGAGTGAAGTGAGGGCATATTCTACCCGCGGAGGTATTTCCGGGTAAATCTGGCGCGAAACAAGGCCGTTTTCTTCCAGCGACCGCAGTGTAACAGTGAGCATGCGTTGGGAAATTCCATTCACTTGCTTTTTGAGCTCGTTAAAACGGGCCACTTTATTTTGACCGAGCGCAAGGATGGTAAAGATCGACCATTTGTCGCCAAGGTGTGCCAGGATGTCTTTAATCGGACAAAGGATACCTTCGCAATGTTCCATGTCGAAAACTTTATCAATTTTATTTTCGATCGTAAGTTCTTGATTTTCAGTATTAGTTACTATCATGATACCAAGGTTTAGTTCAGTTCCTTCTTGGTGGTAATCGAGTTATTAAATAGCTTTGAGTTACTAAAGGTAACTAAATTTACAATTATTCACACTACCTAAATTTTAAAAAACGAAGATGAAGAAGATTACATTTATCGCAGCGAGCTTAGTTTTTTCCGTATCTGCCTTTGCACAAACCTGGAAACTGGATGCCGCGCACTCACGCGTAGGTTTTAGCCTCGTACACATGGGCGTTAACGAGTTTCATGGCAGCTTTAAACAAACTGATGCCGTTATCACTTCCTCTAAAGCTGATTTCACCGATGCTACCATCGAAATCAAAGCGGAAGTAGCAAACATCAATACAGATAACAGCCAGCGTGACCAGCACCTGCAGAAAGAAGATATGCTGGACGCCGCTAAATTTAACGCAATTGCTTTCAAAAGCACTACCTTCAAAAAAACAGGTGCTAAAACTTACGACGTAGCCGGCGAACTCACTTTCCACGGTGTAACTAAACCTGTTACCCTGAAAGCAGAACTGGTGGGTACTACTACGCATCCAATGAACAAAAAAGAAATCGCGGGTTTTAAAGTGACCGGTTCTTTCAAACGTTCTGACTTTGGTGTTGCGCCAGGTATGCCAGAAGCGATGCTGAGCGATGTAGTTAAAATCGAAGCCGACACCGAGTTTATCAAAGGCTAATTTTTAAAACAAAGAATTTTATGAAGAGGTTATTTTATGCATTAGCGCTCGTGATCGCAGTAGCGGCCAGCGCGTTCAAACCCGTAGCGGGCATAGATTGGAAGATTGCCGGAGGTTATTCCATTAAGTTTTCGGCAGGGGAAGCGGCAGGTATATTCAAAGAGCTTAAGGGTACGATCAGCTTTGACGAGAGTAACCTCAATGCATCTAAATTCAATGTTACCATCCCCGTTGCGTCTATTAATACAGGCAATGCGCTGATGAACAAACACGCCAAAGGCACCGACTGGTTCGATGCGGGCAAATACCCGAACATCACGTTCACATCTTCTAAAATTGTAAAGGCAGGCGCCGGTTACCAGGCACAGGGCACACTCGAGATGCACGGTGTTAAAAAAGCGGTAAACCTTCCCTTTACTTTTAAGAAAGCGGGCAATGGCGGCGTATTTACCGGCACATTTACCGTAAACCGTAACGACTTCAGGATCGGCGAAGCCGGTGGCGATGTGTCAAACGAAATCAAGCTGGAAGTTACTGTTCCTGTTACTAAATAGTCACTTTAAAAAATAGCGCATGTTTAAGAAACTTTTGTTGCTGGCAATTATTTCCGGTGTACTGGCAGGCGTGGCCTCGCTGGCTTATGCTAAAGTATATGCAGAAAATACAGCAGGCGAATTTCCGTCGGTAGTGACGACCAGCGGCATTTTCATCACCTGTATCGGCGGAACATTGCTGGCGGCTATTGGTTACTGGCTGCTGCACAAACTGTTGAAACAACGGACAGAACCAGTGTTTAATTTGCTTTTTACCATTCTCAGCTTCGCGTCGCTGCTGGGGCCCATCTCGCACAGGTTGCCGCTGGAAATTGAAATGCCCGAGTTATTCCTCGGTCTTACCGTTCCAATGCACTTCTTTCCTGCGCTGGGCTGGTTTACCCTCAAGCCGCTTTTCTTTAAATCGGCACCAGAGGCCTGAGTTAAGTAAGGTATAAAATAGTAAAAGCCCGTTCCGGAAGGAGCGGGCTTTTGTTTTTTGGGTAGATGCGTTATTTTAATTCCAATACGACTACCGATAATTTAGGCAGCGTCACCACTAATTCTTCTCCCTCTTTTTTAGCACCCTTGAAAGCTGCAGGTACTATTTTGCCTGGCTGCTCAAAGGTGTTGATATCTGTAAATTTAGGCGAAGTGATGATCTGGCCGGTTACATTTTTCCAGCTGCTGCCGTTCAGCGCGGTGCGAATCGTAATGTCCTTGTTCGGGTCGATATTCACGAACGAGATATGAATTGCGCCGGAAGCATCCTGCGAAGCAGATACGTTCACCGCTTGCAGTTTGTCGTTCTCAGAGTTGTATTCGGGGCCAGCCAGCTGCACAGGCAACAGTTTAGCGTCCTGGTGTACTTTGTACAGATCGAATATGTGATACGTGGGCGTCAGCAACATCTGGCGGCCTTTGGTGAGGATGACAGCCTGCAGTACGTTCACGGTTTGCGCCAGTTCGGCCATCTTTACGCGATCGGCGTGGTTGTTAAAGATGTTGAGCGTCGTGCCGGCAATGATCGCATCGCGCATGCTGTTTTGCTGGTAAAGGAAAGCAGGGTTGGTGCCAGGTTCCACGTTCGTCCAGATGCCCCATTCATCAACCACCAGACCTACTCTTTTATTCGGGTCATATTTATCCATGATGATAGAGTGGCGCTGGATGAGCGTTTCCATTTCCATGCAGCTTCTCATGGCCAGGAAGTACTCCCGCTCGTTGAACTGTGTAGCAGAACCTTTGTCGCCCCAGTTTTTAGGAATGGTGTAATGGTGCAGTGACAGCCCCCACATCATGTTCAGCGGGATGTTTTTCATCATTACTTCCGTCCAGTTATAATCGTTGCTATTTGCGCCGGATACGATCTTTTTAAGACGAGCGTCCGGGTAGTTTTTACAGAACGTAGCATAGCGGCGGTATTCGCCTGCATAATACTCCGGTGTCATGTTACCGCCACAGCCCCAGCTTTCGTTGCCTACGCCCCAAAACTCAACACCCCAGGGTTTATCGCGGCCGTTCTTTTTACGCAGGTCGGTCAGCGGGCTCAGTCCGTCGAAGTTGAGGTACTCCACCCAGTTGTTCATTTCCTGCACGGTGCCGCTGCCTACGTTGGCGCTGATGTAAGGCTCGCAATCGATCAGGCTGCACAGCTCCAGGAACTCGTGGGTGCCAAAGCTATTATCCTCGGTTACGTTACCCCAGCTGGAGTTAATCATTTTTGGACGGTTTTCGCGCGGACCAATGCCATCGCGCCAATGATATTCGTCTGCAAAACAGCCACCGGGCCAGCGAAGGTTGGGGACTTTTATCTTTTTCAGTGCCTCTACCACGTCCATACGGATACGGTCTTTCTTAGGGACCTGCATGGTGTCACTTACCCAAAATCCGTCGTAAATACAGCGGCCCAGGTGTTCGGAAAAGTGACCGTAAATATGCCTGCTGATCGTTTCTTTGGGAGCGTGGGCGTTTACCAGCAGTCGGGCCTGCGCATAGGAGGAAAGTACAATGCCCGCCATGGCGGCGGCCAGGAGTATCGCTCTTTTCATAACGTTGTGTTAGTTTCTCGAAAAATAATAATAAATGTCGGTCTGACAAGTATTTTTTGGATTAGCGGGCGAATCCTGGTCTGCCTGTACGTCCGCTGACGTTCACGCCCATCTCCCGAAATTGGAGTATCTTTGCCCTCCTGAAGGATCATATTATCAAAAAAATGGTTAAGATTGAAAATATAGAGCTGCCGGACTTTCCGTTACTGCTGGCGCCGATGGAAGATGTGAGCGACCCGCCTTTCCGTGCTGTGTGCAAGGAAAACGGGGCCGACCTGATGTATACGGAATTTATTTCCAGCGAAGGCCTGATCCGCGATGCGATCAAAAGCCGGAAAAAGCTGGACATTTTCGACTACGAACGGCCAATCGGCATCCAGATATTCGGTGGCGACGAGGATAGCCTCGCCATGGCCTCCCGTATCGTGGATGTGACCAATCCCGACCTGCTGGACATCAACTTTGGCTGCCCCGTAAAAAAGGTGGCCTGTCGCGGTGCCGGTGCCGGGGTGTTGAAAGATATTGACCTGATGGTTCGCCTCACAGCGGCCTGCGTAAAAGCGACCCGCCTGCCCGTAACGGTAAAAACCCGCCTCGGCTGGGATGACCAGAGCAAAAACATTGAGGAGGTAGCCGAGCGCCTGCAGGATGTAGGCATCAAAGCCCTCTCCATCCACGGCCGTACGCGCGCCCAGATGTATAAAGGCGAGGCCGACTGGACCCTCATCGGAAAAGTGAAGAACAATCCCCGCATCAAGATCCCGATTTTCGGGAATGGTGATATCGACAGCCCGCAAAAGGCGCTGGAATATAAAAACCGCTATGGCGTAGACGGCATTATGATCGGCCGCGCAGCGATCGGTTATCCCTGGATTTTCAGGGAAATCAAACATTTCGTGCAAACGGGCGAGGTGTTGTCCGGACCAAGCGTACAGGAACGCGTAAACGTTTGCAAAACGCATCTGCGTAAATCTGTAGAATGGAAAGGTCCGATCGTGGGCATCAACGAAATGCGCCGCCACTACTCCAGCTACCTGAAAGGTTTGCCAAACATTAAAGAATTCCGCAACCGCCTGGTGGTACTCAAAACACCGGAAGAAGTAGAAGCTGTGCTGGACGAAGTGCTTACCACTTACGACGGCGTGGAAATCGAGCATTCGCCGATCGAATTGATCAACTATCACGAAAAATGCCCGCTGTAAACGGATATGAATAAAAATATCGTGCTGGCAAGCACTTCCACTTTGTTCGGAGAAGCTTATCTGCAATACCTTACGCCTGTTATCAAAGAATTATTCGAAGGCATCGACGAAATTATCTTTGTGCCCTTTGCCCGCCCCGGCGGTATTTCGCACGATGATTATACTGCGAAGGCGGCAGGCGCTTTTGCGGAGTTGGGCATTAAAGTGACAGGTCTGCATACGTTCAGCGACCCCGCCGCGGCCATACACCAGGCAAAAGGCTTTTTTACAGGAGGTGGTAATACATTTCTGCTCGTAAAACAATTGCATGAACAGGGGCTGATGCAGGTGCTGAAAAACGCCGTGGAAAACGGTAAACCCTATATGGGCGCCAGCGCGGGCAGTAACATCGGCGGCATCAATATGCAAACTACCAACGATATGCCAATCGTTTATCCCCCTAGTTTTGATACCATGGGCCTTGTGCCGTTTAACCTCAATCCCCACTACATCGATCCCATTCCAGGCGTAGCCCATATGGGCGAAACCCGCGAAACCCGCATCAAAGAATTTCATACGCAGCAAACTATACCCGTGGTCGGGCTCCGCGAAGGCAGCTGGATAAGGGTGAAGGGCCGTCACATCACCATGGAGGGCTCACAACCGGCGAAAATATTTACGGCGGGTAATGCTGCTTACGAACTGGAGCCGGGCAGCCCATTAAACTTGTAGCGCTATTAGCGTGTAGGCAAGACCTTTACTACGAACGTGTTAGGGATATTTGCATTGTTGTGGATTTTATAACAAATTCCGCTTCGATGTTGGACTATTTTTTGCGAACTTCACTGTAATTAGTAATGCAGCCATAAAATAGATTTTAACCAGATCCCTATGTTATTTAGCTTAAAAGGACAGCAGTCCGGTGATGTGTGCATCCCGGCATTTACGCTCACCGATGGCGAGATTGCCGTTATACGGGTGCCAGGTGGAGCGAAGCAGCAGGAAGCGCGCGAGGCATGCCTGAAGGCCATACTGCCCGCCACTGATAGTGCCGTTACTACGGATGCACCCTTTCTGTATGTAGACGCGCCGCAGCAATCGCTCGTAGGCCGCCTGTTTAACCCGGTAACCGTAAAGGATTACATTCGTAAACACGCCAGCGTGGCGAACAGTATTGCCCAAACGGTATACGAAACAGGCGATATTTACTCGAATGATAAGTTGAGTGCCCTGACGCCTACGGGACGGAAGTTGGTGGCCTTGTACACTTCTCTTTCCTGGTCAAACCGCATCATTGTCGATTTGGAAGGACTGGATAGTCAGGGTGCGCGACAGGTGTACAACGTGGTAAAGCAATATGCCGCGATTGGAGGAGCGGCTATCCTGCTCGATTACAGCGACGAATTACAAAAGGACGCCACTGCTTTCATTCGTATCGAAATAAAAGCGATGCTTACGGCCTGATTTCTTCCTTAAACTGTTTCTCTTCGATGATCGCCCGTGTTTTAGGAAGTGCTTCCGGATAATTTTCCTGGATGAAACGGATCATGTTTTCGCGGATGTAACAGCGAAGGTCGAACGCACGGCCGGAGGTAGTGGCACTCATCAGAAACCTTACTTCAATCACTCTTTCTTTTGCATCGGTGATTTGTACGACGTTCACATTGCCGTCCCACAATTCATTGGCTTTTAACAGGCGGCTGTATTCTTCGCGCAGCGCATTCATCGGCGCGGTGTAATCGAGGTAAATAAACACTGTGCCCAGCAGCTCCGCACTATTGCGTGTCCAGTTTTGGAACGGCTTTTCAATAAAGTAATTGATGGGCAGGATGAGCCTTCTTTTATCCCAGATGTTGAGTACCACATATGTGAGTGTGATCTCTTCCACGCGTCCCCATTCGCCTTCCACGATCAACACATCGTCGATGCGCATCGGTTGTGTGAAGGCAATTTGTAAACCCGCCAGGAAGTTGGCAAGGGAGCGTTGCGCTGCAAAACCGATGATGATACCGCCGATACCAACACCCGTCAACAAGCCGGTACCAATTTTGCGGAGATGCGGAAAGCTGAGCAGGATAGCACATCCAGCTAATATAATAATGATCGATACCACAAATTTGCGCACAAATTGTAACTGGGTACGGATCTTTCTTTCTTTCAGGTTATCAGCTTTAGACAGATCGAATACGCTGTTGATGTAATCTTCTATCACCTTAATGACGCCAATCAGTAGGAGGGCAAATGCTACAATGATCAATATGCCCACAATGCGGTCCAGCCCTGTGGCTGCCCGATCCGATAAACGCATCAGGGGCAACATCAGGTTAAATATGAAGACAGGTAGAAAAAAGTTAAGTGGTCGCCCGATGCGCGATAAAACCGAGTAAAAAAGAGAATATTTCGTGCTGCGTTTGGCATAATACCTGGAAAAAAAGGTGATGATCACTTTAAATATAAATCCCGCCAGCAGGGCAATCGCGGTCAACAGCAGGTTCCAGAAGATGGGTGGTAGCTTGTCAAAGTAGTTTTCCAGGTCGTTCCACATAGGCACTTGTTTTAATTTTACAAAGCGCTAGTAGCCACAAAAAACAGTCCAGCTTTGTGCCGGACTGTTTTCTTGTTTAATCGTTAATATGATATTCCACTTCGTGCGCCTCCCATAAGGCCGGTACTTCCAGCTTCCGTACCAGCTTTTCGATGGCGGGTGCGGGTACCACGGCTTCCCGGTTTTTGTTTTGAGCAAGCAGTTTACGATAGGGTACTTCGAGGTATACAATTTTCACGGCCGCCTTGTAGGTGAGGAACAGGCTAATCAACTGCGCGCGCATCTGCCGGGTAGTATTAGTCGCATTCCATACAAATGGCTGCTTTTTGCGCAGGTATACGCGGGCCTGTTCTTTAGCCGCCTGTATCGCCTGGCCATTTCCACTCTTGTCGGTCGCCTGCACGTTCAGCTGCTCCCGGATATCGTCGAGCGATATCACCGGCAAATCGGGATAGTGCTTTTTGATAAACGTATCCTTACCCGCGCCCGGCAAGCCGCTCATGAGTATTACCTGCACGGCGGGTTGTTCGAAGGGCACATAATCCACGTCCGTATTGGCATGGTGCAGGTAATGGAAACGGGCGTTGTTGTTTGCAAACGCCCGGGTGTGGCCCCAGCAATGATGTTCTTTGCAAACTCTTCGAAGCAGTCCACCCGGTAAAGCAGGTCGGTTTTATCGTGGCAGATGCGGCCTATCACATCCGCCCGTGCCAGCATGGCCAGCCATTGCGTGTTTACTTCCAGGCTGGCGCTCACCAGTTCTTTCAGCGGATCGCGGCGTTCGAGCAGCCATAAGGGCAGGCTGTGATGTCGCACTAATCCGTAAATCATTTCGCGGATGGCGAAAGGCGTTGGAATATCATGGTACAACAGCTGCCTGGCCGTCGTAGCGCCTTTACGGGCGTGACCTTTGGCGGAAATGTGTCCATCTTCTTCCGTTACCGTTGTGCTGCGTTTTTCTACATCGTGTAGTAAAGCGGCGGCCCAAAGCACTTCCTGTTCCTGGGCAGCAAGTTGTTGCCAGGCGTCCTGTTGTTGTAACGCTTCCAACACCATGCGGGTGTGAATGGCGACGTTGCCTTCCGCATGATGCACCGCGTCCTGCGGCACGTATTGCATATCATTGACCCAGCTGAATTGCGCTTCCAGCTGAGACCATTCTTTATCGTTGGTGAGTGTCCACATGGGTACCTCCTTCATTTAATAACCTGGCGCGTTTCCAGTGGCGCGTCCAGTGTTCATCGGTTTGTACGTGGCCTTTGCGCACGTATTTAAATACATTTTCAGCGAATGCCGTTACCGGGTAACTGGCAGTGTTACGTGTTACCAATCCTTCCATCGTGGCCGGTTTGCCGGTAGCTGCATCATTTGGTGCAAAGGTGCCGGGGCCGCTTACGACAGACAGTACCTCCTGCTCAAATACCGTGCGATTCGAGGGCGTTGGCAGCACTTTAATTTCTGGCACGGTAGGCAGGTTGAGCATCGCCGCATAAAATTTCGTTTCTTCCCAGCTCAGCCATTGGTCCTGCTCGCGGATGGCAAACACGTAAAAGTGATGCTCCAGCTGCGTGTATTCGAGCGAGTGCACGGCATACAGGTTTTCGAGAAAAACCTCGAGGTTGCCAAGGTCATGTTTGATGAGCTGCCAGTAACGGCGCAGGCTTTCCGTCCACGGCGAAGTGGTGGGTGCTGCATGCGAGCGGGCGAACACGCCGAGTTTGGACAGGCAGTTGTTTTCGCCGTCGAGTTTTTCGGTATGTACCAGCTGTGGTATGTTGCTGATCAGTGGCCAATAGTCGTGACTTATCCGGTCGTCGCTGGTGGTGCCAGGCGAAAACGGGTAGTGGTACGTGCGGCCATATTTTTGAGAGATAGCCATGTAATAACGTTTAAGTAAAAACAATACAATCACAGCCGCCCCGGGGAGTGGGGCGGAATTGCCAAAAGGTTAATATGTGAATGCGATTACACGGCTCAAGGCTTTATCAGCTTATCAGTAATGAGCGCAAATATACGACTTCTTCCCATATAGGAAGAAGCAGGGCTAACGGGACGGGAGCGACTAATCTTCTCGTAACCGCTCGTCAGTATAAGTAATTTCGGTACGGCCGTGTGCTTTGGGAGCGCCGTTTTCATCCACACTCACAAAAACGATCTTATCAATTGTGAGAATAGTTTTTTGCGTGATCTTGTTACGCACTTCGCAGGTGAGGGTGAGCGAGGTGCGACCAAAATGGGTGGCTTTGATACCCAGTTCTACAATGTCGCCCTGTTTTGCAGAGTTGATGAAGTTGATTTCGGACATGTACTTGGTGACTACGCCATTCGTGCCCAGCTGTATAATAGTATAGATGGCTGCTTCTTCGTCAATCCAGGCCAGCAACGTGCCTCCGAATAAGGTGCCGTGTGCGTTGAGGTCCTGTGGTTTTACCCATTTGCGTGTGTAAAAGTTCATGTTCGTCTGTTTTGCCGGCGGAAAATTACGGCAATTGATGCACATATCATAACATAGCAAGGGGCAGGAAACCATTCGTTCCTACCCCTCTCTGATTACAGGTGTCAGCTGTTTATTCGTAGATGTACTTTTTGATGCGAGAGCGCTGCCCTTCCGGCGTAATCTCAAATACTTCAGAAACTCTTCCCTGCGCATCCTTTGTGTATTCCCATGACGGACCGGCGGTGGTTTCGTTTGAATACCAGGTGGTGGAGCTTTTCGGCATAAAACGGCTAAGCATATAGCCCTGCTGCATAATGAAAATCTGACTGTCATCTGCAAGTATGCGCAGATCCGTTAGTCTTAAATCACCCAGCACATCAAACTCAGGATTGATGATGTTGGTGTAGGTGAAAAAGTAACGTAACAACACGGCATGGTAACCTGTTCCATAGCTGATTTCCTTGTAATTACGTTTGTTGTCGAGGAAGTAGAAATGTGAACGGTCCATGTACCACGATCTGTGTAAGGCGATGTCAGGATTTTCTTCCCAGCCCGCATTGGGCTTATAAAAGAACGTGGCGGTGTCGGTCGTTTGTCCATCTTTATGTTGGATGAGTTGTTTAAGTCTTCCATAACCATCGTAATGATATTGGAACGGTTGCGGCGGAAACTCGCTGACGGCAGGCGGAATTACAAGGCTGACGCGACCCTGTGCGTTGTACCGGATCTTCAGGTTGATCATCGTATCATAAGGTGCGGGCTGACTTGTTCCCGTTAATGTGATTCTTGTCACCTTGCCCTGCTGGTTGTAATCGAACTTCCAGAAATTGGGGCTAACGGTGTCGGAGCCGAGCTGGATGGCTTTAAGCCGATAGCCTAACGACGGTCCTTCGCCCGGCGTTGGCCATTTTTCGCAGGCAGATAACAGTAATACGCCTGATACAGCGATCGCTAATTTGATTCGGGAAAACATAATAGATTGTATTTGAGGGTTTGAAAAATTACAAGTATTCGTACGCCCTTTCCAGTATACGCTGGCCGTTTCCGTTAATGTAGTACACGTAGCGTACACGTTGCTGCATGTCTGCTTCTATTTCATAATTAAAACGATGCTCGTATTCGCCGTACAAAATGTACGTTGCTTTATCAAACACAGTAGCGCCGGATAACTCTGCGGAATGCGGCGGCTGCGCATATGATTGCGCTACGAGGTCCTGCAGGCGCAGCGTTTTGTAATACTGGTATTCGGGGTTGCGATAATGCGTGTTGGTAAACAGCAGGCGTAAATCGCGGAATGTGTAATGTGTGGCAAGGCTGTATTCAATCAGTTCATCTGTTTGGGTGTACGTATAGAAGTGGTTGTAAAATCCTTCTTTATTATACACGCGGTAGGTCGGCTGATTTTCCCATCCCGGGTAGGGCGCAGGTTTAGCATCGTGCAGCATGGTGTCGCGGGAGAACATCCCGCCGCCATCCTGCGGTGAAACAAGTGTTTGTGTGATGTTGCCATGCACATCGTACTCATATTTCCACGACTGCGGCATGTACACGGAATCGGTAAATACCATATCTACTTTACCACTAGGGTCATATTTGATATGGAAAACTTCTGAATGCGGTAACGCCACATTTCGTGCATAGAGCGCTGATACTTGTTTGCGGTCATTATACTCATAACGAACATACCGGTACAGTTCTCCGTTGGTAGTGTCGTAATAACTCACTTTGAACAGCCGCGTTGGAATGTAAGTGGCGCCCATCGCAGTCTTGTCCACCGTTTCGGGTTCGATTGTTTTTTTGCAGGAAACGGCGGTGAATACTGCCAGGCAGCAGGCCGCCAACAACATGGTTCTTTGTCGCATCATTGAATTGATTGTGGGGTTTGATAAACTGTTTTTACATTGAATGCGCGCAAGTTAAATCAAAGGAACAGCAGGTATTTAGGGGTTACTACTTATGCGGAAAACGAATTGTAATAGAGAATAGTTGAACTGCTCGTAGCTATTAATGAAGCGACTTTTTTTGAGAAAATATTTTAGGGGGGTAGGGGCGATGCCCTAACCTTAGTAACAGACAACTGTTAGTTACGATAGAAATAGGCGCTTGCCCGGCGGCGCTGCCCGTTCGTGAGATAATATACTTCGCTCACCCGTCCCTGTTCGTCCAGCACCACATCATATTGAAATTCGATTTGTTTTTCCCCGGTGCCGCCGTACCGCAGCGCACTGTAAATCGTTGCGCCGGATGCCGTTACTGGTAGCGGCGCGTAATTCGCCCAGTTGATGAATTGTAAGTCGCTCAATCTTGTCGCCAGGCAGACGGGATACTCCGGATTAGGTATGGTTGTATTGGTGAATACGTAGGTATTAGTGAACACCGGAAACGTGCCTGCATATATGCTGTCGGTTTGCCCATTCTGGCTGGCGAAATAGTAGTGGTTACGCCGCGGGTTGCCCGAGCCTGTTTGCAGCCATGGAAATGATTCCCAGCCCGGGATTTTGGGTTCATAGACGATATGTAGTGTGTCGGCGGCGGTGCGGGGTTGAGGTACGCGGTGTATGGCGGACAGGCGGCCGGTCCACTCATACTTATATTTAAATTGCCGTCGCGGCGCACCTGTTTGTGAAGGCGGCACTTCCTGCGCCGAATCGATGCGCCCCAACGTGTCATAATAAAAATGATAGTTGTCGCGATAACCGTTTGTGCCAAACCAGTGCGTCATGGTTTTGAGCAGTCCATCCGGGTAGTACGCATACAGTCGCGCGCTGAGCATAACGCCGTTCACCCGCGTGGTGTCGAAGGTGTAAACGGATTCCAGCTGGCTGGCGACCAGGGACTTTGTTGACGCATTGTTTTTTTCTTTTTGGCACGACGTGAAGGCGAGCAGTAAAATGCAGCCTGTCCTCATAAAATGTTTCATGGGGTTTGGATGTTTTTGGGTTTAAAAAGAACGGGTGCTTCGGTTAATAGCGGCTGCAATGTAATACAAAGCCTATCGCTTGTTTTAGGGGTAACTACGTAGGCTTGTTTTAACTGCCGGTGCATCTGTTTAAACTGATCAACGCATCCCGCGAAGCGAATAAAAAAATCCCCTGCCGTTGATGACAGGGGATTTTCATATAGCGTCGTTATGTTTATTTTTTAACGATCCATTTAATCGCTTCTTTGAGTGTTATTTTTTTACCGTACATCAGGATGCCCGTCCGGTAAATTTTCCCTGCCATCCAGGTGGTGAGAATAAAGCCGCCGATCAGCATAACCATTGACAGCGCCAGTTGCCAGACCGGCACCGTGCCTGGTACGCCATACGGTATACGGGCCATCATCACGATCGGCGATGTAAATGGAATAATGCTCGCCCACACGGCGAGTTTACTGGTCGGGTCCGATACAGCGCCCATCATGATCACGATCGCGATAATTAAAGGTACGGTAATAGGGAAGGTGAGGCCCTGAATGTCGTTTGGATCTTCGTTTACCAGGCTGCCTACCGCGGCGAACAGCGATGCGTAAAACAGGTATCCGCCCAGGAAGTAAAAGATGAAGCAAATGATAATCATCAGCCAGTCTGCATTGGCGCCTACATAAGCCAGGCTGCGCGCAATTTCTTCGGCCGCCTCGTTATTCATGCTACCCTGCATGGACTGTGCACTTTGGATTTCAGCGGGCGAAACCATCAGCAGAATAGCGGTATACAAACCAAATATCAGGATAATCCAGATGATGAACTGGGTAAGTCCTACAGCCGCGATACCGAATATCTTACCCATCATTAACTGAAATGGTTTTACGCTGGATACGACAACTTCTGCAATGCGGTTTACTTTCTCTTCCGTTACGCCACGCAGTACCGACATGCCGAATACGAGCAGGATAATATATATAATGAAACCGCAGCCATATCCCACCGCAAATGCGAGTTTAGAACTGCCTTCGCGCTCATCTTTACCTGTTTTATTGACAATGTCTACGTCGGAACGAATGTCTTTCAGTTTTTCTTTGTCGATGCCAGCCACTTCCATGCGACGCTCTTCGATCAGTTCGTTCAGCCTTCTTTCAAGTTGGCTCTTCACGCCCACGTTCATCTGGCCTTCGCTATAATATACAATGCCCGACGGACGATTCAGATCGAGTTTCGGAATATGCAGCAGTCCATTATATCCCAATGACTGGTAAGACTTCTTCAGCGTATCTGCATTGGCCTCCAGGAATTTGAAGTGTACGTTGTCGGAGTCGGCCAGCCGCTGGTCGAACAGTTTGCTATCGTCTACCACCGCTACTTTTTGCGTAGAGTTGCCGGATTTCGCGATCAGCACGGGTATTACAATCGTCGCCGCGAAGAAGATCGGAACGAGCAGGGTCGTGATCAAAAATGCTTTTTTCCTTACGCGTGTAAGGTATTCTCTTTTTATGATGAGCCAGATTTTGTTCATAGCAGTCAGGTTTTATTGTTGGACAGTTTCGCCGGTAACACTTACTTGTTGAATAAATACTTCATTGATCGTAGGAAGCAGCTCTTCGAAGTAAGTAATCGGAATGTCGTGCCGGATGAAGTGGGAGAGGATGTCGTTCGTTTTACTGTCTTCATTGATCTTTACCGTGTAAGCATGGTCGTGCTGCTTCACGATCGTAAAGTGATAAGTCGCCATTTGCGCCGGGTTGGGCATTTGTCCCACTCCCACCTTATATTCATGCTTCTTAAAGTCTTGTTTGATCTGCTTTACCGGTCCGTCGAGAACCTTCTTTCCTTTATTTACCAATACGATATGGTCGCAAATTTCCTCTACCTGCTCCATGCGGTGTGTGGAAAAGATGATCGTTGTTCCTTTGCGGCTCAGTTCAAAGATCTCGTCCTGTATCAGTTTTGAGTTGATGGGATCTAAGCCGGAGAAAGGTTCGTCCAGGATCAGCAATTTGGGTTCGTGCAGGATGGTGGAGATGAACTGTACCTTCTGGCTCATGCCCTTACTTAGTTCTTCTATCTTTTTATTATACCAGGAAGTGATCTCAAACTTCGTAAACCAATAATCGATCTTTTCCTTTACTTCCTTTTCGGACAGGCCTTTGAGGCGGCCGAGGTATTTCACCTGTTCGCCTACCTTCATCTTTTTGTACAGGCCGCGTTCCTCCGGCATATAACCGATGTGGCGGATGTCATTGCCCGGATCAAACTTTCTGCCGTCGAAAAGGATTTGTCCTTCATCCGGGTAAAAAATGCCGGTAATCATGCGTAGTAGCGTGGTTTTACCGGCGCCGTTGGGGCCTAGTAATCCAAATATGCTGCCCTGCGGAATGGAAAAGCTGATGTCGTCGACCGCTTTGTGCGTAGCGTAGTGCTTTTTCAGGTGCTGGATGTCGAGTAGGTTCATAGCAATAATTAATCACCTTAAATTAAGGGATTATTGCGGGCGTTACAAGCATTTGTTACACCAACCCGTTTTTTGTCAGTATTAATGGGCTTTGCCGACGGTAGCAGCGATCACTTCTGCAATGCGCTCACCGTCCATCGCGGCGGATACGATTCCCCCTGCATATCCTGCGCCCTCACCGCAGGGGTACAGTCCTTTTACCTGCGGATGCATGAGCGTATTATTGTCGCGGGGTATGCGTACCGGGGACGAGGTACGCGATTCGGTTGCTACGAGTATGGCTTCCGATGTATAATAGTTCTTCATCTTTTTGCCGAAAGCTTTGAAGGCTGCGCCTAATCGTTTGTGTACGGAGGCCGGAAGCACGGTACGAAGATCGGCGCTGTTTACGCCGGGGATGTAAGAGCATTCCGGTAAAGAACTGGATATACGTTTCTCTACAAAGTCGCTCATGCGTTGTGCGGGCGCTACGAAGTTGCCGCCACCTGCTTTAAAGGCATTACGTTCCACCTGCTGCTGGAAGTACATGGCAGCCAGCGGGCCGTGTTTGGCAAAAGGGGCAAAGTCTGATTCATCTACTGTAACCACCATACCCGAGTTGGCAAATGGATTGTCACGTTTCGAAGGCGACCAGCCATTGACCACCAGTTCTCCCGGATCGGTTGCGGCAGGAGCGATGATGCCTCCCGGGCACATACAAAATGAAAATACCCCACGGCCTTCTACCTGTTCCACCAGGCTATAGCTGGCCGGTGGCAAAAAGTCGCCACGATGTGTACAGTGGTACTGCGCCATATCGATCAGCCATTGCGGATGTTCTACACGCACCCCCAGTGCAAAAGGTTTGGCTTCTATTAATACATTACGTTGGTGAAGCATCGTAAAGATATCACGGGCCGAGTGGCCGGTAGCCAGTACCACATGCGATGCATGAAAGCTGGCGCCGGCAGTCGTGGTAACGCCTGTAATGTTGTTATCGCTGATTAAAAGGTCGTTTACCTTCTGTTCAAAGTGCACTTCGCCGCCACAGGCTTCGATCTGTTCGCGCATGGCCGTAATGATATGCGGCAGTTTGTTGGTGCCGATGTGCGGGTGTGCATCGTAGATGATCTTTTCTGTGGCACCGAAGTGACAAAAGATATGAAGAATACGGTTGATGTCGCCGCGTTTGTTGGAGCGCGTATACAACTTTCCGTCGGAATACGTGCCTGCACCGCCTTCGCCGAAGCAATAGTTGGAGTCCGGGTTTACGATGCCTGTTTTGTTCAGCGCTGCCAGGTCGCGGCGGCGGCTGCGCACATCCTTTCCTCTTTCGAGTACGATGGGTTTTACGCCGAGTTCTATGAGACGCAGGGCGGCAAACAGTCCGGCAGGACCGGCTCCTATTATAACAGCCTGCGGCGCGTTGGCCGGCAGTGCGTCGTATTGAAAGCGCAGGTGTGGCCGGTCCTGGAAGGGTTCGTTCACGAACACCTGCATGGTTAATACATAATATACCTGTTGACGCGAGCGTGCGTCTATAGAACGTTTCAGTAAATTAAAACCGGTAATGTCTTTGGGCTTTACGCCGAGAGAGGTGGCTGCAAGTTTTGTAAGTGCAGTATCGGAAAATGCTTCCGCAGGAAGTACCTTAAGAGAGACTTGTTGTATCATATTGAGCTGGTTAGGTATTTATCCTAAAACGAGGCAAAGATACGGAGAACAGATAAAACTGCCATGTGGCAGTGTGGCTGACAAGCTGACCTGTCTGTATAAAAAAAGCCGCACCCTGTAGAGTGCGGCTGTATAGAGAGGATATGCTTCGATTAGAAAGGAAGGTCGTCGCCACCTGCAGCGCCACCATTAAAGGAAGGTGCCTGCGGAGCGTTGTAGTCCGGCATACGATCGCCGCCACCGGCTGCGTCCTGCATCATTGCTTCCATGCGCCATGCGTCGAGGTTGGTGATGTAGTTCACTTTACCGTCTTTTTCCCACCGGGTACCCCTGATGTTAAAGTATACTTTTACAGTTTCGCCTTCGTTAAAACGGTCAACTATTGCTGTTCTGTCCTGAACTGCCTGGAACTTTATATAGTTGGTGATGATACGGCCATTGATGTCATCGGATTTCTCGATCACAAATTCTCTCGTCTTAAACGTTTCGCTGCGTTGCATCGTATTATACTTTACAACCAGCTTTCCGGTAATTTCAAAACTCATAGCAAAATAGATTTAAAATGTTCAGTGGGCCAAAGATAAGTCATTCACTTCCGTCAGGAGAAAATAAATTTTTCCACAAGTTATTAGCAAAATCGCTTGCATCCTTCAAAATTTGCACGACCTTTGCCGCCCCGGTAAACCGAGGTATGGTGATAACCCTCTAAAATGGACCTTTATTAAGTGGTTCGGGAGGGAGCTGAAGCGGTGCCAGGGAAGGGCAATGTTATTTTACCGGTTATGCTTGTTAATATATTAAATAGCGTGACTAATGTATGGGTATGATGATGAAAGCAAAGGCATTTATTTAGCATTTGGTTTAGCAGGCGAATCGGCTGAAACATAGACTGGATGGCAGTTTGAGAGAAGTGGAGATATGGGTGAGGCGGAGTATGACAATCTGTAATTGTGGGTTAAGAAACAAGGTTAGATAAATTTTTTTTTCAACATTTTCTACAGATATTCGTCATCCTGTCAAATAATTTTTCAACAGCCTACGTTGAAAAGTTTGTATTCGAGAACACCCTAATTAATAAACGAATAATTATTTTTTACTAAATGAATAAAACTTGCGAACAAGTTTGGGAAAGGTGTCTGAATATAATCAGGGATATAGTGGAGTGGCAGCCGTTTAAAACATGGTTTGAACCGATAAAACCTATCAAGCTTGAAAACAATGTTTTAACCATTCAGGTACCAAGTCAGTTTTTTTACGAATACCTCGAAGAGCACTATGTAGGTTTGTTAGGGAAAACAATTAAGCGGGAATTAGGGAAAGAGGCGAGACTGGAGTATCGCATCGTTGTGGAGAATGGAACACCCCACCAGCATCCCAAAACAGTGAACATGCCAACGCAGTTCTCCAAACCACAAAAGGACAGCGAAGTAGATTTTCCGCTGACGATCCAGAATCCGGTTAAAAATCCATTTGTCATCCCTGGTATTAAGAGGGTACAGATCGATTCACAACTGAATCCAAACTACACTTTCGAAATGTTCATCGAAGGTGACTCTAACCGTGTTGCCCGCCGTGCTGGTAAAACAGTGAGCGACAAGCCGGGTGGTACCTCTTTTAATCCACTGGTAATATATGGTGGCGTAGGTTTAGGTAAAACACACCTTGCACAGGCGATCGGTAACGAGGTAAAGCGTCAGGCCCCCAATAAGGCGGTGCTGTACGTGAGCGCAGAAAAGTTTATCAACCAGTTCATCGATCACTCGAAGAACAATATTATCAATGACTTCATTCACTTCTACCAGCTCATTGATGTGCTGATCGTAGATGACATCCAGTTTTTTGCCCGTGCAGAGAAATCACAGGATGCGTTTTTCGCCATCTTTAACCACCTGCATCAATCCGGCAAACAACTGATCCTTACTTCCGACAAACCGCCTAAAGATCTCGACGGCGTGCAGGAGCGTTTGCTCAGCCGCTTCCGTTGGGGGCTAAGCGCCGACATTCAACTGCCCGACTTCGAAACACGTATGGAAATCCTCGAGATGAAAATGCGCAACGACGGACTGGAAATGCCGAAGGAAGTAATTAAATACGTAGCCTATAATATCCAGAGCAACGTTCGTGAACTGGAAGGTGCATTGATCTCCCTGCTGGCACAATCGTCATTGAACCGTAAGGAGATTGACCTGGAGCTGGCTAAGCGCGTACTGAAGTCTTTCGTAAAAACATCTTCCAAAGAAATTACCATCGAGAGTATTCAGAAAATGGTATGCGAATACTTTGATGTGCCTTACGACAAACTGCTGCAGAAAACGCGCAAACGTGAGATTGTACAGGCTCGTCAGATTACGATGTACCTCGCAAAATCATTTACAAAGAACTCGCTTAAAACGATCGGAGAGCACTTTGGCGGCCGCGATCACACCACCGTAATTCACTCTTGTCAGACAGTGAAAGATTTGATGGATACCGATAATACATTTAGAGACAGCGTTGTTGAATTGCAGCAAAAAGTGCAGCTGGCGGCCATGTAGACCGATTTATACCTCTGAGAAAACAAGACATTTGAAGTGCCGGAAAAGTTTCCGGCACTTTTTTTTCAAAAAAGTGAACTAGCTTTTGGAGATTAACAAAATATTCCTATTTTTGCATCCCATTCAAACGGTACGGTGAGGTGCCTGAGTGGCCGAAAGGACCGGTTTGCTAAACCGGCGTACGGGTCAAACTGTACCGAGGGTTCGAATCCCTCCCTCACCGCGAAACTCCGGCAAATAGTTCGGGATGTAGCGTAGTCCGGTTATCGCGCCTGCTTTGGGAGCAGGAGGTCGCAAGTTCGAATCTTGCCATCCCGACTAAGCAAAAGGGCTTTTGATCACAGATCGAAAGCCCTTTTTGTTTGCATTTATCTCATCAAATAATTCATAAGAAACGCCTGCAAGAAATTGCAGGCGTTTTTTTTGCGCTGACTTAGAACAAGTAAAATTTACGGATTCGCATGAAATTAATGTGCGTAAATCGTGGCACTTTTTAAAGCGCGAAAAAAGTGCCACGAATTTGCATTTAAATGATTGTAAATCAACTTGTTCAAGTCTTAAACATCTTGATTTCTTATCGCATCAATCTGATTTTTATTCACTTAAAAACAGATTGTTATGTTAGAACAAAGTGTCGGTGTGCTGTTTTTTTTAAAGCAGTCAAAAAGGAAAAAGAAGGGCCCTGTAAAGTACATCTACTTAAGGGTTACTGTAGATGGTGTTTCGAAGGAATTTTCAACCAAGCGAACGTGGAATGTTGATCGATGGAATCAAAATTTTGGTAGGGCAGAGGGGAGCAAAGAAAATGCCCGAACCTTGAATGCGTACCTGGATGCACTTACCAGTCAAGTCACAAGAGCCAAACTTGATTTATTAGAACAGGGAAAGGTATTGACAGCACCTCTTCTTATTGATTTTCTGAAGGGCAACATTTCGAAGAGAAAAGTTTACATGTTGATGGAGGTGTATGCTGATTATCTGGAGGTCGTGAAATCCTTAATCGGTGAAGATTATGCAGTAGTGACCTGGCAGCGGCTGGATAGAATAAGAAGATGTATAGGGGATTTCATACTATACAAATACGGAAAAAATGACATCCCGCTATCCTCACTGGACTTTGCCTTTGCTAAGGACTTGACTACCTGGCTGAAGGCAATAAGAGGACTTTCGAACAATACGACAGTAAAGTATTTTCAGACGTTTAAGTCTGTAGTCATCGATGCGGTCAAGCGTAAATGGATTGCTTCTGATCCTTTTTCAGAGTTTAAGCTGCGGAAGAAGGAGATAGATGTTGTTCCACTAAACGAAATGGAACTCTCGCGTATACAGAATAAGCAGTTCTCCTGCGAACGGCTGAACGTTGTAAGGGACCTGTTCATCTTCTCGTGTTATACCGGCCTGGCTTACGCGGACATTAGCCGTTTGGCCTGGGAGCATATCTCACGCATGCCGTCCGGCGATCGTTGGATCATTATAGCGAGAAAGAAAACCACTACGCTGAGTCGGATTCCGCTGTTGCCAACGGCAAGGGGAATCATTTATAAATACGGATGCCAGTTGCATTACCGAAGTCGGAAAGGCGTTTTGCCAAGGATGAGTAACCAGAAGTTGAATGCTTACTTAAAGGAGATAGCGGACCTTACTAAAATTACAAAGCACTTGACGTTCCATATTGCCCGCCATACGTTTGCGACTACCGTAACGTTAGCGAACGGACTGAGTTTAGAAAGCGTGTCTGCGATGCTGGGTCATAAACGTTTAGCGCAAACGCAGCATTATGGTAAGATCGTGGGGGGCAGGATTGCCGAAGAGATGAATTTATTGAAAAGAAAGCTAGAGAATAATCCTGAACGGCAGCCGGTCTACACTGCATAATCCTTTCTTCCATAAAGGAGGCGGGAATACTGCCTCCTTACTTTATATATCCATGTTGTCGCAACATCGAAAAAACCTCGCCAAATTTCTCCCAATACTCAGATGGGGAACCAGTAAAATTCTGAGGGTCTTCGCCAGGCTGTGTGGGCTGTTTTACTGTTGAATAGCTATAGAGGTTATCTCTTCCACCCCCATCCACTGAAGATTGCAATACATATTTATCGGTGCCTATTTGCAAAGTCACTTTTTCTTGCCCTGCAAATTTTCTTTCGAAATGTAAAAGATACATCAAGTCCCCAATCAGCATATTTGAAAACTTAACCTTGTTATATTTAAACTTATCGATATGCCTTTCTAGTTCAAAGGCTCCCCCTATAACCGTTACAAGAAATTTCAGTTTTGCTACTAGCGGGAGATGTATGGCCTTAACTACATTTTCAAATCCCATATCCACATCTTCATTATGATAGTCAATTTGCTTGCCGGCCACATTCTTAAGCGCTCTTAGCGTTAATTGTCGTTTCTCGACTAAGAAAACAATAATATCGACTATTAGTGGATCAGATAGATAAAGCCTGTTCAACCCGCGATCACTACCAGGAACCGTGAAGGTGTCTAATAGCTTAAGAACTTCTTTTTTAAACGCAGGGCCATTATCGAAATGAAACACATCAGAACTGTAGAATTTATCAATGAAGCCCGTAAAATCTGTTTTCGATCCATAGCGGTGCTCATACATATTTCGAATATTTTCAATGTCTGCAACCACTATAACTTTGTCAAATAATAGTTGAGTGCCTCTGTCAATTCTCTTTGAGTGTAGTTGGCTTGCGAAAACGTTTAGTATTCTAAAAGTATGGTCAGGGTCAAGCCGGTCAAGATCATCAATAATTAATACGCTTCTTTGCTCTGCGTCGGGATTCTGCTTACCTGTCAATGAATTGATCATTGTTGTGATGATGTCATTTTCATATAATCTTCCTGCGCTTTCGACATCACCCATAAACGATTCCAACTTTTCAAACTTACTTATGGATAATTCGTCATATAGCGAGTAGAATCTTTTATCGAAATCTTCAATGTATTCATATGCGTCAACCAAACTCTTGCCAACTTCCGGTATCATTTTTACTAATTGCTTAACAAATGGTTTAAATTCTCGTTTCGCAAATTTTATACTGGTCTCTGTAAATGTTGGTGTTTTGCGGCCGCTGTCATCAAGCGCGCCTATTTCGAGTAAACATAAAAGGAGGTCGTACTTTATATATCGGATGATGTCTTCGTTCGTGGAAATCGAGTAGTTGATAGGAGAAACCTTGAAAACATTATACTTATCCGTCCGCTGTCGAAAAAAATCCTCCAGGAAAGTTGACTTCCCCGAGCCGTATTTTCCTGAAAAGAATATATGTTGATTCCGTTCATCATCGATATGCTTCTGGAATGCAGGTACGGGATATTCGGTGATGACTTGAAAATATAAAGGATCGTCGATCATTTTTAGCTAAAGTTATTATTTCATGGGAGAAAATATCAGGAATTTTGGAAGTGCTTGAATGGGCTCCGGAGTAAACCCTTTCGGATTTCAATGTTTGAAGGGTTAATCAATCGCCTTGGTATAATAAGCCAGGTACTTTTTCACTACGTAGCCTTTTACCTGTAGGTAGTTTGTGTTTATAAATGATATTTCGCACCATCCGTTGTTAAACTCATTTTCTATTTTAACGTTTGTACTTACTGAAACCTTGGTAATAACTGGAAAGCTGGTTCCCGGGCCGGATCGGACGTTTAACAGGGAAGTGTTTACATAATATTGTACGGTAGTTAATTTTAATGACGAGGGGCGTGAGGGTTTAATGGTAGAAGATGGTGATGAGGATGGATAGCGGACGCTGCGCGACGGTTTGTAGGTAGGCAGATCGTTACTGCAAACGCCGCAACTGCCGCCACTGTTACAATGCGCGCATCGGCTGCAATTTCTGCAGGCTGTGCAATAAGCGGAGCCGGTGCATTTGCCGCAACATTCGTCAACAGCGCGAGCACCATCAACCTTAAATAAAAATATCCAGGAAACTAATAGCAATATGGATTTCATTGGGTGAAATTTTAGTGAGAAGAATCTTATCGATTGCTGGGATGTTTTTTGTAACAGTTATTACCGCAATGTAATGCTTTTCGACATTCTTCTGGATCGATACTGATGTGCTACTTGTGATGGATTAACAGCCTGCTAACAATCTTTTCGGGCGTAATTTTAGTAAAACACCTATGAAAGCGCGATCGTATCGCAGTAGATTGAAATTTGACAAATGTTAAATTTCGGTTGACTTGACTGAGAAATCCTCATGCGAGTCGCCAGCAGACTATGATATATTTAAAAATAATCTAAAAATTTGCTGTTTGTTTTGATGTCAATTTAACAGTTAATATCTTTCGGCCTGCGGTATTATTGCTCTTTGTATATTAGTAATAGTACCAACAACCAACTATTTCAACCTGGTTTGCCCCCGATCTCCGATTTACTATGTGACACTTATCCTTGCAAATGTTTTACATTAAACATATATTTGATATGTTTAATTAATCGTGTGAATGCGCCTTCAGGATAGCGTGTATGAGTTCAATTGATAAACTTACTGATTCGCAATTATTTCAGCTTTTGAAAGAAAATGCTGATCAGCAGGCTTATGCCGAATTGTATAATCGCCACAACGTGCTTTTATATCGACGTGCATTGAGACTTACCAGTGATGAAGAGCATGCTAGGGATTTGACTCAGGACGTATACATGCACTTATGGGAAAAGCGGAAGACCATCGATATACATGATGGTAAGTTGTTGGCTTATCTGTACAGGTTGATATTTCATAAATCGACACGGATCACATTAAAGACGAGCAATGATCATAATTATTTTGATCATCTGAAAGCCACATTTTCTGAAGGACATAATGATACGGAGAATAGGATATTACTTCAGGAGCTGGAGGAATCAATTGCGAGTGCGCTTCAGAAAATGAAACCTAAAGTTAGGGACGTTTTTATTCAAAGCCGTTTTGAAGACAAGTCCCATTCGGTTATTAGTCAAGAAAACAATATACCCTACAATACCGTGAGAGATAATATAAGAAAAGCACTTCAACGTTTAAAAATAATGGGAGTAGGATTACGTTGCTTTTTCTAATCTAGCTCAAAACAATTCCACGAAAGCTTAGACATCACATATAAATCACGCAGGCCGACTGGTCTGCTTTTCGGCGTTGCGTCGTTTATTCGTCAACGTTATTTTTTTAATTTTTTTACATCCCAACGTCTCCTCAGATGTATAATATAATATAGGGCTGTTGCAATTGAACCTACATGGATAAAGAGATAAGAAAATTACTGGAACTATACGCTCGGGGTGAATGCACTCCCGATCAAGTCGAGTTTGTCGAAATGACCTTGTTTGGCCCTGATGGAAATCCCAAAGCTCAAACCGAAGGTGAAGCGTATGCCGAAACGGAAGTGTGGACAGTTCTAAATGCGGCGATTCGGAAGCAAACGATGTTAAGACGCGTTCGCCGCATTGCGTACTATTCATCGGCTGCTGCAGTTTTAGTTTTTGCAGTATTTGTCTTTAAATCCAACCATCGAATTTCACCTACAGAACCAATCATTATCACAAATGTTGCTCCTGGAAAAAACCAGGCTTTTCTCGTTTTATCGAATGGGAAAAAGGTATACTTGGATACGACTAACGGAAGCAAAATTGCCACCGAAGCCGGTGTTAAAATCTACAAGGATTCATCAGGTACGCTTGTTTACGATATGGCTGATGTTGAGTCTGCCAGTGCCAATACGCGCACTATAAACACCGTGGAAACGCCGCGGGGAGGAAGCTATCAAGTCACATTATCTGATGGCACTAAAGTGTGGCTGAATGCTGCATCATCTATCTCATTCCCTGTAAAATTCAATTCAGGGATACGAGAAGTTACTACCACCGGAGAATGTTATTTTGAAGTGACCCGGATGTCGCATAAACCTTTTATTGTAAAATCAGCTGGCCAGGTGATCGAAGTGCTTGGCACTAAGTTCAATGTTAATGCTTATTCCGATGAACCTGGTATAAAGACCGTGCTATTGGAAGGGAGCGTAAGAATTGGGAATGGCCGTGCGAAGCAATTGCTAAAACCTGGACAGCAGGCCTTTCTATCTGCCGAAGAGTTTACCATCGGCGAAGCTCCGACCCATTCCGCCTCCTGGAGGAAGGGCATCATCAGATTCAAAGATGCTCAGCTAAAGGAGATATTGAGAGAAGCCGGGCGTTGGTACGATCTGGACGTAGTTTATAGTGGAAGCATCAGTAGCAGGCAGATCACGTTTGCGATCCCCCGCTCGGTACCATTGACTCAATTTTTGAAAGCATTAGGTGACTTAGATATAGATTTTAAGCTTACCGAAAAAAATAATGGAGAAAAGACTTTAACAGTTATCGGCTATCAGTAAATACATAGATAAAACACGACCATATACTAAGAAGAAAGGAGTTCGAAAACAGAAACAGATTGTCATTGAAACACGACCAGGCTGAATATAAAAGCCGAAAAGCGATCTCACCCGCTCTTCGGCATAATGCATTTGGCCTTTAAAAAATGTCCCAGCAAGGAACCTAATTTAAAACAACCAAACTGACGTAAAAGTATGAAAATTTTTACATGTACTTTCCTTTGTCCTGCAAGGAAAGAGACGAAGCTGTATTTTTTTAAAAATCGGCAAATAACCAAGATCATTATGCGATTACAGGTATTCTCTTTACTTATGTTTATGATCTGCATCCATGCATTTGGAAATGCAAACGCCCAGCGGATCACGCTGAAGGCCAATAATGTTACCCTGGAAAAATTGTTTGAAGATATCGAGCGACAGACCGGATATGTCTTTAGTTACAAAAGCGATATTGGAAGGAGCTTCAGAACGAGCGTCAATTTAGTTGATGTAACCATACAAACCGCCTTATCCAACGGCCTGAAAGGATTACCACTGACTTATCAGGTAAATGATAAGTATGTCGTGATCAGCGAATATAAAGCAGCTAAACCACTTGCACCCGTGATGCTGGATACCTCACCTATAAAGATCAGGGGAAAAGTAGAAGACCTCGACGGTAAGCCAGTGGATGGTGCGTCCGTACGTGTCATTGGTACGAAGATTGGGACTTATACGAACGCCCAGGGTATCTATGAATTGAACATCCCATCAAAAAATGTTAAAATCTCGATTTCTTCAGTAGGTTATGAAACCTATATTCTCGATGCATCCAATACCACCACTTACAATGCCATCATCAAGCCATCTGTCATAGAAATTAAAGGCGTCGAAATTTCAACGGGTTACCAGAATTTGTCCCCAGAACGAGCTACGGGGTCCGTAACGTTGGTTGATAATAAATTACTGAATAGGACTGTATCCGCAGATATTTTATCGCGCTTAAATGGCGTGACAAATGGCCTGCTTGTCAGCAATCAAACAGGTAACAGTTTAGGCATCAGCGTTCGCGGAAGGAGTACAATTTTTTCAAGTACGAAGCCGTTGATCGTCGTAGATAATTTCCCCTTCGAAGGTGATTTAAATACGATCAATCCCGATATGATTGAAAGTGTTACTGTACTAAAAGATGCTGGCGCCGCAGCCATCTGGGGTGTTAGAGCCGGCAATGGCGTGATCGTCATAACAACCAAAAAGGGGAAACTAAACTTGAAACCAACGGTTTCCATAAAGAGCGATCTGACAATCGCAGGAAAGCCAGACCTGTGGTACGAACCACAATTGTCGTCCAGCGAATTTATAGATGTTGAAACATACCTCTTCAACAACGGTGCTTACACTAGTACGATCGACAATGAGTACGGAGCTCTTTCTCCAGTCGTTTCAATTTTGCAGAGGATTAAAACAGAACCTTCTTATAAAGATCAAGGGATGCGTGAAATTGATCGTCTTAGAGCAGTCGATTACCGGGATGACCAGTCAGATTATTATTATCGAAAGTCAGTGAGGGAACATTACATTTTCGACATTACCGGGGGAGGCGCCAATCAATCTTATTACTTCTCTGCGGGCTATGATCGTAACAGGCCTAATCTTGTTGCTCAGTCAGACGAAAGAATCACCCTTAAGGCTAACAGTAGTCATTATTTGCTCAGCAAAAAAATAACTATTAATCCTGACATAACATTTTCAAAGTCAAATTTTACAAACAACGATTTAAACAGCCGAATTGGCAACTTACCCTATGAAGAACTCACTAATTCTGACGGTGGGCATCGGTCCATTGTAATTGCAGGTGGTTTGAGATCTTCGTATACCGATACAGCCGGAAGAGGGCGGCTTCTGGATTGGAACTATCGGCCGCTGGATGATTTTACAAATAAATATGCTCAGTCAAACGCCACTTTAGTTGACTATCGTATAAATGTCGGTGCAAATTACCAGATCATAAAGTCGTTAAACCTGAGTGCAAACTATCAATATTATAATGCTAGCCGTACCGCTCAGGATAGTTATAGCGAAAATTCTTTTTACGTAAGGAACCTCATAAATTCATACACTTCAATAGGAGGGAGTGCTATAGTTCGTCCTGTGCCTTTAGGTGGTATTGTTGTACCGTCATCTTCATTACGTGAATCAAATTATGGGAGGGTTCAATTGAATTTCAATGAGGAGTTTGATCGCATCCATATGATTAATTTTCTTGCCGGATATGAAGCAAGGGATGATTCTTATAAAGAAGTTAGGACGAATACTCTGTATGGATACAATTTCTCGACTGAGACGAATGTGCCAGTTGACTACGTAACTTTATTTCCGAATTACTACAATGGAGCAGTAGCTCAAATTCCTTCCGGAAATAGGCAGTACAAGACCACGGACAAATACATATCTTATTATGCCAACGGATTGTACACTTATGACCGCCGGTATACAATATCTGGAAGCTTCAGAAAAGACGAGTCGAACCTTTTTGGCGTTAAGGCGAACCAAAAAGGGGTGCCGCTTTGGTCAATTGGTCTGTCCTGGAGTGTACTAAATGAAAAATTCGTGAGTCTGCCGTGGTTAAATTTATTAAAGTTAAGGGCAACCTACGGCTATAATGGAAACATCAATAATTCCGTTTCGGCATATTTGACGGCTGCTCCCTCCCTTATTAACCCTTATACCAATACATTGTATTACAACATTATTAATCCTCCTAATGATTTTTTGCGGTGGGAGAGAGTGAAAAATAAAAATGTGGGTTTAAACTTCTCTACAAAGAATGACGTTATTTCCGGAAGCATTGAGTTTTTCGCCAAGGATGGCACTGATTTGATAGGTACCAGTCCTATTGCCCCGCAGACTGGCGTGTCTCAATTTATAGGTAATACAGCTGACACAAGAACTCGCGGCATTGATGTTCAATTGACATCTTTAAATATAGATCGCGCAATAAGGTGGTCAACTACTTTCATTTTCAATCAAGTTAAAGATGAAATCACCGATTATAAAGTAGAAACGGGTACAAATAATACCGTTGTTACAAGCACGCTCGGTTCATTAACACCACTTAAGGGATATCCAATTAATGCCCTTTTCGGCTACCGCTGGGCGGGCTTGGATGGGACCGGAAGTCCACAAGGGTATCTTGCCAATGCAATCGTCAAGGATTATACAGCGATTCGGAACTCGAGTAATCGCTCTGATTTGAATTTCGTTGGTTCAGGAACTCCCATAACATTCGGGAGCTTAAGAAATACCTTTTCTTTTAAGGGATTGGAGGTATCGGTGAACTTGATCTATAAAATGAATTATTATTTTCGTCGTAACTCTTTAAATAATGGTTCTATCTATGGCTCTACAATCGTGTTCAAGCAACCCGACTATGAAAACAGATGGCAAAAGCCTGGAGATGAATTGACGACGAATGTACCTGCATTAATTTATCCAAATAATATCGGAAGAACTAACTTTTACACCTATTCAGATCATTTGATTGAACGTGGCGACCATGTCCGTATACAAGACATACAAGCTAACTATACTATCTCTAAGAATCAATTTCCTAAGCTTCTTGTTCGAGATATTAATGTTTACGGATATGTAAGCAACGTAGGAGTTATTTGGAGGAAGAGCAATGATATTTTAGATCCTGAAGTGCAGACCGGATATCCAATGCCAACTACGTTTGCAGTCGGTTTCAAAGCAACATTTTAATTCAGAAAACATGAAAAAGATACATATAGTTTTAGCCTGCGTTTTTAGCTGTATTATGCTCACGGGATGTGGGAAGGACTTTTTGGAGGAAAAACCAAGTTCTGAAATTGTACAACCCAGAACTTTGGACGAATTTCAGAAATTGCTGGATAATAATTCGGCAATCAATGCTACTTCGGGATTAGGTATTCTTGGAGGCGATGAGTACGAGTTTTCAAATAATGATACTTGGAAAGCCGCTCCAACTGTTTCAAGAAACTCCTACATTTGGGCAGCTGATCTGTTCGAAGGGGAAAACTCAGATAATTGGAACCTCCCATACACCGCTATATTTTATGCGAACAATGTACTGGCCGGTCTTCAAACAATCGTCACAACTCCTCAGAGTGAATTGAACTGGAAGTATACCAACGGATGGGCGCTATTTGTTCGAGCTTATGCCTATTTTGATCTCGTGTCGAACTTCTCTAAATCCTATTCAAAATCAACAGCAGCTTCGGATTTGGGTATTCCTTTGCGCGTTAAGCCGTCGATAGACGAAGTGCTTCCACGATCATCGGTTGAACAAACTTATAGTCAAATCATAAATGATTTGAATGCGGCAATCCCGTCGCTGAACGTCGAAGTAGCAGCAACTAAAACACGACCTTCGAAGTACGCTGCATACGCGTTATTGGCGAAAGTTTATTTAACAATGGAGCATTATAAACTTGCAGAGCTATACGCAGATAGTTGTTTGCAACTAAATAACAGGTTGCTCAACTACAACAGTCTTTCAAAGACCTCTAATGCTCCGTTTGCTTTAAATCATGGCGAGCAGATCTATCATAGCCAGGCGGTTGGAAACGGGACGTATTCTACTTCCAGTAACAATGCGAACATTAAAGTCAGTCCAGAATTAATCGCATTATATGGTCCCAATGATCTTCGGTTGAACATATTTTTCTTACGACAAAGTGATGGAACCTATGATTTCAAAAGGGGGTATGGCGGACCAGGGCTAGTACCCTTCACTGGATTAGCGATGGATGAAGTATATCTTATAAAAGCCGAAAGCGCGGCACGAAACGGAAATATTTCCACCGCAATGTCTTATTTGAACCAGCTGCTCATTAACCGCTGGAATCCTGGTGCAACAAATCCAGCAGCCCCGTATATTGACATGTCAGCTCAGACGAGAGATGAAGCTTTGAATATGATTCTTTTGGAGAGGCGAAAGGAACTTGTCTGGCGAGGAGCGAGGTGGCAGGATGTAAAGCGTTTAAATAGCGCAGGAGGGATCATGTCACTCAAAAGAATTATTGATGGAAAGACTTATATACTCGATGCTAACGATCCTAAGTTTGTTTTTCCAATTCCAGACAACGAAATCGTTTTAAGTAAGATCAACCAAAATATCCGGTAGATATGAGATTAATTATAATGCTGTTGTTGGTTTTAAGCCAGCTACTAGCCTATGGAAAACTGAGCAATCTCGATACTTCGCAAGCGGAACTTATACTTAAAGGAAAAGTTGTAGAACCATCGTTGGCGAATAATCCAAATCAAAAATTTGAATTGCGTTTTTATGTTTCAAGTCTAGCGGCAAACCGACTCACTGCGAATCCTCCGAAATATACAGTAGAACTCAAATACAATGAAGATTTTGAGGTTGTAATACCGCATAAGAAGGGAATTGTCTATCTAACCTATGGTTGTACCGCTGACGCGGCAAATAAGGTCTGGACTTTCATTGATAAAGTGTATATTGTTCAAGTTGATGGTCGCACAGTTATAGATATGAAAATATTTGAAAATAAAATAGTATTTTCAGGATCACAATTTCATCGGCTACAGTGCCAAGATGACGTGCACAGGATTGAGTACAACACGACCGACGATAATGATAAGCTTACAAAGTTGGCTTCTGAAGGAAAATGGGATAGTTTATTTGAGTTCAGAGATGAAAAGGAGGATTCTATTTTGAATTTGCGGCTCCTAGTCGTAAAAAAGTATGTTAAAGTAATTGGCCGAATGTTCGCAGACACACTGGTTGCAAACTGTTATGGTTCAAGGTATTTTCTACAGTTTAGATCGATGATTACTACAATTTATCCCACGGATGCGATTCAAGCATTTGTTCAGAGGACAGTTTTTAGAAATCTAGAGTATAGTTTACCGAAGTTTGATGAAAGCATATTAGTCGGTGCACCTATCTATACGGATTTTCTATTCCGAATGATATCGTTACGGAATGCAATGGGGGATTTGAATGTTGGAGCGTATCTGCAACCCATATTTAATGATATCAAGTTAAATTACAACGGGTTAATTAGAGATAAGCTATTTGCACTTTTTGTGTTAAATTACTCTCAGGTTCCGGGTGTTTTGTCTTATGCAAAAGAATCTAGACAATTGATTCAAAATGCTTCGTACAGAGACTTAATCGAGAAGGCAATTTTCAAATTGAATCGTGGACAGCCATTTTTTCCATTCAGTCTGGAGGATGATAAGGGAAATATTGTTACTCTTGATAATCTTCGAAAGAAAGTATTGTTTATTGATTTCTGGTATACTGGCTGCTCGAATTGCGCCTCTTTGAAGAAATATCTTGAACCATTTCACAAAAGGTATGAAAAAGACTCAAATGTCGTTTTTGTGACCGTATCTATCGATCGGGATAAGCAGAAGTGGTTGAAAAGTATCAAGTCTGGTTTATATACAACGGCTAAATCCTTAAATCTCTTAGCGAGTCCTCAGGCGACTGGCGAGAATGGCCGCCATCCGCTAATCAATGCATATGGAATCACTTCATTTCCAACCGTTATGATCGTTAAGGAAGGTCAAATGTATGAATCTGCACCTCCTTTGTTCGATTTGATGAAACTTAATGCTGTCATTGATCAGGCAATAAATGAAATGATGAAAAAAGGGCTGCCATAGCAGCCCTTTTTTTCAATTTCTGATTAAGGCTGTATATAAAGACCTTCATCAGCTGGGATGAAATTTTTGGTTGTGGCAGTCTGAATAGAAATTTGATTGCCATAAACAGTGTTATCGCCAGCAGGAACTACAAACGAACAAGGATTTTCCTGCTCATTGCAGTAGAGAGATGGCTGATAAGGTCCAGTCAGCAGGGTATATACACCTGGGCTAGTCTGAACATAACGGTCACCGGGAGCGACATTTGATTTAGTCATTGCGGTAGCAGCAACACCAGTGCAAACTACAGCCAGAGCAAATAATACGTTTTTCATTTTTTGCTTTTTTTGTTTTTTAGAAATAGTCGCCACATTTTCGCAGGACGCGGCTTTTAACCTGTTATTACACATGTGAATTATTTTGACTTCGTGGTAAATCGAAGATTAAGGCAAATCGTAAATTCCTTCTGCATGGGCAATGAAGCACCTGCTCTGGGCTGTGTAGGGTAACTTAATTTCCATATGCTATATTGTCACCAACGGGCGCTGCATAATAACATGGATTTGCTGATTATTACAGTAAAGTGATTGCTCATAAGGTCCGGTCAGCTGGGTTATATTCAACTGGCTAACCTGAATATAACGGTCACCAGGGGCCAGCTAATGAAAAAAGTACGTTTTTCATTTTGCATCTTTTTTAGTTTAAGAATAATCGCTAGATTTTTAAGGGACATAGCTTTTAGCCTGTCATCGC
Source organism: Chitinophaga horti (assembly GCF_022867795.2). Lineage (NCBI taxonomy): Bacteria > Pseudomonadati > Bacteroidota > Chitinophagia > Chitinophagales > Chitinophagaceae > Chitinophaga > Chitinophaga horti. The sequence goes on along the minus strand of NZ_CP107006.1, from coordinate 4,762,663 downwards.
ACGTGTGAAGATCTCTTATTTAAATGTTTATGATGATATGATGCAATTAGTTCATGACATAAATGCCATCCGCATCTGGTATAAAGGCATTATTGATAGCTGTCTGAATCGATATTGTGGAGCCGTAGATAGTATTGTCACCATTAGGTACTTTATACGAGCACGGGTTTTCGCCTTCATCACAGTACATAGAAGGAGAATATGGTATTGTAAGCAGTGTGTAGACACTTGGACTAGTCTGCACATAACGGTCACCAGGAGCTACGATTGATTTAGTTATTGCGGTAGCAGCGAAACTTGTGCAAATCACAGCCATCACCAGAATTATATTTTTCATATGCTATTTTTAATTTGAATTGAATGGTTTGCTTTTGTAGATTTTGCGTCTGGATTTTGTTAGCTTAATAAAAGCGTTTTATAGATCAAGGTGCTTCGTAGAGACCTTCTCCTTCAGATGGGATTAAGTGATTACTTATAGCAGTTTGCATCGTTATCATGGAGCCATAGGTTGTATTGTCTCCAGGAGGAACCGTAAATGAACAAGGATTTAAGTCCTCACGACAGTAAAGAGATGGCTGGTATGGGCCTGTAAAGAGTGTATACACTCCTGGACTAGTTTGCACATAGAGGTCACCAGGAGTCATATACGATTTGGATATTGCAGTAGCTGTAAAAGCGGTGCACGCCACAGCTAAAACGAGAAATAAATTTTTCATTGTATCAAAATTTTTAGTCAATAGTTGAAGTTTACATATTTCTACATATGCCTAAATCACCTGGGATTAGCCCCGACAGAATAGCTTGGCTTAATGAAAGCCTATTTTGGATATACTGTGTGGTCTCCTGCGGGAACAGTGAAGCTGCAGGGATTTGGACCCTCTTCGCATAGTGAGGGATCATATGGCCCAATACTTCTTCCGTAAATTCCAGCCTCTATCTAAGTATAAACGTTTCCAGGGACAGTTGCTACAGGTTTAGTTATTGATTTAGCCGTCAATGCACTGCAAAACACAGATAATGCAAGTAATATGTTTTTCATTTTTTAGAGCTTGAATATTATTGAAATACGAGGTCGTTCCTCAATCACCCGGAGGTTCATAAATTCCCTCATCACTTGGTATAAAGTCGTTATCCAAGGCCGTTTGCAGGGAAATTTGTGATCCATATGCATTATTATCTCCGGGTGGCACAATAAAAGAGCATGGGTTCTGTCCATAGTCGCAATAAAGAGACGGATAGTATGGTGCAGTTAGTAGTTCGTACGTACCCATACTAACTTGAATATACCTGTCCCCCGGGGCAACGTAAATCCGGTTTAATACTGCCGATGCTCCCATGGCTAATGATATTGCTGTTAATGTTAATATACCCTCTTTCATGTAAGGCTAATTTAGCGTCAGTGAGTAGTGCATTTTTGTATGCAATTACATAGATCGACTTTTTCGTGGCGCTGATAATGGATATCCTTTATCAATCAAACTCATAAATCCCATTATGTTCCTTAATCCATCCATTTCTTTCCGCGAAATCCTGTGAAACCGCATGGTAGATTTTATGATCGTCAGATGGCTGTATATATGCGCATGGGTTACTGTCTTCGAAACAACGGATTGATGGTGCGTAAAGTTGAATCAACCTTTGGTAGACACCCGGACTAACATGGACATATATTCTTTCAGATACTTTTTTAAGTTTTGTAGCTCTAGTTACAACGAATGTTGCAAAAAGCACGGCTGTAACCAAAAATGCGTTACTCATGTTTAAAACTTTAAACGATGTCTGTTGCGAATGCATTATAGCTTCCTAGTATGCGAACTATTCGCCATAATACAATCCATTGTATTCGGAAGCATAGAAAAAGTTGCTAACCGCTGTCGCGTAGGTAATTGTATTTGGATATATCGAGTAGTCACCTGATGGCTGCGTAAATGCGCAGGGAAAAGGGTACGATTCCGTACAAAATAATTCTGGATAATAAGGCCAAAATAAGGCTTCATATACTCCAGGACTCGTTTGTGCATACACGGTCCCCGGTCCAGATGATTTTTTTTGATCGGCTTTTACAAATTGTAGACCTGTTGCAAGAACGACTACGAAAAACGCTAATATTTTGTTTTTCATTTTTGATATCTTTTAGTATCCCCTTTTTGCTTCAATCTTATATGCGATTGATGCTGCAATCAGGAGTACGGTGTTAAGTATTATATGGTTCCACCATGAGAGCGAACTAATTATTCCGCCGCAGTTACAGGGTAGTTTTAATCCGGTTAACTTTAGAACTGTAATATATATGGTGAAGATGGCTAGCAGTATCGCAGAGGCGAGTAAACCCCAATGTCTGAATTTTGGTAGTAGTAATGCAGTCACGATTATCACTTCCACAATTGGTATTCCCCATGCCACGATTGGTACCAAAAAAGCTGGCAGGTAAATTCGGCCCATGATATCAGTAAATTTTTGAATTGTCTGAAATTTATCTAAAGCCGTATATAAGAATAGTACGGATAGAATAAATACGATCAAGTAGACGAAAAGACTAGCGTATTTTCCGTTTGTTTTCACTTGTCTGTTTACTGCTAGAAAGCTCATAGAATTGAATGTTTCTGGTGAACGTGTTAGTCGCGAAACCAATAGCGGCGGTTGCATAATAAAAACACAGAAATACACGATAGTTAGCCAGCGCCAAAGCTGAAAACATTTGGTTTCGTACCGGTAATTTTTATCAGATACACAGCAAAGGAACGCTTCGTACTCTCAATATAAAATATGTAGCAGGCGCGCGCAGCCTGTGCACACTTTCTCCAGTTCGGCTCTTCTAACTGCTGTTATTATGAAAAAGAAGGCATGGGTTGAGTAGGTACCCTCCCGCAATGCCTGCGGCATGAAGAGGGTTTCATCAAACACTAAATCTTGATAATTTTTGGTATTACTCCAGAGATTAACAATTGTTCTTAAGCTATTCTAAAAATCAAGGTTCCGGGCAATACAAGATTAAAGTGTATTTATAAACGTGGCCTCATACTCTCTTGGCTAAGGGTTAAGGTTTATTGTTACTTTCTTCATGCAATTTAAAATCATCTTCGTTATTCAACAAATTTTTCTGTTGTCATTTTGTACGTTTTTAACCGCGATATTTTCGCGCGCGATAATCAGCTGGTCGCTCGCCAAAACATTTGAAAAATGCGCGACTGAAATTCGCTACAGTATTGTATCCAAGGGCAACTGATACTTCTTTAATCATACGTCCATCCGCTAACATAGCCTTCGCTTTTCGCATGCTATGTTCCAGTTTGAATCTCGCGATTGAGATTTGATATAGAAACTTAAAGCTCTCGTGAAGCTTCGTGTGTCCCATGCCTGCTAGCCTGGAAAGCGTGTTCTGGTCATGCTTTCGTTCAGGCTGCGCTTTAATGAGATCATAGACTTGCTGAATGCGTGAGATATCCTCGGAGCTAAGGTTCATTGTTTAATATTCTACTGGCGGGCGAAGCGGCTGCCTGCCTTTGTTTGAAAATTCTTTACACGATTTACACTTCAAATTAAGATCAGGTACTGAAATATGATTTCCAGTGTGAATCATGAACGGGTCATCAATTTGAATTTTTAGCATATAGTGGGTGACTAAGCTAGGCACACTTCATATCGCTTATCGCTTCTTGCGCTGGGGTAATACCGTGGTGAAGCGCGTATGCACGGGAGAAGACTTTTACGTTCGCATAGCCAAGTGACTGGGCGACGGCTTTTTTTGTTGTGCCTCGTTCAAGCTGTTGCTTTGCGTAGCTCATCGCTAAATCCAGCCAGTATTGATGAATAGGAGTTTGAAATAAGAAGTTAAACCCCCGGGTGAGTTTCGTTCGCGAAAGTCGGGACAGGTTGACAAGCTCAGCTATTTTTAATCGGGCAGGAATGTTTTTGTCCAGGTAGGAACGGACTTCGTTGATGATGCGTACATCTTCATTGCTTAAATGCATATACGGTAGATTTAAGGCTATGAATAAGCCCCGCGGATGCGAGGCTTCTCCATAAAAATGAAAACTTTAAAAATCGCAACTTGAATTTATTGATTATTTGTGCGAAACGATTGCAGTATACCATCTGGCTAAACGAATAGTCTCGGAAGTTCTCCGGGGTTAGAGGCCTGTTGCCATTTATTTAGTGACCTGCTTTATACAGTATAAACCTTATATTTGAAGTCAAATTTTCGCTATGGCCTTCTTCAAAGAGAAAGTATGGCCCGGGATGCAAAATGTGTGGCGAGATCCAGTTTGGAGCAAGTTGATTTCCACGGGTATTATTACAGCAGTTATTTTTGCTTGGGCAAAAATAACCCAACAAAGCTGGGGAGATATTTATGGGTTTGTTTTAAGACTTCTAACCTTTCCTGTACCCCCTACCTCTTATTATCTGGCTTTCGCCTTTTCTTCTTAATGAAAAGTCATGAAGTTGTTTGTAAAAAGGAAGGAGCCGTTTTGGGATCAACCGATGGGGAATTTCACTTTTAGGAAACTATACAATCAAATGATTTCCCAAAATCTTCTTTTTACAACCAAAGGAATGGAATTGAGTGGACAACAGCCACCTAGTGAATGTTTGCTGGATTTGTTCCAGATATATTATACGAGGTACAATGCTGGCTTGGACGGAGAAGACCGGCAAGACGGTGCCTATGGATACAGTATATTATCTCCCAAATTGCTCGGCTATGGGCTTATTACTGCTACAGAAACGCCCAATCAGCACCTTCCACACATACGTGAAATTGTCTACAGAACATCGGAATTGGGACATAAATTTCATGCAGAACTCGAAAAGTTACAGTTAAAAGAAGCAATAGAGGAATCCAAGAAGCGAAAGAAAGGTAAATAGACTTCCATTGACTATTAATTTATAACACTCGAATTATTCCTAATGCAAGTAGCATATACGCTTTATGATAGTAAGCTGAATGGAGAGGCCGATATCTTTTTCGACCATTATTCCCCCGTGAAAATCATCTCCTCGGTAGTGGATGGAGGGGAATTAAGGCCGGTCGAAGAACGCGTTTGCCGCTTTTGTGGAAAACGAACCCCGGCGGCAACTTTCAAAAATGAGGCTCACATCATACCCCACCAACTGGGAAATGAATCTCTTGTATCTGATTTCGAATGCGACAGCTGCAATAAGATTTTTGGAAAGTACGAGGCGCAGCTTGCCAATTTTCTAGGCATAAATCGAACGCTTAATAAAGTTAAGGGAAAGAAAGGCTATCCGACATTCGATGCTCCAGGTAATGAAGTTAAAGCTTCGGTGAAAGACATTCTTGGGTTAGAGGATGTTGTGGAGATAGAAGTTGGGAAGAATCTTTCAGTGAATATGGAAACGGGTGAGCATAAGCTATCTTTCCGGCAACCGGGGTACAGGCCTATATCTGTTTTTAAGGCACTCGCGCATATCGGATTCTGCATGATGAATAATGATGATCTCCTCGGATATAGAAGATGTATTGAGGAGTTAATGTTGTCGCATAAAAAGGATGTCAAGTGTGTAGGACATCCTATATTCAATGTAGCATTTGCGGCACTGCCGCGTAAGCACGATACATTTGCAATCTTGTACCGCCGCATCCAGCCGGGATTATTTCCCCTTCATGCCCTTCACGTTTTTACAGGAGACACAATGATTCAGCTAGCGATGCCTTTTCAGAAGAACGACACTGAAAATTATTCTTCTGAGTTTGGCGCGTTGTACTTACCCCCCGGGCATTTCGATGGCGATCACGCGGAGGACGTTAACATACCCTGGCGAGTGCGGGACATGTCAGGTGCCGACACGATGCAGGAGGCTTCGGGATTGGGTTTTACAATCAACCCGGAAAGGCTGAAGAATCTTGTAGTTATCGACCCGGCAACTGGAGAACTGAAGGACATTCCGTTTGATCCAACGCAGATCGCTAAGATCGTCATTTCCAAAGAAGACCAGCGTATAAACTACCCAAATGAACCTGGAAAAACAGAGGATGGCGCTGAAGATGTGTCCTAGTCGGACATTTCATCATGTTCAAAAATTTAATAAACCTTATTACCCTAAACGTTTATAATCTATAGCTATGAAAAAAGCAGTATTCCCAATTTTAGCCGTGATAACATTTGCTGCATGTTCGGAAGATTCTCAGGGAGTTGTTTTTAAAAAGGAGGATTATGGTGCCAAGTGGCCATTTTCGGTAGAGGAAATCGAGGTTTATTGTGCTGGACTAGCAAAAAGTGAGATTTACTTCCGGTCTGGCGAAAAGACTTACGCACTTAATGGCGACGCCCGCAGGATGGCTGAAACCCGCAAAAGCGCAGAAACTTTTGATGATGTGAGTGAAGTGTTGCTCACCGATCTGCGTGATCCCAATTCTAAGATGCCCGTGCCAGATGAGCTTATAAAGAAGGCATTTGAAAACTGCAAATGATTAACGTATGAGCGGTTTAGGGTTGGATATCCATCTTATATTAGAATAATTAGGCTTAATGTCAAAACAAATAATGCATGCTTAGGATACTAGAAGTTAGCATCGAAAATATAGGCCCGATCAGTAATTTGTCACTGAAAGTAGATTCGACGTTCAATATGATTTGCGGTAAAAATGGAGTTGGGAAAACGACAATATTGGATTTTATCGGACAATTTTTTTCTCATAATTTACTCCTCAAGAGATCAGCAAACGTCGAATCTGGTTCTGGGACGTTAAAATATGATCAGGACGGTGTGCAGCGAATCATTAAAATAGATAATCGGAGTTTCGATGCTGGCCAGAGCGATTTTTCAATTTCAGGTCAAAATAGCATAGGGAGTAATAGTTTCATTAACATTAAACTGCTTCGTGACATCCCTTATAAAAAACTTAAACATCTCGAAGGAGAGGCACATTATGATCAAAGTGCCTTCGCCCATCGAGTCTACACAGGAATCGTGCCCGGGGAAATAAAAAGCTGGTTTATACGAAGTTCTCTTTTTTCGGCCTTGAACGAAGGCCTTGGAGAATATCAGAAGCGAAATCTAGAGTTGGCAAAATCATGTTTTTCAAAGCTGGATGATTCGATCACGTTTTATACTGTAAAGCCGACTTATGAAATTTTCCTGAACTCTCCAAAAGGCGTCATATACTTTGAGTACTTGTCTGCTGGATTTAAATCAACTTTAGCAATACTCTTGGGCATTATTAAAGAGATTGAGGGGCGCAGCCAAAGCAAACCCATTTACGCCGGAGATTTTGAAGGTGTGATCATGATTGATGAGTTGGACCTACATCTGCATCCTACATGGCAAGCGAAAATCTACACAGTCCTGAAAGAAGTATTTCCAAGGACTCAATTTTTCTGTACAACGCACAGCCCCCATATGGTTCAGGCAGCTAAGTCCCAGGAAATTATCGCACTTACGGCAGACCGAGATGGGCAGGTTAGGCTAAACCCTTTATTGAATCAAAAGTGGGGATGTCAGGGCTGGACGGTCGAGGAAATTTTGGAGGATGTAATGGGGCTGAAGGATACCAGGGCAGACATTTACGCGGATACGCTCTTGGCGTTTAACAATGCTATGGAGCAGGAGCGATATGAGGCAGCCTTAAATGCGTTTAAACTTTTGGAGGAAATGCTTCACCCAAACAACGTGCTTAGAAAACTACTGGAAATTCAATTGGCAGGTTTAACTCCAGAAAATGATTAGAATACACGAACTCCCAAGCCCGTAGAGTTGACTCTTCAATACCAAAAAGATAAAACTGACGAATTTAAGTCAAAGGGAACATCAGTATGGAACGTTGATTTTATTAAGAAGGCCTTACTGGATATGTCGTCAGATAAATGCTGCTTTTGTGAGGTGTATGTGAAAGAGGAGAGTAAATACATGGAAGTTGAGCATTTTCATCATAAGAAAAAGTATCAAGATGAAGTAATTGAGTGGAGCAATCTTTTGCCGGCTTGTAAACGATGCAATACCAGTAAGTCGGATCACGATACCGTTGTTGAGCCGATAGTCAATCCTACTGTTGATGATCCCCGCGAACACTTTTTTTATAAAGACTATCGCCTGAAACCGAGGACGGAAATTGGAGAAATGACAATTAGCGTCCTGAATTTAAATGATCAAGTACGGTTAGGTGTTCCCCGGTTTGAAATCGGATACAGTATACATACGAGACTGGAGGATTTGCTGGAGGAATTTAAGTCTTTTCAGGCTGTGGTTATAAAACGAACACAAGCCCGCAATAGAATTCTGAGGCAGCTTAAAGCGATTATGGAACTTGCTTTGCCACAATCGGAATATTCAGCCTTCATGTCAACTATAATTATGGAGTGCGTCGATTATCGAGAATTAAAGGATGGGCTCCAGAAAGACGGGCTTTGGGACCAAAGTTTCATGGATCTGGAAAATGCTCTTTCTGCGGTCAAGTTTGATACGCTTTAAAATACAAGCGATAGGCCTTCCGAGGAGTATCGAAATCTGTTGTCAGTAATCATTCAGCTACAATTCCCCGGCTTAAAAACTCCTTGAATATTCCGTCTCGAATCTTTGGAGGAAGTGTATCAAAAGGGCTCAGAGACGTGTGTATCTCTTGGTTAATGTATTCTCTAACATCCTGGGGTAGTGCGTAATAAACCTGATCAAATAACTCCATTTCGAACTTAAAATTCACTCCACCAAAACTAACAATACAAAAAGTAACGAAGTCAAACAGTACAGATTTCGTCTGCTCAGACCCCACATATTTACCTATTGTCGCGTAAGTTTGCTCTTCAGCTAAAACGTTTACATCAAGTAAAAGATTTTTGAAAAGTGAGAAAATATAGACTACGACAATTTCGATTTCATCGGGATGAAGGTAGTTGAGTTCTTCATGAAAAAGATTGAAGCGAACGAACGCCTTCACCTGCTCACCAGCTTCGATTTCGTGAAGCATCTGTCGGAGGTGCTGCATTACAGTCTCATTGGGAACCAAGCGTTTAACCACCTGCACAAATTCTTTTGAGGCTTCTATTCTCACGGTATCCTTTTGGGGAATATAGCCTTCGGGCAAGAAGGGGTCCCAGAATGACTTCTGGTAATCATCCTCCAACACTAATTTATCCAACAACTTTATACGTTCCGTTTGGTTCATTTTCATCGCCACCTTTGAAAATACAGAGCGATATTGCCAGTCCATTCTCAGCTTATTCAGAATCTCATTCGCTTTGTAACCATAAGTAGCGCTATATTTATCTTCTATGGCGTTTGTCACAATCCCGACCAGAGAAATAGATATTTCAGCATCTTCCATCGAAAATTTTTCAGCTTTCCGAACTTCTTTACCGGGATGCACTAGGTTACGATAGTCTTTTATTACCCATGCAAGGTTCTTCTGCCTTTTAGTTAATAAGTTCTGCGTTTCCGCCAGATTCAAAAGATCCTCGAAGGATAGTCTGTTGATTCTGGCAGCGGAAAATCCTTCCGGCAAAAACTGTAAAAAGTATTCGATGATCAGTGCCTCCACAATGCTGCCGGCAAGAACTAAAACAGATTTTGCTGCGCCGACGCTCTGACATGCTTTCAATTCTTTATAATCACGCTGAAGCAGCTCGCGAAATTGATTGTCGGCCACAAAATCAAACGTCATATGTAATTTTTAGCAATCAAGATACGAATATGTCCCGATATAACACTTGTTCATAGGCGGGATGAACCGACCCTATTTTTGTGTTGTCTATCACCGTTACAATTTTAAGTTTCGAATTTTTTGCCGCTGTAAAAGTTTCTCTACTCCGAACTGTTGGGTAACGGCTCTCATCTCCTCAGCAAGTGGCATTTCTTTTTCCATTAGGCGCAGGACCGTGGCCGCTTTCTCGTTGACAAAGTTCTTCACCCTTTCCGGCCATTTGCGACGCACTTCGTCACGGTAGATTTGGACGGGATCGAGCGGATTACGCGCAACGATCGTGGTTCCCTGCTTCAGGGTAACAAATTCAGGATGGCAGTACGCACATTGATGCTACGTTCATCGGAAACATCGGCCTGCTGCATCTTCTGCAACGCATAGTCCATGGAAACCTCTAACCAATACTGATGGATAGTCAGCTGGAACAGAAACTTGAAGCCGCGGGTCAGGCGTGTTCTACTCATGCCGGACATTGCTACTAGGTGGTCTACTTTGAGCCGATTGGGAACATTATCAACGATGTGTTGAAGAATGCGATCGATGGTGCGGACGTCATCGTTAGATAGTGGTATCATAGCTTGCGATTTTGGGTTAAAGCCTTCTAGGAACAACTAAGGTTATCCTTTTTTTTACTAAACTACAGCCTTACACTGAAATCTGACTGCAATTAATAATCAAAAATATTGGGTATTTTTGGCTAAGACTAGGAGGTAGCCGTTACTCTCTCCCAGCTCTCGGTAAGATTTAGCGATAGACATCCTTACAACTAAAATTTTACGCTATGAAAGTTTATGCGATAGCCTCACGCATCAACGGGGGCGACTTCCTGGTCTGTATGGAAAATGACAACTCCTGCGGCCCTATGGTCTATCAGAAAATTGAACAGGTGAAGGAGTTTTTCAAACCATACTATGATGTGCTGCCACAGGGATCGGAACACCCCGCGTTCGCTTCGATGTTGGAGAAATTTGCTGTTTTTTTTCCAGTCATTGTTGCTCTCGATCTTGAATCAGCGATGGCGACTATCGAACAGGAAATGGAAGTACGCGGTATTCACTATGGCGAGTTTACAGTACTTCCATTTTCCCATGGCTTTTTCCGGATGAAGCCAGGATTTATTGACCGTCATCTGGAGCTTGATGTGCTAAAGGATATCGAGCACATACAATTGGTGGATGCCGATGGAAAGATCCGTTTAAACCAGTTTGAGATTGTACGATCATATTTGGGCGAGACATCCAAGATGCCACCGGCGGATGAGCGTGCCTTGGACAAAGTATTAAGAGAAAGAGCACTTAAGTGATTTTCGGGATCTGAGTCATAGATCCCTAATTTTGGAAATCTCTTAGTGCATTTTACGTACAGGAGGGCATCGGCCACATTCAGGAACCTTGGACCGATGGATAACGATGCCTGTGAGATTAAAGATATTCCATCTGATCTCAAACAGGTAGCGAAGAGTATCATCTCTACTATGGATTAAGGTGTCTTGTTCCGTAAACTTCGCCAGGTTGAAACGAGAACGACTAAAGGGCTCCTTGCGTATATTAGGCCCCGCATCAAAATACAATCTGACTATACCTTAAAAGTTTAAACTATAACTATGAAAAGATTACTGATCTCGCTGTCCGTAGCTGCATCTTTTTCCGCCTGCTCATCTGTCAATGAGGGCGTGGTTTTTAAAAAGGAAGATTACGGTAATAAATGGCCCTTTTCTGTAGAGAAGATTGAGGTTTATTGTGCTGGACTTGCAAAAAGTGAGATATACTTCCGGTCTGGGGAAAAGACTTATGCACTTAATGGTGACGCCCGCAGGATGGCTGAAACTCGCAAGAGCGCGGAGACTTTTGATGATGTGAATCAAGTCTGGCTTACCGATCCGCGTGATCCTAATTCTAAGATGCCCGTACCGGATGAGTTTATAAAGAAGGCATTTGAAAACTGTAAATGATTAACGTCTGATTGACTTGATGATCGAACAGGCAGTCAGCATCACGATCATAACCCTAGCTTCCTCTTGGTTAGATGATTAGGGCTTTCAAGGCCCACATTTTGGCAGAAGGCCTTTATTTCTGATCGGTGTGCCTGTCTTTTTTGCATCAGATGCAGGACGGTAGTTGCTTTTTCCAGTACGAAAGCTTTCAGGCGGTCGGGCCAATCCCGGTTAACCTCTTCCTGGTAGACCTTGAGCGCATCGAGTGGGTTGCGGGCAACCAACGTCGCACCTTCTTCGAGGGTGGCTACGTCCAGCACGGCCGTACGAGCGTATAGACCAAGCTGATCGTATTGGGCTTGCTGGGTAATGGCTTTAAGTGATGAAGGAAGACGGTTATAGCAATCGTCATGAAAGGCCCGTGAAACATACCTTCCTGAGCCGGTGAATAATTTTGACATTTCGTAACGTAGATGAATGCCTAGCAGGCTCAGGGTTGGACTTACGGCCAGGATACGCAAGTCGGAATGAAAACCTGTTTCTTTACACAATTTAAGGCGGTTGTTGATCAGGTTTGGATCTCGATAGGTGACTTCGATTACATAGTTTAGTTTATTGTGGTGACAATGGCTTGCCAGCCGGGCATTCCAATCGCGCGCCTGCCCGGATGTGATTTCTGCATAGTAATTTTCATGTTCCATCAGGATTGCGCGCGCATGGGGATGATAAGACCTTATTTCATCGGCACTGCACACCACCACGTTACCGTTTCGCTCTGCCTCAACCTGCTTTTGCAGGGTTGTTTTTCCCGCGCCGGGTTGTCCGCCAATCATGGTCATGACCGGCTGATCGACCGCCGTTTTTCCCGTGGTGCGGTCGGCAATGATCTGCTGGAGGATCGCATCGGAAATTTTCTCATCGATTTTATAATGGCGCTCTAACGCTTCTACTATCAACTCTCTGCGCATGGGTTTAAAAATTTTGATTGATTACTGCACTGTATTTTTCGATGATGGCAATCATCAGGGGCAACTCTTTGAAGTTTCCGGGATGGTTGTCTCGCTGGGCCTGCAACCACCGGGTTTCCAGCTTACTGAGCCTGCGTTTGTCGGGGTTAGGTTTTTGTAATTCCAGTACCTTTTCGCGGCTGCTCCAGGCAATAATTTCGTTTAGGATGGTATTGGTCGCCTCGATTGCGATGTCCCAGTCTAGCCGGCTTGGCGTTCGGGTGTTAATGATCTCTGTATTCATGTTTTTTGCTTTATCGTTTACGAATGATTAAATGCCGTTTGGAAGGATCGGACAGCAGCCTTTCCATTTCTGAAGACACAATGTTTTGTATGTCCTGGCGTACCTGGTCATAGTTTCGATCGATCATGGCCTGGTCTACTTTTCGGATGATGGGAATCGGCTTGTATGCAGCTTCTTCGCGCTCGATGGATTTAAAATCATTTTGAATCTGGCAGTCAAACGCTTTTAGCTCCATCGATTGATCTGGAACATCGGATAATAGCCCTACGAAGTGACCGGAGGAGAGCTTGGCAATTTTGGAGGGTGTGACGGCGAGCTCGTATTGTTTGCTTCGGCTGATGGTGGTGCCGCTGTCACTGATAGACAAAGATTCGCGTTCCTGCATGATCTTGCCGATCTGTTCCGACAGTTGTTTCGCGCTATCGCCGGTTTCCTGGCCGGCGATGATATTACCGGCAATGGACATGATTACATCCGCCTGTTCCTTGCCGTATTCTTTACGGAGCTGGTTGATGCTTTGCACGCCCATGACCACAGCGATGCGGTTGGACCTTCCAGTACTGATGGTCGGTACCAAGTCTACGCCGGTGAACTGCGGGTATTCGTCCAGTAATAACATGGACTTTAGTTTCCCTTTTTTATTAATGACTTTTAACAGGCGGGTTGCATAGAGGGAAAGTACGGCCCCGTATACCTGCTGTTTCTGCGGATTGCTGCCCAGGCACAGTACTTTTGGCTTTTCAGGATTATTAATGTCCAGGCTGAAATCGTTACCTGTAAGGGCGTAATACAATTGAGGGGAGGAGAGTCTGGCCAAGGCAATTTTGGCACTGGCGATCTGCCCTTCCAATTGTTCCATTACATCCGCCTTATAGGCTGAGATGAAGGGGTTAACCAGCACCGTACATTCTTTGGCCCAATCGCTTTGCAAGAGCGTGAATAGGCTATCATAGTCCAACTGGATCAGTTCAATGGCATGCGGGAGCGTACAATAAATGCCGTTCCGGTATTTTCTTAGAAACCAGATGATCGCAGTAAAGAAGTTGCAACTTGATTCGACAAAGAAATCCCCGATTTTACGCTGCCACTCCTTATTAAGATTAAGGAGAATCGTACGCGAAGCTTCCGTTGCATCGGTGATGTCGGTCATGCTCTCAGGCTCCAGTGGATTACCACGATGGGAACGGCTGGGGTCTTCGAAATTGACAAACAGGCATTCCGGTTTTCCGGGGTACCTATGTTTGTTCTTTAGGAAATTATTGTACGCAATCAGGGAGAGGTCCGGGAACTTGAAATCAAAAACCAGCATGGTATAAGGCTCAGGCTTAGCAAGCCCCTGTTCAATGAAACGTCTAAGCACAAACGCTGTCTTACCGGCTCCAGCTGATCCGGATACCAGTACGGAGCGGTAAGGGGCGATGATGTTCAGGTAACCCTGGCGCATCTTGTTTTTAAGCTGGTAGGTCATGGGCAGGTTAATCGAATTTTCATTGATCAGCAGCCGCTCTTCCTGCGGGAACGTTTCGTTCTCCTGGTTGAAAATGTCTTTATTATTGAAGCGACTTTTCAGGATTCTGCTGAGAAGGGTGCCGCCTGTGAGGATCAGCAGGAAACCAGTGCCGGTAAGGGCCATGTAGGCGATCGCGGTAATAGATTCCGGTAGCCCCGCATAGAATAACAGATAGCTGATCCAGTAGCCCAGCAGGCCGCTAATCAGATAGGCCAACGCAGTTCTGTAATTCTGTTTCTCGTTTTTCTTACCCTTTGTGCCAAGCAGTGAGATCAACAGGAACAGCAGTGCGTATACTTTGGAAAGCTGGAAGCTGTCCAGCAGGCCCGTCTTGTAAATATTTCCTAGCAGACGATCTGTAAGCTCCATGGTATACCCCCAGTCCCGAAACGCAGTGTAGAGGAAGTAATAAAAATGGATAGCTAAAATTGTTACCGCAATAAACCTCGTCAGGTCAATGATCTTTCGCATTGCCTGTTCATTTTCTCCAGTTTGATGTGCCATTGTCTCTTCGTTTTAAATCTTTGTCTGGCCTCTGCGACCACGCTTTTTCTTTTTCTTGCCGATCCGGAGGTGCCATGGCAGCTGCAGGTCGTTGTATTCAGGTTGGAGGAGAGTTTCGAGGATGTTCAGGGCCGGTAGATCGGATTTCTGAGAGACGGGTGGTGTAGGTGGTACCAAATTGAGCGGAGGATCGGGGAAGGGGAGATTACGAACATGGTTGCTCGGCTGAGCGGAGGAGCACTGGTCAAAATGTTTTAAGATCGCCGAAGCGCTATAAGCCTGGCCGACCTGACTGCCGTTAAAGACGTGCCGGGTACGGTTATCGATGAAGGTTATGCCGTATATCCTGCCCTCTAAATTCTGACGGATTACCGTATCGATACCTTCGGCTTTTAGCGAGGAAATCAGTTTTTCCAGCGTGTTGCATTTTGTGTCGAGTAGTAATAAGCCCAGGGTATTTGCGAGTTTAGTTTTTTCAGCACGGTGGTGCTTCCTGTATCGTTCGTTTTGAGTGAATATTTCCTGGAGCCTGGTTAAGGTAGGGTTGTTAAAAAAACGACTGGCTTTAATGGGTTTCCCAACCTTGTTTCCTTGCTGGTCGATAATGTGATACAGGAGGCCGCCGGTTTTAAAAACACGTGAATCTTCACCACCGCGTTCGGCAGAAACATTGTATTGCCGGAGCAGTGCATTGAGTTCAGCCAGGGAGGTGTAGTTGTAGGTGTTGATGACTGCATTCAACACTTTAGCAATGGCTGTCCGGCTGTCGGTTTGACCATAAATTGCTTGCCGAACATCGACCGACTTCGGTTGGTGGATACGTTTTTTGTCTGCGTCCTGCGCCCGCACTAATCCGTACTTTTCCTCCAGGGCAAGACGCGTTTTTTCGGATTTTCCGCGGCCGATGTTGGAGGTTTGGAGGGGCTTCCCGTTACGGTCAATATTAATGGTCACGATATGCAGGTGAGGGTGTCCGGAATCGTGGTGTTGGTAGATCAGGTAAGGCTGATCGGCAAAGCCTATGCCTTGCATGTAATCGGCGGCTATCTGTAACAGTTTCTCCCCGGGTAACTTTTCCGAAGGGTCGAAGTTTATGCTGATGTGAACACCTGGTTTTTTGACCGACGGTCGGAGCGCTGCCTGGTTAAGCAGGCGGTTGATTTTCTGCGTAAAGGAGAGGTCGGGAAGGTCCTTAGGATAGCCCATCGCTCCAAGGCAAACCGCCACACCTTTTTCCACTTTTTTTTCGTTGTAATTCAGGATGGCTTTGATGCGGGTGGAGCTGTCAATTATTGTAACCATAAGTCTCCCAGTTTATCGATGTATTGACGGATTTCGCTGATCTTCTGCGCGACGATCTGGCGCTGCTGATCATAAGCCTGCAGCCAGGTTTTAAGCTGTGGGATGTTGTCCACCATATGCAGCTTGTGGACGGCCTGGTTGAAGTTGTTTCCGATATTATTCAGTTCCTTTCTAAGGGCGATTAGTTCTGCCATGGTGTCATCTAGCGAGCGGTTGCGGTAGCTGACGGTAATGGGTTTTTGGAGGAGTACTTCGCGGGCATAGCTAGCCCTGTTCTCCTGGGTACTCGCTTTCCATAGTTTGGTAATCACTTCTGATTCTGCTGAGGTGAGCCTGATTTTTAGGCACTGGTTTCTCTTCACATTTTCTTTCATCACGTATCAGTTTAGCCATTTCAAAAGGCCATTTATGGACTGCATTTCCGCCCACGACTTCGGAGTGAACAGGCGGCAAGATCGTCGGGAGGGCCCTCCCGACACATCTTGCCGAATGCACGGCACAGGCATTCTTAGCATCAAAGGGAGTTTCTGCCCTGAGCGGGAAGGGGAGGTGTAATAAAGTAGACCAATGTTCGGCTGATGAGGAGAGAAGGCGAGGTTACTGCCGTAATCCCTTTTTTGGTGGAGGATAGCGTTTTGCGAGGCTACGGTGCCAATCGTTTAAATCGTCGTGGTTCTTATATATTATACTTTTATCCTGATACCCCAGGTTCAGTTTAAGTGCGTTTGTAGTGACATTTCGTCCGCCGGTGCCGTTGTCCAGGTAGAGTAATTTACAGGAATGCTTGTCCATAAACTGACGGGCTTTTTCAAACATCCCCGTGGTGTTTAAGATGCAGAAGTTGTCCTTCAGAACGGGCATGTTCCAGTGAAAGGTAACGAAGGAAAGGAAGTCAAACATTCCTTCAAAAATGTGTACGGTATTGGAGCCGTTATCAATGGAGGTAAAGTCTGCCGGACTGCTGGCGCTCTTCATAAATTCGTTACGGATGGCCCATTGTCCCGAGTTGTTTTTGAGACCGATTCCGAAGTAAGATTTGCCATAAATTTCATAGTGTACCTGGCGGCAGTACCGCTTTGCAATATCGTGGTCGATGGCGCGCTGAGTGAGGTAGTTTAGCAGCGCCGGATGGACGATTGCCTCATCCCTAATGATCTTTACTTTGGTCTCTTGCTGGCGGGGAGAAATGTCCGCCCGTTTGGGTAGTGTAGCGATGTGCTTATTGTTACGGTACCATCGGAGTACGTCGGCTATTGTCCACTGGTGTAATTGCAACATCAAGTCGACCAGGTTGCCGCCAGCCTTGGTTCCGTGATCATACCAGGCATTTTCTGCGGCATCGACTTTGAAAGATGGGGTGTTTTCTCGATCCCTGATCGGAGAAATGTACATGTATACTTTGCCCCTTATGTTTGTGGGCTGAATACCGCAGGCCGATAGATAAGCCACGATGTCCATCTCCTTAATTTCCTGAAGTATCTCAGGTACTGATTTCTCTTCCATACACACGTTTCGCTTTTACAATCTTTACAAATGTAAAGTGACCAGGAGTGCAAATGCAAACGTCCTTAAATTATACGTTGAAGCAGCGCCTTTGTAAGGAAGTATTTTTTGATTATTTTCGGTTTTCGCAGGTTTAAAAGGAGCCTAACTAACAAACAAAATTACGCATGAGAATTGTACAGCTTTCCGACATTCACTTGTCAGCAGCAAATATTACCGATTTTCGAAATTTTTACAGGAGCGCCTTAATTAAAGATTTAAAGGAATATCACGAGAAGGTCCCGATCGATATTATTCTTCTTACCGGTGATCTAGTGGATAAAGGAGGAGAGTCGCTATTAAAAATGCCTGAGGAAACATCTGATAATTGCTATGAGATATTTGAGCGTGAGTTCATTCAGCCAATTTGTGAAGCGCTTACTATAAGGTCAGATCAAGTGTTAATGATCCCTGGTAATCATGACATAGAAAGAGGAAAGGTCGATAAATATTCTGAAAATTATCTTTCGACTTTGGAAAAGGAGGGCATCTTGGTAGAGTTGCTACAGAATAAGTCAAGTTTCAGAAACGTCAATGAAAGGATACAGGCATTTAAGAATTTCGAACGGCGGTACCATGGCAGCAATGAAAACTACGTTTATTCCAACAATGAGTCAATACATATTGCCTATGAGAATGAAAAGAAGGTCGGATTTGGACTAATCAACGATTCCTGGCGTTGTTCATCAACTTTGAAACCGGAAAACCATTACATTGGATACAATCAGCTTTGGAATATTCATAGGAATTTTGAAGATCATCAAACGGTAATAAATGTTGTGGCTTTTCATCATCCGTTAATGGCGTTCAACGAAAGTGAGAGAGAAGAAATTGAGAATATCCTTACTTCTCAGAATTTCAACATAGTTTTCTTTGGCCACAGCCATAGACATGCTGCAAAGTCTCTTTCATCATCCGTTGGAGGGTACTTTTCGATAAATGCCCGAACTGCATTCAATAATGCAAATGAAACAAATGTCAAATACCAGGGCGGATACAATATTTTGGATATAAATTTGTCAACGCGGGAGTATCTACTGCATGCCAGAAAGTTTATGGCTTTAGGCTACCGCTTTGATCATGACGTAGAATCGATTAAAGGAGGTACTGAATCTGGATACCTTCCCAGCGCTTTGCCATATGCCCCACTTGCAAAACCCGGACAGTCGCATAAAAACGATGATGCATTACCTTCCAGCTATTCAGCTGATGTGAAAAGAATTGTAGGTCTGCTTATTGGCAAATCTCTTTATCCTGAATCATATATGTTCGTGCGCGAGCTCATTCAAAATTCGGTTGATGCTTGCAGGCGTGTTGTTGAAAAGTACCCTCAAAGCCGGCCCAAAATTATTATTAATGTCAACACAACGGAAAACTACTTAGAGGTAATTGATGAAGGGGATGGAATGACTAAAAGTACCATTAAACATCACTTTTCAGTGATTGGGAAAAGTATCAGTCAGGAGTTTAACGATAGCACAGGAGATTTCGATCTTATTTCAAGGTTTGGGATCGGTTTCATGAGCACCTATATCGTGGCTGAAAAGGTGATAATAGATACAAAGAATGATGAAGATGAGCAGGTGAGATTTGAGGTTGATGATGTATTTAAGGGTTTCAACTACATTGATCCAACTAATGGATTTCACCGAACTTTGCGTGGTACAATGATTAAAGTCTACATGAAGCCCAGCTATTCAGCGCGCGAGGCATTTGATAAAGCAATGGTATATCTCAGGCATATTGAGAGGCTTCAACTCAATTTGGATTCCAAGAGTATGTCCGTTCCTAGTAGCTGGAATATTGAAAATGCAATGTTTGTTTTTGAGCATAAGTCCGTTAAGTATGTTTATAAAGTTGGAATCGGCAAAGAGCAAACAACTTTTATTGCATCAAACAGTGGCTTTCTGATAGGGGCCGATCTGTTGGAGCTCCTACCAGCGAAGTTTCCTAGCATCATTGGCGGAGAGGTTAACTTTTTGCCTAAAGGTATTGACTTCGACATGTCCAGAACGAAAATTATGCCAACGCAAAAAGCGGAAGCATTCCGAAGGGAGATTTCGGTTTCAGTGAAGAAGCTTTTGGAGATGCCTTGGATTCACGGAATCAAGAACTGATAGCGCAAGTAGTCAAGTACCTTCACTATTACCTTCAGTTTTATGATAACAATAGTGCGTCAATGAAGGCAACGTATCTAGACTTTTACTCCAAGTCCGAATTGATCTCCTTATGTTGCCAGTACACAATAATGCCCTATCAGGGTAAACAAACGAGATTGCTAGACATACTATTTGTAATGAAGGGGCTGTCTCTAAAATTTATTGTTTACTATAATGCTGGTTCCTTGACAGATTATCAAACCATAGTCGTCCAATTTCTTGCTAGTAAGGGTTACTTCTTGTTTCAAAATCAGGCGAGTATTGTGACGTTTAGGGATGGTGAAGGCAGGCCGAACCTACATGGTGTCCTTCAGCAAATTCTCCCTGACTATAATATTGCATTGCTGGATATAAATAGGGTTCCTCCTGAAGCGCTAGCTGATATGAAGATGGATGTGACATCTTTGCCAGAAAAGCTACAGAGACACATTTCTAGGATAAGAGAAGAGCACAAGGTAGATATCCAAGTCGGAAAGTTTTCGAATTTGCCAAAATCATCAGTACGCAATCATTCTCAGATATTCCTGAACTATGAGCATGAGACATTTAGATCTTTGTTGGAAATGCTTCACTTTTCTGATGCGCAGTTTAAGATTTATCTTTTAGGCATACTCGGTTTGGGGCTTCATGGAACTTCTCTTTACAGGAATAATTAGTAGATGATATTTTGGTTCAGCTGCAACAGGGCTGTGTAGCTGAGGACGTTCTGCTATTCAGAAATGATCGGCATTTAAATAGGACATTTCTCCGCATATTTTAATGAGGTTTGAGGTGCCAATTCTCCTTAGGTTTGCATTGTAAAAACAAAGGAGGAAGTATGGCGGGAAGTGAGATTGGAAAATTTGTTGAGATGATGTTTTCGTTACCGGCAATGAAAGCACCGGTGAAGTTTGAGATGAAGAAAAGCGTTAAGCTCGTGTTTGTGATATCAAGACTGATTGAGCGAGGGCTTGCGCCAGGCGGTTCTGCCGATCCGGTACTGGATCTGCTAAGTGCCGAAGATATCGAAGAGCTTCAACAGGCGAAAAGAGAAATGCTGGAGAAGGTTGACTTGCTGGACCTGAATGAAAAGCTTAAAGCGTTTAGTAAATGAAATGTTTGCCCCGCCTGACAAAGCGGGGCTTTTTAATTGGTTATTTGACTCAGGAAAAATCCCGCTGCGGGCATGCAGCGGGAGGTGATGGTTGGTATTGATTTGGGAAAATGTTCAGGCGTCGATGTCAATGTATACCATGGCATGGCAGGTTAGCTGCTTGTGGCCCATATTGCCATAGATTACCAGGTGTTCATTGCGGTTACCGCTTTTATACGGTACCATCATACGGACATAAATGACGTACGCATGCGAAGATTTTTGCAGCTTGCAGTGCATGGGCTCAGTGAGTCCATTGGAGCTGTAATTAACCGCACCCTGGACATTCCAGTGGGACATGATTCTTCGGCTGTGCGCATCGTATTGCGGCGTCACGTAGGCAAAACAATCGGTTCCAATTACTTTGGCACTTTCGTTATATACGACCGAATCCGGCGTAAGGGCAAGCAGCTCGGCCTCTTTCTCGAGCTCCTGGTCGATCAGTGAGTCGAGCACCCGCACCCGGTTGAATAGAAGGCTGGAGCCGGTGCGGATTTTGTTCAGCGTTTGCTGCCGTTCATGAAGGAACTGCCAATAACCGATTAAGTCATAGCCGCCCTTCATGTAAGGCTTTTGCGTGCCGGAGTCTCCGCACGGCCAGATGGGATCATCGCTGCAGCCCAGTTGGCAGGTTATGAAAATGAATATTAGGCTTATTTTTCTCATGGTCTTAGCGCATGTAGTCCATTGGAGCAGGACTGGTTGAACAAAAAAATCTCTGTGCCGGATGTCCGGCAATAACTGTTTCGAGAAAATGAACGCTCCGGTGAGACCATCAGGGCGGATGTATATCGAAACACGCCGTTCTGTGAGAGTTGAACGGTCATATTGTAAACCGAATTTTTGGCAGGCGGACGATAATTGCAGTTCCTGCCAAGAAAGTTTGCAGAGCGGTGAGCATGCTTAAGCGCGTGAAAAATTAGGGAGCCCGACACGACCATCAGGCTCCTGACTTTTCTCCAATTTAGCTTAAGACAAAAAAGCTTACCGTTGGTATAATGTGGTTATTGAATTTGTATCCTTTCTGCCAGCGCAGGGGATTACCGGGTTTAGTGCCGGAAGTTGCAAGGTTACGTGGACGGGGAGCTTGTTTTAAGAAAGCGGTGATTGACCGGACCTGACACGAACATCTGTCCCTGGGACTGTTTTCTTAAACAAATTTTGATCCTCTTAATTGTGATCTGTGCCCGCTTCTAGCGCATAGATCAGGATTATTTTATCGATTGATTTTTAAACTAGGTATCAGTTGTTATTGCTGATGGAGTAAAATTAAAACAAGGCTGTTTTTTAAGAGGTTAATGAGTTGTTAACTGAACCAATTCGCGCTTACGCACGTTTTTTCGTGGATGGTAATAAAGCCATGGTAAAGGTTTTAATGGGTTTTTGCATTTGTAGCGCATGGATGATTAATTACTATTTTTTAGTGCGAAATGATGGCTATTCCGTACAGATTTGGAAACCTTTTTTACTTGTTTTTGCAAGAATCACGCCCTGATCAGTTGCCATCAGCGGGCGAAGCCCGCCGATTTTTTAAACAGGCCAACCCAGTCGTCTGAAGCTCCAGGTTCTTTTCAGCGGACTACCGAAAAAGTGTCGTTTTCATATTACCGGGTTAAAAGGTGATTGATGTAGTTAAGCGATTCGAGCAGCAACCCAAGAATGATCGATAGGTTCGCGCCAATTTTTAGAACGGTTTCGATGATAACGGTCAAAAGGGCGATCCAAAAGTTTTTATGATGCTGCAGGCCGGCAGGGCCTCGCCGGTTGAACTCGCGCCGGGCGATCAGCAGGCGGAGGGCTATTCCTGATAGGAGAAGAATGTGCGCTGTCATGATTCTGAATTGAGTTAAATACTGATAGTTGCTTTCTAGACGGGCGATCGCTGCCGGGCTGCCGCGTATTCGGGGTAAATCTTTGGTGTGCATGGTAGTTAAATTGTAGGATGAATTAGTTGGATGCGTTCAGATGGCCGGTTTTGATGAAGTGGGTACAGAGGTCGAAGGCTGTTTGTGACCTTAGTTGTGCGGTGCCGCCCATGAGGATGTTTTTAATTTTGGCATCTTCGTCTCTAAATTTCCTGACGTTCTGATAGTAACCCGTGATAGCATTGTAGGCACCAAAAACAGTTCCTCGCGTGGTGTTGGTCTGTTGGGTAGGGTCAGACATGGCGTATTCAAATACCTCATCGCAGGTATTCAGGAAGTTCGTAGAACATACGTCTAGCATGCCTTGGCTGACGGCTTGGTAAGTTTCTTTGCTTGGAGCCATCGCCAGCCGGATGAGCTGTTTAAGCTGATCATCCCAAATGATGGCTTTAGCCATCGCGTTAAAATGATCAGCATACAGGGGCGTTAGTTTGGAGGTCAGGTTAAGGATTTGATGTGCTTGGGATAGTTTTGCTTTGGCCGACGGGAAGTGCTGTATTTTGATGATGTTGCGGGATTGCTGCATGGCCGCGTTTAGGGTATTGGCACACACGATCCGTACCGGCGTGTAACCGATGGTGATTGCCCCGCTTCCGTCATGGCTGGTACTTAAGAACAGGTAGAGCTTGATTTCATCATCTTTTCCAACAACGATTTCCCCGGGAATGGTTGCGGTGGCAAAAATGCGTTCACCGTTTCCAAGTGCGCCGGCCGTTTCATAGCTTACGCTTCCATCGGCAATAAGGCTATCCATAAAATCGAAGGCTTCGCGGTTTTGAAAGACGTTGTAATCTTTTCCCACTACGCCCAATGCCTGATATGTATCGGTGCGGACGGTGGCGAAGCGATCGGGTACCTTAATTACTTGTTCCTGCGTAAATACGCCATCTGTATTAATCCCGGCGGGTATCTGCGTAAGTAGGGGGAATTTTTCAACGGTAAAGTCGAGGTTTGCCAGCCGCATGGCCTCGCGGCTGGTGGGATTGTCCATGATGATTTGGCCTTTTTTGTGCCATGCGGGCTGTTTTACAGAAAAGAAGCTGTGTGTTTGTGTCGCTTCATTAAAATTGATCTGATCCATGATATTTAAATTTTAGGGTGAGTGATGGGGATTTAGAAGATCAAGAGGCTGGATGCCCCCTGATGAGAGTTAAAAGGGCAGGTCATCGTCTGCCGGTACTGGTTCGGACGCTACGGCTGCCGGGGCTGCGTCTTGCTGGTCGGATGCGCTGGTAGATGAACCGGAAAGGAATTTGATTCTTCCGGTTACGTTCATGGTGTTTACGCCGATGGCTTCACCGTTTTTAATGTAGGCACGTACATCCAGGTCTCCTTCAATGAAAATCAGCTTGCCTTTGGTGAGGTACTGCGCCATGATTTCGCGTTGCCATAGGGCGCATTCTACGAACTGCGTGCGCTTAATCTGTTTGCCCTCTTTGTCGCTGTATGAGGTATCTACGGCGAGGCTAAAGTTTACTACTGCTTTGCCGCTTTCGAAGTGCTTTACTTTAGCATCTGCGGTTACTCTTCCAATTCTTGTGTCCATGATTTTTTTGTTTTAATTGTTTACGTTTCATTTTTTTCCTTTTTTTCTTCATCAGCCGCTTTCGGAAGGATTGTATGCTGGTGGGTAGAAAAGACATTCAATGAAAACTGCAGGGAAGCAGGACTAGTGGCGGTAAGTCCCTTTAGGGGGCTTCGCCAAAAAAAATCAAAAATGAAGAAGCCATTAAGGAGCCATCTGTCCTGCCCGTGCAGTACATTCGAGTGTTCTTTTCCCTACCGGTATAGAAGCCCCGACACGGCTGAAAAAAAACTGCTCTTAACTAATTGCGATAGCGATTGCAGCGGCATCCTCTCTGCCGCAGAGAGATACAGCGGAAAGGTACTGTCTTGAAATGCAAGGAATTTTTACACTTTTTTTGCAGCGATGTATTGGAGTTGCTGGAACCCGATAAAGAGCCGAGAAGCTGAAATGCCCGCTGCGTGAGCGATTGCAATGGAAAGCCCACAGGAACGAGGACTTGGAATGGAAAGCGCGGTGCCATAGGGCACACGCCATAAAATAAAAAAAGCCACGCTGATCGCATGGCTTTGATTATCTAAGGGTATGTATTTTTATGAACCTGTTCTTACTTGGTATTCACCAGAGGAAAGAAGAGAGTCCGTATTACCAGTTATCTGTACTTTAATGAGCCAGCCCTCACCGAAGGGATCATCATTGAGCAGCCCAGGGTTATCCTTCAATGCAGGATTGATCTCTGTTACAGTAACGGCTACAGGCATGAAAAGATCGCTTACGGTCTTAATGGCCTCCACAGATCCGAATACCTCATCTGCATCGAATGTCTCGCCAACAGCGGGCAGGTCAACAAAAACAATCTCACCTAATTCATTTTGTGCAAAGTCGGTTATGCCAACGATACCTATATTAACGGCTACAGAAAGCCAGGTGTGTTCAGCGGAATATTTCAGATGATCTGGAAAGTTCATAACAATGGAATTTTAGAAACCACGACGTAACATATCGGCATACTCATTAGGAAGCGGGCTATCTTCAACACCTTTGGCAGCACGTTCCACATCATACTCAAAGCGAATGAACTCAACCTGAATGCTACTTTGATCGGTGATGCTGCTATTGTCATTAATGCTGAGCATGACATAACCACCCTGCGGATTGCCGTCTTTGGGCTTACCGACAGAGCCGATATTGATGGCATGACGGTAATGATCCTGACCATCTACACCGGAATTAAGCACCCGATGATAAGGTTTATGGGTATGACCAAAGCACATGATGTCGGCATCTGCCTGCTCCATGATACGGATCATGCTCTTTTCCTCCCGGTCTTCAAACAGGTACTCGTTGATCTTGCGCGGGCTTCCATGCACCAGCAGCAGGTTCAGCTTGTCCTCGTTCAGCTGGAACTCCACCTTAATGTGCGCAGGCAGGGTACGCAGGTAAGCGCGCTGCTCCGGTTTCATCAAACTGTTGGTATAGGAGATGGATATTTTGCCCATGTCCTTCTCGGTATCGGTCTTGTAAGCGCAACCGCATTCATCGCTCATGCGGCCAATGCCAAAATCATAGTTACCTGCAATGGTTGGAATGTTACGCCTGCGGACTTCATCAATCACCTCGTTGGGCCAGCTGTTGTAACCCACCAGGTCGCCCAGGCAATAGATCATGTCGGGCTTACGTGCATCTACATCGGCAAAGAAAGCTTCCAGGGCCGGGAGGTTGGCGTGAATGTCAGAGAATAATGCAATTTTCATGTTTAAGATTGTGCTATGGTTGTAGGATAATATTTTTTACGGAGCCAGAAAGCAAGGTTGACCAGGGCGATAAGTGCAGGTACTTCTACAAGTGGCCCGATCACTCCAACGAATGCCTGCCCGGAGTTGATACCAAACACGCCTATGGCAACTGCAATGGCCAGCTCAAAGTTGTTTCCGGCAGCTGTAAAGGCAATGGATGCGCTTTTGGAATAATCGGCTCCCATGCGCTTACCAGCAAAGAAGCTGACCAGGAACATGATGGCAAAGTAGATGACCAGCGGCAGTGCAATGCGCAGCACGTCCAAAGGTATTTGCACGATCAGTTCACCCTTCAGGCTGAACATGACCACGATGGTGAATAACAAAGCAATCAGGGTAATGGGAGAAATAAAGGGAACGTACTTCTGCTGGAACCAATCTTCACCCATAATGCGGGTCAGTGCGTAGCGGCTAATCACGCCGGCAGCGAAGGGAATGCCCAGGTAGATGCCGACACTTTTGGCGATCTCCCCGATGGTGATATTTACATCCAGTCCCTGTACGCCAAAGAGCGGCGGCAGCACGGTGATGAAAACGTAAGCGTAGACACTATACAGCAATACCTGAAAAATGCTGTTCAGGGCGATCAGCCCGGCTGCATACTCCCGGTTGCCTTCTGCCAGTTCGTTCCATACGACCACCATTGCAATACAGCGCGCAAGGCCAATAAGGATCAGGCCCACCATGTATTCAGGATAGCCCTTCATGAAAATGATGGCCAGGGCAAACATCAGTATCGGGCCAACAATCCAGTTTAAAAACAATGAAGTACCCAACACTTTTGTGTTGCGGAATACCTCGCCCATTTTCTCATACCTGACTTTCGCCAGTGGTGGGTACATCATCAGGATCAGACCGACTGCTAGTGGCACGTTGGTCGTGCCGCTGGAAAAACTATTGATAAAACCAGCGGATGAAGGGACGAAATAACCGATACCGACCCCGATAGCCATCGCCAGGAAGATCCATAGGGTGAGGTAACGGTCTAAAAAGCTGAGCTTTTTTCGCTCGTGCGCCGGAGCGCAGTTGTTTGCTGACATATATTCTTTCTGTAAATGAGGATTAACTGCAACATCCCGGAGGGCAACAAGACTCCGCAGGCTTTTCAGCATAAACTGTCACGCTGAATATACCCGTACTTCCAGTTTTGAAATCAGCAATACCCTGCTCATTCAAATAGTTCTTTAAAATATCGTCAGGTATGATGATGGCTTTTTCCTTCTGTACCATCATCCCATTAAAACCATTGGCTTCGATCAGGCGCAGGTACTCGTCTTTCTGAATCGCACCAGCTACGCAACCGGCATACATTTCAGCGGCTGAACGCAGCGCCTCCGGCAATTCGCCAACCAATACCACATCAGAAATACTGAAATGACCGCCGGGCTTCAATACACGGAATATTTCTTTAATGACCGCATCCTTATTGGGCACCAGGTTCAATACACAATTGCTAACGATCACATCGGCCACATTCGCGGTAACGGGCATGTGTTCAATATCTCCCTGGCGAAACTCTACATTGTGAAAAGCCAGCTTTTCCGCATTCATACGGGCTTTCTCGATCATGGCCGGAGTAAAGTCAATACCGATCACCTTACCCGTTTCCCCGGTTTCTGCGCGGGCAATAAAGGCATCATTACCGGCACCGCTGCCCAGGTCAATCACTACATCGCCTTTTTTGATAGCCGCAAATTGAGTAGGCAGGCCGCAACCTAAGCCTAAATCAGCATCTGCGTTGTAACCTTCCATCTTTGTATAATCATCACTCATGATGTTATATACTTCGGTGGAACATCCACCAGCGCCACAACAAGAGGCCGCATTGGTATCCTTGTCCTGTAAAGCGATCTCGCTGTACTTCTGTTTTACCAGTTCTTTGAGTTGTTCTTCGGTTTGCATAACGTTTGTTGTTTTATCGTACTTTTGCAATATTGCGATTGATTATGGCAAAAAAATAGATCAGCAGCATTTAGCCCCTTCCAGGTCTACTTCTTTAAAGAAGCTGCTGAACAGGCTGTGGTATTGGTTCCAGACTTTAGGATCAATGCAGTAACATACACTCACCCCTTCAATGTTACCCTGAATGATGCCTGCATTCTTTAGTTCCTTTAAGTGTTGTGAGGTAGTGGCCTGAGCCAATCCCAGCTCTTCTACCAGATCACCACAGACACAGGCGTTCTTCTTCACCAAATATTGCAGGATGGCGATACGTGCTGGATGCGCTATTGCTTTAGCCATCGCTGCCATATCGTTCTGTTCTTTGGTAAATAATGTAGTCTTGGTTGCGCCCATCGTTGCTGTTATTTATATCGCAATATTACGATAATGATTTGGGGTATCCAAATTTTTGAGAAAAAAGCAAATGGAACGGCCTTAAGGCGATCATGGGCTTGTGTATAGCAATCCGGTAACAAGAAAGCCGGATCATACAGGCATTGCTTGGTAGATAAACAGCAGACGATCTCTTTTTTTGAAACGTCTGCACCAATAGGCGGTCCAGCCGGAACACGCCATGATGTAAAAAAAGCCGGGCATAAAACCCGGCTCCCGTATTAACTCCATTTCATTCTTTGTATGCGCACCGCATTGAGTATTGCCAGTAGTGCAACACCCACGTCTGCAATCACCGCTTCCCAAAGGTTGGCAATACCACCAGCACCAAGGGAAAGTACAATTACCTTTACGACCATTGCCAGTATGATGTTCTGCCAGACTATCTGTTTGGTAATCCTGCCCACCCGTATAGCTGTTGTGATCTTAGAGGGCTGGTCATTCTGAATGACCACTTCAGCCGTTTCAATGGTCGCATCACTTCCCAGTCCACCCATTGCGATACCGACATCGGCCAGCGCAATCACTGGGGCATCATTTACACCATCACCAACAAAGGCGATACGGCGGCCTTCATCTTTCAGCTTTTGCACCTGTTCTACCTTGCCTTCAGGCAACAAATCACCGAAGGCTTTATCGATGCCCAACAGCCCTGCTACTTTATTCACTACAGCACTTTTATCGCCGGAAAGCATGACGGTCTGAATGTGCTGCTGATGCAGTTGCTGTATTGCCTGTTTCGCATCTTCCTTAAGCTCATCGGCAATCGTGATATATCCGGCATATTTGCCTTGTATAGCGATCAGCACAACGGTATCCACCAGCTCATCAATTTCAGCGGGATAGGTGATACCGAACTTATTCAGCAGCTTTACATTTCCTGCCAGCATTGTTTTGCCTTCTACGGTCCCTTTTAGCCCATTACCTGCAATTTCCTGCACATCGGTTGCTTTCAGTTCCTGAGCCTGATCCCCGGCGTATGCTACTATTGCTTTGGCGATGGGATGGCTGGAATTTGTTTCCATTGCTGCTGCAAACCTGATCAGTTCCCGCTGCTCTAAACCAGCGGTCACAATCTGCTGCACCTTAAAAACGCCCTTTGTTAAGGTGCCTGTTTTGTCCATTACCACCGTATCGATGCCAGTCATCACGTCCAGAAAATTGGAACCTTTAAACAGGATGCCATTTCGGGAAGCCAAACCAATGCCGCCAAAATAACCCAAGGGAATAGACACCACCAGGGCGCAGGGGCAACTGATCACCAGAAAGACCAGGGCACGGTAGAACCATTGCTGAAAGTTATAATCCACTGTAAAGAAATAGGGAGCGAAGCAGACCAGTACAGCAAGAGCAAAGACAATCGGGGTATAGACTTTCGCAAATCGGCTGATGAAAAGCTGTGTCTGGGATTTACGTGCGGTCGCATCCTGTACCATTTCCAGTATTTTACTCAGCTTACTGTCGGTAAACAATGATCTCACCTCTATTTCCGACACGTGATCCAGGTTGATCATGCCGGCCAATACAATTTCACCTTTTCTTTTGGTATCCGGCTTGCTTTCCCCGGTAAGCGCGGCAGTATTGAATACCGAGGTTTCGGACAGCAACTTCCCATC
This sequence comes from Chitinophaga horti, assembly GCF_022867795.2. NCBI lineage: Bacteria > Pseudomonadati > Bacteroidota > Chitinophagia > Chitinophagales > Chitinophagaceae > Chitinophaga > Chitinophaga horti. The sequence goes on along the minus strand of NZ_CP107006.1, from coordinate 4,732,479 downwards.
GAGGGCCACTTTCTCCCCGGCCTTTAACCGAATTACATCACCGATGGCGGCCTGCCTTGGATCGATCACCTGTGTAACGCCTTCCCGTAATATGGTCACCTCGTCCGGCCTGATGTCCAGCAGTGCCTTGATACTTCGTTTGGCCCTGTTTACCGCTGCATCCTGGAACCATTCGCCTATTGAATAGAAGACCATTACCGCCACGCCTTCGCTGTAGGAGCCGATACAAAAAGCACCAATAGTAGCTACGCTCATTAGGAAGAATTCATTGAAGAAATCCAGCCGCATTGCTTTGCGAAAGGCCATAGCGAGCACATTGTATCCGGCCAGCAGATAGGCAATGGCATAAATTGTCAGGTTAAATGGGAATGGCGGCTGGTAACTGAAACCAAATTCAAGTACCAGCATTCCAAGTAAGATCAGCAATGCTGAAAGCAGCGGCCAATGACTGAGCCAGCCTTCATTGTTATCCTGATCCTCTTGCTTATCTTTCTGCGGGGCAGCAGGAACTTTGTTTCCGCTGTCTGGACCGCAACATGCCTCACTCATCATTTACAGTTTAAAAGGTTAAAACTTTAGCTTGATTCCGCCATTCACTACAAAACCATCCACAGGGGCATAAATATCCCTAAATACGGGGCTGGTAATGGGTCCCGAATAGATCGGGCTGAATTTGGTCTGACGGGTATTGGTATAGTTTTCAAAGTTGACGAAAACAGAGAACCTTTCCCATATGCGCTCTGCCATCAAACCAGCTGTCCAATAGCTTTTACCGGTGCTGCCATCGTTGAGTTGCTGAGGGCTGAAATAATAGGCTTCGGCACCCACTTTCCATTGTTCTTCGATCTCATACATAAGCACATTGTTGAGCCTGTGTTTGGACACTAGCGGATAAGTCGTTGTCGTACTGCCGGTATGCTGGTTAACATCCGCATAGGTATAACCCACAAACAACTTGAAATCACCATAGGTCAGCTTGACATTGGTTTCCATCCCTTTAGTGTCGAAATTCCCATTTGGCTGGAGGTATTGGTAATTGCCACCCGGAGCCTGAGTAAGCAGTACCGGATTGTTGATCCGGGTATAAAAGAACATATGGTTGATACTAAAGCCAACCTTATCGTCAAACAGGGAGGTGCGGTAATTGATGTCATAATTTGCACCATAAGACCGTTCTGCCCTGGTACCTGCTACATCCAGTGGCAACACACCACGGAACTGAATACGTTCAGCATCTTCGGTAAATACAGTAGGTGCTTTATAACCCAGGCCGCCACCCAGGCGGGTAGAAAAATGCTGGTTGATCTTCCATAAGGCAGAGATCCTGGGCAGAAAGAAGAACCCGAACTCATTGTGGTAATCTCCCCTGATGCCCGATTCAATGCTGATTTTCTCTGTGGCATTCCAGGTGCTTAATGCAAAGGCACCGACAGTCGTGTAATTGTAATCCCGTGCAGCAGTACCCGTTAACTTGTCCTCTGTAAATTTATCGGTCAGCAAATTGGCACCAATTACCCAGTCGGCCTTTTCTCCGTTGCGGGAGTAGTTGGCTTCGGTGTAAGTGGATACCTGCTTACCTGCAAACTGATAGGAAGGCAGGGCGATGGTACGGTCATAATAGCTGACACTATTCTTAAACACCAGTTTTGACTGATCACCGAGCTTGTGCTCTAGGTCTAGCTGGCTACTGTAACGGCCAGTTTTGTTTTCCTCAAAATAAGAATGATCTGAGCTTCCGTTGCCTTTGATGTATTCCAGGTCACCCCCGATACGTTTTTCTACGGTTGCGTTGATACCGGCGATCAGTGTGGTGTTGTCATTGAAATACAGGAACAGCTTAGGGTTCAGCGTGAAACGGTCAAACTTAGGAATAGCGGTCAGGCCAATGTCTGCCGGATCGTAGGCAGTACCGTGATTGTAGGCAGCATAGACGGTGGTTCCTACCCTTTTAAATTTCTGGGCATAGAAGCCGCTGGCGTCCAGTCCCAAAGCAGAAGTACCATTGAGCAGGAAGTTTAGCTGACGCTGCTCAGTAGGTTTTTTAGATACCAGATTCACCAGGCCAGCGATGGCTCCACCACCATAGAGGGTGGAAGAAGAACCTTTGATTACCTCCACCTGCTGTAAGTCCAATGGAGCGATTTGTAAAAGGCCCAACCCACCGGAGAAACCGGAATATAAGGGGAAGCCGTCCCGGATCACCTGGGTGTATTTACCGTCAAGGCCCTGGATACGGATAGCAGAGTTTCCGCTGGTGGCAGAGGTCTGCTGGGTCTGGATGCCCGTACTTTCAGCGAGCATCATGCGGATGTCCCCCGGCTTCATGTTGCCCTTCTCGTCAAGTTCTTCACCGGCGATTACTTCCACACGAGTTGGAATATTGGCAATGGTTCGGCTGCTTCGGGTGGAAGAAATAACCACTTCCTCCAGGTCCTCATCCTCTTCGGCTTCAAGAGTAACCGCTAGCGGGCTTACTAGGCTAAGTGGAAAAACGAGGGTATCCCTGCGACTGGCATAACCCATAAAACGGAATTCGATGACCTGTTTCCCGGATGGTATATTATTGAGGACAACAGTTCCGGTAGTATCAGCAGAGGCCCCGATGGCCGTTCCCAATACCTGAACTGAAGCGCCGGGTAAAGGGCTGTTTGTTTTGCCATCTTTAATGGTGGCCTTAAAAGTATTGTTCTGGGAATATGCAATAGCAGTATAAAGCAGTGCTGCCAGCAGCACAGTCAATTTTTTCATTATAAAGATTAATTTAAGTTAAACATAAAATAGGCCACGTATGGCCGTAAAGTGTTTAACCTATCCTGGGCGGTTGCCAGATTGATGCAGGAAGTCCCTGAAGTGCAGACTGAAGATAAAGGCTAAATTGTTCAGATGGCTCACAGGCGAGGTAACCGGAAGGATACACCAGGGGCGCAGCCAATACAAAGCCCACACAGGTCCCACAAGTATAGAAAGGAGAACAATGACCGCAACAGTCGTCCCCCTGCTCATGATGTCCGGATTTTTCAGAAACACCTTGATTTTGTTGGTGCTCGGTTGTAAACGCTGATTCTATTGCACAGCATGGCATTACTGAAAGTGTCAGTACCATGATGGAAAGTATAAGTGCAAAAAATCTCACATCACAAAGTTAATCATTTCATGAATCATTTGCCAACAGATATTAGTCCGTGCTATTCAGTAGGGCAATCAGCTTAAGGAGTGTCCGCGGGATTATGTACAGTTAGGCTTTCCAATCATTCCTGTTCAAGTTACCTTCTAAACTGCATTTTTTGAGCCACCCGACTCCACAAGGATCATCGCTGAGTAGCCCAAGACTTCCCTTCAATGCAGAATTTAGTGGCCTGAAGCAATCTCATCTTTTCTGCCAGATTACCACAGACACAGGCTTTCTTCTTCACCAAGTATTGCAGTATGGTAATGCGGGCGGATGGGCTATAGCGTAGCCATCGTTACCATATCGTTCTGCTTTTTGGTAAATAATGTTGTCTGGGTTGCGCCCATTGTAATCGTTACTTATATTGCGATAGTGATTTGGGGCATCCAAATTTTTCTGAAAAATACGCTCAGAATACCTTTTAAGTTATTTGAACGCGTTGACTGTCCTGCGTGTAGCAATCTGCAACCATAAATATCGGATCGTACGCACAATGCTTCTTCCAAAGAAAGTATACCATGCTTAATAGTTTCTTCTGTACAGCCACGTATCCTTTCATTTTAATCCGGGTACGTTCATAAACCCTGATGTATAGGTTTCGGAATTGCGGCTGATCTTCACGGACAGCACAAAGAGCAGGCATGTGCAGCACTCTACGAATCCTGGAATTACCCTTTTTAGAAATCTTCGTTTTTCCGATATGTGCGCCTGATTGGTTCTCTATCACATCATATCCGGCATAGCTGATCAAGGCACCTACCTTTTTGAACAATGCAAAACCATTGGTTTCTGCTACAATCACGGCAAAAGAAAGTGTGCTCAGTCCTTTGATACGGGTGATGTTTTTGTGGTGCTGATCCAGGATGGGATCTGATGATATAAGATCTGTCATTGCCTTCTCCATTTCTTTGAGCTGCTTTTTAATCAGCGCTAGGGTTCCTTTGAGTTGTTTGACTACAAGCGGGCTTTGAAACTGGCTGTGTTGTATGGCATGAAGCTGGTTGTTGGTGATCGTATGCAATTCGTTTAATGCCTGGTGCCTCCTGGTACAGTCCCGTAAAACCAACAGGTTTTTGGAGGGCGGCGTCCACACTTCCAGTTTTCGTTCCGCGCCTATCTTCGCGAGTCCTTTGGCATCAATGGTGTCGTTTTTCGATTTTAACCCTGCTGCCTTCAACCAACTCTTAGCCTTGTTGGGCAGCAGAATACTTACTGTTTTATCATTGTGATGCAAGAACCAGGCAAACTGTTCATGATAAACACCGGTAGCTTCCATCACATAATTTACAGGGAGTGTTTCCTTGATGTGTTTGTCGGCCCAGGCAAGCAGGCTTTTAAAGCCCGATGTAGAGTTGGGGAACTTGTGGGTTGCCTTTACCTGCACCTCCTGCTCTTCGTTGATGGTAGATAAACAGCAGACGATCTCTTTTTTTGACACGTCCGCACCAATGGTGTACTTTAGGTTTTTCATTTCATAATAAGTTAGTTTCAGATGCCCTCCCTGCGGTCTTTGCTCATTCAATACATAATCAGGTACGGAACCTGTTATTCGGTACTGTTCAGACTTTAAGAAAGCAAAAAAAGGAGGTTGAGCCTTTCTCATCAACATCGTTAATTTACGTGTACTGCCCGGCCTCGAATTGCCTCCTTTTTCTGAATGTTTGAAAAAATTAAACATTTGCCATCAAATCAAAAAAGGAGGATCAGCCTTTCTCGTCAACATCGTGAAATTACGTGTACTGCCCGCAATCGATTTACCTCCTTTTTTTCATGAAACGAAGATATGAGCGCGGCCGCACCCAGCGGATCGCCGAAAAATGATGCTGTTTTTAAAATCTTAAGTGCATTGGGTATGGGTAACTCGGGGTAAGAGATGGTCAGTACAAGGCCAAGACTGATATTGAAGTATATTTCTTAGGAATATAGTCTGTAGAAATCAATTGATCGAGTCGCTTGCTGAGGAATATTCGTTAATTTAGGCACTCGTGTCGTGGTGTATCAGGGGATTATAAATTCATGTTATGGACAATAACCAGATAGCTATTAAAATCAATGCGAAGAAAGATGAGCACTATGTATTGCATTTGTGCGATCAGGTACTAGGTTTTGCTGCTTGTCGGCAGTATAATAAATTTGAATTTTTAAAGGGAGATCCTGACAAGAAGGGCAGGTGTCGCAAGCTACCCGTTGATGGATACTATCCTCAACTAGGCCTGGTCATTGAGTACCGTGAACGACAGCATTTCGAACCTGTAGCTTTTTTTGATAAACCTGGGCGACTAACCAACAGCGGTGTGAATCGGGCGGAGCAGCGTAAAATATACGATGAGCGGCGCAGATTATCTTTGCCCGCAAATGGAATCAGGCTATTGGAGATATCGTACAAAGATTTTAGTTATAACGGTGCCAAGCGCATTGTAAGAAACCTTGAAAAGGATATGGAAAGAGTACGGTATCTTCTAGATTCATTCATATAGTTCAATTGCTTAATTCCGCCATGATTCACCAACTAAAGGCCCCCAGTTTATGACGCTTCAAGAGATGATTTTGATTGATGAGATTGTCCTGCAAACAAAAATTGCGAAACGGGCCGCAGAACGCTTGCTGGCAACTCACGACCATTCTGATCCTGTCGAAACATGGTGCTCCATTCAGTCAATCCTTGGGGCTACCGGTAATATCTCCAAAATCCTTTGGCCAACAAAACAGAAGTATAAGGAACGAGGAGAAAAACTAAGGAAGTTGCTTAGCGTTGGGGATGACAACCCTCTTTCAAGTCGTAAGTTCCGCAACCATTTTGAACACTATGATGAACGGGTAGAAGAATGGTTCGAGAATAGCGTCAGTGCGGTGTATGTTGATCGGGCGATGAACCCTTCTTTAATGGCTCCAAGGTTTTTTAACGGGAAAAGTAACGTACACAGAGGTTATAATTCTTATGATCATACCCTTGTATTTCGCGGAGAAATCTTGGACTTGACTGAATTGATGGAGGCACTGGATACGCTACTCACGAATTGCAGGCTATAAAAATTGGCGACAAGTCAGGAATGGCGGTCGTAGGATCGCGTTAGTATTCATCCTCTTGTCGAAAGTAGAATCCACCCAAAGATTACAAGGACAAGTACCGTAGACCAAATTGACAAAAGCGAAAATAGGTTTGTATTATTCTGAATCGCTCCATACTCTTTAATTTCTTCCAGTGTTAACTTGGTAATGTTAGCTTGAAGTCGCGCTCTTTTTAACATTCGATAATCGACATATAATAACAAAATGGAATTAAGCGCTGGAACTACCAGGCTCCAGCTGGGAACATCATTCCGGATTGCTATCAGTGCAAAGTAGGCCGCAATTAAGAGGTTATTAAGGCTAAATACTTTATCGTGTATACGATCAAAGTATTTTTGGGTATCCGCGATACCATTCTCTTCAGTCCTTTCAAATCGGAGGTCCATTTCTTTTTGTTCCTGTTCAGTCATTATTCCAAGTTCTCGAGATTCTTCGTCAGTCATTGTTAAATTATGTAAATCTGAAGATAAGTTACAAATAATGCATTGATTTTACCGAGTAGGCGGTAACAAAATAGCTGGTCTTTGTTGCTCATTTTCTATGCGTCGCGTTCCCCCCAAAATCCTGTTCCGGTTTTTCAATTAGTTTCCAGGCGTTGCCCTGATATTGAAAATATACTTTCTTCGTTTCTGGCTTTGTAAATTCCCTGGTTGGCGCCATTGCAGTGAAGGGAGTGTGGTCGCGGTAGCTGACCTGGTACTGAGCGACAATGCTGCCGGCCTTCGGCTCATCCAAAATAGCGATTGCTTTCTCTGGGTCGGTTTCGGCGATGTAGGCGGTAACTGCGTGCACGCGCTGCTGGCCTTCTGGGAGGCTGCTGTCTACCATGAGGTAGGAGCGACCCTTCTCCGTGAGGCTGACCTGGTGAGCGCCTTCGGGTATGACTTCGCCTTCAGGTACGATGTTGAGTAGGCCGGAAGTATCCAGGCCATTCAGCTGTACCAGCCTGTGCAGTTCAGGATCATCCAGGTAGAGCGTGTAGCCGTACTTCGCGGGATAATGGTAAGTTTGGTTGATTAGCGTCAGGGCCTCTTCGGGTTTCAGGGATGGCGTGGTTGCGCAGGCGGAAAATAGTAAAGCGCAAAGGGCAAATTGAAGTACTTTTCTCATGTCACAATATATTTAGGTTAAACAAATCTCTCCGGGCATGTATGTACGCTGTGACGCGCTTAAAATTAACTCATATTATCCGGAAAGCCGGTGCTCAGGATATTTTGACGAGCTTAGGTTTTTACTTTTAACATGTACCCTTCGGTGGGATCGTAGTTCAGATTTACTTTGCGCTGGTTCTTGAAATATTTTCTGAGATGTGAAATGAAGACGTCCATGCTTCTTCCGGCGAAGTAGTCATCAACTCCCCATATACTAAGCAGTAACTCTGAGCGGGAAATGAATTTGTTCTGCCTTCTAGCCAAGTATTCCATTAGTACAAACTTTCTGTCGCTCAGCGAGATGGGCCTGGCTTTTCCTGGCGGGATGAGCGCCATCTGTTTGGCATCAAGCTTCCAGTCAGCCAGTTCAATAACATCGCGGGTGTCGGCGATGAGCTTTTTGGTGCGGCGCAGCCACAGCTCAATGCGTAATTCTATTTCCAATAAGTTCAGTGGTTTGCGCACATAATCATTGGCGCCGCACATTAGACCTTTGCAGACGTCATTTTCTGAAGTTAATGCGGAAATCAAAAGGATGGGGACGCGTTCGTTTTGTATTCTGATCCTGGAGGTCAGCGTCAGTCCGTCGAGTCCCTGCATACGGACATCAAAGAGACAAAGGTCAATATTGTCCGCATTTCGCTGAAAACAGGAAAAAGCTTCCAGCCCATTATCATATGTGGTGGTATCGTAACCGCGTTCAAGCAATGTCTCGGCCAGCAGGGTCGCCTGTTTGATATCATCTTCGGCCAGGAGAATTTTTCCTTTGAATATACTCATGAATTTTGGGCGCTATCGTGGGTGACTACACTTAATTGCCGGGGCTGCACGTTATGTCTTTTGCAAATTGGTATCCTAAAAATACGGAAAAATCACGACAATCCTTTGTCAGGCCGCAAATGCCCTGCATTTTCACACTCGTTTTTCCGAAAGCAGGTAGCCGCGATCGATGGTGCCGCGATGTAGTCGCGGTGATTCATAATCGCCGGAAAATTTTATATTTAGCATGCAGCGTAGGAGATAATCAATCTCATAGTAACTCCTAATTAATCGCAAAAAATTCCATCGTTATGCTCGAAATGTTTATTCAAGCGATGAACCGGGTATTGATCCAGGATGCCCAACCCCCACTGGAACAGGAAGTGATCGACCTGATTTACCAAAAGGCTGAAATTGTTCAATTTCCGCGCAAACACAAACTGGTGAAGGCCGGACGAGTGAGTGATCAAATCCTTTTTTTAAACAGCGGCATCGCCCGCAGCTACAAGTATCGTTTTGGGAAGGAGCAAACCACCTGGTTTATGCAAAAAGGTGACATGGCAATGTCTCCTAAAAGTTATATAACTGGTTTGCCGAGCGATGAGACGGTAGAGTTGCTCACTTCAGCTGAAGTGGTCATGCTTAAAAAGTTCGACCAGCAACATCTTTATGAGCAGTTTCGATCGGTAAACTACGTTGGCCGAAGGCTGATAGAAAACTATCACGTGCGGGTTATCGATCATCTTGAGCTGGTCAATCTAACCGCTCAGCAGCGTTACCAGGTGTTGCTTGAGCAAGCGCCGGAATTGCTCAGCCAGGTGCCGCTGAAATATGTAGCCAGTTTCCTGGGTATCCATGATAAGACGCTCCGGGAGGTGCGTGCTGCGAGGTGAAAAAACGAACAATTGTTCGCTCGTCGGATTTTGTTTATCACGTATTTTTGAATCGTCGATTTAGCTTATAGTTTTTATCGTTAGCGAAATTTGTTCGCCTACATCTGTAAACGGATTTTTAGGGTATTGGGCTGAAAATAGCCAGGGTAGCGCAATTGCATTTGAATAATTAAAAAATTTATTTCGATATTAGACCTGCTTGAAAGCAGATCAGGATTTTTTTTCGTTACTCTATCTAACGTTAATGCTCTTCCTTTCCTATGATGCTTATTAACTGTTAACCAGTTCTAACCATTGTTTACATGAAAAAGAGCAATTATTTATACTACTGGCATGACCAGTTAATTAATCACCAAATCAATCCGCAGGAAGCCGATCTGGCATTGCTCGGCGATGCGCAGGTAGAGGCACTGAGAGAAGAGCTGGTCGCTAAAAATCAGTGGGCGCTAAGTGAAATCAAGGAGCGCTACTTCAAAGCGCGGGAGGCTGATGAAAACAAAGAATTTATCAGAAAGCATTACGATGAGTTAGTGGGATTGATGGGGAAAGTGTACCGGCATAGCAGGGATACGGTAGCAGTAAGTGAGACGGTTGCCGATCTTTACGAATTTGTTTCGCTGAAATTAGGCCACATGCTGCAGGTGTTAGAGACCGATTATAAAACCTCTTTACCATCTGAAGTCTTGGTGCCTATTACTAGGCTGGCGCCTGCCCGCGATGAGATTGTGGCAAAAATGGACATGATTGTGCATAATCTGAGCGGTGGAAGCCATGGACATGACCCTATTTATATCGTCAGGGAGTTGCTGGATGATTTTATCAGGAAAGTAGATGTCTATGAGCCTGTTACCTTGCATGAGTTTAATTATGTAATGTATGTAGTGCGTGATGTAGAAGCATTGTCCGGACAGGATAAGCCTATGACCTCCTGTCCGCCGCTGCATGAACTTTTGATCAAATGGAACTTAAACTCAAAAACGGCCATTTCGTATTTTACTCATGGAATCGAAGAAATTATAGCAAAATCGCCAAGTGAGGATGAGGTGATGAAGTTTCTGCAATGGGAATATAAAAATCTTGGGCAAATGCCGGAAGCAAAGGGTTACATATACAATCCTGCCTATCCGAGTCTGCGTGACTATTGTAGGGACTGGGTGGCTGTAGAAATCGATTTTCGCATTCGAAATCAAGGATTCGTGCCATTGTCAGAAACCGAGAAAAGTGTGTCGTTTACAGGCGAACTGTTTAAAATAATGGTCGGATTATCATCAGATCAGATAGCATTAATCCTGCGCGGGCTGTATGATCTTCATATTTTAAGTGGCCGCTCGCTAAGCTTTGTATTTAAAACGATCGTGCCTTTTCTCTCTACCCCAAATAAGGTTGATCCATCCTGGAGTGCCATGCGCGCGAAATCTTATGACGGCGAGGAACCTGACAAACAGCTGGTGATCAGCATGCTGGAAAAATTGATTGAAAAGGTGAAGGAATATTGATTCGCAATAGCCAAGGCTAACCATGAGTGAGGCAAGATCATAATAAACGGTATATTTGCCTTCAAATCCCGTAATCCCTGGCAATTCCGTATGAAAAAGTTAATCGATCTATTTAAAGGACTCAACCGCTCTGACTGGATCGCGATCGCTGGCGTACTGATCGCACTTATTTCTATATTCATCTCTATGCGTGATAATCGCGCAGGTAGGAACTCCGACGAAGATATCGCCAGGCGATCTGGTGCATTTGACCGGGCTTTACTGTCACTATCAATTGGTGAGTTTGCCCTGCCGGTGAATGTTAAAGACACTGTTAATTTAATTTATGGCGGCGAGATGGATAATGCATCTGTCAATTTATCGGAACTGCCGATTGAGGTAACTAACCGTGGGCAAAAGGACGCGGAAAACGTCACCTTAATTCTCCAATATCCCAAACTTTCAAAGTTGGCAGTAAGGGATGTTAATGGTTTTCAGTTACTTGCCCCTTCATTTTTAGACATAAAAAGGGCTATCAGCGAATCAGAGAGCCACTTGCAAGTGAGTTATCAAATCGAAACACTTAATCCAGGATTTCACACACAGATTAATGACCTCATTACGCTACATGAAACTTCACTTGATCAATCAGTTAAGGTGGAGGATACTATTTTCAGATATCGGATGAAGTATTCTTTCCTTATTGATATGTCCATTGGTGGAAAAGATATGCTTCCGACCTCTAACGTAATTAAACTGAGCTGTATTCCTGCGAATAGTCTTGAAGAACTAGTTAGACAGGATATAAAAAATCTTGTTCGTAGGAAGAAGGGTAATTATACTGCGATCTATATATTGCCGATTCGTAAGAGACATGCAACCGAGAAAGGTAACCTAGACGAGTTTCGCGTACTTAAGCAGAACCTATACATGTTGAAGTTTCAAGACCTTACCCCTAATGAGGAAATAGCAGCCGGCCTGTACGATCATCAGGGTCGTCTCAAAAAGTTCTTCGCTTTTGACGCCATGAACAACTTAATAAATACGATTAATATGGATGAAGAATAACGTTTTGTAATTTACTCTGCTCGGCCATTCACAAGCCGGCAACAGCTAGCGATTACCCTTGTCAACCAAAGTACTAATAATTCCATATCATTATTACTGCTCCCCAATACTTATTTACGCCAAGCTTAGCTAGAATTGAAGACCCTTTGTTCTCAGCGTAAATATGGTTCAATTGCTCCTTCCTTTGGTAGTAACTTTTTTATTGCAGTTTGTTTCTTCAATTCCTTGGTTGTCAGGAGGAACAAGGGGGAGCAACATTTCTGTACCTGCAATTGTCCTTTCACGGGGTCTCGTAATCCAACAATTTTGTATTGTCAGTTCGCCGGGAGATGCAGCTGAACAGGATTGTTGAACCTAAAAAATTGTGGATTATGTTTTCTGCTTACACCTGGATGGATTACCTTAAAATTGTTTCAATCGGCGGCCTGCTGTATTACGCATTTGTTGCCCTGCGATATTATCCCAAAGAAATTGAGAACCTGTTTGGCCGAAAAAAATGGCCGCCACACGGTGTTGATTCGATACAGTCTGCCCCCGATGCCTACACGCATGCAGAAGTCGCGGTAGCTGGTAGCAATCTCAATGATGCAGAATTGCTAATGGGCGAGGCGAAAGACTTAATTACCCGTGGGCAGATTAATCAGGTTACCAAAGCTGAATTGCTACAGGGTTTACAGCAGCTTTTTTCAAGTCATTTTCAGCTGGGTAGTCCGGCGTTTCGCGGCGCTATTAACGAATTTATTGTCAGCGAATCCGAATCCAGGGGCAACGTACGATTGACCGAGGAAGAAGTGGATCTGCTGTGGACTAAATAAAATATTGACCGCACCGGATTGAAGTAGGGATGAGATGCGAGGAGAGGGATGGCGTCCGGTGCCGGTCAATTTCTGGAAAAGATAATAGGCTAACCTGGAGAGATAGCCAAAAAGATAGATGGAGGGCGTACTGCCGGGTTGGTTTGGTATGATTGGTTTTGGTGGCAGTGCCCCTTCAGATTTTCCCCGCGGCACGGCGCTATGACGCAATGGATGGGATGGTGCGCGCAAGAGGGAGGGACTCTCGCTCCCTGCCATTGGCAGGGAGACGCAGAGTCTGGATGAGGGCGAGTGTAAACTTTAAGTGAGATAGGAAATGAGGAAGAGAGTGGTAAAAGTTTGCAGGACAGCTGCGATCGCGGTTGTGTTGCTGGGAGTGAAGGTGGCAGGGTATGCACAGGATGGAAAGGCTGGTATTCAGGCAGCCAATACCCAGGTGAGGGGTTACTTTACCGATGGCACCAATTTAATGTATGCTGTGGGTGCGATTCTGGGATTGATTGGCGCAGTAAAGGTTTATCAGAAATGGAACTCCGGCGATCAGGATACCAGTAAGGTTGCAGCCGCATGGTTTGGAAGTTGCATTTTTTTAGTGGTGGTGGCAACCATCATCAGGTCATTTTTCGGAATAACAGGCTAGGTAGATGTAGGAGAGGAGGAATGGTTCCCGCTTGCGGGTTGAGGTTGATGGGTGAGATGGGACACCTGCGGCGGGGCCATTTTTTTTCTACAGCTGGTGGAAATGCACAAGTTTTTATAGCATAATTTTTTGAGGAGAGAGGATATGAGGAAGTTTGAGTTTTGCGGATGTCGAAAATCCGCCGCGCTGGCAGCAGTGATGGTTTTAACCGGTTTGTTTATCGCAGGGTTACACTCCTGTGAAAAACAAGCCCCTGCCACAGGAAACATTGATAATGAAATTTCATACGATGACCCGCTGGTCAATCAGGCTGTTGCACGCCTCCGTGCTGATCATAACGGCCAGACCTATTTGTGCCAGCTTGAACGGTCAATGGGACTAGCCAGGTGGGGCAGCGCACTTACCGGCACAAGGGGAGAAACCCTTATTTGCCTGGTTCCGCTTTCAAAAGCTAATCAACAAAAGGTGTCTGGGTTTATTGCGGTAGAATCGGATTCTGTACTTCGGATTAAACTTTTTCGAGATCAGGATGACGCTGAAAATGATGCCGCGATTGGAAAAGGTCGCGCAGCACAGCTGATTGCGATGTTCAACTATTCGCTTCACAGTAAACAGCCGGCTGATGGGGTAACGCGATTTCAAACCCGGCCGACTAGGCACCGTGGGGGAAAGGGCGCTGGAAGCGGCAGTAGTGTATCGCTACTTCTGCCGGTGACCAGTTGTTATGAATGGACTTCCTGCACCGGAAATGGCAGGGGAGAGTGTATCGGAAATATAAATCATCACACAGAGTGCCTGACAACCACGTATTGGACAGATGATTCTGATTACAGCAGTGCGGGGTCAGGAGAAGCTGGTGGCGCAAATTCGGGAAGTGGCGGTGGTGGTGGCGGTCATTCAGGCTACATTTCACCATCAGACATTTTATTGCCACCGGTAAATAAGATTAACGATCTGCTGAAGTTCTTGTCTTGCTTTAACCAGTCCAAGCCTGGCCGGCTGATCATCTACGTTGATCAACCGGAACCTGGGAGCGATAATCCCTTTACCCTGAGCAGGCTTATGGGGCATGTTTTTTTAGGGTTAGAACAGCAGTTAAACGGCGTAACGATCCGTAGGACGTTGGGCTTTGCTGCCAATGAAAAAGTCAATCCTTTTACCAAGACCACCGCACCGAGTACGATCGGCGATGACAGTAGCAGGAAGTATAACGTCAGCTTAGCGATCGAGCTGAATCCTGTGCAATTCAGCGAAGCGATTTTAAAGGCCTTGTTGCATAAGCCAACTTATGATCTGGAGAATTACAACTGTACGGACTACGCCTTGGATGTGGCAGCGGCTGCGGGGACGGTGTTGCCGCGGAGCGCAGGACAATGGTACGTTGGTTATGGAAGGAATCCAGGAAGCTTCGGACAGGATTTGCGTCAGCAGCCGGGGGTAGTGGAGCGAAGGGGCAAGTCGCCGGCAAATACGGGGTGGTGTAATTGAGTGAGGAGATGCCATGAAAGCTAAACAACTGCAACACGACGGGATTATCCTGGATGGATCGCTTTTTATCGCCGATCGCGAGCGGGAAACGCTGATCCGGTCTATGGATTCCAATACGGTGATCCCGTTTGATGCGATCCAAATTGAAAATGGAGTCGCATCGTTAACACTCAACTCGGTAAAAAAAGAGCTGGTTGATAAGGAAAGCCAGCTGCTCCTTGTCCGTTTTCCCGCTGAATTTCTATCAAAAAGTTTCAGGCCGGATGCGGACGATTTCAATGCTTTAAATGCGCTGAGTTATAAAGAAAACCGAAACGCATTGCTAGTGGATGATGCGATCGTAAGACGCTTGGAAGGTACCTTGCCACGGGTTAATATAGAGGGTAATGTATACCAGGTAGACTGGGAGAATAGGAGGCTCAGCGGAGAGGGGTTAGCAGACATCTCCATAAAAAGCAGGCTTAGTGAATCCCCGCTGGAGCTGGCGAAATCTGCATTTCATTATGACCTGGCAACACGACAGACGGTTATGCCGGATTTCCGCGCGAGTGTGATGCCGGACAATATCATTTTGGTATTTCTGCCGGACATCCGGTGGATCGATCCGATTGGTTATGCGCGTAGTACTGGTCTGGAGGATACAGCTCTTTTACCGAGGTATCCTATGCGAGGGGACACGACGATGCTAAAGTCTGTGGCGCTTGCCCAGACGAGCTTTGCAGATGTAGTTGAAGCTAACCGCAAAAAAGAGATCGAGGCAGCAAAAAAACAAGTTATCAGGCGGAGCCGCAAAAGATGATGGATGAAAATGTTGGCCATGCCTGTAAAACGAAGGATGACGGGTGTCAGGTCGCTGAGGCTGTTGTAATTGGATTTGGGCTTTCCACCCGTTCGCTCAATAAAAAACCTAACGCCGGCACGTTGCTACGTGGCATCCGGTCAATAACGCAGCGAAACAGCATGGTCAATTGATAAAAAAAGGCAAGATGAATAGTGTGTATCAAATCAATAAGGGGATCAACAGATCCATCGAATTTAAAGGCCTGAAGGCACAATACATATGGTTTATGGGCGCTGGGATAGTTGTTTTACTCATCCTGTATGCGATCATGTACTTTTTGAAATTTAATGACCTGCTGGCCATCGCAATTGTATTAAGCCTGGGAGCCGGGCTGGCTTACAAGCTGTACGAGATGAGCAATACCTATGGTGAACACGGTCTGATGAAAAAAATGGCGCGCCGGGGTGTGCCGAAAGTGGTGAAGGTGAAAAGCAGGAAGGTGTTTCTTTTTGAATCGCCCGCCAGGCGTTGATTTTAGTGGTTTTTTTATAGTGAAGGGATGCGGTGATGGAAAGAAAAATAGTGACGTTGGGAGCGGATAAATATTATGTTGATATCGAGCAGGATGCGCTAATTAAGGTAAATAATCCTACTGAAATAAGGCGGTTTTCCGAAATCGATTATACCGATGAAGGTTATATAGTGGATGGTCATCATCTACCTCATTTGGTAAGGATAGATCCGGAGGGAATGGCTGCTAAATATGGTGTTCCCATTGGTGATATTCAGGCTAAGACCGATTATGATATTATCGTAAACCATGATTTGGTCGAAAGGCGGATTCGTCTTGGCGCGCAGCCTATTCTGGACATATCAGGTCATGACTTCTTTGTCAATTTAAATGCTGGGTATTTAGAACCCAAGGGCGTATTTACCACTCGGGGTATTTCTCTTGACAATATCGACAACCAGGAAAACGGCGACGGCACGGCGCACGCGTTCTGCTATAATCCCAAAACCTTTACGGACCAGTATGTCGATGAGAGAACACTTATTGATGTTCCCAAAGACGTAGTGCTTATTGAAATCCCCTTTTTCTGGAAACTTGATCCTTATGGCTGGAGCAGGGAACACCATGTAGACTTGAAAGAGGCTTTTCGCCAGCTTCCGCCACAGGAAAAATTCGTGGCGCGAATGGTTCCATGGGAGGAGATCGGGCTGCAGGAGATTATCGATGAAAACCGCAAGAGGTTGAAGCTACCGCCGATGGACATCACCGCGAAACTTGAATCTCTACGCAAGAAGGAGGAGAAGAAATACGAGAAGACAAAGCGGAAAGGCAAACGTCCCTGAATATCGTTAGGAATGTGACAGGCGGTAAGGGCGGATAGGAAGATAGTGGAGCGATTGATTAGAATAAAAAAGGTGAAGTATGGAAAAGTGGTTGGAAGATATTATTCCATTGATGGACGTGGAGCATGACTGCATCCTGTCAAAGCAGGGTGATGTGACGGTGGGTTTTAAGGCAACGTTACCTGAAATATTTACCCTTTCAGATGAGCAGTACGAAGGTCTCCATGAGGCTTGGGTAAAGGCGGTGAAGGTTTTGCCGAAAATGTGTGTGGTCCATAAGCAGGACTGGTTTCAGAGGGCGAAGTATCAACCGGAAACTTCAAAAGACGGATCCTTTCTGCAGCAGGCTTCGGCCAGGCATTTCGCAGGTCGCAACTACCTTGATCATACCTGCTATATTTTCATTACCAAGAAGCCCCAGGACAGGAAATCAGGGAGCTCAATGTTCAGCAACCTTTTGCGCAGCCACCTGGTTGCTGCGCAAACCATTAAGCCGGATCTGCTGCAGAATTTTTATGATGCCTGCGGTCAGTTTGAACGCATCCTGACTGCGTCAGGATATCTGAAGATGGAGCGTTTGCCTGATGCGTCTTTATCGGGAAATAAGCATGGACGCGGCGTGATTGAGCGCTACATGACGCTTTCTGATCAGGCAGAGCCGCTTATGATACGCGACATTGAGTTCGGTAACCGGATAAAAATAGGACAGCGTTATTGCCAGTTATACACCTTGGGCGACGTTAACGATCTGCCCTCGCTTTGCGGGAGCCGGATTAATTACGAAAAGTATAGCACTGACCGCACTAAGTTCAGCATCGGCTTTGCCAGTCCCCTGGGACATTTGTTTCCCTACGACCACGTTTATAATCAGTACATCTTCGTTGAAGATGCCCAAAAGACCCTTCATAAGCTGGAGCGGAAAAGGCTTCGCTTACAGTCTTTGTCAGCATACAGCCGGGAAAACGCCATTAGTCGGGATGCGACAAACGATTTTCTAAATGAGGCGATCGGCCAGCAGCGCCTGCCGGTAAAAGCACATTTCAATATTCTGGTATGGTCAGAGGACGCGGGGCAGCTTACTGATATCCGCAATCAGGCGGGAACTGCCTTCGCGCAAATGGACGCGGTGGCCAAGGAGGAAACTATCGGTGCGCCACAAATCTTTTGGGCTGGTGTTCCGGGTAATGCGGCGGATTTTCCGATGAACGATACGTTCGACACTTTCTTAGAGCAGGCGACCTGCTTTTTGAACTGCGAAGGTTCGCCCAGGAGTGTTCGCCCGGATCAGGGCATCCGGTTCTGTGACCGCCTATCCTCGCGCCCAGTGTATTTGGACCTATTAGATCAGCCTCGTGCGGAAGGTGTCACTTCGAACATGGGTATGCTGGTCTGCGGGGCTAGCGGAGGCGGCAAAAGCATGACCATTAATCATTTGGCTCATTCCCTGTACGCACAAGGTGCCCACTGTTTCGTCGTGGATATAGGTGGAAGTTATAAAGGCCTCTGCGAACTAGTTGGAGGGTATTATTTCACTTATGAAGAGAAAAATCCCATCAAATTCAACCCCTTCTTTTTGAGCGATGGAGCTGTACTGGATACAGAAAAAAGGGAAAGCCTGAAGTCCTTGCTGGTAGCGCTGTGGAAACAGGAAAACGATAACTATAACAGGAGCGAATACGTTGCTTTATCCAATGCATTGAGCGGTTATTATGAGCAGCTCGATGCCAACCCCGACATTTTTCCATGTTTTAATACTTTTTATGAATACCTGCAGGGGGCTTACACAGAGGTACTCCGGTTCCATAAAGTAAAAGATAAGGATTTCGACCTGGACAACTTCCTGTATGTGTTGAGGCCTTACTACCGGGGTGGAGAGTTCGACTACCTCCTGAACGCGACCGAAAACCTTGACGTGTTAAATCAACCCTTTTGCGTCATAGAAATGGACGCCATTAAGGACCATCCGATATTATTTCCGGTCCTCGCACTGACCATTGTCGAGCAGTTTGTTTCCAAGATGCGCAAGCTAAAAGGCACACGCAAGGTGCTGATTATTGATGAGGCCTGGAAGGCCATTGCCAAAAGCGGGATGGCAGAATTTCTGAAATATGCCTTTAAGACGATCCGCAAATTTAACGGTGTTCCTATTGTTATTACCCAGGAGCTGGATGACCTGGTAGATTCCCCGATCATAAAAGATGCAATCATCAACAACGCGGATATCAAAATCCTTTTTGATATGCGCAAGTTCCTCAACAAGTTCGACAAACTGCAGCAAACGCTGGGCTTATCGGAAAAGGCGAAGACCGTGTTGCTTTCGGTAAACAAAGAAGATCGTGATGTATTCTTCGATTTGGGTGGTCAGCAGCAGATGGTCTACCGGAACGAATTATGCCCGGAAGAGTATTACGCCTACACGACAGAGGGCAGAGAGCGCGTAAGGGTGCTGGAACTCGCTGCAATGCATGGCGGTATGGAACGCGGCATTGCCGCAATGGTGGAGGAAAATAGAGCGAAGCGGGCATGATAGTGGATATTAAATTAAGCCGGGAGAAACGTGAGGAGCAATATGCTGAGCTGCAACAGCGCCTGGTTGAAAGGGGATACGCCGTTTCTGCCACTGTGGTGGGTGACAGGTTCAGGCCTGATCCTGATTTAGCGCCATATATGACCATTGAAACTTGCATGAGATGGGCCGAACATTTTGGTTACACGCTCGACGAAACGATTATTGAATCAGTAACCTCAATCGATAAAAATGGCGAAAAGCACGTTGCTGAGCTGAAGATCGGTTTTGATCAGGCAGGGTATTTCGTTCGGCAGTTGACCATGTGTCATAAGGATGAATACGGAATCGACCGCAGCAGGCTGGAATTTAACTATAGCGGGCGTGGTGAGTTGCCGGAAAAAGCGGTAGTGAATAAAATGAGCGAAGAAATGTACGCTGAAATGCTAGTGCTGCCTGAGCGGTTTAAGCTTGTCTTGAAAGAGATCAATGATGCCGGTTTTGTTGTTCGCCATCTGCAGAATAGGTTCAAGCAAGCCTTTGACGTGGATGAAATTTTTCAGTATCAGAATGCGCACCTTTTTGAAAAAGGGATGGATAATGTATTTCCCATAGTTGTTATTGCGGCATCGAAGTTTCCGGCAACCGACACCCTTAGCTACCAGTTCAGGGTGGATCGCAATCATCAAAACCTGCGCATTGGCGGTATTGATGTAGTGCAATATGAATTAACCAGTAAAATTGAAAGAAGAAAGCAGGTGGGGATTGATGGCCAGGGATTGCCCCAAGCGCCGGACCTGCGATCACTAATGCTCCAGGAGCGGAAAAGCTTACGCGTAAAAGGGCGGAGGCTATAAAAACTAATGAGAATGTGTGACTGAAAAGTTAAGAGCGATGAGACGAATATTATTTATAAGTATGCTGATGATCTGCGTGGGGTTTCCGGCGCAAAAGGCCAATGCCCAGATTGTGATCCTGGACATTATTAAAGCCGGCATCAAAAAGGTGATTAAGGCAGTTGACCTGCAAGTACAGCGGCAGCAGAACAAAGTGATCTGGCTTCAGAACGCACAAAAGGTATTGGAAAACGCCCTGAGCAAGCTTAAGCTCACCGAAATCAGCGAGTGGACGGAAAAGCAGCGTAACCAGTATAAAATATACTTCCAGGAGCTGCATAAAGTCAAATCGCTTATCACTTATTATAAGCGCATTAAAGACATATCGGCGAAAGAGGCCCGGTTGGTCCATGAGTACCAGCGTGCCTGGAGAATGGTGCGAGGTGATAAGCGGTTTACGCCCAGGGAGATTGAATACATGGGTAAGGTTTACCTGGGGATGCTGGATGAAACGGTGAAAAACATAGAGCAGCTGATGGTGGTGGTCAATTCTTTCCGTACGCAGATGACTGATGCGAAGCGCCTGGAGATCATACACGCCGTTAGTGAGCGGGTCGATCAGAATTATAATGATTTACTGGATTTCAATAGAGAAAACGCGCTGCTGTCTTTGCAGCGGGCGAGAGCTGGTGCCGAACAGGAGGAGGTTAAACAGCTATATGGATTAAAATAAAGGAGTGAGATGGATGTTGAAAATTTAGTGGCGAATGCAAAGCTGGTGTTTTGTACGCTGAAAGAGAAGGGCTACAATGGGACAATGATTGTCCATGATCAGTATGGCCAGCCGGCAGATGATAATCTGGAGTTTCTGGCGAGGCAGTGGGGGAAACTCGCTACCGGCGCTGCTATATTTTGTACCACGGTATCCGTGCAAATGCATTGGACGGCGATCAGTTTTGTGCAATGCCGGTTCTTTTTGAACTGGCCTACTGATGGGAGTCTAGCGGGCGGACGCCTGGAAGTAAAGAAAATTGGCCGTATGAGTAACATGGAGTTAGCAGCTGTGGTCCTGGAGTTTACTGGTTTAAAAGATATACCTGCCTGCGAGCAAGCAATCAGTTCGTTGGGGCGAAAAGACAGATTATAACGGGAGGTCGTATGAAAAGATTGATGATGATGGCGGTTTGCTGCCTGGTAGCTACTGCCTGCAGCGGGCAGACCTGGAACGAATGGTTTCGCCAGAAAAACACGCAGAAAAAGTATCTGGCGCAGCAAATCCTGGCGCTGAAGGCCTATAGTGAGGTGATCCAAAAAGGATATGGTATTGCCAGGGAAGGCCTTAACGTGATTGGCAGCATTACAGATGGGGAGTTCAGGTTGCATGACCTGTTTTTTAACTCGCTTAGAAATGTGTCCCCGGTGGTCGGGCGTTACGGCCGGATTGCCGACATTATCGGGTTACAACTGACAACTGTGAGGAAAGCCTCCCGGCAGATAGCAGAAATCCGCAGGGACAAAAAGTTTCGCAGGGCCGAGATCGATTATCTCGGCCGGGTCTTCGCAAAGTTACTCGAAGATTGTTCGGTAACGGTGGATGAACTGATCGAAGTAACAACCTCCGGAGAACTTGAACTTAGTGATGATGCGAGGTTGAAAAGGATTGATGTGCTTTATGAGCGTACCTGTCAGCAACATGCATTCTGCGAAGTATTCGGCCAGGAGGCGATGGTCCTGGCCATTCTTCGGGCCAGAGAGCTGGGCGTTGGAGATGATATGGCTGGCTGGTATGGCGAAGGTGTAGAAAGGTTAAAATAGTAGAGCGGGAGGTGTGATGAAGAAAATGTGTGTGATCCTGGTTGTGTTGGTAGGGCTGCTGCCGGGCTGGGCAAGGGGGCAATCTACCGAAGCTGCACAGTTATTATTAAATGTAGAAAAGCTTAACCAGCTAAAAAATATTCTGACAGACCTGAAAAAAAGTTACACGATTCTCAGTAACGGTTACACGTCGATCAGAAATATTGCAGAAGGTAACTTTTCACTACACAAGGTATTTCTTGATGGATTGATGCAGGTTAGCCCAGCTGTGAAGAAATACCGGAAGGTCGCGGGCATTGTTGAATATCAAATTGCGGTGGTCAAGGAATGCAAGGCCGCTAGCGACCGGTTTAACGGATTGAAAACCTTCCGGGCGGCTGAGTTGGAATATTTATCTGCAGTGTATGGCAACCTGATTAAGCTAAGCCTTGGCAACCTGGATGAGTTGATTCTAGTGGTTACTGCTGGCCAATTGCGCATGAGTGACGATGAGCGGCTGGCGGCGATCGACCGAATTTACGCAGAGATGGAAGATAAGTTGCTTTTTCTGCGAGATTTTAACGGACGTACTGCTTTAATGGGTTTACAGCGGGCTAAAGAAAAAGAAGAATTGAAGGGACTCGGCAATATGCGCGAGGATGATTAGGCGCTGGAGAAATTGGAGGTGTTATGAGGAAGATTGGTGTTGTGTGTTTGATGGCTTTGATGCCAGCAGTGGCCATGGCGCAGGGGGTAGCGGATAAGATACATTCACTACACAGCGTATTGGACACGATTTTAGAAAAAATGGTGCCGCTTTGTGAGGAATTGGTTGACGTGGCAAAGGGTGTGGCGGCGTTTGGAGCGCTTTTTTATATTGCTTACCGGGTTTGGCGGCACTATGCCAACGCGGAGCCGATCGATTTTTATCCGCTTTTTCGTCCGTTTGTGCTTGGGTTTGCCGTCATCAACTTTACCCTGCTCTTAGCACTTTTAAATGGTCTGCTGGATCCGCTGGTAGAGGGTACTGCTAAAATGGTAGGCGATTCGGATAAAGCAGTTAAGGTGCTGCTTAAGCAAAAGGAAATCGCGGTGATGAACAGTTCGGCCTGGCAAATGTATGTAGGAGCGAATAAGGACGGAGATAAGGAGAAGTGGTTGCGCTATACCAAAGGGATACAGGACGGAGAGCCTACTCCCGGGGAAGGTCCTTTTGAATTTATCGGTAGTGAGATCAAATTCGCCATGGCAAAAGCTTCCTACAATTTCCGCAATACGGTGAAAGAATGGTTGAGTGAGATCTTGCAGGTTTTGTTTCAGGCCGCATCGTTGTGCATCAATACAATAAGGATCTTCCAACTGGTGGTATTGAGCATCATTGGCCCCATTGTGTTTGGCCTTGCCGTTTTTGACGGCTTTCAGAACTCGCTTACCGCCTGGCTGGCGAGGTATATCAATGTCTTTTTATGGCTACCGGTGTGCAACATCTTCGGCGCGATCCTTGGAAAAATTCAAGAAGAGATGTTACGGTTAGATCTGGATAAGATCAAGGCCAGCGGAGATACCGTATTCAGTGCGCAGGATACCGGATACCTGGTGTTTATGCTGATCGGTATTGCCGGTTACTTCACTGTGCCCTCCATTGCCAGCTTCATTGTTAACTCGGGCGGTGGCGGAGGCCTGTTGCAAAAGGTTACCAGCATGAGCAGCTCAGCTGCCGGGACAGCAGTTTCTGCCGGGCGGGGTGCAATGGGCAGAGCAGGCGAAAGTCTTAGCAATATCGCCGATGCCCGCCAGCATTTCAATGAAGGATTATCTGGTCAGGCTTCGGGCAAAGGGACTACCGGCGCAGTAGGACGTGCAATTGGCAATACTGGCTATATGCACGATAAGTTATCAGGGGGAACAAAATAGGAGGAATGATGAACGGGATTTTTAGTAGAGCAAAGAGCGTTGATGTAGCGTTCAGGCAGGTGAAGCATTTTGCATTGATCGTTGTACTTGCCAGCTTGTTTTTATGCGGATTTATTGTCGTGCGTACACAGACGCGTATTACCGAGGCTGAAAATAAGGTGCTGGTGTTACTCAACGGGAAAGTGGTAGAGGCGGTACCTTCTACCAGGGAGGAAAACAAGCCGGTAGAGGCCAGGGATCATGTGGCCACCTTTCACGAATATTTTTTTACGTTATCGCCGGATGACCGGCTGATCCAGGAAAACATAAACCGCGCTTTGTACCTGGCGGATAGGTCCGCAAAGGATCAATACGATAACCTGGTGGAGCGTAATTATTTCAGCAACGTTATCAGCGGAAATGTAAGTCAGCGGATCCGCATAGACAGTGTGGTGCTGGATATGGAGCGTTACCCCTATTATTTCAGGTGCATGGCCCGGCAAGAAATCACGCGGGTAACTGCTGTGGTGGAGCGGAGCCTGATAACAGAAGGATATCTAAGGAGCGTTCCGCGTAGTGAACAAAATTCTCACGGTCTTTTGATCGAGCGATGGAAAATCTTAGAGAATAATGACATCACTGTAAAGCCCAGGTAATGATGAAACGAGGGAGGAAAAGCAATGTCGGCGATGCCGGCAGCTGGATGTCTAAGGCAATAGGAGGTTATGTCTCAGGCGTGCAGCGGTTTACGATGGAAAAGTTGCAACGCGCATTTGAGCGCTTATCTCCCGGCAAAAGAAAACTATGCATTGCGATGTTCTTTCTTGTACTGGGAGGTTGGAGTCTGATGCTGGTGATACGGCCCGGTTATCTCAGCAGCGGCCGTGAGCAGATCAGAAAGGTGTTTCGGACATCTCCTGTAATTTCTGTTCAGGAAAATTATACGCCCATCAGCGCAGAAACTTTTAGCCGGATCAGGTCGATGCGTTTGTACCTGGACCGCCTGGAGGGGACTGAAGCGGGCAGGAAAAAGCTGGATAGCATAGTGAAAGCGCGGCCAGGGTTAAGAGATAGCCTTTTAATGGTAGAGAAATTATATGACGGGATCTTTCCCGATTGAAGTAAGTGTTTATTTAATGATTAGGTGTGATGGGAAATGTGAAACACTCAGAAAAATTCCTGCGAGAACGCAGGTTGATGACGGCTTTGCCTGTACTGGTATTGCCATTTATAACCCTACTGTTTTGGGTCTTGGGCGGAGGGCGCGCGGGTACAGTGGCTTTGGCTTCCGGTAACGAAAAAGGGCTGAACATACTGTTGCCCTCGGCAGCCAACAAAAGCGATCCGGTGATGGATAAGATGGCCTTATATGATCGGGCCGATAAAGATTCCATGCAGATGAGGGGAAGGCTGGAGCAAGACCCTTATTACCGTGAGATAGCCAGTTCTTCGGGTTATTTACCCGGCGAAAGCTTTCAACCTTCCTTGGAAGGACGTTCTGTGTATAACGTACCATCCTATAATGATCCTGCGGAAGCGAAAGTATATGATAGGTTAAATGCGCTTAATAAGGCCTTAAACCAGCCGCAGGCTGAACCCTTGGTAAATAAACCTGATCGCGGAATTATGTCTGAAACTGGGATGGGCGCTGATTTGAGCCGGTTAGAAGGGCTTATGAAAACAATGCAACAGCCCGCAGAAGAGGATTCCGAAACCCGCGAACTAAAAGAACTGATGGAACGGATCGTGGACATCCAGCATCCTGAGCGGGTTCGTGAGCGTCTAAAGAAAAATTCAGCGCAGCGGCGCGGGGAAGTATTTGCGGTCAGTGCGGAGCCGGCAGGTTCGCAGACCTCTCTGCTGGACTCGATGAGTGATGAAAATCGGCGCTCCCGGCAACCCGGCTTTTTCGGCCTGGAACGATGGAACGCTCCTGCAACACAAAATGCGATTACCGCTGTCGTGCATGAAACACAGACGGTAACTGAAGGGGCAATCATCAAGCTTCGGTTGACAGGGGATATTTATGTCGGTGGATACCTGGTGCCACGTGGGCATTTTGTCTATGGCGTCTGCGGTTTGCAGGGTGACCGGCTCACTCTAAGTATTGATCAGATCCGGGTAGACCAGTCGTTGTTTCCCGTGAAGATGACCATTTACGATCTGGATGGACTGGAGGGTATCCATATTCCCGGCGCCATCAGCAGGACTGTCGCCAAAGAGAGCGGAGACAGAACCTTACAGGGGGTGGAATTTGGTTCGCTTGACCCATCCTTGGGCGCTCAGGCAATCAATGCCGGTGTACAGGCTACTAAGAGCTTCCTGGGCCGGAAAGTAAAAATGGTCAATGTCACCGTTAAAGCCGGCTATCAAATCCTGCTTAAAGATGATAATAGGCGTGAGATAGAGAATTTGAATTAATTATTAAACTAGAAAATGTGTGTATGAAAGTGTGTGTAAAAAGGTGGCGATCTGTTCTCGCGATGATGATCGTAATGGTAACAACTGCAAAGGCGCAGCAACCTAAAATTAGTCAGCAGATTGATCCGGTAGTCATCGGGGTTTCTGATCATATGACGACAAATCTGATCTTCCCTTCACAGATCAAAAGTATAGATCGTGGCCGGCGCGACCTGCTGGTACAAAAAGCAATAGACGTCGATAACGTATTACAGGTTAAACTTCAGTCCGGAGATTTTAAGGAGACTAATCTGACGGTCATTACCAATGATGCGCGCCTGTATTCTTTCCGGGTGCGATATGAGCCTAATCCTGCAATGCTAAATATGATATTGGGTAGTAATAACGCTGGCATGGAGGTTCCTGTGCTGTTTTCTGCCAGCGCGGGTCCGGCGGCCAGCCTGGAGAATGTGGCCGCCAGGGCGGCTTCTGCCGGTTCTTTTTTGCGACATCCTAAAGATGTCCGTTACCAGATGGGTATTCGGCTTAAAGGTATCTATATCCATGATGATCATCTGTTTTTTAAACTACAGCTTTCGAATACAAGTGCGCTCGACTATGATGTTGATCAGTTCCGCTTCTTTATCCGTGATGCGAAGCAATCTAAAAGAACCTCATCGCAGGAATTGGAGTTAAAACCTGATGTCGTGCATGGACCCATAAAAGATATACCTGGTCGGGCTACGCAGGTGTGCGTGTTCGGTATACCTCGTTTTTCCATTCCGGATCAAAAACAGTTGATCGTTCAGCTGATGGAAAAAGAAGGAGGAAGGCATTTGCAACTTTGGATTAGAAATAAGCATTTGCTAAAGGTGAAAGAAATGAATATCCGTTAGGATTATTGGTAATGAAAATCTGAATATCATGAGTGTTAGAAATGTGGAATACCTGGGAAGCCAGTTAAAGGAATTGGGATATAGTGATAGGCTGATCGCCGAACTGCCGGCTAGAATGGAGCCGGATCATAAAGTAATTATGTTGAACGAAAGTCGTAAATACGAATTTGGGACGTTGTATTTCAGCCCTGTCCTTAACCGGGCCAAGGATGATGCCTTTTACTTTTTAAATGAGCATCAGGTAATGTTTATCCCTGTAAATACCTCGGAGATCATAAAGTTCAAGGCGTACGTAAACCCATCACATAATTTCACCCTGGACCAACTGGCTAAGATGGCGCGCGGAGGGTCGGTAGAGTCTGAGCAAGCAGATAAAGATAGGAATGTGTATATAGCCTGGTCGGGATTTGATCGTGAGGAACTGGATCACTTAGGTTTCTCGCGCGTGAAAAGTCATACTTATGATATCCATGAAGCGGTGAGTAAGTTCCGCCTGCCGGAGGCAGAGGACCCGGCAAAACTAACCTCCTTTATCCAAACATTAAAGCAGGGTGATTTCGCAAAGACCTCTATAGACGGTCAGGATTTGTTTGTTGCTCCCTCGCTAAAGTTTCAGACGCTCAATTTTTACGATGAAAACATGGAGCCGCTCAGTTTTAAGCGACGCCTGGAACTGATGACGTCGGAGGCAAAAGCAGAAATAAAGGAACGCATTAAAGAAAACAGGGAAGAACGGACCAGGCAAAAGAATGGTAAGTCGATTCGCTAGCGGAAAATAGATAACAGGAGGTAATATGATAGGAAGTTGCAAATGTCTGGATGATTTTTTTGTAGCAACGGCAACTGATCCCCGCATTAGTATAACCCACATCGGGGTTTTTGCCGCCCTATTTAGGTTTTGGCAGATGCATGAATGTATAAATCCGATGTCAGCATACAGCTACGAAATTATGGCGCTGGCAAAGATTTCCGCTGCCAATACGTATCATAAATGTGTCCGGGATTTAAGCAGTTACGGTTATATCATTTACCAACCAAGTTTTAAAAAGAACCAGGCCAGTAAGATATTTTTCCGGATCAGTTGAGCGTAAGTTGAGTTAAGGTAGGTGAGAGAAATAGTGTGGGAGGTTGTTATGGAGATGAGCACGGAGGCGTTGACCAGGAGAGATCTTGTGCAATTCAAGGTTGAATTGCTGCAGGAAATGGAGTTATTGATCGGGCGCATAGTCGGCAAGGCAAGCTCAGTGAGTGGCGCAAAAACAATACGGAGCCGGGAGGTACGCGCCTTGCTCGATATTTCGGCAAGTACGCTGCAGTCCTACAGGATACACGGCATCCTGAAGGCAAAAAAGATCAAAGGCACGTATTACTATGATCCTGCGGATATTAAAAAATTTAAACCCTAATGGAAGTAGTATGGAGCGTTGTGAAAAAATAGGTAATTTTTTAGGTAAGCTGGCGAAAGATCAGCGAATTGGAGTTTATCACCTAGTGATGATGCTGGCAATATTGAACAAGTGGCAATACCGCGGCACTGCCGGCGTATTGATGATGTCGCGCCGGACGTTGATGCAGGTGACTAAAATCAGAAGTATTGCCACGTATCATAAATACCTGAAAGAGCTTCAGGAATTTGGCTACGTCGAATATTTTGCTTCTTATCATCCCAGGTTGGGTTCTGGTTTTTTTATCAATTTTGAAGTGAATAAGGATATGGTAACGGAGGTGTGATGAGAGTTGGAGTGGTAGTTATTGGTTTTATAACCGTATTGTTTTTAGGATGTAAACAGGACTTTGATGGGACGGCGGAGAATCAAACTGGCGCGTTCAATATGATAAGGCCCGTAAAACCTAAGGTTTTCGGCACATTAAGTCGCTGTATCGGGTCCTGGGAGGATCTGATGGCCGTATCGGCAGGTGTGTACCAATTTAAGGTAGTTAAGGTGATACTCGCAGACGGCACCAGCATTATACCTGATTCAGGTAGCATGGAGGTCAGATATGCGGCGATACCTGGCGAATTAGGAAATTCAATATTTACTTCCCGTCTGCTGGTCCGAAGGCTCGAGGGAAGCATTTGGCGGACGTATACGGCCGAGGTCTGGTCACTGGGATGTAAGTCGCCTGGCG
Source organism: Chitinophaga horti (assembly GCF_022867795.2). Classification (NCBI taxonomy): domain Bacteria; kingdom Pseudomonadati; phylum Bacteroidota; class Chitinophagia; order Chitinophagales; family Chitinophagaceae; genus Chitinophaga; species Chitinophaga horti. Next base: position 4,703,363 of record NZ_CP107006.1, on the reverse strand, counting down.
CTGGCGGGACATCTACTAATTTGATCCTGAATGGTGTGATGATGGAAATCAATACCAGTTTTAGCTGGGTTGTTTCGGCGCTGGGACCGTCAGCACCTCATATCCAATATTTGGTAGTTGAACAGTGAAGGTTTAAGCGCTGTTTATTGATGGCCTGGCATTGCCGGGCCATTTTCATTTATATCAACTTGTAGTAGAACTAAAAAAATGCTTTCAGGAGCCAACTGCGATAATCGCTCAGAAGTTTTTAGATTAATCATTTGCCTTATATCTACTCGATTCATAATAAGGCTTGTCCTTATTTGTTGCTTTTTAAAAGCCTTTACAGTAGCCGGTATGCTTGATCTTGGAGGTGTTACTTTTTTTAATAATCCAGGCGCAGCGAAGAAATATGCACTGTTTAAACGTAAATTTCCAGTACAGCTTTTTCAGTGGGCTGTTGTCGTGAAACTGTATTCCATATCCCTAATTATTAGTGCTAATGCGGGAGCTGTAGAGCTGTGAATATTTCAATTACCTGTAATTGTCGAGCAATCTCTATTCTATAATCTAAAAAAGTATCACATGATTTCGTCTTTTGACCCACTCGAGCAGGTGCGTTATGACTTGCCTGCGCGTAGAAACCCGAATGCAGCTCAAATCGACGCTGCTATGCCTCAAATGATTCGCAGTTTGTATCCGTTTTTGCCGGAGGCTGCTGTCGAAAAATATGAGCGAACGCACATCGGATATTGTGCGGGTTGCCTGTTTCCCAGCGGTGATCCGGTTCACCTTGAGGCTATTTGTACTGTATTTACATGGGCATTTGCCATTGACGACAAGTTTGAGCGAAGTAACCCGGAGACCATCTTTAACATTCGCGATACGGCCATCCCTATTCTTTTGGGAAAAATTCCCGGAGTAGACCATCCGTTATTTAGCGTACTGCCAGTAATGCGTGAACGCCTGCTCGTGATCGCAGGACAGCAGTGGCTTGAAGAACGTTTTTGTAAGAACCTGAGTTTATATTTCTCCGGGCTTGCAGATGAGACTTACTACCGCAATAATAGAATCTATCCGACTTTCGAGCGGTATATGGATGTGCGCATGCGGTCTGTCAATGTTGACATCATGAGCAATTTGGCAGAAGCGATAACAGCCAGACTGCTACCTAACTTTCTTACTGGCCATGAGGTCATAAAAGAAATTGAGCTTCTGGTGTGCAGGGTTTTAATATTTTGCAATGATATGTTCTCGGTAGCGGAAGAAAGAGAATGCGGGGATGTGCTAAATTCAATCCTGATCATTGAGCATTTTGAGGGCTGTAGTGCCCAGCAGGCCAGTGAGCGGGTGCTGAACATGCATGATAAGGATGTAGAAAGGTTAATTGAATTGAGTAATAACCTTCCTGACTTCCAGGGATATAACCCGGTCGTACAAAATTACGTTGAAAATCTGGTGTCAATGATTCCCGGCTATCTTGATTGGACCTTGTACTTTACCGACCGGTATACGGCTGGAGGCCATGCTGCTACGTCGATGCAGGAAGCCGTACATTAAAATATGGGCGGATGTGGTATCCCGCATCCGCCTATCAGATAGTTGATTGTATTAAATTAGTTGCCCGATCAGCTCGGCCAATGCACGCGGCTCTGAAGGTTTGAGCTGTACAGCGGAAGCGCCGGCGTCGATTAAGGCCTGTTGGTCTGCGTTGTCACCGGTGTAGATGATTACAGGAATTGATTTTAGTCGCGGGTTGGATTTTATCGATTTTAGGATTTTTATGCCACTTACATCCTGTAAGTGCCTGTCTAATAGGATTGCATCCGGTAAACTCACCTGATCCTGCAGCATGTCAAAAAGCTGCGCTCCTTCGCTTGCAGTGGATACTGTACATCCATACGCTTCCAGGGCATTCGAAGCGTATCTCACCATGGCTGGCGAATCATCCACTACAACCACATGAACATTACTGAGATCTACTTTGAATAATGATGCAGTTTTCAACGGAAGCACAACGACGAAACTTGTTTTCCGGTTCTGGCTGATTGCTGTTATTGTACCATTTAACCTCGCTACTTGCTCTTGGACAATATATAGGCCAAGGCCGCTTCCTTCCACATTTTTGTTTTTGGCGGTGAAAAACCGGTCAAATAACTTCGCGAGTACCTCTTTTGGAATATCCGGGCAGCTATTGGTAACTGTTATGCGGAAAGATTCATTTTTCTCCAATGTAACAGCAATGCTGATCTGAGTATTCTGATCGGCATATTTAATTGCATTAACGATAAGGTTCGCGAGGATTTTATTCAGCCCGTCCTTGTTTAGTATGATCTCATTAGGAAAGTCCTCGGCGATAGAGAGGGAGAGGGAAAGCTGATTTCGTTCGGCTTTGAGTCGATGGATAGCGATCATGCGTCCGATTGCCAGCTTGATGTTTACTTTGTCCGCCTGTAATGTGCGTCGATCACCTGCTTCCATCTCTCCGATACTAAGTGCATTATTGGATATCTCAGCCATCGTGTCTGTGGATATCTGTAATTCCTCCACCAATGGCAAAAGTTGACTTAGCGATGGATTCTTACGGATTTCTCTTTGAAGTTTATCAACAATTAGCGTTTGAGAGTTAAGGTTATTGCGAAGTTCATGGCTAAATTGATGTACGTATGCATTTAACCTGTTCATCAGCTTACGATATTGCAGTAAAAGTCCCACAAAAACTAGTACGTTGAAAAACATAAAGGCCGGATCTGCCACCGAACGAATGAGTTGTTGCTGCTCTTGTGGCATATTGAGTGTAGGAATGATCTGCGGTATCAGATCGGCTTGAAGTAAGAAATAGGTGGAGAGTGTTATCGCTGCGCCAATAGCCTGCATCCTGGATGTCGAGTAAACCAGAAAACACATGCCAAACATAAACGCAATGATGAGGGAAATATCGATAAGTGAACCAAGTATTTCATGGAAGTATAGCGCTCCAAGGCAATGTATCACCAAAACGCCAATGCTCGCGGCATTGTAAAATCTAAACCTGTTCAGTATAATGACTAGTGTAAAAGCGAAGGTTTCAGCCCATGCACCAGTAAGTATCTCCTTAAGGCCATTGCTGAAATAAAACATCGTTCCAATAACCGCTGCCAGAAAGGCTGTAATCATCGAAAGGGCATTGACGATCCTTACTTTTCTTGCGCGCTCCGAAGGCAGGGTGTCCGTCCCGGCGTTGATTATATTTCGTAAGATATTGATACGATTGTAGGTTGGCAGATCGGCTGGCCGGCTAAAAATCTTCATAACAGTTGTAAGATTATTTGGAGGTTGTCTTTGGTCGTTGGGTCACGGGTTCTATAAGCGAAAATAGAATAATATTTGAGGGTGATAAGTTAAAGAATTGTGAAAGGGCAGTAATAGTGGCTGCGTGAATGGTTGTGCCATTAGACGCTTATGTATGATGCTGTTAAGCATCTAATGCGATTAGTGGATATATACAGGGCACACGAAGTGCCCCGTTACCTATACGAAAACTATTGCGGAAGCTTAATCATGTTAGCTTCCCTTACCTCGAAATCTCTACTGACGTGATGCCAGCGCTACGAAAGAGCCAGCCAGGCCGCGCCCGCCTACACTGCTTGCAGTGTAACGGCTTCCGGGTACCAAACCGAAAGCTGTATTTCTTAAACATATGTTTTAGCATTAATTGTTGCTCTATAGCCCTCTTTACAATCAGGGGCGATCACCAGTATGGTCTTCCAGCTATTCCTGAAGCGGATCATCAAATCACTCGGGTCGTATCGATCAGCTATGAGGTAGTCGTCGGCTAAGCTGCAGTCAAATGTGTTGAAATATTGAAATGAGCTAAATAGAGCATGCAATGTTAATAAAATATGGGATTTCCCTCCAAAAGTCGATACCCTGGTTAACAGCCCGTTAACATAGCTAACTATACAGATTGATATATCTTCGCTGCCTAACCTGTAACAGCCTGCACTGATGACAACAGCCAAAATCGTTTCTATGATTAAGCGTGTGCTATTTACCATCCTTCTACTGGTGACGCTCGGATGCAAAAAGGAAACCGAACCGGCTTACCACGGTACGGTGATTGGGCCGTATACGAAAGATGCCTGTACGCCGCGTCCTTGGGTGGTAGCATATCAATCCGATACAATTTTACTCACTAATCTTCCAGACCAGTTTAAGTCAGCAGGACGACGTTATTGTTCCGACGCGGTGACAGGGTTCGGTTCACCGTATGCACTAATCACGATACTAACCGGCCGCGCGCATATAAAATTTCAGTTGCCAGTAGACTGTATTTCACCGCGCATCCGGCCTATATATTGTGTAATTCCTTTTTAAGCTCATCTTGTCTATTGAGGAAAAGGTCCAGGTATTTATTCTTTAATTCTTTGCTCAAGAAAGATTTACGCACAAGCATCTCTACAGCTTCATCTTGACTCGTCATGGATTCGATAATCATTTTTGCGCGATTTTCTAAGATTCCAAGCTTTTTTGCAAGAATAATAAAGTCCAAAGGTCGATGTCTGCTGGATGGTCGGGAAGCTTTTTCGACCTCATTATATAATCTGATAGGCTTATCGTCGACATCTGCGGTGTTAAGTTCAGAGCATCGCAGGCTATAGGCTGGTGAAAGCTTATAATCTCCATACGCAGTTCGCATTATAGAAAAACTACTTAGGCCAGCGTTATTATTTGAAAATAGGTGGTTGAATATGACCCGTTGAAAAAAAGATTGGAGTGCCGGTTTGTACGCCGCCACGTATTTCTTGATCAGTAAACCTATATCTTCATAGCTTACCGTATTGGGATCGAGCAATCCATTGCTTACCTGTAGCAGCGACTCCTGCAGATGTCCATTGCCGTCAGCTTCTACATCGAACCGCCTGATTAACAACGCCGGTGAATGATTCGCAAAGTATAACATTGCGATATGCGCAGTTTCAATGTCGAAAACCCGTGCGAGCTGCATTGTGAGATGTTCGTTGTATAAAAGGTCGTAATTTTGCGGCTGTGAGACTGGAGGGAGTTTCATTATAAAAAGCCCTTTCACGTTTTCTCTGGTTAATGCCAGTTCGTCATCCTCCAGCATTAATGAGTATTTAGGCCGCTTGCCGGGCATTGCTACGCGTATTTGCTGGCGGTGAAACCATTTTATTTCTTCTACAGTTGGGGGATTGAAAAATAGTATGGGAGGAACTTTTACGCCGTCAAAAAGTTCCCGTCGGCAAATCGAGCAATAGTGAAATCTTTTTTGCGGCTTGTAACAGCCGGGACAGGCTTCTATCATAATTTCAAGGTTATTGCGCCGATTGTATCAAGGCTGGCTGTGTAAGCGAGTAGGGAAAAATCATCATGGGGATCCAAGTTATGGGCCTGGACCTGCATTTGTCGAATTTCCCCCTCTGTAAGAAGCCCTGCAAAAAAAGGGAATAGGGTTGATGCCCTGTGCTCAATCTTATTTTTCGGAAGACTGGTACTAATAGATGGTAGTGAATTGTCTTCCACGTAATCCGAGTTGTATCGAAAAAGTGAATGACCATCTTTGAGCATTTTTAAGGTGCCGGCAAAGTGTCGGTTGTAATATACCCGTGCTTCTCTCATAAGCATGTATGTTTGCACAATTAGTTTGATTGGTCTGCTTGCCCATTGGAGTCGGCCGTTATATCGACCATAAAGAACGTCTAATATTAGTGTGAATACGAAGGTAAATCGTTATTTAGGGAGAGGTTCTTGCAAAAGCGGAGGGTTTAAACAATATTGAGTCTGAAAGTCTCAGATTTGGAGAAAGATTCTGAGTGGGATTGAGTGATAGGGTAATGCTTGGTATAGAGGTACGGGGTCACACGAAGGCAGACCCATGGCGACTACTGAAGCTCGACTCTCTTCACTGAACGCAATGCTAGTTCGAGCAGGATACGAGGCTCAACATTCAGCAGGGCTGCTAGTTTCACCAAATCTCCTGCGGTTAGCAATTCTGGATTTAACGTTTTTCGCCTTAAGGTAGATCCATTTACTTTCATGTCAACTGCGACATTGGATACCTTAAGAATTTCAAACATCTGGCTGAAATGCTCAAACTCTTGCCGCTCCTTACTGAGCAGTAGGGATCTTACGCGCTGGTAGTTTACTTCCTTCATTTTCGTGTTTCGTTAGCTAAATCTAAAATTATAACCCATTAATGAGGCTAAAATATATCTATATGGTAATTAATTATTAATTTGAGTTGAAAATTATCGTTTTTATATTTTAATTAATGTGTTAACACTTAAATTTCATGTTATGAATGAAAATAGGGAGAAATCGTTGCTGTTTCTGCCGCCATTATACAGTTGTATATACAGCCTACCTGTACAGTTCCGTGAACGGGTTATTGAAGATCTCGCAATCTGTAATTCTACGTACTATATACGGAAAGATAAGGATGACTTCTCAAAAGCAGAGCACGAGCGCATCCTGAAAATTACCGATCACCTAATTATACAACTCGTCGAATCCAAAAACATCGCAAAACATGTTACAGATCAAAAGTTTAGATCTTCAATTTTCAGACCCGCATTTTAGCGCATTGTGGTTCCAACTGCTGAATAAACTGAAGGAAGCAAGTTCGCCGGAAGCTGCCATTACATTAACCATTCAGGATAGTCCGGGTGCATATAAGAGGATTTTTAGTGGTCTTGACGGACTTAATGAATTGCCCACAGATAAACAGTCTTACTATATTGAACTAGTGGCTTGCGATGATCAGACTAAAATCACGCTCACCTCAGATGTGATTTGATAGGCGCGGTGGATGGATATATGTATTCGCTGCCCAGTAAAATGCCAACAAGTTTAGTGTTTTTGACAAAATCGTGGAGTCATGAAGCTAGAGGAAATTGCCATAGGCAGCGTGTATGAACTTAGGGGCAATGTGTTTAGAGTCACTGAAGAGAGTCTTTTAGTTTTGCCGTATATCTATCTGGATTTCCAGCCAATTGAGATTACCGCAGATCGCTTAGCAAAAATGGGTTTCGCAATGGACGATTATGGTAAATTCTACCGGAATTTTCCAACCAGGCGCAGAATTTATCTGGCGCAGACCAACCAAGGAAGCTGGAGTATTTATTTTGATACTGATAAAAGGCCTGTAAGTTATTTGTTTTTCGTTCATCAACTATGGCAGCTTTGCTTTGTTATGTTTGAAGAGCATGTTTATGAACCTACGACAGAGCCTTGCCACCAGGTTATGCCTGGATTGTTAAGCGTTCGGTCGTATTATTTAACCGAAGATGGCCGTTTGCTTGTGGGTACAAATCCTCCGGCGGTATGGATTATTGATTCAAAGGGGGTGCGGGACCTTTTATCATATTGGCATGAGTTGGGGGATTACCCCGCTGATAGGAAATGCAGGGCGAGAGGAAAATTCTCGAGCTTATAAATGGCTTCAGGATTTTGTAACTCGGGGAGCGGTGAAGAACAAGATGCTACCTTAAATAATAATGGACAGCTTGAAAATGAATGGGACGTATCTACTAGAAAGGGTTATTTCAAAATTCGGCTTTGTTCAGCTGTGCCTGTGCTTTTATTTTCATTCTAATTTCGTTTGTAGTAAGCCCTTCGGAGGCTTTATACCGTTTACAAAGTTTATTGTGATGCTCGTGGAAGTCCATAAGATATTCTCCGGCACCGTATTCGATCGCGATCGTATCAGCTGACCGCTCATAATATGTCACCATTTCCTCAGTACGTTTGAAGTACCACTGCAGGCGCTCTCACGCGGTCATTGACCTGTCGAAAACAATATGTCCAAGTTCATGGGATACCAGGCTTCGAAAAGCAGGTTCAGGAAGGGCCGACTTCCCGATACGTATGACATGGACGAAAATCAAATCCAGGGTTACCATGTAGTCTTCAGGGCGATCGTTGAAATATACGAGCGGGCGACGTCTATTGAGTTGGGGGAAATGAATTGAAATCATCTCCAGCACGATGGATTTGGCTTGCCAATGTAAGAATTTTTGTGTTTACCCATTATTATGAAGTTACCAAAAACTAGGGCTTTGCGCATGATAGTAGTTTTGAGTTAGGATTTTTTCGGTATTTCGTCTATTCTCCGTTTGCTCATATCTCTTGCTCATAAGTCGAATTGCTGTTCATCAATCAATTATTCAGGAATCGCCTTGTCTAAATAATTTTATTGATTCAATGTCAAATCATCATATTGTACTTTTTGCTTAATTTAGTCACGATGAAGCTTTAATTTAACAAATATGTCAATCCATGATGAAGCTTATGAAAAGCTAAAGCAAGGCCCCATTGAATTTCATAAATGGCTTTCTGATCATAGTCACGATTCTATTTCTTTTAATAATAGGGATCTAACCAATCGAATGTTTTCCCTCACAATGGTCGGGGGACTTGGTAGGCCTGATTTAAGAAATATCGATTTTGGTGGTGCAAACCTTCAAGGAGCTAATTTTCGTTATACCGACATAAGAGGCTGTAATTTTGAAGGAGCAAATTTAATGAATGTCAGATTTACAAAGGCTTATGCTGAAAAGTGTAATTTCCGAAGTGCGAACTTACGCAACGCCAGTTTTCACAGAGCACTGGTAGATGAGGCCAACTTCACCAATGCCGATCTTGAGGGCGCTGATTTTACTATAAAGGGTTGTGTTGGCGCTGATATGTCGGGTGCGAAGATTAAGGGCATGGAATTTCAAACCACATTTGAAGGCAACCCATGGGATGAATTGCCTGAAAATTTTCTTTTTGCCAAGAATCTGGAATTAGTTCATCCGAACGGCCAAGAATCAATACGAGAATATATAACTAGCTCCTTTTTCGATGTTTATCGAGACAATAAGGAAAAGCTAACATGGAGTGAGTTTGATAGCCATGTAAAAAATATGATAAGTCAAATTACTCACATGTTCACAGATGGACGGCCTTCTGAGACTATAGTTAGCTTAGTTCAACATATCAACACGGAACTGTTGATGCATTTGAAAAAGCATCCACACGATATTCACCATTTGCATTGGCGTGGCTTTGAAGAACTTGTCGCAGAATTACTTGCGTCATTTGGCTGGAGCGTTGAACTAACAAGCGCGACAAAAGACAATGGCTATGACATTTTCGGAATATATAAGGATGATAGCGGTATTAGGCATAGTTGGATAATCGAATGTAAGAAATATAACCCAGATAGGAAAGTGGGCATTGAAGTAGTACGTAGTCTATATGGGGTGAAAACTGACTTGCGAGTTGGAAATGCTCTGCTTGCCACCACATCAAGCTTTACAGAGGGTGTCGATAACTTCAAAGCATCTCGCTATGACTTGGATACGAAGAATCTCAATGGGATTATAGAGTGGGTGAACTCGTATAAGCGCCGCGATAGCGGACTTTACATCAACGACAATCGAATAGATTTCAAACATACACCGTTACCTCGACCTTAAATTAAGTGTTACTTTCACTTAAATGTTGCGATACATTCACGACTGCATCTGCAAAAAAAATATGAAATGGCCGAAAGGAAAAAAAGAAGTTTTCAACATATAATGGAGTCTGAGTCATTTGACATTATTCGTCAAAATCTTCCAAAGCATTGGGTTGTTCGAGAGTTTAACAATCCAGATTATGGTGTTGACTTGGTGATAGAAATTTTCGAGGATTCAGGCGATAATGTAAACTTTGAAGTTCTTGGTGAATATGTTTATGTGCAGGTAAAATCGGTTCAAAAGATCAGTATTAGAAGTGAACAAATTTATAGTGTAAATAATGTTTCAAAGTTTAGTTGGGAGGAGTTGAAAGGTGCTTATATCGAAGACAATTTAATATCGTATGCTTTAGACACTAACTCTTTATATACCGTTGAAAAATTAGGAGGTAGTATTTCCTTTTTGCTATTTGTCGTTGACCTGGCAGAAAAAAATGTTTATTTTATTTGCCTCAATGATCTTATCGACAAGTATATTAAGCCTAAGGACTTGGAATTTCTTAATAAAAAAAGTGTAACACTAAAAATTCCTACTTATTTGAACTTTAATGATAAGGTGACTAGTATTACAGCACTCAAGTTTTATGGCAAAAGGGCAAAGTTACTATCGGCATTTGCTAAATTTTTCTATCAGAGAAATGAAGTATTTCGTTTTGTAAATCGATACGGATGGACGGTGCATAATGCTATTTATCAATGTGACGAGTCTGAATATTCTGAATTTGTCAATATGATAAGAGTATTTATTTCTCAAGTCATCCACCTTGATGTTTGGCAAATTAGGGAATGGGTTCCCATTGATATGTCTTATCGCGAGCTGGAAAATTTAAAAAAGGTGCTGGAAGATAGTTCAAGTGATAGACAAGTTATTCTTTCCCAAGCCCTGATAACTTGGCACAAGCTATGCAATTTGGCGAACCTTTATGAAGAAATCGTTCGTGAATGGCATCTGCCTAAATTACTTTCCTATCAACTATCCCACCCTAATCCTCCAACGGAAGTGTCAGAAAAGTAGTTGTATACTTTTACCTGCTAAGTTTATCTTGTGACGTATTAAATAACGAATCCTTCATCTCTAATTTATTTTTATCAGGTGCGGACAGGTTTGTGTGTGTTGAAGGGGTGGACAAGTTAATTTGTTTTGATTGCTCGTTACTTTTATTCCTTAGAAGCATGGGAAATTTGTAGCAAGAGATAGCAATGGCAATATACCCCAAGGCTACAATCATATATATGACAATGAAAGATTTTCGACGGGGATTAAGAGCATTTTCTATATGATGGTTAAACTCTTCTTCGGGCATAAGTTCTTTAGTGACATTTTTCCAATATGTTAGCTCTCTTTTAGATATCAGAATGTCAGTTGTGTCTACAATACTTTGCATGATGACCGAGAAGGTATAGTAAATAGACAGTCCGAAAAATACAATATCAAGTAATTTAATGTCTTCTAAAATCTGGTTGTCCTTAAACTTTGTAAAAATAGTGAATCCAATTAGGATCAGAGCAGCTAGCAAATCTCGCAAGAAATTGGATAGAAGTGATCTGAGTTTGTTAGCATATAAATCTGACTGGGCTCTAACGTCCTTCAGAAGCTCCTTAAGTTCTTTAAGGTAAGCATCTTTTCGATCAATTATTACAAAATTGTAGCGCTCCTTTGCTTGCTTGATTGCTTTTTCGCTATGGCGCGAAAGAGCTTCTACAAATGAATCATTAGTCGATAATTCTAGGCTAAGACGCTCATGAAATAGCTTCTTTCGGATGGTGATTCGGTCTGAATAAATCCAGTCGACAAGTTCTAGAAGCCCCCGATAAAAAGCTTCAGTAGCTTTAGATTTTTCGTCGTCTAGTTTTAGCTCAATGCGTCTGAAACCATCGATGATTACCTTTTCAAAGCTATAATATTCGGAAAGTAGAGAAGTTGCAAGAGCAAGGGAGGCCTTATTAACGAACTCTTGACTCAATTTTGAGCTCCCGAAAATTCGAACCTCGTAAGCTGGGCAGAAAATTGATATATCTTGATCTGTTACGATTCTCAATGACTCTCTAATTTTCTTTCGATCGGGGAGACTGAACTCCGCCTGATCTCGTGGAGTCATTTTTTCGTCAGTTGAGGTAAAGCTAGTGAACACTCCTCCAAAGCAGTGAGAAAGATTGTTGACTATTATGCAGTTTTTTTCTCCTGAATTGAAAATGCACTCGCTTAGAAGTGGGTTTTGCTTTTGCAACCACCCCAAGCAAGTAGACTCATTCAAGAAGAAATTGTATCTCCAGCCATCCGCATGACAAACACGAATAAGCGGAAGCTTATTTAATGATATTTTCCAATTATTAATTGCACTTGGGGTTTGTTCATATGTTTCAATATCTTCTTGAGTTGCCGATACACCGTTAATTTCAAAAGTTAATGGGAAGCTATCGATATAGCTTTTTATTTGACCCGTTAACTCTTTGTATACATCAAAAGCTACCGTAGCTTCATTTGTTCCGGCGACACATATAAATCCCCAGTGTTCATCAATATTGTTCGCTTTGGATGCTAGCTTTGCAAAGCTGAGGGTAATGTCTCTATACGGTTTCATTAGACCGTTTATTTATTATCTAGTATTCTAATATTTGTAGTTTTTATAAGGATATTCAAATATCCGTTGCTATCTTTTTCAGTCGGTATATTTAAGTTCAAATCCTCCGGGTCGCCTTCCCATTCGATCTTTATACCTTCTGCAGTTTGCCTAACATTCTTAGTCTTTCTTTTGGTAAGCACGCTTTTCGAAGGAGCAAACGTTTGGCCAGACAGGCCCTTCTCATCTAAGAACGCCTTGAAGGATTTCGCCAATTTCTGCCTGCGTTCTACGTTATCGTCTTTCACGACAATTGAGATAAAGTCCTCTGTGTCAAATTTGTTTGTATTTGATAAATACGCTATAGCTCTGCTTTTGTAACTTGAAATCTCTTGGTCTGGATCTAGTTCTGAAGAATTTTCAACTGCCCATTTAAAAGCATATTTCATTGCGTGTTCTGTAAGAACTGTAGCAGTTTCTAGTTCGACGACGTCGAGAAAATTTGAAAAATATTCCGTTAAACTATTGGCAGAATGCAACGCTGTTTTGTCCGTTGCCAGAACATCCCACTTGTAGTAGTCGGATATATCAATTAATGCGGCCTTTTGTATAGCTTTTTTGTCTTCTACGAATGTGTTTTTGATTTCTTCCAAAAGAGCTTTAGCCTTATGAGTCTTATATTGGTACACTTTTTTGTGCTCAAGCTTCAAAAGAAGGATTAATTGGCGATTACCCGCGACAGTAACAAGGGCTGCAATAAAAACCCCATCATTTGTAGCCTTGTTATGTACGTTTTTGAACTGGTACGCGAGCTTTTTTGAAGACTCTATGAAGTTCTTTCCAGCATTGCCAACCAGCTTTTCACATTCAGCTACAAAATCGGATTTTGATCTATCTTTGAAAATAAACTGGGTTCCTTCTGATATATCCCTGAACCGCATTTTAAAAAACTCATTTTGTTTTTCATCCAAAATGACTTCTTCAAGATATACGGGAGTGTGCTCCGATTCGATAATAATATGAAAGATAAACTTTTCAATTTGGAACGATTCCTTTTCCGCTTCGGATAGGACACTTTCTTTAGGCATAAGAGAATTAATTAAATTTAATAAATATATAAAAATTTAATTGTCTTACATAAAGAAATTGGATGGATCGGCCCTTTGAGAATGAACTTCTATTTCAAAATTTCGAAGCTGTCGCTAATATACTAAAGAACCAGCAAATAACTTAAATTGTCAACTTTTCAATGTGGTCCAAAATACTGAATGTTCATCATCACTCCATTTAAAGTGGATATAAGTAGAGTGAAGGTTGGTAACATTTATAGTTAAAGCATGATGCTAACGAAGTAAGAGGTGTGAGTATAGGCATCTTATGAGGATGTTAGTTGGAATGGTGATTATACCGTTAATCGTGGCAGTGTTAAACTAGGGTGAAAAAAGTGCCTTTGATATATACGAGGTGGTGATTCAAATTTTGTCAAATGTTTTTTACGCAGCGGCTGTAAACTAAAATAGATTCATTATTGCTGGAACGAGTCTACTAATTTTCATCGTTTGCAGCAAGTTTTTAATGAAAAGCAAGCGATCGTTCACGATGCCAGCTTTAAATATGACCCTCAGCTGGAATCACGTTAGGTTGATTCTAATTATCTATACGATAGTCCATGGGTATTTCGCATTAATTCTCGATAGGAGGGTACAGCTATTTCTAAAATACGAGCATATTAAGGAGTTGCAAGGGAATGTTTGGCTAAGCATAACGGAAGGGGGCGAGGGAGGTTTTATTTTTGATGGTATGGAGAAACGACGACGAAACGAACGCAGAGATTTTCTTGGTATCCGAGTTTATGATATTAATGAGACCGACATTCCTGGGTGGATAAGTCTGGGAATGATGATTCTGATCTTTTTAAGTTTTTTTGATTTTAAAGGAACTCGTACCGCTAAATTGCACACAGGCTATGTCGGGTTGTTAATTTGTGTTATCAATTGGTTATAGGCAGCTGGTGGGCTGTTACTTTATCTTCGCTTGGACGTAGTCATCTATCTCGATTTAGAAGTGGGATTAGAAACATAAAATTTTGCGGTATTTTTTTAACTTTGTAAAAGTTAATAGATTGATGCTGATAGAAGTATAAAGGTTTTGTGAGTTGATGCAGGCATCTTATGAAGAAAATTAGTTGGAATGGCGATTATTCCTTAATCGTGGCAGTTTTGAAATAGGGAGTAAAAAAGTGCCTTTTTGATATTGCCCACGTGGAGGTTCTAATTCCGTCCGGACCGCTGATTGAAAGTTTGAAGAGAAATTGCATACATTAAGTAATTTCGACAAGTGTGCGTCTAGAGTGGCACATTTGGTGATTAAAAGAACAAAAAGGCTGTGATGGCTGGTTCTGGGGCAGGGTTCATTTCCCTCCCTCACCGCGAAACTCCGGCAAATAGTTCGGGATGTAGCGTAGTCCGGTTATCGCGCCTGCTTTGGGAGCAGGAGGTCGCAAGTTCGAATCTTGCCATCCCGACTAAGCAAAAAGGCTTCTAATCATTGAATTAGAAGCCTTTTTCTATTTACAAATGATTCATAAGGTAACGCCTGCACGAAAATGCAGGCGTTTTTTGCGCCCATCGAGGACAAGTAAAATTTAGGGATTCGCATGAAGTTTGTGTGCGTAAATCGTGGCACTATTTGAAGTGCGAAAAAAGCGCCACGATTTTGTATTTAATCATGGTGTTTCACACGATTTTTCAACTAAACCGAAATGGATTGTTGAACGTTGGAACCAAGATTTTGTTAGAGCAGAAGGGAATAAGGAAGATTCGAAGACCTTAAGCGCGTACCTCAAAGCACTCTCTAGTCAAGTTGCACGAGCTAAGCTGATTTGTTAAAACAAGGAAAGATTTTGACGGCATTTCTTCTCGTGGATTTTCAAAAGGGAAACATTTCGAAGAGAAAAAGGTTACATGCTGATCGACCAGATTAATGCTCGTTTGTCACATCGCGTCTTCAATGATTCTATCGGATATAGAGTCGTTAAACAAGTCGTTGGCTTTTCAGGATTATTAATGTCCAGGCTGAAATTGTTACCGGTGAGGGCATAATACAACTGTGGTTAGGAGAGCCGGGCCAGCGCAATTTTGGCACTGGCGATCTGCCCTTCAAATTGCTCCATCACGTCCGCTTTATAAGCGGAGATGAAGGGGGGCAGCACCGTGCATTCTTTGGCCCAATCGCTTTGCAGGAGCGTGAATTGACTATCATAATCCAACTGGATCAGTTCAATGGCATGCGGGAGTGTACAATAAATGCCGTCCCGGTATTTTCTTAGAAACCCAATGATCGCGGTAAAGAAATTGAAACTCGACTCGACAAAGAAATCCCCAATTATTATAGGCGATTAGAGAGAGGTCCCGAAACTTAAAATCAAAGACCAGCATAGTATAAGGCTCTGGCTTGGCAAGTCCGTGTTCAATGAATCTTCGCAGTACAAAGGCCGTTTTCCCTGCGTCGGCCGATCCGAGATCTGGACGGAGCGATGTGGCGCGATGATATTCAGATAACCCTGACGCATCTTGTTTTAGAGCTGGTCGGCAAGGGGACATTAACTTAATTTTCATTGACTAGCAGGCGCTCTTCCTAGGGCAAGTTTTCATTTCTACACATCAGTACATGCTCGCAACATAAGGGGGCTATACGAAATGCTACCCCCCTGTCTACCAACCCCATACAACAAAAGTAGTATTTCCACCAATCCCAACAAGATAGAACCCCAGGGTTCTTGTCTCGCTTTTCCCTTTGATACACCTTTGCATCATAACAGAGATTTACGGACAGTAACATACCATGAAATACACCACGGTCGTACGTAGCAATACGGCCCATTAAGAGCACCTATAGAAAAACGTTTCGGTAAAAATTTAACCATTATTGAGCAACCATGAAATACATCACGACCGTACGTAGCACTACGGCCAAACGAACACCTATGGGAGAAAATATTCGGTAAGCACTTTTATAACCATTATTCAGTAATCATGAAGACACCACGCTAGTGCGTATCAATACGTGCTGATCAAGCACCTATGAGAAAATACATTCGGTAAAATACACAGTAACCATAACCACATTCTATGAAATTGCCAGTACAAGGTCATTTCTGACCAACTTCTGCGTATCAATTTTTATCTAAATCCTAGTATATGACAAAACCATTCCGTGCAAAGGGGCTTTTGCTGGCTTCCCTCATGCTCTGTAGCGCCGGCTACAGCTATGCGCAATCGGCGGTCACCGCTAAGTACCGCTGGTGTGAAAACACGTTTCAACCATCTGCTGACGTGGCTAAGAACTATGCATTATTGCCAAAAGCTGATTACACACCGTCGCATGATTTATCTACCTGGTCGGCTGGAGAAGCGATGCAGGCCTACGCAAAGAACGTTACCGGGGTTGATTCAGTACTGTTCATGTTGGTGGTAGACGAGCATGGAACAATAAAAGATGCAAAGGTGATGAAAGCGAGCAACGGCACGCATGCAGCCGCGTTAAAAACACTGCTTAGCGACACCAAAACCAGTGGGCCATCCTTTTTACGTAATAAGGCTGTTGCCTGTTACGTGCCTTGCACCATTACAATCGAAGCACGACGCGTTCGTCTGCAATAATCTCTTCCTAAGAAAATGTCCGTTTGCATGAGAAAAAGCTACAAACTTCTATCCCTTATTGCCTGCTCACTTTTATCAGTTACCGCTGCCGATGCGCAAGTGGTGAGTGGTAATGGCTTCCTGAAAGCAGATTATATTGAGGCGGGTATCCGCCCCAATGGCGCGTTTGGTACAACTGTAAAAGCGCCCTCTAACTATTTTTATCACAACAACACAGATTTTGGCGGACGGCTAGGCTTTATTTCAGACGTTGGAAAAGACGGCTGGACAGTCGGTAGCCCCGCTTATATCGGCGATTATTTCCTGCCAGGTACGCCGTATGAAGGTTTTTCCGTACAGGCGAATGGCGGTACGTACCGGAATGACGGTAGCAACAGTAATGGCGTCCCAGGCGGGGTTACCGGCTTTAGTACTACAGACGTAAGTCAGACAGTACAATGGATCGGAAACGTAGCCGGTATACGGGTTCGCCAGGAGGCCACCGTAGAAAAAACACAGGGTTTCATCCTGGTGAATGTTACATTGGTCAATACCTCGGCGGCTACCATCACTGATATTTACTATACACGTGAGGTGGATCCCGATAATGAAGTAACACAAGGTGGTGGTTATGACACCCGAAACGTAATCGAGCAACAAAACCCGAATAGCATCAGTACCGCACTGATATCTGCGAGAGGGTTAACACATAATTCTTACCTCGGCTTAGGCAGCCGCGATTGTCGCGCTAAAGTGGCCGTACCAACCAGCTGGCCTTATGCAGATGGTAAGGCGCTTTGGGCAGGCACCGGTACCAGGTTAATAACGCCAGGTTCTTCTCAGGGGGACTTTGCCATGTCGGTCGCATTCAACATAGGTTCGCTGGCTGCAGGAGATTCAACTTCCCTCTCCTTCGCTTATGTATTGAACGCCGCCGACCTTCCGGAAGCAATGGATAGAACAGATCCATTGTTCAATGTAAAAACAAATACCTACGGCTCCGGTTCTTCGATCGATGTCTGTGCCGGTCAGGAGCAGACGATCGAAATCGTAAATGGTAACGGCTTCAACTGGACGTGGAGTCCCGCTACAGGCCTCAGTTCTACAACCGGTCGCGCTGTAAAGGCAACGCTCACTGGTCGTGCTACTTATATTGCAGATGGCGTAAACACTTGTGGAACCACTCGCCGTATTACCATCACACTCGATCCTACGATCATTGCTGCGCCAGGTGCTGCTGAAGTAATTACAGGCAGCGAAAAAATCATCAGGGGCATGAATGCTACTTACAGCGTTCCGGTAATTGATGGAGCGACGTCTTATAAATGGACACTTCCCGCTGGTGCCACCTACGTGGCTGGTTATAATACTAATACGATCACTGTGAACTTTGGTCCGTATGCTACCAGCGGTGAAATCAGTGTTGCCGGTGCAAACGGTTGTGGTGAGGGCGCTGTTGCTAAAATGACGGCAACTATTAACACGCTGGCGGCTCCGACTCCGAAAAGCAGTAATCCAACCAGTAATAAGCGTCCGGTCTTTACAGGTACTGCGATTCCTAATGGAACTGTTACACTGTACCGCGGAACTACCGTTATCGGTACGGGTGCAGCAGATGCTGACGGTAAATATGAAATCACACCTACAGCCAACTTTACCGTAGGTACGCATACTATCACTATCACTGCGACAGAGGGTGGCGTAACGAGTAGCGCCAGTAATGCACTGATGCTGGCGATTAACAACGGACCTGCAACACCGCCCGCTCCACAACTTTCAACCGGTACCAGCCCGATGAATGTGAGCAAGCCGGCACTGAAAGGCACCGCTGCTGCTAATGCCACTGTTACGATTTATATAAATGGTGAGAACAAAGGTACAACGCCTTCAGATGCAAGTGGCAACTGGACGTATACACCTACCACTGATTTAACAGATGGCGAATACGATATTACTATTACTGCTACGGATGATAATGATGTAACGAGCAATGCCAGCCCCGCACTGAAGATCGAAATAGATACCCAGGCGCCTGGCAAAGTGACTATCGGCCGCCCAACAGGCACCTCGCCGATAAACGATAATACACCAGCAATATCCGGCGAAGGAGAGCCGAACAGCATCGTCACTATTTATGTTGATGGGAATGAAGTGGGTACCGCACCTGTCGATGCAGACGGCAAGTGGTCGTACACATTGCCAACAGTCCTCACGGATGGAGACCATACTGTTACTGCCGCCGCGAAGGACGCTGCCGGAAACGTGGGTGAGTCCAGCGAGGAATTGAAGGTAACAATCGATACGACAGTTCCGGGTAAAACGGAGATAACCATTCCTGTAACCGACAGTCTGTTAAATACCGGTAAGCCCGTTATTTCCGGTACAGGCGAAGCAAACAGCAAAATCTATATCTATGTTAATGGAAATATTGCAGACAGTGTTACTGCTGATGCTGATGGCAAGTGGACCTTTACACCTGCGGAAGCATTCGACGATGGAGAGTACACTCTTACCACCACTGCGACCGATGCAGCTGGCAATACCGGAGAGGCAAGCGAACCGGTAAAAATTAAAATCGATACCAAAGCACCCGATAAGCCAACAACAACGCTCGCATCCGGTAATAATCCGCTGAATGTTAATTTGCCAAAGCTTTCCGGAGATGCGGAGCCGAATAGCATCGTTGACATTTATGTAGGTGGGGTAATTGTTACCACTGTTACTGCAGACGTAAGCGGTAAATGGAATTATGAGTTTACTTCGCCACTGGGTGATGGAGAACATAAAATCAGCACTACCGCTACTGATGAAGCAGGCAATACCAGCAATATCAGTGATGTGCTGACATTAGTGATCGATACTGAAAAACCAGCTGCTCCATTATTGCCTGTACTGGAAGATGGTAACGAAGGCCATACGGGTAAAGATCAGCCAACTATAAATGGTAAAGCTGAACCAGGCGCAGTCGTTATTATTTATGTTGATGGCGAGGTAACAGACAGCACCACCGCCGACGTAAACGGTGACTGGAAGTACACTGTTCGTCCTGCGCTCACCGATGGTCCGCACAAAATTACCACGACCGCGAAAGATAAAGCTGGCAATACCAGTGAAGCCAGCGAAGGCCTGGATATCATCGTGGATACCATCGAACCTGGTCAACCTGCAATCGGATCACCAGCCAATAACACACCTGTGAAAACGGCTCAGCCGACGATCACCGGCACAGGCGAAGCCAATAGCAAAATCCATATTTATATTAATGGAGAGGTAGTAGATAGTTTGATGGCCGATGCCAACGGCAAGTGGAGCTATACACCTGCAAAGCCGCTCACCGACGGAGATCACACGCTCACGACTACTGCTACGGATGCTGCAGGTAACAAGAGCGCTGCTAGCACGGCGGTAAAGATCACCGTGGATACTAAACAACCCGAGCAGCCGACCACCACACTGGCTTCCGGTAAAAATCCGCTGAATAGCAAACTGCCTTCTCTTTCCGGAAAGGCAGAGCCTAACAGCAAGGTAGACATCTATATAGATGGCAAAAAAGTAACCACCGTAACCGTCGACGCTAATGGCAAATGGGAATATGTATTTACGAGCCCACTGGCTGAAGGCGAACACCAGATCAGCACCACCGCCACCGATGCCGCCGGTAACACCAGCGCATCCAGCGATGTCCTGAAACTGGTCATCGATACCGAAGTGCCGGTTACTCCAGCCGCACCAGCGCAACAGGATGCGAACAATGGTCATACCAATAAAAAGCAGCCTGTCTTCAATGGTAAGTCAGAACCCGGTGCAATAATCACCATCTATATTAATGATGTAGTAGTAGGTACGGCGCCTGCCGACGAAAACGGCAACTGGCAATATACCATCCCTACTGAACTGTTAGATGGTGAGTACAAACTTTCTACCACCGCTACGGATGCTGCGGGCAACACCAGCCAGGCAAGTGCACCGGTTGAATTTACGGTAGATACGGTGGTGCCTGAAATGCCTTCAACACCTGTATTGCACAACGGCCAGCCGCACACGAACAATAATAAACCCTCGTTGAATGGCACCGGCGAACCGAATACCATCATTACGATTTATCATGGTGAACAGGTGCTTGGTACCGCAACTGTAGCCGCTGATGGTACCTGGACTTACGACGTAGTGGCTCCTTTGCCAGACGGCGACAATACCTTTGCTGTAACTGTTACAGATGCTGCCGGTAACACCAGTGCACGCAGTGGTAGCTTCAGCTTGTTGGTGGATACTGAATCGCCGGTACCAACGATTTCAGCAGGCGTAACTTCTGTAACAGGTGCATTCGAGATTACCATTAAGTTCAATGAATCAGTAACCGGTTTCGCCGCCTCTTCACTGACGCTGACAAATGCATCCGTAACGGCCTTTACTGCGATAAGTGCTAACGAATATAAGGCGACGATTATGCCGGTATCAGAAAGAGCAGTTGCCATCAACATCGCAGCCAACACAGTGATGGACGCAGTGGGCAATGGTAACATCAACTCAAATGCGTTTACCGTAGATGCGCTGTTCAACGCCACCGTAGAATCTGTATATCCTAACCCGACCAGCGGTAACATCAATATCCGCTTCAACGGTGTGGTGCCGGCAACCGGTAAAGTGATGCTGGTGAACATGTTGGGCCAGGTGGTATTGCGGCAGGACCTGGGCTTCCAGGGTACAACCATGACGCTCAATACTTCGGGTCTTGCTCAGGGTATATATGTCTTAATGGTAAATACCAAAACCTATACTTATAAAACCAGGATAAGCATCGTACGCTAACCTGCTCATTCCCCCGGGAGCTGAATATCCCGGGGGATTAACTTACCTAAACAACAAGGCGAAATGAAAAACACTTTCCATATGAAACTGGCCATTGCAGCGATGTTGCTCGGTGCGCCAATTGTGGGGGCTGCGCAAGAAGTAAACTCCATCGACATCGTTACTAACTCAGTGCCTTTCCTGCGCATTTCCCCGGATGCACGTGCTGGTGGTATGGGAGAGACGGGCATCGCTACGGCACCTGATGCTGCATCTTCCTTTTATAACTTATCTAAAATTCCCTTCCTGGCCGGTGCCAAGGGCGGTTCATTAACCTATACGCCGTGGATGACCAACTTCGGTGTGGATGGTACACATTTGCTGGCAGCATCTGCTTATTATAAATTAGATAGCACACAGGCCATCGTAGCTGGGATCCGCTATTTCAACCTGGGTGCCATCGAGCTGACAGACGTTGAGGGTAAAAGTGTTGGCCGCAGCAGGCCCAATGAATGGTCGGCGGAGCTGGGCTACACCCGGCAGTTATCGGGTAAATTGTCCGTGGGCGTTGCATTTCGCTATATTTATTCCAACCTCGCTAATGGTGCTGCAATGAATGGTATCAATTATAAGGCTGGACAAACAGTAGCAGGTGATCTGTCAGTTTACTATAACGGTCGTGAGGAAGGCGAAGGATGGGCGTTTGGCGCCGTGTTGAGCAATCTTGGTGGCAAGATCGCTTACACCGATAACGCAAATCAGAAGCAATACATACCATCAAACCTGGGTGTGGGCGCGTCTTATGCAACTATGTTGGACGAGCAGCAGTCACTTACAATCGGGGCCGATGTAAACAAATTGCTGGTGCCGGCCTTAAAAGGTAACGATGCAGCAAGCATGGAGGATTATCACAACAAAGGTGTTGTGGCTGGTTGGATCAATTCTTTTGGCAATAGTGCTTACACGGCATCACTGGGAGCCGAATACGATTATAATAAGCAGTTCTTCGCGCGTGGAGGCTACTTCTTCGATATGAAGGATGCGGCCAACAGGCGATATTTTACACTAGGAGCAGGTGTGGCATATAGTTTTGCGACCATCAACCTGTCTTACATCATTCCCTCCGGCACTGGATTGTCACGCAGTCCGCTTGCTAATACGCTACGCGTAGGTGCGGAGTTGAAGTTTTAATTTTTTTACCGAATACACTTACTGACAGCTGGCCGGTTTTTACCGGCCGGCTTCATTTTAGCTCGAGTTGTTTTAAAGCCCATTTCAGTAGCGCATTGTTTTCGTCTTTCAACCCCAGTTTTACACATATTTTATGTCGCTGATTTTTGATGGTGTAAGGGCTCAGGTGCATCACCTCCGCAATTTCCTTGGTAGACTTACGCATGCCGATCAGTGATACGATTCGCTGCTCAGCCGGTGTTAAAGTAGCGGCAGTGCTATCGTTTGCCTTTTTATTCTCAATCTTGCCTATGGCCATTCGAACGCCTGCGAATAGCTGCATTTCATCCACCGGTTTAATGATATAGTTCGCCGCTCCTGATGATATTGCCTGTTCGATAATATCCTTTGCATTGTAAGAGGTGATATAAATTACTTCGAATCGATACGCTTGCTGCAGTTGGTGCACAAGGTCAATCCCTGAATGCCCGTCGCCGAGATTGATGTCGCATAGCAGCAGGTCAGGCATGAACCGCTCCATCTCGCTGATAGTCTCGGCAGCTGTAATCGCTATCGCTGTTTCACATGAAAAGTGGTTTTTGATTTGCTTCTCTATAAACCTGGCAATAATAAATTCATCCTCAATAATCAACACCCGTGTCATAATTGTCTTTTAATAGGTAAAGTGGAACTTGCTCATCCTGTGGCAAACGTAAGCTCGTATAATATTCCTGGCGTGTGGTTTACAGCCAGCTGCCCTTGTAGCTGTCTTACCAGTTCGTTAACCAGGGAAAGGCCGGTAGATTTTTTACTATTGGCGCCGGGCTGCAAGCCGGTACCGTTATCGGCATAGCGGCAGGTGACCGTGCCAGTTTCATTGATACTGATGGAAATGTCTATACGACCTTCAGTCATATCATTAAAGGCGTATTTGAAAGAATTGGTAAGCAGTTCGGTGAGCATGAGCGAAAAATACAGTGCCCGCCGACTGTCCAGCCGGATGTCGTCGCTGGCAGCCACGTTTATCTGTACAGGCTGTCCCTTATGGTAAATATGCCGGATGTATTCAGATAGTTCCCGCACCAGTTCACCCGGCGCTATGAGTTGTAATTCCTCGAGTTGATACAGTCGTTGGTTCACCAGCGACATCGTCTTTATTCGGCTGATATTTTCCTGGAAGATGCCGCGGGCTGTACCATCCCTGATCGTGTCGAGCTGCAGGCTGCCAATGCTATATAGCAGTTGCAGGTTGTTTTTCACCCGGTGATTCAGTTCATTGATCAGCAAAGCGATCTTGTCTGTTTTTTCAGCCAGTTCGTCGTTTTGCTGCAGCAGTTGAATATT
Source organism: Chitinophaga horti (assembly GCF_022867795.2). NCBI lineage: Bacteria > Pseudomonadati > Bacteroidota > Chitinophagia > Chitinophagales > Chitinophagaceae > Chitinophaga > Chitinophaga horti. The sequence goes on along the minus strand of NZ_CP107006.1, from coordinate 4,679,379 downwards.
GTAGCATCTGAGTCGCGTCGTTTGTTTACGCACTTTCACTTCCAGCAACTCGTTCTGTTTTTCCTGGAGACGATTTAATTCGTTGAGGGCCTGTTTGCCTTCTTTTTCAGTATTTTTCAAGCTGAGCGCAAGGCCGGCTGAGAAGGGCAAAAATATGCCGATCGTCATCAGGCTGCTCAGGTAGCCAACGTTTAACGACTTTTCTTCTGCAAACAATAAACGTCCGGCTATCCAGATAAAGGTGAGAATGAACATGCAGATGCCGTAGGCGAGATAACGCTTCGGCCGGTCGAGGTGCGGCCAGCAACGCCACAAAACAACGGCCGCAAAAACGATATGGAACAGTAACGACCATATATTGAGCATCGCGGTGAGTGCATAGTTGCCTGTAAAGTAGTTGATACCCCAACACATGGCAGATAGCATTACGAGCAACGCTAGCGCCACTTTACAAAAGGTGTACAACAAACGGTGGTGACGACGGATCTCCCAGAAATCGATGAGCAGCAAGTATAAACCGAGAATGCCCAGGTGCGCAAAATGAATATTGAACAACGATCCCGTGGCCGGAGATTCTGGGAAAAACCAGTTCACAAAATACCCCTGCGATGAAAGGTTGAAGAACGTGAGTCCGGCCGTGAACAACAAAAGCCATCCGTACGCACGCAGACCGCTCGTCATCCAACACACCAGCGTATATGCCAGCAACACCCACAAGGCGCCTTGCAGCCGTAAGTCCATCGCTTCATCACTGCGGCGCTTTTCCAGGTATTCCAGTCTTTCGTAAATGGTAAAGTTGAAGCCACGTCGGTTATGCCTGGTGTGTTGTACTCTCAGTAACACGATGGGGGCATGAGCGTTTAGATCCCTCGGAAAAGCGATACGGGAACGGCTGTCTTTGGCGGCCAGCTCGCTGTTCTTGCGGAGCGTACCTGATTTTTTATGCAATAGCAATCGCCCGTTGTCATATAGATAGAGGTCAACATATGATAGAGCGCCGAACGTGACGACCAGCGGGTTTTGATTTCCCGCAATAATTTCGCTGGGGAAAGTAAGCCAGTAAACGCCTGTGTTGTTAGTTAACCTGGTAGTCGTAAGCGCCTGGAAGTTTTGTATATGAGCGAGTGCCGAGTCCGCGGATGCCGTGCCTGTGGCATCTTCCCACACACGCATGTAGGGCCGGAGCTTTATTTCTCCATATGCCTGGTCGTCCGACGCTGGTGCGGATTCACACGATAGCAACGTGATACAGCATGTAAGCACTACCACCAACAAATATACAGGGCCCCTCCGTTTCATGCGCACAAATATGATAATTAAAGTGGGAAGATGGAAATGCTGACCGTATTATTTTAATTGATTGTCAATATCTTTTGCAGGTTATAAGTGATTTTGAGGGGGATTTGGAGGCAGATTATGAAAATATTAAGTGCTGTTTTATATACAAAATCCCGTTCAGGGCATGCCTGAACGGGATTTTTTGCCACGAGTATGATTATTTAACTACCACTCCGGATTTTGCTCCAGGTTGGGGTTTCTAAGCGTTTCGTCTTGTGTGATGGGAATCATATACATGCGTGGGGCGAACGGCCTGTCTTCCACTTTTACTACTTCATAAGTGAAAGATCCGTCGGGGTTTTTGGTGGTTTTCATGCCCCACAGCGCTGTTTCTGTTTCTGAGGCGATCTTCCACCGGCGAACGTCCCAGAAGCGATGGCCTTCAAATGCGAGTTCTATTCTTCTTTCGTGTCGCACTGCATCGCGCATTTGTTCTTTGGTCATCGTGCCAACCAAAATTGGCTTTACGCCTGCTCTTACACGCACCGCGTTGATCGCATCGTAAACGCTTTGGTCGGGAGCAGCCAGTACTTCGTTTTGCGCCTCTGCATAGTTGAGATAAAACTCTGCAAGCCTGTAAACGATGCCATGAAAGTCGTGGTTAGGGCCCTGGTTTACGGTGTAACCCGCATCCACCAGTTTGCGCATGGAATAGCCTGTGCGGCTATGGTCGGTGGCAGTGCTCATTTCATCTTTACCAACCGGCCAGGTGTCTGTTTTAGACCAGTATTCCAACCGCCTGTTTTTGAAAGTTGCATCGTTATACAAGATGTCAGTGTAAAAGCGTGGGTCACGTCCAACGAAAGGTTGCGCCGGATTGTAGCCCGAGCCGGGAGCGGACGGATGCAAGCCAGTAGCCTGCATTTCATAGTCACCTGCCAGGTTTTGTGAAGGAGACGCACCTGACCATCCGCTGCTTCCGAATGGAAATGCATACCGGTCGAAGTCCTGGTTGTCATCTTTCATACGCATCCAGATCACTTCCCTGCTCGTAAGTGTTTTGCTGATGAACATCGCCTGCCGCGCCGCGAGGTTCGGCTCTAGTTGATACGCAATCTGACCTTTCCTGTCCTTAGCTTCTATGACTGCTTTGGCTGCTGCCGCTGCAGCTGCCCACTTCTCGGGATCAGAAGCCGTTTTTTGCGGACTGATGTCGCCTTTAGGGCCTGTTTTTCCGGCAATTGCCCAGAGTGGACTGGCGGCATAAAGCGTCATCCTGGATTTAAGCGCAAGGGCCACACCTTTCTTGACCCTGCCAATCATGCCCGAGTGTTCGGGCTCCCACGACTCTGCCGGAAGCAGGTTGTAAGCGGAATCACAATCTTTGATTACTTGCGCAAGGCAACTGTCATACGTGCTGCGCTTGCCGTTCAGTATGGTGAGATCATTAATGTCTACCGTTTTGGTAACGATGATCACGCCTCCGAATTGTTTCATCAATTCCGCTAGAAAAAACGCACGAAGGAAAAATACCTCTCCTCTGCGGAATTGCAGGAAGCCCGGGTTGTTGGGATCGTCGGGGGTGCCATATTTTTCAATGCCCTCGAGTATCGAATTCGCCTGGCGTATCGCAACGTAGCAATCGCGCCATGAGTTTCCAATCGGGTTATCGCTGCCCGACCAGGAGCCGTTGTTAAAACGGAACGAATTCATCCAGGTTGATGCGTCTTTCGATTCGTCGGTTGCAGAAGCCAGCATCGAGTTGCCTCCTACATACCGCAATACACGTGGCGTGCGGGAATAGAGGTTGGCGATTACCTGGTTCGTGGTTTCATAATTGGAAAAGATGTCTTTGTCCTGCTGCTGGTTCGTGGCCGCCCTGTCCAGGAAGCCTTTTTCGCAGGACGTTAGCATGCCCGCCAGTGCGGCAATGTAAAATATGTTGAAGAAGGATCGTTTCATGTAAATGATTTTAAAATTAGAAGGTCACGTACACACCGGCGTTAAATACGCGCTGTATCGGATACATGGCAGCATTGCCATCGCCTACTTCGGGATCTACGTCAAAGTCGGTAAGTTTGTCCCAGGTAAGCAGGTTCGTGCCGTTTACGTACACACGGGCTGATTTCATTTTCCAGCGGGTGGTTACGGCGCGTGGCAGAGTGTAGCCGATCTCCATGTTTTTCAAACGCATGTAAGCAGCGCTTCTTACCCAATAATCTGACGCGCGGTGATTGTTTTCGTTTTTGCCGTAGTGTAACCTCGGATACGTAGCGATCGATGCGCGCTCTGGTGTCCAGCGGTTGAGGTGGATAGGTTTTACTTTACCTTCCTGGAAGAACTCGTACACCGCTTCATTATCCAACCTTACATCGGTGCGGTCTGCGCCCTGGAAGAGCATCGTGAGATCGATACCATTCCAGCTGGTTTGCAGGTTAATACCAAACATAAATTCCGGCGTGCGGGAGTAACCAATAACGGTTTCGTCGAAGGCGTCGACTACATTGTCGCCGTTAAGGTCTTTGTACTTAATGTCACCGGGGAATACCGTACCTGAAAAACGTTGCTGCGCGCTGCGGGTAATTTCCGCCTGGTCTACAAACAGACCGTCATACAACAAGCCGAACTTGGTGCCTACCGGATGGCCAGTACGGCGCATCCATGGATAGGCGCGCGGCTGCTCGTCATAGTCAAGTATTTTGTTCCGTGCGAAAGTGACGTTTGGTTTAATCATGTACCTGAACTTGCCAAAGCGTTGTTCGTGCGAAAATTCCAAATCAATACCCTTGTTAACCACGCGGCCGATGTTTTGCTGTTTCACACTTTGTCCGAATACATCAGAGAGGGTGTTTCTTCCTGAAAGGATATCGCTTCTGCGTTCATGGAACACATCAAGTGTAAGCCCGAAAAGCTCACCCCATAGTTTTGTTTCGATACCGACATTTGCTTTGCGGCCACGTTCCCAGGTTACGTCCGGGTTGCCGATAGCTCCTTGCGCCCAGCCATTGGCCTGTGAAGCGCTCGGGCCGAACCAGTATTGCGTGGCACCTGCCCAGGATGTAAACCAAAGGAAACGATCGCCGCCGCCCTGGTCGTTACCCACCTCGCCGTAGGAGCCGCGGAGTTTCAGGTAGCTGATCGCCCTGTTGCCTTTAAGAAAATCTTCCTCTGAAATTACCCAACCGCCAGATACGGCAGGGAACAGGCCATAACGCTGACCTTTGGGAAAGTTTTCAGATCCATGGTAAGCAGCACTTACTTCGAACAGGTAGCGAAGGTCGTAGTTATAAGTAGCCCTTGCCATCAGCGATTGTTTTGCATAAGGGATGCGCGATTGGATTACATCTTTCTGACGGTTGGCCATCAACATGCCTGTAAATGCATGTTTGCCGAAAGACCTGTCATAGTTGATCGACACCTCGCCATACGTACGACGCCTGTGCTCTCCGTACCCTAGTCCACCATTTGGATCTATACGAGTGTCAGCACCAGTTTGCGCATAACCGGTAACTTGCCCGGATGCATTGTAGATAGGAGAAAATACCGCATAGTTACGACCATAGGTGGTAACCGGCTGAAAGGTATTATCGAACGACATAGCGCCCCGGACAGACAATCCTTTCACCCAGAAATCGAGTTTCTGTTTAGTAGCAAATGTCCCCTGGATGGTGCTGTTATAATACACCTGGTAGCCACGGTTCGTTACTTCGCCGTAAATGTTCTGCGTGTAAGTGCCGTTCCCGAAAAGTGAACCGTTAGGGTTAAATATCGGGTTGGTCGGCGGAAGCCTGTTCGCCAAATTCATGATAGTGGCGGCTGACGTGTTCGGCGCATTTCTCGCTGCGAACAAACCAGAGAGGTCGATACTCACCAACGTAGTTTTCGTTACATCTACATCTACGTTAGCGCGAAGCGTGTACCGGCTTTGGATAGAGTTAGTGTTATTACCTTCAGGATTATCTTTTACATATTTATAATTGCCAGCGTAACGGCTGTAGCCCGCAGAAATGTAGTACCGCACATTAGGTGCACCGCCCGAAATGTTCAGGTTCGCAGAGCTTTGCGGGGATGCCTGCATAATAAAGTCGTAATAGTTTGTGTTAGGCAGCGTGCCGTTCTTAAACCCTTCGAGTTGCTCGGCTGAGAAAGGAAGTGAAGCAGCAGGATTATCGTTGCGCACCGCCTCGTTACGCAGCGTTGCGTAGTCATAAGAGTTCAGGTATTTCGGCATCTTATTCGCTTCCTGGTAACCGCCCTGCATGGTGAAGTTTACAGATGGCGGGCCAACGTTACCACGTTTGGTGGTAACGAGCACAACGCCGTTAGCACCACGCATACCGAATACTGCGGTAGACGCAGCATCTTTAAGAATACTGAACGTAGCGATGTCGTTTGGATCAACATAGTCGATAGGGCGTTCTACACCGTCAACGATAATAAGTGGTGTGGCCGTTCCTGTTGTTGCAATACCCCTGATGTACAAGGTAGAGGCATCTACGCCTGGCTCACCCGAACGTTGTGTGGTGATAAGGCCTGGCAAGCGGCCTGCCAGGGCATTGGTAAGGTTAGATACAGGGCTTTGCAACAATTCTTTAGTAGCAACGGTAGCAATGGCGCCGGTAACCGTTACTTTACGCTGTGTACCATAACCTACGATCACCACGTCCTGCAGTGCGCTGGTATTGGCATTAAGGCGTACGGTCATACCGCCGGCGGTAATGTTGGCTTCTGTTGTTTTGTAACCGATCATGGTGAAGATGAGGGTCGTCGAACTTTCAGGCACATTGAAAGCAAAAGCGCCGTCGGCGGTGGTTTGTGTGCCCACCTGCGTGCCCTTCGCCACCACAGTAACACCGGGCATTGCCTGCCCCACGCTGTCGACCACGCGCCCTGTTACAGGCCGCGTTTGCGCGATGGCAGTGGTTGCCAATGCGTGTAATAGTACGCATAGCAACAACCTAAGAAAATGAGTAGTTTTTCTTTTCATAGTCGTTGAATTTTGAGTTGTTTTTGGGCATGAGTAACCCGCACGATTGTGGCATCGTGAAAAAAATAGAAATGCTGCCGATCGTCAGGACCGTCAGTTTACATACAGGAACAGCGCTAAACGCTTCATTAAATCGATTTAGCTATCCTGTTGCTGAGGAAATGGAATTGATAATCATCATGGGCGATTCATTTTGGTTATTAATAATACATCATCAATGTTTTGCGCAACGCGCGAAGTCCGAGGCTAATACAATTCTACGGGGCCGAATCAATTTATACACCATTACACGTGGATCAAATAAAAAAATCGATTTAGCTATCAGTTTATAAGTCTTTATACCAGTATAAAATTAGGATTTATTTTATGGAATCAAAATGATTGGGATAATAAATTTCTGGGGTGCTGGTTTTTATGGGATGCCTTTGTGGGAAAGCGTTTGCAGTTATTGTAAAGATGTTTCAACATGTATTGACTTGTGTTGACTTGTTGTGCTGAGTAGGTAAGATGTCGTACAAGTGAGCGACTTTATGTTTTTGCTGTGCCATGAGGGGGAATCCACGAAGTGAATGAGCTTCGCTTTCATCGTCATCGCGACTGCAAGGAAGCGAACATCCGCTCCATTGTTCGCGGCAATAACAACTGGTAGCCATTCATTACTGAAGCGGATGTACACTTTTCTGCGCTAGTGATGCTGAGTAGGGGAGATGCTGCACAAGTGAGTGACACAACGGTGGCCGGGGCAGGGTTGCAAAGGCTGGTTCAAAAACTAATTTGGGATCAACGTAATCCGCCAACCCGACGGGCGGGATGAGCGGTTACGTTTCCCCTAGATCACAATATTAATAGTTTGCTCATAATAAGCATGACGTGGGGCTACAGCATTAGTGGAGTATTCTGTGAACGATGGTGCCGAGGTCGACGGGCTTCTCAGCGGGCATTACTTTCAGGTTTTCGCGCACCCATTCACGCTCCCAGTTGTACCAGTCGGGTAGCTGTGATGCTTTGCCGGAAAGGGTTTCGGAAAGATGTGCGAAGAATATTTCCCAGCGTTTGCGGTAAAAGGTGCGTATTAAACCGGCCCATTCTTTATAAGCATATTCGTGCAGGTTGTCTTCGTTATGATCGGTGCCACCCCAGTAGGTGATGAGCATCATCGCATTCAGGAAGTCGTTGGCGCCGCCGCGGATGGCCTTTTGCTGGTAGGTGCGCAAGCGGAAATACGGCTGCGTGTTCAGCAATGTCTCCTCATCATCGCAAAGTTGCAGGAACGCTTGAGATGCCGCGTTAAATGCATTTTTATCTTTAGCCTGATACGCGTTCACGACATCCGCAAACACTTTGTCGGCACGGTTGGCGATCACCTGTCGGGTGAAGTTTACCAGGTCGATTTTGTACGTTTCGCTGCCTGTAAACACCGGCGCCGCTTTCGCAAACGCCTTCACCGCCTGCACATACAACGCGGTATCGTAACCTTTGCGCAAATTGCCCCAGCGGGAAACGGATTTAATTTCGAGTGCCGGGCGGGCGCAGAGGATGTTTTCGGGCGGACCTTCCTGGTAACCGGGATTGCTGTAGATAGTTTGCAGAAACCCTTGCCAGGCCTCGTTCACATCGTTGTTTGGCTTGCCGTAACGGGCCGCCGCGTAAACCGGCGCCCATTCTTTGGTGTCCACTTTGTTTTCATGCCAGGCCAGCTCCATCAACAATTCGTATACAGCCGGATTGTTATCGATGCCTTCGGGCATGATGCCTACGCCTTTCATATAGGCCTTGTAAGGGCCGGTGCGGGCACGGTGCACTTCATCTGCAAAACGCTGCAGTTTGCCGTTCAATCCGGGCCTCTCGCCAAAGTTTGTTACCGTGCACCAGATGAAAGGCGTGCCTTCGTAACCTTCGCGGGTTTCCCAGTTGTTGGTGTTTTCGCCAAACAGTTCCTGTACGAGTAATGCGGAGCGATCGGTTTCTGCGAGCAGGGCTTTTTTGGGATTATCCTGCCAGCCTTGCAGTACCCAGATGGCGCCAGGAAACCACGCACGCATCACGCGTTGAATGTTCGCACCCGCTTTGCCTAAATCCACCCCTTCTGTAACGCCGCCTTCATGAAAAGGATCGCCTGAAAAGAAGCGGATGTTGCTGCCGTACATTTCTTTCGTGGCCGCATAAAATAAACCTGCGATCCGTGCGAAAGCGGTGTCGGTGGGATCGAGTATATCGGGCCGTGGGAACGCGCCCCAGGTGCCTTGTTTAATGATGTGCGCTTTCGTTTTTTCGGTGAGCGATTTAGGCACCATGCCGAAGAAGGCTGGCATTACCGGCTCGATGCCCAGGCTGCGCATCCTTACGAGCATCTTCTGCACCAAACGTCTGCGATCGTCGATCTGGCTTTGCGGCATCGGTCCGCCCCAGGCTTCGATGTTGCCCATCAGCCACCAGGCGTTGTAAGCCGGACCTGTTATGAACTGATCGATTTCTTTTTGCGTATAACCCAGTTGCTGCAATGTTTTCTGCCATACGGCTTCACTGCCATTCGCTACCAGCATCATGTTTACGCCATTCAGCGCCATCCAGTCCAGCTCATGCTCCCAGTCGGCCCAGTTGTAAAAACTCATGGTGTAGTTGAAGGTGCAGTAGTTTAGTGCGTGCCGGTACAAGGCGCTAGCATTAACGGTAACGGGCACCCTGATTACTGGCAGCTTTTTAACCGGCGACAGGTTGTCGCCCATGTGGCTCATGCTGCGATGGCAATAGTTACGCAGGTACCAGTTAAGGCCAACGGCCGCCGCATTGGGACCGCTGGCGCTGATAACCAGTTTTTGCTGCCTGGTCTGCAATGTGAACGTTTCCTGTCCATTGTTGCTGGTGGCCTGTTCGAATGTAATATGTTTCTCCAGCCAGGGTACGCGGCGTTTTACAAGTTGATACACACCGCTAAACTCCGCGGCTGTTAGCTGCACCGGCAAAGCCAGTAACAGCAGGTGAAATATTTTCTTCATTGGTAGATGCTAATTTTCTTTGTTGAGTGATATCACGGCTGTATTGCCGCCACCACGCAGACTGAGGTCCACAGGTTTGTTCAGTTTCCAGGAGCCGCCCGTAAAATCAGGCACGTCGATGGAGTTGGAACGGTGGGTGACAGACCAGGTAGTAAGCGGCGTGATGGCGCTCCAGCAGGCGAGGTCGTATACATCAATGTCTAACGGCAGGCCGTTGCGCAAACAGTCGATCATGCGCCAGTCCATGATGAAGTCCATGCCGCCGTGGCCGCCGATCACCCTGGCCGCTTCCGCTACGTGCTTTACCACTTCAGGTGTGTATTTTTCTTCCAGTTCTTTTACTTTATCTGCTTCCAGGAAGTAGTGCCCGAAAGCGATCTTGCCCGGTTCAGGATATTTCTGCGCGTAACCTTTCGTGCCGCTTAATACGTGCAGGCGGCTGTACGGTCTTGGGGTAGATACATCATGCTGGATCATGATCGTTTTGCCCTTATTCGTTTTCACGACGGAAGTATTCATGTTGCCGCGATAGTGTTTGCCAGCGAATTGCTGGTAGTACGGATCGCCGCCCGCAGCCAGCTTTTCAGCCAATGGTTCCATCATAAAGTCGTTGGTGGACATAGAAGTGAGGTACTCCATTTTATCGCCCCGGTTGATGTTCATCGCTTGCGCCACGGGGCCCAGGCCGTGTGTAGGATAAAGATTGCCGTTTTTCAGGTTCTCCTTCCAGCGCCAGCCTGGCGCATCGTCGGCATTACGCGGTTTATGGAAAAAGCCGTCGAGCAGCGTGTGTATGTAAGCGCCTTCGCCGTGCACGATCTCACCCATCAGTCCTTGTTGCGCCATGTTGATGGTGAGTGTTTCGAAGAAGTCATAGCAGCAGTTTTCGAGTTGCATACAATGTTTCTTCGTTCGCTCGGAGGTTTCCACCAGTTTCCAGCAGTCTTCAAGTGTAATGGCGCCGGGCACCTCGAGTGCTACGTGTTTGCCATGCTCCATGGCGTAGATAGCGATGTTCGCGTGCCATTCCCAGGGAGTTGCGATGTACACCAGGTCGATGTTCGGGTTTTCGCAAAGCTTTTTGTAAGCGTTTACGTCGCCGAAGTATTCTGTCGCTGCGGGACGGCCTTTGGCTTTGAGCGACGCCTGTTTGCCTTTTACTGCCACCTCGCGGGTGTCGCACAGGGCGACGATCTCCGCGTTCTTAATGTTCATCATTCGCTCAACGGCCCAGCCGCCACGGTTGCCGATGCCTACGTAACCGATGCGTACGACGGGCAGCTTAGGTGCTGCATAGCCACACATATTAAATAGTTGTTTGTGATGCTTGCTTCTGCGCGCACTCTCCTGCACGGCTTCGTTCAATGCGCCTGCAGAGGCGTATCCGAACATGTTGCCCAGTAACAGTCCCCCGGTGCCTGCGGCCGCCTTTTTCAGAAAGCCACGACGATTGTTATATTGCATAGTATGAGTTTTTCCAAGTTGAGGTGAGGGTAGTTGACGGGTGCCTTTGCCGATAAGTGTACCACCGTTGCGCGGCTGCCCGTCAATGTCTTTACTGCCATTTACTTGCGCAGCAATAAACACCCCGCCGGTTTTCGCAGGCGATGCCGGCTGCAGGTGCGGGTCGGGTAGCTGTTCATAGTCCCGGAGTACATTGTGGTGAAAGGTGGACGGTGGCAGTAGCCACCGCCCATTAATATTATTCAGAGATGATTTTACGAACGCGGTTGTTGTGTTTGTCGATTACGTACACTACGCCGTTTTTGTCGACGCCTACACCTGTTGGTGCGGAGAAGGAAGCTACTTCGCCAATGCCATTCACATAACCCTGTGTGCTGCCGCCTGCGAGGGTGCTCACTTTCCAGGTGTTAGCCTCTATAAAACGGATGCTCTGGTCTGCATTGCTGGCCAGACCGTCGGTAGTGCCGTTGCCGGCCACGTATATATTACCCTGGTTGTCAACTGCCAGTCCCCATGGATAAGCGAAACGCGCGGTAGGGCCGGGGCCGTTGATGTATCCCGCCTCGTTTTCTTTACCGGCGATTACTTCGCCTTTCCAGGTAGTAGTGTTATAGCGGTACACTACGGAGGTGCCGTGGCCGCTGATAAACAGGCTGCCTTTATTATCGAAAGCCATGCCGCAGGGATACACCAGGCCGCTGATTACAGGAGTAGAGTTACCGTTTTCCAGTTTGTATACAGTGCCGTTAAAGTCACAGCTGATATAGTAAACAGATTTGGTCGTTCTGTCGTACGCTACGGCCCACGGTGCCTGTGTGCCCCAGCCGAGCGTAACGGCGGTGCCATCCGGACTGATCTTACGAATATCCCAGTTGCCCGGGTCGGCTACGTATACGTTGCCTTCTTCGTCAACCGCAGTGGAGTAAGGTAAGCTGAACATCGCATCTGACCCTCTACCGTCTGCATATCCGCTCGCTGTCGGTTTGCCCGCCAGTAATGTTACGTTACCATCCGGATCGATTTTGCGGATGCAATGGTTGCCCGGGTCGGCTACATAAATATTCAGGTTGTCATCTATGGAAATACCCAGGCTCCTGTACCAGGTTGCGCCGCTGAAGTTGAACAGTGCAAGGTCTCCTTTCCCATTATTGTAACCGGCTGCGGCTGCGCCTGCGAGGGTGCTCACGGTACGGGTAAAGATGTAGTTGTACGTGGCTGTACTGGTAACGGTGTTGCTGCCGATCTTCACCGTGACAGGGCCGGAGCCGCACTTCTTTGGCACAACGGCCATGATCTGCTCGGTGTTGGCGCCGGTAAGTACAAGTCTGTTGCCGTTAATGGTCACTTCGATTTCAGAAGTGTCCGAAGAGAAGTTAGTGCCCGTAATGAGGATGGATGTACCGCCGTCTCCCTCACCGGGAGTAAAGCTGGTAATGGTCATTGGTTGTGATGCGTTGTGTCCTAATTCTTCTTTAGAACAGCCAAGCAGCAACACATTGGCCAATATGCTGAACAAAAATATTTTGCGCATGCTGATGAATTGATTTGTGAACAGATGTTATTTCCAGCCTGGGTTTTGTGTCAACGCCCTGTTGCGTTCAATGTCGCCCTGGTGAATTGGGAAGAGGTACATTTTGTTTTCCCAGTGACGCTTCTGGAACAGGGTGCGTTTGTACAAACCGGTGAATGCAAAGCCCTGACCATTATCATTGGCGTTTACATCCAGGCAGTAAATGTTCAGGTTGGCGTCTTTGCCGGACAGCAGCCTGCGGGTAAGCGTGAAGTAGCGATCAGATTCGAAGCACAGTTCCACTTGTCTTTCTTTTAAGATGTGTTTGCGCATTTCTTCTTTGTTGCCAACTGCTCCGGGATACAGCGTTTCTATGCCTGGCAGGCCCGCACGGGTGCGCACCATGTTCAGGTAAGTAACGATGTCGCCGTTAGCAGGGTCATATTCGTTCAGTGCTTCCGCATAGTCGAGCAGTATTTCGGCATAGCGTAAAAAGATCCATGGGCCGTGATAGGCTACCTGGTCGGTACGGATGTTATCGTTCGCGCTGATCCGCTTCAACGGCAGGTAGCCGGTAATGTTGCCACTGTTGTTGGCCTGACCTGCTTTGCCGGAAAAGTAAAATTCTGTACGGCCCCTGCCATCTGCGTTAGCAGGTGAAGAATAGAAGTTTTTATCATCGACGGTAGGCGCGGGAACGGTAGGCCGGCCATTGTAAAGGATGTTGGCGTAGAAACGTGGTTCGCGGTTGGCGTACATGTTCCAGTCACCAGCCTTATGACTCCAGGTAGTCGTGCCATTACTTTGCGCAAAGCCTGTTTCAACATAACCGGAGGTAGGGTCGCTGATGTCTTTGCCGTTAGCCATCGCAAATGCATCTACGAGGTTTTGTGTCGGGTTGTACATGCCGTAGCCGCCCGGGCCGGGAGAAGCACATTTAGTGAAGCCCCAGGTCCACCAGTTCAGGTTAGCGAAAATGATCTCATCATTCCAGTTAGTCAGGAACAGATCGCGAACAGACAAGTAGGGATCGAAGGTAGTGCCACCGTTATCGAGGTTAGTAAACAGTTTGAAATACTTACCGTCAATTACCGTTTTGGCCCGGTCTGCCGCCACTTTCCAACGGTTCGCGTCGAAGGTGGTGCTTGCAAGGGGCGTACCATCCGGGTTCTTAAAGTCAGCAAAAGCAGGGTTGCCATTCCATAATTCGCTGGCGGCAAGCATGCCCGTTTTTACTTTGATCGCTAAACAGCTGCCCCTGGTCGGTCTGCCGTAGTTGCTGGCCGCGTCCCACTTAGGAGGTAAGTCAACCATTGCCTGGTCCATCAGGTGATCGATGTAAGCAACACAGGTGTCGAACGGTGCGCGGGGGTATTGATGAAAGTCCGCATCGCGGGCAATGAGGCCGTCTACTTTCACGAACGGACCGTATTGACGAAGGAGCATCCAGTACATAAATCCACGCAGGAAGCGGCTTTCCGCCTTGTATTGCGCCTTCAGTTCCATACTCAGTTGAGAGTTTGGCACTTTATCAATGTTCTGTTCAAATACGATCGATTTGCGGATGCCTGCATAATAGCCTGGCCATGTATAGAAGTAGCCGCTCGCAGCGTTCCAGTTGCCATTGGCCATTTGCCTTACGTCCGTTGTATTGTAACAAACCGATGACTCGTCAGACCCGCCGGCGCTTGCCCAGTCGTCGCCGTTGGTGTTGGCGATGTAGCTATAAATATTATGCAGATAGCCTTCGGCATTCGCCCGGGTTTGCCAAATCTGATCTTCGGTGAGCAGGTTGTCGGGCTTTTGATCGAGGTAGTGGCAGGAGGTGAGTCCGGCGCCGGCCGCGAGTGCCCATATCGTAAGAATTATTTTCTGCGTATTCATCCCTTTAATTTTTTAGATGGTCCTGTATTAGAACTGCGCGCGCAGGCCTACTGTCACTGTTTTGGAATATGGATACCTCGCACCTACGTTACCCAGTTCCGGGTCCCATAATTTGAACTTCGAAAAGGTAAGCAGGTTAGTACCCGCTGCATATAAGTGCAGGCTGGTTATTCCTTTCTTCTTCATTTGCGGAGTAACGATCATGTAGCCGATAGATGCTTGTTTCAGGCGCATAAAGCTGCCGTCTTTTAGCCACCAGGTACTGTTTACGTAGTTGTTGTCGGTAGTATTGGTTTGCGTCAGTCGTGGATAATCTACGTTCTGGCTCGGATTGTCTTCCGTCCAGCGGCTTTTGACGTTGCTTAACATCGCGGCAGGGTATTGACCGATGCCGGTAAAGGGTACGATACCTACGCCAGCTGCAGTGCCATCGTTCATGTTGATGTCATTACCGTTAGCCATGATGCCCACATCTGCTACGCCAGAGAAGAGTGCGGAAAGATCAAAGCGGCGCCATCCAAGGTTAATGCCATATCCATAAGACCACAGCGGGAAGCGTGATTTGCCAAGATAGGTCTGGTCGTTGGTATTAATGATATTGTCGTTGTTAAGGTCCGCGTATTTAATGTCGCCGGGTTTAACAGGGCGCAACTGGTCGGGACTTTTGTCGATATCGCCCTGGTCGGTGAACAGGCCAATGGCTTTATAACCAAAAAACTCCTGGAACTGGGTGCCTTCGAATTGCTGATACTCAAACAACAATTTTGGATAGTCAGCATAAAGTATTTTGTTCTTTGCATAAGTAACATTGCCGAATAAACGAAGTGTCCAGTCTTTTCCATACCGATCATTATACTCGATGGAGCCATCGATGCCGCGGTTGCGCATTTCACCCATGTTGGCAAACACAGCGAGGCCGTTGTAACCTGCAATGGGCGAGATAGAATTACGGTTGATCAGGATGCCGCTACGCTGGTCCTGGAAAATATCCGCTACAACGTTAATCTTACCCCAAAGGCCTAGTTCCAGGCCAAAGTTTGTTTTGTTCGACTTTTCCCATGTCAGGTTCTGTGTGCCCAATACAGATTCGGAAACACCAGGAACTGCCAGGGGAGAATATCCAAACCAGGCACCATTTCCGCCACCAATGTAGGTGAGGTATCCGAAACGCTGATCAGATATCTGGTCGTTACCTGTAACACCCCACGAAGCCCGCACTTTCAGCAAGGAAATTGTAGAGGAAAGGTATTTAAAGAAGTCTTCTTTGGAAATTACCCAGCCGGCCGACATGGCCGGAAAGTATCCCCAGCGATTACCTTTCTCAAAGTTTTCCGACCCGGTAGCGCCAACGTTCACCTCTGCCAGGTATTTATCTTTATAGTTATAGGTGAATCTTGCTGCGGTACTCTGGTTACGGTAAGGAATGGCGCTTTTGAGGTCGGAGGTTGAACCCCGCAGGCGGTTACGCATAGAACCCACGAGCAAGGCGCCAACAGTGTGCTCGCCAAAAGCCCGGTCGTAGTTAATGTTGCCTTCCAGGTACATCACGCGTTCGCCCAGGGAACTGGAGGAGTAGTCGAGGTAGGTGGCGCCGTTACGAACGCGTTCCAAGATGAGGCCTCCCTCCGTATCGCGCGAACCTGCAAACCAGAGATCATTTGGGCCAGAGCGACGGTTGTTAAATTCTGCGTAGCTGTCGAACGAAAAACGACCGGTAGCACTCAGTCCTTTCAGTACATGATCTAGGCGCTGGTTAAGGGACAGGATGGATTGAACGGATGGTTTAAACTCCGTCGCATAACCGGCGTTCTGCACCATGTTGAAAGGATTATTGCCACCATTGTTACGCGGGCCGGCCCATTGGTTATTGCCATAGCTGATGGGGAAGGCAACCGGGTTGGTCGCAAAAGCATTGTACCAGATGGATGGTCCTGAATGCCCGGGGTAGCGGCTGTTAACCAGCATCGCGGCCAGATTCAGGGAGAGTAAGGTTGTTTTGGTAATATTAAGATCGATATTAGACCTGAAGTCGTATCGTTTAAAGTTTAGGTTTGGGTTGTAATTGTTCACATCCTTATCCACTTTGTACTGGCCTTCCTGGTCGTAGAACGACATGGATACATAATAACGCATCGCTTCCCCGCCACCGCTGATATTAACGTTTGCATTGGTCATCGAAGCCCAGTCCTTGTAGATCGCATCTATCCAGTTTACATTGGGATAAAGGTAGGGGTCGAGGCCGCTGGCAGTTTTGGCGATCAGCTCGTCGGAATAGGCCACAGGTAAACCATCGTTTGCCCGGGCTTCGTTCAGCAGCTGCATGTAGCTCACGCCATCCAGCATTTTAGGGAGTTTGGTAAGGCCTGTTACGCCGGATTCCACCTTGGCAGATATTTTAGGTTTGCCGGCAACCCCCTTTTTTGTGGTAATGATCAACACGCCGTTAGCGCCTTTAGCACCGAAGATGGCGGTAGCCGATGCATCTTTCAATAAAGAGATGCTGGCAATGTCTTCCGCATCAATGTTGTTAAAAGCGCCGCCGAAAGAGCTGTTCACGTCATCGCGTTGTACACCGTCTACCACAATCAGCGGGCTGGCGCTACCGGTAAAGGTGCCTACACCACGAATCGTGAATTGCGGATTGTCATAACCCGGTTCGCCGCCTGCAGTTTGCATAGAGATCACACCGGCTACTTTGCCCGCCAGCGCGTTGGACAGCGAACGTACCGGGGTTTGCATGTCCTGCATGTTCACAGTCGCTACCGAACCGGTTACGGTTACTTTCTTTTGCGCACCAAATCCCACGATCACTACTTCGGACAGGTCGTCCACTTTTTCGCTTAGGGAGATCTTAAGGGTGCGGGCGTTGCTCACTACCACCTGCTCCGGGTTCATGCCCATCATGGCCAGGTTTAGCACCTCGCCTTTGCTGGCAGTAATGGAGAAGATGCCCAGTTCATCTGTTACAGCGCCCCGGCTCGTGCCGGCTACGGTAACAGTTACACCTGGCAGCGGATTGCCTTTAACATCCATCACCTGGCCTTTCACCGTTTCCGAAGTCGCGGCAACGGCGGGCGTAGTTTGCGTGGGAGCGGGCAGGGGCGCATCTTTTTTGTCCAGCACGATGCGGTTACTTTTTACATCGAACCGGATGTTGCGGTCTTTTAACACGTAGTCCAACACTTCCTGCAGCTGTGCCTTTTTAAAGTTGATGCTGATCTTTTGCGCATCGTCCAGTAGCTGGTTGTTGTAAACGAGGGTAAATCCCGTTTGTTTTTTAATGGCCTGGAATACTTCCAGTAAGGAGATGTTTTTGCCCGAAACAGTCACCGGCGCCTGTAAGGAGGGCGCTTTTACCTGTGCATAGGCTGGTTGGAGGCACAAGGCGAGCAACAGGGCATACAATACCCGTCGCAAAGCCGGCCGGCAATTGCGCATACAATTTAGCATGTGGAAGATTCTTTTAAAACGTTATACTATTCTGTAGCATTTTGGTTGATAATGCCCTTTCAGCATAACTACAGTGAACTTGCGAAGGTGGGTGACAGCAGATGAAACTTTTTTTATTGCAGCCAGAGTTCTTTGCTCTCCAGCCGGTAGTTTACACGGGCGGTGGTTTTCAGGTCGGATAGAAATTCAGCAAGCTTGTCTCTCTCCATTAACCCGGTTACCGCTACGCCTGCATATTTGGTTCTATCAAGATGGATGGTGATGCCGTAAAAGCGGGAGGCTACCGTCGCCAGGTCTGCCAGCGGGCATTGGTGATAATAATAGATGCCGTTTAGCCAGGCCAGTACTTCTTCTTCATCGAAACTACCGGTAGAAAATCCTTTAGCCGTGGAAAAGTTTGCGGCCTGTCCCGGCTGCAACTGCACCTGCTGCTGGCCCCTGCGCGTAATCACGCTGCCTTCTACCAGGGACGTGCTGACCGTACCGGGATGATAAGTATTGATGTTAAAAGAGGTGCCCAGCACTTGTACTTCCGTAAGCGGTGTGCTTACGAGGAAAGGTTGCGCAGCATTTTTAGCGACTTTGAAATAGGCCTCGCCTTCCACATATACCTTTCTGGCGCCTATACCGAAATGGAAAGGGAAAGTGAGTTTAGTGGCGGCGTTCAGGCGCACTTCGGTACCGTCGGACAGTACCAGTTTATAGTTTTCACCTGCCGGTACCAGCAGGGTATTGGTCGTCGTATCTTCTGAGGAATAAGCGAGTGCGCCCTGTTGTGTGTTAAGTGTAACGTTGCCGAGTGTGATGGTCCGCTGGCTGCTGTCGTTCAGGGTAAGCGTTTCTCCGTTAGCGAGTTGCAGGCGAACGGGTTGTTTATCGGCCCTGATATGGGCCAGGCCGGAAGGTTGCGTCGCCTGTGGTCGCAACCATAACAACCACACGGCCGATCCTGCCAATAACAATAAAGCCGCCGCTGCGGCCACCCGCCAGATCGGGAATACTTTGCGGGCAGGGGTGATTTGTTGTTTTACTGATTGCAATGCGGCCGGAGCGCTTACCCGATCCGCAAATTGTTGTACGCCCATCGCTTCGCCCCGGGCCGCCAGTTCCTGCCAGGCTGCTTTAAAGGAAGGATTGTGCGCCAATTGTTCCGTCACATAAGCGGTTTCCTCGGCCGACAGCATGCCGGCGAGGTGTTGCATATAAAGGTGAAAAATCTGTTCCTGTTGTTCCATTTATAACTGTACTACAACTTTTTTGACCGAATGGGTGAACGCAATACTATTTTTTCATGATCTCCCTCAACATTTTCAGTCCGCGCTTGAGGTGTGTTTTGAAAGAATTGACACTTACCCCCATTTCATCCGCCGCCTCCTTGTAGCGTTTACCTTCCATATATACCAGGTGTACCGCCACCTTCTTCTGCCCCTCCATATCGTTCAGTGTGTGTTGCAGTTTCCGGTGGTAGTCCGGCCCGGCGTCTTCAGGTGGAGCGTCGGAGCTGTCCTGCAAAAGGCCGTAGGCTTCCTGCTTTTCGGCTTGTGATTGCTGTTTTTTAAGGTGATTCAGGCAGCGGTTTTTTACGGCAGTATGCAGGTAGCCCTTAAGGTCGCCGCTAAACTGGTGATAGAGCTGCTTTTCCCATATGTCGATAAAAAAGCCCTGTACGAGATCCTCAGCTTCCTGTTCATTTTGCAGGAACCAGTAGGCATTGATACAGAGTAGTTTATAGTATTTGAGGAATAATGCATCGTACGCCGAAACGTCGCCTTCTTTGAGCCGTTGGATCAGATCAGTATCCTGGTATTGATGCATTAAATGGCGCTTTTTATAACGGTGGTGGTTGTGTAACGACGCTTGCTGTAGGCGGTCCGCATCCGCAGTGAACATTCGGCGATTAAGGTAGGGATAAAAATTTATTTTTCCGCTTATTCCGGCAGGTTCGGCCCAGAAGTTGGATACTAACCAACGTGTTGCTATCTTTAGACAAGTTTGAACAGCAATTCTGTAAATAGAACAAATCAAAATTTAAATCCGGACGAGTTGTACGGCAACCTGAATGATAAAGCGCTTTGGACCAAGGTAATTGAAGGTGATAAGGAAGCCCTTGCTTTCATCTACAATCGTTATTTCCATTCCCTTTTTAATTATGGTGCCCGGTTTAACCCGGACGAAAGCCTCGTGAAAGACTGTATTCACGACCTTTTCGTGAGCATCTGGCTGGGTAGGGAGCGGTTATCTGTAACAGATAATATTAAGTACTACCTTATGGCCAGCCTCAAGCGCAGGATTTCGGCCCACTCGCAAAAAGGTACGCTGCAACGGTTATTTGATAATGATACTGCCCCCGGTCAGCATACCGGTTCGCATGAAGAGGAAATGATCGGCCGCCAGGCCGACCTGGAGCGCCGGCAGAAGCTGGCCAAAGTGATGGAGAAGTTGCCCAAACGCCAGCAGGAAATTCTCTACCTCCGCTACTACGAAGGTTTCGATACCAAACAAACCGCCGAACTGATGTCGCTCAGCGTAAATTCCACTTACGTGTTACTTTCCAAAGCCCTTAATTACCTGAAAAAGAACAGCGACCAGCTGCTTTTGCTGGCCGGTATCCTGTTGTACCTGGCGCTAAGCCGGTAACATTCATTGCCTGGTTAATCCCACCGCCAACTTTGTACGCTACGAACTGCTTCATTTTGAATGAATTAGAAAAAAGTTAAAAATAGTTGGAAAAACACGATAAGAAATCAATCATTTCTCTCTTTGTATAGATAAGTATCAAAATGACGCCAAAGGACTATTCCATCGAAGAAATTTTAGAGCATCCATCTTTTCGCCTATGGGTGTTAGAGCAGGACGAAGCCGCCACCTCCTATTGGGAGCAGTGGATGAGCGACCATCCGGCCCTTCGGGTGCGTGTGATGCAGGCCCGGGAAGTGTTGCTGCTGATAGGTAAGCAGGGCGTCCAGGCAAAAACGGGTGATGCGTCGGAGGTATGGCAACGTATCAGCCACAGCATCGATAGCGGGAACGGTCATATTCCGGCAGAACTGTCGGTGGCCCGTAAGGGTTTCCGCCGCGCTTATGCCTACGCTGCCGTTATTGCGGTCGTGATCGTAGCTGCCTTTGCTGCATTTATCTTTTATCCGGCAGGGAAAAGTACTTTCTCTACCGCGATGGGAGAAATGAAAACGGTGGTATTGCCCGATAGTTCGGTGGTGCGACTCAACGTAAATTCCAGCATCAGTTATGGTAAAAACTGGGATGGCCAATCCGACCGCGAGGTATGGATCAATGGCGAAGCTTTTTTTACCGTGATGCATAAAAATAATAACCAGCACTTTTTAGTACATACCAATGATGTGGATATACAAGTGGTGGGCACCGAGTTTAACGTAAATACAAGGCGTGTAAAAACGCAGGTGGTGCTGAATACGGGCGTGGTTAAACTCACCCTTAACGGCGATAAAGTGCCGGCATCACATCAAACAACACCTATTACCATGAAACCGGGCGATATGATCGTTTACTCCGCCGCTACTGCGGAACTGGCGACCAAACGCGTAAACCCGGAAGAATATTCATCCTGGCGCACCAATGTGCTTAACTTTCATGACACACCGATCGCGGAAGTCATCAAAACACTGCACGATAATATGGGCGTTACTATTAACCTGCAAGACACGGCCCTCAACGGGCAAACTTTTACGGGCAGCATTCCGATGGATAACATCGGTGTGTTCTTTAAAACATTAGCGAGATCATTCGAGATTAAAATCAGTAAAACAGGGGAAGATACTTACGAGATCAGCCAGCAATAGGAGTTAAAAACAGCATTCAGTCAATTAGGGACTTTCGGGAAAAAAATTCTGCAATATGTGCGGACGGGCTATGCCTTGTCTGCAACTAACAAAATGTTTCGGTGATTATTAAGTTCAATGCAAAGATGACTTATCGTAACAACTGTAAAAAAGACAACCAACCTAAATCTAAAGCTATGGCAGAATTTAACGCCGGCTGTGTAAAAGGAGGGATCGCCCTCGCCCTGCTGTTGCAGCTGGGAACTTACACCACGGCTCAGGCACACGACTATGTGCCGGCAGAGTTTTTCTGGCAAAAGGACGTTGCCATGAACTTTAAACAGGGGCCGCCGCTGCGTAATGTGCTCGCCGATATGGAGCAACGTTACAAAGTGAAGATCAATTATGTGGGCAACACGGTAAACGGCATCAGCGCCAAAGCGCCCGCCGCTAAAGCTGCTTCCGTTAAACTGATCGACTACCTGAACAAGTTCCTGGAACCACTGGGCCTCGAAGCCGAACAAGCCGCCTCCGACCACTACATTATCTACAAGAAAGAAAAGACATCAACTGCCACGCCAGCGAACAACCCGCAGCGTGCCAACGACATTTCACCGGTAGGAGCTAATGCGCCAACCGCTATTTCCGCGCCAGATCACGTAGTGCAGCAGGTAAAAGTATTTAACGTATCCGGTACCGTTACCGATGCTTCCGGCAGTGCCATCCCGGGCGCCTCCGTTTTCATTAAAGGTACCAGCACGGGTATGACCACCAACAATGAGGGTAAATACATGCTGAGCAACGTTCGCGAAAACGCCATCGTGGTGTTTCGTATGATCGGCTACAAACAACAGGAGTTTACTATCACCGCCAGCAGGGTCATCAACGTAAAACTGGAGAATGATATCCAGTCCATGAAAGACGTGGTGATCACCGGCTACCAGAAGATCGATAAAAATAACTATACAGGTTCTGCCATCACCATTACCGGTGAGGAGCTGAAACGCTTCAATAGCCAGAACATCCTGCAAAGTATCCAGTCGTTCGACCCTTCGTTCAAACTGCTGGAAAACAACCTGGCCGGTTCTAACCCGAACCAGCTGCCGAATATTAACATGCGTGGTTCTACCGCATTGCCTACCGGCACCGGTGTTGAATTGAGCCGTAACCAGATGGCCACGGTAACCAATATGCCGATGTTCATGCTGGATGGCTACCAGGTAGGTATACAAACCATCTGGGACCTGGACATTAACCGTATCGCTTCCGTAACAATGCTGAAAGATGCCGCCGCTACTGCGGTTTACGGCTCCCGCGCGTCGAACGGCGTACTGGTGTTTATCACCAAAGCCCCACCGGAAGGTGAACTGCAGGTATTCTATAACTACGAAATGAACCTGAACACGCCAGACCTTACACAGTATAAAGTGCTGAACGCAAAGGATAAGCTGGAGTACGAAAAGCTGGCAGGTTTGTATACGGAGAACGGGGTCGATAATTCAGACGATCTGCAGGCGCGTTACTATGCAAAATACAAGAACGTACTGGCCGGTGTAAACACCTACTGGTTAGCGCAGCCGATTTCGAACGACCTCGGACATAAACACTCGCTCTCCGTACAAGGCGGTTCTAAAACGATCCGTTACGGTGTAGATGCACGTTACCAAACCAATAAAGGCGTAATGCAAGGTTCCGGCCGCGAACGTTACAGCCTGGGTACGCAGCTCTCTTATAACCTGGATCAGAACCGGGTGATGTTCCGCAATAGCTTCACCATCTCGCAGGTAAAGGGCACCGAGTCGCCTTATGGTTCTTTTTCCAACTTCGTGAATGCGAACCCATATTACCCGATGCGTGACTCCCTGGGCCGCCTGATCCGCGAAGTGGACAAATGGAATTTCCGCGATGCGTCAAATGGTAACGCTGCCGCCACTTCTACCACGCTTAACCCGCTGTGGGAAGGTCAGACAGGTAACTTCCATAACATCGAATACCTCGAGTTTATCGATAACTTCTCCGCAGAGTATAATATTAATACTTCGCTGAAGCTGATGGGAAACATCAGTCTAACGAAACGTACTACCGAGACGAACAAGTTCGCATCACCGATGAGTAACCAGTTCTTCAACGATCCGCTGGACAGGATACTGGACCGTGGTCAGTACAACTTCGAAGCGTTGAATGAAACACAGGTAGATGGTAACCTCACGTTGAACTATAACAAACAGGTTGCGAAACATGCATTTAACGTGGCTGTGGGTACGAGCATGCAAATGCGCAAAAACGATTTTAAGTCTGTGGAGGCCATCGGTTTCACCAACGACCGTTTTACGAGCATTAACTTCGCCCGCAGGTATGCTGAGAAGTCACCGGGCGGTAACAGATCAGAGGAGCGGCTGGCCGGCTGGTTCGGTACCATTAACTACTCTTATGAAAACCGCTTCCTGATGGATGCGACCATTCGTACAGACGGCTCCTCCAAGTTCGGTTCAGAATCCAGGATGGCTACGTTCTGGTCGTATGGTATGGGCTGGAACCTGCATAACGAGGCGTTTCTCCGTAACACTTTTGTAAGCCAGTTTAAACTGCGCGCTACGACAGGTCTTACCGGCGACGTAAACTTCCCTGCTTACCTGTCCAATACTACTTACTCTTACTATAGTGGCGACTGGTACTCTACCGGTGTAGGTGCTGTGTTTACCGCTTTTGGTAACAATGCGCTGAAATGGCAACGTACCAATAACTACGACCTCGGTGCGGAAATCGGCCTGTTCAAAGACAGGGTCTATTTTTCTCCCCGTTACTATTATAAGCACACCAAAGACCTGCTGGCCGACGTAAATACGCCGCCATCCACCGGTTTTGGTTCTTATAAAGAGAATATGGGTGAAATGGTGAACGAAGGCTGGGAGGCAAACTTACGCGCCAACGTAATCCGCCGCAAAAACTTCTCCGTAAACCTGAATGCTAACTTTACGCACAACCGTAACGAAATCACGAAAATCTCCGACGCGCTCAAAGCTTACAACGAAGACGTTGACAAGCAGCAGAACGAAAAAGACGAACTGAAATCAATCCCGTTACTGCGCTATAAAGAAGGTGAATCTGTTTACACTTATTACGCCGTAAGGTCTTTGGGCATCGATCCGGAGAACGGCCGCGAAGTATATCTCACCCTGGACGGTAAACGGACTTATGATTATGATGTACGTAACACCGTAGCGGTAGGTAACTCTACCCCATTCCTGGACGGTTACTTCGGTGGTAACGTGGTATTGGGCAACTTTATGCTGGAAGTAAGCTTCTATACGAAGTTCGGCGGCGACTATTACAACCAGACACTGGTGGACCGTGTGGAGAATGCGAACCCATGGTATAACGTTGACAGCCGCGCGCTGACGCAGCGTTGGAAAAAACCTGGTGATGTGGTGTTTTATAAAGACATCGCGAACAGGGACCTTACGCGTACCAGCTCCCGCTTCATCCAGGACGAAAACAGGGTAGAGCTTAAATCGGTGTTCCTTTCTTACGATGCGCCGGCAAGTTTCTATTCCCGCCTGAAAGTAAAGAGCCTGCGTTGCTCCATTACGATGAACGATCTGGCCTACTGGTCCACGATCAAAGCAGAAAGAGGAATTGACTATCCTTTCGCAAGGAACTTCATTTTCTCATTATCCACCAGGTTCTAAAAAGATTATTGATGAAAAAGTATTTAATCCTCATAATAGCAGCGGCAGCCACGCTCAGTTCCTGCAAAAAGTGGCTGGACGTAAGACCGGAGTCGGAAGTGGAACAGGACGTGCTGTTCAGCAAAGAAGATGGTTTTAAGGATGCCGTTAACGGTCTTTACAGCCGTGCGGTGATTGATAACCTGTATGGCCGCGATCTCACCATCGCGCTGCCGGAAGTACTGGCACAGAATTATACCCATGGCGCCCGGGATGCATGGACTTATCGCCAAACCAGCCTGTTTAATTACAGAGACGCTACCTTCATCGGCTATCGCGATCAGATATGGTTAGGCTTATATAATATCGTGGCGAACAGTAACATCATTCTTTCTTATGCTGATAAAAAGAAAGATGTGTTTACACCCGCCACTTATGCGATGGTAAAAGGGGAGGCGCTCGCCTACCGTGCTTACTGCCACTTCGATGCGCTGCGCCTGTTCGCACCATCCTACCTCGCGGGTGCCAATGAGCCAGGTGTGCCTTACTCAACAGTGTTTTCCAACAAAGTACCAAAGTTGTATTCAGTTAAAGGTGTGATCGACTCTGTGATGCTCGACCTGGAAACAGCACGTACGCTGCTGGCAGAATACGATCCGATCAGATCGCCGGGTTATAAAGTAGGTTATGACTTCGCTACCGATTCCTCTACCGAAGCACGCGACAACCAGCTGTTTACGCAAAACCGTCGTCATCGGTTGAACTACTATGCGGTAACCGCACTCATGGCCCGTGTAGCACTGTACAAAGGTGATAAGGCAAACGCACTTAAATATGCACAGGAAATTATCGACTCCCAAAAGTTCCCATGGACGGTGAAAGCCGATTTTGTGAATGCAGACGAACAAAAAAGGGATCGCATCATGTACAAAGAAGTGATTTTCGGCTTGTATGCTCCGGGATACCTGAATGATCGCATCAATGATCTGCTTCGCCGGGGCGAAGATCAAAGTTTAACCTTATCACCCTCCGAAAGCCGCACTATTTATGAAACCGGCGGTGCAGGTGGCGACGATAACCGTTATAAACAATGGTTCAGCGAACAGTCAGGCTCCGCAGGTTCTTACATGCGCCTGGAAAAATACAAACGGGTGGATAATCCGAACAGGCATCCTTTGCTGATTCCCTGCATCCGCCTCAGCGAAATGTACTACATCGCGGCAGAATGTACGTTTGATACCGATGCCGAAAAGGCCTGGGGTTACTTCAACACGGTGCGCTTCAACCGTGGTATCGGTGTAGAATTAAACTATCCGTCCAAAGAACAATTTATGGACGAGCTGATGAAAGAAGCACGTAAGGAGTTTTACGGTGAAGGCCAGATATGGTATATGTACAAACGCCTGAACGTAAACTACCCCGGCCAGAGCGGTAACGTGATTACCGCCAGCAGGCAGAAGTTCGTACTTCCTTTCCCTGACGATGAAATAGCATACGGTAACCGGTAAAAATATTTAATAAGATGAAACATCTTTTGAAACTGGCCTTAATCTGCACTGTACTGTTTTGCGCCTGCGAAAAGGCAGCCCAGGAAATGACGTACGATGCACCCGATAACATATATTTCGATTTCCTGAACAGGAACACGAATGTCCGTACCGACAGCGTGTCGTTTTCTTTCGCGTTGTTCCCGGAAAAGGGCTCCGACACGATCTGGCTGCCGGTGAGAATTTCCGGTAACCGCGACTCGGTTGACCGCAAGTTTAAACTCGGCGTGATCGACTCCGCTACTACTGCAATAGCCGGTACACACTACGAAGCATTGAAAAGTGACTACATACTGCCCGCCGACTCTGGTACGCAACAGGTGCCGATCATCCTGCTCAATACCGATCCTGCGTTGAAGACCGGCAGTGTAAGGCTGAAGTTGAAACTGGTCGCTTCCGACGACTTCGCCCCTAACGTGAAGGGATGGGATACTGCAAAAGTGATTTTCTCTAACCAACTTTTGAAACCCTCCTGGTGGGATGCCTGGGGCGGTATGCTGGGCGGTTACTCCCGTATCAAACATGAACTGTTCTTTATAAGCACTAAGGCAACCAAATTGCCCGACTCGCCTGCCGAATGGGAACAGATCCCGCGTGTGCTTACGTTTGGTCGTATTTTAGGCGGCTTCCTCCGCGACCCGCAACTGTGGATCGATGGTCACAAAGATGAAGGATACACGCTGGAAACGATCAATAGTACTACGAAGGAGTTCTACAACGTAGGTAACCCTGCCACCAGGTACACCTTCAGGCTGAATGCCAGCGATAACAACTATTATTTTATCGACGAATCGGGTAACAGGATTATCCCGCAGATGTAATCAACCAAATCATTTTGCATGAAGAATTTATTTGTATACATAGCAGCAGGCGTCGCACTTTTTCTTACATCCTGCTCACGCGATCTGGGCGACTATGATTATAAAGACGTACCCGATCCTATCGTGGAACAATTGACGGATAGTACCTTTCAGGCGTTGGTAGGCGATAGCCTTATTATCACGCCCGTGGTAAAGCTGGCCTCCGGGAAGACTAACTACTCCATCCTTTGGAAGGTCCTGGTAGGCGACGAAATGAGGTCTTATGAGTATGAAGGTAAATCACTTCGTACGGTATTCGGTTTCGGCTCTAAATACTATCCCGGTTTAATGATCCTGACCGATAGCAGCACCGGTATGAAGTACTTCTATAAATTCGGGATTCAGGGTAATACGGAGTTCACCAAAGGTGTACTGGTCTTGAGCGAAAGTGCTGATAAGTCACATTTCTCTTTCGTTAAAACGGACGGTAGTGTGCAGGCGGACCTATATAAAGCGATGCATGGCGAAGACTTGCCAGCCGGCGCACAACAGATACTGGTAATGCGCAGCCTTTATAATAACAACGGCTCGGTATCTAACTACTGGCTTACGACTAAAAATGGCGGTGTGCAGCTGAATGTAAATACGCTTGCACGTGTACGTTACCTGTCACAGTTTTTCTTCACCACGCCCACCAGTATTTCTAACGGAAAGTATAAAGTGCTGAACGATGGAACGCTCATGGCGGTGATCAATAACCTGGTATGGTTTGGCGCGTTTGAAACCGCTCCTACTGCCAGCACCTTCGGCTTCTTTGGCGCACCGGTAAACGGCCGTTACAACGTAGGACCTCAGCTGATCGAGAATATGACGGAAGCACAGTCTTACATCCTTGGCTTCGATAACACGCGTAGAGCATTCGTACGCTTCGCCGGCAGGTCTTATGTAGATACGACTTACACCGTGCGCGATTCGCTCTTCAATCCAAAAGACCTGAAGATGAGCATGATCCACATGGAGCGTTTCTCCGATGAAGACTTATACGCTTTCGTGGACAGTGCGGGTCAAAAAGTAAAAGAACTTTACTTCAGCCTCAACTTTACCAACAGCGACCAATTCCGCGCCCGTAAAATTCGCACCTCTCCGCTGAATGGCTACATCAAGCCGAACACCGTATGGTCAAAGGGTATTGAGAAAGACTTCTACTTCAGCTCTGAAGGTAAGGTGTATCGCTACAACCCGCTGAACGACGAAATAAGGGCCTTAAACTATGACTTCGGCGGTAAAGAAATTACGATGATCAAAGTACAGAACAACGGCGACCTGATGCTCGTTGGTGTACAAGGCGAAGTTGTTTACCTCGATGTAAGCACAGGCCGTAACGGTGCATTTATCAAGAAAATAGAAGGCATTCCCGGTAGTCCGAGAGATGTGGTGATCCGCGAGTAGAACAGTGCAAAACTTAATTGAGAGATAGATGAAAAGATTAGTGATAACGGCATTATGCGCAGCGCCCTTAATGGCTTTTGCACAGGGCGGGGCATATGTGATCAAAGGAAAAATCGGGAAGCTGAACGCACCTGCGAAAGTGTACCTGGATAAACGCGAAGACGGCAATAATACGCTCGACTCCGTAGTGTTAAAGGATGGCGCGTTTACGTTTAAAGGCAACGTACGTCAACCACTGCTCGCCATGATGGTACTTGACCATACCGGCGAAGGAATGGGACAGGGCATGATGAACATGGACCGCCACCTGCTGTACCTCGAGAAGGGAAACATTTCGGTGGTAGGACAGGAGAAGCTGGAAGCTGCAAAGATTACGTCTCCGGCTAATAAAGAGTATGACCGTTACAAAGCGTTCATCTCCCCGTTCGACTCGGCTATGGCAGGCATCAACCGCGACTTCAACGCGGTGCCCGATGAGCAGAAAGGAGAGGAAGCGTTCCGTAAACAACTGGATACCCGTTTCCGCGCAGCGATCAATGAAAAAAAAGCCTTGCAGGAGCAGTTCATCAAAGCAAACCCGAAATCTTTCTTCAGCATCGTAGCATTAAAAGAACTGTCGGTGATGAATAACATGGACATGCATGTGATTGAACCACTGTTCAACGGCCTGAGCGACGAACTGCGCATGACCGTTGCGGGCCGGGAGTTTGCAGAGTCTATGAATAAGGAAAAAGCGTTGGTAGAAGGTAAGCAGGCGCCGGATTTTACACAGAACGATGTGAACGACAAGCCTGTCAAGCTCTCTGACTTTCGCGGTAAGTACATCCTGCTCGACTTCTGGGCCAGCTGGTGTGGCCCTTGCCGCCAGGAGAACCCGCACGTGGTAAAGGCGTTCAACGCATTTAAAGACCGCAACTTTACGGTACTGAGTGTATCGCTCGATAAGGAAGGCAACAAAGCTGCCTGGCTTAAAGCGATCGAACAAGACGGTATAGGGGAGTGGACGCACGTGTCTGACCTCAAGTACTGGAACAACGACGTGGCCCGTATGTACGGCGTTCGCGGCGTGCCAACGAACTACCTGATCGATCCTGCCGGTAAAATAATTGCTAAGAACCTCCGCGGTGCGGAGCTGGAAAAGAAACTTTCCGAGGTGATCGCCAATTAAGCTTAACGACAAATCATCGCAAAAGTGACCAACCAGTAAAGATTAATCGCCTCATCCCTTTGTCGGGAAACCCAGAGAAGCCTTGCAGCCTAAGCTGCGGGGCTTTTCTCTTATCAGGCATTTCAACGATCACCAGGGAGGCGTTGCTGCAGCCTGGCAGTTATTAGGACGTTTCAGTAATCTCGACCAATAGCGAGAACAATGCGTTATAATCCGGCCAGCCTCGCGCGTGTAGCGTTAAACCCATCCCATATTTCTTTCACCACATCTGCCGCGGGTGTAATCTCTTTGATCAACGCGCTCACCTGCCCGATTTCCAGTTCGCCTTCTTCCAGCTCCCCTTCGAACATGCCTTTCTTCGCACGGCCACGCCCCAGTAAACTTTGCATGGCCTCTGCGCTCGCGCCGCCCGCTTCGGCCTCGCGCACGGCATCATAAAATGCATTCCGCAGCAACCGCACGGGCGCCAGTTTTTTCAACGACAAAAGCGTATCGCCTTCCTGTGCTTTCAGCACTGCTTCTTTAAAGTGAAGGTGTGAGGATGCCTCCGGCGTAGCGACAAACCGGCTGCCCACCTGCACGCCTTCCGCCCCCAACGCAAATGCCGCCGCCATCGCACGGCCGTCTGCGATACCGCCCGCCGCTATCAATGGAATCGTCACCGCATCACGCACGGCCGGTATCAATACCATCGTCGTCGTTTCTTCGCGGCCGTTGTGGCCGCCCGCTTCAAAGCCTTCGGCCACAACAGCGTCTACGCCTGCTTCCTGGCTTTTCAGCGCGAATTTGGAGCTGGAAACAACATGTACCACGGTGATGCCGGCGGCTTTCAGTACAGGCGTCCACGTTTTAGGATTACCGGCCGATGTAAATACGATCTTCACGCCTTCTTCCCGGATGATCTTTA
Organism: Chitinophaga horti; assembly: GCF_022867795.2. Taxonomy (NCBI): domain Bacteria; kingdom Pseudomonadati; phylum Bacteroidota; class Chitinophagia; order Chitinophagales; family Chitinophagaceae; genus Chitinophaga; species Chitinophaga horti. The sequence goes on along the minus strand of NZ_CP107006.1, from coordinate 4,648,474 downwards.
CATGCTGGTCAATATCAGGGTACAGGAGGGGCAGGTTTACGCCGAAGGGTTTATCGGTAGCAGCTTTGCATTTTTGGATATGCTCACGTAATATGTGTGGGTACATACTGCCTGCGCCCAGTATTCCCAGTCCGCCCGCATTGCTCACCGCACTGGCCAGCCGCCAGCCGCTCGCCCATATCATGCCGGCTTGTATGATCGGGTATTCAATGCCGAATAACGATGTAATACGGTTGTTCATCTTTAAATGTAACGAATTATATCCCATAAAAAAGCCGGCCCATTCCAGGCCGGCTTCTCACTATCTTGTACAGGTAAAGGATTATCCCAGGTCAATTTCGGTATTATCGCCAATGTTCAGGCTCTGGCTCAGTCCGCGGATGTTCGCGTCGCTGCCGATCAATGAAGACTTCAGCACCACTTCGTACAGGTTACTGAACGAACCGATGATCGAATCTTTCACGATCGAATAACTGATCACGGTGTTGTCGCCCACGGCTACGTTCGGACCAATGATCGAGTTTTTAATATTACATCCTTCGCCAATACTTACCGGCGGAATGATGATCGTATTTTCATAAGGCAGCACCGGGTTGTTGGCCGCTTTATATTTCTTTAAAAGGATGGCGTTGGTGTCGAGCAAGGTGTCTTTTCGTCCGCAGTCGAACCAGTTGGCTACTTTAAATGCGTTAAACTTTACGCCATGCTGTATCATACACTCCAAAGCATCCGTCAGCTGAAACTCGTCGTGCGACTTGATCTGGCGCTGGTAGTTATCCTCCAGGCATTTGTACAGCTGCTCCGATTCACGGATCTTGTATAAACCCACCAATGCCAGGTTCGATTTAGGGATCTGCGGTTTTTCTATCACGCGGGAAATAATACCGTTTTCCGCCATTTCCGCTACCCCGAAGTTACGCGGATCATCGACCTTCTTCACACCCAGTTGCGAAACGTCTGCCGATATCACTTCTTTCAGGTCCGTTTCTACGATCGTGTCGCCCAGTACGATCAGGATCTCATCGCCGGCTACCACCTCTCTCGTTAACAGGATGGCATGGCCGGTGCCCTCACGGCTGTTCTGCTGCACAAAGTGGCAGGTCAGCTCAGAATACTTGTTCTCTACATAATGCTGGATCTTTTCGCCCAAGTAACCTACCACGAATACAAACTCGTTAATACCGGCTTCCACCAGCTGATCAACGATGATACTAAGGATAGTTTTACCGGCTAAGGGAATGAGGGCTTTCGGTTGCGTATATGTATGCGGCCGGAGTTTGGTGCCTGCTCCCGCCACAGGAATAATTGCTTTCATTGATGACTTAGATTATACTGACTATCTGCTAAATGACGCTTTCGTCCGAATTGCGCCCAAATTACTACAAAATGACGAATTACTGCTTTCATTAGCATTTCATATAAATAACTGTTAATTTTGCGGCAAATTTTACAGCATGCAAAGAGACCAGCAAATATTCGATATCATCGGCCAGGAACTGGAAAGACAGCGTCATGGCATAGAACTGATCGCTTCTGAAAACTTTACCAGCCTCCAGGTAATGCAGGCCATGGGTAACGTGATGACCAACAAGTACGCCGAAGGATATCCTGGTCGCCGCTACTATGGCGGTTGTGAAGTGGTGGACCTCAGCGAGCAGCTGGCCATCGACAGGGCTAAGCAAATCTTCGGGGTAGAGTATGTAAACGTACAGCCTCACTCCGGCGCACAGGCCAATGCAGCTGTATTACTCGCCATCCTCCAGCCCGGCGATAAAATCCTGGGCCTCGACCTCAGCATGGGTGGTCACCTTACGCACGGTTCTTCCGTAAACTTCTCCGGTAAACTGTACCAGCCGCTGTTTTACGGCGTAAATAAAGAAACCGGCCTCGTAGAGTATGATGTAATGGAAAAGGTTGCCCTGGCCGAAAAGCCGAAGCTGATCATTTGCGGTGCATCTGCCTATAGCCGCGACTGGGATTACAAACGCATCCGCGAAATAGCCGACAAAATCGGTGCTTTCGTAATGGCCGACATCGCGCACCCTGCAGGTCTCATCGCCAAAGGGTTGCTCAACTCTCCGTTCGCACATTGCCATTTCGTTACCACGACTACCCATAAAACCCTCCGCGGTCCACGTGGTGGTATGATCATGCTCGGTAAAGATTTCGAAAATCCGTTCGGCCTTAAAACGCCAAAGGGTGAAACCCGCATGATGAGCTCTTTGATCGACACTGCCGTATTCCCTGGTATCCAGGGCGGTCCGCTCGAGCACGTAATCGCTGCCAAAGCCGTGTCTTTCTTCGAGATCCTCACCGACGAGTATGATGCCTACGCAAAACAGATGATCCGTAACTCCCAGGCTTTCGCTAAAGCGTTCCTGAACAAAGGTTACCAGATGGTGTCCGGCGGTACCGATAACCACCTGATCCTCATCGACCTGCGTAATAAAGATATCTCCGGTAAAAAAGCTGAACAGGTATTGGTGAAAGCTGACATTACCGTAAACAAGAACATGGTGCCTTTCGATGATAAATCTCCTTTCGTTACCTCCGGTATCCGTGTAGGTGTGCCTGCCATCACTACCCGCGGCCTGAAAGAAGATCACATGGGCAACATCGTTGAGTGGATCGACCGCCTGCTGGTAGATGCCGACAACGAAACCAACATCACGAAAGTACGCGGCGAAGTGAACGAGTTCATGAAACAGTTCCCGCTGTACCCCGAATTGTAAGCTATTGCTGTATGTCGTTAAGAAGCCGGTTTCGCAGGAAGCCGGCTTTTTGTTTTGTATATGAGCCTGTATCCAATAGCCCATCTGCTATTCGCCCCGGCGCTTCTTCTCATTTGTTCGGTGTATACATCACCTGCATTCCTTGCCTGTTCAAGTGTACGCACAGGCCCGTGGCGCTCCGTCTCCCACCTGTTTCAATGGGTACCACTGATTAATGCTTATGTAACCACCTCCCTCCACCCTCCTCAGCCGCCGTTGCGTCGCACACTTCCACTTTTTTCGCGCTTTTCTCCCAAAACATTTGGACAATTCAAAAAACACTGTACTTTTGTGGTGTACTAGTTAACTAGTACAGTCAATCAAACCACTAAGCAAATGATTTCCCTTAACCGCCTCAGTTTTTACTATCGTAAAGGCAACCCCGTCCTGGAGGACGTTACCCTCCAACTCGCCCCCGGGCGCATTTATGGCCTGTTAGGTCGTAATGGCGCCGGCAAAAGTAGCCTGATGCATGCTTTGTGCGGACTACTGTTCCCCAAGGCTGGCGAGGTGCAAGTACTGGGTTTTAAGCCCGGCGAACGTAAGCCCGCTTTCCTGCAACAGGTGTTCATCCTGCCGGAAACTTTCCAGGTGCCAAACATTACCGTGGACCAGCTCATTGCCGTAGATGCCGCCTTTTATCCAGCGTTTGACAAGCAGGCGTTTTACCAGTACCTCGAACAGTTTGAGGTGCCCGCGGATGCGCATCTTTCCAGCCTTAGCTTCGGCCAGGCCAAAAAGGTAATGATCAGTTTTGCACTGGCCACCCGCGTAAAGCTCCTGTTGCTCGACGAACCCACGAATGGTCTCGACATCCCGTCCAAACGCCAGTTCCGTAAGGTGATCGCCGGTACTTTGCAGGACGATCAGCTGATGATCATGAGCACGCACCAGGTAAAAGACCTGGATAACCTTATCGATCATATCATCGTGCTGGACGAGCATCGCATCCTGTTCAACGCCTCCGTAGACGAGATCTCGGAACGGCTGCTGTTCAGCCAGCAAATGACGCTCACCGGCGATGTAAAACCCATCTACCACGAAGGGTCTTTAAAAGGGTACATCACGATAACGCCCAACAACACGAGCGTGCCTTCGAGTATCGATATGGAAATGTTCTTTAACGGCCTCATGTCAGAAAAGCAGCAGATGCTGGCATTGTTTAATCACTAACGCGTATCACTTATGTCATCTTCTTTTGCCCGTTACGTATTACTACTCAAAAAGCAATGGATCGAAAACCGGCGCTTCTATCTGTTCGCTGTGCTGGTCATTTTCCTGTTGCAGTTTTCCATGCTGTTGCTCGCTGTATTCACGGCCGACCGTGGCCTGGGCAGCGGCGTAGTGTCGATCATCAGCATACTGGGCGTGCTGCTTACCGGAAGTATGTTTTCCAGTTCGCTGCTGAATAACTACAGGCATCGTTCCGAAGGTATTTTTGGATTGATGTTGCCGGCTTCTGCCAAAGAAAAATTGTTGGTGGCGGTAACATACAACATGTTGATTTTCCCGGTGCTGTTTTTTGTGATGTTCTGCAGCAACCTTTACGCAGCGCATCTGATCGAAGTGAAATTTTCTTTCCGCATATCCAGGCTGGAGGTGGCCACGTTTAAAACGATTGTATTCTTCACCGTTCTATATTGGTTATCGCAGGCCTTTGTACTGTTATGTTCGTTAATGCTGCGCCGGTTCTCCTTTATGGTAGCTGCCTGCGTCATGATCGTACTGGCCATCGTTGTTTCTGCCATCAGTACGTCGACGTTCAGTGCTATTATCGGCAATCGTACGGCCAAAGTAGATAACCTGGCCCAGTTTTATCCAGGTCCCATAGTTGGCACGCGTTTACAAAGTGCAGATCCGTTAGGCGCGGCCAGTTTTATGGTCGATATAAAACATGGCAATGGCGTGGTGATGCCCTGGCATTATGCGGTAAATCTTTCCCCGGCGGGCAATTGGCTGTTTAACGGCTATGTGCTGCTTACCGCTATATTCCTGCTTTACATAGTATGGCTAAAGCTGAAGGACCAGCAATTGTAGTACCTCTAACCCATTACTATGCAATTCAATCAATCACAGGCAATATATCTCCAGATCGCTGATTACATCTGTGACCAGGTACAACTGGGCGAGCTGAAAACCGAAGAAAAAGTGCCTTCGGTGCGCGAGCTGGCGGTGCGGCTGGAAGTGAATCCCAATACGGTGATGCGCTCCTACGAACACCTGCAGCAGCAAGGTATTATCTATACGCGGCGCGGCCTCGGTTATTATATCAGTCCGGATGCGCTGCAAAAACTGGCAGGCGATCGCCGCCAACAATTTCTTGAGGAAGAATTACCCTCCTTTTTTCACAAAATGTACCTGCTGGGTATTGAGCTGGACGAGCTGAAAGGCCGTTACGATGCTTACCGGGCAGCTAAACAGCAACAATAACGATCACCATGAAAAAAAGTAATATACTGCTGGTCATCTTTTGCGCCATGGTGCCTGCCGGCTTCATTTTATATAATGTACTACTGGCCGAGGCCTTCGCTAAAGGCAATGGCGACAGGTCGCCCGGTTATGTAGCCCTTGTTACAGAGCAGGTGAACGTAACCCGGCTAAAACCTTTTCACTACATTGTCGTAAACGGGAAACTGACCGATACGGATAGCACGCGCTACAGCTATTTTCTGCCGCAGAATGAAATGCTGCCGGTACGAATTGAGTTAGGGGAGATGCACGCGATCGAGATAAATGAATACCTGCAAAAGGAAACATCTTTTCACCAGGTAAATGATACGTTGTTCGTGCGTTTCGATGGCAGGAAGGTGCTTCCGGGCGGAGGTTACTACTCACTACGCATCGTATCCCCGGACATATCCGGTATGAAGCTGTACAACTATAATTACAGCATCACCAATTTCAGTTTAGCAGATACATCGGTATTAGCCGCCCGCGATGCGACGGTAGACATCAGCGTATTCCAGGGTAACAGGGCAATGAAAATTGATATGGAACGAAACGTGAAAGTCACTCTGCCTGATTATCACGCTGGTCCGGCTCACCTCTTTTACAGCATGGGACCAGGTTGCCAGTTGCACCTGTTCGAAAAATATGCAGGGCACCTGCAGGCCGGTCAGCTCGACAGCTCTTCGACGACTGTTTTCACCGGCAGCGCATCTTTCGTAAACAAACACCTCGCTACGATCACGCAATAATACACGCTACATATGAACATCCAACGACTGCTGTTGGGAGCGTTACTCGCCCTGACACTCCCGACCTATGCCCAACAGGCACCGAAACAATTCGTGTTAAAAGGCCATGCTACCAACTTTAAGTCCGACTTCTTCGAAGCTGGCCTCTCCGGTATGTTCGACTTTTCTATAAAAGGCATACCGGTAGATGGCAAAGGCAACTTCTCCGTTACCTACCCGCTCCACGAAATACAGGACTTTGCCTTCATCCTTGACGATAGCATGTTCCGCACCTTTGTGGAACCGGGCGATACGCTCACGCTTACCTGGGACGATACCCGCATCAACGCTTCCATGGTTTTAAAGGCCAACCGACCTTACCGCCAGCAGGAAATTGACCTAATGCAGCAGTTAAATAATTCACTGTATGCCTATCGGGACGCCATACAAGGTTTGTATAAAAATGATGTGCGGGACTCGGCGGCGGCAGCCGTTATCAACGCGCAGTATAACAAAGATCTAAAGATCATCGCCGCCGCGCCGCTCACCCGCAATTCGAAAAAGTTCTTTGTAGATAAATACTACCAATACCTGGAACCTTTGAAAAGCCGCGCATCCCTGCAAAAGTTCCGGCTGGAGGCCAGCCCGGAGCTACTCGCAAACGAACAGCTGGTCCGCTACATCCTGCGCCCGGATGCCTACCAGTTCCCGGACGAATATGCGTTGATGCATAGCAGTGAGTACCGCGGCTTCCTCGATAACTACATCCGTTTCGAGTATGCCATGAAGAACGGCGGCGCGTACAATGACGATCGATATAAATCCCCCGGCTTTATCCCTTTTAACCCTATCGCCCGCAATTATCACAATGCCATGGCGGCTTTCGATGTTTTGAGCATCCGCGACTGGGCGGTAACCAAAATTCTCATGGGGGCCTACATGCACGAGCCGTTCGATAAGGTAGATGTGGTGTATCAGCAATTTTTGAAAGAAGCGCTGGTACCTGCTTACCGCGACTCACTGGTCGCCTTCCGTACGAAGATGCTCAAACTGAAACCAGGTGCCAAAGCACCGGTGTTTACCCTAAAGGACGATAAGGGCAAGGCGGTAAGCCTGTCCGACTTTAAAGGCAAACTGGTATATGTTGATTTCTGGGGTGTATACTGTGGGCCTTGTATCGCAGACATCGAGTCGTCGGCAGTTAAAATACATGAACGGTATAAAGAAAAACCGGTCGTTTTTCTGACGATTTGTATCGACGCCAAACCCGACAAATGGAAAGAAACATTAGCCAAATATAAGCTGGACGGGGTGAACCTCTTTGCACCCGATGGCGTACGTACGCCGGTGGTCACTACCTATGGCATTGCAGGCATCCCACACTACCTTCTTATTGATGAGAATGGCATCATTCTTGACAATAATGCTCCAAGGTATTCCGAGTTGTTGCGCGATAACAACAACATGCTGGACCAGGCGCTCAGCAAAAAGAAACCCCGCACGAATTAGAAGTATGTAAAGCAATAATATAGATCATCACAATAACCGGCTCTGTTCTCATAGCCGGTTTTTTCATGCCTTACGGTCCTGAAATAACAAAGCCGGGCACATGGCCCGGCTCCGAAACGTATCTTCTTAAATAAGCTTAAAACTGTGTTGCCAGGTAAGCCATGGTGCCCATGCCGATCTCGATCGCACGTTCATCCACGTTAAAGGTAGGCGTATGCACACCGGACGTAATGCCGGCAGCGGTGTTAGCCGTACCTAAACGGAAGAAGCAGGCGGGTATCACCTGGGAATAGAACGCGAAGTCTTCCGCACCCATTCTCAGTTCCGTCGTTTCTACCTGGTCTTTACCGATATAATCTTCTGCGAAGGCGCGTGCCCGTGCAGTTACCTCTTCGTTGTTATCTACCACGGGGTAGCCCACCAGGATGTCGATATCTATTTCCGCACCCATGGAATGTACCAGTTCGCGTGCCTGGCGGTAAATGAGTTCGTGGGCCTTGAAGCGCCATACTTCGTCCATCGCACGAAAGGTGCCCATCAGCTTCACTTCGCTGGGTATCACGTTGGTCGTATGCCCGCCGTTAAAGGCGCAGATAGACAATACAGAAGGGGAGAAGGGATTGTTGTTACGGCTGATGATCTGTTGCAGGCTCACCACTAGGTGCGAGGCGATCAGGATCGTATCGACCGTCAGGTGTGGGGCCGCCGCGTGGCCGCCTTTGCCTTTGATGGTGATGTAGATCTCGTCGGCGCTGGCCATGTATTTACCACCCCGGAAGCCAAGTTTGCCGGCTTCCATATTCGGGTGTACGTGTAAGCCCAGGATTGCGTCGGGTTTTGGATTTTCCAGCGCACCGTCTTTGATCATCAGGCTGGCGCCGCCGGGGTGTTTTTCTTCACCCGGCTGGAACAGGATTTTCACCGTGCCTTCAAATTCATCGCTTACCTGTTGTAAGATGCGGGCCGCACCCAGTACCACGGAGGTATGCACATCGTGCCCGCAGGCATGCATCACGCCTTCGTGCTTCGATTTATAGGGAACGTCGTTGGCCTCTATGATCGGCAACGCATCCATATCCGCCCGGAGGGCAATTACTTTCTTAGTGGGATTTTTACCCTCTATCAATGCCACAATGCCTGTACCCGCCACGCCTGGCTGGTACTTTACGCCAAATTCGTCCAGCTTGCGCTGGATAAAAGCGGAGGTTTCATATTCCTGGAAAGACAGCTCCGGGTGAGCGTGTAAGTGTTGCCTTACGGCTATAAGGTCGCCGGCGTATTCCGCAGCGAGGGCCTTAATTCTAGTCTTCATTGATAAACTCTTTATCAGGCGAAACATTAATGGTGGTAGGCACCACAAAAACGCCGCCTGCAAACTGGTTCGTTAACTTGTTGCGCAGCTCCGTCGCTTCCTCGCGGCTTCTGAAATCGCCAATGCGCACCTTAAAATAAGGGGCCTGGTAGTCGATGTAAGTGCGGTGGTCGGGGAACAGCTGCATTACCCGGGCCTTGGCATCATTCGCCTCGTTACGTTTGTTGGTGGTCATCACCTGTACACGAAAGCCGGGCTGGTTGCGGATAGCGAGGGTATTGATGTACACCTGTTTTCTTACCAGTATATCTATACGGCTATCTTTTACCACTTTTACGGAGCCGGTATTGTCGGCTACTGTATTGTCCTGTGCTTTAAGGCCTGCTGCCGAAAAGAGAAGGAGGGCAGCGAGGGATAGTAATTTATACATGTTTTTCAGTTTCAGATGGCATTTGCCTGCTTCACAATGTCAATGCTGGCGCTGCAACCTAAACGGCTTGCACCGGCCTCGATCAGTGCTTTGGCAAATTCAAAGGTTTTGATCCCGCCGCTGGCCTTTATTTTCACATTGGCCGGCAGGTTCGCCCGCATCAGTTTTACGGCCTCGATGGTAGCGCCCTTTTCGGCGTAACCGGTGGAGGTTTTCACAAAGTCAACCCCGTAACGGCCGTAAATTTCGCAGCATTTCGTGATCTCTTCCTCCAATAATATGCCACTTTCGATGATCACTTTCAGCACTTTTCCCTTACTGCGCACCAGCGGCAGAATGGTACCGATCTCTTTTTCGAGATAAGCCCAGTCGCCATTGCGGATGGCCAGCAGGTTCGCGACCATATCAATTTCATGAGCGCCATCCACGATGGCAAGCACGGTTTCCGCCACTTTGGCTTCCAGGGCCGAATAACCGAAGGGGAAGCCGGTAACGGTCGCTACTTTGATATGGGTGCTGCCGAGCATGTCGGCGGCTATTTTTACGAATGGAGGCGGTATACATACAGCCGCAAAGCTGTATTCTACCGCTTCCATACATAGTTTCTTAACGTCGTCCAGCGTGGTCACCGGTTTTAACACGGTGTGGTCGATATACGAATTAATGTTCATTATCAACATTAAAGGTCTTTACCATGGCACTGTTTAAACTTCTTGCCGCTACCACAGGGACAAGGATCGTTACGGCCTACTTTGGGGCCTACACGTACCGGGTCCGGGCGCAGGTCTTCTTCCTGGGAAACGTACTCCTGCTGCTGTTGCTGCTGCTGTGCGATTGCTGCACGTTGCTGCTGCTCTTCAAACTCCTGGTGGCTGGCGCGCATCTTACTCATGTCGGTCTTTTCTTCATGGCCTTCACGAATTTGCTCCGGATCTTCTTCTGCCTGTAACGGAATGCCCGCTTTACACAGGAAGCTTACGATCTCGCGGCTGGTTTCACCATCCATCTGTTTAAACAGGTTGAAGGCTTCGAACTTGTAGATCAGCAAAGGATCTTTCTGCTCGAACACGGCGTTCTGTACAGACTGTTTCAGGTCGTCCATCGCACGCAGGTGCTCTTTCCAGGCCTCGTCGATGAGGGCCAGGGTAATGCTGCGTTCCAGCGCGTTGATGGTTTCTTTACCTTCCGTATCCACGATCTTTTTCAGTCCTGCCAGTACGTTAATGCCTTTGCGGCCATCTGTGAATGGAACAGAAATGTTTTCGATCATATGGCCTCTTTCCGCATGCAGCTGCCTGATTACCGGCATCATGTTCTGCGCAATTTCCTGGCCTTTACGGTTATAGTTGTGAATAGCTTCGCCGTACAGTTTCTCAGCGATATTATTCACAGGGTCTTTTGTAAATTCTTCCTGGGAGATAGAAGTGTCTACCGCGAATACCATGATCGCATCCAGCTTAAACGCTTCGAAGTCGCCGCTTTCACGATGGGTGGTGACCATGTTGAGCGCTACGTCGTAGAAGGCGTTGTCGATGTCGATGGCCAGGCGGTCGCCAAACAGGGCGTGGTTACGTTTGGAGTAGATCACGGTTCGCTGCTTGTTCATTACGTCGTCATACTCCAGCAGGCGTTTACGGATGCCGAAGTTGTTCTCTTCCACTTTCTTTTGCGCTCTTTCGATCGAACGGGTGATCATGCTGTGCTGGATCACTTCTCCTTCTTTATAACCCATACGGTCCATCAGCGAAGCAATACGGTCGGAGCCGAACATACGCATCAGGTCATCTTCGAGGGATACAAAGAACTGGGAAGTACCGGGGTCGCCCTGGCGGCCTGCACGACCACGCAGCTGGCGGTCAACACGGCGGCTTTCATGACGTTCTGTACCAATGATGGCCAAACCGCCCGCTTCTTTAACGCCGGGTCCGAGTTTAATGTCCGTACCACGACCCGCCATGTTGGTGGCGATGGTCACCGCGCCGGGCAAACCTGCTTCGGCCACGATCTGGGCCTCACGGGCGTGCTGTTTCGCGTTCAGTACATTGTGCGGGATCTTCTGGAAAGTGAGCATCTTACCCAGCAGTTCGGATACCTCTACGGAGGTAGTACCTACCAGTACCGGTCGGCCTGCAGCCTGCAGTTGCTTTACTTCTTCGATTACCGCATTGTATTTATCACGTTTGGTTTTGTAAACCAGGTCTTCGTTATCCTTACGGGTGATAGGCAGGTTGGTGGGGATGGTTACCACATCCAACTTATAGATCTGCCAGAACTCACCGGCTTCCGTGGTTGCCGTACCGGTCATACCGGCCAGCTTGTGGTACATACGGAAGTAGTTCTGCAAAGTGATGGTAGCGAAGGTTTGCGTAGCCGCTTCCACTTTCACGTTCTCTTTCGCCTCGATCGCCTGGTGCAAGCCGTCGGAGTAACGGCGGCCGTCGAGGATACGACCTGTCTGTTCGTCTACGATCTTTACTTTACCGTCCATTACCACATACTCCACGTCCTTATCGAACAGGGTGTATGCTTTCAGCAGCTGCTGGATGGAGTGGATGCGTTCGGACTTCATCGCGAAGTCTTTCAGCAATACATCTTTACGTTGCAGTTTTTCTTCCGCAGGCAGATCGGTGTTCTCGATTTCCGCCAGCTGTGCGCCAACATCCGGCAGTACGAAGAAGTGTGGGTCTTCGCCGCCTTGTGTGATCAGCGCGATACCTTTTTCGGTAAGGTCTACGCTGTTATTTTTCTCGTCGATGTAGAAGTACAGTTCCTGATCCACCTTCGGCATTTCGCGCTGGTGGTCGGCGATATAATAGTTTTCTGCTTTCTGTTGTAATACTTTGATACCGGGTTCGCTCAGGTATTTGATGAGCGCACTGTTTTTGGGTAAACCGCGCCATGCACGCATCAGGGCCAGACCCCCGGATTTAGGATCGTCCTTACCTTCTGCGATCAGTTTTTTCGCTTCGTTCAGGGACTGGATGGTGACGCGTTTCTGCGCTTCTACCAGTGCCTGGATGCGGGGTTTCAATGCATGGAACTCCTGCTCGTCGCCGCGGGGGATGGGGCCGGAGATGATGAGTGGCGTACGCGCATCGTCGATCAATACGCTATCCACCTCATCCACCATGGCGTAGTGGTGTTTACGCTGTACCATTTCTTCGGGACTGTGCACCATGTTATCGCGCAGGTAGTCGAAGCCAAATTCGTTGTTGGTACCATAAACGATATCGGCCAGGTACGCATTGCGGCGTTCCGGGCTGTTAGGCTGGTGTTTGTCGATACAATCCACCGTAATACCGAGGAACTCGAACAACGGACCGTTCCACTCAGAGTCACGACGGGCGAGGTAGTCGTTCACCGTAACGATGTGTACACCTTCGCCTGATAATGCGTTGAGGTAAGCGGGCAGCGTAGATACGAGGGTTTTACCTTCACCCGTAGCCATTTCCGCAATTTTACCCGTATGCAGTACCGTACCACCGATCAGCTGTACATCGTAGTGTACCATGTTCCAGGTAACCTGTGTACCGGCTGCCATCCAGCTGTTTTTCCAGGTGGCTTTATCACCGTTGATGGTGATGTAATCGCGTCTTACTGCCAGCTGACGGTCGAGGTCAGTAGCCGTGGTAACGATATCTGTATTATTGGTGAGTTGGTAAGCAGCTGCCTTCACCGTAGCGAAAGCTTCGGGCAGCAGTGATTCCAATACTTCTTCGATTTGTTTGTCGCGGTCTTTGGTGAGGGCGTCGATCTCGCGATAAATGGCGTCTTTCTGGGAAACGTCTTCCAGTTCGTCTGCCGCAGATTTTTTACCGGCGATTTGTTCGTCGATACCAGCCAGGTGCGCTTTTATTCTTTCCCGAAACTCGGTGGTTTTGTGTCTAAGGTCGTCGATAGGCAGGGTTCTCAGCTTCTCGTATTCCTCGTTTACCTGTTTCACTAAGGGAAGGATGGTCTTGATGTCGCGATCAGACTTATGTCCTCCGAAAAGCTTTGTTAAAAAACCTAACATGTTTGATGATTAGTTACGTATGAATCAAATATTATTTTACTTTTTGCCGAAGCGCCAATATACAGCATTTCTCCGCATTCTTACTTTCAGTCAAATATTGTGCGCGGATAGTGTGTAATGCCATGATGGCATAGGCCTCGGATGGGAGCGTAGATTCACGCTTAAAAGCCGGGCGGTACGCGGTGCGCACTGTCAAAAATGCGGCTAGGCGAGCAGCGTGGAAGGGCCGGCGCGGGTGGGGTGATCCCGGTGATGCCCCGACTGTTCAAGCGCGGCGTCGCATCGGCTGACGTTGGCCGTCGATGGGGTGGCAATACCGGTAGGAAGGCTGGCATTACTGATGCCGGCGTCACTTCCGGGCAGGAAGTGCAGTTGCACCAGTTCGCCGTCCTTATGGCTTTTACGCAGCACCAGCTTGCTTTTATGGAGGTGATGCTGCCGGTAATAAGTAACAAACTGATCGAAGGCCCCCTTTTCGCCCTGCCCCTGCAGGCGCCGGAACGTTTCAAAGTCGCCCCGCTCGATACTTTCCAGAACGCGCATACAGGTTGCCTCAATCAGCTCGGCTTGTGTCTGAGTGGCACAGGCGGGCAAAAAGAAGGCGCCGATGGCGATGTATAATATGAGCGTCGGTTTCATTACTGGCGCTAAGTTAGCAATTTTTTTACCAGCTTCCGGTAATCCTGTTTAGTCGCCGTTGCCACTCCCTTCAACTGCCACTTCCTGTTCTGAACTGGCAGATAGTGGCGAATACAGCCGGAACTGGTGACAAAGCGCTCCAAAGGCTGTAATCGCACCCACCGCTCGGTCATCCCCCGTTACCCCCGCCAGCACCGGACACTACCGCAGGATGGGCGGTAGTTTACGCATTGTAGAGACCTCCCGACTGCACCGGGGATCTTTAGAGGATCTCAAGAAGATCCTAACTAAAACCTAACTGAAACCCCTGTGTTTTAGTGCTAATTAGCTACATTTTAGTTACAGTTAGTTACGATCCTCTTACAATCCTCTTAAGATCAACGACTTGTTTGTTTGCCGAAAAATGAAAAAATCATTTTATATATTTAAAGGATTCCTTTTTCCCGAACAAATCACGTAAAAAAACATCCGCTCCCGTTATGAAAAAGCCAATAGAGCCTTCGAAACTATTTGTTGCCAGCTGCCTGGCCCTCCTTGTTACCTCGCTTTCCTTCGGCATCCGTGCTGGTATACTGGGCGAGTTAGGGGTGAAATTTAACCTGAATGTAAGCCAGTTAAGTATTATCGCCGGAACGGCCTTCTGGGGCTTTCCGCTGGCGGTGGTGATTGGTGGGTTCATTGTAGATTCTATCGGGATGAAACGGCTGCTCATGGCGGCTTTTGCGCTGCACCTGATCGGTATCGTGCTCACGATCTTCGCCAATGGCTTCTGGAGCCTGTTTATTTCCACGTTGTTCATAGGCATGGCCAATGGTACGGTGGAAGCGGCTTGTAACCCATTGGTGGCCAGTATTTATCCTAATAATAAGACCACGAAGCTCAGTCACTTTCACCTCTGGTTCCCGGGCGGCATCGTGGTGGGTACACTCATCGTTTTCTTGTTCAAAAATTATCTGAACCTGGGCTATGAGTGGCAGGTGGCGACGATGATTATTCCGACCATCATCTACGGATACCTGTTCCTGCAGCTGGAAATGCCGGTGACAGAGCGTGTGGCGGCGGGTGTGAGCGACAAGGAAATGTACCGCGCGCTTGGATCGCCATTGTTTATTTTTATCTTTATCATGATGTTCGGCACCGCGATCACCGAGCTGTTTACCGGCCAGTGGATCGATGTGTTGTTAAAGAATGTAACGGAAAATGCGATCCTCATCCTGGCGCTCACCGCAGGGGTACAAACCCTGGGACGCGCATTTGCAGGACCTTTGATCCATCGTATGGCACCGGCGGGCGTACTACTCGCCTCCGCGGTATTTTCGGCGATCGGCCTGTACATGCTGGGGCATGTAAGCGGTAACCTTATTTTCGCCGCAGCGATTATCTTTGGCATTGGGGTTACTTATTTCTGGCCTACGATGATCGGTTTTGTTTCCGAGAACGTGCCGAAGTCGGGCGCATTGGGTATGAATCTTGTTGGTGGCGCGGGCATGTTTGCCGTGTCGATTTACATGATTTTTATGGGCTCCTTTTATGATGGCATTATTGCACGTAACTTGCCGGCGAATGCCAGCCTGGATGCTTACCGCGGTGCAGCCGCCGGAACGCCCG
This sequence comes from Chitinophaga horti, assembly GCF_022867795.2. NCBI lineage: Bacteria > Pseudomonadati > Bacteroidota > Chitinophagia > Chitinophagales > Chitinophagaceae > Chitinophaga > Chitinophaga horti. Next base: position 4,633,014 of record NZ_CP107006.1, on the reverse strand, counting down.
AAGCAGCCGCATTTGCACAGGCACAGGCAGTGGCCGGACCAGAAATCATTAACGCCACTTTGGTAATACCCATTATATTAGTGGTGGCCTTTACAGGGCTGGTATTTTATATGAGAGGCCGTCAGAAGCCACATTTGCAAACAGCATAAAAAAGTAGAATCAAGAGATATGAACCGTAAACTTAGAATGGGCATGATCGGAGGCGGTAAAGACGCCTTCATCGGAGCCGTGCACAGAATTGCCGCCAATATGGACGGGCTGATTGAACTGAAAGCAGGCGCATTGAGCGTAAATCCTGAAATCGCCGTAGAATCGGGCCGTATGTTGTTCCTCGACGAGGACCGTACTTACACCGATTACAAAACGATGCTGGAAAAAGAAGCGGCGCGCACGGAAGACAGGCTGGATTTTATCACCATCGTTACGCCAAACTTCGCTCACTTCGAGCCGGCGATGATGGCGCTGGAGAAGGGCTTTCACGTAGTAGTGGAAAAGCCGATCACGCTGAACCTCGACGAAGCAAAACAACTGAAAGAGCAGGTGGCTAAAACCGGCCAGCTGTTACTGTTAACACATACTTACACCGGTTATCCAATGGCGAAACAAGCCCGCCAGATGGTAAAAGAAGGTGCCCTCGGCAAGATCCGTAAGGTATGGGTAGAATACCCGCAGGGCTGGCTCAGCAAACTGAGCGAGCGTGAAGGTAACGCCCAGGCAGCCTGGCGTACAGACCCTAAACGCAGCGGTAAAAGCGGCGCGTTCGGCGATATCGGTACGCATGCCTTTAACCTGGCCGAATATGTATCGGGCCTGCAGGTAGAAAAATTGTGTGCTGACCTGAACATCATGGTAGACGGCCGCGCGCTGGACGACGATGGCGCCGTACTCCTGAAATTCAACAGCGGCGCTGCCGGTGTACTCATGGCATCGCAGGTAGCTGCAGGTGAAGAGAACGCACTGAAGATCCGCGTTTATGGCGAGAAGGGCGGCCTGGAATGGGCGCAGCACGAACCAAACACGCTGATCGTACGGTGGCTCGACAAACCCACGGAGATCTACCGCCAGGGCACTGGTTTCGGTAACCTCTCCAGCTACACAGTACACAATACCCGCACGCCGGGCGGTCACCCCGAAGGTTACCTCGAAGCATTCGGCAACCTGTACCGCAACTTTGCCCTGCAGGTAAGCGCCCGCATCGATGGCACCACTCCTGCAGCTGAAGCGCTCGACATCCCGGGTGTGGAAGAAGGCATTCGTGGTATGGCGTTCATCGACACGGTAGTGAAATCATCTGCCAGCACAGAGAAATGGACCAAATTTGAAATCTAAAAAAGAGCGGAAGGTATTATGAAAACGATTAAAGGTCCGGGTATATTCCTGGCGCAGTTCGTAGACGATAAAGCGCCGTTCAATAACCTGAAAGATATCTGTAACTGGGCCGGCGGCCTGGGTTTTAAAGGTGTGCAGATCCCTACCTGGGACAGCCGCCTGATTGACCTGAAAAAAGCAGCTGAAAGCCAGACGTACGCGGACGAGCTGAAAGGCGTCGTAAAAGAAGCCGGTATGGAAATCACCGAGCTGTCGACCCACCTGCAGGGCCAGCTGGTAGCGGTGCATCCTGCGTATAACGAGTTGTTCGACGGTTTTGCGCCTGCAGAACTGCGTGGCGCGGGTAATGTGAAGGCACGCACCGAATGGGCCGTAAACCAGCTGAAGCTGGCGGCTAAAGCCAGTAAAAACCTGGGATTGAACGCTTCGGCGACCTTCAGCGGTGCATTGCTCTGGCAAACCGTGTATCCCTGGCCACAAAGGCCTGCAGGGCTGGTGGAAACCGGCTTTAAGGAATTGGCAAACCGCTGGTTGCCCATCCTGAATGAATACGATGCGAACGGTGTAGACCTTTGCTACGAAATTCATCCGGGTGAGGATTTACATGACGGCATCAGCTACGAGCGTTTCCTCGAAGCGACCGGCAACCATAACCGGGCCTGCCTGCTGTACGATCCGAGCCACTTTGTATTACAATGCCTCGACTACCTGGAGTACATTGATATTTACCATGAAAAGATCCGGATGTTCCATGTGAAAGATGCGGAGTTTAATCCTACAGGCCGTTCCGGCGTGTATGGCGGCTACCAGTCATGGATCGACCGTCCGGGTCGTTTCCGCTCACTGGGCGACGGTCAGGTAGACTTCAAAGGTGTTTTCAGCAAGCTGACCCAATACAACTTCAGCGGTTGGGCCGTAATGGAGTGGGAATGCTGCATGAAGCACCCGGAAGACGGCGCCAAAGAAGGGGCTGTTTTTATCAAAGATCACATCATTCGTGTAACAGAGAGGGCCTTCGACGATTTCGCCGGAACCGGCTCTGATGAAGCTTTTAATAAGAAAGTGCTGGGGATTTAACCCCGGCGCTTTCTCGCTTATGTAAAGATTTGGCAGGTTTTGAATTTTAAGTGTTAATTTCCCCGGCCTGTAAAATCAAGGAAGACAAAAATTACGATCAACATGACAAAGAAGTTTTTAACGCCGCTTGTAATAAGTGCATTGTTTATCGCGGCATGTGGCGGCGGTGGCGAAAAAAAGGAAGAAGCCAAATCTGATGAGGTGAAAATCGCAGCGAACGAAACGCCGGCCGCGCCAGTAGTTTCTAAAGGTGAAACGCTGATTGCCGCAAAAGACTGCCTTACCTGCCACAAGGTGGAACTGAAACTCGTAGGCCCGGCTTACATCGACGTAGCAAAAAAATATCCTGCCACAGAAGAGAATATAGCCATGCTGGCGGACAAAATCATTAAAGGTGGTACAGGTAACTGGGGCGAAGTGCCAATGACGCCGCACCCGGATATTCCTGTTGACGATGCGAAAGAAATGGTGAAATACATCCTTTCTACCGGTAAGTAAGCCTTTTAGTGCCTTTATAAATCACGTCATGCATGTTCCAGGTACACAGACTGGAATAAAGGGAGCGTTTGTTCCCGACCGATCACTAATAAACTAACAGTACTAAAGCATACTCTCTTATGAAACGTATCGTTTTTTCCGCCATGGCTGCCTGCATGATCGTCAGCGCATGTGCAACGGCCCAGGACGGAACCGGCTTAAGCAAAAAAGAAAAGAAAGCAGGCTGGAAACAGCTGTTCGATGGTAAAACACTCACCGGCTGGCACCAGTTTCACGCTAAACCCGGCAGCACGCCCGCCTGGAAAGCAGTAGACGGTACCCTGTTCCTGGACACTGATGCGAAAGCATCCGGTGCATCCGGCGGCGACCTGGTAACTAACGAAGATTATGAAAACTTCGAGTTCGAATACGAATGGAAGATATCACCCAACGGTAACAGCGGTGTGATGTTCGGCGTAAACGAAGACAAAAAGTACGGCGCTACTTATTCTACCGGTCCTGAAATGCAGGTAATCGACGATGCCGGCCACCCGGACGGTAAAAACAAAAAACACAATTCAGGTGAACTGTATGATATGATCGCGGCTCCTAAATTCTACGCTAAACCCGTAGGTGAGTGGAACAAAGCCAAAATCATTAAGAAAGATGGTAAAATTACTCTCTTCCTGAACGGTGAAAAAACGGCAGAAACTACCATGGGTACACCCGAGTGGCAGGAGCTGCTGAACAACAGCAAATTCAAAACCTGGAAAGGCTTTGGCGAATATCCGAAAGGTAAGATCGCGCTTCAGGACCATGGCGATAAAGTATGGTATCGCAATCTGAAGATCCGCCAGCTGTAATTATATTAATGCAATAGCGTTTATTGAACTGAGTGTCCTCTGTGGTGAGTCAATCCCCGGGGGACACCTGTTTTTTCGATAGTATCCTTACTTAAAATCCGAACATAACACGATGAGAAAAATTACGCTCCTGTTGTTGGCCCTCGTGGCCATGGTAAGTGTGGCAAACGCTAAGAAGAAGGCAAAACCAAGAGTCCTGGTATTTTCAAAAACCGCGGGTTTCCGGCATGATGCGATCCCGCAGGGAAAACTGGCCCTGTTAAAGCTGGGCGAGGAAAATGGTTTTGCAGTGGATACAACGGAAGATGCCGGTAAGTTTACCCCCGATAACCTGAAACAATATGCCGCGATCGTGTTCCTTAACACTACGGGCGACATCCTCAACGACGGCCAGCAGGCCGCGCTGGAACAATACATCCGCAAAGGCGGCGGATATGCAGGCATACACGCTGCAACCGATACAGAATATGAATGGCCCTGGTACAACCAGCTGGTGGGCGCTTACTTTCTCAGTCACCCCGCACAGCAAACGGCCACTTTAAAAGTAGTGAACCACGAACACCCTGCTACCAAACATCTGCCCAACGATTGGGTACGTAAAGATGAATGGTACAACTTTAAAAGCATCGTACCCGGCCTGAGTGTCCTCATCAAAATAGATGAAAGCACTTATGAAGGCGGCAAAAACGGCGACGATCACCCTATGAGCTGGTACCGCGATTTCGATGGCGGCCGCAGCTTTTACACAGAACTCGGACACACAAAGGCCTCCTATACAGAGCCGGCCTTTCTACAACACGTATTGGGCGGACTCGAATATGCAATGGGCAAACAATTCCCTAAGAAGAAGCGATAAATTTCACTAAAATCTAATGATCGTTATGAGGATACGAAGTCTCGTTTTCCTGGCCACGCTGGCGGTATTCGCCTTCCTGGCGGGCTGTAAAAAAACGCGCGAAGGCCAACCGCGGATACTGGTGTTTACAAAGACCAGCGGCTTTCACCATGCTGCCATCCCTGCCGGCATACGGGCTATTCAGAAGCTGGGTGCTGAGAATGGCTTTATAGTAGATACCACGGAAAATGCATCGAAGTTTAATGAAGACTCCCTGGCGAAGTACGCCGCCGTCGTGTTTTTATCGACTACCGGCGATGTGCTCAATAACTTCCAGGAGGCGGATTTTGAAAGATATATTCAATCCGGCGGCGGCTTTGTTGGCGTACATGCCGCAGCTGATACCGAATATGACTGGGCCTGGTACGGTAAACTGGTAGGCGGCTATTTCGAAAGCCATCCACCGGGTGTACACAAGGCAAAGATCAATGTACTGGTAAAGAATTTTGCGGCGACCAAAGACTTGCCCGAAGTATGGGAGCACACCGACGAATGGTATAACTATAAAAACTTCAACAAAGAGGTAAAGGTGCTGATGAACCTGGACGAGAAGAGTTATACCGGCGGTAAAATGGGGGCGGAACATCCCATCAGCTGGTACCATGACTTTGATGGTGGCCGCGCGTTTTACACGGGTCTTGGTCACACAGAAGAATCTTACACGGAAGCCGCTTTCCTGAAACACCTGTTAGGTGGTATTGAATACGCGATCGGTGATAATAAAGTGCTGGATTATTCTAAAGCCAGCGCCGTTCGCGTACCACAGGAAGATCGCTTTAGCCGCCAGGTGCTGGCCGGCGGCGAGTTTTTCGAACCAACGGAAATGACTATACTACCCAACCTCGACATCCTCGTAGCACAACGCCGTGGCGAGATACTGATGTACAACAACGGTACGAAAACATTGTCGCAGGTGGGTTTTCTGAATGTATATCACAAAACGAACGTAGAAGGTGTGAATGCGGAAGAAGGTGTATTGGGCATACAGGCCGACCCGGATTTTGAGAAGAACCATTACGTGTTCATCTTTTACTCACCGGCAGATACCTCTGTAAACCGTTTGTCGCGCTTTAAGTTCGAAAACAACCAGCTTGATCTCGCTTCTGAAAAGGTGGTATTGCAGTTTTATTCCCAACGCCAGATTTGTTGCCATACGGGCGGGTCTATCGCGTTTGGTCCGGACAAACTGTTGTACCTCTCCACCGGCGATAATACCACACCGTTCGATGAACCCAATCAGCCTTACACGACAAAGAGCTTCGGCCCGATCGACGATCGTCCGGGTCACTTGCAATACGACGGCCGCAGGACCTCTGCCAATACGAACGACCTGCGTGGTAAAGTGCTGCGCATCCGTGTGAAAGAAGATGGTTCTTATGAAATTCCGGATGGCAACCTGTACAAACCCGGCACCGCTAACACCAAACCGGAGATCTATGTAATGGGTACCCGCAACCCGTACCGTATTTCCGTTGACCAGAAAACCGGTTATCTCTATTGGGGCGAGGTAGGTCCGGATGCGGCAAACGACATTGAAGAGCGTGGCCCGCGTGGTTACGATGAAGTAAACCAGGCTAAAACGCCCGGCAACTATGGTTACCCGCTGTTCATTGGTAACAACAAACCTTATCGCCAGTTTAATTATGAAACCGGCGAAAGCGGCCCGGCCTGGGACCCTGCAAAGCCAGTGAACATATCCCGCAATAATACAGGTTTAAAAGACCTGCCGCCAGCACGCCCGGCATTCATCTGGTACCCTTACGGTAAGTCGGAAGAGTTCCCGCTCGTAGGCGCGGGTGGCCGTAATGCGGAAGCGGGTCCTGTTTATTACAGCGACCTGTATCCGAAAGAAACACGCCTGCCCGATTACTACGATGGCAAGCTGTTTATTTACGACTGGATCCGTAACTGGATCATGGCGGTAACGATGGATAAAGATGGCAACTATGTGAAGATGGAGCGCTTCATGCCAGGCACTAAATTCCATGCACCGATCGATATGGAAATGGGTCCGGACGGCCGCCTGTACGTATTAGAATACGGCAGCGGATGGTTCTCGAAAAACCCGGACGCAGCGCTCACCCGCATCGATTACAACGGCGGCAACCGGGCACCGGTAGCGAAGTTGAAGGTGGATAAAATTACCGGCGGCCTGCCGTTTAAAGTGAAAGTGAACGCCGAAGGTTCCAAAGACACGGACGGCGATCCGATCACGTACGTTTGGCATTTCGGCGACGGCAACAGGAAAGAAACGAAAGATCCGCAGGCTGAATTTACGTTTAGCCAACCGGGTGAGTACCTGATATCCGTAGAAGTGTTCGACGATAAAGGGGCACATACCCAAAGTAACGTTGTCGCGGTGTACGCGGGCAATGAAACGCCGGATGTAAAAGTGAACGTGAGTGGTAATAGTATGTTCTACTTCCCCGGTAAGAAGGTAAATTATACCGTGGCCATTACCGATAAGGAAGATGGCAACTCTGCGAACAGTACACTTGATATGGCAAACGTGTACATCAAACCGATGTATGTGGAAGGCCGGGATAAAGCGGCCATGCCGCAAGGCCACCAGGTAATATCCGGTGCCATTGCCGGTAAAAACATGGTGGAATCCGGCGATTGTAAATCATGTCATAAAGTAGATGAAAAGTCAATCGGGCCTTCCTTTAAACAAGTGAGCGAGAAGTATAAAAATGATCCGAAGGCGATGGATTACCTCGCACAAAAAATCATTCGCGGCGGCGCAGGCGTATGGGGCGAAGTAGCCATGTCGGCGCATCCTACGATCACCACCGGCGAAGCGAAACAGATCGCTGAGTGGGTGCTTTCTTTGGCAGGTGGCGTGCAGCAATCACCGTCGTTGCCGCTTACAGGCAGCGTAGACCCGCTGAACGGTGGCGAATGGAAAGAAAAGGGTATTTTCTACCTTGTGGCCAGCTATACCGATAAAGGCGCCGCAGGCATTCGTCCGATTACCGGCACCGCCAACGTAGAACTGCGCAACCCGATCTTCATCGCCGATCATTACGATGGTGCAGATGGGATGTCGTCTATGGAAGTGGAAGGTAAACGTTTCGTGTTGCCGTCTAAACAAGGCTGGTTGTCATACAAAGACATTGACTTTGCAGAAGTGAACGGCATCGAGTTTAACTACGCCGTGCAGGATTCTACGATGACCACCGGTTACGTAGTGACCGCGCACCTCGATAGCCCCACCGGCCAGCAACTCGGCGAAACGGTGTTAGGCCCCGGCGCATCGGCCGGTAAGCTGAATATCGCAGCTGTCAATTTTGCGACGTTGACGGGTAACAAGCCACGCAGCTTGTACCTGGTCGTGAAAGCGCAGGATCCGGCGATACAGTCGGCGGTGTTGTTGTATAGTTTTAAGTTGGTGTCGAAGTGATTTTAGTGCGTAGTTTCGTCGTCTTCTCGCCGCTATTGCGAGCGTGAAGATAAGAGCGGAGGTTTGCTTCATTTCATTCGCAATGACGGGGAGGGAACGACCGTCTCCTCACCGTCATTGCGAGCAGGGCGAAGCAAACTTCGTGTGTAGTCTTCGCGCAAAGATAAGAGGGGAGGTTTGCTTCATTTCATTCGCAATGACGATTTAACTGACGCCTATCTCGCGCCGTCATTGCAACCGAAGGGAAGCAAACTTTGTGTGCAGTCTTCGCGTTTCTAAGTAAATAACAATAAAAAGAGAGGCTGCCCGTACAGGCAGCCTCTCTTTTTTTAACGGATATCGTACTTCATCGTTCCTCCTGCAAACGCCCCCGACGGCATGTTGCAGGTAATATGACGTGGTTGCTGCATGCCGGGCAGTTGAATACTTACTTGCACCGGCGAATCTGATTGGGTAGGGTCGGCAATGGATAACTTGTTGTCGCGTATCATCAGCACGCAGGGACGATCGACGGTAATTTGGTTGTTGAAGGTGCCGGCTTTGTAAAATACTACCTGCCATATCTTTAAACTGTTGTGATATACCGCCTGTATATCCGCCGTGTTTTGTAACACGCTTACGGCTTTGGCATTGTAAGATGCCATATCCTGGCCGGGTAGGATGTAGTATACATAAGAGGCGTCTTTCGGTTGCTGGCCATGATCGATCCAGAGTTTAAATACTTCCTTACGTTGTGGATCTTTAATACCATTTTTATTGATCGAGTACCAGTCGCCTGTTTGCGTCGCGGTACTCAGCTGCACATTGGCAGCCGAAGGAAAGTAATAACTGATGCCGTTGTGCGTGAACCATTGTTTGCCCTTTTGCACTTTGCCCGCCAGCAGGCATTGGTTAACGGTAGTGTATATATTTTCCCTGGCGGTGGAGGTGATACCTGCACCTAAACAAACCACTTCCTCATCGAAGAAGAACCAGGCTTTACGCGCCTGTGTGTTGTAATCAGAAAAGTCCAGGGCGGCTGCACCGTACAGCGAGTCGGATACTCCTCCGCAAAAAGGCGTAGTGCCAAAGTTGAAGCCCCAGGCTTTGCGGATGGGGATGTTGGTAATATAGGGAACGGTAGTGCCGGGAATCATACTCCAGTCCCACACGGGAAAAATATTAAGGTATTCGCCGCCGGTGGTGTTAAGACTGTACGAACCATCCGATAAGTAATATCCTTTCAGGTTTTCATCGTTGCCGTTTTCCTGCTTAGCCGTGCGCGGCGAGGTGCCGTGTACACCGATGAAGTAGCCCGGGCGGGTATGTGTAGCATAATCTGATCGCCAGTATTGCGTATGGTTAGCTTTCACGCCGTAAGAGGCGGGTTGTTTGCCGAAGTTGCGCCCAATGGCGGCTTCATATTCCTGCGCATGGCCCGGGTCCAGCTCCTTCAGCTTTTGCAGGTTGGCGGTACCGCCGGGAGCTAAAGCGTTCAGTCGGCTGATGCTGCGGCCAGCGGTGCCATAGTCCACGGTTTTGCCGCGCCTAACTTTTAAGAACGTATTGCGGACGAAGTTGCTGAATATATCCAGCTGCTCCCCGGATAACGCGTAAGAGGTGCCACGGAGGTAGTAAGCGATGCGGGTTTCGCCCTCCACGAACACCGCGCCGTAGCCATATACGTATAACTGCGCACCGTGTTGCTGGTACGAGTAGTCGTGCTGAATACCTTCTTCGGTAGTGAGCCGGATGGGATAAAATGCTTCGGATACGCCCAGCTGCATGAGGGTGTCATTAGCGGTAAGGCAGGCGCGGTAAATATAGTGAGTCGCGATGTCGAGTTTGTTGGCGCCGGTCCATTTGCGCGGGTCGCCACGTTCCATCTGTTGTAACAGTCGGCCACGCAGCTCTTTCGGGAAACTGGTGCCTTCCAGCAGGATGAGGATTTCGCCCAGGTGCTGCGGGCTGAATATCTGGTTGTGATACCAGTTCCAGCTTTGCGGGTCTTTTTCGTCCCAGTAGGTGAGCGCGCTGGTGATGCCGTTCAGCAGGGCCGCCTGCCGGTGATAGGTACTGGCCGTATTGATATACGCCTGCGCGAATGTTTGTACCCGGTTCAGGTGGGTGCCGGCAGAGAAGTCGCGGGTGTCGCGGCCGTAGTCGATGTCGGCCCAGGAACCATCCTTCTGCAGGGTCATTAATACGCTGGTGATGATCTTATCCTGGCGGGCCGTGTTGGCCGCGTCGGGGATCATGTCTTTACGGATGCGATCTAAAATAGTGGTATACTCCGACTGGGCCAGCAAGGTACTGGCGGCGAGCAGTGGTATCAACAGGAAAATGAATAGTTTTTTCATAACGTTCGATGTGCCACAAAAATAACCCACGGCACTTCGCAGGCAGGGTGATTTTTCAAAATAAAAGGGGAGAAAATTATAATTCGGGCTGACCGGCGTACTCGGTAGGCGTTTTGCCGAACTGTTTCCGGAACTCGCGGCTGAAGTATTTGCTGTCGCTATATCCCACCATGTAGGCCACCTGGTACACGGTATGTTTTTTCGTGCGGATGAGCTCCGCCGCTTTTTTTAATCGCAGGGATTTGATAAAGTCGTTTACCGACATGTTGGTCACGGCCTTCAGCTTCTTATATAACACTGGCTGACTCATGGCCACCTTTTTCGCAAGCATGTCTACCCCAAAGTCCGGATCATCCATGTATTCCTCCACCAGCGCCATTACCTTTTCGAGGAAAGCCGTATCGACGCTGTTGGGCACCGCTTCGGCCACGGCGATGGGTGCGGGTTCGGCTGCCTGTAACTGATGGCTGAAGCGTTCGCGCATCTTTTCGCGGGAGGCAAGCAGGTTGCGTACGTTGAGCGATAATACCTGAGCACTGAAAGGTTTGGTGAGATATAGGTCTGCGCCGGTTTCCAGGCCGCTTACATGATCGGCCTGCGAACTTTTGGCGGTGAGCAGTACCACCGGGATGTGGCTGGTGCGTTCATCGGTTTTTAGCGCCTGGCAAAGTTGCAGCCCGTCCATATCGGGCATCATCACGTCGCTGATCACCAGGTCGGGGATGTGGGTGCCAGCCAGTTGCAGGCCATCGGCACCATTGGCACTTTCCAGTATATGGTATTGGTCCCGGAAGATATCGCGGACCAGTGCGCGCAGTTCCGGGTTGTCTTCCACGATGTGAATAGTGAACGTAGCATCACCGGGTGCTGCCGGAGCTACATCTGTATCGTTAAAGTCAGTGGTGGCTATCGGTGCTACATGTTCATGCTGCACGGTTTCGCCGATTACGTGCTGGGTGCCTTCGAAGTGGCGTTTGCCCTGCAGCAGGGTAACGGTAAAGGTGGTGCGGCCTTCTTTGTCTGTGGTGGGCGGTTCGCTGCTTACTTCCAGGCGGCCTTTGTGCTGCTCCACAATGTGCCGCGACAGTGCCAGCCCAATGCCGTAACCGGTGTTCTGCACGCCATGGTCCTGCACCTGGAAGAAGTTGGAAAATATATTATCGAGATGATCGGCGGCAATGCCACGGCCGTTGTCGGTAACGGTAACGGTCACACTGTTACGGGCAGTGGCCACATGCAGCTGAATACGTCCGCCGGCAGGCGTAAACTTAAACGCATTACCGAGCAGGTTAAAGAACACTTTTTCGAGCTGACCGGGGTCGAAGTACAAGGGTACATTTTCAATATCATGTGTAAAACTGATACTGATGTTCCGCTCCAGCGACAATTCGCGGTAACTGGTGTATATACCGTCCAGGAAGCTGATCAGGTCTTGCTCCTGCACGCGTAAAGTGAGATGGCCGCTTTCTGCTTTGCGGAAGTCCATCAGCTCACTCACCAGTTTTAATAACCGGTCGGCGTTACTGCGCATCTGGGAAAGGGCGGTGGTGTTATTATCGTCCAGCATCTTTTCAACAGGCGCCATCAGTAAGGTAAGGTGCGTGCGAATTTCGTGGGAGATGTGCGTAAAAAAGTTCAGTTTCACCTGGTGCAGTTCTTCTTCTTTACGCAGCAACGCCCGCAGGAAGAAGAAGCGGGAAATACCGAAGACCAGCAACGCCACCACGATCGCGTACAGGCTGTACGCCCACCAGGTACGCCAGAAGGGCGGCAGTACGGTAATATCAATGCTAACCGGCTCACTCCACACGCCATCGTTGTTCGCGGCCTTTACCCAAAACGTATATTGGCCGGAAGATAGGTTCGTGTACGTAACCGAAGGAACAGCGGTTTCTATCCAGTCACGGTCGGCCCCTTCGAGGCGGTAAGCGTAACGGTTCTTGTTGCTTTTTACAAAGTTCAGCAGCGCAAAGTCGAGCGTAAAAACTTCCTGGTTGGGACGAAAGCGTAGCTCTTTGGTGAAGGCTATATCCTGCTCCAGCAACTTACTGGCATCCCCGATGCCCACGGGGTTGTTGAACAACTTAAGCCCGGTAAACCGGATGGGAGCCTTGTGGTTATTGACGGTTAGCCGTTCGGGGTAAAAACTGGTAATGCCATTGTATCCCCCGAAAAGTAATTCGCCACGGCTGTCTTTTAAAAAGGAGTTGTAGTTAAATACATTGCCCGCAATCCCATCGCTTACCGTATAAGTCTGGAACGTGTTTTTATCAGGATCGAATTTTACCAGGCCATTGTCGGTGCTGATCCAGAGCAGGTGTTGCGCATCTTCAAGCAGGCCGAGCACATTGCTGTTGGGCAGTCCGTCCTTCTCGGTATAATGGCGCTGCTCTTGCAGGTTTTTGTTATAGCGGATAAGCCCGCCGTAATACATGCTGATCCATATATTATGACGCGAATCCTGTTGAATGGCATTTACATAACCGGGCTGCAGGCGTTGCAGCGAGTCGCCGTTCAGTATATAAATACCGGAAATAGTTCCAATCCAGATGCGCCCCTTTGCATCTTCGAGCAAGGCGCGGATGGAAGTACGTTCGATATCGCTGATGAGTGATGAGTCCTTTTCTTTTACGAGCTCCTCGCCGCGCCGGTGTAATAAATGTAACCGGTCGTTGGCGCCGGCCCAGAAACGCCCTTTACTATCTTCCAGCATCGCCGTGATCTCCCGCGAAAAAGAACTTGGATCGCCGGCGCTGTAAAAGCTGCGCCGGAACCGGCCGTTGGGTAGTAACAGGTTAAGCCCGCCGCCGTGGGTGCCTATCCATATATGATGGTCTTTATCTTCATACACCACTTTCACCAGGTTGGAGCCCAGGCTTTGCGGATCGGTAGGATCGTGTTTGTACCAGGTGAACTTACCCGTTTTGCGGTCGAGGTAGTTTAAACCGCCGCCTTCGGTGCCGATCCACAGGTTATGTTGCGCATCTTCCAGCATGTTGCTGATCACGTTGTTACTCACGCCGTTCAGCCGCGGTGTGTTCTGCCAGGCGGTAAACGCCGTTCCGTACCGGTGCGACATATTCACGCCGCCGAAGTAGGTGCCCAGCCACATAGAGCCGTTACCGTCCTCGTACATGCTGTGAATAGAGTTCTGGCTGATGCTGGCGATGTTTCCTGCCTCATGCTGATAGGATTGCTGTTGCATGGTGGCCGGATCAATAATACTCAGCCCTTCCTGCGTGCCCACCCACATTTTACCTTCACGGTCGCGTACAATGCGGCGCACGATGTTGTTCACGATGCCCGGGTGACCAAGATGCGTCATCTTACCGGTAGCAGGATCATAAATATCGATGCCGGCAGTCTGGGTGCCTATCCATAATTTACCCGAAGGATCTTCGGCAATGGCGGTAATAAAGTTCATGGACAATCCGGCCAGAGCGCCCTCGCCGGGATGAAAGGTTTGCACCTGCTCGCCGGTAATTTTGGACAGCCCGGTATTGGTCGCGATCCAGATGCTGCCGCTCCGGTCTTCGTAAATTGCGCGGATGACCCAGCCCGCGAGTTGCGGCGGTTCCAGTTTGCGGATGGATGTGCCGTTGGACACGTACAGCCCGTTATTGCCGCCGAACCAATACTGCCCCTTCGTATCCTGGTAAATACAGTTGATGTTTGTTTGTCGCCCGCTGTAAAGGGACACCCGGGTAAATTTACCGGTAACCGGGTTAAACCTCGAAACGCCGGCCGTGGTGCCCACCCACATTTGCTGCTGCTTATCTATATATAAGGACACCACCTGGTTGTCCGGCAGGGAGGTACTGTCTTCCGGGTTGGTCCTGTAAATCTTAAAACGTTGCCCGTCGTACCGGCTGAGGCCATACCGGGTACCCAGCCAAAGGAAGCCCTGGCTGTCCTGCGTGATGGCTAAAACGGCGTTGTGCGACAGCCCGTCCTCCACGGTGAGGTGCTGGAAACTGGCTGTTTGCGCCCGGCTTTTTGTGGAAAAAGCGACCGCGATCAGCAGGTATACCAGGAACATTCGCCGGAAAATCATGCCCCTAATATAAGCAATGGCGGGAAAAAAGGGAGTTTTTTCGACAGAAGTCGTATTTTATCGGTTTGATAATCAAATTGTTGTGGTGTGTTTATAAAATTCACCCTATTCATTTACGATTCTCGCCCCGCTGTGTGCCGGGGATTTACATAATTGCAGGTAAGTGAAAAAATCAACCAGGTCATAAATTCCACAAATTATGATGAACACAAAAATTGTTGTACCAACGTCCCGGTATGCCGCGAAGGTTTTTTGGGGGAGTTTATGGATGCTACTATTTCCTCTTATTTTATTTGGACAGAAAAAAACGATTTCAGGAACGGTGCGGGATGGAAATGGCGAGCTGTTACCAGGCGTAACCATCTCCGTTAAAAATGACAAAGCAGGAGCCAATACGAACGAACAAGGCCGGTTTACCATTTCGGTAGCCTCCGGCGCCACACTCGTATTTTCTTACGTGGGCTTCGAAACCACCGAAGTAAAGGTGGATAATAAAACCGAATACGCCGTTCGCCTGAAGGAAAAGGTGGGCAGTCTGAGCGACGTGGTGGTAGTAGGTTATGCCACCCAGGCCCGTAAAGATCTTACCGGCGCCGTGGGCAGCGTAAACATGAAAGATTTTTCAAAGGCCCCGGTAAAATCGTTCGACGAGGCGCTGGCCGGTCGCGTAGCGGGTGTAACCGTAGCGAGTAACGACGGTCAGCCCGGTTCGGTGGCCAACATCACCATCCGCGGGGCAGGGTCTATTTCGCAGGATAACTCGCCGTTGTATGTAATTGACGGCTTCCCGACCGAAAACGCGAATGCCAATGCGATCAGCCCGGCCGACATCGAGTCGATCGACATCCTGAAAGATGCTTCCGCCACCGCTATCTACGGTGCGCGTGGTTCTAACGGGGTTATCCTCATCACCACCAAAAAAGGTAAAACAGGCGCCCCGCAGGTGACTTACAACGCCTATTACGGCTGGCAACAGAATCCGCAGAAACAAAAAATGATGGATGCCTACGAGTTTGTACGCTATGTAGGCGATATCAATCCCGCTATTTATGATTCTGTTTACCTGGCCAAGGGCGTCACGCTGGAGGATTATCGCAATGTGGAGTCGCTGGACATGCAGGATTATGTTTACCAGGTGGGTCAGAACCAGAACCATGATATTGCGGTACGCGGTGGTACGGATAAAACGAAGTACTCACTCTCCGGCAACTTCAATAACCAGAAAGGGATTATCATCAACAGTGGTTTTAAACGTTACCAGGGCCGCTTCTCACTGGACCAAACCGTGAGCGACCGGCTGAAGGTGGGGCTTAATGCGAACTATGCCTACAGCGAAGCTTTTGGTGTGCCCATTTCCGCTGCTAACTTTTATGCATCGGCTACCACCTTGTATTCGGTATGGGGCTTTCGTCCGACCACGAGCATATCTGGCCGCGACAGTGGTGTAAACCTGATCGATGAGTTTTATGATCCGGGTAACGAACTGGCGAATAACCAGGACTACCGTGTAAACCCGTACCAGCACATCAGCAATCAGCTTACACTTAATAAAGAGCATGTACTGAACGCGAATGCTTATGCAGAATACAAACTTATAAAAGACCTTACGCTGCGGGTTGCGGGCGGTATGAACGTTTGGAACCGTGAGATAGATGTGTTCAATAACTCGAAAACGCAATCGGGCAGTAAATGGAGTTCTAATGGCGTGAATGGTTCTATCGAGTTTCGTCCATCCTCCACATGGAGAAGTGAAGCGGGCCTGAATTATCGGAAACGCTGGAACAAAGTACACAATTTTACCGCGCTGGCAGTGTTTGAAGCGCAGGGGAACAAATCTGCCATCAGGCGCTTGTCTGCCACACAAATACCAAACGAAGAACTCGGCCTGGATGCCATCGACCTGGCGCCGCCCGCCAATACTTCGCTCACCTCTTCTGCATCCTCCTGGACAATGGCGTCGGCAGTGGCCCGTGTGAATTACGATTATCAATCCAGGTATTTATTCTCCGCCTCTGTTCGTGCCGATGGTTCTTCCAAGTTTGCACCGGGAGGACGTTGGGGTTACTTTCCCGCAGCATCTGCCGCCTGGCGTTTCAGCAGCGAGGAGTTTATGAAACCGCTGCGTGTGATCTCTGATGCGAAACTGAGGATCGGTTATGGTGCGTCCGGTAACAACCGTGTGGGCGACTTCGCTTACATGCCGCAACTGACGCTGAGCAACCGTAACTTCTGGTATGCTGCAGGCAACAATCCGCTTGCTATCGGCGCGTTTATCAGCTCTGCCGGTAACCCGAGCCTGAAGTGGGAAACGAACGAACAAACCAACATCGGCCTCGACCTGTCGTTCTTCCGCAACAGCCGCCTGTCCGTTACGATCGACGCTTACCACCGCACTACGCGCGATCTGCTGCTGAACGCGGCATTGCCTTACAGTATTGGTGTAGAGAATGGTCTTGGATTCAAAAATATCGGCAAACTGCAAAACAGGGGGCTGGAATTCACCGTGGCCGGCGTCATTATAGAACAAAAGAAATTCACCTGGAGCAGCAACTTTAACATCAGTTTCAACAGAAATAAAATCCTGGAACTCACGGAAGGACAAACGTCTATCCTTTCAGGCAACGGTACGTTCTTCAATACAACCTACTCCAGCCTGTTCCCGTATATTTCTGCCATTGGCAGGCCGATGGGAGAGATGTACGGACTGGTATTCGACGGCGTATATCAATACAGCGATTTCGACCTGATGCCGAATGGGACTTATCTTTTAAAGTCAGATGTCGCAACTAACGGTTCCGCACGTACGGCCATTCGTCCGGGTGATATCAAATACCGCGACCTGAATGGTGACCTCAACGTGAACAACCAGGACTACACCATTATCGGCAGCGGCCTGCCTAAACACGCGGGTGGTTTCAGTAATGATTTCCAGTACGGTAATTTCGACCTGAACGTATTGTTACAATGGTCGTACGGTAACGATGTGGTGAATGCCAACCGTTATGTGTTTGAAGGTGGTATCGTGAACAACCCGAACCTGAACCAGCTGGCCACCTACGCCAACCGCTGGACGCCGACAAACCCGAGCAACACGTTGTTCCGTGCCGGTGGTATGGGTAACGCCGCTTACTCTTCCCGTGTGATAGAAGATGGTTCTTACCTGAAGCTGCGTACCGTATCGCTGGGTTACACGGTGCCTCCTGCTGTGTTGAAACGTGCGAAGATCAAAAACGTCCGCTTGTATGCATCTGCACAAAACCTGTACACCTGGTCTAATTACTCCGGTACCGATCCGGAAGTGTCCGGCAGGGACGGCAACCTCACGCCCGGTTTCGACTACGCCGTGTATCCTCACGCCCTTTCCTATGTAGCCGGATTAAACGTCACCTTCTAAACTGATGAACATGAAACGCATTTGGATATTAGCAATCGCTTTGGCAGGTTTCAGCTCCTGTAATAAATTCCTCGATACAAAACCAACCGACTTTTACGGCAATACGAACTATTACGAAACGGAGGCGCAGCTGCAACAGTCGCTCAACGCGATTTACAGCAACCTTATCCGTTCTGAATTATATGGCCAGGTAATGGGCTTCAACTTTACCACCACGACGGACGAAGTAATGTCGAACCGCACGGCGGACGGCGACACACGCGGCTTGCGTTACAATTATGACGCTTCGCAGGTGTATGTGGCCGGCATATGGCGGTACTGTTATGTAGGCATCCGCAACATCAATTCGTTGCTGGAAAATATCAACAAACCCGAAATGGATTCCACCCGCCGCAATATCATTAAAGGGCAGGCGATTTTTTTACGCGGTTATTATTATTTCCTGCTGACGCACAACTATGGTGATGTGCCGCTTGTATTAAGAACGCTTGCGATCAATGAAGTGAACATACCGGCTGCGCCGCAGAAACAAGTGTACGAACAGATCGAAAAGGATATGAAAGAAGCGGAAGTGTTGCTGAAAGATTATACCTCCGCAAAGCTGGGTTACAACGATGTGGTTACGCTTACTGCGGTACAATCCGTGCTGGCACGTGTATATTTATACTGGGCCGGTTACCCGCAGCATGACGCATCAAAATATAAAGATGTAATTACTTATTGTGATAAGGTGATCAACTCCAGCCTGCACGCGTTGAACCCGGACTATCGCCAGGTATTTACGAACCTGTCGCGCGATCAGTACGACATCAAAGAAAGCATCTGGGAACTGGGCTCACAAGGCGCTGCGCCGGGCGTGCCGAATAAAAGCGGTAACGATATCGGCAACTTCGTAGGCATACAATCTGCCATCGTCGCTACCGACACCAGCTCCTATTCATCTGCTGCCTGGGTATGGGTAACACGCAAGTTGTTCGATGCCTACCAGGTAGATCCGGCCAGTACCGCGACACCTAATAAATCGTCGCTCGACATCCGCCGTGACTGGAATTGTGCGAATTATATCTACAGCGGTAATCCGCGCGTGAAAGCAGCGCGTACTTCGCCATGGATGATGTGCGCCGGTAAGTTCCGTCGTGAGCTGGCACCGCAATCTGTCCGTAACATCAATGGCGTGGGCGGTACTTATAACATCAACTGGCCGGTGATCCGTTATTCGGATGTGTTGCTGATGCGTGCAGAGGCAGAGAATCATGAAAACGGTCCGGGTGCGGCTTATCCATACATTAATGAAGTGCGGAAAAGAGCATACGGTTTAATGAATGGCAACGTGGTGAAATCCTTTACCATCACAAACCAGGGATCAGGCTATACGACGGCACCTGCTATCGTGATTTCCGGTGGTGGCGGCAACGGTGCAACGGCAACGTCGGTGATTACAAGCAACCGGGTAACGGGTATTTACCTGAGCAGTCCGGGCGCGTTAACTGCCGGCTCTTACTACAGTGCAGCACCAACTGTGGTAATCGGCACCTTCTGGACGCCGGGTGTTACGTATGCAGCCAATACACAGGTAACCAACGGTGGCAGACTGTACACCGTAACAACAGCAGGTACATCTACCAATACACCGCCAACCCATACAACCGGTGCGTCCAGCGCAGCGTTGACAGGCGCCGTGTTTACCTACGCAGGTGTGGCGGCAACGGCTACTGCGACGATCACCAGTGGTAATGAGTATGAGCTTACAGCCGGCTTGGATCAGGCGGGTTTTCAGCTCGCGATCCGGGATGAGCGTATGCGTGAGTTATGTTTTGAAGCCGTACGAAAAGCAGACCTGATCCGTTGGGGCAACTTCGTCAACGATATGGCTGAATTTGCGGCGTATGCAACAGGTAATGGTGCGAGTGTAACCGCCACCGGTAATGTGAACGGCCTGGCCGGTGTGCGCGCCGTTTCAGCCAGGCACGTGCTGCTTCCGAAACCTACTTATGAACTGAACCTGAACAAAGATCTGGTGCAAAATCCAGGCTGGTAATCCACCACAAAACTGTTAGAGATGAAACGTTACTGCTTCTTAATATCCGCATTGTTCGCTGTCTCCTGTTCAAAGGAAATGAAAGTCGATGCGCCGTCCTTCAACGCCACCCTTGATCCGTCGAAACTGGTAGCTGATACCTTTACGTACAAGCTGGGTGATACCACGCGGTTTGTCTTTACGGGCAGCACCGGCAACCTGGCTTTCTATTCCGGCGAACCGGGTAAGCGATATGCGAACCGTACCCCCAGTAAGCAACTGGGTGATGTGATATTATCCTTCACCTCGACCGCACAATTCGGTAACCAAACGAATACACTAAAAGTACTGGCGGCCAGTAAAATTAACATCCGTGATTCTATGGCGGTGGTGACCGGGGCCTGGACCGACATTACGCCCAGATTGGCGCTGGCTACCAGCGCTACGGCGGTTAACTCCGGCGCTGTCAATCTTAGCGACCTGGTAAGCGGGGTGGACGATTCATTGTTCATAGCGTTAAAATACAGCGGCGTAACCGGCACTACACAACGCACCTGGACCATTACCAACTGGAGTGTTAACAATGTACTACCCGAACGCAGTATTCCTCTAAGCACGCTGGCTGACGACGTCCCTTACTGGACACGTTTCAGCGATGTCTGGACACCCGCCAATGCAAGGTGGACGATCGGAGCCAGCAGCCTGGTGGTAACCGGTGGAGATGCGACTGCTGCCACCAAAACCAGCTGGATTATTACTAAGCCGCTGTTCGTAGGCCGCATCGCGCCGGACGTAAGTGTGGGTGTGAAAAGCATTATCGATCCTGATAAGGAAGAATATACTTACGTATACCCTGCAGCCGGTGTATACACGGCGACCTTTGTTGCCTTCAATCATACGGTTGACGAAAGTAAAAGCATTGTTAAACATTTCATCATTAAAGTGATACCATAAAGAATATGAAACCATTGCTCTGCCTCCTGGCCGCGGCCAGCCTGTTAGCCTTTACTGCGGACAGAAAAGAAAAACAATTCGTTAGCGATAACTTCACTTATGCGCAGCAACAGCTGAAAAATATGCTGAAAGAAACGGAGAAGCGCGATCCGCTCGCATTTCCCCGCACAACGGATAAGGAAGGAAAAATGACCACCACCAATATGTACGACTGGACGCCCGGCTTCTTCCCCGGCAGCCTGTGGTACGCTTATGAAGCTACTAAAGATCCGCAGCTGTTGCAGGAAGCGACAAAGTGGACCGAGAAGCTGGAGCCGTTGAAAGATTTTACCAAACACCACGACCTTGGCTTTATGGTGTATTGTAGTTATGGCAATGCTTACCGCATTACCGGCAACGCCACCTACCGCGATATACTCGTGCAATCCGCAAGGTCGCTGAGTACGCGCTTTAACCCGGTGACGGGCAGCATTAAATCATGGAACGCATTTAAATCCTGGCACGGTGAGCAGATGTATTACTACCCGGTAATCGTAGATAATATGATGAACCTGGAGCTGCTTTTCTTTGCTTCCAAAGTATCCGGCGACACCTCCTTCCGTCACGTAGCGATCACGCATGCAGAAACGGCGATGAAGAACCAGGTGCGCCCCGATTACAGCTCTTATCATGTGGTTTGTTATGACACTACGAACGGTAACGTATTAGCCAGGGAAACTGCGCAGGGATTTGCCGATAACTCTACCTGGGCCCGTGGCCAGGCCTGGGCCATCTATGGCTTTACGATGGTGTACCGCGAAACAAAAGATAAACGTTTCCTCAAAACCGCCGAAGGTATGGCCGACTGGTTCCTCGATAATAAAAATCTGCCGGCAGACATGGTGCCTTACTGGGACTTTAATATGCATCAGCAGGGATATACTCCAGGTGTAAGGTCTAACGCCAACAAGGTAAAAGAACCATACAGGGATGCGTCGTCCGCAGCGATCGTAGCTTCTGCTTTGTTTGAATTAAGTGAGTATGTGGATAAAGCGAAAAGCGAAAAGTTCCGCAAAGCGGGCGTGAAGATGTTACATTCATTGGCGGGCCCGGCCTACCGCGCACCCAAAGGAACGAATGGTAATTTTATGTTGATGCATAGTGTGGGCAGTATTCCGCATGGCGGAGAAATAGATGTGCCTTTGGTGTACGCCGATTACTATTTCCTGGAAGCGTTAAGCCGATATCGGAAGCTATTATAAGATCTATTGTTCCGGGTGAAAAAAGGAAGGCTGACCGTTGCGGTCAGCCTTCTGTATTATGCAGTTGCACGCCGCCTGCGGCCGGCGTAAATATAGTTGACGAGCAGTGCGATAATGAGGATCAGTAGCCCGAAAAATTCACGGGTGTCTTCTATCCATGGTCGGGTCGCTTCCATGGTTTGCGCGATGTTTTCGGCATCATGAGAAGTTGCCCAATCGATCACCCCATCTTTTGTAAAAAATAAATAACTGGCGTAAACGAGGTACATAAATATACCAAAAAGGTATGCTCCCCGATAGTACTTGTGCAACGCAGCCAGTAAACACATTACCGCACCAAAACCATAGATAGGAATCCATAACCAAGGGTCAGGATCGTTGTATTGTAAGGCTGCGAATAGGATAAATATTAAGGTAAAAAATATGTTGAACACTCTCATGGTCTGGTCGATGAAATTAAATTTTACAATCGGTCGTAAACTTACGCAAAAACGATAAAAACAATTCGTAAGTTTGCATTATATTAGCGTAGAGACACGTGAAAAAAGTAGCTTTGTTTTGAGAAGATGATACGTTCTGGTGAGCGCACTGTTCATCTTTTTTAATTATATTGCATCAGGAACAACAATATTGAACCGCTTTTTTTCAGATCTTTTACTGCAAGCACAGATAACCAACAAAAGAGATTTACCATAAATCGCCGAATAAATTTGTTAGCAGACCTAACCGTAAGGTTTAGATCAGCATTAAGTTATCCTGGTTACTAATCAGGTTTTAGAATGGCGGAAGGAGAGGCACTTGTGCCTCTCTTTTATTTTTACCTCATCCGCCGTCTTTTTCATTTTTTATCTGAAGTTGATACTTTTTTAGCTGGATGCGCAGCTGAAAGGCAGTGTGTATTTGTACGTTAACAATAGGGTATTAAAGTATCAGACTTGTTTCTCCCACGTTCATGTTACGAAATGCTGAGCGTGCTGTACTATACCCGCCAATCGTCCGTCCATACAGCTATTCACGTATTTTTTGAGGCGAGGTTTATAAAACTTGAGTTAACTTAGCAAGTGGACGGAAAAGCTGTTATTAGTCGGATATTAACTCAATGACCAAATTAAAATAAGGCGTGCCATGGACTATGTATATGATAAGGAACGTATGAGCGCGCTGCTATACCAGATCGTAGCACAACAGGCCGGTGACAAAGCGGAGTTGTGGTTGCGTCAAAAAGCAGAAGTGTGGCAGCAGAGCGGTGCGTTGCAACAGTTTAACCTAACCTTTTCGGCCATACCGAGGTTTATCGGAAAAAATCAGATCATTATAGATTCAACCCAGGAGGCAGCATTGAAGGCCATCGTTCCCGGATTTAGTGTGCAGGGATGGCCGGCAGACAGAGTGGCCCGTGCATGGTGGTTGTTACAATTGCCAGTGGCAGATAAAACAGCGTATGTGAAGCAGCTGGAAACTTTGTTCGATGCTGCGGAAATGAACGAACTGGCCGCGCTGTACGGCGCATTGCCTTTATTGGCGTTCCCGGAGGAGTGGACCCTGCGCACCGCAGAAGGCATCCGCTCCAATATCGGTACCGTGCAGGAAGCGATCATGTTGAACAATCCGTATCCTGCATTGTATTTAAGTGAGGCCGCGTGGAACCAGTTAGTGATGAAGGCGATTTTTACCGATAAGCAGATCGGGCGCATTATCGGTCTGGACGAAAGAGCAAATGCCGCACTGGCAGCAGTGTTGACCGATTACGCCCACGAACGCTGGGCCGCCGGCAGAACGGTGAACCCAATGCTCTGGCGACTGGTAGGGCCTTTTGTAAACGAAACATCGTTTAGCGATATAAAAAGAGTGTGGAACTCTGAAAACACCATCGAAAGGGAAGCAGCAGCCCTTGCATGTGCACAAACGACCTATGCGCCTGCCATCGAATTGTTGCGAGAACGTCCGGCGTTAAAAGCAGAGATAGACGCGGATGTGTTGAACTGGAACTTGCTTTCCGAAAAATTGAATTGATCCGTTTGCCCGGCAAACCGTTTAGAAACTACCTGAATTATGTGTTGCAGTCACGAACTTACTGAAAAAGACCTGGCGCCGATTACCGCCAACCCTATATTCCTGGAGAAAATCAAAGGCATGCGCTTCTTCGATCCGCATGTACACATGACCTCCCGCACAACAGACGATTACCAGGCTATGGCAGATGCCGGCGTGGTAGCGATCATTGAACCGGCGTTCTGGCTCGGACAACCGCGTACGGGCGTTGATACGTTTCGCGATTACTTCAACAGCCTGATCGGCTGGGAGCGTTTTCGTTCGTCGCAGTTTGGCATTAAACACTATTGCACCATCGGTCTTAATTCGAAGGAAGCGAATAACGAACGGCTGGCCGAACAGGTGATGGAAATTCTGCCGCTCTTTATTTACAAAGAAGGAGTAGTGGGAGTAGGGGAGATCGGCTTCGACGACCAGACGCCTGCAGAAGATAAATACTATCGCGCACAGCTGGAGTTGGCCAAAGAAGCGATGTTGCCCGTACAAATCCACACCCCGCACCGCGACAAAAAGAAAGGTACGCAGCGCAGTATGGATATTGCTATCGAGCATGGATTAGACCCACGCATGATCATCGTGGACCATAACAATGAAGAAACGGTGAAAGAGGTACTTGACCGTGGCTTTTGGGCGGCGTTTACCATCTATCCGTTTACCAAAATGGGCAACGAAAGAATGGTGGAAATCGTAAAGCAATATGGCAGTGAACGCATCATGATCAACTCGGCTGCCGATTGGGGCATCAGCGATCCGCTGGCAGTGCCTAAAACGGCAGCGTTAATGTTGGAAAGAGGCATCAGCATCAAAGATATAGAACTGGTTTGCTACCAAAACGCCATCGATGCCTTTGCACAAAGCGGGCAGATTAATGTAAGCGAATTTGATACCGTCAAAGAAATAGACCAGAACCTGAAGTATAACGGCAGCAGCGTGCTGCGTGGTGGCCAACAACCACGGGTGGATAAAAACGCAACGATTATACGGTAAGTGATGTTATTAATTCAATGAAAAACCCAACACGAGGAAGTGAGTTATATCCGAAATAAATTATTGGGCTACCTGCGCCTGATGCGCCCGGCAAATATCATTACCGCCGTGGCCGACATCCTGGCTGGTGTAGCGATATCCGGCTTCTGGCTGGTATCGCACACCTTCACCGCCGACTGGCTGCTGCCCGTGTTATGCCTGGCGCTGGCTACCGGCGGATTGTACGGTGGCGGTGTTGTATTCAACGATGTGTTCGACGCGCAACTCGATAGCAGGGAAAGGCCGGAGCGACCCATCCCCAGCGGTGTTGTGTCCAAAACGCAGGCGGTAATACTCGGTATTTACCTGTTGATGATCGGTGTGCTGGCTGCTTTTACAGTGAACCCCACTGCGGGTTTCATCGCACTGTTAACAGCATTGGCTGCGCTGGTCTACAACAAATGGGGCAAACACCTCGATGTTGCAGGCCCGATCAATATGGGCATTTGTCGTGGTCTTAATCTTTTACTGGGGATGAGCATTGCCGGGGAAGGCGTATTGCTGCAATATGGCTGGCTCGCGTTGGTGCCGGTATTATACATCGGGGCGATTACAATGATCAGTCGTGATGAGGTGCATGGTGGTAAAACCGGCCCGCTTAAAACGGCGGGGCTTATGTACCTGGTGGTGTGCCTGGTGATCGCTGCCGTAGCTGTGCTGCAACACCGCGTATGGGAAACGCTGCCTTTCATCGCACTCTTCTGCTTCCTCATTTATACGCCACTGCTAAAGGCCATGAAAGAGCCTACGGGTCCTAATATCGGTAAATCTGTCAAAGGAGGTATTATCGCATTGATTGTTATGAACGCCGCCTGGGCTACTGCGTTTGCTGGTTTTGTTCCGGGGCTGATCATACTGGCGTTGTTACCGGTGTCGATGGCGTTGGGGAAGGCGTTTGCAGTGACGTGAAATATGTTTCAGCAATACGGAGACTATACACGAAGTTTGCTTTCGCTCGCGCCCGCAATGACGAATTTTCGATGATTCGGAGCGAGAGTGGCTCTACCATTCGTCATTGCGAATGAAATGAAGCAAACCTCCGCTCCGATCTTCGCGCTGTTAATCCAGCAACCCTCTCTTCATCGCTTCCTTCACCAGCCCTGCCGTATTCTTCACTGCCAGTTTTTGTGTTAAGTTCAACCGGTGCGTTTCCACCGTACGCAGGCTGATGTATAGCTTTTCAGCGATCTGCTGGTTCGTATATTCTTCTGCAATAAGTTTCAGGATCTCGCTTTCGCGGCGGGTGAGCGGAATTTCGTATGGCGTACGTTTCTGACCGGTAATGATCTCGTTCAGCAGGCTGCTTTTAATAGATTCGTCGAGGTACTGCTCTCCGTTGTACACGGTTTCAATAGCCTTCAAAAGTGTAGGCTGGTCGGTGTTTTTGAGCAGGTAGCCGGATGCGCCGTTGCGCAGCATCTGTTTGATATAATGTGATTCGGTAAAGTTGGTGAGCGCGATAATACCCGTTCCCGGTGATACTTTGTGCACTTTGCGGCACAGTTCCATCCCGTCGATCTCCGGCATCTGGATGTCGAGCAGTACAACGTCTGGTTTATAAACGTCCATTTCGTCCAGCAGTTTATTGCCGTCCTGGGTATCGAAAACGATTTCGATGTGCTGGTAAGGTGCCAGCATTGTTTTTAAACCGTTAATGACCAACAGGTGGTCGTCCACAATGGCTATTTTTATCTTCATACGATTCGCTGTTTGTGTTGAGGAATGCTGCTATTCCTGTTTTTCTGTGGTGATTTCTACTTCCAGTCTCTCGGTGTCGAACTCTATATAGGCCGTGGTGCCCTGGCCGGTTGCTGCTTCTATTTCTAGGCTGCCGTTCAACGCACGAATGCGCGATTGCAAACTGTTTAATCCCATCCCGTTTTTGCCGGATTGCTGATCAAATCCCACGCCGTTGTCTTCTACGGTAATGGTGAGCAGCTGCCCGTGCTGGCTAAGCTGCACCAGTGCACTGGTAGCCCGGGAGTGTTTAATGATGTTGTTCACCAGCTCCTGCACAATCCGGTAGACCGACAGCTCAAAGTTAGGTTTAAATCGCTTCACATTTCCCGTGCTGTAAAAACTGATCTGCAGCGTCTGTGCGTGACTGATATTCTTACAAAAGATTTGCAGCGCATCGGCCAGGCCGTAGCGGGTCAACATTTCCGGCATCAGGTTGTGGGCGGTTTTACGCACTTCGCCCACGGCTTCGTCCAGCAGGCCCATAGCGTGACCGTAGGCCGACGATTCGCGCAGCGGCGCCGACTCCTGGCGGATGGCGGAGAAGTGCATCTTCACCGCCGAAAGCATACCGCCTACACTGTCGTGCAGGTCTTTGGAGATGCGGGTACGTTCGCGCTCCTCGCCCTGGATGAACGATTCGAGCAACTGCACTTCCTTTTCCTTACGCAACGTTTGCAGTCTTTGTAAGTGTAACTTTTGCCGGTAGCGGAACTTCATGAAAAAGATGCCCGCCACCACGGTGAGCAATGTCATGATCAGGCCGATGATGATCAGCCATTTATTCTTTGCCTGCAACTGCTGCTCTTTTTGCGTGATCAGCAGTTTCTTTTCGATGATGTCTTTATCCTTGATGGCCGTTTGCGATATGATTTCCTGCTGCATGACGTGCTTGCGTGTGTCTTCGCTCATGAGCGAATCGTTCAGCGCTTCGTATTGTTTGCGGAAAGCCAGTGCCGGACCAAGTTCATTCAATGCTTCCTTATTTTCCGCCGCCACCTTGTACGTAATCCTCAATTCGTAACCGGCGTTAATGGCCTTGCCCAATGCGATTGTTTGTTCGAGGAACTCATCTGCCTCCTGGTAACGCTTCATCTGGTGCAGCGTGGTAGAAAGGCCCATGAGCGCATACATACGATGCTCCGGCGCCTGGAAGGTATCGGTGATATTACGCGCTTCGTAAAACAGATCGAGCGCCTGGTTGTTACGGCCCTTTTCCGAATCGATGCTGGCAAGGTTAAGCAATCCGTCGAGGATGATGGTCATATCATTCAGTTGCTTGCCGAGTGCAATTACTTCATGATACTTTTCAAACGCCTCGTTGTAATGTCCCAGTTGTGCCTCGGCAGCGGCCACGTTGATAAGGCTGGAGGCCATGCTGAATTTATCGTTCAGCTGCCGCGCCAGTTCGTAGCCACGGTTGGCGTATTCGAGGCTGCGGGGCAGTTCTTCCAGGCTCATGAACACCGACGACAGGTTGTTGAACAACAGGCGGCGCATCTGGTTATCTTTTAGCTTTTCGGCCAGCTCCAGTGCCGTAAGGTAATTGGTGGCGGCGATCTTAAAGTTGCCGAGGCTCTGCTGCTCGCTGCCCACGTTATTGTAAGCTTTGATGAGGTTGGCCTCGTCTTTCAGTTGCTGGTAAATGGCCAGGGCTTCTTCGGTAAGC
The DNA here is from genome assembly GCF_022867795.2 of Chitinophaga horti. Taxonomy (NCBI): domain Bacteria; kingdom Pseudomonadati; phylum Bacteroidota; class Chitinophagia; order Chitinophagales; family Chitinophagaceae; genus Chitinophaga; species Chitinophaga horti. The sequence continues at coordinate 4,604,487 of NZ_CP107006.1, read as the reverse complement.
GCCAGTGCTTCCTTATACTCGCCTTTGGCGTGCAGATGCGGAATGTACAATGAAGCATAACCCGCCACGCCTTTGTGGTAGTTGATTTTCCTTGCAAGCGCTTTACCCTGGTTGAGGTAATGCATCGCAGAGTCCGACCGGTTGGCCGGGAAACTTTCCGCGTAGCGGTAGTAAGTATTGACTGTTGCCGAGTCCTGCACATTACGCTGTATAATGCGCCGGAGGCTGTCGCGGTAGGTCTGCGACTGGGCCGTGGCAAAGTTGGCGATAAAAACGGGGAGGAACACCCAGCCCCGGAATTTTAAAGATGTATAGCAAAACTTCATATTACTCGTAGCGCGGGGTTATCGTTGAACATACTCCGTAGTACTACGGAGTCGTAAAATTCGGTAATTCCGCTAACAAACGCAAACCGCGCCCAGCTTATTTTTGCATCATCATTCAAGGGAATGGTACGAACAAATAGGACAGTAAAACAGGACAGGTAAACAGTCTTACAGTTCAACCTTGATTTTCGACATATCGTTGCTGCTAATCCTCAATTTATACCTGGGGAAACGGGTTTAAAAGATTGACCTCATTAGCAAAGTACTTGAAACACAGCCCGCAGCAACGATATTTTTTAACAGATATTTTACATTCATTGCCCCATAAAATTACGTCCATTGCCCCAAAAGCGTCCATTGACCCCCGAAAACGTCCATTGACCCCATAAGCATCCATTAACCCCGGATACCAGTGAGTTTGGTTTTCATCCATTTAACCTGACCCCAAAAAGAAGCTGCATATAGATAGAAGGCCAAACTCTATCAAAAGTCGGATAAGGCTTGCGTCTGCAAGCCTTTATTTTTTGCATAAAGCCCCCAAAAGTGCTCCGTTTACCGTAGATGTAAATATTACGCCCGGGCAAACCCGATTTTCGTACTTTTATCCCTGATTAAATTACCTATAAAGAGGGGTTGGAGTTATTGTCATGGCTTATATACAGCAATCATTCAGTGTTAAATTCGAGTACAGGGTATTCTTTACAGAAAAGATTTTCGATCCTTCCAACAGCACGTTCGCTGATTTCCTGGAGGCGCAGGCCTCAGAAGGTATCCGCAAGAAACTGCTTTTCATCATCGACGAGGGGGTAACGGAGAAACACAGCTACCTGCAGGAGCAGATCACAGCGTATTGCCAGGAGCTCGACAATTTCGAGCTGGTGCAGGACATTGTGGTGGTGCCGGGTGGCGAGGCCGCTAAAAATGACCTCCAGTTGTTCTACTGGCTGATCAATGAACTGGAGAAATATAACATCGACCGTCACTCTTATGTAATCGGCATCGGTGGCGGTTCTGTGCTTGACCTGGTAGGTTATGTAGCTGCCGTGTCGCACAGGGGCGTTAAACATATTCGTATACCCACCACCGTACTGTCGCAAAACGACTCCGGCGTGGGCGTAAAAAATGGCATCAACTACCATGGTAAAAAGAACTTTTTAGGCACTTTCGCACCACCGGTAGCTGTATTTAACGATGCCTATTTTCTGACTACTTTGCATGAACGCGACTGGCGTTCGGGCATGACGGAGGCGGTGAAGGTGGCGCTGATCAAAGACGCCGGCTTTTTCGAATGGCTCGAAAGCCAGGCCGGCAAACTCTCCATGGGCGATTTGCCTGCGATGCAGCAACTGGTGTACCGTTGTGCTGCACTGCACATGGCCCACATCGGCGGCGCCGGCGATCCGTTCGAAAGCGGCAGTTCACGCCCGCTGGATTTCGGTCACTGGAGCGCACATAAACTGGAACAGCTCACCGACTTTGAACTGCGCCACGGCGAAGCAGTATCCATCGGTATCGCTCTTGATTCGGTGTATTCGTTCCTGTTAGGCTGGCTGAAAGAAGAAGAGTTGCTGCGTATCATCAACCTGTTAAAACAACTCAGGCTGCCTTTATATCATCCGTTACTGGAAGTGGATGAAGATAACCCGGGTGTGGTAGCAGGCTTGGAAGAATTCCGCGAACATCTCGGCGGACAGTTGACCATCTCGCTGTTACGAACGATAGGCAGGGGAGAAGAAGTGCACGTCATCGATACAGCACTGCTTGAGAAAGCCATTCATATGCTACGTGATAAGTGGTAAGCAAATAAGTTCATCCTGTTTCGTTAGCTGCCAAAAACGTTTGCTGTGTAATACAACAGGCGGCCAATTAGCTTATACAAGAACGCAAAACAACAGAGATGCAAACGTTTCATGGACACCTCACCTATTGTACCAACATTCATGCTGGTGAAAGCTGGCCGGACCACTTTGCGCAATTGCAAAAGTATGTTCCGGCGGTAAAGGCGGAGGTGTCGCCCAATAGACCATTCGGCATAGGGCTTCGCCTGTCGAACCTGGCCAGCCTGGAGCTGTCGAAGGAGCCGGCGTTAGAGGCGTTTAAAGTGTGGCTGAAAGAACAGGATTGTTATGTGTTTACCATGAACGGCTTTCCATACGGGGGCTTTCATCATGTAAAAGTAAAAGATATGGTACACGCACCGGACTGGACAAGCGCCGACCGTGTACAGTATACCATTCGCCTCTTTCGCATACTGGCGGCATTACTGCCCGAAGGTATGGAAGGCGGCATCTCCACCAGCCCGCTCTCTTACAAGTACTGGGTTAAAACAGAAGAAGAAAAAGCAAACGTCATAGAAACCGCCACGCTCAACATGTTGCAGGTGCTGGAACAACTGGTGCGCACGCATCGTTCCGGCGGACCACTCATGCACCTTGATATTGAGCCGGAGCCGGATGGCATGCTGGAAAATTCCAAAGAGTATATCGACTGGTATTTCCAATACCTGCTGGCCACAGGCGTTCCTTTTATTGCAGATAAATTTGCGGTGTCGGAAGACGAGGCCGTACAAATTATAAAATCGCACATCCAGTTATGTTACGATGTATGTCACTTTGCGGTGGCATACGAAGATCCGTTGGTGGTGTTGGAGCGCATGCATTTTTACGGGTTAAAGACCGGTAAGGTGCAGATCAGCGCGGCGCTTAAAGGTTTGTTGGGCAAAGGCGCGCAGCGGGAAGATGTGATCAGTAACTTTAAAATGTTCGATGAAACGACTTACCTGCACCAGGTGATCGCGCGCCGGCAAGACAGGCGTTTGGTGCATTATCCCGATTTGCCGGAAGCACTGGCCGATGCGGATAATCCGGAAGTGGAAGAGTGGCGTGCGCATTTTCACGTTCCCGTTTTTCGTACCGACTTCGGCGCCCTTACCTCCACCCGTGAAGATATTGCGCGGGTACTCGCCAGGCAGGTGGGCAAACCATTTACACAACATCTCGAAATTGAAACTTATACCTGGGAAGTATTGCATCCATCATTAAAGCTGGATATGGACCAGTCCATCGCCCGCGAAATGAAATGGGTGCTGCAGCAACTCGAATCGTAATTATTCTAGAAACGCGCCTATCTGATGAGAAAAACTGTAGTAATCGATGTTGTGGGATTATCTCCTTCTTTGATTGGCAAACACACGCCTTTCCTGGAGCAGTATATCCGGAAGAACCACCTGAATACCATTAAACCCATGTTACCGGCTGTAACCACGGCCGTTCAAAGCACTTACGTAACCGGCAAATGGCCCGCCGATCATGGTATTGTGGGCAACGGTTGGTACGATCACGAAGATGCGGAGATCAAATTCTGGAAACAATCCAATCACCTCGTACAGTCCGAAAAAATATGGGACCGCGCCCGCAGGCTCGAACCTTCGTTTACGGTCAGTAAAATGTTCTGGTGGTACAATATGTACTCCAGCGCCGATTACTCCGTTACACCGCGTCCGCAGTACCTGTCCGACGGGCGTAAGGCGCCGGATTGTTATGCGCATCCTGCGTCGTTACGTGATCATTTGCAGGCGAAGCTGGGTACCTTCCCGCTGTTCCAGTTCTGGGGCCCGGGTGCTAATATTAAATCCACCCAATGGATTGCCGATGCATCTATCGAAACCGATCGGTTATACGATCCTACCCTTACGCTGATTTACCTGCCCCATCTCGATTATTGCCTGCAGAAGTTCGGTAATGATTTCGATAAGATTGGTAAAGAGTTGGGCGAGATCGATGGCGTGTGCAAACAGCTCGTCGAATATTATGAAAGCAAAGGCGCTAAGCTGATCTTCCTGTCCGAATACGGGATTACGAACGTGAAGCAGCCTGTCCACATCAACCGCATCCTGCGCGAAGAAGGCCTCATCGCCGTTCGCGAGGAGCGTGGCACCGAACTGCTGGATGCCGCCGCCTCCAAAGCTTTTGCAGTGAGCGACCACCAGGTGGCGCATGTCTATGTGAATGATGCATCTGTCTGCAAAAAGGTAAGGGCGATCCTGGAAAGTGTGCCCGGGGTAGATAAGGTGCTCGACCGCGACGGCAAACGGCAGCACCACCTCCATCACGGCAGGGCGGGCGACTTTGTACTCGTGGCCGATCAGCAAAGCTGGTTTACTTATTATTATTGGTTAGATGATAACCGCGCACCTGATTTTGCGCGTATCGTAGATATTCACCGCAAGCCAGGATACGACCCGGTGGAGATGTTCATGAATCCGGCAGATCCTTTTGTAAAGCTGAAAGCCGGGTTCAAACTGTTGAAAAAGAAATTGGGTTTCCGTTACTTAATGAATGTAATTCCGCTGGACGCTACACTGATTAAAGGCTCCCACGGCAGTGTAGATACGCCCGCACAGTTCCATCCTATTTTAGTGACGCCCGAAAGCACGGGGGATAGTGAGATTGCCGCCACCGAGGTGTATAATTTGATCTGGAAGACGATGACGGGGGAGTAAGCGTTCGCATGGCAGTGCCAATTCGATGGGCCCGGCGGCGAATTGGCTGCCTGAGCCGGCGGGCAGCTATGCGCATCGCAAGTACAAGGCGATGAGCGTATCTGCCCTTCAAGCCTTCCTTAACCGGGTAAACACGCCGCCCGCCAGCCAAATATTCCGTCTCTCCCAGCATGTTTGCAAACGATTGCAATTTGCGTTATATTCGTCCCGGAGACGATGGAGATGATCAATTCAGGCTCATCAGCACCAGTCAATATACGGCAAACGGGTCATGCCTTTTTCCAGGTTATTAAAAACGAACGTTCTGCAGCTGGCGTAAGCCCGTTACAGCCAGGCGCAGGCAATAGAGTATGAAAAAGTTATTCCTCTTAGGCGCAACCCTCTTCAGCGTAGGGTTCGCATCAGCCCAGGGCAAATGGCAGCCACTTTTTAATGGTAAAGATCTGAAAGGCTGGAAACAGCTGGGCGGTTCTGCTACCTATGCGGTGAAGGACAAAGAAATCATCGGCACCACAGTGGCCAAAACACCTAACTCCTTCCTGACTACCGAAAAAAACTACGGGGACTTCATCCTGGAGCTGGAGTACAAGCTGGACCAGGACCTGAACTCCGGTATCCAGTTTCGCAGCCAGAGCTGGCCCGACTATGAGAAAGGCCGCGTATTTGGTTACCAGATGGAGATAGACCCCTCCGCCCGTCGCTGGAGCGGTGGTATTTATGAAGAAGGCCGCCGTGGCTGGCTGTACCCGCTGGACCTGAACCCCGTAGCGCAACAGGCTTACAAAAAAAGCACCTGGAACAAGTACCGCATCGAGTGCCGTGGCTCCGAGATCCGTACGTGGATCAATGGCGTACCGGCTGCACATGTGGTGGATACTTCGCTGCCTACCGGCTTTATCGCCCTGCAGGTACACTCTATCGGCAAACCGGAAGATGCGGGCAAAACCATCCGCTGGCGTAATATCCGCATCCTCGAAAATCCATCGGCGTCGCAGTATGCGCCCTATGACTCCATTTACGTGGTGAATAATATCCCGAACAACATCTCAGCACAAGAAAAGTTGAATGGCTACAAACTGTTGTGGGATGGCAGTACGAAGACCGGATGGAGAGGGGCGTACAAAGATAAATTTCCAGAAAAGGGATGGGAAATTAAAGAAGGAACGCTGAATGTCTTATCTTCGGGCGGCGCAGAATCCACAAACGGTGGAGATATTGTGACCGACGCAACCTATGGTGCATTTGACCTGGAATTTGATTTTAAGTTGACCGAAGGTGCCAACAGTGGTGTTAAATATTTTGTAACGGAAAACGAAAAGAACAGCGGCTCGGCGATAGGCCTTGAGTTTCAGATATTAGATAACGATAAGCATCCGGATGCCAAGCTTGGAGCGGCAGGAAACCGGACCCTCGGGTCGCTTTATGACCTGATTCCTGCCTACAAATTTGCAAATTCTCACAAAAAGATCGGCGAATGGAACCACGGGAGAGTGGTTGTATACCCGGATAACCGCGTGGAGCATTGGGTAAATGGCCACAAAGTAGTGAGTTTCACCCGCGGCGATAATATTTATAAAGCCCTGGTGGCGCGCAGTAAATATGCGAAATGGCCCGAATTTGGTATGGCTGAACAAGGGCACATCCTGCTGCAGGACCACGGTGATAACGTAAGTTATAAAAGCATTAAAATAAAGATTTTGAAATAGTGATCTAACTATTTCATTGTTCACTGTTTTTCAAGTCATCCCGATTCTTCGGGATGTTTTTTTTAAGCCTGTTTGCGGACAATCACCGTCCGCATTCGAACGCTTGTTATTTAGGTGGCAGTTGATTATCAGCTTGTTGGCTTTCGGCATCTGCTTTGACTTTCCTGCACAAAATCCTTCAGTATGTTTCCGAACTTCATGAAAACAGTGTTCCGCCATCTTTGGAAAAATAAAGGCTACAGCGCATTGAACGTAGCTGGTTTATCCATCGGTATTACGTTTGCTGCACTGGTATTTCTTTGGGCGGAAGATGAATTGAATTTCGACAGCAGCCACGCGAAACGCGGCAACGTTTACATGACTTATGTGCACCAGGACTATGAAACGGGCGTCTTCACGCATAAGTCGGCACCAGGCCCCCTCGGCCCGGCCTTAAAAACTGACATCCCAGGTATCGAAAATACTTGTCGTACCAACGAAGGGCAAGCCAATCTTTTGCTGCGCGTGGGCGACCAGTCTTTATATGCGGCTGGTAAATATGCCGAGCCCTCCATCTTCCAGCTGTTTACGCTGCCTTTTGTACAGGGCAACGCAGCCGCAGCCTTATCGCAACCACAGTCTATAGTGCTTACGGACCAACTGGCGAAAAGGTTGTTCGGCCAATCGTACGGCGATATTATCGGTAAAAGTGTTCGCCTCGATAATAAAGAAGATTACCGCATAAGCGCCGTACTGCACGACCTGCCGGCCAACTCCTCCCTGCAATTCAGCTGGCTCGCACCCTGGGAAACATACCAGGCCTCCAGGGAATATTTGCAGAACTGGGACAACTTTGGAATGAGCACTTACGTGGAGCTATCGCCGAATGTAGCATTAAGCCCGGTGAACGAGCGGTTATGGAATTACCTGGATACCCGGATACAAAAAAATAACTCTCATTTGTCGCTGCTCGGCATGAAAGACTGGCGTTTGCGCGACCGCTTCGTGGAAGGCAAAGCGACCGGCGGCGGACGAATTGAATATGTTAGAATGTTCCTGGTAATCGCCTGCATTATCCTGCTTATCGCCTGCATCAACTTTATGAACCTTGCCACTGCCCGCAGCAGTAAGCAGGCAAAAGAAGTAGGTGTGCGAAAAGTGTTAGGGGCAGATAAAGGAGGCCTGGCTTTACGTTTTATCGGCGAATCGATGATCGTTGCTTTACTGGCCACAACCGTTGCAGTGGGCTTGATATACGCGTGCATACCGGCCTTTAACGGACTGGTGGCGAAGGAGCTGTCACCAGCATTAGGTCAGCCGGCGCACATCGCTACATTGGCCGCTATCGTGATCGTATGCGGGTTGGTAGCCGGCAGTTATCCATCTATCTACCTGTCTTCCTTCAATCCGGTGAGCGTGCTGAAAGGCTTACGTGGAAAAACGGGTAGCGTGGTGATGGTGCGCAAAAGCCTGGTAGTAGTGCAATTCGCAGTGTCTATCGTATTGATTATTTGCACGGTGATCGTACTGCAACAGATACATTATGCGAAACATCGTAACCTCGGTTTCAATAAAAATAATCTGCTGGAAATAGATGTTCGCGGAGAGATGGGCAAACATTTTACCGCTGTGCGTGAGCAACTCATTGCCAGCGGGAAAGTAGAAGGCGTGGCCATGGCCGATCACCCTACAATTTACGGGGGCAACAATACCAATTCGCTTAACTGGGATGGAAAAGAGCCCGGCAAGGATGTAAGGATCTCGTACCGTATTGTGTCGCCCGGCTTTTTCAATACCCTGGGTATGAAACTGGCAGAAGGTGAGGACTTCAAACTAAATGAAAATGGAGATACACTGACTGCCGTTATTACCGAGAGTATGGCAAAACTAATGGGTGCTGGCAGTGCGGTCGGTAAAACAATTTATGCCGGTGAGATGGGCTACACGACGGTAAAAGTGAAAGGCGTGGTGAAGGATTACATGTATGGCAGTATGTTCGGTCAAACCAGCGACCCGGTGATGTTTTTATGCAATGCGAATTACGGCAACACTTATATGTACGTGCGGCCAAAAGCCGGCGTTCATCCGCAGGAGGCGCTGGCCGGTATTGAAAGTGTGGTAATGAAAGCGGCGCCGGGCTACCCGTTTACGTATCGTTTTGTGGATGATATGTTTAATAACATGTTTTTCAACGAGATGCTGGTCGCGAAGCTGGCGCGCATCTTTGCAGGATTGGCCATCTTTATATCCTGTTTAGGTTTATTTGGGCTGGCAGCTTATACTGCCGAACAGCGCACGCGCGAAATTGGCATTCGTAAAGTGATGGGTGCCAGTGCTGCAGGTATTGCTACGCTGTTGTCCCGCGACTTTTTACGGCTCGTACTCATTGCCGCAGTAGCGGCATTTCCGCTCGCATGGTACCTGATGAGCAACTGGCTCAAAGGATATAATTACAGGGTAGAGATAAGCTGGTGGGTATTTCTGGCAGCCGGCGGCGGCGCAATGTTCATTGCCCTGATCACCGTTACAGCGCACTCGTTAAAAGCGGCATTAATCAATCCCATCAAAAGTTTACGCACGGAGTAAGTAATTACTTTCCCGCAATGATAAGACAGTCGGTTGTGTTAATTTCGGATACCGGAATTTATACAACCGGCTTTCTTTTTTTGGTACACCTTTGGATACTGTTTGCCCTGAAGTTCGACACTTAATTTTCCTAAAACCCCCGATGTATGAAGTTGTGCTGTAATCCATCTTTTTCGCAATCTTTTGACAAGATGCCGGTACCTGCATGGCTGCAACACATGCTCTGTTCCTGGATGCACACCGCGTGTTTCCGGTTTAGTGGTGGTTTTGTTGTACAACAGTCCTGCTGCCGCGAGCAGTACAGTGTACGACTTACACGTTTTGTAATTACGCGCTCCTGCACTGTGTTTACAGAGTTGCCAAAGGCCGTGCTGGCTTTGCATTGTAACACGATCGGTAACTGGGCTACGCAGTTGCCTGGTTTGTCTCCAACGGATTTAGACACCCATCATCAAGGCTTCCTTTATGCGCCGCAAGATACGCTCCGGCTCGACCTCCAGCCGGGTACTTACGAATCCATTCATTTTGATATGGATCCTATATTGATCGACGAGTTAATGGGAACGCATTGGGAAATACTGCCGCTTATTGAAGCATACCTCCATCAACGCAAAACAGGTATGTTGCTGCCCGCTGTGCCCATGGATGCGGCGGTGTACCGGCTGCTTACCAACATGCGTAATAGTCATGCAGAAGGAGAGGACCTGGATGCACTGCTGATCAACACGATTGCAAGTTTATTGTTCCGTTACAAATGTGCATTAAGTGAAAGTAATACGCCTGCTGCCGGTAACGCCGTTGCTCCCGTTTTTCGTTAGCAAATCCTTTACTGGCGGCCGGTTGAATACTTGTCGGAAGATCAAAAAAGATTTGACCGTTCCTGCTCAATCCCTTACCTTCGGATGAACACTACTGTATGAGGCTTTTTGGTTGTAAGCTCTTTTCAATCACCCAACGGTAACCACATGGAAGAATCCTCTTCAAAACGTATCAGTAAAACTTATACCGAAAGTAATCCACTGGCTGATTCGCTGGCTATTAGCTATATGTTACGTTCGCTGTATGATAGGGTAGCCGCCATTTACGGACACGTAAAAGCTGAAGATTTCATTTATCATGTAATGGCCCGCTTCCAGGAACAACACCTCAACGGCACACTCGAATCCGTAGATATGCATTTTATGGACGACATTCTCGAACTGCTTGAACAGGAATGATCCCCGCTTTATTAAGCGTTACAACATTCTTAAAATTAATTGCCTGCAATTAAAATTTCGTTACATTTACTCAGTCGATCACCCATATTGGTCGAAATATTTTTCCCCCGCAGTATATGCATTCCAATTAGCATTCAAAGACCATATAACGTTCCAATCTTAGCCTGACAGCAATCAACCAAACCCTTTCCCAACCTGGTTAAAATCCTACTTATGGATCAAGTGGACGAGGAGCTGCTTTTGCAATGCGCGAAAGCCGACGATCAGCTCGCACAGCAGATGCTTTACGAACGTTACGTTAAACTGCTGGTATATGAAGCCAACCTTATTCTTGGTGACGAAGAAGATGCTAAAGACGTCGTACACGATTTCTTCGTGGATTTCTTTGCAAAAAAAAGGCATGTAAATATTAAGGAAAACCTTGGTGGTTATCTGTATAAAGCCGTGCGCTATTGTTGCATGATCGTGCTAAGGCGCCGTCAGTATCGCGGACAGTTCGCGGAAAGCTACAAACATATCAAGGAGCAGGTGTGCAATGTTACACCTGGCGAAGGCCGGGAAATCCGGGAGAACTTCGATCAGTTGCTGGCAGGTATGTCGCGCCAGCCGGCGCGTGCTTTAAAGCTATACCTGGAAAGCGATTTGCGCCGCAAACAGGTGGCAGTAGCAATGGGTATATCTGATAATACGGTTAAAACACACATCTCGTCAGGTATAAAAGTATTGCGCAAAAAGATGGCAGAGATGCGTTAGTCAGCGTTTATAATGTAGTCGTATTTATCCCATACTGAGCCTGAAGATATGTATAGCGGATCTGATCCTGAACACAGCACCGTAAAAAGACACAGCTGTCTGATAGTAATTTGCTAATGAATACATGGCCGCAGGAGCGGGTTGTTGCAGGTGTAAACAACTCCGTTTCCTGTGTTCCATATTTTAGCGGTTGGCCGCGGCCAGCAGCGTAGCGCCGACCATACCAGCCGTTTCTGTGCGTAACCGGGTATTACCCAGCGACACCGGAATAAAACCGCGCGACAGTGCATCCGTAATTTCTTCAGGCGTAAAGTCTCCCTCCGGACCAATAAGCAGCATCGCATCGTTGCCGGGTTTTGCCGCATCGAGTAAATGTGTTTTACTTTCCGGCAGGCAGTGTGCAATAAACGCCTGTTGCGGCAAGCCGCCTGCCACCAGTTTATCGAACGCTACCGGTTCCGACAGCTGCGGCAAAAAGAATTGCTGCGACTGGAGCATGGCCGATACGAGTATATTTTCAAAACGTTCTGCCTTAAATTTTTCTCTTTCTGTACGCGTAGTAACGATTGGTGTGATGTGCGTAATGCCGATCTCCACCGCCTTTTCCAGGAACCACTCCATACGCGATACATTTTTCGTGAACGCGATCGCAATATGCAGCATGCAAGGCGGCGCGGGCACTGCCGATACACTATCGATGTTCAGCACACATTTTTTGCGATTGTCGTCCGCAATAACAGCTTCGTACTTATTGCCGGAACCATCTGCCAGCAAAACACGCCCGCCTCTCTCCATGCGCAGCACTTGTATGCAGTACTTGGATGTAGGCTCGTCCATCGTATAAGATGGCTGTGTAGGTGTTAATCCCTTTGCGTAAAAGATATGCATGCGGCAAAATTAAGCGGTTGCTTCCAGTTTTTTTGTTTTGTAATGAAAACGGAAGAACAGCAATATCGATGCGACCATCAATCCGATGGAAAGTCCCCACCAGACGCCCTGTACACCATAGCCTAAGGTAAAGCCGAGCAGCCATGCTACCGGCAAACCAAGTACCCAGTATGCCAGGAAGGTAATGATCGTAGGCAACTGCACATCTCCCAGTCCGCGTAACACACCCAATCCGACTACCTGTGTACCATCGAACAGCTGGAAGAATGCCGATCACGATCAACTGTGCGGCGATCGCAATGACACCGGGATCGCTGATGTAGAACGACGGCAATACCTGGCAAAAAATCAGGAAAAACAACGCGGTAACGCTCATTAGCACTAACACCATGTGGTAACTGGCAATCGCGCTGTGACGAAGCCCAGTGAAGTCTTTTCTGCCTAAATTATTACCGCTGCGAATACCGGCTGCGGAAGAAACGCCGCTGGCCATCATGTACGTCATAGACGCCAGTGAGATCGCGATCTGGTGTGCCGCCAGTTCCGCTGCGCCAATCCATCCCACGAGAATAGCCGCTCCGCCAAAGGCGCTTACTTCGAATACACCTTGCAGCGCGATCGGGGTGCCAATACGGGTGATTTTCCGGATGGACGCCCAGTCGTATCCGCCAGAGCGGAAGGTGGTCAGGTAGGGCTTAAAATGCTTTGCTTTCAGTACATACCAGGCCATGGTGATGCCCATCAGTATCCTGTCGGTTAAGGTAGCAATGCCCACACCGAGTACGCCCATTTTCGGGAAACCAAACCAGCCGAATACCAGCGTTACACCGATGAAAATGTTCAACAGGTTACCGGCGATACTGATGTTCATCGCCTGTTTGGTAAAGCCGAGGCCTTCTGCAAATTGTTTAAAAGTGAGATACACCATCAGGGGTATCATCGATACGGCGAGGAATACCAGGAAGGGTTTTGCTTGTGCAGCCACGCCTGCCTCCTGGCCCATGTACCCGATAAAGTGCGCGCCCAGTAATATCACGCCGCAAAGGAGGATGCCGGTAAGAATGTTTACCAGTAAACTATGCCCGAGCAAGTGTCCGCACGAGTCGCGGTCGCCGCGGCCGTTGGCCTGTGCGATCAGTGGCGTTAAGCCGTACGACATACCAATACCGCACACCAAAAAGGTGGTGAACATGCTGTTGCCTAATGATACGGCTGCCAGCGGTACTTTACCGGTGTGGCCGATGATCAGGCTGTCAGAAAGGCCCACGAGGGTGTGCCCTAATTGGGAGATAACAACGGGATAGGCTAAAAAGAAATTGTCTTTATAATGTTCCCGGTACTTGTAATAAATCCGTCTCATTTTTTCTCATAAATAATTGCCATAAAAAAAGCCAGCATCCGGAGAAGATGCTGGCCTGGTAATGTCTTGGTGCGTTCAGTTAGAACGGCGCATCGCCAAAGGTTTCATCTTCGAAATCCATATCATTCATCTTCGATCCCTTCTGGATATAAAGTTTTGCTTCATCGGTAGGATTGCCACGCATGCCTGCGAAAGAGTTGCCGCCACCGCCTGGTGCGCCGCCGCCGAAACCGTCTACAGGACCATCGTCCTCAAAACGCTGGAACTCCAGGATGGCGCGGAGTTTAACGGTGTCGAGCTGACCGTTACGGTGTTTGGCTATACGCACGTGGGTTTCACCTTTGTTGGATTCGCCCATTTCGTTGGTGGTGATCTCGTAGTATTCGGGACGGTAAAGGAACAATACCATGTCCGCATCCTGCTCGATCGCACCCGATTCACGAAGGTCACTCAGCTGCGGCATCTTGTTACCGTCTTTACGTTTCTCCACATCACGACTCAACTGCGACAGTGCGATTACCGGTACGTGCAGTTCCTTCGCCATACCTTTCAGGTCGCGGGAGATCTTGGAGATCTCCTGCTCACGGTTGCTGTTCTTGCCGTCGGCGCTACCGCTCATCAGCTGCAGGTAGTCGATGATTACGATACCTACGCCATTATTGTGTACCAGCCTTCTGCACTTGGCGCGCAGCTCGAAGATGTTCAGCGAAGGCGTATCATCGATAAAGATCGGTGCTTTCGCCAGGCGTTCGATACCACGTGTCATCAGGATGCGCATCTCGGTTTCGTCCAGCTTACCACGGGTGATCTTTTCCAGTTTGATTTCAGATTCTGCGGAAAGGATACGTTGTACCAGCTGTCCGGACGACATCTCCAGCGAGAAAATCGCAGAGCCTTTGCCGTGTGTGGGGTGAAGGGCTGCGTTCCTGGCCAGGTTCAACGCGAACGCGGTTTTACCCACCGCGGGACGTGCTGCCAGGATGATCAAATCGGTTGGCTGCCATCCGTAAGTGATCTTATCCAACGTCGGGAAGCCGGAAGGCACCCCTGTCATTTCCTCGCCTTTGTTACGGAGGTCCTCGATACGTTTAATGGTATTCACCAATATCTTATCGATGGAGTCGTAGTTCTTGCGAAGGTGGTTATTAGTGATTTCGAATAATTTAGATTCGGCTGAGTCCAGCAGGTCGAACACGTCGGCCGTATCCTCATAGGACTCGGAGAGAATTTCTCCGGAGATGCGGATCAGCTCGCGCTGGATGAACTTCTGCAGTACGATACGCGCATGCGCTTCGATGTTGGCAGAGGATACTACCATGTTGGTAAGCCTGGTCACGAAGAACGGACCGCCCACCTGCTCCAGCTCGCCGGAAGACTTTAATTCTTCCACCACGGTGAGGATGTCAACGGGCATGGACTTACCAGCCAGCCTTAACATGCTGGAAAAGATCCGCTGGTGCGCATCCACGTAAAAGCAGTCAGGCTTCAGGATCTCGATCACCGTATCGAACGCTCCTTTTTCAAGCATGAGGGCTCCCAGCACTGCTTCCTCCAGTTCTTTCGACTGGGGAGGAATCTTGCCGTAGACCATAGTGGAGAGATCGACCGATGGTTTCTTCCTGAAATTCCTGTCCTTCTTAAGATTGACGTCCATTTATCGCGTGGGCTTAAAATGTGTTAATAAAAGCTCGTTACTGTAGTCCGCTGCTTTGGCTTACAATTTTTGCATTTCTGTTTGTTCTGTAGTGGCACAATTAACAAATTGTAAATTTTTTGGAGCCGGGTCGACTAAGGTAAAGGCTTTTTTCATTTAATCAAGTTTGCAACCTGACTAAAGTTATTCGTGCGAAACGAACACGCTATACCACAGCAAAACACGGGTTATCCACCATTGCGCCTACGGTTATCCACAAAGAGCGTCAGTAATCCCCTTACAAATGTCCTTTATAAACATTACCTGTGCAAAAAGAATTTACGGAAATTGCTCACTAAAAAACGCTGGGCCGCAAAAGCTTATTTGTTAACTTTACGCGGCGCGGAGCGACTCAAAGGGGCGCAAAGATGCGACATTACATCGATTATCAAAAATTTTAAAAAGCAGCGCGAGCTAAGTCGCCTGTATACAGACAACTACAAATGACAATCTCGTACAATTGGTTATGTGAATATTTACCGGTAAAGCCTGCCCCGGAACAACTTTCTACCATCCTCACGTCTATCGGACTGGAAGTAGAAAGCCTGGAAGCTTTCGAAAGTGTTAAAGGCAGCCTCGAAGGGCTGGTAATAGGAGAGGTGTTGCATGTGGAAAAACACCCTAACGCGGATAAACTGCGTATAACCCAGGTAAATATAGGTGGTGCGGAACCGTTAGGCATCGTATGCGGTGCCCCTAACGTGGCGGTAGGCCAAAAGGTGGTTGTAGCCCCCATTGGTACAACCATTTACCCGCTCAGCGGCGAGCCGCTGACCATGAAAAAGGCCAAGATCCGTGGTGAAGAAAGCAACGGTATGATCTGCGCCGAAGACGAAATTGGTCTGGGTACCAGCCATGACGGCATCCTGGTATTAGATCCATCCCTGGTGCCGGGTACGCCTGCCCGTGAGGTGTTTAAACCAGTGCAGGACATGATCTTCGAGATTGGCCTCACACCTAACCGCATGGATGCAATGAGCCATATGGGCGTTGCTCGCGACGTATGCGCCTGGCTGAACAATCACGAAAACACAGACAAGCATAAAATCGTACTACCGGCAGCGTGGCCGGAAGGCGCATCTTTCACCAATAAACTGGCGGAAGTAGCGGCTGCGCCTGCGCGTGACCTGGCCACTTTTCCTGCTCCCGCACATATTATGGTGGAAGTGGAAAACCAGGCCGATTGTCCCCGTTATAGCGGTGTACTCATTTCGGGTATTAAGGTGGCGGATTCGCCTGAATGGCTCAAGAATCGCCTGCTGGCCATCGGCGTTCGCCCGATCAATAATATAGTAGATATCACCAACTTCGTACTGCACGAAACCGGCCAGCCCCTGCATGCATTCGATGTGGCGGCGATCAAAGGAGGTAAAGTGGTGGTGAAAAACCTGCCACAGGGTACAGCTTTCGTTACGCTCGATGATAAAGAACGTAAGCTGGACGCCCGTGACCTCATGATCTGTAATGGAGAAGGAGAAGGCATGTGTATTGCCGGCGTGTTTGGCGGTGTTAAGTCTGGTGTTTCCGCAACGACTACCGACATCTTCCTCGAAAGTGCCTGGTTTGCTCCGGGTACAGTAAGGGCTACTTCAGTGCGCCATGGTTTACGTACGGACGCGGCTACCCGTTTCGAAAAAGGGGTGGACATCAGCAACGTGGTAAACGTACTGGAGCGTGCCGCCGCATTGATCGCGGAACTGGGGGGCGGACAAATTGCCTCCCCGGTAACCGACGTATACCCGCAGCCGAAAGCTAAAACCGAGGTGGCTTTCACGTATGCTTACGTACACCGCCTGAGCGGCAATAATTACCCCGTCGATAAAATACTGAACATACTCACCAGCCTGGGCTTCGAAGTGTTATCCAAGGATGATGCCGGTGCCCGTGTAGCCGTGCCGTTCTCTAAACCCGACATCTCCATCCCGGCAGATATTGTGGAAGAGGTGATGCGCATCGATGGGCTGGACAATATCCTGATTCCGCCAGCGATTACCATTGCACCGAGCGTGCAGGCGCAGCCAGACAAGGAGCGCATCCGTGAGAAGGTGGGTAGTTACCTGGCAGCGAATGGTTTTATGGAGATTTTTACCAACTCCATTACGAACAGCCAGTACTACGACGCCACCACGCAGGAAACGCTGGTGAAAATGCTGAACAACCTGAGCGTGGAGCTGGATACCATGCGTCCGTCGATGTTGGAAACGGGCTTGGAAAGCGTTGCCTATAACCTGAACAGGAAGAACGAAAACCTGCTGTTCTTCGAAACCGGCAAAACCTACAAGCAAATAGCAGTTGGTAACTACGAAGAGAAAGAACACCTGGCTTTATACCTGACCGGCGATAAACTGCCGGAAAACTGGATGCACAAGTCTCAGAAGGTAGATTTCTATTTCCTGAAAGGATTCGTACTCAATGTGTTCCGCCAGTTAGGCGTAGAGCTGTCGCAGATTGTGGAGGCTACCGTGCCGCACCTGCAACAGGCGTTCGAACTGAAAGTGAAAAACAAAGTGATCGGTGTAATGGGCAGCGTATCGCCCCAGCGCCTGAAAACATTCGATATTAAGCAGCCTGTTTGGTATGCCGACATTTACTGGGACGTGGTGTTAGGTTCCCTGCAGAAGGCCGACCGCTTCTATGTGGAGATACCAAAATTCCCGGCCATTCGCCGCGACCTGGCGTTGGTGCTGGACAAATCGGTGAAGTTTGCTGCCGTGGAAGAAGCTGCGAAGGGCGTGAAGTCCTCGCTGCTGCAGCAGGTGAACCTGTTCGACGTGTTCGAGAGCGAAAAGCTGGGTGCGAACAAAAAGTCGTACGCCATCAGCTTCACCTTCCAGGACCCGCAGAAAACGTTGACAGACAAGGATGTAGATGGCGTAATGAACAAGCTGGTGAAAGCATTTGAGTCACAATTGCAAGCAGAGATCCGTAAATAACGATGGAACTGGAACAGCACATACAACGCATTGAAGAAAAGACGCACCTGCTGCTGAAGAAACTGCAGCAGGTGCAGTCCGACAATGAACTGCTTCACGCCGAGATCGATGCGAAGGAGCAGGAACTGTCGCTGGCCCAGAAAGCCATTGGTAATTTGGAAGATAAGCTGAAGCTGGCCAGGATTGCCAGTGTAACACAAGGGGCGCCTTCTGCCGAAGACGAAGAGTTTAAGAAGGAGATCCGCCGCAAGATCAATGACTATATCGCGGAGATCGACCGCTGTATTGCCATGTTGAACTCCTGAAATATGCGATTTTGCTTGGCAATTTGCTCTAAAATGTTAATATTGTACAAACAAGCACTAATTACTTGCAGGTAAAATTGAAACATGGAGCAGCTGATACCCGTTAACATTGTGGTGGCCGACCGGGCTTACCGCATTAAGATCAGGCCGGAGGAGGAGGAAGATGTGCGCCGCATTATGAAGGAGGTGAATGAAAAGATCGTTGAATTTAAAGCGGCGTTTGCCGGTAAAGATATTCAGGATTATATAGCCATGGCGCTTATCATGTACGCCACCCATCCCGTTACGAGCGGCGGAAAAGCCCAGGCCAGCGTGGCCCCCTTCCTGTCAGAAAAGTTACAACATCTTGAAAATCTGTTGAGTGAAGGCCTGAAATAGCCTCTCTCCCGAACCTAAAATATTCATTCTCTGGCGGTTTGCTGCTAAATTTTTGTATTTTCGCGGGTCGTTAACGGCCCCTTACCCTGAAAAGCAGCAGTGGCAAGGGATTTAATCAAAAAACAATCTAAAAACACCATAAATGGAGATCGCATATATATTAATAGCCGCAATAGTGGCGCTAGGTGTAGGTATTGGACTCGGAAAGATCATTTTCGCAAAAAGTACCCAGCATAAAATAGACGAGGCGGAAATTCAGGCCAAAAAGATCGTATCGGAGGCAGAGATAAAAGGCGAAACAATTAAGAAAGACCGCATGCTCGAAGCAAAAGAGAAGTTTCTCCAGCTGAAAGCAGAGCACGAAAAAGAAGTGCTGCAGCGTAACCAGAAAGTGAACGAAGGCGAAAACCGTATTAAACAGAAAGAGCAGAGCCTGAACCAGAAGAACGAACAGCTGTCTAAACAGGTTGCCGAGAACGAAGCCATCAAAGAAAACCTGGCCCGCCAGATCGAACTGGTAAATATCAAACGTTCCGAACTGGAAAAACACCAGGAAGAACACATCCGCCGCCTCGAAAAGGTAGCCGGCCTTACCGCAGAAGAAGCCCGCAACCAGCTGGTAGAAAGCCTGAAAGAAGAAGCCCGCTCTACCGCCTTCGCCCACATCCAGGAGATCGTGGAAGAAGCCAAGCTGAAAGCCAACAAGGAAGCTAAGAAAATCATTATACAGTCCATCCAGCGTACGGCTGCCGAGCAGACCATCGAAAACGCCATTACGGTGTTTAACCTGGAAAGTGACGAGATCAAAGGTCAGATCATTGGTCGTGAAGGTCGTAACATCCGTGCGATTGAAGCGGCTACCGGCGTCGACCTTATCGTTGACGATACCCCTGAAGCAATTGTACTCTCTTCCTTCGACCCATTACGTCGTGAAATCGCCCGCCTGTCGCTGCAACGCCTTGTACAGGACGGTCGTATCCACCCTGCACGTATCGAAGAAGTAGTGGATAAAACCAAACGCCAGCTGGAAGAGCAGGTGATGGAAATCGGTGAAAGAACAGTAATCGAGCTGGGCATTCACGGTTTGCATAAAGAGCTGGTGCGCATGGTAGGTAAAATGCGTTTCCGTTCCTCTTACGGTCAGAACCTGCTGATGCACTCCAAAGAAACCGCCAACCTTTGCGGTATCATGGCGGCAGAGCTGGGCCTGAACCCGAAACTGGCCAAACGCGCAGGTCTGCTGCACGATATTGGTAAAGTGCCTGATGAAGAAACGGAACTGAGCCATGCCCTTTTAGGTGCAAAACTGGCAGAGAAATACGGTGAACACCCTGCAGTAGTGAACGCTATCGGCGCCCACCACGATGAAATGGAAATGGCTTACGTTATCTCCCCGATCATCCAGGCCTGTGACGCCATTTCCGGTGCCCGCCCTGGCGCCCGCCGCGAGATCATGCAGAGCTATTTACAGCGTATTAAGGACCTGGAAAACCTCGCCATGGCTTACGATGGTGTAGAGAAAGCTTATGCTATCCAGGCAGGCCGCGAACTGCGTGTGATCGTAGAAAGCGACAAAGTGACCGACAATGACGCAGATCGCCTCTCCTTCGAAATCGCTACCAAGATCCAGACCGAGATGCAGTATCCCGGCCAGATCAAAGTAACCGTGATCCGCGAGCGCAGAGCCGTGAACGTAGCAAGATAATACCTAACCTTAAGTCTATATCAGCAATGAGGCGCTCCGTAACGGGGCGCCTTTTTATTGAACGCATAAAATGAACATGCCTGAAACATCCTGTTTACAGGCTTTTCCGGGGAATACCCCTATTGAAACACAGGCCTGGTAAGCGCTATGCCCTTTCGAGGCCCTTTCCGGGCCCTTTCCGTATTTTTGGACCAAAATAAGATATGTTGATTATCAATTGATTAGCGAAAAGGCTGTTTTTTGCATCTTACGACCGTCGCGCCCGTCATTCTCCCTGCCATTTCTCCGGCAGATTTGCTATCTTACCCTTTCCAAAAAATCAGTTTATAGTATGAAACTCACGTCATTGCTGTTTGCAGCGTTTATGCTGTTTAGCGGAGCCATGCAGGCCCAGAAGAAACAATCACTTTTTAACGGAAAGGACCTCAAAGGTTGGCAGGTGTACGGTACCGAAAAATGGTACGTAGAAAACGGAGAGCTCATCTGCGAGAGCGGACCCGATAAACAGTACGGCTACCTCGCTACCGACAAGAAATTCAAAGACTTTGAACTCACCGTAGAATTTAAACAGGAAGCCAATGGCAACAGCGGCGTGTTCTTCCATTCCTCCATCGAGGGTACAAAGATCACCGGCTGGCAGGCGGAAGTAGCGCCTCCGGGTATGTTTAGCGGCGGTATTTACGAATCGTATGGTCGTGGTTGGCTTATTAAGCCGGAAGCAGAAAAGGACAAGGCGCTGAAGATGGGTGAATGGAATACTATGAAAGTGCGCGTGAAAGGTAACAACGTTACCACCTGGATTAACGGCCAGGAAATGATTACGCTGGATGATGAAAAGATTGGTAGCAGAGATGGTCAGATCGCGCTGCAGATTCACTCGGGCGGTGGCATCAAAGTAAAGTGGAGAAAGTTGTATATCACCGAATTGAAATAAGGTACAGAAAGCCGCCCGACCGGGCGGTTTTTTTGTTTTAGCGCGTCATATGTTGAAAAAGGGTGCTAACTTGCCGCGATGTATTTTTCCAATAAGATAGTACTGATTACCGGCGCCAGTTCTGGCATCGGTAAGGCGCTGGCCCTGGAGCTGGCTAAACAACAGGCAAAACTCATACTTACTGCACGCCGCGCCGAAGTGCTGGCCGAAGTACAGGAGGAGTGCCTGCAATACACGCAGCACTGTAAACTACTCAGTTTCGATCTCACCGATAGCGCACAAATCGCGCCCAAAGCGGCCGAAGCATTACAGCTGTTCGGCGGCCTGGATGTACTGATCAACAACGCCGGCGTAAGCCAACGTTCCCCGGTAACGGATACCGCACCGGAGGTAGATCGCCAGATCATGGAGATCAACTTCTTTTCAGCCGTAAATCTTACCAAAGCCTTACTACCACATTTTGTAAAGCAGGGGCATGGGCACATTATTGTGATGAGCAGCATGGCCGGACTGATGGGCTTCCCGTTACGCTCTGCTTACTCGGCAGCCAAACATGCACTGCATGGCTTTTTTGAAACGTTCCAAACGGAGCAGCCGGTGAAAGACTTGCATACGCTCATCGTTTGTCCGGGCCGCATTAATACGCCAATATCACTTTCTGCATTAACCGGCAGCGGACAGCAACACGGTAAAATGGATGACGGTCAAAAGAACGGTATACCAGCCGACAAGTGTGCGCAGATCATTCTGCGGGCGGCAGAAAAGAAGAAGAAACTCATCAAAATTGCAAAAGAAGAAAAGATATTGCTCGCCATCAAACGTGTGCTGCCATCCCTTTACTATCGGATCGCGCACAAGGCCGGCATGAAACCATAACTGTATCTCGTAAAACAATAGCTCGATATGTCACAAACTGCTTTTTCAGACTGTATCACCGGTGTACAACAGATTGGTGTAGGCGTTAAAGATCTGCAGACGTCCAAGTTCTGGTACAAGAAATTCCTGGGAATGGAAGTATTGGTATTTGATGATAAGGCCGACGCGCCTTTGATGACCATTTATACCGGTGGAAAGGTGCATTCCCGCCACGCCCTGCTAACGCTGAACATTGCCGGCGGCGGTGGTATGGAAGTATGGCAGTATGTGAGCAGAACACCTGTTTCGGCCGATTTCGCCGTATCCTTCGGCGACCTGGGCACCTTTGCCGCCAAAATAAAATGTAACGACATTGATGCCGCGCATCGCTTTTACCTGGCCGAAAACGCTACAGTATCTGCCATCATGGAAAGCGCACACGGCTCCCGTCACTTCTGGCTCACAGACCCGCATGGCAATTACTTTAATATCGTAGAAGGCCACGACTGGTTCCGCGATCCGGCCCCTACGCATAACGTGGGTGGTGTTTACGGCGCGGTGATCGGTGTGAGTGATATCGATAAGGCGTTGAAACTGTACCGCGATGTACTCGGCATTAATGAAGTGGTGTACGACGTAACCGGCCAGTTTAAAGACGTGCCGCAGCCTGCGTATGCCGGCGAAAAA
The DNA here is from genome assembly GCF_022867795.2 of Chitinophaga horti. Classification (NCBI taxonomy): domain Bacteria; kingdom Pseudomonadati; phylum Bacteroidota; class Chitinophagia; order Chitinophagales; family Chitinophagaceae; genus Chitinophaga; species Chitinophaga horti. The sequence goes on along the minus strand of NZ_CP107006.1, from coordinate 4,581,681 downwards.
TACCGTCGTGTATTACTGCGTAAAAGAGGAAAAGAGAATGGCGCTTTCAGCCGCCTGTTAGGTGGTGTGGAAATCGAACTGGTGCAATGCCTGGAACGTACGCCGCGTAAAATATTCGAAGGCCGTTACTGGGGTGATCTCGGTTTCATTCACCTCTGCTTCGACGTGATCGATATGGCTAAACTGAAGCAACAGGCCGCCGCTGCAGGCTTTCCGTTCACGATCGATAGCGCCGATTCGTTCTCGATGGGACAAGCCGCCGGTCGTTTCGCGTACCTGGAAGATCCGGATGGTACTTACATCGAACTGGTTGAGACGCACAAAGTACCGATACTCAAAAAGATCGGCTGGTTCCTGGACCTTACCAAACGTAAAGTACAGAAGCCGCTGCCCAACTGGATGATCGGTTGTATGGCCTGGAGTAAAGTGAAATAAGATATGAAAAGGGGCTGACCATTAAGTTTGGTCAGCCCCTTTTCTATTATGCTTTCAGAAGGAAAGGCCATATTACTTTTTAAACAATCCCCTCAGGTAGATGCGATCCTCCGCTTTGAGTTTACCATAGTTCATGATGCGCCACCATGCATCGCGGAACTTGCCAACCGTCCAGCCCAATAATGGTAAGGCAACGATGCCCAGTAATCCCCAAACACCCAGCCAGATGCAGGAAAGGGCAGACAGCAGTAATGCATAAATCAGGTAAGCGATCATCAGCAAGCCTAAAAATACGGAGCCGTAGAAGACGGTTTTATTGGTTTTTTTACGTGCGAAGTTGCGCACCGGATAGTAGAATGGTGCGTTGATCAAATAGCCTGCAAGCGCCGGGATAGCCAGTACCAATGCCGTCAGGAACGAGAATAATAGTTGCCCGCCGTTCCAGGCGATGGCTTTGTGGCCTGGCGTAGTAAAGAAGGATAAACGCTCTTTTGGTGTTTGTTGCAGTTGATCGCCCATGGCATGCAGCACGTCCTTATCGGTGGCAGGCGCATTGAACAACATGGCGGCATACGCTGCGGCGTAAGTGGCGTCTTCGTTCGGGAAATGGAAGATTTGTGCTTCCATACTTTCGGTGAGTACGCGGTTTACCTGTAAAGGGTTCACCATGCCCTTTGCTGCTTCTACCGTTTTAGCGCTGATAGGATCACCGACATTGATGTAGATGCTGCTGTTAAAGTCTTTGAACGAGCTATAGTTAACGCCGATCGGCAGTATAGTTAAATCCGCGGTGTCAGCCTCAGCCCAGGCACTGATGGCCATGCGGGCCGTGCCTTTTTTTAACGGGCGAAGTTTCCATTCATGAATACAAAGGCCTTCTGCGAAGATGAGCACGATACCGTTCTTACGGAAGATCTGCTGACAGCGCTCGAAGGTTTCATCGTTTTGTCCCATATTTTCCTTGCCTTCACTTAACCGGAAGATAGGAATGTTGTGCAGGGCCTCCAGCAGTTTGCGGGCCACGGGTTTTTTGAACGCGTCGCCGCGGGCCAGGAAGTACATGTCGCGATTGAACAACGCGCCTAATATCATGGCGTCGAGGAAGGAGCCGGAGTGATTAACTGCCAGCAGCAGCGGGCCTTTCAGCTTAGTAAAATCATAACCGCGCATATGCAGGCGGTTAGTGAAAATGCTTAAAGCAGTGCGGCAGGTATATTTAGCGTATAAGTATAACAAGGTCGTAATAAAATTGCTGGGCAAGATAACTAAAATATACCATTCCTGCCCCTGGCCAGGCCAGTGCAGCAATAGCTGAAGTGTGCGACGCAAGCAAAGCCGGATAGCGATACAGACGCCGGTGACCAGCTCCCTTAACCGTCCGTTAATATTACGGGGCTAACTTTGCCAATACATTATATCTTTAAGCTATGAAGCAAATACTGACTGCCTTATTTTTACTGTTGGCTTGTGCATCGAACACCGAGGCGCAGCGGATGAATGTAGCGACTTACAATGTACGTTTTGATAACCCGAGAGATTCCGGTAACCTTTGGAAAGATCGTAAAGCGGCGCTGATTAACCTGGTGCGTTTTCATGACTTCGATATTTTCGGTACCCAGGAAGGTTTTAAGAGCCAGCTGGATGATATTGTGCATGCATTACCAGCATACGAACGTTATGGCAAGGGCCGCGACAATGGCATGGATGCTGGCGAGCATTCTGCTATTTTCTTTAAGAAGGATAAGTTTAAACTGCTGGATAAAGGCGACTTCTGGCTGTCTGAAACGCCCGATAAACCTGGCAAAGGCTGGGATGCTACCTGCTGCAACCGCATCTGTTCGTGGGTATACCTGCAGGATGTTGCCAGCAAAAAGAAGTTCTACTTTTTTAATGTACATTATGATCACCAGGGCCAGGTTGCCCGTAGGGAAAGCAGCAAGTTGATCCTCGCGAAGATCGCTGCCATCGCCGGTAAAACGCCAGCCATCCTCACCGGTGACTTTAACGCAAAACCTGATAGCGAACCTTACCAGCTGCTTGCTACTTCCAAATCGATTAAGGATACATATAGCATGGTGAAGGTGCCTTACGCGAACAACTCGTCTTACAACGGTTTCGGCCGCGACCTGGACGGTGAAGGCGTTATCGATCACATCTTCGTAACGCCGCAGTTCAGCGTGTATAAATGGGGTATCCTGACAGATACTTACGTAGGCAAATTTCCGTCGGATCACTTTCCGGTGCTTACGGTGGTGGAGTTGAAGAAATAAGTGTTATATAATTTTGGAAGCCGCAGCCTGGCGACATCCTACCATGGCTCTTATTGGAGAGCTATATAAACGAAGAAGCCGGTCGTAGTGACCGGCTTCTTTTATGATTAGTTCTTTGGTTTGTTGTTGTCTTCGTCTTCGTCTTCGTCTTCGTCTTTGTCAGAGGAGTGTTTGTCATCGTCATCATCTTCATCATCTTCATCATCTTCATCGTCTTCATCGTCTTCATCTTCATCATCCTCGTCCTCATCTTCATCGTCGCCATCCTCATCGTCTTCGTTATCCTCATCTTCATCATCCTCGTCCTCATCTTCATCATCTTCATCTTCGCCATCCTCATCGTCTTCGTTATCCTCATCTACTTCCTCGTCGTCCTCATCTGCATCGTCTTCATTATCCTCGCGCTGATCATCCTCACCTCCCTCACCTCGCGACTCAGCTTCTTCAGCGTCACTCACACCTTCTTCAGATTCGCTATCGTTAGCCTCTTCGGCCTCACTCACAACTCCAGCTTCTACTACCAGGTCCTCCTCTCCATTCACCAAATCATCCTCCCCATCGACTTCATCCTCCACCACTTCCGACGCACCTACAATTTCCTCCGGCTCCTCATCACCCTCGCCTTCATCGGAAGCCTCGTAATGCGGCTCTACCGAATCGTCGATCATCAGGGTGGTCGTTTCGGTCAGCTCACCGTTCTCCGATACGATGAAGTGTCCATCGGCTTCGAGTTCGGCTTCTGTTTCTACTGGTACGGCGGTCGGACTGTCTTCTGCCTGGTCCATCAGGGTGGGCTGTACGTATTCTTCCTCGAACACTTCTTTCAGTTTGGGCAGATCGGCGGGGGAGTTGATGCCGAAATAGTCCATGAAGGCCTTGGAAGTTTTATATAACAGGGGTTTGCCGGGCAGGTCTTCGCTGCGGCCGGATATGATGATCAGTTCTTTTTCCAGCAGTTTGGTGATGGAGTAATCCGTGCTTACGCCGCGGATATGTTCTATTTCACCTTTGGAAATCGGCTGCCTGTAAGCAATGATCGCCAGTGTTTCCAGCGCGGCGGTCGATAAACGTTTCAGGTATTTTTCGCCGTTGAGCTGGGCAACGGTCTGGTAATAAGCGCGTTTGGTAAGAAACTGGTAGCCGCCGCCGCTTTCGCGTACCTCGAAGGCATAAAACTCCGACTGGTATTTTTCAGCGATAGCTTCAATGGCGGTTTCTACCTGCTCCTGCGAAGCACGGTCTTCCAAAAAGGCCAGTGCATTGTTAAGCAGTTCGAGTATGTCCGTAACCGGAAGGGGACGGTCGGCGGCAAAAATCAGGGCTTCCACATGTGGGATGAGCTGAGAGATTTCCATATCGGTTCTTACACTTTGAAATTCCCGGGAACCTGCGCCCCCGGCGTAAAAGAAAAAAGTCAAAGACCGAAAATACAGTCTTTGACCTTATTCGAAAAATATAAAATAAATGCTGTTGATTTCTTGTGTATAAGATTATCCCACCAGGGCAGCAGCACCACTTACGATCTCGGTCAGCTCGGTAGTGATCGCAGCCTGACGTGCACGGTTGTAAGATATCTTCAGGGTACGGAGGATTTCCGCAGCGTTTTCAGATGCTTTATCCATCGCGGTCATACGGGCGCCATGCTCAGAAGCCTGGCCATCCAGTACGGCTTTGAAGAACTGCGTGTTCAGGATTTTCGGCATCAGTTCGGCGATCAGTACACCTTTTTCTGGTTCGAAGATGTAATCTGCTTTACGGCCTTTGCCAGCAGTGTTCTCTACTTTCGCGATCGGCAGGAACTGCTCGGCAGTGAAGATTTGTGTTGCCGCGTTACGGAACTGGCTGTAAACTATTTCTACTGCGTCGAAGTCACCTTTCGTGTAACCTTCCATTGCTACACCTGCAGCGCTTTTCACAGCGTCGAAAGACAAGCCTGCGAAAATGTGCCAGTGTGAGCTGATCACGTTGTAACCAGCTTTCGCAAACGCTTCGTAACCTTTTTTGCCGATTGGCAGGATGGTTACATTGCCTTTTGCATACTGGTCCGCGTATTTCTCACGGATGGTTTGTTTGGCCAGCTTGATGATGTTGGAGTTGTAAGCGCCGCAGAGACCCCTGTCGGAGGTAACTACCACGATCAGTACCTTTTCTACCTGCCTAACAGCCGCCAGTGACATTTCCAGCTCACCTTCGGTGTTGCTCACGATGTTTTGGAGCATCTCCTGCAACTTCACCGCGTAAGGGCGCATTTGCTGGATGGCATCCTGCGCACGGCGCAGCTTTGCAGCACTCACCATTTTCATGGCTTTCGTGATCTGCTGTGTAGATTGTACAGATTTTATACGGTTGCGAACTTCTTTAAGCTGTCCAGACATATAATTATATGGATTTATATAAAAGGGCGTAGCCCCTCTTTTTCGGGTGCAAAGGTAAGTAAACGACCAGTAATTCGGAAATACCCGGCAGGGTTTAATTTTTTTCCTTGTTAACCGGCCTCCGAACTCGTTTCAGCCGCCGTTGTATCACTCACTGGCCGGCATCATGTGTTTGCCAGCGTGAAGACCGGGTGCGCATATTTGCTTCTCTTCGGTTAAAATTGACGACAGAGAAACGAGGGTAATATCCTACCACCATCTTTGCGCCATCCTTGCATGATTCTTCGTTAATCCTTCGTAGATCCTTCGTATATTGTTCGTATATTCTTCGTATACATACGAACAATATACGAAAGATATACCTAATATTAACGAAGGATATACGAAGGATACGTGAATTATCCAGCAGGGATGCGGCTTCCCGGTAGCAAGGCTGACAGGGCCATAGAGGACGCCTGGGAAAACTGATGGGGTAGGGATGATGTTATTTTAACATGTTGACGAAAATGGGTAAAACCGGCGAGGTGTGCGACGCAACGGGGGCTCAGGAGAGGGTTAAAGCTGGTTACATCCATAAAAAAAGCCCGGCCTTAACGACCGGGCTTTGGACTAACTTATTGATAATAACTACTCTTCTATCTTGGGCTGGCGCAGTTCCACCGGCTTCTGGGTATTTTTGCGCATTTTCATGTTCAGGAGTTCAACCAGGAAGGAAAAGGCCATGGCGAAGTATACATAGTTCTTCAGGTGCAGGTCGTGGGCTGCTTCGGCGCTCCAGCCTTCTACGATCAACACCACGCCCACCATTACCAGGAAGGAGAGGGCCAGCATTTTGAAAGTAGGGTGTTTGTGGATGAAGTCGCTGATGCGGGGCGCGAACAGGAACATGACAAACATGGCGATTATTACCGCAATGATCATAATAGGTACATGTTTGGCCAGGCCCACGGCGGTAATGATACTGTCGAACGAGAAAACGGTGTCGATGAGGATGATTTGTCCGATCACTTTGGCCAGTTTGGCATTGCCGCCTTTAGCGTTTTCGTTGAGGGTGGCCTCTTCTTCACCTTCCAGCTTGTGGTGAATTTCCATGGTGGTTTTGATCAGCAGGAACAAACCACCACCGAGCATGATGAGGTCGCGCAGGCTGAAACCGTGGCCGGCAATGGTAAATAAAGGGTGTACGGCCCTTACGATGTACCCGATGCACAGCAGCAGTATTACGCGTACGCCGATGCCGGTAAACATCCAGATGCGGCGCGCCGTCAGCCGTTTTTCTACCGGCAGGCGGTTCATGACAATGGATACGAAAATTACGTTATCGATACCCAGCACGACTTCCATGAGTATGAGGGTAAAGAGGCTGATAATGGCATCAGCCGTCAGGAATTGTTCCATGATTTATTGGGTTGAGTTTATTTTTTGAGTCCCGAGCAGATTTTTTTCACAATGGCAGGCCCCTCGTAGATGAAGCCCGTGTACACCTGCACCAAAACCGCGCCAGCGTCCAGCTTTTCCTGGGCGTCTTCGGCGGTAAAGATGCCGCCTACGGCGATAATGGGGATGCTGCCGCCCGATTTACGGTGGATGTACCGGATCACTTCGGTAGCCTTTTCTTTCACCGGCAACCCGCTCAGTCCGCCCATGCCGATCTTTTCCACTTCGGCGTTGGGGGTGGCAAGCCCTTCCCGGCTGATCGTGGTATTGGTGGCCACGATGCCGGCCAGTTTGGTTTCGTTAACGATTTCGACGATATCGTCCAGCTGCTCCGGGGTGAGGTCCGGTGCTATTTTAAGCAGGATGGGTTTCGCTTTTGGTTTGGCCGCATTAATCGTTTGCAGGTGGTGCAGCAGCTGTTTCAGCGGCTCCTTTTCCTGCAGGGCGCGTAAACCGGGGGTATTGGGCGAGCTCACGTTTACCACGAAATAGTCTACGCCATCATATAAGGCATGAAAACATTTCTCGTAGTCGCTTACCGCATCCTCGTTCGGCGTAAGTTTGTTTTTACCGATGTTGCCGCCCACGATGATGTTCGACTTGCGCAGGGCCAGTCGTTTCGCAGCTGCTTTAGCGCCCTCGTTGTTAAAGCCCATACGGTTAATGAGCGCCTGGTCGGCCGGCAGGCGAAACAGCCTGGGCTGCTCGTTACCGGGCTGGCCCACAGGCGTTACGGTACCGATTTCCACGAAACCGAAGCCGAGGTCCGACAGCTCATCGATGTATTTGGCGTCTTTATCAAACCCGGCAGCAAGGCCTACAGGGTTTTTGAAAGTGAGTCCGAACACTTCGCGCTGAAGGCCGGTATCATCCGGGCGACAAAAAGAGCCCAGCAGGTTTTTGCCCAGGGGCAAACCATGCATCACTTTTAAACCACGCATTACGCCGTGGTGAATGCTTTCAGGAGGAAAGCAGAAGAGTATTTTTTTAATTAATCCGTACATGCGTGGTGCAAAGATAAAGTATCGTTAAATATCACATATATATTACCTTTCGCTAATTATTACTATAATTCAGCCCCGCACCTTGATTTTTGGGGAAGGCGGGTTACATTTGTCGCGTTAATCGCACCATGGAGTTACGGGAATTTGAACAGATATTTAAGGAGCATCACCCGCACTGCCTCTCGTTCGCCATACATTATACCGGCGATCCGTTGGAGGGAGAGGAGATCGTACAGCTCGTGTTTACCCAGTTATGGGAGAAACGCGCGGCTATCGCGATCACCGGCTCCGTAAAGTCTTACCTGTTCACCGCAATCCGTAACACCGCCATCAGCCAGTGGCGCAAGCAGCAGGTACGCAGTGGCAAGGAAACGGACTTCGGCTTGTCGCAGTCCACCGCCTCCGACAATGTGATACAGGCCCGCGAGCTGGAACGAATGCTGCACCAGGCCTTGCAGAAATTACCGGAGCGCTGTCGCGAGGTATTCGTGCTGAGCCGCCAGCAACACCTGAAGTATGCCGAAATAGCCACTGTTATGGACATCTCCGTTAAAACCGTCGAAAACCAGATGGGCAAGGCGTTAAAGATCCTGCACGGGGAACTGAAGGAGTATTTGCCACTGATTTTGATGTTGATAGCGATCGCAAAAAAAGTTAAACCGGCGTAGGGGGCTCAGGCTCCGTTAAGCGTCTATTATAAAAGTTACACTGTTTCATGAACGAATTGCATCCCGACGAGGCGCTCTACACGTTGCTCTGCAAGTACCTGCTTAACGAAGCGGACGGGCTGGAGCGGCAGTGGGTTGATACCTGGAGAGCCGACAACGCTGCCAACGAGGCGGTGCTGGAAGGGGTGCGTAAAATGCTGGAGGCGCCCGCGCCCGTGCAAACGGTGGTGAATACCGAGGCCTCCTGGCAACGGCTGTTAAACACTATTCAGCCCGAAGGGGCCAAAGTGGTAGCGATGCCCGGGCGCAAACAACGCCGCTGGTTGCCTGCCGCCGCGGTAATACTGGCCATTGTGGCCGCCGGGGTAGGTGTGTGGAACCTCACTTCCGGGCCAGGGGAAAAAACACTGGTGTTCAATGGCGTGCAGGAGCAGGTACTGCCCGATGGCAGTAAGGTGCGACTGGACAGTGCCTCCGAACTTCGGGTGGCGCAGGATTTCGGTAAAAAGGAACGACGGGTTTACCTGAAGGGCAAGGCTTTCTTTGATATAACGGCAGACGAGCAGCATCCTTTCGAAGTGCAGATGAACGAGGATATGATGGTAAGGGTACTGGGTACACAGTTTTCGATCGATTTTCGCGAGAACAGGCCGCTGGATATTCATGTAACCAGTGGTAAGATCATGGTGATGAATAACAAGGAGCAACGCAGCCTGGTGATGACGCCCGGCATGTTACTCCGGCAGCCCGAGCCGAACCGCAAGCCTTACATTGTAGACCATGTGGTGGATGTGGAAAAGCTTGAACTCAGTTTTGAAGATGCGCCACTCAGCGATGTGATCGAAACCGTAGAGGCGATCTACAACGTGAAGTTTGAAGTGAAAGATACCGGTTTGCTGAAAACGCCTATAACAACGAACTTCAATAACCGCCCGATAGCAGAAGTGGTGGAAACGCTGGCCTATATGAATGGCATTTCCATTACACAAAAAGCCCCCGGAATTTACATTGTAGAATAACAGTAACCGCTATAACTACCGCCTTATAATGAAACCGCTTGCCAGGAAACTGCTTTTGGGTATGCTTTTACTGTATTTTCCGTTGCAGTCGTGGGCCTGGAACTGGCGCACGCGTGTTTCCCTCTCTGTTAAACAACAACCTTTATCCGAAGTATGCCGTCAGTTAGGTAAAACCTATGGCATCCAGTTTTCGTACAGCCGCGACGTCGTGCGTATGTCGCAAATGGTGGATGTAGATGTGCGTAATGTATCGCTAAAACGCCTGATGGAACTGGTGTTCGACGAAAACGGCGTTGAATACAAACGCATTGGCGAACAGATCGTACTTACGGCTAAAAAGAAGGAACAACGAACGATCAGCGGTTACGCGGAAGATGCGATCACCGGCGAAAAGCTGATTGGCGTTACTGTGTATTCGCCGCTGTTACAGGTAGGCACTGTTTCCAACCAATATGGGTTTTACAGTCTGACCACGAAAAGAGATACGCTTACGCTGATCGCCACTTACATCGGTTACGAACCGGTGATGATCAGCCTGAAAGATAAATCGAGCCGGCAGCTGAAGGTGCAGCTTAAGCCTTCCAATACCTTAAAGCAGGTGGAGGTGACGGAATCGGCTCCGAAACTGCAGGACCAAACGCAGATGAGTCGCATCAGTATACCGCTATCGCAGGTGAAAACAATGCCGAAATTGTTAGGCGAAGAGGATGTGCTGCGAACGATGATGGCAATGCCCGGCGTGAGTGGCGGTCGCGATGGGGTGAGTGGCATGAACGTACGGGGTGGCAGTCCGGAACAAAACCTGGTATTACTGGATGGTACACCGGTGTATAATCCGTCGCACCTTTTTGGTATTTACTCTGTGTTTCACCCCGACCTGGTGAAGAACGTGGAGCTGTATAAAGGCGCTTTCCCGGCACGCTATGGCGGACGATTATCGTCCGTAACAGATGTCTCCCTCAAAGACGGCGATATGCATAAGTATCGCTGGGAGGCCTCTGCAGGCTTACTCTCGGGCAAGTTTATCGTAGAAGGGCCTATCTGGAAAAATAAAACGTCGTTCGTACTCACCGGTCGCCGTTCCCTGGCCGACCTGTACATGCAACCCTTCGTGGAAAAGAACCTCGACGTGGGCGATAACGGTGAGTTTGGTGTGATGTTTTATGATGCGAACATCAAGATTAACCACATCTTTTCGCCGCGCGATCGTTTGTTCATTAGCGCCTATGGCGGACAGGATAATATGAAATTGCTCACCGACAAGGAATATAACGATTCTTTTGGCGACAAGAGTTACCAGGAAATGCTGAATTTTAGGCTGGGATGGGGCAATCAGATCTACTCGCTGCGCTGGAATCACCTGTACAATCCGCGGTTGTTCTCGAACCTGACAGCCAGTTTTTCTCAATACTTTTTCCTCACCGATTACCGGTATAAATACGAATCGTTCCGCGTACCGGAAAAGGATAACCTGTTCGGTAAATACTACTCCCGCACCCAGAACGGATCGTTGAAGCTTGATTACGACTATCGTCCGCACCCGAACCACGTGGTGCGTTTCGGTTTGCAGGGCGCCTATCACATTTTTGAACCCGGCATCACCCAGTTCAGCAGCCAGGAGAACGATGTGTACGACACGGCGTATAATAAAGAAAAACCGGGCGGACTCGAACTGTCTATGTATGCCGAAGACGACTGGCGGATTTCCGATTCTTTGCACCTGAACCTGGGGTTACACATTTCCGCATTTATGATCTTCCCGGAATGGTATCGCTCCGTGCAGCCCCGGCTGGGCTTCCGGTACATGCTGCCGCGCAACTGGGCCATGAAGTGGACGTATACGAAGATGGTGCAGTACATTCATTTGTTGTCGAACAACAGTACTTATTTGCCGACAGATTTATGGGTGCCCGTAACCGACAAAGTGCGGCCCATGATATCGAACCAGGTGGCGCTTGGATTGGCGAAGACGAGTAAGGACAAACAGTACGAATTATCGCTGGAAGCCTATTACAAAACCATGCAGAACGTGATCGAGTACGAGGAGCAGGCAGGTAATTTTCAGTCGGCCACCAAGAGCTGGGATGAAAAAGTAGTCATAGGACAAGGCAGCAGTTATGGCTTTGAACTGCTGGCGCAAAAGAAGGCCGGTCGTACACAGGCAACAGTCGGCTACACCCTGTCGCGCTCGCGGCGTAGCTTTCCGAACATCAACAATGGTAAAATATTTCCTTACAAATACGATCACCTGCACGACCTGGAGCTGATGTTATCCCACCGTTTTGAAAAGAACTGGGAGCTGTCGGCCAACTGGATGTACATGTCTGGCATGCCGTTAACACTGGCTTCCGCGAGTTATGAGCCGGCACCGGGAAGTTCGCCTTACGATCCGCCATTGCTGCCGGGTAGCGGGCAGGTAGATTATGTGGGGGATAGGAATACATTACGCACGATGGACCAGCACCGGCTGGACCTTAGTGTGTCGTATAACTGGCAGCGTAAAAAGTTCGACTATTCGATGAACATGAGTGTGTACAATGTGTATAACCGCAAGAATCCGTTTTACTATTACTATAAGTATGACGAGAACATGGGCAGGCGCGATCTTACTCAGTTTACACTGCTGCCTGTATTACCAAGTTTAACATTTTCCATACGCGCTAAATAGTGTAGCATGAAAAAGGTATTATTTAGTTTGATAGGATTATTTGTACTGGCCGTCACCGCTTGCGAAAAGAAAGTGGATGTGGATGTGCCTTACGCCGGTGATAAAATTGTGGTAAACACTTTTATGCAGGCCGATAGCCCGGTGTATATTCGCGTAACGCGCAGCACGCGGCCCGGAGCGGTAAACTTCGAGGAACTGGTAGCTGCCGATGTGCAGTTGCTGGAAGATGGGGTAGCCATTCCCGTTACACGCCAGGTGATCAATAGCGTGGGCTATTTTGTATCAGCCAGAAACGTGAAATATGGCAGTAGCTACGAAGTAACCGCCATACATAATGGGCTGGAGCCCATCGTGGCGAAGGATTCGTTGCCACTGGCACCCATCGCCGGTAACGTGGCTGCCTTTGCTGGCGGCAGTCGGCTCAACTTCGAACTGCAGGACCGTAGCGATGTCGTGAACTACTACCGCATCCGTGTATATGCGGCGGAAGAAGTAAATGGCGCGGTGGTGATAAAGACCGCCTTAAAAGTACGATTCGATGCGTCCTACAACAGTGATTTCATGAACGTGATCAGCCCGCAATATTTTGAGACGAACGTTATTAACGACGAGCGGTTCAATGGTCGCAAACTCACCATCTTCATGCAAACGGAAAAAGCGGTACCGGCCGGTCAGCAACTTATACTGGAAATTACTTCCCTCACCCCGGCCGCTTACAACTACCTCAGAAGTTTTGATATACAGGTGACTAACAGCGGTAATGTGCTCACCGACGCCTCCAAAGTGTACACCAATGTTATGGGTGGTTACGGCATTGTGGCGGGTATAAACAGCGTGCGTTTACCGTTCAAAGCCAACTAGGTTTACCCTGCGCTTAAATTGAACACAATACCTTAAATTTGGTAGGAACAAAATGAGTTAACCATGCAGGATGCATATATCGTAGCCGGTTACAGGACCGCGGTGACTAAGTCGAAACGCGGTGGTTTCCGGTTTTACCGTCCGGATGACCTGGCCGTTGATGTGATTACCGGTTTGCTGAAATCTGTACCGCAACTGGAGCCAGGCCGTGTAGATGATTTGATTGTTGGTAACGCCGTGCCGGAAGCAGAACAGGGGCTTCAAATTGGCCGCCTGATCTCTGTACGCGCACTTGGCATCGAAGTGCCAGGCATGACCGTTAACCGTTACTGCGCATCCGGCCTGGAAACGATCGCCATCGCTACGGCTAAGATCCAAAGCGGTATGGCAGATTGCATCATTGCCGGAGGTACCGAAAGCATGAGCCTTGTGCCGGTAGCTGGTTGGAAAACAGTGCCTAACTACACGGTAACCAGCACTACTCCCGATTATTACCTCAGCATGGGGCTTACTGCGGAAGCGGTAGCCCGTGAATTTAATATCTCCCGCGAGCAACAGGACGAGTTCTCGTACCGCTCGCACCAACGTGCGATTGCCGCTATACAGAACGGGCATTTCAAAGAGGGTATTCTTCCTATCAACGTGGAAGAAATTTACCTGGATGAAAAAGGCAAAAAGCAAGCCCGCAAATATGTAGTGGATACCGATGAAGGGCCACGCGCCGACACTTCTTTAGAGGCATTGGCCAAACTGAAACCGGTATTTGCTGCCGGTGGTTCTGTGACGGCGGGCAATTCATCCCAAACCTCCGACGGCGCTGCTTTCGTGATCGTCATGAGCGGTAAAATGGTGAAGGAGCTGGGATTGGAGCCGATTGGCCGACTGGTATCCTGCGTATCGGCAGGTGTACATCCGCGCATCATGGGGATTGGCCCGGTGGCGGCGGTGCCTAAAGCATTGGAACGTGCCGGTAAAACGCTCAACGACATCGACCTGGTAGAACTGAACGAGGCTTTCGCTTCGCAGGCCGTAGCCGTTATCCGCGAACTGAACATCGATCCGGAAAAGGTGAATATTAACGGTGGCGCCATCGCATTGGGGCACCCATTGGGTTGTACCGGCGCCAAACTTACCATCCAGCAACTGGGCGACCTGAAACGCCTGGGTAAAAAGTATGGCGTGGTAACTGCCTGTGTGGGCGGTGGCCAGGGCATTGCCGGGGTGATCGAACGGTTTTAATGAGTTAATTATTTTGATAGCGGGGCTGGCCATTATTTTTGGTCAGCCTCTTTTTACAGGCGTACAGGATACAACCCCTGTCATCGTAGCCTTTCGCGTTGATTTTTGGTCAGCCCCGTTTATTATCCATATGATATTCATCACTTTATCAGGCGTGCAATAAAACCCTGGGTGCTTACGTTTAGGGGATGTTATATAAAATTGGAAAGCTACGAGATGTAACCATCGATAAACCGCTTAGAGTCAGTCCCATTGCCATCTTTTTTCCCTAATTATATAAAATAATGTAATTGAATTAAAGATTTTATTAATTTGGTTGCAGGAAAAACCATCATCAATCCTAACCGTATCTAAATGGATCGCAGAAGTTTTTTGGCGCTCGCCCCATCCCGTAACAAAAAAGCACCTGTGAAAGCTGCGCGTACGCTTTCCGGTCTTGCTCCTTATACTGGTCCCTGGAACACTGCCCAGGTGGTCCATCTTCTTAAAAGAGCCATGTTCGGTGCCGCCGTTCCGGATGTCAACTATTTTAAAGGTTTAGGCATGGATGCCGCTGTAGATGCGCTGCTCAATTTTGCAGACACTACACCCGCTCCGCCGATCAATAATTACCAGAACGACGAGGCGGATCCCGAAATAGCCGCAGGTGCTAGCTGGGTGATGTCTGCGCCGATCGCCGATAATGACGACCTGGAAAATGCGCGTCGCCAATCTTTCAAAGCCTGGTGGCTGGGATTGATGGTAAACCAGCCCAGGAGCATGCGCGAAAAGATGACGCTCTTCTGGCACAATCACTTCGCTACCGAAGCGGTGACGATCAAGGATGCGCGTTACGTATACAACCACAACACCGTATTAAGGCAACACGCACTCGGTAACTTCAAAGCCCTCACGAAAGCGGTGACGCTGGAGCCGGGCATGCTGGTATATCTGAACGGCTACCTGAACGAAAAAACAGCGGCCGACGAAAACTATGCCCGCGAGTTGCTCGAGCTGTTTACCTGCGGTAAAGGGGAGATGTCGCAGTATACGGAGGAAGATGTGAGGGCGGCTGCACGCGTACTCACCGGCTACCGCATCAACCCGACTACGATTACTTCTTTCTTTGACGCCACGAAACACGACATCACCAATAAAGAATTTTCCGCCTTCCTGTTCAACCGCGTGATCTCCGGTCGTACGGGGCCCGATGGTACCAAGGAGCTGGACGAATTACTGAACGTGATCTTCCAGCAGGAAGAAGTGGCCAAGTACCTGTGCCGCCGGTTCTACCGCTTTTTCGTGTACTACGAAATCGACGACGCTACAGAAACAAACGTGATTACACCGCTGGCCCAAATATTCAGAACAAACAATTATGAAATAAAACCTTTACTCTCCGCACTTTTCAAAAGCGAACATTTTTACGACCCGTTAAACATGTCGTGCCTCATTAAAAGTCCGATCGACTTTTCAGTGGGCCTTTGCCGCGAGTTTGGCGTACAGTTCCCCTCCGTTACCACCGATTATATGGCGGCTTACGGTGCGTGGAGCATTGTACAACAGGCGGCGGCCAACCAGCAGCAGAACATTGGTGATCCGCCGCTGGTATCGGGTTGGGAAGCGTACTTCCAGGAGCCGCAGTTCCATGAGCTGTGGATCAATACGGATACGTATCCCAAACGTAATATGTACAGTGATCAGATGATTACCTCTGGTATCAGTCGTTCGGGCGGTACCATTGTCATTGATCCGATGGCCTTTGCAGAAATGCTGAGCGCTCCCGAAGATCCGATACAACTGCGGGATGAGTCGCTGAGTATTTTGCACCGGATGGACGTGTCTGCGGAAGTGAAAGAAGCACTGCGAAAGATACTGCTGTCGGACCAGGACATGGATTACTACTGGACAACCGCCTGGAATGCTTATATGGCCGACAAGTCGAACATGATGGCCCGCGAAGTGGTACATGGCCGCTTGCAGTCGTTCTATAAGTACATCATGGACCTGTCTGAATACCAATTATCCTGATCACCTTTTTTGAAAAGCCTTTATGAAAAGAAGAGAATTTTTTAAATATACCGCGCCGGCAGCCATTCTGCCGTCGTTCATAAACGGGTTCTCCGTTAAAGCATTCGGCGCTTCGCCTTTACTGTCGGCCCTCCAGGGCGCTGCCACCGATAATGATCACGTACTGGTCATGATACAAATGACGGGTGGTAATGATGGTCTTAACATGGTTATTCCCCTGGACAAGTATTCCGGTTACGTGAACGCGCGCAGTAACATCGCGATCGCCGAAGGGCGCGTGCTGCCACTGGTAAACGTGAAGAAAGCGGGTTTACATCCCTCCATGACTAAATTACAATCGCTGTATAACGAAGGTAAAGTGTGTGTGGTACAAAGCGTTGGTTATCCTTCGCCTAACTTCTCTCACTTTCGCGCTACAGATATCTGGCTGACAGGTTCCGACGCCAATGACGTGATCACCACTGGTTGGGGCGGCCGTTACCTGCAAACAGAATATCCCAACTATCCAGTCGGTTTTCCAAATGCCGAAATGCCCGATCCGCTGGCCATCCAGATCGGCTCTATCGTGTCGCCAGCCTTCCAGGGGCCGGTAACCAATACGGGCATGGCGATTACGAGTACGAGCAGCTTTTACGATTTGCTGGAAGGTAAGGAGGATGATGTGCCGAATACCAAAGCCGGTAAGGAACTGAAGTACATTCGTATGATCGCGAAGCAGTCGAACAAATACGCCGACTCCATTAAACTGGCCGCAGGTAAAGTAACCAGCCAGGGACCTTACAGCAATACGTCTATTTCCCAGCAGCTGAAGATCGTAGCACGGTTGATCGCCGGCGGATTAAAAACCCGCCTGTACATGGTGAGCATTGGTGGTTTCGACACCCACGCCAGCCAGACCAACTCCGGCGATACATCTACTGGTGCACACGCCAACCTGCTCGGCAACCTGTCCAACGCCATCAGCGAGTTTATGGCCGACCTTAAAGGCCATAAAGTATCGCAACGGGTGATCGGTATGACCTTCTCCGAATTTGGCCGCCGTATCAAATCCAACGGCAGTATGGGTACCGACCATGGTGCCGCTGCGCCGATGATTTTGTTCGGTGATTATATCAATCCCGGTGTACTGGGTAATACGCCCGATATGCCTGGGCAGGCCAATGTGAACGATAACGTGCCGATGCAGTACGACTTCCGTTCGGTATACGCTTCGTTGCTGGAGCAGTGGTTCTGTATTAAGAAAGCCGCGCTCGACGAAGTAATGATGAAGGATTACCAGCAATTGCCGCTGGTAAACAGCCTGGCTTGCAGCACGGTGACCAACATCCCCGACGTAAACCAGAACGCCGGTAAAAACCTCATTTCCAACTATCCCAATCCATTTGTCGCCAGAACGATCATTTCCTACGAAACTTCCGGTGGGCATACATTGATCCAGATATTTGATACAATGGGCCGTTTGCTGGCCACGCCGCTGGATAAGGTGATGACAGCCGGCAAGTACACCATCGACTTCGATGCCACCATATTGCCTACCGGTATTTACTATGCCCGTTTCCAGAACGGAATGGTACAGCAGGTGAGGAGTATGATGAAGGTGAAGTAGGGACAGCCTTGCCAATGAAGGCGTATGTATACATGTGCCTGCACGAAGAATTTCGATTCTATAAGGTGCTGCAACGGCAGAAGCTGAATCAGCCGACGCTTCTGACGGGCTACCCTGCAACTTTGTTGCAATACTTTCCTATCTTTGCCTGGTAAATAAACTACCAGGTGCGGAAAGTGCTGCAAAAAATAGGGGTATTGGTCTTGCTGGGCGTATTCAGCTTTTATATTACGCCCCGCGATTACCTGCATCATTTTGCCGGCCACGCCGATACACAGGATGAGGCCCCCGCGGCTCATGTTGATGGTCTCACCATCTCCGAACACCACACGCACTGCGACTGGCTGCAGTGGGAAGTGGACACGTATTTACCCTCACATCAAACTTATCTGGCAGGCGCCGATGTATTGTTCGGTGTTTTTATGCCTGCGCTTCCCATAGCCGTTACCACGGTTGACTCGTACTTCTTCGCTTTACGGGGGCCACCTGCTGCGATTGCCATTGTTTAACCTGATGCAGCCCTAAACGGGCTGGGACACTTATTTCTCTTTACTCAGATCGTGATTAACATGCTATACGCTCGCGTGCTGGCTATTTGCCTGCTCATTATTTCGCCTTTTAAATTATTCGCTAACGAGGAACCTGGGCAGGATAATACCCTTTCCGGCACTGTTACCGACAAAAACAACCAGGGGCCATTACCCGGTGCCACCATTTATTTTCCTGATCTCAAACTCGGCGCTGTTGCTGACGCCCAGGGTAATTACTCCGTTAAACACCTGCCGCAGGGCCGTTTCCTGGTAGAGGTGCGTTATATCGGACACGCTGCTATTACCGAGCAGGTGGTCATCAATGGTAACACCAGCCGCAACTTCGTACTCGGCATGTCCGTAACGGAACAGAACGAAGTAGTGGTAACGGGTGTGAACGTGGCGACTTTACTCCGCCAGAACCCAACGCCCATCAGTATTGTGCGTAAAGACTTTTTGGACCGTACCGTTTCTTCCAACCTGGTAGATGCGATTGCGCAGTTGCCGGGCGTGAGCCAGGTAGGTACCGGCCCGGCTATTTCCAAACCAGTGATCCGCGGTCTCGGCTATAACCGCGTAGTAGTCGTAAACGACGAAGTACGCCAGGAAGGCCAGCAGTGGGGGGACGAACATGGTTTGGAAGTAGACGACTACAACGTCAATAAAATTGAGATTCTGAAAGGACCGGCGTCGTTGATGTATGGCTCCGATGCGTTGGCCGGCGTGGTGAATATCATTTCAGATATTCCCGTTCCTGCGGGCACCATTCGTGGTGGCATTGATGCAAATTACCAGAGCAACAACGGCCTGTTCGGTTATCATGCCAACATTGCGGGCAACCAGAATGGTTTCAGCTGGAAGTTGTATGGTACGCAGAAACTGGCGCACGATTATAAAAACAAGTATGACGATTATGTGCTGAACTCTAAGTTCCGTAACACGAACTATGGCGCAGGTATCGGGTTGAATAAAAGCTGGGGGTATTCACGCCTGTCGTTCTCTTCGTATAGCCTCGAACCCGGACTGGTGGAAGGGGAACGTGATGAGGACGGGCGGTTCATTAAACCGATTAACGATAACGGAACAGCAGAAGAAGTAGCTGCGACGAACAGCGACTTCAAATCATATCATCCCCTCTTTCCGAAGCAAAAAATAGATCACCAGAAGCTGATATGGGATAACAGCCTGTACTTCCGCAACGGTAGCAGGATCAGCGTAAACCTCGGCTACCAGGTGAACAAACGCCGCGAGTACGAAGATGTTTTAGCGCCGGACGACGTGGCTTTATACTTCAAATTAAAAACGTTTAACTACGGCATAAAATATTTCCTGGCCGATATGAACGGCTGGCAAACTACGTTCGGCGTAAACGGTATGCAGCAGCAAAACAGCAATCATGGCGCGGAGTTCCTGATTCCATCCTATAACCTGTTTGATGCCGGCGTGTTCGCGCTCACCCGCAAAAACTTCGGTAAACTGACCGTAGCCGGTGGTTTACGATTCGATTACCGCACCATCACGTCCGACGCATTGTATCTGGATGATGAAGAGAAGCCCGTGCCTTCGCCCGTAACCGGTGGTATTACCCGCTTCAACGCATTCGAGCGCGATTTTGCGAATGTATCCGGTAGTGTGGGGTTAAGTTATGCGCCGATAGAACAGCTCACCCTCAAGCTGAACGTAGCCCGTGGTTTCAGGGCACCGAACATCGCGGAATTGTCGGCCAACGGTGTGCACGAAGGAACGATCCGTTATGAGTACGGCAACACCGGTCTGGATGCAGAAGTAAGTACGCAGATAGATGCCGGTGTGGAGTTGAATACCGAACATATCAGCTTTGGTGTAAACGCCTTCTATAATAATATCAGCAACTACATTTACTCCCGCAAGCTGTTGGGGGCAGATGGTACCGATTCCATTCCTGTAGCGGAAAACGAAGACGGTTATGCCGCATTTCAATACCAGCAGGGCCGCGCGTTTCTGTATGGCGGTGAAGTATCCATCGATATTCACCCGCATCCTATCCATTGGCTGCACTTCGGTAACTCTCTTTCCTGGGTAGAAGGTCGCCTGGCTAACGGTAGTGATTCTACGAAGTACCTGCCTGCCATTCCACCATTACGCTGGCTCTCCGAATTAAGGGGCGACTTCCGTAAGAATGGTAAAGGCGTACGTAATGTGTACGCAAAGGTGCAACTAGATAAGTTTTTGGATCAGAAAAATGTGTTCAGCGCTTATAATACGGAAACCGTCACCGGTGGTTATGCCTTGCTGAATGCAGGCATTGGCGCGGAGTTCGTGAACAAGAAGAACAGGACATTGTTTGCCTTGCACATAGCCGCTAATAACCTTACTGATGAAGCCTATCAGAACCACCTCAACCGCCTGAAATACGCGGGGGAGAACGTGGTGACGGGGCGTACGGGCGTGTACGGAATGGGACGTAATTTCAGTGTAAAGCTGTCGGTACCCCTGGAGTTCAGATAGCGAAAAAGACAAGGGAGAGCGGGATGATTCCTCTCTCCCTTTTTAATGACCGGGCATAAATATGTAGGAAATTTGCAGCGCGAAAGTTATATATTTGATGACCCGTTTTTTGTATGCTTCGTATCCCCGGCAACGTTGATCATTCGACTCGTATTTCCTACAGACACTTACACAATAACATCAAGATATTTAAGATAGATCTGACATACTGCTCAGATTTTGGATGAAAAGAGAAAAGGGCCGTTTTCACGGCCCTTGATCATTATATCGCTGTATTAGTCAAGTTTTACTTTTCGTCTGGCAGATCAGCTGTTTCTTCATTGTAATACACGAAGAAGTACAGGTATATGACACGGGAAATACGCATGAGCCATGGCTGGAATACCAGGAGTATTACACCGTTTACGGCCAGCCATATCATAATGCTGTTATCGCGCCAGCTAAGTCCGAAAAATAACCAGTACCATATCAGGTTAAAAACGGAGAAGGCAACGCTCAAAGCATAACTAACATAGCCGGTACCAAACCAGAAACCCGTTTCGAGTTCGAACTTTTGCTTACATACCGGGCAGTGATCGTGCATGTCGAATATCCGCGAAAACCTCCAGTGAAAAGGATTGCGCGTGCGATACATGTGCCCTTTCCGGCAACGCGGACAACGCATTTGAAGCAGGCTCAGAATGTAATTTGGTTTCTTGCTCATGGTAAGGCAAAGTTAATCTTTTAGCTGATGGACATGAATGATATTCCTCATCTTTTGTGCCAGATAAGTTATTTCACCTCTGCCACAGCATCATCTTTCTTCTCACCGATCTGTTGCCGCCACATCGCGTAGTAGAGTCCCTTTTCGGCCAGCAGCGTATAGTGGTCGCCTGTTTCGGTAATACGCCCTTTCTCCAGTACGTATATGCGGTCGGCGTGCATGATGGTCGACAAACGGTGCGCGATCATCACCGTGATATGTTCTTTGGAAGAAGTGACATTCCTCACTGTTTGCGTGATCTGCTCTTCCGTTAACGAGTCGAGCGCGGAGGTAGCTTCATCAAATACCAGCAGGCGCGGGTGGCGCAGCAAAGCGCGGGCAATTGACAACCTTTGTTTTTCTCCGCCTGATATCTTGATGCCGCCCTCACCAATCACGGTATCGATGCCGTTCTCGGCCCTTGCCAGCAAACTGAATGCCGATGCTTTGGTAAGCGCATCCATGATCTGTTCATCGGTAGCGCGTGGGTTTACGAACAACATATTCTCTTTGATCGTGCCCGAAAACAGTTGCGTGTCCTGCGTTACGAAACCTATCTGGTGGCGCAGTTCCTCAATATCAATCTGGTCGGTATCGATGTTGTTGTACAGGATGCGGCCTTCCATTGGGCGATACAAGCCTACGAGCAGTTTTACCAGCGTGGTTTTGCCGGAGCCTGAGGGGCCGACAAACGCAATTGTTTCGCCGGTATTAACGGTGAAGCTGATATTGTCGAGTGCCTTCGTTTTCGCCGTCAGGTGTTGAAAGCCTACGTTCTTGAACGACAGCTCGTCGATGGCGGAAAGGCGTACCGGGTCTGATGGTGTTACCTCTACCGGCGTAGCCAGTATCTTCTCAAAGTTGGCTAATGACACCTGCGTTTCGCGGTAAGCCAGGATGATGTTGCCCAGCTCCTGCATGGGGCCGAAGATGAAGAAGGAGTAAAGCTGCAACGTGAACAGCTGACCGAGTGAAGCCGTAGCAGCACCTGGCGGACCGTACAACATATACAGCAGCAGGAACAAGATGGCCGAGCGCAACAGGTTCACGAACGTACCCTGTACGAAGTTGATGGATCGTACGCTGCGTACCTTCTTCAGTTCGAGCATGAGGATCTTCATCGTGGTGGAGTTGAGCCGCCTGATTTCCTGGTGTGTTAAGCCGAGACTTTTCACCAGTTCGATGTTGCGTAAAGATTCCGTGGTGGCACCGGCCAGCATGGTGGTTTCCTTTACGATGGTTTTCTGAATGGTTTTGATCTTACGGCTTAGGAAGCTGATTACCATGGCCAGCAGAAAGCTGCCGATGAAGTATACCGGAACGAGCGTCCAGTGTACCGTAAACGCATAGATCATTACGAAGACCACACCCACGAGGGATGTAAAGAGTACGTTGATGAACATGGTGATGAACTTTTCACTGTCCAGCCGCACCTTCTGCAGCACTGCCAGTGTTTCGCCACTCCGTTGGTCTTCGAACTGCTGGTAGGGCAGTCGCAGGGAGTGCCGCAACCCGTCTGTATACACTTTCGCGCCAAACTTCTGGATAATCACGTTCACAAAATAGTCCTGGAAGGCTTTCGCTATGCGGGAGACCATGGCCACGCCAATGGAGGCCAGTAATAATAATCCGATCCCGATCAGGTAGTCATACTTACTGCGGGGCACCTCCGGCACTACGCCGGCAGGCGATTCGGTAGTGGGGTGAGAGGCGAAGCGGTCTACGATTTTTCCGAAGATATATGGGTCCAGTAAGGAGAATACCTGGTTTATCGTGGCCAGCAACAACGCCAATACAATCAGCCACTTATAGTTTTTGAGATAAGAAAGCAATAGTCGCATGGCGCAAAGGTAGGGAAAAACGGTACGCAATAAATGTTGCCACAGGTACCTGGGGCCCGGTTCGCTGCGGCGCCCGTAAGCGATAAAAATCGTAACTTAACATTAACACAGCAAACGGCTTACCGCAGTATAACAGGAACGCTCCCCACGCAAAACGGCCATCACTACTTCCCCGGAAAATAACATCTCGGTCCACCCTCCCAAAACGGCTACGTTATGAAAATGTATGATGAAAAACACGTTAAAAACATTGTGCTCATTGGCGCTGCCAAGAGCGGCAAAACGACACTCGCCGAAGCCATGCTCTTCGAGGCGGGCATTATCGCCAAACGGGGCGCCGTTGAAGAGCGCAATACCGTAAGCGATTACCATGAAGTAGAGCATGAAAGAGGCAACTCCGTCTACGCTACCTGTATGCATACCGAGTGGCGTGATTACAAGATCAACATTATCGACACACCCGGGTTGGAGGATTTCGCCGGTGAGGTGACGGCTGCTGTGCGGGTGTGCGATACGGCGGTGTTGCTGCTCAATGCCGAATACGGGGTGGAAACGGGCACCGTGGTGATATGGGACTATGTTGACCGTTACCGTAAGCCGACCATCCTGGCCGTTAACCACCTGGATGGCGAGCATGCGAACTTTCAGCAGGTGGCGGAGCAGGCCAGGCAACGTTTCGGTAGCGCTGTTACAGTGATGCAATACCCTGTAAACCAGGGACCCGGCTTCAATGCGATCATCGACCTGTTGAAGATGACCTTATACCGCTTTCCGGAAGGCGGCGGCAAACCTGAAAAGCTGCCTATCCCCCCGGAGGAAGCCGAAACCGCCGCCCGTTTACACAACGAACTGGTAGAAAAGGCGGCGGAGAACGATGATGCGTTGATGGAAAAATACTTCGAACAGGGCAACCTGGATGAGGACGAGCTGCGGGAGGGGCTTAAAATCGGTATGATGCGCCACCAGGTGTTCCCGCTGTTCTGCCTCAGCGCCCGCCATAATATGGGCAGCGGCAGGCTGATGGGTTTTATCGATAACGTAGCGCCATCGGCCATGGATATGCCGGCCGAGCTAACAACGGACGGCCGCGAGATTAAATGTGACGCCGCCGGACCGGTTTGCCTGTTCGTATTCAGAACATTGCTCGAGCCGCACATCGGCCGGCTGTCATTCTTTAAGGTGATAAGCGGGGAGGTAAAGGCAGGGATGGAGTTGTATAACCAGAAGACCAGCACGACGGAGCGGTTGAACCAATTGTTCATTGCAGATGGCAAAAACCGGCAGAACGTGGAGAAGCTGCGGGCGGGTGACATCGGCTGTACGCTGAAACTGAAAAACACGTTCACCGATCACACCCTGGCGGACAAGGGTGCCGCGCTCGAGGTAGCGCCCCTGCATTTTCCCGCACCGAAGGTGCGCACCGCGATCGTGGCCAAAAACAAGTCGGACGATGAAAAGCTGGGAGAAGTGCTGGCCGAAATTCATATGGAAGACCCTACCCTGGAGGTGGAATACAACCGCGAGTTGCGCCAGGTGATCCTGCACGGCCAGGGCGACCTGCACCTGGCGATCACCAGATGGCGGCTGGAGCATATCTACCATATGCAGGTGGAGTACCTGCCTGCCCGCATTCCCTACCGGGAAACGATACAAAAGCAGGCGCAGGCTTCTTACCGGCATAAAAAGCAATCGGGCGGTGCAGGGCAGTTCGGGGAAGTGTTTATGAAAATAGAGCCTTATTTCGACGGAATGCCGCCTTTAAAGGAGCACCCTGTGCGCGAAACGGAGGAGATCGTGCTGAGCTGGGGAGGCAAACTTGTATTTAATAACTGCATCGTGGGCGGTGCTATCGATAACCGCTTTTTGCCAGCCATCCTTAAAGGGATTATGGAAAAGATGCAGGAAGGCCCGCTTACGGGCTCCTACGTACGCGACGTACGGGTAAGCGTGTACGACGGTAAAATGCACCCGGTCGACAGTAACGATATCTCTTTCAAGATTGCCGGCATGATGGCTTTCCGCGACGCCTTCCACCAGGCGGCCCCGCAGCTGCTCGAACCCGTGTTCGACCTGGAAGCGATAGCGCCCGATACGATGATGGGCGATATGATGAGCGAATTGCAAAGTCACCGCAGCCTTATCACGGGGATGGATAGCAATGATGGTTACCAGGTGATAAAGGCCCGCACCCCGCAGGCCGAGCTGGACAAACTGTATGCAGCGTTACGCAACGTTACCCAGGGCCGGGCGAAAATAAAGGCAGTATTTGCTGATTATGCGCCGGTGCCGGCAGAGATACAGAAGAAGTTAACGGAAGCGTATAAGAAAATGGAGGCGCAGCCGGTATAGTTAGTACAAAAGAAAAAGGCGGTGAGAACACCGCCTTCAGTTATTTTAACCATATCCTATGAAAAACCTATAACAAAGGTATATGCATGGCACGCACCTGCAAAATTGAATCCGTGAACGCATTAAAATAGTTGGTGAAAGTAGTGATGTGAGGCTTGTTAACTGAAATTTAACGGGCGGAGCGAAAGTGGGAGTTAAGGGCAAAGAAAAAGGCGGTGAGAACACCGCCTTCAGTTATTTTAACCATATCCTATGAAAAACCTATAACAAAGGTATATGCATGGCACGCACCTGCAAAATTGAATCCGTGAACGCATTAAAATAGTTGGTGAAAGTAGTGATGTGAGGCTTGTTAACTGAAATTTAACGGGCGGAGCGAAAGTGGGAGTTAAGGGCAAAGAAAAAGGCGGTGAGAACACCGCCTTCAGTTATTTTAACCATATCCTATGAAAAACCTATAACAAAGGTATATGCATGGCACACACCTGCAAAATTGAATCCGTGAACGCATTAAAATAGTTGGTGAAAGCAGTGAAGTGAGGCTTGTTAACTGAAATTTAACGGACGAAGCGAAAGTGGGAGTTAAGGGCAAAGAAAAAGGCGGTGAGAACACCGCCTTCAGTTATTTTAACCATATCCTATGAAAAACCTGACACAAAGATAGAGATACGATGTTGCCTGTCAAGTGTAGGTTTGTGAAATGACGATTTTACTTGGTGAATGGAGCGAATGAGTCGCTGTTAACAACAATTTAACCGGTGTTGTTATATCATGCAGCTCTGCGTGTGCAGGCTTTGGTGCTCTGTGGCAGCGGCGGTGTGCAGACGTTTTGAATAAGCGACATAACATCGGCTTTGCGTGTTCAGGCTGCGGTGCTGTATCGCAGTGCCGAGATCAAGCGCCTCTACATCATCCACCCCTGCCTGTCCAAACTGCGATACTGTATCGCAGCGGCCACATGCTGCGGTTCTATGTGTGGACTGCCAGCCAGGTCTGCCACGGTACGGCTTACCTTCAATATCCTGTCGTATGCACGGGCCGATAGATTTAAACGTTGTATAGCATTTCTTAACAACGTGCTGCCTGCATCATTCAACACACAATACTTCCTCAGCAGCCGGGTACTCATTTGAGCGTTGCAATGAACGCCTTCTTCCTCCCCGAAACGTTGCGACTGTAACAGGCGGGCAGCGATCACACGTTCGCGGATGGCTGCGCTGGTTTCGGCCGCCTGTCCTGACAAATCATCTGAAAACACCACCGGCGTCACTTCTACGTGCAAGTCTATACGATCGAGCAGCGGACCGGATATTTTTGAGAAATACTTTTGTACCAAGCCTGGCGGGCAGCTGCAGTCTTTATCCGGGTGATTGAAATAGCCGCAGGGGCACGGGTTCATCGAAGCGAGCAACATGAACCCGGCAGGATAGTCGATGGCCATGCGTGCCCGCGATATCGTGACTTTACGTTCTTCGATCGGTTGTCGCATTACTTCGAGCACACCGCGTTTGAACTCGGGCAGCTCATCCAGGAAAAGAATGCCGTTATGTGCAAGTGATATTTCGCCTGGCTGCGGGATACCACCACCGCCACCTACCAGCGCCACATCGCTGATCGTGTGATGTGGCGAACGGAAGGGGCGGCGGGATACCAGCGTTGCGTGCTCGGGTAGTTTGCCTGCCACAGAATGGATGCGCGTTGTTTCCAGCGCTTCCTGTAAACTGAGTGGTGGCAATATCGTCGGCATTCTGCGGGCTAACATGGTTTTGCCCGCACCGGGCGGACCAATCAATATGGCATTATGTCCGCCTGCGGCCGCGATCTCCAGCGCGCGTTTAATATTTTGTTGGCCCTTCACTTCTGAAAAATCAATATCAAAATCATATTGAGAAGCAAAGAAGGCTTCCCGGGGTTGTACGATGGTCGCTTCCAATGGACGCGTACCTTCGAAGAAGTCAAGTACCTCTTTGATATGCTGCGCGCCATATACGTTCAGCTGAGTTATCATCGCTGCCTCGCGTGCATTCTGTTGCGGAAGTATCATACCCTTAAAGCCCTCTTTGCGCGCCTGCAAAGCCATGGGCAGTGCGCCTCTCACAGGTTTGAGGACACCATCGAGCGAAAGCTCGCCCATGATGATGTATTGTTCGGGATTATCTTTTAACGTTACCTGTTTTGAAGCGGCCACAATGCCCAGCGCAATCGGCAGATCGTAAGCGGCACCCGCCTTGCGGATAGCTGCGGGCGCCAGGTTTACGATCGTCCGCAAACGCGGCATACGGAACCCTATATTTTTAATGACCGATTCTATCCTGTACTGACTTTCTTTCACCGCATTATCCGGCAGGCCTACCATGAAAAATTTGGAGCCCTGCATCACGTTTACTTCTATCGATATGGTAATGGCATCAATCCCAAAAACTGCACTGCCAAAGGTTTTGATCAACATACAATGGTGGTTGGTTGCTGCGAAATTAAGGGGGCATGACTATTCAACAATCAACAAAAAACGGATGCGGTGTATACACATACTTCCGCATCCGTTCTATAATAAAAGTGATAAGTTATCAGTTAGACTTCATGCCTTCGAGCAGTTCCAATACCTTTTCTCGTTTCAAAATCAGGTAGCCGATCTTCTCTTTCGCGATGCCGTCTTTCAATTGATAAGTGAAATAAAGGGTATCGTCGATCACTTCACTCTCGAAGTATTTAAAGATGATTTGTCCGTCACGTTGCAGTTCATCTGCAATTTCGTACAGGTGTGTCGATAATATAAAAAGAGAGTGTTTGTTATGCAGCAATCCGCGGATCACCGCCAGGGAACAGTTTTTAGCATCTTCCACATTAGTGCCTTTGAACATTTCGTCAATCAATATCAGCCAGTTTTTACCATCACTGATCTTAATGATCGTGTTCTTGATGCGCTGCACTTCACTGTAGAAATAACTTTCTCCCTTAAAGATATTATCCTGCACCTGGATGTTACTGAGAATACCATGAAAGAAGCTCAGTTCCATCTCCTGCGCCGGTACGCCCATGCCCACATGCGCCAGGAATACCGCCACGCCCACGGCTTTGATGAAGGTGGTTTTGCCCGCCATGTTGGCGCCGGTGAGGAACATAAAATGCCTGTCGCGATCGAAGGTTACATCGTACGAAACAGGTTTTGGCAATATGATGTGATACAAACCTTTCACTTCAATATAAGGGTCATTGCCCTCGCGGAACGACGGGAAGTGCAGGTTGAAGCGGCGAACGGCCATGGCCATGCTGTAATATGCATCCAGTCGTGTATACAGTTCCGTTAGCTCCCACAATACCTTTTTATGTTTCCTGCGGATGAGGTTGTCGTACCGTAAGATCTGTACGTAGTTGAGCGTACCGGCGTCATCGAGCGACATGATGTCATCAAACTCGCGCTGGCGCAGTAAATGTGCTGCCCGCTCTACCAGGCTTCGTAATACGGCCGGGGTCGTGTCTTTATTATAAACGCTCACCAGGTGTTTAAAGCCTCGCAGCAGGTTCAGTAATTGTGCAAAGGAGAAACGGATGAAGCCGAAGTCGGGCGCGTAAATCGTTTTCATGACTGTAGCGCTCAGTAGCAGGGCCGGACCGCTATTGCTGGAGATCGGTTCTATTTCCGCATTCAGGTAGTTTTCTACTACTACGATGGTGCCGTTCGTGA
Organism: Chitinophaga horti; assembly: GCF_022867795.2. NCBI lineage: Bacteria > Pseudomonadati > Bacteroidota > Chitinophagia > Chitinophagales > Chitinophagaceae > Chitinophaga > Chitinophaga horti. Next base: position 4,552,455 of record NZ_CP107006.1, on the reverse strand, counting down.
TCTGCGTTGGCCATTGCGTTTCCTGCTCCAGGATAAACCGCAGCATTTCCTGCCGCTGGCGGATGGCGCGAAGGTCTTTTAAAGGATTGGCGAACAGGCTGCGCAGGTATTCCCTTCCCCCGAAGTACTGGTAAAGTCCAGCTTGTGCAACAGGGAAAATTCTTCATCACGGTTAAATATGGAGAGGTCGAGGTAGGTCGTTTTGTCCAGTTCCATTCGCTACTAATTTTGAGTGAATTTACAGTTAATAGGCAGCATATTCAAGGGCTTCAGATGCTTCTCGGCAGGAAGATGCGGGTTAAGGGTTTTTCCATAAAAGAGAAAGGCCGCCGTGTGTATACGGCGGCCTTTAAATTATCTCGCAAAAGTAATACGCTGACCTTTTTCACTTTCGTTAAACTGGCCGTTTTCATAAGCGAGATGCCCGTTCACAAAAGTGTGTGTAAGCCCCGCGGAGAACTGGTGGCCTTCGAAAGGGCTCCATCCGCAGTGGTAGTAAATATTTTCTTTGCTCACTTTTGTGCCTGCATTCAGATCAGCGATCACCACGTCTGCAAAGTAGCCTTCACGGATATAGCCACGGTCTCTGATCTTAAAACAGATTGCCGGGGCGTGACTCATTTTCTCTACCATCTTTTCGATGGTGAAGCGGCCCTGCTTCACGGCTTCCAGCATCATCAGCACGGTATGTTGTACTAATGGCACGCCGGAGGGGGACTGCAAATAAGGTTGTTGTTTCTCTTCCCAGGTGTGCGGAGCGTGGTCGGTGGCGATAATGTCCAGGCGATCGTCCACCAGCGCTTTCCACAACGCTTCGCGGTGTTTGGGTGCTTTGATGGCCGGGTTACATTTGATCAGGTTGCCGTATTGTGCGTAGTCGTCGGCGCTAAACCAAAGGTGGTGTACGCAAACTTCTGCGGTGATACGTTTTTCCGCCAGCGGCAGCATGTTGCTGAACAGCTGCAATTCTTTTTCTGTAGAGATGTGCAGGATGTGCAGGCGGCTGTCGTATTTCTTCGCCAGCTGTACGGCGGTAAATGAAGACTCAAAACAGGCTTCTTCGTTACGGATCAGCGGGTGATCGGAGGCTGACAGGTTATCGCCTTTATTGCGCTTGAACTGCTCCATGTTGTCGCGGATAATCTTTTCATCCTCGCAATGGGTGGCAATCAGCAACTCGGTACCGGAGAATATTTTGTTCAGCGTCACGAAGTTGTCCACCAGCATATTGCCGGTAGAGGAACCCATGAATATTTTTACACCGCATACACGGTCTTTCTTTTCGTTGGTGCGCAGTACTTCTTCCGCGTTGTCGTTGCTCACGCCCATGAAGAAGGAGTAGTTGGCGATGGAAGTATTGGCCGCGATGTTGTATTTCTCTTCGAGGCGCTCCTGTGTAATGGCTTCTGGTTTGGTGTTGGGCATCTCCATAAAGGTAGTAACACCGCCAGCTACCGCTGCGCGGGCTTCGGAGTGGATGTTGGCTTTGTGGGTCAGGCCCGGCTCCCGGAAGTGCACCTGGTCGTCGATGGCGCCGGGCAGCAAATGTTTGCCTTCGCCATTGATCTCCGTATAATTACTTTTTTCATTGATTTGCGGCGCGAGTTTTTCAATGCGCCCGTTGCGAAGCAGTACGTCCTGTACCTGCGTGCGGCCTTCATTAACTACCGCAATATTCCTGATCAAATAATTCTGCATGCCGCAAAGGTATTAAATCCTTGCGCGCCGTCAGTCTTTCAGCAGATTAAAAATCAACCTTCGAGGTGGATGGAAAATACGATCATACGGCTTTTCAGCTCTCCCATGTTGTTGGAGTAGCGAAGGTTGTTATCGCGCACGTGTACGTCGCCCAGGCCGTTACTGATCTTAAACTCGGGGGCAAAAATGAAGCTCTGGAAATAGAACTCGAAGCCCGCACCTACCTCATAGCCGTAGTCTCCTTTTTTTACCTTGACGAGATCCTCCGCCCGGCGGGCCCTGGCGTTGGAAGCGAGGTCATAGTCGTACTTCATACCGGCAATCGTGTATACACGCATGTTACGGATGCGGTCGGACTTAAACTTGATCTGGAGGGGAAAACTCAGCAGGATCGATTCGATGTTCTTTTCCGTTTCTACGGAAGGGTATTGTTCTTTATAGTACAGGTTCTTGGAAGCAAATACCAGCTGCGGATTAAAACGCAGGTCGAAACGCCTGTTCAGGCGCAGGTTAGCCAGCAAACCGAGGTTAAAACCAATGGTTTTAAGCGGTTCTATTACCATCACCGTATCCTGGCTAAGGAAGCGGTCGGAGTGGTAAAGTTTGAAGTTCGACTGGTTAGTAGCTAGGGTAATACCGAAGTAGTAGGGCTTTTGATCATGTTCTTCCATGTTCAGCTGCGCACTTGCCGGTAAATAGGTTAAACACAGGATAAGCAACCCTATCGGGTAGCGCAATAAACGGAACATATGCCGAAAGTTAGTGTTTTGCATGTAACAGACTGATAGCCAATTCCATTCAGGATGCTCACCATGGCTTTCCCCTGCGGAAAAGCTTTTACGGAGTCGGGGAGATAACTGTAGGCGGCTTCGCTTTTGGCTACATATTTCCCGATGAGTGGGGTAATGTAGCGGAAATAAAAATTATACAGCTGTTTCACAGGAAATACGGTAGGGTTGGAAAATTCCAGGATCACTACTTTACCGCCCGGCTTCAGTACACGCCTCATTTCTGACAGGCCTTTTTCAAGGTTTTCGAAATTGCGTACTCCAAAGGCAACTGTTATGGCATCAAACGTTGCATCGGGGAAACTTATTGTTTCGCTATCGCCCGACTGAAGGGTGATCTTGTCGCTGAGACCCAGTTTTTCTACTTTCTGGCGGCCTATCTGCAGCATGCCTTCAGAAATATCGATACCGGTAATTTTTTCGGGACGAAGGCGTTTTTCGGCCAGGATGGCAAAATCGCCTGTGCCGGTTGCCACGTCCAGCATGGTTTTAGGCGCCAGGGACTTCAGTTTGTTGAGGGCTATACGTCGCCAGATACGGTCAATTCCGAGCGACATAAAGTGGTTCAGGAAGTCGTACCTGAACGCGATCTGGTCAAACATGCTCGCTATCTGCTCCTTCTTGCTTAATTTTGACTCCTTGAAAGGAATCACTTTTTGAACTGTCTCGATATTTGCCATAGGCTGCAAAGTTAGCTAAAAAAGGTTTTCGGTTGCTTTCAACGTTGCTCAAAATAGGGGGCGCATCAATATTTAAAAGGAAGAATAATGGAAATGATCATCAAATCAGCAGAATATATTATCAGCAGCCCCGATTGGGAAAAATGCCCTGCGCCCGACCTGCCGGAATACGCCTTCATCGGTCGCTCCAATGTGGGCAAGTCCTCGCTGATCAATATGCTGACGGGCCGTGAAAAGCTGGCAAAAACATCGGGTACGCCGGGTAAAACACAGCTAATCAACCACTTCCTCATCAACAAACAATGGTACATTGTCGATTTGCCAGGGTACGGCTTCGCCAAGGTGTCCCAGTCACAGCGTCGCCAGTGGAGCCAGATGATCGAGAACTACCTGCGTAAAAGAACCAACCTGGTAAACATTTTTGTACTTATCGACAGTCGCCATACGCCACAGCAAATTGATATCGACTTTGTAAACCAGCTCGGTGAATGGCAGGTGCCTTTCAGCCTCGTGTTTACCAAAGCTGACAAATCCACGCAGCTGGAGGTGAGCCGCAACATCAAAGCATTCCTGAACAAACTGCGCGAAAACTGGGAATTCCTTCCGGCGCACTATGTAACTTCTACCGTAAAAAGAATGGGAAGAGATAAGATACTCGAGTTCGTAGATGAGTTAAACGCGAGGTTCCGGGGGCTGGCATAAGGGTGACGATGGCGCCTGGTGCATTTCTGCACCAAAAAACGAGGCTGATATCCTGCCTTACTTTTAGTTCACGATCTTATTAGCACAGCAGCTGCTGGCGAAAGCTTCCGGTTTTGCTTTAAAGGCAAAGCCCATCCCCAGGATGTAACCCATGGCTTCGCGCAGGGCCAGGTTGCTTTTGAACTGCGGGTTCGTGTTAATGTCCGCATGTACTTCCATGTCTACATCATACTCCGTAAAGAGGTCGCATAATTCGTATGCGATCTCGATGCTTTTGGCTACTTCCACGAGCATACGTTCTTTAATAGAATATACGTCGCGGGTTTTGTAGTTGTGAATGAACATAAAGCCGCCATGGCCTTCGCGCAGGAATACGATCACGGTCGCAAATTCCGTCTCGGCTCCTTTTACCTGGGAATCAGTCCCGATACAAACTTTAAGGTGATACTGTGCCGCCTCTCTTACGATGGCGCGTCTTACTTCATCTTTGATGGGCAGGTTGATGGGCTCTCCGTTGAATCGTCTCCACTTCATAAAATGTATGTTTAATGGGTGAATAAGCCGAGGGTAAACGATGCCTGTCTGTAAGTCTTTTGCCTGTCTGGCGATGCGGGTTAACGTGCTTTCACTTCGGTTGCTGTATGGCAATGGATGCGCTATACGCTTAACCGAATATACGAAAAAAAGGAAGTGGTCGTATGAAGGGAGCATTAAGTTTTAGTACTGGCCGGTGCCGAGCATGACGAGCGTACAGGCTTCCAGCGTTTCAATGCCTTGTTGCTGCGCCCTGGCTTCCAGTTCGGGGTTTTCTGTTCCCGGGTTAAAGATGATGCGTTTTGGGCGCAGGCTGAGGATGTAATCGTAGTATTCCTGCTGCCGCTGCGGGTTCATGTATAACGTGATCGTATCTACGTTCTCCAGCGCGGGATGTTCTGCGATCACCGGTGTACCGTTGATGTCGCCTGTTTTTTTACCGATGGCCACTACAGGATGATTATAGGCACGCAGGCGGTTTACGGCTAAAAAACTATACCTGTCCGGGTTTGGCGAAGCGCCTATCACAACTGTCAGTTTCGGTTCTTTCATGATCTTAAGTTAAAATAAATGATACCGCCGCCTGGGTAATTCGCTCAATATATCTTCCAGTGCCGGCCGCAACTGCGCATGCCTGAACCGGAAGCCTTCCTGCACGAGGCGGGCGGGTATGACCCAGCGGCTTTTGATAATGAGTTCAATTTCCGTACCGATCATTACTGCCCCCATGCGCAACAGCCATTCTGGCGCAGGTAAACCAATGCGGCGACCGGCAGCCTGGCGCAGGGTGCGCATAAAGGTTTCGTTCGTAACAGGTTGGGGAGCAGAGCAGTTGTAGGTGCCTTGTGCTTCCGGTGTTTCGTAAAGCCATTTGGCAAGTCTGCAGAAGTCTTCGATATGCACCCAGCTAAACATCTGGTGACCGCTACCTTGCCTGCCACCCAGTGCAAACTTCACGAGGTTGAGCATCGGCATTAAAGCACCGCCTTTGGGGCCGAGTACGATGGCCGTACGCAGCGCCACTTTGCGGGTATGTGGTGTTTCCTGTTCATAAAACGTTTTCTCCCACAACTTGCACACTTCTACAGAGAAACCGGTGCCTATGTCGCCATTGCGCTCGTCCATAGGGCGATCTTCAGCATGTCGGTAAATCGTGGCAGATGCGGCATTGATCCACAGGGCAGGAGGGTTGGAGAGGCGTTTGATCGCTTCGCCGAGCACGCGGGTACTGTTCACCCGGCTGCTGAATATCTCCGCCTTGTTACGTTCGTTGTACCGGCAGTTCACACTTTTACCTGCCAGGTTGATGAGCAGGTCGGCCTTGTCTAGTTCGCGGTACCAGCTGGTGAGGTGTTCGCCATCCCATTTCACATAACGTGCATATTGGCTATGAGGTTTTTCCTGGCGCGTAAGTATCACCACTTCGTTCTCCAGGCCGTAATACTCCGCCAGGGCCTCGCCCATAAATCCTGCTCCACCTGCGATAACGATCTTCTTATTATTCATGACTAGTGTAATTCTGAACTTTCAGTAAGTAATGAAACATTTGAGCAAAAAAATATTACTTGAATACCTTCAGCAAGGTGCTGTAGAACCAGTTTTCTTCTGCTTTGATGAATGCATTGAGGGTATTGTCCGTTTGTTGCGCAAAACGATTAATGTTTTGGATCGACTCACGAAATGCTTTTACGTGTTTGTCTTTCTGATCACCTTCTACGGTGGAAAGTGCGTTCAACACCTTCAGGATCGGGTCCAGTTCGCGCTTTTTACGCTCGCGGGCGATAGCGGTACCTACTTTCCAGATGTCTTTTTCCGCGGCGAAGTATTCCTTGCGCTCGCCTGGTACCAGCACTTTATCCACGATGCCCCAGTTGATCAGCTCCCGTACATTCATGTTGGTGTTACCGCGGGAGATGTTCAGTTCCTCCATGATCTCATCGGCGCTCAGCGCGTCGGGTGCGATCAGCAGGAGTGCGTGGATTTGCGCCATGGTACGGTTAATACCCCATTGCGCTCCTAAAGAACCCCAGGCCTGGATGAATTGTGCTTTTGCATCAGTGAACTTCATGCCTCAAATGTATGGCTATGTTTCCGAACTTTCAAAAGAATCTGAAAGAAAGTATAAAAAATATCAACCTGCATGCCGTCAATCACCCCATCGAATGCAACGCCACCCTATTCCCCTCCGTATCCTGGAAAACGGCGTAGTAGCCCATATCTGCCTGTTCGGAAATCAGCTTTTTGTCCAGCTCTATTTTACCACCGGCTGCCGGTACACGGTTAAGCACGTCGGAGAGGTCTGCGCCCGCATTCAGATAAACCAGGCTACCCCGCTGGCTGGGTAAGTAGTCAGGTCCCTGTACAATGGCGCCGCCAATACCGCGTTCCGCATCGTAAGGGAAAAGTGCCAGCCTGTCTGAGCCCATTTCCATTTCCTGCATTTCGCAATTCAATATCGTGGTATAAAATCTCTTCGCTCTGCTAAAATCATTCACGGGAATCTCAAACCAGCTAATAGCGTTTTTGGGTGCTTCCATGTTAAGTTTCAGATGTTTTGAAGGGGTATTACTAATATACAACTTAAATCATAGCCTGGCTGAAAAATTAAGGGCCGGCCACATTGGACCAGCCCTCACTATAAATCGATATGCAGTCAGGATTCCACTACCTGTACGGTATCGTCGCCCTTCGTTTTCTCTTTGCCAAGAAACTCAGGCAGGTCCATACCCGCCATGTTGAAGATGTCTTTCAGCGGGGGAACGGATTTATACAAACCGCTGATAAAATTAGCCGTAGAGCCTTTGCCGTCGCCATTTGCATGGCCGCCTTCCCAAACGGTAACCTTGTCGATCTTGATGTTTTTGATCGCATCGGTCTGCATTCTTACCAGTTCGGGCAGTTTGTCGGCGATGAGGAGCAGTGCGGCATCCTTACTATTGTTGCCGGCTGCCTGTACCACACGGTTCATACCTTCGGCCTGCTTCGTCAGGATCTCGAACATACCTTTCGCTTCCGCTTCCATTTTCAGGAAGATCGCGTCTGCCTCACCTTTTGCTTTCTGTCGGATCTTTTCGGCTTCTGCCTGCGCTTCGATGATGGCTTTTTGTTTCTGGATTTCTGCAGCTACCACGATGTTAGCTTCCTGGGTGGCACGCTCCCTGGCCGCACGGGCGGCTTCGGCTTTTTGCTCTGCCAGGTACGACTCTTCGAGTGCTTTCGCCGCCTGTACCTTCTCAGCCGCCGTAGCTTGTTTCAAAGATTCAGCTTCGCGTTCGCGACGGGTGGCCTCCGACTGTGCGATCTGGATCCTCGCATTGTTCTCACCCTGGATGGCGGAGGAGTTAGCCTCTGCAGATTTGATACGGGTATCTCTTTCCGCTTCGATTTTACCGATGCTTTCGTCACGCTGCGCGCCGGCGATCAGGATTTCCTTGTCTTTGTTCGCACTGGCGATCATTGCATCCCTGTCACGCGTGGTTTCAGCGATCTTAATGTCCTTTTCCTTGTTAGCTTCTGCTTTACCAATTTCACCAAAACGCTCCTGTTCGGCCACGCTCTTTTTGGCTTCGTTGATCGCTTTTGCGGCGGCTTCTTTACCCAAAGCCTCTATGTAGCCCGATTCGTCCTTGATGTCGGTAAGGTTCACGTTAATCAGTTTCAGACCGATCTTTTTCAGCTCGGCTTCCACGTTAGCGGCTACGTTCGACAGAAATTTATCGCGGTTGCTGTTGATTTCCTCGATGTCCATGGTGGCTACCACGAGACGCAGCTGACCAAAGATGATATCTTTCGCCAGATCGTGGATCTGCGGGCGTTGCAGGCCCAAAAGACGTTCAGCAGCGTTGGTCATTACCGCCGGTTCGGTGGAAATTGCCACGGTAAAACGCGAAGGCACGTCGATACGAATGTTCTGTTTACTCAGTGCATTCGTCAGGTTTACCTCGATAGAGGTTGGTGTAAGGTCCATGAAGGAGTAGTCCTGGATGATAGGCCAGATAAAGGCCGCGCCGCCATGAATACATTTGGCGCTCAGGTTACCTTCGGAGTTAGAACCTACTTTACCATAAACGACCAGGATGCGGTCGGAAGGACAGCGCTTGTAACGGCGGAAAAGCGCGTAAATAAAAACGAAGACGAATAATACCGCAAGCAGTATAGGCATTAAGGTATACATATAGATAAAAAATGGTTTTCAGGTGAAGGGAAAAAGATTAGCTTTTGGTGACAAGTAACAGGCCGTCATTCAATGATTGCTGCACGCGGATACGGCTATGGCTGGGCAGATCTGCCAGGTCGTCGGTAAGTGCGTCCAGTTCGCGGATGCCGCCCTGTATACGGATGTGTACCTTGCCAGTGCCAGATCTGCGACCCGGAATGGTGAGGTATACCTCGCCGGTTTGACCAACGGCGTTTTGCAGGTTCATGGTGCCGCTATGGGATAACTTGCTGGTGTAGTAAAAGAGCAGCGACATAATAACCATCATGGCCAGTCCCGCAATAACGGAGATCACGAGCGTACCGAGGTTGCCCATGCCGGAGTTAATGCAGGCGAGTCCCGTCCAGCCAAGGATGGTAAAGAAGGCCAGCATGTTTTTCAGCGTAAAGAACTGGAAGCCGATACCATCGTCGCCGGATACCGCGTCGTCGGCGTCGCCAACGGAGCCGTCATGTTCGCCGCCGAGCAGTGTAATGCCCATCTGCAGCAGGAATAGCAGGGTAAAGATGATCGTAACCACCCAATAGATCTTTTCGAAAGGAGCGTGTGCTGCCCACCAGGCGTCGACGTCGAGTAACAGGTACATGGATAAAACAATTTGGCTCAAGATAGCATAAAAAAAGCGCAGTGTAAACTGCGCTTTTCCGTAGGTAAATATGTAAATGCTTCTAAACGAGCATTGTAACCGGGTTTTCGAGGAAACCTTTTAAGGTCACCAGGAACTTAGCTCCTACAGCGCCATCCACAGTGCGGTGGTCGCAGGTGAGGGTTACCTTCATGATATTGGTCACTTTAAACTGGCCTTTTTCCGCCACAACTACCTCTTTGATGCCGCCTACAGCAAGGATCGCGGAGTTAGGTTGGTTGATGATCGCCGTAAAGTGATCGATACCCATCATACCCAGGTTGGATACGGTGAAGGTGCTGCCGCTGAATTCATTCGGCTGCAGTTTCTTGTTTTTAGCTTTATCGTACAGCACTTTCGCGTCTGCCGCGATCTGGCTGAGTGTTTTCTGATCAGCGAAACGAATGGTCGGAACGATCAGACCTTCGTCTACAGCCACGGCAGAACCGATGTGCACGTGCTGGTTCATGCGGATAGTACCGCCCTGCCAGCTGCTGTTTACGTAAGGGTGCTGACGCAGTGCCATTGCCGCAGCTTTGATCACCATGTCGTTGAAGGAGATCTTCACAGGAGATACTTTGTTCAGCGCTTCCCTGTTCTTCATCGCCTCGTCCATGTTGATTTCCATGGTGAGGTAGAATTCGGGAGCAGTGAACTTGCTTTCACCGAGGCGTTTAGCGATTACGCCACGCATCTGTGTAACCGGGATGTCTTCGTAAGATTCCTGGCCAGGTACGAATGGTGCAGCCTGTGGAGCAGCAGCGCCGGAAGCGGCAGTCGTTGCAGCAGGAGCAGCTTTCGCGGCTGGTGTATAGTTGTCCACATCTTTTTTCACGATACGGCCATTGTCACCGGAACCGGTTACCTGGTTGATATCGATACCTTTATCTGCGGCCAGTTTTTTAGCGAGGGGAGAAGCTTTCACGCGGCCACCTTCGTTGCTGGAAGCAGGTGCTGCTTCGGCAGGAGCGGCGGTGGCGGCAGGAGCAGCATTGGCAGCCGGAGCGCTTTGCTGTTCGGCAGCTTTAGCCGCAGGCGCTGCGTTGCCACCTTTTTCGGCGGCGAGGATAGCGTCTACGTTAGTGCCCTGTTTACCTACGATGGCGATGATGCCGTTTACTTTGGCTGCTTCACCTTCTTTTACACCAACGTGCAGCAGGGTACCGTCAGCATAACCGATAACCTCCATAGTGGCTTTATCGGTTTCTACTTCGGCCAGTACATCGTCGGATTTAACGGTGTCGCCTACTTTTTTATTCCAGGCAACGATTTTGCCTTCGGTCATGGTGTCGCTGAGCAGCGGCATCCTGATCACAGTTGCATTTTTGAGGGCTTCCGCTACGGCAGCGTCGTCGGCTTTAGGAGCAGGAGCAGCTTCCGCGGCAGGCGCTTCGGCTTTGGCAGGTGCGGCTTCTTTTGCAGGAGCAGCAGCAGTTGCGCCGCCTTCCAGCAGGGATTTGTAATCCTCGCCTGGTTTACCCACAATGGCAATGATATCATTTACCTTCGCAGCCTTTCCTTTCTCTACGCCTATATATAAGATGGTGCCGTCCGCATAACCCATTACTTCCATGGTAGCTTTGTCGGTTTCCACTTCAGCAATAACGTCGTCGGATTTAACGGTGTCTCCTACTTTCTTATGCCATTCCGCAATCACCCCTTCGGTCATCGTGTCGCTCAAAAGGGGCATTCTGATAACTTCTGCCATAGTGTTTCTTCAAAATTTTGCCCAAACCTACATGTTTTTGCGCAAAAACGCAACGTAAGAGTGGTCCTGTGTTTAAAAATGAGCTAAAAATCAAGTTCCATGCCCAGGCTGTCCTTCAGTTCCCTGATGAGCGGGTACTTTTCTACCATCTTCAGGTATTGCTCCTTACTGGATAACCTTTGCGGGCCGGCGTCTACTTGTTCCTGCTGCTTACTCTCGTCGAGCAACAAGGTTACGGTTAAATCTTTATTCCTGAATTTCTGTTTAAAAAACTCCGAGATGGCCAGCTTTTCTTCCTCCAGGAAGCGCAACATTACGATGTTACGGCTGATGAGCGCGATCTCCTGTGGTTCGGGCAGCTGTATCTCCGCCAGTTGCAGGTTACTCACTACGCTGGTACGTTTTGCCTGTCGGTAGGTGTCGATAAACTCCTCCCAGTATACAGACAGTGCGCCCAGTGTCACCGGTATGCTTGTCACTACTTCTGCACTCTGCTTGGCTGCCAGGGCCTGTTTCATGGCCGCCAGCCCGGTCAGTTTAATGCCCCCCGGCTGTGTTGCACCCGCTGTAGCGGCAGCGGTGGCAGCCGGTTTTTGTATGGGCGTAGGTGTTACGGTCGGCCGTGCCGTAGCGGCAGGTGGTGGCGTAACGCCGTTCTCTATGGTCAGTTTAGGTGCCGTAGCAGGACTGCCCCCGTTTGTGGGGCGTGCAGGCGCTACTTCGGTTGATGCGATGGCGTCGGGTGCGGCGGCTACCAGTTTGCCGGATGCAGCCACCATAAAGGGAGCACGCAGGCGTTGTGGCGCGCCGGCTACGTCACTAGTTAAGTTTTTTTTAACACCTCACCGTTCTGGTCGTTGCTCACCAGGGTTACTGCTTGTTGCAGGTAACAAAGTTTGATGAGCGCCATTTCCACGTGCAGGCGTTTGTTGCGCGCCATACGGTAGTTGATCTCGGTCTCATTCAGCAAATGAAGGGCCGTTATCAGGTATTGAGGGCTCACTTTGGCAGACAGCTGCTTGTAACGGTCTTTCAGGTTAGCGGATACTTCCATCAGGTGTAACACTTTTTCGTCTTTACACACCAGCAGGTTGCGCAGGAACTCTGCCCAGCCGCCCAGGAAGTTGTCGCCTTCGAAGCCTTTCTGTAATATCTCGTCGAAGATGAGCAGCGCGCCGGCTACATCCTGTTGCATCACACAGTCCATCACTTTGAAGAAATAGTCATAGTCGAGGATGTTCAGGTGCTCGAGGGTATTTTGGTATGTCAGTTGGCCCGCAGTGAAACTTACTATCTTGTCCAGTGTGCTGAGCGAGTCGCGCATACAACCATCGGTTTTTTGCGCGATCAGGTGCAGGGCGTCGCCTTCTGCGGAGATGTGTTCTTTCTCAACTATCTCTTTCAGGTGGTCGACCGTGTCCTGTATGGTGATACGTTTGAAGTCGAATATCTGGCATCGGCTGAGGATAGTGGGCAGGATCTTATGTTTCTCGGTGGTGGCCAGGATGAAGATCGCGTAGGAGGGCGGTTCCTCCAGCGTTTTCAGGAAGGCGTTAAAGGCCGAGGAACTGAGCATGTGCACCTCATCGATGATATAGATCTTGTATTTGCCTGCCTGTGGCGCAAAGCGTACTTGTTCCACCAGCGTACGGATATCGTCTACCGAGTTATTGGAAGCGGCATCCAGCTCGTGAATGTTGAAGGAAGCGCCGTCGTTGAAGGACTGGCAGCTCTGGCAGCTGTTACAGGCTTCGCCGTCGGCCAGGGGCGTTTCGCAGTTGATCGTTTTGGCCAGGATACGCGCACAGGTGGTTTTACCCACGCCCCGCGGACCGCAGAACAAGAACGCATGCGCCAGCTGACTGTTGCGGATGGCATTCTTTAATGTCGTGGTAATGTGGGCCTGGCCCACTACTGTTGAGAAATTCTGAGGGCGATACTTCCTTGCTGATACGATGAAATTTTCCATAAGCTAACTGCACTGCAAATGTCGAAATTAAGCACAATATTGTTAAGAAAAAACTTGCACCTACGGGTATGCTTATCTAGCTGCTATTTGATTGATAATTTTGGCTTTACAAATAATAAGCAGCTGTTTACCATCGTTATTGACCCGTTCGGCACAATTAACGTTTTGTTAGATATATGGCCGCTACTTTTATGGAATAAAGAACCCGACGCATCTGGTCCCTGTGCAGCTTATCACCTTAATATAAACAAACGGAACATTCCATTATTCACGCATCACTGTTATCAGTTTAACCTATGTTGAAGAAAAAAGGTGGCTCATTGCCGCACTAACTGGCCTCGCCGCAATTGTTGCCTACGTGGTTTGGGGAAATAAAACGGTGGCCGAAGGCCTGAGCGTTAAAGTAGCCAGGTCCAATTTCAGGGACGTTGTCATTAGCCCCGGAGAACTGATGGCCGAAAACACAGAGTATATCAACGGCCCCTCCGATCTTCAGTCGAACCAGATTTATGAAGATATTAAAATCCAGGACATGGTACCGGAAGGTACTTTCGTAAAGGCTGGCGACCGCATCGCCTCGCTGGACCCTACCCTGGTGAACAAAAAGATACAGGAATGGCAGGCCGAGCTGGATCGCGCCGCCGCCACAGTAGCGCAGACGGCACTGGATACGGCGCTTTCCATGCGTGAAGCCCGTGATGGAATTACGAATCTTAAATTCCAGATGGAGCAGAAACGGCTCGCGCTGCAACTGAGTAAGTACGAGCCGCCCGCCACCATCCGCCAGGCCGAGATCGACCTGGAGAAAGCGGAGCGCGACCTCAAACAGATGGAAGAAAACAACCAGCTGAAACAACGGCAGGCGGCTTCCAAAATGCAACAGGCAAATGCGGTGGTAAATCGGTTCCAGATGCAAATCAATGACCTCAACGACCTGCGTGGCCGTTTTGAGATTAAAGCACCGAAGAACGGACTGCTCGTATACATCAACGACTTCAGCGGTAAAAAGAAAACAGGCTCCAGCGTTCGTCCCTGGGACCCACGCCTGGCTATGTTGCCCGACCTCTCCAGCATGCTGTCAAAAACTTACATCAACGAAGTGGATGTGAGCAAGATCAAAAAAGATCAGAAGGTAGGCATCAGCCTCGATGCATTTCCCGAAGTAAAACTGGACGGCATTGTAAAGTCAGTGGCCAACATAGGTGAAAACCGCCCTGGTTCGAATGCGAAAGTGTTCGAGGTGATGATCCGCCTCAATAAGGTGGACTCGATCCTGAAGCCAGGTATGACTACCGCCAACACGATCCTGATCAACGAAGTGCCAAACAAGCTGCTCATCCCACTGGAAGCTGTGTTCTCGGAAAAAGACGGGGCTAAAGATGTGAGCTTCGTATACCAGAAGCGTGGCGGTGCGATCGAGAAACGCGAAGTAAAACTCGGCCGCTCGAATGATGAATCGGTGATCGTAGACAAAGGTGTAGCAGAGGGCGATGAGTTGTTGCTCACAGAGCCCGCATCTGCCAAAGACCAAAAGGTGAAACGCCTGTAACCCTCACTTTTAAAGCACATCAGGCATGTTAACAATTTTGGGTACCCGTAATCTTAATAACCTGGGCATTGCGCTCGACTCGCTGGCCGCTAACCGGCTACGATCGTTCCTCACCGCCCTGGGCATCATTTTCGGCGTGGGGGCGGTTATTGCCATGCTGGCCATCGGTAAGGGCGCCAAGGAAGAAATCCTGAACCAGATGAAGCTCGTAGGCGTGAACAACATCGTTATCAAACCGAAAGAAGAAGGCGGTAAGGATGGAAATGCCGCAGCAGGCGGGCAACAGTCCGAAAACAGCGATGCAAAAGACCAGCAACCGCAGGAACAGAAAAAGCGACGTTTCAGCCGCGGACTCACCCTGCAGGACGCACAGAACATCCGCAACATATTACCGTCCGTTGAAGCGATCAGCCCTGAAATGCTGCTCGACCAGGACATTATTTATCGTGGTAAAAGCGGCAAACTTAAGATGGCCGGCGTAGAACCCGCCTTCTTCAGCATCAACAATATCGGCCTTTCCTCCGGCGCAATGTTTAACCCCGGACAAGAGGAGCAGGGTGAAGCCGTATGCATCATCGGCAGTGGCGTAAAACGCAGGTTCTTCCTCACTGAAGATCCTATCGGTAAAAGCATCAAGTGTGGTACGCAATGGCTGAAGGTCGTAGGCGTGACAGAAGAAAAGTACATCAGCGACGCTACGAAATCAAACCTCGGCATACGCGATTACAACATGGATATTTACATTCCCATTCGCACGATGTTGATCCGTTACAAGAACCCCGCGGTGCAAAACACTGGCCTGCCCGAAGGCGTGTACTATAGCGAGGAAGCACTTGCCGAATTGTCTGCCAACGCCAAAACGCAGCACCAGCTTGACCAGCTCGTCGTAAAAGTAAAAGAAGGCGAACACCTGGGTCAAACAGCCAACGTCATCAACCGTATGTTGAAGCGCCGGCATAGCGACGTTACAGATTTCGAAATGACCATCCCGGAAGAGCTGTTAAAACAGCAACAGAAAACGAAGGATGTGTTCAATATCGTATTGAGTGCAATTGCCGGTATATCACTGCTGGTAGGCGGTATCGGGATCATGAACATTATGCTGGCGTCTGTACTGGAGCGTACCAAGGAAATAGGAATACGTATGGCGCTGGGTGCGCAGAAGAAAGATATTGTGATGCAGTTCCTGTTCGAAGCAGTGCTGATAAGCCTTTGCGGCGGCATCATCGGCATCGTTCTCGGCGTATTGGGAGCTTACCTGGTGGATAAGATCGCCGACATCCGCACCCTCATATCCGGCGTAAGCATCTTCATTTCCTTTGTGCTGGCTTCTTCCGTAGGATTGGTGTTCGGTATCTCTCCTGCACGTAAGGCATCTAATCAGAACCCTATCGAATGTTTAAGACACACCTGATCATGAAATTGATAACCACTTGTTTTACGGCGTTGCTGTTCACCCTCTCCGCCCGTTCGCAACAACTTACGCTGCCTAATGTGATCATGCAGGCGCAAAAAAGTTCACCGTCCTATTACAGGGCGCGCAGTAATGCGATGAACAGCCTGTACACCTTTCGGTATTACGTGGCGAACAGGCGGCCGCAGCTGCGACTGACGGCTGATAATACGAGCAGCTTTCTCGGTAATATATCCAGCATACGCCAGCCTGATGGTAGTTATGCTTTTAATAAAAGTTATTTCTCTTACACCAGCGCAGGTATGTCGCTGGACCAGATCGTACCATTTACCGGCGGTACTTTTTCATTGGAAACGAATCTGCAAAGGAATGATTTGTTCAGGCCCGATACGGTGAGTTTCCTTTCTACCCCCTTCTCCATCCGCTATTCACAACCGATGATCCTCTACAATCCTTATAAATGGGATAAGAAGATCAGTCCATTGCTGTACGAAGAGAGTACCCGCCGGTATGTGGAAGATCTGGAACGCGCCGCCCTCGAAGCGACCGGCTATTTCTTCGACGCCCTCACCGCGAGGCAGAACGAGCTGATATTACAGGCCAACGTGGCTAACACCGACACGCTGTACAAAATTTCGAAAGGCCGTTACGAACTGGGTAAGATCGCAGAGAACGAATTGCTACAGATCGAATTGAACCTGCTGAATGCACAAACCGCCCTGGAACAGGCGCAGCTCAGCAAACAAATGGCTTATAGAGAACTTACACGTTTCCTGAATATGCCGAAGGATGCAGACATTGATGTGATTGCCCCTGCCGACGTGCCGCAATTTGTGGTGGTGATGGAGCGTGCCGTGAGTGAGGCCAATACGAATCGCCAAGCCGTACTGGAGTTTCGCCGCCGCCGCATACAGGCCGAACGCGACGTGGCAGAAGCCCGCGGCAGCAACGGTTACCAGTTTAACATGCAGGCCAGCCTGGGCCAGAGCCAGGACGGTGCTACGATCAAAGACGCCTATGCCGGCCGCGCCCTGCAACAAAACCAGTTGCTAAGCGTAGGTGTTTCCATTCCCATTGTGGACTGGGGCAAGTCACGTTACCGCGTAAAGCAGGCTAAAGCTAATGCCGAACTGGTGGAGATCGACGTACAGCAGCAGGAGCGTAGTTTTGAACAGGAAGTATTTCTTCAAACGCAACAGTTCAACATCCAGAAAAAACAACTCGCCAGCGCCGCCAAGGCCGATACTATTGCCGCGCAACGTTACGAGATTACGAAGCAACGTTACCTGATCGGCAAAATATCCATCACGGATCTAAACCTCGCCCAACAGGAAAAGAACCAGGCCAGCCAGGGTTATGTGACCGCGCTGCGCTCCTTCTGGAATGCGTATTATACGGTGCGGGTGCTTACGCTGTATGACTTTGAGCGAAATGAGCGGATAAGTTATGAGTTTGTGGAGTAAATCCCTGGGCATACTACAGAATGGCATCATTTTTTCATTCTCCTATGCATTATGAAAGGACGAAACCTGCTATTCTATAGCATTGCCGCCATACTGGTACTCGTTTTCGGGATTAACTCCTACCGCGAGAACCGCCGTGCGGCCCGCTTTTACCGTGAAAATGAACGGCTGCTCCGCGAAAACCGCGACCTGCGCGCCAGTGTTGAAATGACTTCGGGCACCGCCCGGCAAATTGCTGCCCGTAAGGATATGGTGCAGCACCAGGCCGACCAGTTCGTAGATCAGCGTACGTATTACCGCCATAACTGGAAGCAGTTCGTGTCGGTATCTACCGGCGATTACCGCACGGGGCTTATCGGTGGCATAAAAGACCTCGATATCATCGTACAAAATCAAACCGAATACCCTATTGATAATGTGGTGGTCACTGTGCAGTATATCCGCAATAAAGGCAAGGTTTTTAAAACGGAGGAATACACGGTGCGCAGCATCAACGCAAAAGGGAAAGGCATCGTGAAAGCGAGTAACAGCCGCAAAGGTATGAAGGTGGAAGTGTCACTGAAAAGCGTAACCAGCCAGGCGATGAACCTGTGTTGGTCGAAAGATAAAAAGGTGGCGGCAGATGATCCGGATCCGTATTTATGCACCAATCTGCAATAAAAAAAAGGCGCTTCGTTCAGAAGCGCCTTTTTTGTATGATCATCTAATCATTTCACCACGTAAACCCCGTCAGCCATAAAGGTGATGTCGGTTTTAGGTTGTGTGATCTTTGCAATTTCTTCTTTGCTTTTACCGGCATCTTCTGCGTAGTGTTGCAGGCGTTCAACCGAAGTTTCTTTTACCTGCGCTACACCGTTTACCACCACGGTTTTACCAACTATATCCTGCGGCATAAAGAAGCCATAGTCTTTAAAGCGCACCATTACCGGGTCGCCGTTCGGGCGGGTCAGTTTCATGAAGCAGCCTTTCTTTTTACAAACTTCCACTACGGTGCCTTCAACTTTACCGTTATAAACGGTGTCGGTTTTCAGTTTGGCTTGCAGATCGGTCATTTTAATAGCATTGCTGGCATTCGTAGGTTGGCCATAGGTTTGACCTGGTTTTGCGGATGCGATCTTGTCCTGGGCAAAAACAGCAGCGGTGCTGAGCATACCGGCTACCAGGAAGCATAATGTTTTTCTCATTGTTCAAGTTTATCGGTTCCAAAGATACGGATAATCGCATACTTGGCACAAGCTGTGTTATCTTAGTAGCATGTTGTCTTTACACCCCTCCACCGCCGCTGCTGCCGATGTGCAGTTGTTATTCGAATCGTCCTTTCCCCTGGCCGAGCGCCGTGATTGGGAGCCGCAGCTGCAATTCCTGGACGAAGGCCGTCTGAAGCTGTCGCTGCTGCAAAAAGACGGTACATTCATCGGCTTTCTGTTCTACTGGCCGCTCGACGGGTTCACGTACATCGAACATTTTGCCATCCTGGAGTCTGCCCGCGGTGCCGGCATCGGTTCCGAGGTGATGGCCCTGTTCTGCGACACCTTTCACGCAATCGTGCTCGAAGTGGAACTGCCCGACACCAAAGACGCCGAGCGCCGCCTCCGTTTCTACGAGCGTGCGGGCTTCCAGGCGTTTCCGTATCCCTACCACCAACCGCCTTACCGCCAGGGCGAGCGGCCTATCGACATGCTGCTGCTGTATAAAAACATGGGTGACGGCCACGAGGTGTTCCGCCGTGTCCGTTCCGAGCTGCATACCCGTGTGTACATTTGCCGGCCTTATGAGTCGTAGCTTTTGGTAACCAGCTTTGGGCACTTTTCTCAGCCGCCGTTGTGTCACTCACTTCAGCAGCATTTCCCCTTCCCGGCTGCGTAACCACTGACTCGAAGACCGGCGCGGAGGTTCGCTTCTCATTCGCGATAACGGAAAATTGCTGCGCAACACTAAAGGCCACATCGTTCAGCAACCGCTATCGCTTCGTTTTCAATTGCAGTTTGCCCACCTCTGTACCATCGTCCTTCCACATGCGCAGATGAAGCTCCGTTTGCGTCGCTTTCACTTTGATCAGCGTGCGATTGCCTTCTTTAGGACCGCCGCCAATCACGATGGGATAGCTATGGTCGGCTTGCTTTTCGTGTACGCCGTATTTATGGGTATGACCGCTGATGAGCAAGTCGATCTTCGCTTGCTCGAAGATGGGGCCGAACTTCGCGCGGCAGTCCATCGGGCCATGCCAGTCGCCGGAGTGGTAGTGGGGGATGTGCATCATCACTACGCGGAACTTCGCTTGCTTAAAGGCGGTTGATTGCACCACTCGCTTCAGCCATTCGGCCTGCTGGCTGCGGTAGCGGTCGAAATCCACGATGCCTGCATAAACGGGCGTATCGTCTGTTTTGTCTTCGCCGGTGTCCAGTACGGTGAAGTGTACTGGTCCCCAGGTGTATTGGAAGTAGTTGCGGTGCTCGGGATTGTCGAAGTGCTCGTGCAGGTGCATACGGTATTTACCACGGGTTTCGTGATTACCTCTCACGAAAATGAAAGGTGCCGAGGTGCTGAAATGCTCGCCCAGCGGCGTCAGCATGTGATCAATGACCTGCTGCTCGTCGGTCTGGTAGTCGAACATGTCACCGTTCAGGAACAGGTAATCGGCTTTTTCGCCTTTGTTTAAAGCCAGCAGCGCCCCGAAAGATGCCGGCCGGTCATGTATGTCGTTCAGCACCAGCCAGCTTACTTCTTTGGGTGATAGGGCCTGGGTGGTAAAAGTATACACCTCGCTTTCGATCGTATCGCCGTAGGTGAGTTTATAAGGCAGGAACTCCGTAATTTCTTTTGACTTGACGCGGTAGCTATACGTCGTACCAGGTTTCAGTCCTTCCAGCGCGATCTTATTCAGCCGCTCGTAAGCCTCCACCATACCGTCTGTGAGATGGTGCGCCTTTTGGTCCAGCTGCCCGTTCTCCCCATATTCCACCCAGCTGTAGCAAGGTTTGGCGGTAATCCACATAATGGTCATCGAAGTAGGGGTGGGGCACTGCAGGTAAGGTTTGGTGGCGAACGTGTGGCCGGCAGCCACCAGGGGCGCATCTTCCGGCAGCCCGCCAGCCTTCAATGCGGCCGGGGCGATGCCTAACCCCACGGCACCCAGCAGTCCGGCTTTGGAAAGGTTACCTAAGAAGTCGCGGCGGTGTAGTGATTTGTTCTTCATGTAATAGATCTTTTAAATGTGTTGATGTGAGGCGGTCTCCAAAGTAATACGCTTGAAATTTTATTTTCCCCCATTTTGTGACAAAAGGCGCGTTAAATAAATATTATGACCGATATTGCCTGACTTTTGTCAGGTTTTTCATAGGGAGGAAAAGAAGTTTAAAAAATGAGGGCATTACGGTGTTCGAGGTTTTTGATTTTCTGTTTCTAACCCTTACCTTTGCGCAAAATTTAATAAAACCGCACTATAAATCTCGTTTAATATGCCTAACGCAGGTAAGATCAAACAAATCATCGGTCCCGTAGTGGACGTGCATTTTGAAGGAAAATTGCCGGAAATCTACAACGCCCTGGAAATTACCCGTGATAACGGTCAGAAATTAGTCCTGGAAGTGCAGCAGCACCTCGGAGAGGACAGCGTTCGTACCGTAGCCATGGATTCCACAGACGGTCTCGTACGTGGTATGGCGGTAGTGGACAAAGGTGCTCCCATCAAAATGCCTGTTGGCGAACAGATCAAAGGTCGTTTGTTCAATGTGGTAGGTGAAGCGATCGACGGTCTGGGTGATATCGATAGCAGCAATGGTTATCCTATTCACCGTCAGCCACCTCGTTTCGAGGATCTCGCAACCGATACTGAAGTACTGTTCACTGGTATTAAAGTAATCGACCTGATCGAGCCATACGCAAAAGGTGGTAAAATCGGTCTGTTCGGTGGTGCGGGTGTAGGTAAAACCGTATTGATCCAGGAGCTGATCAACAACATCGCAAAAGGTTACGAAGGCTTGTCCGTATTCGCCGGTGTAGGTGAGCGTACGCGTGAGGGTAACGATCTGATGCGTGAAATGATCGAAGCTGGTATCGTTAAATACGGCGAAAAATTCAAACATTCAATGGAAGAAGGCGGATGGGACCTGTCTGCTGTAGATAAAAAAGAGCTGGAGCAATCACAGGCTACCTTTATCTTCGGTCAGATGAACGAACCTCCTGGCGCACGTGCACGTGTGGCCCTGTCTGGTCTTACCATTGCAGAATATTTCCGTGATGGAGATGGTACTGCAGGTGGTGGTAAAGACATCCTCTTCTTCGTAGATAATATCTTCCGTTTCACCCAGGCAGGTTCCGAAGTATCCGCGCTGTTAGGTCGTATGCCTTCTGCGGTAGGTTACCAGCCAACCCTGGCTACAGAAATGGGCCTGATGCAGGAACGTATCACATCCACTAAAAACGGTTCCATTACCTCCGTACAGGCGGTATACGTACCAGCGGATGACTTGACCGACCCGGCTCCGGCAACTACCTTCTCCCACCTGGATGCGACTACGGTATTGAGCCGTAAGATCGCTGACCTTGGTATCTACCCTGCGGTGGATCCATTGGACTCCACTTCCCGTATCCTTTCTCCGAGCATCATCGGTGAAGCACACTACAACTGTGCACAAAGGGTGAAAATGATCCTCCAGCGCTATAAAGAACTGCAGGACATCATCGCGATCCTGGGTATGGACGAGCTGAGCGAGGAAGATAAACAGACAGTATCACGCGCACGTAAAGTACAGCGTTTCCTGTCTCAGCCTTTCCACGTAGCAGAGCAGTTCACCGGTCTAAAAGGTGTACTGGTTCCGATCGAAGATACCATCAAAGGTTTCAACATGATCATGGACGGCGAAGTAGACGAGTGGCCTGAAGCAGCGTTTAACCTGGTGGGTACTATCGAAGACGCCATCGAGAAAGGTAAAAAACTGCTGGAATCCGCTAAATAAGCGCTTCTAAAGGTTAACAAGTAACAATCACGCAACGCATTCAATCATGTTATTAGAAATATTAACACCGGAAAAAAAGCTTTATTCAGGCGAAGTGTACGGTATTCAACTGCCCGGCGTGGACGGCTCTTTCGAGATCCTCGACAAACACGCGCCGCTGATCGCTGCGCTGGCTAAGGGCAAAATGAAGGTGTTGGCGGACAAAACCCGCGCAGAACATTACGTTATTGAAGGCGGTTTTGTGGAAGTACTGAACAACAAAGCTACCGTACTGGTAGAAGGTGTTGTGGCAGGCGCCAAATAATAAGATCATCGAAGAAAAGCAAAATAGCAAAGGGCCGGGTAAGATTACCCGGCCCTTTGTGTTAATCCATTAATTCTTGTATGACAGTCCGGCCGGTAAGACTGCAGGCCGGGTTACCTTGGTCACAGATACACGACAACACATGCCTGGTGGCAGTGCCTCGTATATGAAACCCTGAAGTAGTTTGATCAGACGGTTGAAATTTGGCCGAATTAGCCACAGGTAGGGGACGGGGACGAAAAACAACTATAGCCATTCGTAAGTTACCCCAAATAGTATCCCCGCGGTTGTTCATTCCTGTTCATTTTGAGGAAGGCCTGTTGAAAGATGAACAAGGCCGGCAAGGAATAGTGCGTCGAGGGTAGATAAGCTTACAGCGCTGGCCACTGTCACCCCACAGCTGCATGGTCAATTCAAAGAAGGATCTGAAGGGAAGTTCGCCATCATCGCAAAGGAATGCCCCAGGTTCTTGAGCGCCTGCTTCCAGATGTCCTGCTCCTTCTCCTTAAATACAAGCGGAGCGCTGATATGGGAGAGTATCCAGCTTTTATCTTTAAACTCTGTTTCCAGTTGGCCGCTGCTCCAGCCGGAGTAGCCGATGAAGAATTTGATCTTGCTGAGGTCGATCTTCCCCGAATTGATGAGTTCTACCGCAGCATCAAAACGTCCTCCCCAATATAAACCGGGTACGATTTCGAAACCGCCTTCTATCAGCTCGGGTAACTGATGCACGAAATGAATAGTATCCTGCTGAACCGGGCCGCCATTGTAAACGGGAATGTTGGGGGGAATAATGTCCGGGATCAGTTCATCGAGGCGTTGGTCAAAGAGTTTGTTCAGTACAAAACCGAAGCTTCCTTTTTCCTGGTGTTCGCACAACAGTATAACGGAACGGGCGAAATTCGGATCTTTTAAGAAAGGGTCCGCAATCAATAATATTCCTGGCTCTAACTGGATCATACACTAAACTTTTGCTTGCGTTCTATCCAAATTTAGCTAATTGAGCGGAAGATGAGAAGGGTATATAAAAAAAAGAAGGAGGCTAGACAACCCCCTTACCATTTTATCAACCAAAATCTAAATCGCTTATGGAATTAATCCACGTCGATGTATGTAGAAATTTTAAAGTCTTATTTAATCAACTAATACTTCATAATCAAATTTAGTACCAGTTTGCAAGGCAAAGTTAGGTAAAGTGCATTGATTTACGACGTAAATTTTGCGTTAAAGTTACGTTAAAGTGATATTGTTTTCGTAGAAAGCGCATGGATGCGCCTTTGCGCGCTTTAATTTTGTATCATTGTTGCTATAGCAATCAATAACCAGAGAAACGCCCTACAGTAGCCGGATGTAGCGCTATGGCCACTTATGGGTTGATTTTTAACAAATTGGAGGTGGCCCGCATCGCCCGATTTGGCTATATTTAAAAAATATTCGACTTACGCATGTTGCCTTTGAAGAAAACTTTTCCCCTGATCGTTGTATTAATTACACTCTCGCTGGCGGGTATTATTTACATCCAGGTGAGCTGGATCCGTAACGCGGCGGTTATCAAACGCGAAGAGCGGGAGCAGCGCATGATCCGCGTGATGGACACCGTAGCCCGCTCTATGATCAACCATCCGTACAAATCGCTGCGTATGGACCAGGTGATTGCCGACTCCCGCGGCATCCGCATCCAGCGCGACATTACACCTATATTTGAATCCGTAAGCGTACGCTTTACGGCAGATGAAGTGTCGGCCTTGTTACGTAAGGCAATGTCTAACAACAAGATAATCACCGATTTCGAGTTTGCCGTGGTAGGCCGCGAGCGCAGTTACCAGTTAAAGTCGCCCGGCTTTGAAAAAATGGTGTACAACGCCACGGTGGTTGATACCAACAGTTACCGGGTATACGGCGTACTGCTTTCCGATATGGAGTTGCCCACGCTGGTGGCCCCCGAATCGCTGCAGGTAATCATCCCGGAGCAAAGCCCGTACATCTTTAAGTACCTGGGTTTCATGATCGTAGGCAGCATCCTGTTTACGACGATCATTATCATGGCCTTTTCGCTCACCATCCGCACGTTACTGAACCAGAAGAAGCTGTCTGAAATAAAGTCAGACTTCATCAATAACATGACACACGAGCTGAAAACGCCACTGGCCACAATTTCACTGGCTATTGACGCGATTGGCAATGACAAAGTGATTGGCAATCCTGACAAAATCCGGCAGTTCTCCAGTATGATCAAAGAGGAGAACAAACGGATGAACAAACAGGTGGAGACTATCCTGCAATCCGCGCTTATGGAAAAGGAAGAGATCTCCCTCAATCTGCAGGTGCTGGATGTACACGAGTTGATCAACCGTACGGTGGAGAACCTGCAGTTGCAGCTGGACAGCAAAAATGGCAGGGTGGACTTGCAGTTGCAGGCCATTCAGCCTATTCTGAAAGTAGATGAGGTGCATTTCGGCAACGTGATCTTTAACCTGCTGGATAATGCTATCAAGTATTCTAAAGACAGCCTGGACATTAAGATTCATACTCATAATACCCGCAAGGCGTTGGTGATTACCATCTCCGATAATGGCATTGGGATGAGCCGCGACACGGTATCGCGTATCTTTGAGAAGTTTTACCGTGCACATACGGGCAACCTGCACAATGTAAAAGGATTTGGTCTCGGTTTGTCGTACGTAAAAGCGATCGTAGACGCACATAAAGGCAAAATTAAAGCAGAAAGTACGCTGGGCAAGGGTAGTAAATTTACCCTCGAGTTCCCGCAGGACTAATATCAACATAACGAATAATGGCATTGAACGAGAAAGAGCTGCTGCGTTATAAACATTCCATCGCCGTACCCGGCCTTGGTTTAAGCATGCAGGAAAAGATAAAGAATACCCGCATCCTGGTGATCGGTTGCGGTGGATTAGGCGCTACCGTATTACAATATTTGAGCGCCGCCGGCGTGGGCGTAATAGGCATTGCGGATTATGGTGTGCTGAATGAAGAAGACCTTTCCCGCACCCCGCTGTTCCAGATACAGGACATCCGGAAGCATAAAGCTAAAATGGCATCCAGCCGTATGTGGGCCTTTAATCCTTTTACCAAACACTACCCGTTCTTAATACAGGTAAAGCCTGAAAACGTGCAGCAGGTGATCCGCGAGTTCGACCTGGTGATCGACTGTTCACAGAACGAACCCACCCACCTGGTGGTGAACGACGGCTGTATACTGGGTGGCAAACCCTTCGTGATGGCCGAAGTGCATAACTGGACGGCCTGGTGGGCAGGCTTCAATATCCCGCAGGCGAATGGCGACTTTAGCGCGAGCTATCGCTGCGTACGAAAGGAAGTAGATGAATACCGCAACTTCGACGCTGGTGCACTGCCTTTCACACACGGTGCCGCTGCTACCCACATCGTTAACAGCGTAATGCGCTACCTGCTGGAAGTGCCGGGACTGGCTAATCTGCACAGCTTCGACTTCCTGCACCAGCAATATAAAACTACGGAGACGCGCGCCGATGCAGGCGTGGTTGCCGAAACTAAAGAGCGTGGCCTGTTAACTGCCGACGAGTATGGTATGACGATAGAGCCGGACGTGGAAGACTAGATTTTACGTAACTTAAGGGTGATGAACCCTACGGTGATCTATATCATAGCCGGTTACGTACTACTGCTGGTCATCGCTTACCTGGTACAGGAGGCGTTTATCTTCAAGCCCGAAAAACTGCATCCCGATTTTACGTTTAAGTATGATCAGCCGTTTGAAGAGTTGTTCTATGAGGTAGCGCCGGGCGTGCGGATTAACGGGTTACACTTTATGGTAGACGAGCCGCGCGGCACCATCCTTTACTTTCACGGCAATTCGCGCAGTATTAAAGGCTGGGGCAAGTTTGCCAGAGACTTTACCCGTTACGGTTATGACGTAGTGATGATCGACTACCGGGGTTTCGGTAAAAGCACCGGCAAAAGGAGCGAGCAGGATTTGCTGCAGGATGCGCAGTTCGTATACGATACACTGCGGGCCGCGCAGCCGGAACACTGCCTGTTAGTCTACGGTCGCAGCATCGGCAGCGGTTTCGCCGCCAAAGTGGCCGGCGACAATGCACCACGATACCTCATCCTGGATGCGCCGTATTACAGCTTTGCCCGTGTAGTGAAACGTTTTTTACCGGTGCTGCCACTGCGCTGGGTGTTACGCTACCACCTTCGCACCGACCGCTGGATCAAAGAAGTGAAATGCCATACTTATATTTTACATGGAACCAAAGACCGGCTGATCCCTATACGCCACAGCGAACATTTGCAGGCCATTAACCCGCACATGATCACGCTGATCAGGATCGAAGGCGGAGGGCATAACAATCTGCCCACTTTCCCGGAGTACCATGCCTTTATCAGAGATATTTTACAAACATGAAATCATTTTTACAAAACCTGGCCTGGAAGAAGATATTGATATGGGCGATCGCTGTTTATATTACGGGCGGCATCGTACTCTACTTCATACAGGAAAAACTGATCTTTCATCCGACGGTGTTGCCGATGAATTACCAGTATAAATTTGATGTTCCCTTCGAGGAGCTGCTTATCCCCATCAACAAAAAGGAAAAGATCAGTGCCGTACTGTTTAAGGCGGAAAAGTCGCATGGCATCGTTTTATACTTCCATGGCAACGGGCAGAATATTGAAAGATATGCCCCCTACATGCAGTACTTCACCCGCAACGGCTACGACGCGCTCATCATGGACTACCGCCAGTTTGGCAAAAGTACCGGCCGGCTGAAAGAAAGTACGTTTTACAGTGATGCGATGCAGATGTACAAGGTGGCCCGCGGTCGCGTGGCGCCCTGGCAGATCGTGATCTATGGCAAGTCGCTGGGTACAGGCGTGGCGGCGGAACTGGCCTCGCAGGTGGAATGCAAAAAACTCATCCTCGAAACACCTTATTACAGCCTGCCCGACGTAGTCATGCAGTACGCACCGGTGTATCCCTACGATTACCTGATGGATTTTAAGTTCCCGACCTACCAGTACCTGCCTGAAGTAGCGGAGCCGGTGGTCATCTTCCACGGTACGAACGACCGGGTGGTACCTTATGCTTCGGCAGATAAGTTGAAGCCGCTGCTAAAGCCGGCAGACGAGTTTGTAACGATAGAAGGGGGAGTCATAACGGGTTAACGAAATATAAAGTGTATCAGCAAAAGATAGATTCGCTGCTGGCGGATTAAAAGAAAAGAGGGACTGGTCATTTCGCGATCTGTCTCCCTTTAAATGTGTTGCCGCCCATATGACAGCGCCACCCAGGGACCACAGGCCTAAAACCGTTCAAACATCTATGCCGGTACACAACGCCACGAGGGCGATTGGGCCAAGGCACGATAACATCACAGTCAGCGTGCCGCTGTTCCCTACTCTTTTCATAACATAACCGAAGAATTTATTTCAGCTGCTTCAGGCTGCACTGCTTGCCACTCACCTTCAATTCATGCTTCAGCCCCAACTTAAGGGCATAATTCTGCTCCTGGTGGCCAACGGGGAAGCCGTAACACACCGGGTAGTCGTACTCGCTCACCAGGTTATTGATGATCTCGTATTCCGACTGACCGAACGGTGTTTCCGTTTCGCGGGCCTCGGTAAAGCTGCCTACGACGAGGCCTGCCAGTTTATCGAGCCAGCCGGCGCGTTTCAGGTTGTACATCATACGGTCAACACTATACCGGTATTCGCCAATATCTTCCAGTACGAGTATTTTGCCTTTGGTGTCTACCTGCGAGGCCGAGCCGGATACGGCCGCCAGTAAGGTAAGGTTACCGCCCACCAGTTCGCCTGTAGCCGTACCGGTACGGTCCATCGGGTGCGGACCGAAGCTGTATTTATAACTTTTGCCGGCCAGTGCCAGGCGCAGGCTTTGCACATATTGATCTTCACGGGTAGCAATGGTAATGCCGCTGCTCATCATCGAGTGCATGGTGGCAATGCCCAGTTTCTGGTGCACGTGGGAGTGCAGTACGGTTACATCGCTGTAGCCGATCAGCCATTTAGGGTGCTTACGGAAACGGGTAAAGTCCAGCCGGTCTATAATACAGATCATGCCGTAGCCACCGCGGCCAAAAAGGATAGCTTTGATCTCGGGATCGTCCATCATATCCTGCAGCTCCTCGAGGCGAAGCTCGTCCGGCGCGGAGAAATTATGGAAACTAGTGCCAACCGTAATGCCCAGGTGTACCCGGTAGCCCCACGATTCCAGCACACTGGCGGCATATTCGGCCTGGTACAGCTCCATTTTACTGCTGGAGCAGGTAATGCCGATAAGGTCGCCTTTTTTCAGATATGGTGGAATTTTTATCATTCTTAAGTGCTTTAGTTACCTTTGCTGATTAATGTATAATATTGCCAACAAGTATAAGCAATATTTCAAAACGGAAAAATGAATCCCGCAAGGATTAAAATTTAATTCACCCTGGCTTCCTTTTCCGCCGGAATAAAAGACAAAAAAGTACGGATGAAACAATTTAACAGATATCTGGTTACTGCGGCGCTGCCTTACGCAAATGGTCCTGTTCACATCGGGCACCTTGCTGGCTGTTACCTGCCATCGGATATATACGTACGTTACCTGCGGGCGACCGGGGCAGACGTGAAATTTATTGGCGGTACCGACGAACATGGCGTTCCCATTACCATTAAGGCAATGAAGGAAGGCGTGACGCCGCAGGATATAGTAGACAAATATTACGCGATTATACGCGATAGTTTCGCGGCCATGGGCATCAGCTTCGATATCTTTTCGCGCACGTCCAGGGAAGTGCATCACGAAACTGCATCGGCCTTCTTTAAGAACATGTACGACAAAGGCCTGTTCGAAGAAAAAGAGAGCGAGCAGTATTATGATGAAGTGAAAAATGTATTCCTCGCCGACCGTTACATCATAGGCACCTGTCCTAAATGTGGCAACGACCGTGCTTATGGCGACCAGTGCGAAAACTGCGGTACATCCCTTAGTCCGGATGAGCTGATCAATCCCCGTTCTGCCCTTAGTGATGCGGTGCCTGTTAAACGTACCACCAAACATTGGTATATGCCGCTGGCCAACTACGAACCATGGTTAAAAGAATGGTTGCTGGAAGGTCATAAGGAATGGAAAAATAACGTGTACGGCCAGTGTAAAAGCTGGATCGACAGCGGCCTGCAAAGCCGCGCGATGACGCGCGACAGCAACTGGGGTATTAAAGTGCCCCTGCCCGATGCAGAAGGCAAAGTGCTGTACGTATGGTTCGATGCGCCGATCGGTTACATCTCCGCCACTAAAGAACTTACGCCCGAATGGGAAAAGTACTGGTGCCAGGACGATACCAAACTGGTACACTTTATCGGCAAGGACAACATCGTTTTTCACTGTATCATCTTCCCCGCGATGCTGCATGCGCACGGCAATTTCGTGTTGCCAGAGAACGTGCCTGCCAACGAGTTTCTCAACATCGAAGGCGAAAAAGTATCTACCTCGCGTAACTGGGCGGTGTGGGTGCATGATTATGTAAAAGACTTCCCGGATCAGCAGGATATACTGCGCTACGTATTGTGCAGCACTGCGCCGGAAACAAAGGATAACGACTTTACCTGGAAAGACTTCCAGGACCGGAATAACAGCGAACTGGTAGCCATCTTTGGTAACTTTGTGAACCGTACGATGGTGCTGATGCATAAGCTGTGTGGTGGTAAAGTGCCGCCTATGCATGCAGATGTAAAAGATGAAAGGGATGATGCAGTGTTTGCAGCATTACAAAGCGCTAAACAAAAAATCACCGATTCGCTGGAAAACTATCGCTTCCGCGAAGCGCTGGCAGAAATGATGAACGTAGCGCGCGAAGGCAACCGTTACCTGCAGGAGAAAGCGCCATGGCTGCTGGCTAAAACGCCGGAGCTGCAGGCAGAGAACCAGAAGGTGATCGACAACTGCCTGCACGTATGTTTACAGCTGACGGCCAACCTGGCGATCTTCGCCAACCCGTTCCTGCCGTTCACTGCGCAAAAGATCTGTCACATGCTGAAGGTGGTAGACCGTATGCTCGACTGGAGCAACGCCGGTAGCATGAAGCTGCTGAGCGTAGGTTACTCCTTACGCGCACCGGAATTGTTGTTTAAAAAGATTGAAGACGAACAAGTGAATCAACAAGTAGAAAAGCTGCACGCCGGCCTGGCACAATCCGCCGCCGCCGCTGCTGCCACCGCACCTGCGAAGCCGGAAGCGGAGAAGAAGGCCGAGATCCAGTACGACGATTTCGCTAAGCTGGAACTGAAAGCGGGTACGATCATCGCCGCAGAGAAGGTAGCAAAAGCAGATAAACTGCTGAAGCTCACCGTAGACTTAGGCAGTGAGCAGCGCACCGTGGTATCGGGTATTGCGATGCACTACCAGCCGGAAGATGTGGTAGGCAAACAGGTAACCCTTGTCGCCAACCTCGCGCCCCGCAAAATGCGCGGTATCGAAAGCCAGGGTATGATCCTGATGGCGGAAGATAAAGATGGCCGCCTGGTGTTCGTGAATCCTGCCGAAGCAGTGGCTCCGGGCAGTAATGTAAGCTGATCATCAACTTGAAAAGATATAAACGGTCGTCCTTACAGGGCGGCCGTTTTTGTTTTAATGCCCCCGCGTTTTGAAACTTTCGGCAACGGGTTTGATGTATGAATGGCAAAAAATGCTAAATTCAATCATTATTCCACTACTTCAATTTCATCGCTTAAAAGCAGGAAAAACATGCAGAGAAGAATCAATAAAGTAGCTGTACTGGGATCGGGTGTTATGGGATCACGTATTGCCTGCCATTTTGCAGGTGTAGGCGTTAAGGTATTGTTGCTGGATATTGCCCCGAAAGAACTTACCGACGCGGAAAAGGCAAAAGGATTAAGTACTGATCATCCCGCAGTGAAAAATCGCATTGTAAATGACGCTTTGCAGGCTGCTTTAAAGTCGAACCCCTCACCGGTGTTTAACAAAGATGTAGCGAAACATATTAAGACGGGCAACTTTACCGATAACATGAAGGATATTGCCGGTTGCGATTGGGTGATAGAAGTAGTGGTAGAAAACCTCGACGTAAAACGCATCGTGTTCGAACAGGTGGAACAATACCGTAAACCGGGAACGCTCATCACATCCAACACTTCGGGCATTCCTATTCACCTGATGACAGCAGGCCGCAGCGAAGACTTTAAGAAACACTTCTGCGGTACGCACTTCTTCAACCCGCCGCGCTACCTGCGCCTGCTTGAAATTATACCTACGCCGCATACAGATCCTGCAGTGATCGACTTTCTGATGGAGTACGGCGACCTGTACCTGGGTAAAACGACCGTACTCGCGAAAGATACACCGGCCTTTATTGCCAACCGTGTAGGCGTGTTCTCGATCATGGCCATCTTTCACCTGATGGAAGAAATGGGTTTAAATGTGGATGAGATAGATGCGTTGACCGGTCCCGTAATCGGCAGGCCTAAATCAGCCACCTTCCGCACGGCGGATGTAGTGGGCATCGATACGCTGGTGAAAGTAGCCGTAGGCGTTGCGCAGAACTGCCCGCAGGACGAAGCAAAAGCGATATTCAGCATTCCCGGCTTTTTGCAGAAGATAGTGGATAACAAATGGCTGGGCGACAAAACCGGCCAGGGTTTTTATAAGAAAACGAAAGGTGATGGCGGTAAAGAAATACTCACCCTCGACCTGAAAACGATGGAATACGGTCCGCGCCAGAAAGCGAAGTTCGGCAGCATTGAAGCGGCCAAACCCATCGACGATC
This sequence comes from Chitinophaga horti, assembly GCF_022867795.2. Taxonomy (NCBI): domain Bacteria; kingdom Pseudomonadati; phylum Bacteroidota; class Chitinophagia; order Chitinophagales; family Chitinophagaceae; genus Chitinophaga; species Chitinophaga horti. The sequence goes on along the minus strand of NZ_CP107006.1, from coordinate 4,520,059 downwards.
TGAAGCAGCGCATCAAAGCGGTAAACGCTGGTACCGATAAAGCCGGACAATTTTACCAGGCTTTTCACGCGTACCTGTTTTCGTATACCAGTAACCGTATCCCTGAAATAGCGGACGATCTGTATAAAGTAGACGATGCCATGAAAGCCGGCTTTGGCTGGGAGATAGGCGCCTTCGAAACCTGGGACTTGCTGGGTGTGGAAAATGGCGTAAAGCTCATCGAAGCCCGGGGCTTGACCGTGGCGCAGTGGGTGAAAGATATGCTGGCCAAAGGCATCACGAAATTCTATAAAGTAGATAACGGGAAGAAATACTATTACAGCCAGGTGTCGCAGCAATATGAAGCAATACCCGGGACCGATAATTTCATCATCCTGGAAAACTATGCAGGCAACGTTATCTGGAAAAACAGCGCCTGCAGTTTGTACGACCTTGGCGACGGGGTGGCCTGCCTCGACTGGAAAACCAAGATGAACACCATTGGCGGCGAAGTGCTGGAGGGCATTCACAAAGCGGTAGACCGTGCAGAGAAAGACTTCCTTGGACTGGTAATCGGTAACGACGGCGGTGTATTTTCTGCCGGTGCCAATGTGGGCATGATCTTTATGTTCGCAGCGGAACAGGAATATGATGAGCTGGACATGGCCGTGCGCCTTTTCCAGCGTAGCACCATGCGCCTGCGTTATTCCTCCGTACCGGTAGTGGTAGCGCCTCACGGCCTTACTCTGGGCGGTGGCTGCGAAATGAGTCTGCATGCGGATAAGGTACAGGCGGCGGCTGAAAGTTATATAGGCCTGGTGGAGTTTGGCGTAGGCCTTATTCCCGGCGGCGGCGGTACCAAAGAAATGGCCTTACGCGCATCGGACGAGTTCCGCGAAGGACTGGTAGAAAACAACATCCTGCAGGAAAGATACCTCACGATCGCCACCGCGAAAGTGAGCACTTCCGCACTGGAGGCCTTTGACCTGGGCATTTTACGCCATGGTACCGACGAGATCAGTATGAACCAGAGCCGCGTGATCGCCGACGCTAAAAGAAGTGTGATCGAGATTGCGACGGATGGGTATACCCGTCCGCAGGAGCGTACCGATATCAAAGTATTGGGACGCGGCGGCCTGGGCGCCATGCTGGCCGGTGTGAACGGAATGAAAGTAGGCAATTACATCTCCGAACACGATGCGAAGATTGCCGGTAAACTGGCGTACGTCATGTGTGGCGGCGACCTGAGCGAGCCTGCACTGGTAAGCGAGCAATACCTGCTGGACCTCGAACGGGAGGCGTTCCTAAGCCTCTGTGGCGAAAGAAAAACCCTGGAGAGGTTACAGCACATGCTGAAAACGGGCAAGCCTTTACGGAATTAAAATATTATATTTAGTACGTCGAAACGGGGTGTTGGTCAAACAATCACCCCGTTTCTGTTTTGTGAACCTAATTTTAGAAAAAAAACCTAACACCGTGTCAATTCTATCCCTTCACAACATTACCAAAAGCTACGGCCGTATACAGGCCTTGAACGGCGTGTCGTTCGAGGTGCCGGCAGGCAGCGTATTTGGTATACTCGGTCCGAACGGCAGTGGTAAAACTACCCTGCTCGGTATCGTTACCGATGTACTTAAGGCCGACAGCGGCTCCTTTACTTTGTTTGATGGTAGCCCCGATGCCGATGCCCGTAAAAAGATGGGTACCCTGCTGGAAACGCCTAACTTTTATCATTACCTCTCCGCCTACGATAACCTGCGCATTGCAGCCTCTATCAAAGGGCGCGGGGAAGACGATATAGCCCGTGTGCTGGACATTGCCGGTCTTACCGAACGCCAGCACTCCAAGTTCAAAACCTTTTCGCTGGGTATGAAACAACGCCTCGCCATTGCCTCCGCGCTGCTCGGCGACCCCGGCGTACTTGTGCTGGACGAGCCCACCAACGGCCTCGACCCGGTAGGCATCGCCGAAGTAAGGAACCTGATCCGCAAACTGGCCACCTCCGGTAAAACCGTGATCATGGCCAGCCACCTGCTCGATGAAGTGGAAAAAGTGTGCGACCACGTAGCCATCATGCTGAAAGGCAAACTACTCATGAGCGGACCGGTAAGCCTGGTGATCAGCCGTGAAGATTATGTGCTGGAGCTGAGCGCCGCCGACCTCGAAGGTTTGCAGCAAAAGCTGTCCACCCACCCCGAACTGGCCAGCATCGCTTCGTCCAACGGTTTGTTGCACGTAAGCTTCAAGAACGGCACTATTGCAGAAGACGTGAACGCCTGGTGCTTCAGCAACGGCATCCGCCTTAATCATCTCGTTATCCGCAAAAAGAGCCTGGAAGCGGCATTTTTTGAAATTACCAAAGCTTAATTGTCATGTTACATATCATACGCACAGAATGGCTGAAAGTAAAGAGTTACCGTACCTTTTGGGTGCTCTTCGGCGTGGCCATCGTTTTTATTCCCGCCATCAATACCATCGTTGCCGAAGTAAACCGCAACGTAAAGGACCAGTCGAAAGGTATTATCAACGTATCGTTGTACGACTTTTCCACCGTATGGCAGATGATTGTGAACGTTAACACCAACCTCACCATCTTCTTCGGTTTCCTGCTGGTGATCCTTGTCACCAATGAGTTCACGTTTAAAACGCACCGCCAGAACATCATCGACGGCTGGGAGCGCAGGGAGTTTATCCTGGCCAAGTTCTTTTGGGTAGTGGCTTTGTCCGTTATCAGCCTGCTCGTGACCGTTATTACCGGTTTGATCATGGGTAGCGTGTACGGTACGAGCAGCGTGTCGTTCGACCACTTCGAATCCGTGTGGTTCTATTTCGGGCAGACGATCCTGATGTTGACCCTGGCCTTGCTGGCCGGCGTATTTATTCGTCGTGCGGGCCTGGCGATCGTGCTGTACCTGGCTTATACCATGGGAGCAGAGCAGATACTGGTGATGCTCGGTAAAAAATACCTTGGCAGTGTTGCCTCCCTGTTGCCCATGCAGGCGGCGGACGAAATGATGCCGCAACCGATGGTGGGTAAAATGATCCCGAATGTGGACCTGTACCCGACCGCGGTGTATGCAGTGGCAACGGTGGCCTATATCGGCCTGTTTGCCTACCTGGTATACCGGAAGATGTCGCGGGCAGATCTCTAGGATGACTGTTGCTTCCCTTCGGTTATCATGACGTAAAAAAACTCTTCCCCCCACTCCGTCATGGCGACCGCAGGGAAGCCAACTTCCACTCTGAAAGGTTTCCCTTTAAACACACACGTGTAAATGACAGAAAACCATTTACACTATATTTTTTTATTTAACATTTAATATTTCCGAATCTAGCCGCCGGGGGTTAAATTTGTCGTATAAACCCAAATTCCATTGGCAAAAGAGGAAACAACCATACTGGTAACAAACGACGACGGCATTATCGCCCCGGGCATCCGGGCGTTGGTGAATGCAGTGAAAGCACTGGGCCGCGTAGTGGTGGTAGCGCCGGATAGCCCCCAATCGGGCAAAGGGCATGCGATTACCATTGGTACCCCTTTGCGGCTCGACCAGGTGGATTTGTTTGAGGGCATAGAGGCCTGGCAGTGTTCGGGCACCCCGGTAGACTGTGTGAAACTGGCCAGGGCCAAAATACTGCACCGCCGCCCCGATATTTGCGTGAGTGGTATTAACCACGGGGCCAATCACTCCATCAACATTATTTACTCCGGCACCATGTCCGCCGCTATGGAAGCAGCTTTGGAAGGCGTGCCCTCCGTTGGCTTCTCGTTCCTCGATTACCGATACGATGCCGATTTTACCCTGCCCCAACAGGTGGCACACGAAGTAACGGCGAAAATGATCAATACCAAATTGCCCGCCGGTACGTTATTCAACGTGAATATACCTGTCGTGGACGCATCGGCTTACAAAGGCTTAAGAATATGCAGGCAGGCCAATGCGAAATGGGTTGAAGAGTTTGAAGAAAGAATAGATCCGCATAGCAAAAAATACTACTGGTTAACAGGCGAGTTCCGCAACCTGGACGAAGGTGAAGACACCGACGTGTGGGCGCTGGAAAACGGTTACTCCTCCCTGGTGCCGGTCCAATACGATCTTACCGATTACAAACTCAAGCAACAACTAATATCCGAATGGAAGCTCTGACCAATAATCCCCTTAATACCATGTTGAAGAAAGACAATCTTGTACTGGGCATTTTACTAGGTTTTATTACTCCTGTAGTGGGTATGACCCTGTATTATGCACTGGTATTTGCCCCTAAAGGATTGTCGTTTCCAGCCTTCATGCAATTGCTGCGTACCAACAGCTTTTTACTGCCCAAATTCATCAGCGTATCCCTGTTGCTGAATGGCGTAGTGTTTTACCTCTACACCCGCAAACGCCGCGATGTAACGGCCAAAGGCATTTTCCTCGTCACCATGTTGTATGCAATCGTTATCTTGCTGCTTAAACTGATTTCTTAGGAAAGGATTTTAGCAGCATGAAATATTACATTATTGCCGGGGAGGCTTCGGGAGATTTGCATGGCAGTAACCTCATTAAACAGCTCAGGCAGCTGGATACGGCCGCCGATATCCGTTGCTGGGGCGGCGATATGATGGAGCAGGCTGGCGCTAAAGTGGTGAAACATTACCGCGAACTGGCATTCATGGGCTTCATCGAAGTCGTGATGAACCTGCGCACCATTCTCAAAAATCTCGATACCTGCAAAAAAGATATTCTTGCTTACAAGCCCGATGTACTCGTGCTCATCGACTACCCGGGCTTTAACCTGCGCATTGCCGAATGGGCGAAAGAACAGGGCATAAAAGTCGCCTTTTATATTTCTCCGCAGGTGTGGGCCTGGAAGGAAGGCCGTGTGAAAAAGATCAAACAGACGGTGGATAAAATGCTGGTGATCCTGCCCTTCGAAAAAGACTTTTACCGCGATAAATGGAACTACGAGGTAGAGTACGTGGGGCACCCGTTAATCGAAGTGGTAAAAGAAGCGCGGGCGCAAACACCAGCAAAGCCGTTTTCCGATAAACCGGTGATAGCCCTGTTGCCCGGCAGCCGCCGCCAGGAGGTGCAAATGAAACTGCCCATCATGCTCACCATGGCGCGTTACTTTCCCGAGTATCAGTTTGTTGTGGCCCAGGCCCCCAGCCTTGACGATGCGTTTGTGAATGGTTTCGTATCCGCTTATCCCAACGTATCGCTCGTAAAAGGCCAGACTTACCCACTGCTGATGCAGGCCAAAGCTGCGTTGGTGACTTCCGGTACGGCCACCCTCGAAACCGCGTTGTTTGGCGTGCCCGAAGTGGTCTGCTACAAAGGCAGCTCCATCTCGTACTTCGTTGCCAAACGCCTCATCAAAGTGAAGTACATTTCCCTGGTGAACCTTATCATGGATAAGCCGGTAGTAAAGGAACTCATCCAGCACGATCTCACAGAAGCCAACCTGCTGAAGGAGCTTACGCTGCTGCTGAAAGACGAGCACAAACAACAACAAATGAAGGCCGATTACGCCGCCCTGTGGACCCTCCTGGGCGAAGGCAACGCCTCCCGCCGCGCTGCCCAATCGATCGTTGATATGTTGTAGTTTTTTTCGTTAATCCACTATCACAAAAAATTACAGCCCACACTACGTTTAAGTTATGTGAGAGTTATGTGAAAGTTATCTGAGAGTTATGTGAGAGTTATCTTAAGTTATCTGAGAGTTATCTGCCCCCTTTCAGGGCATGCAAAATCAGCTTTTCCCTGATACTATTTTAGCATTTTTAATGCCGGATCAACCTGATGATCATAACGATCAACGCCACCAGGAACAGTAAGATGGAGATACGGTTCATGCCGTGCATCATGCTGGTGTAGCGCGATTGGGGCGCGTTCGGATCTTTTTTGCGGATAAAGAGGTACTGGAGGATTTGTTGGAATATACTTTTCATGCGGTACTGTTCTGCTGCAAATATCCTCCAAATTTGGCTGCCAGGGATTATTTGAGCATTTTTATGCAAAGATTTTACATGAAGAGTTGGCTTTTTTCGATCAGATCGGCGGTTTTGATCTTTTTACTAACAGGGACAGTGAACACCCTCTCCGCGCAAACGCAACGCATTTCTTTACACAACGGCTGGGAGTTTCGCCGCCTCGACGAACAGCAATGGCGTCCCGCCACGGTGCCAGGCACGGTGCATACGGACCTGCTCAACAACAAACTTATTCCCGATCCCTTTTTCGGAACGAACGAAAAGGGCCTGCAATGGCTCGATAAACTCGACTGGGAATATCGCTGCCAGGTAGCAGTGCCGGCAAGTTTGCTCGCACAACCCGGCGTAGAACTGGTCACGGAAGGACTGGATACGTATGCAGAAGTATTCGTGAACGACCAGCCGGTGATGCAAACGCAAAACATGTTCGTGGCGCGTAAGGCATCGGTAAAACAATTCCTGAAAGCGGGAGCAAACGAGATCCGTATCCGCTTTAAAAGCCCGACAAAAACAGATATGCCGAAGTTCCTGCGCGATGGGTTTTTGTACCCTGCAGGTAACGACCAGATGGATATTCCTTTGAGTGTATATGCGCGTAAAGCGCCTTATCACTACGGTTGGGACTGGGGACCAAGGCTCGTGACTTCAGGCATCTGGCGGCCGGTTTATTTACAGGCCACCGGTCATGCGCTGGCGGAAGAGATATGGGTGAAACAACTGCAGCTCAACGATAAAAAGGCCAGCATGGCGGCCACGGCTACGGTGGATGTGCAGCAGTCCGGCAAGTATCGCCTGGTGGTGCATAGCCCTGAAAAGGCGTTCAAAGATCAGTCGATCAACCTGGAACTGGCCGCTGGTAAACACCCGGTGAACCTGCCCTTCGAGATCGGCAATCCGCAGCGGTGGTGGCCGAGCGGACTGGGTGCGCAAAAGCTGTATAACGTGCAGGTTTCTTTGCTTGAAGGAAGAGATACTTTGTCCGCACAAACACAACGCATCGGCCTGCGCACCATCGAAATCGTGAACAAAACGGATGCACAGGGCGAAAGCTTTTTCGTAAAAGTGAACGGCGTGCCGGTGTTCATGAAAGGCGCCAACTATATCCCGCAGGATAACTTTTTGCCGCGTGTAACCGACGAGCGTTACCGCAAGCTGTTCAGCGATATGAAAACCGCGAACTTCAACATGGTGCGCGTGTGGGGTGGCGGTATTTATGAGAATGATCTGTTCTACGACCTGGCCGACGAAAACGGCATCCTGGTATGGCAGGACTTCATGTTTGCCTGCTCGCTGTATCCCTCCGATAAAGATTTTTTAGCGCAGGTACAGGCGGAGGCCGACTACAACATCAAACGCCTGCGCACACATGCTTCCCTGGCGTTGTGGTGCGGTAATAACGAAGTGGGTGTCGCCATCAAAAACTGGGGTTGGAAAGAAGGATATGGTTATACCGATGAAAACTGGAAAGCTTTGCTGGCAGGGTACGACAAGCTGTTTAAGGACGTGCTGCCCGCCGCGGTAAAAGCCAATGACCCGGAACGTTTTTATTTCCATTCGTCCCCCATCAGCAACTGGGGCACACCACAGGATTTTACGAAAGGCGATAACCACTATTGGGGCGTATGGCACGGGATGGAATGGTTCGATGCTTACGAAACACACATCCCGCGTTTCATGAGCGAATACGGTTTCCAGTCCTTCCCGGACTTACATTCGGTACGCCGTTTCGCGAACGAAGGTGATTACAATATCAACTCATTTGTGATGATGTCGCACCAGCGCAGCACCACCCGTGGCAACGCCGCGATACGCACGTACATGTTGCATTACTACAAGGAGCCGGCAAGCTTTGCATCGTTCCTGTACGTGAACCACCTGCTGCAGGCCGAGGGCGTGAGGATAGGCATGGAAGCGCATCGCAGGGCGATGCCGTATTGCATGGGTACTTTGTACTGGCAGGTAAACGATTGCTGGCCGGCAGCATCGTGGTCAGGCATCGATTACTACGGTCGCTGGAAGGCGCTGCACTACTACGCTAAAAAGGCATTTGAGCCGCTGCTGGTATCAAACACCATTGAAAAAGGGCAGCTAAATACGTATATTGTATCTGACCTGTTGAAAGATGAAAAGTTACAGCTCGAAGCCAGCCTGATGGATTTTGACGGCAAAGTGTTATGGCGTAAAACGATACCTGTCACGGCAAAGGCAAATAGCAGCGCAGTACATTACCGCATCGCTCCGGCGGAATTGTTGAAAGGGGCAGATACTTCACGGGTAATATTCTATACGAAATTGATAAAGAACGGCCAGTTTGCAGGCGATAATCTGTTTTACTTTGCTAAACCGAAGTCGCTGTCGCTCGGCGACCCCGGTTTACAAACGGAAGTGAACGAAAAGAACGGGGTGATCAGTGTTACATTGCACCCCCAACGACTCGCCAAAAACGTGTTCCTGTTCCTGGATACTGACAATACTTCGCACTTTAGCGACAACTATTTTGATATCGTTCCGAATGAGAAAAAAACAGTGATACTTACCACGAATAAGACCCTGCAGCAGGTACGGGACGGCCTGAAGGTGCAAACCCTGCGGGATGCGGATAAACAATAGGAAAAACAATGAACAACATGAGAAAATTATTAATGGCTTGCGGCCTGGGCCTGCTGTGCTTTACGTCAGCACAGGCGCAGGAAGAGGCGCCTTATGTGCCGGAGAAAGATCCGCTGGTACTACAGAAGCTGGAAGAGTGGCAGGACTGGAAGTTTGGAATGATCATGCACTGGGGCACTTATTCCCAATGGGGCATCGTGGAAAGCTGGAGCCTTTGTCCGGAAGACGAAGGCTGGACACAGCGCACGCCTGCGGGTATTCCGTATTACGAATATGTAAAAAAGTACGAGGCGCTCGCCAATACGTTCAATCCTAAACAGTTTAACCCGGAAAGATGGGCGAAAGCTGCCAAGGGCGCGGGTATGCAGTACCTCGTGTTTACCACTAAACACCACGACGGTTTCTGTATGTTCGATACCAAACAAACGGATTACCGCGTAACGGCACCCAATGTTCCGTTCAGCAAAAATCCACGCGCGAACATTACGAAAGAAGTGTTTACCGCTTTCCGCAACGAAGGCATTCACATCGGCGCCTATTATTCCAAGCCCGACTGGAATACCGAAAACTACTGGTGGTCTTACTTTCCGCCAAAGGACAGGAACGTGAATTACGAGATCGCGAAGTATCCCGAGCGTTGGAAGAAGTTCCAGCAGTTTACGTACAACCAGATCGAGGAGCTGATGAGCGATTATGGTAAGGTGGAAATCCTTTGGCTGGATGGCGGCTGGGTACGTCCGTTAAACACACATACGAAAGAGTCACTTTCCTGGAATAAAACACCTGCGCAGGACCAGGACATTAACATGCCGGGCATCACTGCGATGGCGCGCCAGAAACAGCCGGGCCTTATCGTAGTGGACCGCAGCGTGCATGGACCGTACGAGAACTACCGTACGCCCGAGCAGCAGATTCCTGATAAGCCTTTGAGCTATCCCTGGGAAACCTGTATGACCATGGGCGGTTCCTGGTCTTACGTACCTAACGATGTGTACAAGCCGGTAAATAAACTCATTCACAACCTGGTGGACATTGTGGCCAAAGGTGGTAATTACTTGCTGAACGTAGGCCCTGGCCCCGATGGTGAGTGGCACGATGCGGCTTATACCACGATGGAGCAGATTGGTGCATGGATGAAGGTGAACGGCGATGCAATCTATGGCACCCGTGCGATCGCGCCCTATAAAGATGGCAAGGTTTGTTTTACCCGCAAGAAAATCGGCAACAGCGTTTATGCTATCTACATGCTGGACGAGAACGAAGCGCTGCCTGCTACGATCAGCTTCAAAGGTCTGCCGGTGAAGAAAGGTACAAAGATGAGCGTACTGGGCGCCAAGGCTAATCTCAGCTGGAAGGCCAATGGTGATGAAACCGTGATCACCTTGCCTGCATCTGTTCGCAAGCAGGCGTTTAAACACGCGGTAGCGATCAAAATAGGATAATCTTTCAGAGATTGATGATAACAAGAAGGGTTGACCAGTGATGGTCAGCCCCTTCTTGTTTGTATACCGGATAGGTCCTATCCTGGTTTTAAGCAATTCTCTTATTTTATCTGTCTTTTAACCATTGTGCAAAGTGAAATGCCACGCCGATGTTGATGGATACCGGCTGGAAGTAATCATCCACGAAGCCGTCGGCGTCAATATCGTCTGCATCTATCCGCGGCCAGCCGTCCATGGGTACGCAGAAGGTGAGCTGGCCCATGAAGCGTACGTATTTATAGCCTGCTTTGATCGTTACAGAGGGCTCGGCGCTGAGCACCCATTTATCGTCGAATCGCTGCAACGTTTCTTTGGTGCTGTTGTCGTCGATGAGTGCCAGGCTGCCGAATTTTACCTTGTTGAAATGCAGCAGGCTGAAACGGTTGGCCACCGCGAAATCGAATACATGGTGGGTGATGCCGAAGCCTGGTTGTACGAAGAATTTGTCAAAGTTGGCGGATATACGATAATCTCGGCGATTCGGGCTATTGCCGCCGGGGTCCGCAAAGTAATCGTACGAAATGGTGGTAAACTTACCACGGCCATAACCGCCATACACTTCAAATATGCTCGCCTTGGTGCGGCTGCGGGCAAATCGGTTAAAGTAACCGGCACCTGCTTCCACCAGGCCGCCGCGCGCGTCGGCGTCGAACAAACCGCTGTTATCATCGCCATCGCCCCGGTTGCCGGTGCGTAGCAGGTATTGGCCGTTCGCCATCACACCTACGTGATCGGTTACGGCATAAGCTACCTGCCAGTTGCTGAGGGATACATTGCCCTTTACCTCATGCTTCTCCTGCAGTAACGGTGCGTTCACCGTATTGGGTACATAAATATGCATCGTGTCTGAACAGGAGCAGAGCAATGCTGTACAGGCTAACAGGCCAATGTAGAAGGTTTGTTTCATGTATAGGGATTTATTGGCGCGATTCGTTCAGCCACTTTCCGAAATTAAAGGAAGCGCCTACGTTAAAGGCGGCCCTTTGAAAGTAGTTCGTGATCTGCGCGTCGTTGTAATAGTCGTCGCGTAATGCCTGCGAAAGGGTAAGTTGCATCTGGTATTTTACATACTTATAGCCAACGCGGAAGGTGAACGTTGGTTCTATAAAAGGTACCCAGGTGTTATTCAGCGAGCGGAACTCCGCCATACGAGCCGCATCGCTTTCAAAGGCGCGCGGTCCGAGGGTTTGACTGTGAAAACGGGTAACGGTAAAACGCGGTGTAAAAGCAATATCGATCACCTTATGCGAGAAACCGATAGATGGCTGCACAAAGAATTTAGTCAGGCGGTTGCTCACAGAAAAATCTCTTTTAGAAACCGTGTCGCCATGATTGTAATAGTCGTCGTCCAGCGTACGGAATTTACCCGTTCCAACACCGGCATATACTTCAAATATGGCTCTCTTTTTTTCATCGAACGTTGTGAAGTAGCCGGCGCCAAATTCTATTGTGCCACCACGCAGGTCGCGGTCAACCACATCTTCATCGCCCGTCGTATCGTAGAAGTCGTCATCGTTACCAAAGTACCAGTCGCGGTTGTAGATAAACTGCCCGTTAACCATAATGCCCAAATGATCGGTAGGGGCGTACGCGATTTGTGCAGCGTTGAGGGATACCAGGGCGCGCACATCGTGTTGTTCTTTCAGCAATGGTGCATTCACGGCGCTAGGGACGTAGGTATGCATGGTGCGCGTACAGGAGCTGAACAAGCCCGCGGTAGCTGCCAGGCACAGTAAGGTGGAAAGTTTCATATAGGTAGATTGTAGGTCTTACATATTGGTAGACGCACCGCGATGCGTAAATGTTACAGTTGCCGGTTTTATTTCCGGGTAGAGTCGCGTTTGATCAGTTCTACTTCAAATACGTAATGCTGCGTTATCCTGGACTTTTCGTCCTTGTTAATGAGCTGTACCAGCGTTTCTATGGCCTTTTCGCCCATGCGGTAACCCGATTGCTCCACCGTGGTAAGCGAGGGGCTGATAATGCGGGACGACAGGTCGTTCGAGTAACCTACCACTTTCACCTGCTCGGGCACGGCAATGTTACGGCGGCGGGCTTCCTGTATAAAACCAACGGCCGACATGTCATTGGCGGAAAATAATCCGTCAGGCAATTGTGGACCTGATAACATTTGTTCACTTGCCTCGATGGCTGCGTCCAGGGTAAGGTTATGCGTATATACCAGCGATTCATCGAACGGGATGTCGTATTTTTCAAGCGCTGCTTTATACCCCGCCAGGCGCTGCTGGTAAAGGTTACAGGTTAGCTGACCCGAGAAGTGAGCAATACGTTTACACCCTTGTTCGATAAGGTGCTCGGTAGCCAGGAAACCGCCTTTGAAGTCGTCGCCGGTAATGGTGTACCCCGCAAAATCCTCCGGCACGCGGTCGTAGAACACGAGCGGAATATTGTTTTTGATAAAGGGATTGAAGTGGTCGAAGTTCGTGGTGAACATCGACGATACGGCGAGCAGTCCGTCTACGCGCAGGGAGTAAAAAGTATGCACCAGTTCTTTTTCCATTGCCACCGTTTCGTCCGACTGGCCAATCACAATACTGAAGCCGTATTTGTGGGCTTCGTGCTGGATGCCGCTGATGGCGGTAGATTGGAAGTACATGGAGGTACGGGGCACAATGAGGCCAATGATATTGGACCGCTTTTTTCGGAGGCTGGAGGCGATCCAGTTAGGTACATAGCCCATTTCTGTGGCCATTTGCTGCACCTTTTCCCTGGTTTCCTCGTTGATGAGGGGATTGTTCTGCAATGCTCTCGATACCGTGGAAGCTGAAAGGCTTAGTGCGTTCGCGATGTCGTAGATCGTGATCTTATTGGTGTTGTTACGTTCTTTCACATTGGAAGCTTGAATCGGCAGCTATATTAATGAATTTATCCTTAACTTTAGTAACCATCCCTGTTCCCCATGTTTACACCTGACGCTCTTCCCCGAAATTTCGCTATATACGGCAATGCACGAGCCGGCAAAGGTGCTATGCGCAGCATTCTTCAGAAGGTATGTTCCACCTTCGAGAAACAAGGCATTCTGTACGCCATATTCGACCACGACCTGCCGCCTTCCCTTAGTACGTTCACTGATTTGCTGGTGATTGGTGGCGACGGCACCATGAACTACGTGGCTAATCATTTTGGCGACATTATCATCCCCATCAGCCTGATCAGCTCCGGCACGGGGAACGACTTCGCCTGTGCCCTGCAGGGCGCGCGGCTGGGGGTGGAAGAGCAATTACGTGTTGCCATAGAAGGGAGGGTGCGCTGGCTGGACGCCGGTATTTGCAACGACCGCATTTTTGTAAACGGCGTAGGGCTTGGGTTTGATGGGAGGGTGGTGAAGGCCATGCGGAACGGCAGCTGGTTTTCCGGCGGCCTCGCATATTATGCCAAGGTGTTGCCCCTGTTGTTTTCGTATAAAGAACGCTACCTGAGTATTACCACCGATAACGGTGCCTTTAACGGCTATTACTTTATGATAGCCATCGCCAACGGATCGTCGTACGGCGGTGGCTTCCAGGTGGCACCCGATGCAGATATGGCCGACGCAATGCTGGACGTAGTATTCATCCGCGAAATTACCCTGCGCGACCGCCTGTTTAACCTGCATAAGGTAAGGCGCGGCGAACATGAAGGCGTTCCCTTTATATCGAAAGTACGCACCCGCGGCATCCGTATTTCATCCCCCGCGCCGCTGGATGTACACCTGGACGGAGAATATACGAAGGGCAAGGACTTTAGTATTATGATAGCGCCATGTAAGTACCGGTTCAGGGGATAGCGCGCTGCCGTTGAAGAGAGTGACACAACGGGGGCTGAAGAGAGGAAAAAAGAGGATTAAATGCATAAAAAATCCCCGGCCAAAAGCGACCGGGGATTTTCGTATAAGTTAGCCGAACGATCTTATTTAGGATCGAGGGTGTTGTTGATTCTTTCCACCAGGTCCTGGATGTGGTAGCGGCTCATAGCATCGGCATTGCCGGCGCCAGCACGCAGTTCATTACGCAGGGAAACAAGGTGAGCGCGGGTTACGCTGGCAACGTCGCTTTTTGCAGCGTTAGCCGGAGCAGGACCGCCCATCATCATCGAAAGCGGGTTGCTGCTTGCCGCAGGCGCTGGCTTAATGATAGAGATCGCAGATTCCACGTAAGCCTTTTGCAGGTTACGACGGAATACGTCGATCTTTTGACCGGCAGCTACTTCTTTAAAGATGCCACGTTTCAGGTCGGACAGGTACTCGTCAACCGGGTAGGCTTTGGCGCCGTAGTTAGCCTGTGCGTTTACCAGTTTAGTGAGTGTATTGGTGCCCATAATCCTGTTCAGGATCAGCTCCTGCCTTTGCAGGATAATGCTGGTCGCATTACCGTTAGTGCGGCTCAGGATGTCTGTATTGATCAGCCATTTTGGTGTGGTGAACAATTGCGCCTGCAGGAAGGCTACTGCCTCTTTCTGCGTAGCTTTCGGTACGATTTCGTACACGGCACCTTCCTGGTCGGAAGTTTTAGGTGTTTCGTAGATGCCACCGATGTTTTTAGCCGCATGGCCCATGTAGCGGTAGAACTGGCCTACTACTTCGCCGTATACTTCATTCAGATCCGCATAACCTTCTGTTGGCGTTTTAGTCCAGGTAATAAGGTTAGGGATGATGCGCTGCAGGTTTTTGATACCGTATGCACCCGCTTTCATCGCGTTGTCGCCCAGGTCTTCGTTCTGGGAGCGTGGATCATCGGGATTGCTTTCTGTACCGAACCAATATTTTTTATCCTTCATCCTGTTGATTACCCACTGGTTCAGGATAGGCGTTTCTTCGTCTGCAGATTTAGCGCCGGGTACATTTTTGTAACCCCACTCGATTGCCCATTTATCATAAAAGTTGATGCGTGGGTACAGGTCGGAGCCGGTCATACCGTCGCCAGGCTGTGCTACGTAGTTAAAGCGGGCGTAGTCCATGATAGAAGGAGCGTGGCCATTGGCTTTCACCCATTCTTTATCACGCAGTTTCTCTACCGGGAAGGCCGAGCTGGAACCGAAGTTGTGACGCAGGCCCAGCGTGTGACCCACCTCGTGGCTGGATACAAAGCGAATCAGGTCGCCCATCAGTTCATCGTCGAACTGCATAGTACGTGCGCGGGGATCGTTTGGAGCACATTGTACGAGGTACCAGTTGCGCAGCAGGTGCATTACGTTGTGGTACCAGTTGATGTGCGTTTCGATGATTTCGCCGGAGCGGGGATCGTGTACGTGCGGGCCGCTGGCGTTAGGAATATCGGAAGGTTTGTAAACGATCGCAGAGTAGCGTGCGTCTTCGAGGCTCCAGGTAGAATCTTCTGCACGGGTAGGGGCCATTTTAGCCACGATCGCGTTTTTGAAGCCAGCCTGTTCGAAAGCACCCTGCCAGTCGTTTACACCCAGGATCAGGTATTTGCGCCATTTAACAGGCGTAGCCGGATCGATGTAGTACACGATTTGTTTTTTAGGCTCCACGAGTTCGCCTTTCAGCCATTTCTCGCGGTCTTCGTCCTTAGGCTCGAGGCGCCAGCGGGTAATCATGCCGATTTTTTTAACGCCTTGCTGGTTCGCGTCGAAGTCGGTGTAACCTGTAGCGAAGTAACCTACGCGCGGATCGAAGTAACGGGGCTGCATAGGCTTAGCAGGCAGCAGTACGATAGAGCTGTTCAGTTCCACCGTAGCGTTGCCGCCACCACCTGGAGAAGGCATGCCGGGCATTTGACCGCCACCGCCGGATTTGCTGTACGTTTTCACCGTTCTGATCTCGGTATTCATCGGGTACGATTTTACGTCCACGATATAAGATTTGTCGGGCTGTGCACCACCGAGGCGGAGCGACGATTTGGTACGACTGTCGAAGAACAGGATGTCGTTATCGCCGGCGATGTACTCGGTTAGGTCGATTACGCTACCGTTGTTACCTTTTGAAAAGGCTTTGATATCGAAAGAAGCAACGATTGGCTGCAGGTTAGAGTTCATTACCGCGTTGTACATCGGCATAGAAGTATCCTTAGACCTTTCGGAGAAAGAGATGTTTTTGAGGAAGATCCTGTTGTTAGGGCCTTTCTCGAAGCGGATCACGTTTTCGTTGATCTGGTCGCCTGCATAACCGCTCATGCCTGCGCGCATGTCGGCAGAGGCTTTGGTGATCCTGTTCACTACGAGGATGTCGCGGCCGAGGAGCGCGTCAGGGATTTCGAACATGAAACGGTCGTCCTGTTTGTAGATATTGAACAAACCGGAGTCGGCTACCGCTTTAGCGGTAACGAAGTCGCTGAACTTTTTAGGAGCGGCTTTAGGAGGAGCGCCGGCATTGCCGGGGCCGGTCATGGGTCTGGCGGTAGTGTCCCTGCGCGGGGCCGATTGGGCCGGTGCCTGGCTTGGTTGATCTTTTTTCTTTTTGCGTTGTGCGTCGGCATTCGCGGTAAATATGCAGGTAGCGCATATAATACCGGTTACGGCCTTCACAAATTTGCCCTGTAAATGCATGTGTAAAATGGTATTAATGATTGTTTGATTTACTGATAGTTGATGGAATAGGCATAGCACAATTATAATGGTTGGGCGAAAGCCGGATGCAAATAACGGGATAAAGCGTTAACTTATCGGGAAATTCCATAAACGTATCAAAACGGGTTAAGAATGGAAAAAAAGGGCGGCGGAGTTTATGGAAAATGGTTGTATAAGCAACTATATATAAGTGCAGAGGTAAAAACCGGGCAAAGGACCGGGTGAAAAAAGGTCAAAATGACATTTTTAAGGATGAGTGGGGTACGTGAGGCGGTAGATAAAATGTATACTTTGCAGGCGGGACGGGCGATTAGGAGGAAAAACAAGGAAAATTGGGAAAAACAAAATTTCTGTTGGAACATTTAAGATTTTTCTTAAATTGTGCGTCCAACTTTGAAAATTATCAATCGATTCCTACGTCATGGAAATTGATGGGTACCCGAAGGAGGGCAGGTTACCGTATATATTGTATTAATACTAAGTGTTGCTCATAAAAATTGTGTAAGTGAATGAAATGCCCTGCTGGCGGGGCTTTCGACGGTGAGTTAAATTTTGGGAGATTTTTTGGGCTGCACTTGTTTTTTTAGGGTAACCGTATAACTTTGCGAATCACTGATTTTTAATTAATTACTAACAAACAAACAGTTTAATTTTTAACACTAAAATTCAATCAACATGGCTGAGACTAAAACAACTGTGACTGCAGCTACTGCGAAAACATCCTCTCATCAACCTAAGAAGTCTTCTAACCTGTTTGCCGTGTTGGCTGTGCCGATCTGCATTGTGATAGGTGCTTGTTTTTATTCTTTCGTGTTGGGTAATGGTGCGAACTTTGAAGGTGGCGATCCGAACAACCACCCGGTATCAGAAGGTATTGGTAAATGGTTTGGTACTATCCACAAAGGTGGTATCGTAGTACCTGTTCTGATTTCCGTACTGCTGATCTGCGTTACATTCGTTATCGAGCGTTTCCTGTATCTGTCTAAAGCGAAAGGTAAATTCAGCGGCGCTGAGCTGGTAAGAAAAGTTCAGTACCACCTGGCTAACAAAAACGTTGACGCAGCTTTGGCTGAGTGTGACAAGCAGAAAGGTTCTGTAGGTAACGTACTGAAAGCTGGTCTGAAAAAGTACAAAGAAATGATCACCAACACTGAGTTGGATACTGATCAGAAAATCCTGAACATTAAGAACGAAATCGAAGAAACTACTTCCCTGGAACTGCCAATGATGGAGAAAAACCTCGTGTTCCTGTCTACTATCGCATCAGTAGCAACCCTGTTGGGTCTGTTCGGTACGGTACTTGGTATGATCAAGGCGTTCTCTGCGATGTCTAACTCAGGTGCTCCTGATTCTTCTGCACTGGCATTGGGTATCTCTGAGGCCCTGATCAACACTGCACTGGGTATCGGTACTTCTGCGATCGCGATCATCATGTATAACTACTTTACTACCAATATCGATAGCATCACTTATGCTATTGACGAGTCTGGCTTTACTTTAACTCAGAGCTTTGCAGCTAACCACAAATAATTTTTTAGGAAATTTTGTGTGGAATCTGTGCGGTTTTGAATCTATATTAAAGTAACCAACAAAAAGGAGTAACATGCCAAAAATTAAAATGCCGAGGAAGAGCACCGCTATTGACATGACAGCGATGTGTGATGTGGCCTTCCTGCTTTTGACGTTTTTCATGCTGGCTACCAAGTTTAAGCCGGATGAGCCGGTGGTGGTGGTAACTCCGTCATCTATCAACAACTCGTTGTTGCCTGATTCTGATGTGATCCTGGTCACAGTGGATAAAGACGGCAGAGTGTTTTTCAGCATGGACGGCCAGCCGAAAAGGCAAAAGCTGATCTCAGATCTGAACGAAAGCTATAAACTGGGTCTTTCACCTAACGATATCGCGAACTTTACACTTGGTTCCAGCTTTGGTGCTGAGTTGAAAGATCTCAAGAAGGTGTTGGAAATGGGTCCTGACGAGCGCAAATCTTTCCAGAAGGGTATTCCTATCGACTCTGCCAACAACGAACTCGGTGTTTGGCTGGAGTATGGCAGAACCGCCCAGGCGACGATCGGCGTAAAGGCTGGCGCACTTAAATACTGTATTAAGGCCGATAACCAAACGCCTTACCCGGTAATTAAGAAAGTGCTGGATACCTTTAAGGACAAAAAGATCCAGAAGCTGAACCTGGTAACTAACCTGGAAGCGGCGCCGGTAGGTTCTGCTGCAGCATTGTACCAGAAAGAGAACGCTAAATAATAACTGGTTAACCGGGACGGGTTAACGGTCATTTACAAAACCAAAAAACGAAGTTACCATGGCTGAAATGGATACCAGCAGTAGTGGCGGTAAGAAAGGGAAACACGGCGGAACGAAATCGAAGAAGCTCTCTACCCGTGTGGACATGACTCCGATGGTGGATTTGGGATTTCTCCTGATCACCTTCTTCATGCTCACCACCACTATGGCGAAGCCAAAAACAATGGACCTGGTAATGCCCAAGGATACAGAGAATGAGGAGGAAAAGAACAAGGTAAAAGAAAGTACCGCCCTCACCATTCTGCTTGGCAAAAAGAACCAGGTGTATTACTACGAAGGTCTTGCACAAGACCCGAACGCATCTGCAAATCCTGACTTTTTTAAGGCGACCTCTTTTGCAAACAAAGGTGGTATCCGCGATGTGATCATCAACAAAAGAGACCAGGTAGCGCAACTGCGTAACGCCAAAGGGCAACCGGAGGACGTAGTAGTAATGATCAAGGCCGATGACGGTGCGACTTATCAAAATTTCGTGGATATCATCGATGAAATGGCGATCAACCGCATTCAGAAATACGCAACCGTGGAAATCACTGACCAGGATAAAACCTGGATCAAATCTACCGAGAGCGCAAACGGCATTAACTAATCAGCAATTTATTTTGCATCCATAAATTAACAAGCAATGGATTCAGCTAAGATCTTAAAGTCCGACTTTCTTGATATCCTCTTCGAACAGAGGAACAAGGAATACGGTGCATACGACCTGAGAAGGCAGTATGAAAAGCGCGTGCGGAATTCCATCATTGGAACCGCGTCGATGGCTTTGTTGATTTTCGGCAGCTACCTGATCTATAGTAATCTGAACGCAGCCGATCCCAACGAAAGCAAAAAGCCGAAGGTTGAGGAGATTAAGCTGGAGGACCTGGATATCCCACCTGAGGATCCAAAAACACCTCCGCCACCTCCACCTCCTCCCGCACCACCACCACCCGTAAAACCTACGGTGCAGTTTACTCCTCCTGTAATTAAAAAGGATGAGGAAGTGCGTGCAGAGGAAGAACCACCAAAAATGGAAGAAATCAAAGACAAAGCCGTAAGCACTAAAACTGTTGAAGGTGATGTTAATGGTGTAGATCCGGGATTGTTAAGCGACAGTAAAGGTACTGGTGTAGTAGAAGCTCCACCTCCTCCTCCGAAAGAAGAGATCTTTACCTTCGTAGAGCAACCACCGACCTTCCCAGGTGGTGAAGAAGCCCTTAACAAGTACCTCAGCAAAAACATCCGCTACCCTCACGTGGCTACTGAAAATGGTATCTCCGGTACCGTATTCGTAACCTTCGTAGTGGATTCTGAAGGTAACATCAAGGACGTTAAAACTGTAGGTGCCGCAAAAGGTGGCGGCCTGGAAGAAGAAGCTATTCGTGTAGTACGTGGTATGCCTAAATGGAAACCAGGTAAACAGAACGGCCGCCAGGTATCTGTACAGTTTAACCTGCCGATCCGCTTTACTTTGCAAGAGTAGTACACGCTTAAAGAGATATAAAACCTCACCGCTTAACAACGGTGAGGTTTTTTTTTGCTTATATTTCGGTAGTAAAACCCGTCATCCTTTGAACCTCGGCCAGCAAACACTCTTTCTTATCAGCGGCATCGGTGCCGTTAACGCCATCGCCGCAGGCACCTACCTGCTTTTTTCCTGGAAGAAAAAGGGTGGTCTGCCAGCCATTTTCCTCGGTTTGTTACTGCTTGCATTTGGCATTCGGGTAGCCAAGTCGGTGTTCCTGTTTTTTAATCCCCAGCTTTGCCGGCTGTACCTGCAAATCGGTCTTTCCGCTTGTTTCTTCATCGGCCCGGCACTCTATCATTTCTTTTGCGCGACGTTCAGTAATATCACCCGCATGCC
The DNA here is from genome assembly GCF_022867795.2 of Chitinophaga horti. Classification (NCBI taxonomy): domain Bacteria; kingdom Pseudomonadati; phylum Bacteroidota; class Chitinophagia; order Chitinophagales; family Chitinophagaceae; genus Chitinophaga; species Chitinophaga horti. The sequence goes on along the minus strand of NZ_CP107006.1, from coordinate 4,499,324 downwards.
TGCTTCCTGGAAGTGGAGCTGGGGTTTGCAGCTGGCGGCTGTTGTGGTTACGGGCATCATTTTCCCTTACAGAGCAACACCCGATATATGGAACCAATACCTGGTATGGATCATTTACGGGCAGTGGGCATTATACGTAGCTGCTACGATGGTGTTGGTAGCGATACACCGGCAGCGGCTGCATTGGGGCACAGGCCCAGGCAGGTTTTTGCTGGTGCTGTTCGCCAGCAGTGTCCTGGTGTTTACGGCGTACATGTTAAGCCTGCTGAGGGTAGCACCTGGTTTTTACATTATTTCTCCCTTGTCGTTTTCGGTATTGTTTTATGTAACACTAGCCTTTTCGCGCCACCGGTTCGCGGTAACGTCGGTCGCTAAAGCGGAAAAGAAGAAGATCGGTGATCCTGACGCACAACGCTGGTTGCAGCAGCTGGAACGCGTGATGGGGGAGCAGCAATTGTATAAAGACCCCGCGCTGAGCCTGGCCACGCTGGCAGCACGGATCAATATATCGGCCCACCAGTTGTCGCAGTTGTTGAATGATAATTTGGGTAAAAGCTTCGCTACTTATACGAACGAGTATAGGGTACGGGAGGCGTGCCGGCTGATCGCGACTAACGACCGGCTGACATTCGAGGCCATTGGGTACGAAGTGGGTTATAATTCGAAGTCGACGTTTTATGCGGCGTTTAAGAAGGTGACGGATACGACGCCTGCGTTGTATAAGGAGTCGAGCGTGGTGGGTAGGAGGTAAATCAATCTTTGCGTTCGTTCGGACAGCCCGGTTTTATAATTCCGGACGCCCGGTTTCGCCTAAACCGGACGGCAGGTGGGCCCTTCACAACTAGGTTTGTGAGCAAAAAGCATGATGCGTTTTTTATGGGCTCTCAGCATGGGCATTATCGTTTGCAGCACCCTTAGCGGACAGTCGGTCAACGGCAGGGTAACCGACGCCGTTTCCGGACAACAGCTTGGATTTGTTACCGTCAACGTTTTACAGGACTCCCTTCTTAAAGCCGGCACCGTTACCGATACGGCCGGTCACTTCATCTTCAAATCGCTTCCGCCCGGAAAGTATACGCTCGTATTTTCTTCGCTAGGCTACCAGTCGCTGCGACACATTTTTTTTATGACGAATGCAGACATCGACCTGGGTGAATTACGTTTACCGCCCGACGCAGCCTTGCTTTCCGGCGTTACCGTAGCAGGAGAGAAGCCTCCCTTTCAACGTGCCGGCGACCGGCTGATCGTGCAGGTAACAGGCAATACTTTTTTTGCCACGGCCACCAATGCGATCGACATTCTACGTAAACTACCCGGCCTCGAAGTAGCCGGCGACGGCACCATGCGTTTGCCCGGCGGTGCGGCCCCAGCGGTTTTCATTAATGGCCGCGTTGCGCAGATGAGCCCCGAAGAACTGCTGAACTACCTGAATGCCCTGCCGCCGCAGCAGATCGCCTCCATCGAATTTATCGCCAATCCATCCGGACGGTACGATGGCGAATACAAAGGCATCATCGACATACACCTGAAGCGTGACGAGGCGGACGGCTGGCAGGGTAATGCAGGCGTCACGCTGCAACGCAACCGTTATACCGTCAGTGATCAAAATGTGTCGCTGCGTTTTCGCAGGCAGGCGTTTACGTTTGCGACCAGCGTATACTATACGACAGGCAGCCGTTTCCGCACCTACAATGCTTTACAGCGGCTGGCCAACCAGGACGTGATGGCTACACGCACGCGCATCCCCACCGGGAACAACAACCTGAGCGTACAACTGGGAGCAGCGTACCGTCCGGCTAAAGGCCAGCAACTCGAAGTATTACTTCGTTCTTCGGGCATCCGTCAATATACGCCCAGCTACAACACCTTACACACCACCGACCCCAAGCAGGAAAGCCTGAAGTGGAGCAACTATACGCACAACCTCGCCTGGCCGCGACAACAAAGTTATACCGGCGAGTTGTGGTATGCCGGTCAGTGGCAACAAACCCGCCTGGAAGCGACTGCATCATGGCTCAGGGTGAACAGCCGGCAGCGGGAAGACATCCAGACTTTCGACGCCGCCAATGACGCGCTGCTCGACTACTGGAAAACGCGTCTGCAAAACAATCTTGATCTGCGCCTCTTGCAGCTGGACGCATCTCGCAAAACCGAAACCGGCGCCTGGCGGGCTGGTGTGAAGTTCGCTTTCAACACCACCCGTAATAACCTGCGCTACGATACCCTTCATCAGAACGGCCCGTTTGTGCCCGATAGCGCCCGTTCCAGCGCCTTTCGCTATCACGAATACATTATGGCGGCATACCTGCTGTATGAGCACGCAAAAGGCCCCTGGCAATACAGCCTTAACCTGCGGCTGGAGTTTACGGACAGTCGCGCCTACGACGTACGCCGCCGATACCTGTCCTGGCTGCCGGCCGCCAGCGTTACCTATAAGTTTGGGGAAGCGCATCAGCTGAACGCTAACTTCAGCCGCCGCCTCACCAGGCCCACGTTCGCCTTCCTGAATCCTTTCCGCTTTTATTTTAGTCCGCAGAACTATTGGGTGGGTAACCCTTACCTGCAGCCTTCCATCACGAGCACGTTCAGCCTGGCGTACACCCGTCGGGCGCTAACGGTTACGGCAGTAATGGGCCGCGAGGACGATGCGATGATCCGCTACCCGGAATACGACAGCGCCACGAACATGCTCGCTTACCTCGGCCGCAATGTGCCTTACCACGAATTTGCATCGCTGGAGGTAAGCTGGTCGCATAAGGCAAGTAACTGGTGGCGGATGCAATATGTTGTACGTGGCAACTATCGTAAAGAGCAGATGCCTTATCATGGCGTGACGTATGCCGTTCCGGTGAAGGATGTGGTGATTTCGGGCAGCCAGGTCTTTACGCTGCCAGCGAACATCACGCTTGATCTTACCGGCTACTTTCGATCGATCAACGGTAACAGCCTGTACGTGATACACGCCGCCGGCTACCTTGACGTGGGCTTACAACGCAACTGGTTAAAGGGAAAGTTAAGCAGCAAACTGAATTTTTACGACCTGTTCGATACGCAGGTGCAGTCGCTCGTGTTCAGGGAAAAACAAATCATTGACAACCGCCTGCGGCATTGGTTCGGGTATAGGCGGGCAGCGCTCACTTTGCAATATTCATTCGGTAAGAACCTGCAACAGGGCAGGCAGCGCGGGCGTAACGAGGAAGAGAATCGGGCAGGGGTGAATTGACGTGGCGAAAAAAATCGCGCAGCAATAAACAAGAGCGATACGAAGAAGATGTCGCACCAGCAAACCAGGGCGCCACGAAGATGAAAATGAGGTAGTGACTAACACGCAGCAAATACGCAACGGGTGTCACACAGCGTTAGGCAAAAAAAAGGTGCACCGGGAACGATGCACCACTTTTTTTGCTATGATTCTGAGAAAGAGATTAGAAGCTGTATTTCAGCCCCAGCTGCACCTGGTAAGGATCGCCGGAAGGTGTTACGAGGCCGGAGTTGTTTACGTTGTAGTTATAACGAACATTGGTCGCGTCAAAGCCCTGGCCGGGTTGCAGACCGTATAGTGCGGTGTTGCCCCAGTTTTTGGTGGCGCCCCATGTTTTGTTCAGCACGTTGGCTACGTTAAATACATCCGCAGAAACTTCGATCGCATGTGATTTCACGCGGGTGAGCTTCAGCTTGTAAGCAAGACGAAGATCAAACACGCCGTAGAAACCATTTACACCACCATTCCTTTCAGCGATACCACCAACAGATTTCGTGATATAATCTTTCAGGCTCTGGCTGGCGTTCGGATTGTCCAGCAGTTTTTGCAGCGCGGTAGCCAGTGCTGCGGGTGTGGCAGTGCTCTTAGGATCGAATACGTAAGCCAGGTCATTGGTGCCTACGAAGTCGCCGTTGGTGTTAGCGCCAGACAGCAGACTGTAACGGGTGCCGCCGATGCCGGAGTAACGGATGCCCATGCTGAAACCAGCAATGGTCGGAGAGGTACCGAAGAACACTATTTTGTGACGGAACTGGTTATCAGAATAAGTGATGTTGCTCACATCTCTCGGGTCATCTTTTACCGGGAGTGACAGCGTAGAAGTATTTGCTACGTTACCGTTGAAAGAGATATTGTCTTTGGTATCGTTCCAGGTGTAGCTCAAAGTTACTTCACCATCTTTCCAGTAGTTGTAGGTACCATCGAGTACTACCGCGAACTGGTTTACTTTACCATCGCTGTTCAGTTCCAGTACGCGACCCAGTTCGGTGCTGATGCGGCCACGCTGCCAGTCGGCCGCGCCGTTCGCAGGCATGCTTTCCAACGGAACGAATACACCGCGATTACCTTCGTTAGGCAATGTGAACAGTGGTGTTTTGGACATGTTGCGGTCAACGTACAGGTAGTTGTTCCTGCCCAAAGTCATAAAGCCGGTCACGCCTACTTTCAGGCGTTCTGTAAGGAAGCGGGTATAAGAGATGTTACTCTTGATCACCATCGGGATCTTTACATCTTTACCGTTCATATTGATAGTCGGTACCTGGAAGGCATCCAGGGTTGGCGCGTTGCCACCTTTGCGGTAAGCATCGAAATCAGCCGCCGGTACGTTCGGGTTTCTTACGTCTACAGTCGCGAGGTGTTTGCCATCAAATACCAGGTTGTTGATCACCATGTAGTTATTGATGTCGGATGCAAATACACCAGCACCTGCGCGGAAGTAATCGGTATGATTTTCATTCACGTCCCAGGTAAACTGGATACGCGGCTGTGCGATGAAAGAGCGCAGTTTGTTGTCGGTGCGCAGTCCCAGCTCGTCATACACCAGTTGGTTAAACGGAGCAGAAGGATACTGTGCATAATCGAAACGCAGACCGGCAGTCATTTCCAGGCCCTTCGCCAGTTTGGTTTGCATTTGTCCGTACAGGCCGATATTGAAGATGTTGGATACGACGCTGTTGTCTTCATTCAAAGGCACTTCGCGGTAGTAGCGGTAAGGGGTGTTGTTGATGAAGTTCTGCAAACCATCATAATGGAAACGGCCGTTCACTTCACTGCCGTACACAGAACGTGCGTGGGTGTACATGAAGTCAACACCATAGGTGTAACGGATCGCATCGGTATTGTAATACAGGTTGTTCACGAGCTGGAACACGTGGTTCTTAAACCATTCCTGCGCAAAACGGTGGCCACCCAGCTGAATGTTGGTCGTACGGTTAGCGCCGTTGATAGAGGACGCCACACGCTCCACGATCGCCCTCGGGATGTTGCCGGATGGCAGTTCGTCGCCGGGCTCGCTGCTCTGGCGGGTATACAGGTGCTGAATTTTCAGTTCGTTCGTGAGCCTTGAGTTGATGGAAGAACGCAGGCTCGCCATCAGGCTGTTGTCAAAGTTGAAGTCATTACCAGTCGACTCGTACAGGTTGATGGCGGTGTTATCTACCAGGCCCAGTTTGTTTTTGTCATTGGTCATGTTGTCGCGGATGGTCAGCAGGTTGTTTTTGTTCAGCTGCCAGTCCAGGCGAAGAAACGCTGCATCGGATGCGCGTTTTTTATCGAAGGCGCCGTATTGTGTGTTGTTGGATACGCCGTATTGGTTACGGGCGATGCCTACGGTAGAATCCAGGATCTGTTTGGTGATGCCGAGCCTGGCTTCGTCTGCTGCAGAACGGATGTCGGCGATAATGAGCGAGCGCATGTCCTGCTGGTGGTCCCAGGCGAGGAAGAAGTGCAGTTTGTCTTTGATGATGGGTCCACCCAAAGTGAAACCATATTGATAAGTAGAATAATCGTTGTTACGCTTGTTACCACGAATGTCGTAAGGACTGGCCAGGTAATCTGCACGACCGAAACCGAATACAGAACCGGAGAGCGTGTTGGTACCCGATTTGGTTACCGCACTTACCGTGCCGCCACCGCTGCGGCCATACGTTACATCATACTGATTCGTCACTACTTTAAACTCCCTTACCGCTTCGATGGAAATGCTGTAAGGCGCACCGCTACGGCTGGTGGTAGCACCGGCAGAAGTAGGGTTTTTAGCATTCATACCATCGATGGTGTAGTTGGTAGAAGAGCCCAGCTGGCCGGAGATGTTACCGCCGCGGCTGAGTGGGGACAGGTCCATGAGGTTGGCGAAGTTCCTGCCGTTTACGGGCATCTTGGTCATCAGTTTAGAGTTGATGGCCGTAGCTGCACCGAGGTTTTCGATTTTACCACGGGTTTTGCTGGCGTTGCCGGTAACGGTCACCTCGCTGATGTCGCGGGTGCTGTTGCTTAACTCGAAGTTGACGGTGACTACATCGCCCTGGTTAAGCGTGAAGCCCGGTTTCTTCTGCTCACCGAAGCCAACGAATGTAACGAGCAGGTGATAAGGGCCACCGAGGGGAAGCTCCTTAAACACGAAGTCGCCTTTCGCATTGGTAACAGTAGACGAGGTAAAGCCGGTTGATTCATTTTTAACGAGCACACTGGCATTGGCTAATGGCTTGCGTTCTTTGTCGGTTACTTTCCCGGTGAAGGACGCCTGGGTGGTTTGCGACCAGGCCTTTCCGGAGATAATGGTTACTAAAATGAGGCTGAGGAAGAGGCGTAAAGCTTTGGGCATACTTTTTTTGCCAAAGCTATTGGTCCAGTGTTGCGCGAATGTTACGACGGTATTGTGAAAACATTAACATTTAAGGCTGATAACGTTTGCCGACGATCAGTTTGTCGCCCGAATCATCTACCTCGAACAGATGCGGGATGCGTATCGTGCGGCCATTCACATCTTTATGGCTGTGCAGGGACATCAGCAGTTTGCCTTCAAACGTGCGGAACATCATGCCATGGCCGAAGTTGGGCGGTGTGATGGGCTGCGCTTCCTGTATCCACGGACCGTTGAGCGTGCCGCTTTTCGAATATACCACGCCCTGCGTATACACATCGAATATCCAGCTGGTCCATAACATACCGAGTTTGCCGGTTTTCGTGTAAAAGAGCCAGGGGCCGTCGGTTACCTTGTTCGGAATGACCTTACCTTCTGCATTCCGTTCTTTGCTCCAGGGAGATTCGCTGGCTTTGAAGAGTAACACGCCGTCGCCTACGGAGCCGCTGAGGTCGGGCTTCAGTTCGATTTTTTCGATGGTGCCGTCCCAGTTCTGCAGCCATTCATAGCAGTACACCATGTAAGGTTTGCCATTGGTATCCACCCAAAAAGTACCGTCGAGTGTAGGCTTATCAGCCGGCAGGTAAGTGGGATCGGCCATGGGAACGTATGGCCCGTCTGGTTTATCACTCACCAGTATATGCGAAGCGCGGCGTTCGATGGGCGTGCCTTTCACGGTATCGATAAATACTTTGCGGTTGGTGAACGTAGCGAAGTAGTAGTACTTGTTTTTATACTGATGGATCTCTGCCGCCCATATCATCGGGTTATTGCCCATCCAGGAAGTGGTGTCGGGCTGTGTGATATGGAATGGGCCGGTCCACTTTTTTAGGTCTTTACTTTTCCAGAGCATGCCGCCGGTCCCGGTCATATAATACGTCGCCGTTTTTTTATCCGCCAGGATGAACGGATCGCTGAGGCGGATAGAATCGAGCGGAATATCTTTTCTTACCACCGGTGTACGGTACTGTGCATTGGCGGCAAAAAATGGTAATACAAGGAGTAGGATCAGTATCTTTTTCATAACAGTCTGTTGAATAGCAGTAAGCTCATCTACCTAAAAATAGCCTTATTTGTCTTAATGACAATTAATTTTTACAGGGACGGTGCTGCTCATCCCAGTAGCGGCACTTTCAACCATGAGCTCCACGCAACGGCGAAGCGTTTCCCCACCGTTTTGTGGCTGTTTAAGCAAGCCTTAATGCCATCTCTTCCTGTGGATGTACGTGCAGCAGGTTAATACGGAGCACCAGCGGATACAGCAGCAGATACGGCGCATGGCGTTTGTGAACGTTTGAACAGGCACGTGTTGCCGAGGATTCAATCTAAAAGATATCTGTTGTATGAAAAGAAGACATGCATTTTTGATGGCTTGCCTGGTGGCGCTGCCGATGGTATTTGCAGCCTGTAGCGATGACGACGATGCAACCCCGGAAACGCTGGCAGCACGTGACCGCGCATTTATGGTGGAGGCATCGTACGGAAACTGGAATGAGGTAGATATGGGCCGGCTGGCCGATTCTGTTTCCACGAACGACTCGGTGAATGCCTTTGCACAAGGGATGATCCGCGATCACTCCACCGCGCAGTCGGACCTGGTAAATGTAGGTAACCGCTGGTCGCTTACACTGCCTAACACGCCCGACTCGTTACACATTGCAATGAAGCAGGCGATGAGAACATTAACCGGTACTACCTTTGATACTGCTTATCTGAGCGGGCAGATTGTAGACCATATGAAGGCTGTTGCGCTCTACCAGATGGCGGTGGACAGCAGCGTATCGCCGAGTGTGAAGGCTTACGCCGCCAAGTATCTGCCTGGTATAAAAATGCACCTCCAGCATGTGCAGCGCCTGAGAACGCAGTTCCCGTAAAGCAACGTTTTATTTCATCATTCACATAAAAACAATTCTTATGGCAGCATTAAACGCAGGGCACGAAGAAGGTAAAGTGGCCAAAATGATTGAAGATCAAACCGCTAAACTCCCGTCAGATACTTTTCTGTGGGCAGCGATTGGCGCAATGGGATTATCTGTTACCATGCATTGCCTGGGCAAACGGCACTCCGGGCTCTTTTTCGGACAATGGGCCGCGCCGTTCCTGTTATTCGGCATCTATAACAAATTAGTAAAACAAGAAGGACACGACTAAGTGGTTACTCTTTCCAATAGTAACTATCGGGATATAACCGCTTGCCGAAAACAGCGGTGCCTACACGTACCATCGTAGCGCCTTCGCTGATGGCCGTTTCCAGGTCGCCGCTCATGCCCATACACAATTCACGGGCGTCGGCAGGTAGTATGCCCGCATCCATGGCGTGTTGACTGATTTGCCGTAGCAAACGAAAAGAGGGCCTGATACGTTCCGGATCTGCATCAAACAGTCCGATCGTCATCAGGCCTTTTATGTTTAGCGTATCGTAACGGGCGGCAGCTTCGAGTAACGTCAACGCCTCGTCGGGATGAATACCGAATTTGCTCGCTTCAAATGAAGTGTTGATCTGTATCATGATGTCTACCGACCGGCCCTCCGATTGCAGCCGCGCATCCAGCTTCTGCACGAGATCGAGGCGGTCGACTGATTGTATACAGCTTACATACTTCAATACGTCTTTGATCTTATTGGTTTGCAGGTGACCGATAAAATGCCTGTCCACACCCGTCTCCCTTAATTCCGCGTCCTTTTCCTTTAACTCCTGCACTTTATTCTCGCCGATCAGGTTGGCGCCGGCCGCGAGTGCCACTTTAATATTTTCTGCAGATACTGTTTTTGTTGCCAGCAGCAACTTTACTGCATCCGTTTCCCGTCCGGCCTTTTGGCAGGCAGATGCGATGCGTTGCTGCACGAACGCCAGGTTATCTTTGATCACGTTCATCAGTTGCATCCCTGCATTTCGATGATGGAATAGCCCTGCCTTTCGATGTCGGATACTACTTCCGCAGTCGCTTCTTCTATATGGCAGAAGCGGCATTCTTTGGTGGACATGGGCTGGCCTTCCTGCTCTTTTTGTTGCAGGTAACTGCGGCCATAGGCATACACCTGGTCTTCGTTCTTCATCGTGTCGGGCACGAGTATGTCGAAGTGCATGACGGTGCCATCTTTTTTCGGAACATACGTATCGTAAACTGCTACTTTCATTGCGTTTAAGTTTGATAGCGGAAGCGCATACGTGGTACACGCTTCCGGCTAAGTTAAGGATTACCGTTGTTTCACCTGGTAGGGCAGGGAAAGGTTTTTAGACAACACGCTGTACACCTTGTACACGCCGAGCATCGGCATTTTGCCGCCCGTCATATGTTCGCCGCCTTCCCCGGTGGCCAGTTGCATGTAGGCACCTACGGCATCGTATTTAAAGTCGGTTTTAAACCTTACGCGGTAGTCCGGCACAACTACCCGAATGGCCTTACCTTCTGTTACGATGTGGAAGCCGGGAGAGTCCATGTACATCGGCATACCCGGGTTGGTTTTAGGCAGCGTTAACGATTTTTCGCCTGCGGGAAATTCCTTTACGGACAGGCCGCCGGGTACACGTTTATCTTCTACCAACACCACCCAATGCGGGTGCCAGATGATCTTATCATTCGCGTAGTCGCCGTCGCCATCTTCATCCCAGAGTGGCGTGTCGTCAAAATCGGCGTGCGCAGTAAGTGCCAGTGCAACGATCCCTTCGGTTTTGCTAAAGCCAATATCTTCTGAGGACAGAGTAGTGGGAAATACATAGCCATCTACCGGCGCGCCATTCATTTTGCCGGCGGGTTTGGATACACTGCGGCCTGCCTGTCCCTGCACGATGATCTCAAATTCCAGCTGTCCCCACTTTTTGTTGTGGTACACACTGGCGCCAGTAATTTTGTAATCTGTTTCATTGATGTCGCTGTTCTTAAACTTCTGACAAGAGTCGCAGTCGTTTGCGGCAATAGCGGTCATGCCGGGCAACAGCGCCCAGCAAAGGAGAGTCAATACCCTTTTCATGGTAATCTTATTTTATGTTATTGAATGGTGTTGGCGAGGAATGTGTGGATGTAGCTGGTGGCCATTTCGGGGTGCTGGTGTTGCGGGCCGTGGCCTGCGCGGGGGAAAACCACTGTTTGCAGGGTCGGCATCTTCCGGTTAAGGTCGAACCAGTTTTCTGGTGGGAAACATACTTCGTGGTCGCCGGACAGTACAAGGATCGGGATGGTTGTTTCCATAAGTTTCTGCCTGGCGTTGATCGCGTCTTTCGTAAAGTCTTCCGACCCGCTGCCATAGTATTGCCAGTGTTCCGGCTTTACTCTTACATCTTTTTCTGTCCTGGCGGCAATGCGATCGTGGCTCTCTTTTGCGGCCTGGCGGCTGCTTTCGGAGATGGGTTCGAAGAAGAGGATCATTTCATCTTCCACTGTGTAGTTTTCGATGTAAGCAGTCTTAAGAAAGATTTCTTCCATGGCGTGATTCACCTGGCCGGGAGGTTTGGTGCCTATCAGGATCAGTTGCTTCACACGTGCCGGGTAATTCACAGCCACCACTTGTGCGATAAATCCGCCGAAAGACCAGCCCCCGAGAACAAAGCGATCGATGGCGAGATAATCGGCCAGGTCGATAACGTCCTGCGAAAAGGTTTTCATGTCTGTATTAAGCGGGCCGGTAGACGATGCCATGCCGCTATAGTTGAAGATGATCACCTGGTAATTTTCTGCGAGGAGATCGAGGAATAAGGGATCCCAATCGTCGAGGTTGCCGCGGAAGCGCTGGCAGAGAATGATAGGGTCGCCTTCGCCGATGATGCGGTAGGTGAGGCCTTTACCGTTGATGTTTGCCACCTTGGTGGCCGCGTTAATGCTATACATGATTGTGTGGTTTTAGCGGTTCATGCAAATGTTGTATAAAAGCGGCCGCCGGGCAATGGAGAATCAGTGGCAGTATTTGTAGATATCAGTGTGCCTTTTTTTAGGATATTTGCAGCACTTTCAAACGATCCCTATGCAATTAAAACATTTGTTAGCCGGTTTATGCTGCCTGTTGGTACTATGCACCGCCCATGCACAAGACAACCCGCCTGCGTATATCCGAAGCGCAGCATTCGACGAACCTGAATCCGGCTCCGGCAGGTTATTAATGATGAGTAACGGCAATACGCTTTTCTTTCACTTTACTGAAAAGAAAGGGATAGACGTAACCGTGTACGACGAAAAACACCGCGTGAAAACGAAGATGAACAACCGCGTATCCTCCTGGAAACAAAAGAAAATGCGCAGGGCGCAGATGAAAGGTTTCTATGAGATCAACGGCGAAGCGGTGGTATTTATGATGTACGTGAAAAGCCGGAAGCCCGTGCTTTATCGTTTACATTTCGATGCTAAAACCGGCCGTAAAACGAAGGAGCTGGCTGTCGCTGACCTGCCACGTATCGGCTTAGGCATGGGTTACGGCATGGCCTTCGGCGGGTTAAGTATTCCCGATTTTACCATCAGTAAAGATCCCAGGTCGGGGTATTATGCTATAGGACTTTTCAACTCCTTATCGTCCGACCGCAACGCGCGCATCGAAGTGAGGCATTTTAGCCCGGAACACAAAATGATTAACCGTGCATACTACGGATCTCCCAAAGGGAAATACAAATACCTGCAGCTGCTGGATATGCACGTGGATAAAGACCAGTTCGTGTTTCTCGGCGGTTATGCTTATAATACCAAAGCCAGTGGCGGTGAGGATTCCCGCATCCTGCTCGGCAGCCTGTCTAAAGGCGAAAAAGAATTTGAGACTAAGGTGCTCGACTATACAGATGATTACAAAAGAGTGCGCACTGCCATCCGCCAGCGGCAGGAAGATGGTTTGCTGTACTTCCTGACTGCCGTAGACGCCGAAAGTGTAGGCCGCAAACCTTTGATGGATAAGGGTAAGAAAACAACCGGTTATGCGCTGGAGATGCACATCATCGACCCGGCCAGCCTGGATGTGAAAAAACATTACTTCCTCGAACACCCGCAGCTCACCAAGTATGCCGCCGATCGTCTCAAGCTGAAGCGCCAGTACTTCGGCGTTATCCAGGACTTCAGGCTGAACCGCGATAGTACGATCACGTATATGTTCGAAGAGCTGGATAATTACACAACGACATCGGTATCTACCACCACGACCAACGGCCGCACGAGTACGTCCACGCGCTCACGTTACTTTACGGACCTGGGCGCGATAGGCGTGATGAATGCCAATCTCGATGGAAAGGAGTTGCGCGGTTACGCGATCGCTAAGAATCAAACCGTAGAAACAACCCTGGATATGTTTGAAGTGAACACGCGCCGCCTGTCCAACTGGAACTTCAGGGCAAAGGCAGGGTTTAAGAATATATCTGGTTTTTACTCGTACGATTACCTGCTGGCGAATGGCCGCGATTATGTGATTTACAACGACTATCCGAAGAATACGGATGCAGCATCAGAAACGTCGAAAAGTAAGAAGACGGTGCGGTATATCAGCGATGCGAATACTATATACGCTTACTTCGATGGCAAGTCTATGGTGAAGTCTTATTTATTCGGAGAACCTAAAAACAAGAGTGAAAGCCGCTTTTGCCAGCTGGAAATGAATACCTGGTCGGAGGATGAGAAGACACTTGCGACCATGATGATCGAAAAGCGGGGGAGGGATAAGAAAGCGTACATCGTGTGGATGAACTTCTAAATATCAAAAGGCCGGTCCATTACAGACCGGCTTTTTTTTGTGGTTTATCAATTATCAGTCATAAACAAGTTTAGATCTTTTTCACCGAGCCCGAGCCGGATACTTCAGAGTCGATCGCTGGAGTGCCTTTGTAAAATACTGAGCCGCTGCCTGCAATTTTCACCTTCAGTTCGTCGGTTGCATCGCTGCGGATATTACCGGCGCCGGTGATGCTGGCCGTTACTTTTTTAACCGTTACATCGATCATGTTGATATTGCCACTGCCGGAGGTCGTAAGCCTGCCGGAAGCCGCCTGTCCCGCCAACACCTCAATGTCGCCCGAGCCGGAGATATAAGCATCCAGGCTGGCCGTCATGGTGGCACTCAGCAAACGGATCTTCGAAGCACCGGTTGTTTTCAGCGACAGGTCTGTACCCGTCAACGCGTTGCTGGAAGTGATTTCGCCGGCACCGTTGATCGTTAACTTGTTAAACATAGGCGCGCTCACCTTGATCACGATCTTTTCGTGGTCGCCGATGTTCTTGTTGTCTTTGAATTTGATGCGCAGTTCCTTCGCCTGAACGGAAGAAGTGATCACGTCAAGAATGTTGTTTTGCGCTTCAATGGTAAGCTTGTAAGTGGGGTCCTGGGTAACTACCACTTCGGCCGGCACGCTTACCGTTAAAGCGGTAAAATCAGTCGCCGTGCGCGTTTCTGTTTTAGTTGGGCCATCGCCGTTGATTTCTTTTCTGCAGGAAGTTCCAAAGGCTGTCATCGCACAAAGGCACAGGAGCATTAATCGCATTTTCATCATGTGTGTGTTTTAAAAGGGGGTATAACTGTCGTTGTAGTTGGCTCGTCAGATAGCGCGTCTTGCACCATCGTTATGGGGTCAATTGTTTCCGTTGCATGCAAAGGTGCTTGCTATTTGCATCAAATGTGTGGTTGCCAGGCCGAACTGTGGTAAATATTGATTGAACTGGTAAATTTCGGGGTTGAGTCGTTTCAGCTGTTTTTCAGCCGTTTCATAAAGGCATCGCGGTAAGTGCGGCCCATAGGTATTTGTACGGACCCGATCTTTACCTCGTGGGGCCGCGCGCTTTCTACATGCAGCATGGATACGATAAACGATTTGTGTACCCGGCAGACTCCCTATCCAGCAACGACGATATCATCCATTCCAACGTGCGGTGGTTGTTATGCCCGATCGTGAAATTGGAGAATATGATGTTGCCTTCCTTGTCTAATACAAAATTGCTGGGCATACCCACCGCGCCGAAGTGTTCTTTCGCAAATTCGGCCGTGCCACGCAACGGTGTAAAGGAATATTTACTATTGGTCATAAAAGTCTGCACATAGTTATCCTGCGCAGGATATACATTCACGCCAATATAGGCTACCTCCTCTTTATTATACTTGTTCATCACCGCCTGAAAGTGCGGGAACTCTGCCCGGCACGGACTGCAGTCCGGGTACCAGAACGTAAGCAGTACTACTTTTCCTTTGAGGTCTTGTAAACGAAGCGAAGCGTTGCTGCTGTAAAGTCCTAATTCAAACGGATAAGCCGCCCTGGCGGAGGCATACCTTAAAGCATTCATCTCCTTATCGATGGCAGCTTTGTTTTTCCCGAGTCTATGACCATAACGGACTAACGCATCGTATAGTTCGTCGGTCGGTATTTTTGCGAACTTAACGGCAATGCTGTCGTAGGCTGCTTTTACATCACCCGCCTTATCTAATAACGCCGCCCGTTTCAACGGCAAAAAATCTCCCGTAAAACTATATTTCGGAAGTTTTACCTGGTCTAGTTCCGCCACGGCTTCCCGGTAACGGTGCTGCTGTTCCAGTGTCTTCACCTTTACCAGCGCTGATGCGGCAAGTTGCCTCGATTGCCAGGTATCATTTTCATTAAGTTCCGCTATCAGTTTTAATACCTTTTCCGGATCCGTTTGCAGGTAGGTGTCCAGCAGCTCCGTGGTACCTGATTCTGACATGCTGTATTTCGAAGGTGGAAAAGTCGTACGAAGTAATTCCAGGTATTTGATACGGTCGCTTTTATCTGCGGTGTGGGCCATCCAGTATAATAAGGTGGCGCCCATTCTATGACCGGGAAAGCATTGCATATAATCGAATACCTTCTGCGGATAGTCTTTTTCACCGCTCTCCCTGAATTGCAACAGATATGCGCCGACATGAGTGGCGTTGGAAGTATCTGCCAGCATGGCCCGTTTCATATATTCCTGCGATAAAGAATCGTTCCCGCTCCGGGTCGCATCGTCAGAAAGCATGTTTAGTATCCGCGTATTTTTCGGCGCAAGTTCGGCGGCTTTTAGCAGGTAGGACCTGGATTCGGGCATAGCAGCGCCATGAAAAGCCAAACCGAGTGCATAAGGGATGTTCAGGTGGGAAGGATATTCCTTCATCCATTGCTGGTACTGCGGTTCCAGCAGGGGATTGTCCAGGCCGAGCGCATATATGTAAGTGGTATGCGCTTTCAGGTTATCCATATTCGAAGTCACCGCCTCCCGGGCTTTTGCAATTTCTTCCGCAGGGGCAGGGCCTTTGCGGACGGGCGTTTGGGCTGACAGGGACAGGGTCATCAGCATAACCAATACAGGTAGGTAGAGATAGCGGGTCATGAACAATTATTTAACGTGAAATTGGTCACTCAATATAAGGTTCTTTATCGTTATTTTTCTATTCGCTATCTACAACCTTGTCCCTGCCCTATAATACAACTCCGCCAGCGCCTTCTGGTATCCCGAAATCATCTCTTCCCGCTTGATCTTCATGTCGATTAGCTTCGATTCACGGCTATTGATCAGGAATAGGGTACTTTCTCCCAACTCGAACTTGGTCGTTTCGCCGTTCAGCAGCATTTGCTGGTTCTCGATGCTGCTCACCTGTACCGACAACTGTCGGGTATAGGCGTCCAGGTGGTTGTAGCTGGCCAATACCGAGTTGCGTATTTCGCGGTTAGATTGTTGCAGGTCGTACTGTACTTCCTGCTGTTTCAGTTTTACTTCCTTTAGTTTACCCCGTTCTGCCCGCAGGAAGATCGGGAGGGCAAATTCAACCCCCACTTTATAGTTTTGCCAGCTGAGGTCATAATAAGAAGGCACAACGCCGCCAAAGTCACGACGGGTGGTGAGTAACGAGCCGCCAACGTTCAGTTTCGGTTTCAGCATTTCTGCCCGATACGCGCGTTCGATCGCCAGCTGCTCGCCTTTGGTGCGCAGCTTTACCAGGTCGGGGTGACTTTCGCCTGCGAACTGCAGCAGCGTATCCAACACCTGTTGGGAAGGTCTGGCCATCAGTTGCGGCGTAGGTTGCGGTTTGGCGTTTTCCGGCAGCTCCAGCGGCTGCTGGTTGTTGCCCCACAAATGATTCGAGAGCACCAATCGTGCATTCAGCAATTCCATCTTCATTTTATCGAACTGGATCATCCTGTCCTGCACGGTGATGGCTGCTTCTACGGAATCGATAGCGGCTTTGTCGCCCAGCAACGTTTGCTGGCTGATGGCTTTAAAACGGGTTTGTGCCAGATCAACCCCCTCGCTGATCAACTGGAACTGATGGTATGCAAAGTACCAGTTCCAGTAGTCCTTCACAATGTTGTACCACATGCCGTTGATCTGCTTCACGCGTTCGGCCTCCGCATAATTCACCATCACTTTCGCCTGCCTTAACGTGCTGCGGCGTGAGTCGATCAGTAATCCCTGCCCAAGCGGGATGCTCAGTCCAATACCCGACAGCCCTACAGAGGGGGTTTGTTTTTCGGGGTTGATGTAATCGCCCGTACCGCGGTCATGCCCGATCTTTAAGTCGGCGCCCGCAAGCCATAGCGGCACTTTCAATTCACTCGTCCAGCGATTGAAATAATCGGTGTTGCCGAATACCTTTTGATCGAAACCTGCTTTCACCGCCGGGTCAAAGTAACCGAGTGCCTGCATCACATCGGCTCTGGCCGATTCGCTGAGCAGGGCTGCCTGTTTCACCACCGGGTGGTGGCTGAACACGATTTCCTGCAAGTCACGTAGTAAAAAGAAATCGGATGTATCTGCCGCCGGCTGTGCATAAGTAGTACGCAAGCCGGTGAGGCATATCAATAATAATATGAGTCGTTTCATTGTCGTCCTTTATTTTCCCGTTGCTGCATCCGCCTTGGGTGCTTCTTTCAAGCTTGGCGGGAAGCCGTTCAGTTGTCGCCATATCTCATACCATACCGGTACAGAGTTGAGAATTACCCTGCCATACACGCCAGATCCCTGGCGGAGCTGGATAGGCCATGGTTCATCTGCTTTGGGTACTGGCGTTACCTGTTTCACCAATACGCGGTAAGTGCCGTCTGCACTGGCCATACGGTCGATCGAAAATACCTTTCCGGCAAAGGTGCCTACCGCTACGGATGGCCAGCCGGAGAACTGTACCGATGGCCAGCCTTCGAACTGTAAACGCACCTCGCTCATGTCGGCGATCAGCGGAACGTCCATTGCGTTCACATAAATTTCGGCAGCCACCTGCGGATCTTTGGGTTGCAGCGTAGCAACGGATTCGCCTTCTTTAATATTCTCGCCGATACCTGCTTTCAGGGTTTTGATCACATACCCATCCTGCGGCGCGCGTACTACGTACATGCCCCGGCGGAAGTCGATGTTGGCGATCTCGTTGCGCAGTTTGGCAATGTCGCCCTGCGCAGTGGCCTGTCCGGACAGCGCCGTGCCCATATCCGACTGCGCCTTCGCTAACGATTCCTGGTACTTCGCCCGGATATTATCCAGTTCGATCTGCGCGTTGAGCAGCCCCTGGCGCGAAGTATTCAGTTTGTTTTCCTGCGCGATCAGTTTTGCGTTGTCGTTCTGCACATTTAACCGGCGGGTTTCAATATCCGTAAGCGAAAAGAGGCCGTCTTTAAAACCTTGCTCGTACCGCTCCAGGCGCGCCTGGCTCACCCGGTAAAACTGCTGAACGGCCACCAGGTCGGCACTATCACTCTGCACATAGTTGATGGCCTGCTTCACTTTATTTTCTGCAGCCACCAGCTGGAAGGTGAGGCCGCGGTTCAACGCTTCGATCTGCGATTGCGTAGCGCGCATTTTCTGCTTCGCCGCTTCTTCGCTGCCTTGTTTGGCGGAGAGCTGTTCTCTTAACCTGGTAGGCAGTTCCGGGTCAAAATAAGACTGGCTGATCTCGGAGATCAGCAGGATCGTATCTCCCAGTTTCACTTCCTGACCTTCACTTACATACCAGCGTTCAATACGGCCGCCGATCTGGTTCTGCACCGTTTGTGGGCGATCCTGCGGGCGCAGTGCCGTTACGGTGCCTTTACCCGGAATGGTTTGGCGCCATGGCAGGAAGAGAATGATGATAAAAAAGATGAACACGAACAGCATGATGCGCTCGAAGCGCAGCACTTTGCGTACGCGCAGGAGTGATCTGCTGGTTTTATCGCCCAGGTTTTCCCAATGCGCTTTATGATTGATTTCTTTATGATTAGCCATGTTGTACCTCCTCTTCCTGTAATTCCATGTCGGTAATAACTGCCAGCTTTTCCGCGCTGGTCACCATGTCGAAGATGGTGCTCATACCTGTCATCACTTTTTCTACTGCGTAACTGATTTGTACGACGATTACTTCTGCCGCTACGAACTGGCCGAAGGTCATTTGCCTTTCCACTACGAAGAACGAACCCATGACGAGCAGCGCACCCATCAGGATAGCACGGATCAGTATAGAGCTGGCAAAGAATTTCCTCAATACCCTAAAGTGACTGTTCCTGGCGCGTATATATTTCGACGCGATGTCGTCCGTTTGCTGTAAGGCCTCCACCATCTTTGCTTTGTCGCCACGATACTCATCCAGGTTAGCCGCTACATCCTCAAGGTAGGCTACCACCTGGTATTTTCGCCCAGATTCTTCAATGCTCGTTTTCACCGCTTCCCGGTAATAAAGCGCAATCACGCCCGTCAACACCATCGCGGTAAACACCCCAAACACCATATATACAGGATGATAGAAGGATAAAAGGATCGCACTGAAAAAGATCAGCACCGCGGCGGAAACGATTTCTACCACCAGTTTCGTCAAACCCTTCTGGATAGTAAGAATATCAAAGAAACGGTTCACCAGTTCCGGCGGGTACTCACCCGTCAACTCCGATTTTTTGATCCTCGGTAAACGGTACGCGAATTCCAGCGACGTACGCGCAAATACTTTCTGTTCCACCAGCTCGACCAATGTTAACTGGCCAATGAGCAGCAGTCCGCCGATGAGGATGCCGAATAACACCACCCCAATCAGTATATAAGTAGAGCTGTACATCGACCCGTTGCTTAACAGGTTAAAGATGGCCGTAGTGCCCAGCGGCAGCGTAAGCCCCAATAAACCGATCAATACGGCATAGAGAAATATATAATTGATGGTTTTTCGTTCGTAATGTAGAATGCCTACAAGTCTTTGCCACGGCCTCAAGGCTGGCGTGTCATGTTTTTTACCCACGATTGGACATTAAAAAGTAACTGCAATATTTTTCATTAAAGGCCCACCGGAACGGGCGTCCGGCTATGGTATGCTTTAGGCCATTTCCGGAGGTTCTATAGGAATAGAAAGGTAGGGTTCAGAGATAATGGCGAGTAAATAGACCCTGTTGTGTGCTTCAGAGGTCGTAGGGTTATACGCTAATTGATGCAGGTTGGGTACATCAAAGTAACACATCTTTTTGGATGAGCGTCCCGACTTGTCCTCTTTGGAATTTTTTCCTTCTTCTGCAGAAGACTTGCTTTCCATTTCCATAGAGATGTTGGAACATTTGTATTTGCCGGCAACGGACACACTGGCCTTTAAGCCGAAGCCTAAAAACAGTATCGCACTGATCAAAATAGTAACGAATCTATGTCTGAAAAAAGCCGTCATCACAAAACGAAGATAGATCACCCGGTATTAAACATGCGTTTGAAACTGTTAAAATATCGCATTTGACAGAAGCTTGACAGGTAGGTTAAAATCTAATAAGAAACGAGTAAGAAAGCGGTTATAACTGCTTATTAGTTAAGTATAACTATACAGCGGGCACAGGCAAAATTTGGCTAATTGAACAAATTTTGGTTGTTTTGCTTTCCATTACAGCCGATGAAGAGTCTCTACAAAAATATCATCAACCGGCCTTCCTAGCATTCTTCTTTATGCGGGCAGCACTTCGCTGTTCTTAAATGTTGCCACAAACTTCCGGTTTGGGGTACAACTTCCAACCATTTATTTCGCCACGGCCATCAGCGGTCGCATTATCAAAAACTAACAAATGGAAATCACACCTGAGATCAAAGACAGGTTGCTGCGCCTACAGGAAAAGTACGCAGCCATGGGGCAGGATATCCTGGCTTACCTGGACGGCCTGTTGTATGCAGACTATTTAACCTATTGGGATTATATCCACCTGGATACCCTGTTAAGTTTGCAGCAGCCTAAAACATCTTATCCCGATGAGGAAATCTTCATCATGTACCACCAGATCACCGAGTTGCATTTTAAACTCGTGTTGCATGAGTGTAAGCAGATCAGTCAGCATCCACAGCTCACACCGGAGTTTTTTGCCACGCGCCTGAAACGCATCAACGCTTATTTCACCGCACTTGTATCTTCTTTTGATATTATGGTGGATGGGATGGATAAGGATCAGTTCCTGAAATTCAGGATGGCGTTACTGCCTGCGAGCGGCTTCCAGTCCGGGCAATACAGGATGATTGAAATTTACTGTACGGACATGGCGCGGCTGGTGACGTTGAGCAAACGCGAGGATTTGAAGGGGGCGTCGCTGGACGAGCAGTTTGATAATATTTACTGGAAGTACGGCGCGTCGGAGCTGTCGACCGGCAAACAAACCCTTACCCTGCAGCAGTTTATCGCCAAGTATTCCGGGCAGCTGTTCAAGCTGGCGGAGAGCGTTACCCTCACTAACTTTTCTGCCTTATATACCAGGCTTAAAGAACAGGGTGATGACTTAACTGTGGTAGAAGAGGAGCTGCGTAAACTCGACCTGTTCGTCAATGTAGAGTGGCCACTTTCTCATTATAAATCAGCCGTACGTTACCTCGAGCGCGACCCGGTAGATATTGCTGCTACCGGCGGTACCAACTGGCAAAAGTACCTGCCGCCCCGGTTCCAGAAGCGTATTTTCTTCCCGGCTTTATGGACGGAGGAGCAGATGGAGCAGTGGGGTAAGTCGTGGGTGATGAATGTGTTGAAGGCTTACAGGACTTAGGTTAATGAAGATGAGACTGTATCAAAAGTAATTTCTACCCGCTTTTATTAGGTAGGCGACGTAGCGCATTTTCGTTTAAGCGATTCTCATAGCCATCAAATTACTTTTGATGCAGCCTCGTTTTGTTTATTGGCAGTTTTCGTGGGTTGCGCGCCATCGTTGTTGAATGGGTACTGTGCGTTTCCCCGGAGGTTCACGCCGTTGTTTTTAGAGGCTGGTGTGCGGCTTCACCTGCGAAAATCAGGGTAGTGAAAAGCGGTCACAAAAATCCCAGATGAGATGAGTGGCGTTTATTACCTTCGACGGCGTGTCGCCCCTGCGGCCCTGTGGGGGAGCGGATGGCCAGGCATGGCCGCCATCCTGGGTGAGGTAACGTTGCATGACAACGACACCCGCTGCATTTTTCCAGCTCGTTATTTCATAGCCCTGCCTTTGTTCAACGGCCGGTTCGGTGGCACATTGATTCCTTTTTACCCAGTAGTTGATACCTTCCACTGCCGGCGGAAAAACATAATTCCCGATACCAGCGCCCCCGGCGTGTACGGGTACTTTCTGGTCCGGCAGCGCGTGAATGTGGATGAGTGGCACGACTCCTTTCAGGGTTGTGTCTTTCGGTGCCACCATCGTGCCGCTTACGATCCCGGCCGCTGCCAGTTTGCCTGGAAGTTCGGAGGCCAGGCGGTAAGCCAGCATGCCGCCGTTAGACATGCCTGCTACGTACACCTTTTTCCGGTTTACGAGAAACCTGCTACTCACCTCGTCGATCAGCGTGCTGATGAATTTAACATCGTTCACATTCGTGTACATGGCATAATCGCAGCACGTGCCGGCGTTCCAGGTGCGTACCCTGAGTATGCCAGCCCCGTCCTGCTTTTCCACGCCGTCGGGATAAACCATGATAAAACCTTTTTCACTGGCAAGCTGGTTAAATCCATAGGCCTTTTCGAACTGGTCTGCACTGCCGCCTGTACCATGAATACCGATGACAAGGGCGCGTGCGCTATCCTGTTCGTAATAGTTTCGCGGAAGTTTGACGACATACGTACGGCGGAGGCCGTCGATCATAACCTGTTCCGTAAACCTGTGCCGGCGCGAATCGTCGTCTTTCTTTTCGCAGGAGAAAAGGGACAGGCAGATGCATACGCTGAAGAAGCTGAAAATCATTTTCATTGCTTTTAATATTGGTTTATGCAAAGGAATAAAAGCGCCGTGCGGGATGTGATGATCTAAACAGCGAAGCCGTATAATTGGCTGCTGAAGCAGGTCAGGCAGTTACCCACGATTTAAATTGCGTTACTTTATCCCGGCTGATAATGATCTTTTCCCTGGGTTGGGGCAATGTTTTTACCAGTAGTTTGCCGTTGAAGTATTGAGCTACTTCTTTCAGTGCGGCTTTGTTGATAATGAGCTGACGGTTAGCCCGGTAGAACTGCCGTGGGTCGATGTGTTTGACCAGTGCATCTAGTGAGCGTTCTTCCAGAATGTGTACCGTGCCGTCGAACTTAACACCACTAACGACGGCGTTGTTGATTTCAAACCAGGCGAAGTCACTTACCCTTACGGGCAATAGTTTATCCTTAAATGGTACCAGGAAGCTTTGTTTGTAATGGCCTCGTTCCGGTAGCAGTTGCTGAAACCTGGGACGGCTGGCATAGTGTTGTTCAAACTTTGTGATGGCTTTGGTCACACGCTCCGGTGCGATCGGTTTCAATAAGTAGTCGATGCTGTTTACCTCGAAGGCTTTAAGCGCATATTCGTCGTACGCTGTCGTAAATATAACAGGGCAGGGGAGGTCAATATGTGCGACGATATCAAATGCATGGCCGTCCGATAAATGAATGTCTAAAAAGATAAGGTCTGGGGCATGCTGATGTTGCAGGTGCTGTACGGCGGCTTCAACGCTGTCTATTACAGGGCTGAACTGAAAAAGCGGGCGGCACGCCTTTATCATTTTCATGAGTTGTTGTGCCGCATTGGGTTCATCTTCTATAATCAATATGTTCATCATAAGTTTGCCAGGTTTGGTACATATCTTCCGTTCGAAAACTTCAGCAGCGGCAATGCCACCATAAAGGTGTCTTCATTATTGCTGATGTCGATGCTGGTATCGCAAAGGTGCAGGTATCTTTGGTGCAGGTTATACAGGCCGGTACCGGTGGACGTAGCATATTCCTTTTTCCGTTGATGGATTTTGTTAGTGACCTCCAGTTGTCCGCGGGAGATAGCGACGCGGATGATAAGTGGGTTGTTCAGGGATACGACATTATGCTTCACTGCGTTTTCTATCAACGTTTGCAGTGATACCGGCGGAAGCAGAAAATGGGTATAGGCTGCCGGGATATTGATTTCTATAAACAGGCCGCCGGCATGGCGTTCGAGCAGCATCTTTGTATAGCTTGCCGTGAAGCTCAGTTCATCATCCAGTGTAACTACTGGTTTGCCGGCGCTGTTCAGAATATAGCGGTACACCTCCGACATGTTAGCCACAAACTTTTTAGCAGCATCAATGTCCTTATCGATCATCGCGTTAATAGTATTCAGCGAATTAAACAGGAAGTGTGGGTTGATCTGCGTTTTCAATACTTCAAACGTGGCCTCCGCATTTGCTTTAAGCAGCATTTCATTACTAAGCCGCTGCTGCTGGTTGTTTTTTAATAGTCTATACATTTCTGCAATCAGCACGCAGAGGCAGATTTCCAGCACGAGGGTAACATTAAACAGGAAAACCTGGGCGCGGCTATATGCTTCCGAAGGGGCGGGGATGTTGAGTAAATGGAATAATACTTTGATCAGTATCAGCAAGGCTACGTTCAATGCAAGCCGGTGTGTGATTTTGGCCGGGTTAATGCCTGGTATCGTTACGCTCTTCACATTTATCCACAGGCATAACCAGGCGACTAGAAACGTGCAGAGGCCTCTGGCGGTCACACCCCATGCCGGCGTTACCTTCAGGTAGGCGGCTATCACAATGCGTGGCAGCGTTACGAATAAGGCGATGGCGAGTGCTGCTAATAGTATGATCTTTCCCGCCCGGGTATCATGTTCCATCATCTATACTCAATTTTATCTGCGACCTGCTCTCACATGTTTCTTGGCTTCTTCCTGGTGCGCTTTGAATATTTTATACTGTTCCGCTGACAGTATCGCTTTCATTTCCTGGTCTCTTTTGTTGGTTGCCGCTTTCAACTTTTTGAGTTTACTCATCCTGGAACCATTATCGTTGCGCAATGAGGCAATCGCTTCTGCATATTGAAGATTGACGGCTTCAAACTTCGGTTGTTGCTGTTCTGTAAGTTTGAGCCTGGCCTTGTAGGCGTCCATCTTAGCTTTAAGCTCCTTTTTTTGCGCTTCCGTTAATTTCGGGTGGATTGACTGTGCCTGCACCAGCGATGCGATCGTGATACAAATCATGAGAATTGTAAGCTTTTTCATTGTGTGGCTTGTTGTTTATGGCAGCAAAACAACCGAATGGCGTGCATGAATGGGATAACTGATGCAGTGAAGCGTCAAAATTCCACAGGGAGACCGGTATGATTTCATTAAAAAATCTCCAGCTCGTAAATAGAAAACCCTCTTTTCCCAGGTACTTTATGCTGAAGCAGTAATTTGATATAGCGGCCATTCGCATTAACCGTCGCCTCCTGCACGCCGCCGTGTCCGTCTTTATCTTCGTAGATGGGTGTCCAGTTTTTGCTATCTATGGAGCTAAGTATTTGCACGTTCCTCGCGTACGATGCTTCCCAATGTATCCTGATCTTACGCAGGTCGTACTGTTTTTTCAGGTCCAGCAACAGGAATGCCTGGTCTGTATTCATACTTGACCACCTGCTAAGCGTGTCGCCGTCAACGGTATTTTGTGGGAGAAAAACAGCGCTGGTGTTTTCTGATGCGGTGGCTGTAATTTCATTACCCAGGTAGCCTGCGAGGTTGCCGGTTTTGTCGGCTACGATGTCGATGCCAAAAGTTCTTTCTGATTTTCTGCCGGCTTTGTTGGTTACGGATACTGTGAAGGTGCCATGTCCGCTTTTGCCGGTGAGGTGCAGGTCAAAGTTCCCGGCGTCGTTGCGGCGGATGGTTAACAGGCTTGCGTCTGAGGTGACGGCCGCCGAAACGATCTGGTCAGGCTGTACGTCGGAGATGTTCTGGATTTTAAGAAAGTTGGGGTAGGTATTAGCGCGCGTGGAAACAGGCGGTATGCGTTCGGTGTAGATGAGCGGGTAACCTGTGAGCCACCTTACACCATTTCTTAAAAGTTCCTGGTAGCCGGGGTTTTCCTTTGCCTGCAGATCGTGTCCGAGAGTAAGGCTCATCACCTTGCCTGTACCTACTTTATGCCACCACATGATAGGGTGGTTTTCGGCACGGGCGATGACGTTTATGTTCGGAGTAGCGGGTTGAAAGTAATATAGTTCGTCTTTAATGTCAAAGTCATTGAGCGTTTTTGAGATGGGATGTTCTGTGAGGTCCCGGAAAGCGAGCGGGAATCCCCAAAACTCGTCATTGGTGGTAATTACCCGTAATACGGTCGGCTCTGTTGATGGCCCGCCGATGAAGTGGCCGCCCATAAATTCGCGGTAGCCATCCCAGTTCATGCAGGTCAGGATGCCGCAGTGCAGCGTGAAATAGGCCTTTCCTTTACTGACGAAGTTGTGCAGCGCGCGTAATTGTTGTGCATCCGGGGTAAGGAACATAGAATTGCTGATGATGAGATCATACCGCTTCAGGTTGGCTTCATTGAGGTCGGTGAGATGGGTGGTCGTGTCAATGCTGACGATGCCCTCCAGGATCTGGATGACTTTCTCGTTATGAAATTCGTGTGTCCAGGGCGGATAGTTGTCGAGTTGTTTGGGAATGTTTCCGTTGCCGGTGATGATTAACGCCCGGGGTAACTGTTGCGCGTTAACGATGCTGCATTGTAACAGCATGCTGCAAACCAGGAAGAAGAATGTCTTCATAACAAGGGGGATTTGTGTGTTTACTTTTCAGTTCAAACGTGTTACTCTAATGTACATAAATTTACTATCAAATTAAATTTAGAAAGTAAATATATGGATTTAGGACGCCGGGTTGTCTTTTTTTCGCTGGTTATAGCGCATCATCTTATCGCTGGTGCCGCAGTACTTGGGGTTGCAGAACCTTCTTTTACCGTTTTTCGTTTCATCGAGAAATACCCATCCACACTTAGGGCACTCCTTTATCCTGCGCAGATCGTTATTAACCAGCATGCCGGATAATGACTGCACCGCTTCCCAGGCGGGTGCGGTGAGGTCACCGGCCGGGTTGAGCTGGCCCACCGAGAATTTGCCATCAAGAAATAACAACCGCTGTCTCGACGCCGCATCAATCAATAATAAGTTGAAAGATGGCAGGTATTGCTGCTTTGCCACGGCATCATCTTTCGCTACGGCGGCAATTAAATTGTGCATAACTGTACGAATCTCCCTGATGCGCATAAGTGCGGCATCGGCCTCGCCGGGTTGTTGGGCGGCTAACTGGCGGAGTTGTTCCAGCCTGGCTGTTTGGGTGAAGTTGAGTTTCAGGCACCAATCGATAAAATCGTTGTAGGTAGCAAGGTAGTCATACCGCTGGTTATCCATCCAGGAGCTGACGGTGTTAACGAAGTTGCAGCACAGCACCGTACTGTCGATATTGAGAGAGCTTATACTGCGGGTTTTGGCCATCCTCAAAATTATGTGTTTAATCAATAACAGGCGATAGGTTTCATTTTTATTAACGTGGCAAAGGTTTTCGGTCAATTTTGCGCGATCATCAATAATATATTTCCGCTGGGTGCTTGTTTTATTTCAAATTTACTATTAATTTCGATTTAGATGGTAAATTAATCTTTGCCTGTTTGAAGCGTTTGATCATGTTGACGCTATTACTCCAACTCCTAAAATTCAAAAGCATGAAAACAAAGTTTGTTTATGTATCCCTCGTGGCGCTGCTTGGTTTGACAGCCACATCCTGCAAAAAATCGAATAGTGATTCCACAGTCGTATTGGAAGATAATCTATATAAAAGTGCCGGAAAGTATGCGGCGTTAATTGCCAACAGGCCGCCTGCGCCAGGTAGCTTTGAAATTGAGACCATTACCCGGAATGGCAATACACTAACCGTTACGGTGAAAGGCGCCTGTGAGGCTGCAGATCTTGAAGCAATATGGGATGGTTCCGTCATGTTGTCGGATCCCGGGAAGATCAATCTCGTATTGTCTAACAAGGCAAAGACAAATTGCGCCGATAGTCAATCAACTGTCAATATCAGTCTTACGAAGATTCTGGGCAAGCATGATCCCGACAATTTTATCATCACGGTGGCTAACGGATCGGCACGGCAGGATTTATCATTGAACCTGGATGGCTCGGTTTCGGATAACTAATAGCGGCCTCGCTTTATGCGGAAGCCCGATAAGTGGCGGCCGATCACCACGAGCATTCAACACGGCTATGATTTTACTGATAAAATCCCTCGAGCCTGGCTGGGATCACAGGACATCTGTACAAAATGAAATGATCTTTCAAGCAAGCATCACATGGAATTTACACATCAATACCTGTCACGCGCAGAATCAGCCATTTTGGTTACACTGCTGGCTTACTTTCTGCTGAATGGTGCCCAGGTTTTCGAGACGGCCGTCATTGTTCCAAAATGGACGGCCGATCCGCCTGCCTCGCTTAGTCTCCTGAAAGGAATTAACCTAAAATCCTTTTGGATCATAGCGCATTCCATACACGAAATCACTTTTGTAGCGGCCATTGTTTTGTGCTGGAAGATAGGGGTTATAAGAAACTGGCTGTTGATTTTGTTTGCTGTGCATTTCGTGGTAAGGGTGTGGACACTGGCTTATTTCGCACCTAACATTATTTCATTTCAGAAGTCGACGTACGATACAAGTGCAGCCGCTGAAACGCTTTTTGCAAAGGTTACAATGTGGAAGCAATTGAATTATATAAGAGTAGGCATCTTTATTGCCGTTTCATGCGGTATCATCCCCCTATTACTAAAAGTGATCAGGATGAAATCCTGAATTAAACCGGTAAGTCCATGAAAACTAAAACGATAGCAGAAAAGATGCGTTTGTCGGCCAGTGCGAAAGGTGTGGTCATCAATTTCACTCCTGAAACGCTGCCGGATATGCAGTTGCCGTCTCACTTTTATCAAGATAAGCTTTCAGGCAAGTTTGATTACATCCACTTTTTTGTGATCGATAAGCAGCAGCTCGAAAAGCAGTTTAAGACCCTGATAAGCCATCTCAACGAAAAAGGTACATTATGGGTTTCATGGCCTAAAGGCCGAAAGCTGGGCACCGACCTGGATATTAAAGAAGTGATCCGGATTGGTTACAATTTTAAAATGGTCGAAAGTGTTTGTATGAGGATTGATGACGTTTGGTCGGCGTTAAAGTTCACATTTCCGAAACCGGGCAAAGAATATCATAATAGTTATGGCAAACATCCATGACCAGGTGACACATACAATTACTAAAACAGTAAGAATAATGGACAATTATCAAAGTACAACCCTCATTCATGCCGATGCGGCCATCGTTTATAAAGCGCTTACCCATGATATCGCACGGTGGTGGTCGGAGGATTTTGGAGGGAGTGGTAAGACTAGTGGCGGCACTTTTACGGTAAGGTTTGGAGACAATATTTATAAAGTGTTTGCTGTAGAAGTGCTGGAGACGGACACCAGGGTTGTTTGGCTCGTAACAGATTCCGTGATTGACATTCCTGAATTACAAAACAAAACAGAGTGGGTGGGGACGCGGATTATTTGGTCCATTCAGGCGGATGGATTGGCTACATTGCTTAACTTAGTGCATGAAGGCTTAACCCCGGAGGTTGAGTGTTATCATATTTGCCAGGCTGGATGGGCGCAGTTTGTAACCAGTTTAAAAGTGTTTGCAGAAACAGGGACCGGTACCCCGTTTAAAAAGTCCTGATAGCAGGAATAAACGCCTGATGCGTTTTACATCTCTTTAAAATTCGATCATCGCGATGGATAATTACAGTATTAAAGAAGGATTTGATAACATGGATGTTGCCGCCATCCATTTGTATTTAAGTAGCCAAAGCTACTGGGCGGCAGGTATTCCATATGACATTGTTGAATCATCCCTGAAAAACTCGTTCTGCGTCGGCGTGTTTGAAAACGATACCCAGGTTGGCTTTGCACGGCTTGTTACCGACTATGCGACTTTCGGCTACCTGGCGGATGTATATGTGTTGGAAGAGCATCGCGGAAAACGGCTTTCAAAATTAATGCTGGATTACCTGTTCGGGCTGCCATGGACGAAGGGGTTAAGAAGAACGATGCTGGTGACCTTAGATGCACATTATTTATATACCAAATTCGATTTTAAGTCACCGGCGTATCCCGAAAGGATTATGGAGCTGAAAAGAGACGATGTTTACGCGCCGGCCCAGGAAATAAAGCCTGCTGAAAACGCAAACCAGCCTCACAAAGCTTTATAATAAGATAACATCCCACAGATTAGTGGCTGGAAAGGAGCCACTAATTTTGCCGGGCATGCAATTGATAAAGCAAATAAAGGAAGACCAACAAAAGTCGTTCGATCTTTAAATGCCTGCCAGGTACTATAGCAAAACTTTCGGGCTCAAAAATGCGGAAAAGATGTTGATGGCCTTTATCGACACCAATCCGATGATCCCTGAGTTTTATAAAAATAGCGAATATGGCCCGCACGTGGCCGGCCAGCAACCAGAGAGGCAATTGGATTGGTTGGACAAGCTGCTGGCAAATTCAGATGCCCGATGGAAAATTGTGGTGGGGCATCATCCCGTGTATACCGCCGGTCCACGTACAGAAAACTATGATACGCTGGCAGTGCGTAAAGCATTGCAACCTGTTTTAGAGAAACATAAGGTGGATGTTTACCTTTCTGGCCACGAACATTCCATGCAGCACTTGAAAAACAGCCATGAGCATTTCCATCAGTTCATTTCTGGCGCCGGGTCGGAGGTTACGCCAGTGAGGCAAAACCTGACCTACAATCGTTTCGTGGCGGCGGAATATGGGTTTATGTATTTTGCTGTCAACGCCCGGCAGTTGCGATGTAGCATTGTTGATCATGAAGGAAAAACGACTTATAGTACGGTGGTTAGTAAGTAATCATCGTAACCTCAATCAATAGCGTTTGAGCAGGAAATCCGGACAGCGGCCATACTTTCAGAGTGGCCGCTGTTTTTATTTGGGACTGCGCGTAAATACCATATTGGTCTTTAGTGGTGCGTGGTTCACCCGGTCTTGTGCTCAGTCTATAATAACGTTTATTCCCTGTTCGGAAAGTTTACGCAACCCGTCCCTCATAGCCTGCACTTGCTCCGGTGAATGCGGGATCCAGCGGGTCACTTCTCCTATGACTTTGAACGGGTGTACCGAGCGGTAAGACATGGTTGGGTTACCGGGAAACTTCTTGTCCGTTACGTTGGGGTCATCTTCCACATCGCCTGTGGCTTCTACGAGATAAATCCGTTCGCGGCCATCACCCACTGCAAGTTCTGCGCCCCATATCGCTGCGGTGATGGTGGCAGCGACGTAAACATGTTTAAGCTTTCTGTCAGCATAATTGCATGAAAAGCCTGGTGAAATAAGGTCGCCAATTTGCAGGTCAGCCTTCGTGCCGTGAAAAAACGTCTGCGCAAACGGGCTGTGTACAGGATCATTCGTAGCCATTGGTGATTTGTTTTACTGAATTTACCATGATGCTTCGTGAAGTTGAAAGGCTTGCTCATCGGATCTCACTTACCTGTGTAATTCTTTCCGTCGCTGCCTGAGCAGGAAGTTGCGTTTCCGTTCGATAAACGTAAAACACATCGATGTAATTCGTATTCGTCAGGCTTGCAAAGCCACCGATACGCCCCTCTTTATTTCCCGATACAGAACTTAGAGAAGATGTAATCCAACCGATCTTCGTTCGTTATATCCCCCGTAATCTCCGAAATGAAATGGAGGCATCGTCTCAAATCCAGCGCCAGCAAATCTCCGGGCAACTTGTTATCCATGCCATTACGAACATCCAGCAATGACCGCATTACTTCCTGTAATGCAGCATAGTGGCGTGCATTCGTGATCACTGTATCTTCAGCATTAATGCTGCCGCTCATCACCTTCTCCACCAGCGCATCTTTCAACTGTTCTATATGATCGTGGTTACGCGCGGATATAAACAAGATGCCGGGTATGGTCGCGAACTTTTGCGTAACACCGCTCGAAAGGTCTGTTTTGTTGCCAACCAGCAGGTAATTGATTTTCTCTGCTTCAAACATCCTTTGCTGAGCAAGAATATCATCGGCGGTGTATTCGTTTACATCGAAGAGATAAATCACCAATCCCGCTTCCCGCATCTTTTCCAATGACTTCTGTACGCCGATGCTTTCAATG
The DNA here is from genome assembly GCF_022867795.2 of Chitinophaga horti. NCBI lineage: Bacteria > Pseudomonadati > Bacteroidota > Chitinophagia > Chitinophagales > Chitinophagaceae > Chitinophaga > Chitinophaga horti. The sequence goes on along the minus strand of NZ_CP107006.1, from coordinate 4,467,395 downwards.
GCGTCAACGCTTTCGCGGATGCCAGCGGTATCTATCAAACGGAAAAGAATGCCTTTGATGTTGAGAATTTCTTCAATAGTATCGCGGGTAGTGCCGGCGATGTCGCTGACGATTGCGCGGTTTTCATTCAGTAAGGTATTGAGCAGGGTGGATTTACCGGCGTTCGGTTTGCCGATAATCGCTGTGTTCACCCCATTCTTGATCACGTTGCCCATGCTGAACGAATCGATGAGGTGTTGCACCGTAACGGTGGAAGAACTAACCAGGTCGTAGAATTGTGTTCTGTCTGCAAACTCCACATCCTCCTGGCTGAAATCCAGCTCAAGCTCGATAAGGGCGGAGAAGCGGATCAATTGTTCGCGTAAGGCCTTCAGCTCGCGGGAAAAACCGCCGCGCATCTGTTGCATCGCGGTTTGATGCGAAGCAGCGGTATTGCTGGCGATAAGATCAGCAACCGATTCCGCCTGTGTAAGATCGAGTTTGCCATTCAGGAACGCTCGCTGCGTGAACTCACCGGGCTTAGCCATGCGCGCGCCGCAGAGGATACAGGCGTCTATAATTTGTTGTTGAATATAGGGTGAGCCGTGGCAGGAAATTTCGATCACTTCTTCACCGGTGTAGGAGCGGGGATTGTGAAATACGCTCACCACCACTTCATCGATCGCTTTACGTGTTTGCGGGTGCGTAAGCATACCAAAGTGTAGGGTATGCCCCGCTACTTCCCGCAGGTCTTTGCCCGTGAAAAGTTGATTGGTGATGCCTATCGCCTGTTCGCCGCTAAGCCTGATCACCGCAATGGCGCCTATGCCCGGTGCAGTGGCCAATGCAACGATCGTGTCGTGATGCCCTGCCAGTTTTCCTATCATATATCGTCTGTAATGAAAGCTCAAAATTACTATAATCAGCTTTATGATAACGGCTTTTTTACATGGTCTACCAACCCTATAGATTATGCAATTTTTGAATCAATAAAAAAAATAATGAATGTTACACAAAAGATGTAAATGTTATCAAATGCTAAAATTTTTGTAAAAAAGTGATGGGATTAATGATAAAATTTACGATTTTTGTTTTGATGGTTAGCGAATACAACAAAATTTTAACGCAGCGTCCGCACCATCCGGACAATTGTTTATGAGAGTTTATGGGAGCTATGTTTTTGATGTAAGCAAAATTTATGAGTGAACATTATGCAGCATTGTCGTGAGTGCTAACAGTGAGCGGGTCTTCTCTACAAATTACATGTAGGTTTTTCCAAGTCATTAGGGAACTGTTTATGAGTGCCAGCTTTATGGTTTATTAATCATGTAAAAGTATTTCTCGAAACATTCGTGAATGTAATCCGCTGATTTTATTTCAGGGCCATTCCTTCCTTATCGCTGTTTATATTTTATATCGTCAGGACTCCTAACTGGCGTAAGGGCAGCGTGCATCCTTTTCTCGTTTGGTTTTACACTTTGTTTATGAGGTTCCAATATCTATAGTTTAAATCTAAATCAAAATCTACATGAGGCAAAAATTGCTAGGTCTATTCTTAATGACGGTGCTACAGGTTACAGTGGCATTTGCCCAGGACAGGAAGGTAACGGGTAGGGTTACCGATGCTACTGATGGAAGCGGCATCCCTGGTACTTCAGTAATTATCAAGGGGACTAATACCGGTACCCTCACTGACGGCAATGGTAACTTTACCATTAATGTTCCCGCAGGCAAAGAGCTGCTTTTCCGTTCGATCGGTTTTGGCGAAAAAACAATTGCTGTAGGGCAAAGCGCTGTGCTCAATGTTTCGCTCACCACGCAAACCGGCGACCTCAACGAGGTAGTGGTTGTTGCTTATGGTAAAGCGAAAAAAGAATCTATCACTGGTTCAGTAGCCGGCGTAACTTCAAAGGATATTGAAAAACGTCCCGTATCTAACCCGATCTCCGTATTGGAAGGTGCTGCGCCTGGTATTCAGGTGAATAACACTACTGGTCAGCCAGGTGCTGGTCCGGACGTGCGTATCCGTGGTTTTACTTCCAACTCTTCAAGCGGTGCGAACGCGCCTTTGTATGTGATCGATGGTGTTCCGTTTGCAGGTAACGTGGCAGACATTAACCCGAACGATATTGAATCTGTTACTGTACTGAAAGATGCGGCATCTTCTGCATTGTACGGTTCGCGCGGTTCCAACGGTGTGATCATCATGACCACTAAAAGAGCGAAAGGTGCGGATGGTTCTATTAATGTAGTCGTTAACCAGGGTGTATATACCCGTGGTATTAAAGAATACGAGCGTTTGTCGCCTAACGAGTTCATGGAAACAATGTGGACCGGTTACAGGAATAACCTGATGTCAACCAATCCAACACTTTATCCGAATGCAGCTGCTGCCGGTGCCAAGGCTTCTGCAAGCCTGGTGTCTGACTACCTGTTACTCAACATCTATGATAAAGATGCTACTGCTTTGTTTGATGCTAACGGCAAACTGGTGGCTGATGCAAGAATAAAATCCGGTTACCTCGGCGACCTCGATTGGTACAAGGACATTGAGAGAAGAGGCTACCGCCAGGATTACACGATCAGCGGTACAGCCCGCAGCAAAAAAAGCAACCTGTACTACTCCCTGGGCTACCTGGATGAGAAAGGTTATGTAACTACAACCGATTATCAACGTGTAACCGGTAGGATCAACGCCGATGTACAGGCGAAAGAATGGATGAAGTACGGCTTCAACCTGGCGGGTTCTCACCAGAAAACGAACAGTGCACCCGGTAATACAGGCGACGCCAACTCTTTCGTAAACCCGTTCAACTTTGCACGCGGTATGGCGCCTATCTATCCTGTACACATGCACGACGTCACCACCGGTGAATACCTGCTGGATGAACAGGGTAACAAACAATACGACGATGGTAACGGTACCCGTGGCCAGAGTGTTGGTCGCCACGCCACCTGGGAAAACGAATTGAACCAGGACCGTACGATCCGTAATACCTTACAGGGCCAGATTTTTATCGATTTCAAATTCCTGAAGGATTTCAACTTTACGCTGAAAGGCGATATGAACGTGCGTAACAGCGATAACAATTCTTACAGCAACGCATTGATTGGCGATGGTTCCGGTAACAACGGCCGCGCATCTTCTACCAATTACCGTTATAAAAACTACACCGCTCAGCAATTGCTGACATGGGGTAAAAACTTCGGTGTTCATCATGTTGATGCATTGGTTGCTCACGAGAACTATTACGAAAATACTAACTACCTGTACGCATATAAAACGAATCAGACATTCCCTGGCCAGGTGGATTTCTCTAACTTCACCCAAATTACCAGCCTGGATGGTTACAAACTGGATTACAGAACGGAAGGCTACCTCTCCCGCGTACGTTACAACTACGATGAGAAGTATTACATCGACGGTTCCTTCAGGCGCGATGGCTCATCAAGGTTCTACAAAGATGTTCGTTGGGGTAACTTCTGGTCTGTTGGTGGCGGTTGGTTGCTGTCTAAAGAAAACTTCTTCCAGCCATTAGCGAATGTAGTGGATTACGCAAAAGTGCGTGCATCTTACGGTGAAGTTGGTAATGACCTGGCAGCAGGAAGGTATGCATGGATGGACCTGTACACCCTTGACCAGAATGGTAATGCGCCTGCTTTGTACAAAATACAAAACCCTGCATTGGACCTTATTTGGGAAACTTCTAACTCCATCACTGCTGCAGTAGAGGGTCGCATCTTCGATCGCGCAAACTTCACGGTGGAGTATTTCGACAAACGTTCTCAGAACCTGATCTATGATATCAACCTGCCATTGTCTGCAGGTGCCACATCTTCTACAGCTTCCAGCTCTATTATGACAAAAAACATCGGTTCTATTTCCAACAAAGGCCTGGAGGTTTCATTTGATGTGGATGTTGTAAAAACAAAAGACTGGCGCTGGAACGTGGGTGCAAATGCCACCTGGATGACGAACAAAGTAGTGAAACTGCCCGAAGAAAACCGTGAGAACGGTATCGTCAGCGGCAACTACAAACTGCTCGAAAACCATAGCCTGTACGACTTCTGGACGTACCAGTACGCTGGTGTAGACCAGATGACCGGTAACGCACTGTATCTCGCTGATGACGAGCGTTTCGATCCGACCAAAACCGGCGAAGCATGGATGGCTTTCCTTGTGCCGATCAACGGTAAAAATTATACTCGTAACACCACTTACGCAAAACGTGACTGGAGTGGTAGCGCTATTCCGAACATGTACGGCAGCTTCACTTCTGCGTTGACATTCAAAGGTGTTACATTGTCTGGCTTGTTCACTTACTCTGTAGGTGGCAAAACTTACGACGATTCTTACCTGGGCCTGATGACGATGTCTGGTTCTGTAGGTAACCTGCACAAAGACATCCTGAATGCCTGGGACGGCGTGCCCGAAGGTATGACCGAAACTTCTGCCAACCGCATAGATCCTAAAGGTGTACCGGTAGTAGACTTTTCAAGAAGTAACCTGAACAACGCGATGTCTACACGCTTCCTGCAGGATGGATCTTACTTCGTGATCAAAAACATTGCTTTGAGCTATGCACTGCCAGTGTCTGTAATTAAGAGAGCAGATCTGACTTCTGTAAGAATTAATGCCGGCGTAGAAAACCTGGCCACCTTTACCAAACTGCAGGGCATGAACCCCCAGCAGTCATGGAACGGCAGAAGCGTGAGTGCTTTTGTAACGCCAAGAGTATTTTCTGTAGGTGTAAACATCGGTCTGTAACAAAACAAAAAGGAAAAAATGAAGAGGATAATAAACATAAGCTTGCTGTCGGTTTCTTTGCTGGCAGCCTCCTGTAAGAAAGATTATCTCAGCACCGTACCTACGGATGCTACTGGTTCCGCCACCGTATTTGCCACTACGGAAAATGCGAAAGGTGCGGTGAACGGTCTTGCTAAAATGATGACCAGCCAGTACCTGAGCGTGCAGGGCTTAAATGGTGAAGGTTCTATCAAAATGTGGTGGGGTAACTATCCTGGTGCGCACTTCTATGTGAACCTGCCGGGTTGGGCTACCGTGATCAACTCTATGAACCACGAGAACGCGTCCAGCACTTACACGTTCTACCCTTGGTATTACTATTATAAGATCATCTCGAACGCAAACACGATCGTAGTAAATATCGATAATGCAACCGGCCCGGAATCCGATAAGCAATTCATCAAAGCGCAGGCGCTTACTTACCGTGCCTATTCTTATATGATGCTGGCGCAGCTGTATGGCTACCGCTGGAGCGATTCCCAGAACGGTTCTACTGGCGGTTTAGTGTTGAGAACAGACGTTTCTACAGGCGATATGCCACTTTCTACACTGGCAGAAACTTACGCTTTGATTTATGCTGACCTGGATAAAGCAATCGAATTGTATACCCAGTCCGGCAAAAGCAGGAGCAACAATTACGAGATGAACCAGAATGTAGCCTACGCTGTTTATGCCCGCGCGGCACTTAACAGGCAAGACTACCCTACGGCTGAATCATATGCTGTAAAGGCAAGAACAGGTTACAACCTGATGAGCGCTACAGAATACAAAGCTGGTTTTAGCAATCCGAACCAGGAATGGATTTGGAGCAGCTACGGTGCGGCAGACGAAACACTGTATTTCTACCAGTACTTTGCTTACATCGGCTACAATTCCAGCGCATCGAACGTAAGAACGTATCCGAAATGTATCAGCAAAGAGTTGTATCAGAAGATTCCGGCTACCGATATCCGCAGAGGACTGTTCCTGGATCCGACCGGGTATACCTACACTGCATCCAGCGGTGTGGCTGGCACTGCGCTGAAGGCCCGTGCATTCACCCTCTACCCGGATATTTACAGTACATCTACCGTTTACGCTTACATGCAATTTAAGATGAAAGCGAGCGACCAGCCGGGTGTTGGTCACCTGAACCACTTCCGTTCTTCTGAAATGTACCTGATCGAAGCAGAGGCCCAGTATTTCCAGAATAAACCAGCTACTACGGTAGCGGCCACCCTGGAGGCGCTTACAAAGGCTTCTGGCCGCGATGCGAGCTACACCTGTACCAAAACCGGTACCGCGTTACTGGACGAAATCAAATTATATCGCGCTATAGAACTGTGGGGCGAAGGGTTCGACTGGTTCGATCTGAAACGTTGGGGCGATCCGTTGGTTCGTAAGGATCCTGCTGCGGGTGGCAACTTCCTCACAGCACTTGCCATTTCCATCCAACCTGCCGAAACCAATAAATGGACGTGGGTGATTCCGTTGAAGGAAACCGATTTTAACGACGCGCTGAACTAGCACTCATATTTTTGATTTAGTAGCACTCCCGGGCCTTCGTGGCCCGGGATTTTTTTGCAGATAGGCGAGGGGCTGTCTATTGCGACCCATTGGCCTTCTGGAGGCCAGGCAAAAAAGGGGTTAAACCTTATGCCTACACGACGTATTACGAAAAGCTATACGTTAATAAAAGCCTAGTCCAGGTGAAAAAAATCAAAGTTTCTCAAAAAAAAGTGCGTGTTGATTTTGAAATTTAACAAATAATTATCGATCTTTAAGTCGTGAAGATAGTGGAAGCGTTGCTTTACATAAACTAAACGTGACAGTGACGTTATGAGTTATTTCTGGTAAGCAGAGGAGATGTCAACGAGAAAAAAAGCATTTTACAACGTGATTATTAATGTGCAACCAAACCATAGGTGAACTGACTAAATCGATTGTTTTCTTAGTGAGTGATGCAAAATCGATTTAGCGTTGTTTTAAAATTATCTCTACCTATGATGTGCAATAGTCATTTTTAAAGAATGTCCGGTAAGCCCGGTGTTACCACGATGAATTAACAGTTAAACGAAGTTGCAATAGATTACTAAATCGATTTTGCAGAGTTGCTTTACCTATACAAATGTGCCGTATCAAAACGGCGCGCGATAATGCTTTGCATCAAATCTAAAAGACAAAAACAACGTGATATGATGATGTTCAAATCAACCAAAGTTAACGCCGTGTTCTTTCTTGGCATGCTGTTGTTATTCCTGGCAAGCTGCGACGACAAGACCGAACGGACGTACGAACTGCTCCCGCCAAATGCAGAAGGCGAGGTAGATGTGACCAGTCTCGGCAAGTTATCAGTTAACATCGAAAACGGATCGGGAGTAACCGGAGGTGAAGGTTCCCCGAAAGTGGTAGATGGTGCGGCTGATACGAAGTTCCTGACTAATCCATTCGTCGACACTATGTGGATCGAGTTGAATCTGCTGGCTTCTCAGCGTGTGGATGCCTACACACTTACAGCTGCAAATGACGCACCTACCCGCGATCCGCGAGACTGGGCCCTTAAAGGATCCAAGGACCGCGTAAACTGGGTTACACTCGACGCCCGCACTGGCGAAGTATTTGCCGCCCGCTTCCAAAAGAACCGTTATGAGTTCGCGAACGAGGAAAAGTACAAGTATTATCGCCTCTACATCACCAAACACGGTGGTGACCAACGTTTCCAGCTGGCTGAATGGCGTATTATCAGCATGCCTCAGCAATAGCATTGCTCACGTCTCTTAGAGCTGCAACTGCAGCAGTAAATCAAATTAATCTTTCAACAACATTGACTATGCTTAGAACGAGACTAAGAAAGTTTATTGTTATGAACGCCCTGCTCCTGGTTGGGTTGTTAGTAACTATGAATGCGCTTGCGCAGCAAGAAAACGGGGTCATTAAGATCACGGGCACCGTTAAAGATGAGTTAAAGACGGCGATGCCTGGCGTAACGATCGTCAACCTTTCTACTAAAACGGGAACTACTACTAAAGAAAATGGTTCCTTTGAAATAAACGCAAAAAGAGGCGACAGCCTTTCTGCGCGTATGATCGGTTACGATGCATTTAACTTCGTAATCAGCAATATCATCAACTTTGAAATTACACTGGTTGCTACTAATAACTCACTGAATGAAGTGGTAGTAGTAGGTTTCGGTGAGCAGAAGAAAATCTCCCTCGTAGGTGCACAATCTTCTGTGAGCGTAGAAGATATCAAAACGCCGGTAGCTAACCTGAGCGCCGCACTGGCGGGTAGAATCGCCGGTCTGGTAGGTGTACAACGTTCCGGCTTACCTGGCTCTAACTCTGCGGATGTGTGGATCAGGGGTATCTCTACCTTCAACGGTTCTGGTAACAGCGCCTCTCCACTGATCGTGGTAGACGGTGTGCAAGGTCGTGATATCAACGCTTTCGATCCTGAAGACATATCTTCCTTCACTATCCTGAAAGATGCTGCTGCTACTGCAGTATACGGTGTAGCTGGTGCAAACGGTGTAATCCTGATCACCACTAAAAAAGGTGTATCCGGCAAACCGAACCTGATGTTCAACTACAACCAGGGTCTTACTGCCTTTACAAAAAGGCCTGACCTGATGGACGGTGTGAGCTACATGCTGCTCCGTAACGAAGCACAGCGCAATTCAGGCATGACGCCAGAATATTCTAACAACTACATTAACGGTACTATCAAACAGGAAGATCCATACCTGTATCCCGATGTAGACTGGATGGAAGAAATGTTTAACAAAACCGCTATGAACAGGCGTGCGAACTTTGCTGCCCGTGGTGGTAGCGACTTCGCCACTTATTATACTTCACTCGCTTACTACGAAGAAGAAAGCCTGCTGAAAACTGATAACCTCCAGGCTTATGACGCCAGCACTAAATTCAGGCGTTATAACTTCACCTCCAACGTTTCGATGGACTGGACTAAGACCACGAAATTCGAACTGGGCGTGCAAGGTTATGTAACACAAACCAACATGCCAGGTATCAGCCCGGAGGAGGCATTCGATAACGTAATGCAGACTAACCCGGTTCTGTACCCTACAATGTACCCAGGCGGTTATCTGCCAGGTGTGAGCTCACACGGTGCACAGCCCAACCCTTACGGACAGTTAACACAGTCTGGTTACCGTAACCTCTTCGGCAACCAGTTGTATACCAACGCCCGTATCACCCAGGACCTGAAAGCATGGTTGCCTGGTTTGAGCGCTTCTGCTATGTACTCTTTTGACGGTTATAATGGTCACCAGATCGACCGCACACGCAGCCGCAGCACTTACCTGCTGAACCGCATCGTGCCCTACCTGGACGACGGTACTATGAACCTCAACCTGATTTACTCTGGTAACGACGATCTCGGTTATGGCAGGGTGAACAGTGGCAGACGAGCAAACTATTTTGAAGGTGGCTTTAACTACCAGCGTGCATGGGACGATCATAACGTAACCGGTATGATCCTCTTCAACCAGCGTGAAAGAGTGGAAGCGTTTGCAAGCAGCGCCACTAACTCACTGCCTTACCGTAACCGCGGTGTGGCTGCAAGGGGTACTTACTCCTACCAGGATAAATACTTTGCAGAGGTGAACTTTGGTTACAACGGTTCTGAAAACTTCATCCCGGGCAGAAAGTACGGTTTCTTCCCTGCATTAGGTGTAGGCTGGGTAGTGTCTAACGAGAAGTTCTTCGAGCCATTGAAAGATGTAGTGTCCTTCCTGAAAGTACGTTACTCTGATGGTTATGTAGGTGATGGCAGCGGTGGTAACCGTCGTTTCGGCTTCCTTACCATTGTTAGCACTGGTGCAGATGGCTTCTACTTCGGTTCTGGCACCAACCAGGTTGGTTTCCAGAATGGTACTAACATCGACAGCTACGGTACTGATGTTACCTGGGCTAAGTCACACAAACAGGACCTCGGTCTTGAATTTAACTTGTTCCGCGATAAGCTGACTGTAGTTACAGACATCTTTAAAGAAAGACGCGAAGGCGTATTCCTGCAAAGGGGCTCGCTGCCTTCTTATATTGGTCTGAACAGTGCTCCGTGGGGTAACCTCGGTATCATCGAGAACAAAGGTATTGATGGTACAGTTACACTGAACCCGGTTGAAATCGGTAAAGATCTGTTCATCGACTTCCGTGGTACATTCTCTTTTAACAGAGATAAGGTAATTGAGAACGATATGGCTAAACAGCCAGAACCATATATGGAGAGAAGGGGTAAAAACTACCTGTCTACTTATGGTTATGTAGCTGAAAAACTGTTCGAAAGCCAGGAAGAGATCGACAAAAGCCCAAGCCAGGCTGATCTCGGCAACACACTGCCAGGCGATATTAAATATAAAGACCTGAACGGTGACGGCGTGATCAACGCAAACGACATCACCAGGATTGGTAATGGAGACGTACCTACAACCGTTTACGGTTTCGGTTTAAACCTGACCTGGAAACAGTTCTATGTAGGCGCCTTCTTCCAGGGTGTTGCTGGTGCAGACAGGCTCTTGAATGGCGATGGTATTATCCCGTTCAATAACAGCACTGGTGCTGAAAGAAGTAATTTGTTCTGGCAGGCTGAAGACAGGTGGACTGTGGAAAATCCAAATCCACATGCATTCTACCCCCGTTTAGGTTATGGTTCTGCTGCGAACAAAATGAATTCTTATACTTCATCATGGTGGGTTAAAGATATCGACTTCATTCGTCTGAAAACAGTTGACCTGGGCTACAACCTGCCTAAGAATGCTGCCAAAGCGCTTAGAATGAAGAATGCCAGGATTTACTTCCAGGGTGTTAACCTGTTCTACTGGAGCAAGTTTAAACTGTGGGATCCTGAGCTGAACACCGGTAACGGTACGGCTTATCCAAACATCAGGACCTTTAGTGTTGGTGTACAAGCCAACTTCTAGTAGCGATCGGTATTGAAGTGATAATTATGTGTGTTGTTCTATTGAACTGAAAACAAAAAGCAAATGAAAAAGATTTTCTTGATACTTACAGCTACTTTGGCGCTTGGCATCAGCTCTTGCTCCAAGTACCTGGACCAGGTGCCAGATGACGTACTGACGATCGACGACATCTTCAAATCAAAGGTGAATACAGATAAGTTTCTTGCAAACGTATATTCATCTCTGCCGAATGAAAACCAGGAGCGTTATACCAATACTGCGCACTCCGGTGTTTTCACGGCGGCTTCCGACGAGGCTGTTTATACTTGGACTTTCCCTTACAGTACGCAGTTGAATGCTAGTACCTGGGCAAAAACCGATGGCAATATTTCTACCTGGTGGAGCAACTATTATAAAGGTGTGCGTAATGCAGGTTACTTCATTCAGCAGATCGATGGTGCGAATGCCCTCGAGGTACCTGAATTAACTAAGAAGTATTACAAGGCTGAAGCAAGAGCTTTACGCGCTATGTTCTATTTCTTCCTGGTACGTATGTACGGGCCGGTATTGATCCTGGGCGAAGACCCTGTAGATCTTAACACGCCGCTGTCGGACCTGCAGTATTCCCGCTCGCACATTGATACCTGTATCAACTACATCGCCAACGAGCTGGATAAAGCTTACGAAGAGCTGGATTATACTCCCTTCAATGGTGAGATTGGCCGTGTAACGAAAGGTGCATGTAAAGCATTTAAGGTTCAGGCCCTTATGCTGGCTGCGAGCCCGCTCTATAACGGTAACGCCAACTATACCGACTTCAAAAATGTGGACGGTACTCCGCTGGTAAATACTACCTATGATGCCAACAAGTGGAAGCGTGCTGCCGATGCTGCTAAAGCATTCATTGACGAGTTCGTGACCACACAGGGTACTTATGCACTGTTCAGGGACAACAACGCAGATCCTTACATGGCTGCTTACCTGGCTTGCCGCAACGTACACCTGGTAGAATGGAATCAGGAGTGGATTTATGGTCGCTCCAAATCAGAAAGCTACCTGCGTTATGACAGGATGGGTAAACACGTAGGTGCACCGTCCGAACAACAGGGGGGTGGCTCTCTGGGTGCTACCCAAACAATGGTAGATGCATTCTATATGGCAAACGGCCTGCCGATCACCGATCCGGCTTCCGGCTACCAGGCTACAGGTTTCACTTCGTTCAGAGCACCTTTCGACAATACTACGAGAAGCACTTACAACCAATGGATCAATCGCGAACCAAGATTCTATGTAAGCATCACTTATAACAAAAGCCTGTGGCTTTATGGTTCTAACGTGATCACCGATATGGAATTCAGCGGTAACTCCGGTAAATCAAAAAGTACTTCCGACGTATCGCCTACCGGCTACATTCCAAGGAAGGCAGTTCCACAGACTGAAACCAGGCGTGGTGCTCCGTACCTCCGTTTGGCCAATATCTACCTCGACTACGTAGAGGCGCTGAACGAATACGATCCGGGTAATGCCGATATCCTGACTTATCTGAATCTCATTCGTACCCGTGCAGGTGTTTCCGGCTTCGGTACTGGCGTTGTTCCTGTTCCTGCTGGTCCGGCTGCAATGCGTGAAGCTATCCGTACGGAAAGAAGAATTGAACTTGCGTTCGAAAATGCCCGCTTCTTCGATACCCGTCGCTGGTTGATCGCCGAAAATACCAATAACGGCCCAATCTGGGGTATGAACATGAATGCAGATGGTGCAGCGTTCTATACGCCGACCATCTCTTCAACACGTACGTTCCGTAAAGACCGTGACTACCTGTTCCCGATCCCGAACAACGAGACGTTACTGAACCAGAACCTGGTACAGAACCCGAATTGGTAATTCGCAGATCGATTAATAAACGTTATTATCCATGAGAATCAATATTTCCATCCTGGCCCTGTCGCTCGTGTTTGCCGTATCCTGTAAAAAGGAGATAAAACGGATAAACCCGAACGACATGGTCCCGGACACCGACGCCAACGCTCCTTCCTCTTCGTGGAAGGAGCATTGGTTCGAACACAAGCAAACAGTAAAGCTGGTTGCTTACAACGATGAAGTAGCGTTGTACTATGATGATGACATGAATCGCGAAATTCTGTGGCCGCTTCGGAAAGCCAAAGAGATTTGGGTCTACACCAAACAAGTGTACGCCCCATTCAAAGGGAAAGATAAACGGCTGAATGTAGTGCTTCACTATGGCAAATATGGCGGCGGACATCCGTACACTTACTTCGATGACGGCCATGATAACCGCACAGGTATCGACATCGGTTCTAATAACTCCTGGGAAGATACTTCGAACTGGAACCTCGACGTGGTAACACACGAAATAGGACACATCGTAGAAGGCGGTTTTAAGGGCGTAAAAGAATCACCTGCATTCGATATCTGGGGAGACAGTAAGTGGATGGAAATTTATATCTACGACGTCTACAAAGGACTTGGTTGGGAAGCAGAAAGGAAGCGTGCTTACGCCAGTTGTATGAACACGGTCGACAGCTATCCAAGACCGGGAACGCAATGGTTTAAGAATTGGTTCTACCCGATTTACAGCCAACATGGTGAAACGGCTGTTTTAAACGGCTTTTTTACGTTGCTGGCTGAGCACTTCCCTAAACGCACAAACGCTTACGGAATGGAGTACACGAGGAGAATGAACATGGGTGAATTTGTTCACTTCTGGAGCGCTGCCGCTAAAACTGATCTTAAGGACCTCGCACTGGCAGCCTTCGGGCCAAATGACCGGAACGGCGCAGCCTGGGCCCCTCAGTTGGAAGCCGCTAAAACGACGTTCAGCAAGCTGACTTACTAAAACATCCGATCAAATAATAAGAAAGGCGCTTCCCCCGAAGCGCCTTTCTCTTTTAACACCAACCCGCAAGCCCATTCCGCTAAAATTCACCCCCGCTCATGTAAAAAAACACCAACTATTCCCCGGAATACCCCTTCTTGCGAACATTCCGGCCCCACGTTCCGGACAGTTTAATCAATCTCTTACAAACAACGGATGAAACGACTTTTTCTCATAGCACTGCTCGTAACGGCATCGGCCGCCGCACAGGTACGCGCCGCCAACCCGGTGAACCTGAAATGCGAATACCTCGTAAACCCAATCGGGCTCGACGCCAAACAACCGCGTTTTACCTGGCAGATGAACGATAAACGCCCCGGTGCAGCGCAATCGGCTTACCAGCTGTTCGTGTACAGCGATGCACAGGGCAAACAGTTAGTATGGCAAACGGATAAGATCAATGGCCAAGACATCCTCGCCACTTACCAGGGAAAACCGCTCTCGCCGTTTTCGAAGTACTGGTGGAAGGTGCAGCTGTGGGATCATGCGGGCAAATCTTCCCAATCGCCACTCGCCAGTTTCGAAACGGGTATGATGGGCGATGCCTGGCAGGGTAAATGGATAACCGATACGGATGACAAGGACCTTAAACCTGCGGCTTACTTCCGCAAAACGTTTCCCGCAGCCAGGAAGATCGCCAGCGCCCGCGCATATATTGCCGTGGCGGGACTCTATGAGTTATATATCAACGGAGAAAAGATCGGTAACCACCGCCTGGATCCCATGTACACGCGTTTCGACCGCCGCAACCTGTACGTAACGTATGATGTTACCAAACAGCTGCAATCGGGCACTAACGCGATTGGTGTATTGCTTGGCAACGGCTGGTACAACCACCAGTCAACAGCGGTATGGGACTTTCACAACGCCCCCTGGCGTGCACGTCCGGCGTTTTGCCTCGACCTGCGCATTACTTATTCGGATGGCTCGCAGGAGGTGATCAAATCAAACGATGACTGGAAAACCGCATTAAGCCCGGTGATTTTCAATAGCATCTACACCGCCGAACATTACGACGCCCGCCTGGAGCTGCCCGGCTGGAACACACACCTGGTTTCAACGATGCACAATGGAAGCCGGTAATCGCCCGCAAGCGCCCGTCGGATAACATCGTAGCACAGGCCATGCACCCGGTAGAAAATGTGGAAACGATACCGGCAAAAACGATCCGTAAGTTCGATGATACGACTTACTTATTCGATCTCGGTCGTACGATCGCCGGCGTTAGTCAGCTGAAGGTAAGCGGCCCGGCAGGCACGATCATCCGTTTAAAACACTCGGAGGACTTAAATAAACAAGGCCGCGCAGACCTCGCCAACATCATCGTACACTATCGGCCGAAGGATAAAACAGATCCTTTCCAGACGGATATTTTTATCCTCAGTGGAAAAGGTACGGAAACGTTTATGCCACGCTTTAACTACAAAGGATTTCAATACGTGGAAGTGACGAGCAGCCAGCCGATTAAGCTTTCCAAAGAAAGCCTGACGGGCTACTTCATGCATAGCAATGTGCCGGTAGCAGGTGCGGTAAACTCTTCCAGTGAGTTGATCAATAAAATATGGTGGGCGACGAACAACGCGTATCTCTCTAACCTGTTCGGCTACCCGACAGATTGCCCGCAGCGTGAAAAGAACGGCTGGACGGGCGACGCGCATATCGCCAGCGAAACGGGATTGTTCAATTTCGACGGCATCACTGTGTACGAAAAATGGCTGGCCGATCACCGCGATGAACAAAAGCCAGACGGCGTTCTGCCTTCTATTATTCCTACCGGCGGATGGGGTTACGAGTGGGGCAATGGCCCGGATTGGACGAGCACCATCGCCATCATCCCCTGGAACATTTATTTGTTTTATGGCGATAACAGGCTGCTGATCGACTGCTACGACAATATTAAAAAGTACGTAGATCATATCACGGAGATCAGCCCCTCTGGCTTAACCACCTGGGGCCTGGGCGACTGGGTGCCGGTAAAATCCAAAACGCCGGTGGAGTTTACTTCCTCCTGCTTTTATTATAAGGATGCATTGATCCTCGCGAAAACCGCACAGATGCTCGGCCGCCAGGCTGACTACCAGCAATACAGTGCACTGGCCGAAAAGATCAAAACTGCTTTCAATAAAAAATACCTGAATGAACAAACGGGCATCTACGGCAGCGGCGTACAAACGGAATTAAGCTCCGCCCTTTACTGGGGCCTTGTTCCGGAAGATAAAAAGGCGCTCGTGGCCGCCAACCTCGCTAAACGGGTGGCGCAGGATAACTTTCACCTGGATGTAGGCTTGCTCGGCACTAAGAGCATCCTCAACGCCCTCAGCGAAAACGGTTATGCGGATGTAGCTTACAAGGTAGCCGCGCAGGAAGACTTTCCATCATGGGGCTACTGGATCAAGTCCGGCGCCACTACGCTGTACGAGAACTGGGACCCGCACGCAAAATCGGACCTTTCGCGCAACCACATCATGTTTGGGGAAATTGGCGCCTGGCTGTTTAAAGGAATTGGTGGTATTCTGCCAAATGAAGCTGCTCCCGGTTTCCACGATGTGTTGCTGGCGCCGCATTTCGTAACAGGCCTCGATCACTTCGAAGCGAAGCACGACGGCCCGTACGGACAAATCATCTCTTCATGGAAACGCAACGGCAGCGGCGTAACGTATACGGCCACTATTCCGGCCAACTCCACTGCCTCCATTCACCTGGAGGTGCCCGCAGGCAAAGCGGTTTATCAAAAGGGAAAAGCCATGACGCAACAGGCGGTATACAAAGTGCCGGCCGGCGTACATCACTTCGATATTAAGTAATAAAAAAGGGGCTGTCTCAAAAGTAGTTTGATGGTCATGAGAATCGCGTAAACGAAAAATTTCTCCATCAGGTACCCGTATAAAAACGGGTAGAAATTACTTTTGAGACAGCCCCTTTTCTTATCAAAATTAATGTTAGATACCGTCTGTCCGGAACATCACCTTGTCCACGATCACGCCGATCTTTCTCACCGTGTTGTTGTCGCTGGATAACTGTTTGTCGCCAATTACCTGGTCGTACAGTTTGGAATCGCCGGAGCGCACCGCTTTCAGTAGGATGACAACCCCTTTGTTTTCGAGCTGACCGCCCTGCCAGTTTGATACGATGCCCGCATTATCCCACTCAAACGCATTGAAACGGAAGTTACGGCCATTCATCTTCACCAGTTTTTCTATCGGGTCGCCCGGTTTAATACCGAAAGGCGATTTCCACTGCGAGTTTTCGCGGGTAAACGAAATGATCTTACCCGAATCACTGAAGATGATCTGCAACTCGTTATCTGTATCGGGGAAAACCAGGTAAGCCTTACCGATATCATTACCGGAAAAATCGGTCGCATTCTGTACGATGATGTTTTCCTTACCGTACATATTCACCAGGTCGGCCGGTTTGTTGAGTTTGAACAAGTCGCGTACTTCCCAGTTAATACCCTCACCTGCGGCTGGCGCAGCTGGCGTACCTGCGGGTGCAACGGTGCTGGTGGTAGTTGTTTCTCCGGTGCTGGTTTCGGTTGCCGTAGTGCCTTCTGTCGCAGTGGTGGTCACTGTTTCGGTCGGCGTAGCCGCTGCTACCACCGGTGCGCTAACCTTACGCGGCAGTGTGAAAGTCACCCCAGGCTTCTCTTCCAGCAAGGCTTTCAGCTGATCTTTGTATTTGTTTACTGTATACGTCGTAATCGGGAATACGTAGTTGGACTGCACATTCATCGCGCGCAGGTTGGCGATCAACTGCTGGCGGTTGCCGTTGCTGTATTGATACAGGTATTTGAGCGTCGCTTCCAGTGCCGTGGCGTCTTTTTCCAGCTCCGTCATCGTTTTGTCGATCTCCAGTCCGCCCGCGCCGCTACGGCTCATCTGCTCGGTGATAAAGCCGAACATGGAATCGTTAGGCAGCAGGTAGCGTTGCGCCGCCTTTTGCGAAAAATCCTCGATCATTTGCGGGCTTAGCTTCGACTGGGCGCCGGCTAACAGGGGTAAAATCAGTAATATTGATGCTAAAATCCTTTTCATTGCGTTGTATTTATATGGTCATTGCCCTCCTCTAATTTAGGCAATATTATGCCATAAAAACGGAGAAAGGGGGTGGAATATTGGCCATCCGGCCGTCAAAAAGGGAATTTCGGTCGCCAGCTTCAGCATTCCTGTTCAGCCGCCGTTGTGTCACTCCCTTGTACTTGTTTTTCACTATTCAGCCTTCACAAAGATACGTCATGGAACAGCCGTTTCAATCAGTACCCCAACTCGTCCTTCCGGTCCCGGAAGTAACGGACCGTAGTGCCGAAATCAAATTTATGGGAGAGGCCGGTAACGGTCTGCGCGATCCGTTTGGATTTGGTTTGTTCTGTCTTGGCGCTTTCTATCCACTTGATGAAATAATCCTGGTGGGAACGGGTGAGGGTGTTAAAGAACGCCAGGGCTTCGGGGGCATCGTTCAGGCAGTCCATCAGTTCGGGGCAGGTAACTGGTTGGTAGTCAAGATCGGCTTCTATCTGGACCTGCAATTTTTCGCCTTTGCGTTTGCCGGTGCCTTTACGCATGGTGGCATTAATGGGCAACATAAACTTTCCTTCTCCGATGGGCAGTAGGGCAGCTGAAAAAGCAAAATTATCGAGCAATCCCTTTACCCGGAACGATTTCCGGCTACCGGGCTGCAACTTCTCCGCGATGGCGGCGGAAATGATGATATAGCTCCAACCGGTCTTGTCACCCTGTTGAATGGCCTGCTCAATAACGGAAGTGAATTTGATCATACCACCTAAACTTACAATTTCCCGGCGAAATAGTATACAGCTGCTGCCAGGCGGCTTTTTTTGTATCTTATCCCGATGAAGTATTTAATGTTGTTATGTTGCCTGTGGACCATTCAACAGGCTACGGCCGCCACTTATTACGTGGACGCGATCAATGGGAACGATGCCGCCACAGGCCTCTCCGACAAACAAGCCTGGAAGTCTCTCAGCCGGGTGAATGCCCAGGTGTTTCGTGCAGGCGATCAACTGCTCTTCCGCGCCGGCCGCATTTATGAAGGGCAGCTGAAGGTACAGGGCAGCGGCGCTACCGGCATGCCTATCCTCATCGATAAATACGGCGAAGGCTACAAACCGCGCCTGCAGGGCAACGGCGTCATGCCAGCCACGGTGCATATCAACAATGTTGAATACTGGGAAATAAGAAACCTCGACATCTCCAACAACGGCCCGGAAAGGCAGTCCAGCCGCAACGGCATACTGGTACAGGCCCGCGATGTCGGCACCATGCATCACATCTGGCTGTCGGGCTTGGACATTCACGACGTAAACGGCAGCCTGTTAAAGGCAGGCGGCGCCGGTGCGGGCATTATGGTACAATGTGGCGGCAGAAATGTGAAGTCGCGGTTCGACGGCCTGGTGATAGAAAAATGTACGATCCGTAACACGCACCGTAATGGCATTACCTTCGCCGGGTACTGGTCGCGGCAGGACTGGTTCCCCAGCCTGCGCGTCATCATACGCGACAACTTGCTGGAAGGTGTGCCGGGCGACGGTATTGTACCTATCGGTTGCGACAGTGCGCTAATCACACGCAACGTTATACGCGATTGCCCGCGATTGTTGCCAGACGGCGAAGCGGCAGCCGGCATCTGGCCTTGGAGCTGCGATAACACCATCATCGAATACAACGAAGTAAGCGATCATAAAGCCCCCTGGGACGGACAGGGCTTCGACTCGGACTGGAATTGTCGCAACACGCTTATTCAATATAATTACAGTCATGATAACGAAGGTGGCTTCCTGCTGGTGTGCGACGATGGCAGCCAGAAAATGCCGACAAGTGCAGGCAATACGGGAACGGTTGTACGTTACAATATCAGCATCAATGATGGCTCGCGTAAAACCGGCAAGCACGCTGGCTTTTCACCGGTTATTCATTTGCCTGGCCCTGCACGTAACACGCAGATTTATAACAATATGATCATCGTTCCGCAGCGGGAGAAGGGCATCGATAGTTCCATCATCGCGTTCGATAACTGGAACGGCTATCCTGATAGCACGTTATTCGCCAACAATATATTCTACGCTTTAACGCCCGTAGATTACCAGGCGGCAAAGTCTACCCGCATCTACTATGAAAACAATCTCTATTTCGGTAAACACGATAACGCCATCAAAGATCCGCGCGCTGTGAATGCAGATCCGATGTTCCAGTCATTGGTGCTGGGTGGCAACCCGGGTTTCGAAGTGTTGAAAGGATTAAAGTTGCGGCCTGTATCCGCAGCCGCCCGTAAAGGCAGGCCGCTCGTTAAAGAACCTGCAAAAGACTTTTTCGGCAACAAAGTAATGCCGGTAAAGCCGCCAGACATCGGTGTGCATCAGTTCTAACATTACCATCCCCAAAATACCATACCCGCACCGCATATTGTAATGCTGGCGCCACCAATGGCATGCACATACTTTTCCATCTTACCCGTTTGCAGGAAGGAAAAGCCGAAGTAGCCGAGCAATACCATACCCACCATGGTGATCAGGGTGAATAGGGTAAACACGCCCGCAACCAGCAATATCCCGGCAGGCGACTGTTCCACCGCAGGGAAAGTGAGCAGCGGTATTAAGGGTTCGCAAGGGCCGAGTACGAAGATGATGAACAGGATCCAGGGTGTTACTTTGGTGCGCTGTTGCGGGTATACAGGCGCCTCGCCGTGTTTGTGTTCGTATACGTAAACGGAATTGTCGTCGTACACGTCAAAGTGTTTGTGGGCGCGGTTCAGGTACGCCTGGCGGATGCCGTAGATGAGGTATAAGGTGCCGAACACCAGTAATGCCCAGGCGGCGAGGCCGCCGCGAACATCTTCCAGCCCGGTGAGTTTTTTGATCTGCCAGCCGAGCGCGATACCGATTAGCCCAAGTATAATGGAACTGCCCACATGCCCGATGCCGCACACGATCGTCCACCAGATGGTTTTGCCGAGCTTCCAGTTACGCGCTTTCGACAGGGCGATGAAGGGTACGTAGTGATCGGGGCCGGTTACGGTGTGCAGGCAGCTGATGCCAATAGCGGTGGCGGCGAGTGCGCCAATTTCAGCGTTCATGTTCGGATGTATTAGTATAGTGTACAATTTCGTTTGTCCAGATGGCGGTGGCAATGCGCTGCAGGCAGTCGTACAACTGCTCGCCACCCTGCGCCAGCATACGCGCCACAACGGCCGGACCTGCGGCGCGGGTAACGCCACACACGATGTCACCTGGTATCAGTGCGCGAATGTTTTCTTCAAATAAATTCGCACCGGGTGTGGTATCCACATAAATAAAAGTCGCCTGGTGCGTGTGCCCCTCGAGTTGTCCCATCACTTCGGGCGGAATGAGTGCCGGCGCCATCACCTGGTTGTCTTTCAGCAACAGGCGGCCGTTCTGGTAAATCTCTGTGAGGTTCCTCAATAATTTAAATTGAAATACTTCGCCGGAAAGTTTGCGGCCGCAAGTAACGATTTCACCCCAAAGTAACCGGGAGCCCGCGCCGACCGTGATTTTATTATGCGCCTTAAACACGGCGTTTTTATGCGGCACCAGCGGATGGGGAATGTACGAAAGCATGGCTCCGTCTTCCAGCATTACCTGCATGGTTTGCCGCGCTTCCTGCTCCATTTGAAAGATGCGCTGGTACGATTGTGTTTGTAATTGCAGTCGCGTATGTGCTGCAAGTTGCACTTGTATATCGTACACATCGCCATCCAGTATGCCGGGGGAGGAGCTCATCAGCGTAAGGTACAGCGCCGGATCGTGGCGGTCCAATCCCACATCCGCCAGTTTAAAGGGACGGGTGTAAAAACTTTCCTTCAGGTACGTTTTGCCGTTTCGCAGGCCGGTCGCTATTTTCAGTTCGTTGATCATTCTTCCACTCCTTCGAGCAACGCATATTGTTTGATCCAGGTCATCACTTTATCCAGTCCTTCCAGGCTCATGAGGTTTGTAAATATGAAAGGACGTTCGCCGCGCATCTTACGGGCATCGCGGTCCATCACGCCCAGGTCGGCATGTACGTAAGGCGCCAGGTCAATTTTATTGATCACCAGTAAGTCGGAACGTGTAATACCCGGACCACCCTTGCGCGGTATCTTATCGCCCTCCGCCACGTCGATTACAAAGATGGTCACGTCGGCCAGGTCAGGGCTAAACGTGGCAGACAGGTTGTCGCCGCCGCTTTCGATAAAGATGATCTGCACATCCGGGAAGCGCTGCGCCATCTCGTCTACCGCCTCCAGGTTCATGCTGGCGTCTTCTCGAATGGCCGTATGCGGACAGCCGCCCGTTTCCACACCAATAATCCGTTCGGCAGGCAGCAGGCTGTTGCGCGTCAGGAATTCGGCATCTTCCTTTGTATAAATATCGTTGGTGATCACACCAATGCTGTACATACCGGCCATGTGCCTCGACAGCCGTTCTATCAACGCTGTTTTACCCGAACCAACGGGACCGGCCACACCGATTTTTATATAGTTTCTTTCCATTTTTTTAGATTGATCATTTAAGACATGTACAACCGCGAGTACAAGTGTTCATGCTGCATACAGCGGATGTCGAAGCCTGTATTGCAAAGTCCTGTCAGGTTTTCGTCGGCCTGCAACGTAGCCTGGGCAAGCGATTGCAGTAATGGTTGCAAGCGGAACAGGATGTCTTGTCCGTCGAGCTGCCCGAGCGGTACGAGTTTTACGTTGTTGGTCACCATGCCCACTGCTGCATTGTAGTAAAAGGATAACAGCGCCTCTTCCTCCGGGATGCCCAGCAGGCAGGCGTACAGGCCGAATGTTATGCAATAGTGCGGTGACTTTACCTGTTGCTCGAGTTGAGCTGCCAGCTCAAACGGCTGCTGCCGGCTGAATATCTTCATGAGCCGCAAACCAAGCTTCTGGCTGGCGATGCGGATTTCTTTCGGTGTTTTTAACGCGGTACATTCCTCATCCAGCTGCACGAGTCGTTGTAAGTTCTTCGTTTGCGTGGCGGTATAGGCGAAGTGAACAAAGGCGCCGTCGTTGTACTGCAGGTTACACTGCAGCATGTTGCGAACAAAAGCTTCGGCGGTAGCCGTATTGTGTACAAGTCCTTGCTGCACGTACGTTTCCAGCCCGGCGGAATGTGTGTAGCCGCCGATGGGTAAAGTAGGGTCGGAGAGGTGCAGCAGGCTGCCCAGGTAATGTGTACTCATTTGGAAGCCAGGTTCATGATGCGGGAAAATAACGTATTGGCACTCGTACCGTGACTATGCGGCGTGACGTTCGATTTCAGCATGTTGCGCAGCTGGCGTACGGCTTTTGCAGGAGCAAAGCCTGCAGCCTGCAACCATCGGAACAGCGGTTCTTCGTAAGGGATCAGCACCTCATCTTCCTGTAAAAATATGGGCAGATGTTTATTGCCGATCTCATAACATACCGTGCCCATTTCCAGCATATCTTTGGGTTGAATAACGATGGCGTCGCAGGGCACGATGTGCACGACTATAGCGGTTGTATCATCCATGTACAGGATGTCGCCATCCTCAAGCCGCTGGCCTTCCTGCAGGAATTTGATCGCTACTTCGCAACCGCTTTGTGTACGGAGGCGCTGTATACGTTTGGCTGCATCGAACCACTCGATGTGTAACGCATCTTTTTGCAGATGATTGATATGGATACCGGCGACATGGCCCACTTTTTCACGGATCAGCATACACGAAATTTAAAAGAGGAAATACCTTTGCGCCAGTGCTACCTCTTTTGCAGGCTCGCAGGTGATCTTTACGCCATCAACCTTTACTTCGTAGTTTTCCGGGTTTACCGAAATCTCCGGCGTCTTATCATTGTGGATCAGGTCTTTCTTGCTGATATTGCGGCAATCGCTCACGGGCAGCAGTTGTTTCTGTAAGCCATATTCCGCCCCGATATTGTTTTTGATCCCCGCCTGCGATACGAAAGTAACGCTGCTATGCAACACCGCCTTGCCATGCGCGCCGAACATATGCCGGTATATGACAGGCTGCGGGGTGGGGATGGAGGCGTTCGGGTCGCCCATACGGCTGCCGGTAATGATGCCTCCTTTGATGATCATCTCTGGTTTCACACCGAAGAAAGCCGGTTTCCAAAGCACGATGTCGGCGAGTTTGCCGGGTTCGATAGAGCCTACGTGTTTAGCAATGCCCTGTGCGATGGCGGCGTTGATCGTATACTTGGCTACGTAACGTTTTACGCGCAGATTATCGTTGTCGTGACCTTCATCTTCCGGTAACGGGCCGCGTTGTTTTTTCATTTTGTCGGCGGTTTGCCAGGTGCGGGTGATCACTTCACTTACGCGGCCCATGGCCTGCGAGTCCGAACTCATGATGCTGAACACGCCCATGTCATGCAGGATGTCTTCCGCAGCAATCGTTTCCGGGCGTATGCGCGAGTCGGCAAAGGCAACGTCTTCGGGTACACGTTTGTCCAGGTGATGGCAAACCATCAGCATGTCGAGGTGTTCGTCAATTGTATTGATCGTATAAGGTCGCGTCGGATTGGTGGAGGCGGGCAATACGTTCGGGTACTGCGCTGCGCGGATAATGTCCGGTGCGTGGCCGCCACCCGCGCCTTCTGTATGAAACGTGTGGATGACGCGGCCATTGATGGCGTTCATCGTATCTTCCAGGAAGCCGCCTTCGTTTAGGGTGTCGGTGTGGATGGCGATCTGCACGTCCATTTTATCGGCCACGGTAAGCGCCGCGTCGATCACGGCAGGTGTGCTGCCCCAGTCTTCGTGGATCTTTAAACCTAAGGCCCCCGCTTCAATTTGTTCTACCAGTGGCGCCTCAGTAGCGCAGTTGCCTTTACCGAAAAAGCCCAGGTTCATCGGGTAGGCTTCCGCTGCCTGTAACATACGCATGATGTTCCACTTGCCAGGTGTAACGGTCGTAGCGCTGGTGCCATCCGCCGGTCCCGTTCCGCCGCCGATCATAGTGGTGATGCCACTGAACAGCGCATGGTCTATCTGCTGCGGACAAATAAAATGAATGTGTGTATCGATGCCGCCGGCGGTGGCAATCAGATTGCTGCCGTTATGCACCTCCGTAGCGGCGCCAATGATCATGTGTGGGTGTACGCCGTCCATCGTGTCCGGGTTGCCGGCCTGACCAATCCCCACGATCCTGCCATCCCTGATGCCGATATCCGCTTTCACGATACCCCAGTGATCGATGATGATCACGTTGGTGATGAGGAAGTCGAGCACCCCTTCTGCACGAACAGCCGTGCCGGATTGGGCCATGCCATCGCGCACACTTTTGCCGCCGCCGAATTTGCACTCGTCGCCGTATACGTTATAGTCTTTCTCTATTTCGATGATCAGTTCCGTATCCGCCAGCCGCACCCTGTCGCCCACAGTAGGGCCATACATACTGGCGTATTTGGCTTTAGGTATCTTCAGGCTCATGGTGTCGTGTTTTTAAACTGTTGTGCGATCGCTTTTTCCATTGCTTTGTTTTTCGCTTCCTCCGTGGTGGTGTCGCCATCAGCGAGATTAGAAAAGCCGATCGCTTTGCGATGTCCACCGAGTGCTACCAGTTCCACTTCCTTTGTTTCGCCGGGTTCGAACCGGACCGCGTTGCCGGAAGGTACGTTCAACCGCATCCCGAAGGCCTTCTCACGATCAAAGGCCATCATCCGGTTTACTTCAAAAAAGTGAAAGTGCGAACCAATCTGCACTGGCCGGTCTCCCGTATTTACTACGTTTATTTTCACGGTAGATCTGCCCTCGTTGGCGATCACGTCACCGGGTTTCAGAAAATATTCTCCGGGTATCATACTTAGTAATTTGCGTTTAACGGATAGGGTGATGCACCGTCACCAGTTTGGTGCCGTCTGGAAAGGTAGCTTCGATCTGTATTTCGTGGATCATCTCGGGAATGCCTTCCATGACTTCATCGCGATGGAGCACCGTGGCGCCATATTGCATCAGCTCTGCTACACTCTTTCCGTCACGGGCGGCCTCCTGCAGGTGGCTGCTGATGTAGGCTACTGCCTCGGGATAATTCAGCTTCAGTCCACGTGCCTTCCTTTTAGCTGCCAGTTCGCCGGCGAGGAACAAAAGCAGCTTTTCCGATTCTCTCGGCGTTAAGTGCATAGAAAAATATTTTATATGAAAATTATCTGCTTGTCAAGGTAAGAAAAGTAGCTAAGATGAAGAATTAAATCAATTATTTACGGCGAAAATGAAAAAGACGAGGCCTTGGCCTCGTCTTTTTAGTATTTATCATCATTGATCTCTACCCAGTATCCATCGGGGTCGGTGAGGTAAATTTGTTTCACTCCATCTACCCGTTTGGTAGCCGTTTTCGGTTCGCCCGTCCAGCTTTCGTAATGGATCTTATGTTTGTCCAGCAGCTTCATCAACGCTTCCACCGAGGGAACAGAGAAGCAGATGTGCGTGTTTTTATCGTGTTTCGTAATCGCCGGTGAGTTCTGGATCAGGTGCAAATGGCTTTGTTCGCCAATCCGGAACCAGGTATGCTTCCCGTCATGGAAAGGCTCTGGGATAGTGTCGATGTTGAGGATGTCGCGGTAAAAGGCCGTGGCTTTGCCGATGTCGTATACAGACAGGGCAATGTGATTGAGCACGGGTTTTTTCTGTGCGGTCGCTGCAAGCGTAGTGGCCATAATGGCGAAGAGTAGCGTAAGTCGTTTCATAACTATGAAAAGATACAAAAAGGCGGGAGATTTTGGTAACAAATGCGATGGCCGGCTCGTTTGAAAAGCGGGATCAACAGCAAGGGTCGTGCTTTAAAAAGGTGACGGGAGCATAAACAGGACAAGACTCTATCGAGGTAAGCCTATTGTTTCCTATCGATTTGGGTGCCCGCGGGAGAATACCTGTACGGGTGCATGGTTGAGAAAGTTACGTGCAAGCTTCCCGTTAATTTAGTGGTAGTGGTGATTAAAAAATTCCATTGTCAGCGGTATACCGCAGCACTCATTTAAATCTATCTCATGAAAAAATTAGTTGTTATCTCACTCGTTACGTTATCCTTACTCGCGTGCGAAAAGCCTGCGCAAACATGGGAGGGCGTCATCCTTGGTCCCTACTCGGGAAGCACCTGCATTGATCCGCTGTGGTTGCTCGCCTTCGAACGTTCCGGCCGTCCGGATACCATTATCGCGCTTAACGTGCCTGCGCGTTATATGATCGCCGGTGCAAGATTTCCTTTTAAGTTGCAGAAAGCGGCTGACGTAGACTCCTGCCTCACCATGGGCGGCCTGCATCCGCGCGCTTATGTGATCAAACACACTGGTTTGGTAGAATAAATAAAGGGAGGTAGAAACCTCCCCTGCCTGTTAACCTAATTTAAAACAATTACAAAGACACTTACCGTTTTATGAGTTGTACGCCTGGCTTCCAGCCGTTGCTGGTGCGAATGTTTACGAGGTAAACATCAGTTGGCAGTGCAGCAATATCTGCAGTGAAAGAACGTCCCGGCGTTACCTTTTTACGTTGTACTACTTCTCCGGTTTTTCTGGTAATGGTATATTCCAATATCTGTTCGGCAGCATCTGCCTTATAACTTACGTTCACTGTAGTGGCGGCCGGGTTGGGACTGAGTGTTATTTCCGGCGCGGCCATACGCGATGCGGCGGAGCTGATTGACTTCGTTTTTGTGATCGTTGTGCCGCAGATGGATTGTATCTGTACGGTCAGCGATCCCGTACCTGCCGCTGTTTTCGTCACCCAGCAGGAGTTACCGGTAGGGGTGAGAGAAAGTATCGAGGGCGTGGAGGTGCTCCACGTAAAAGTCGCCGGCGCGCCGTACGTGTAATCTGCCAGGTCGTACCAGGCCAGCTGGCCAAGGGTTAGCGCATTCGGACCTGTGATATACGCGTATTGCTGAACGGCCGCCGCCAGTGCTTTGCAGCCATTTGCCATGCCTCCACCATACTGCGAATCGAATCCCGCTGGACCAAGATCGTTGCCGTTATTGCGGATGAGGTCATGCACCTGTATGTAAGTAAGATTTTGGTTGAGTGAGACCAGCTTGGCCGCGATAGCTGCCACTTGCGGTGCTGCGGCGGAAGTACCGTCGAAAGTGGCGGTGTAATTGTCCGGCGAATAACCCGCAGCGCCCATCAGATCGGTCGTTACTATGTCGCCGTAATTCGCGCGACCCATAATGTCGAGGTCCGCACCGTAGCAGCTGTAATCCGACCTTACACCATAATGATCTACCGCGCCGACTGTAATTACCTGTGGATCGCGGCCCGGCCAGCGGATGGCGTTTGACGTGAGTGCCGAGTTACCCGATGCCGCTATAATGATGGCGCCTTTGCCACTTCTGCCGGAGCTTTGGGCAGCGTTAATATTGGCTGCGAGTATTGGCGCATAATTAACGGCATACGACCAGGAGCAGTTAATCACATCTGCGCCCATGTTTTGCACGGCATAAGCAAACGTAGATGCAATGTCACTCTGCGTTTCATTATTATCCCAAAATATGTTGATGCCTCTTATAATATGCGACCCCTGGAAGCCGCCGGCAATCCCCAGGTTATTGTTCGCCGCAGCCGCAATAATACCAGCTACCGAGGTGCCATGTCCATGAAAGACCGTAGCTGGTAGCCCGTGCCCGGTCGGGTTCCTGGGCGCCCATCCGGATGCATAGGCCGGTAAATCTTCATGTGGGGCCAGTCCGTCGTCGATGACCACAATGCTGATCAGGTTACTGGTAGGCATGGCCCAGGTTTCTTCCACATTAATGTCAAGATTCGTATTCGTGGGGTGGTTCAGCCATTCCTGGAAGGGGTATAACGGGTCATTCGTGCCAAAATCGATCTTCGCCCAGTTGTCGGGTGCCGCACAAATAAATTGTCCCGTTTCCTGTAGTTTGTTGGCTATGTCGAACAGGTCGGCGTCGTTTTTAACACGCAATACTTCAAAGGGCCCGAATAGTTTGCGGCTGGAGGTAGTAATATCAACTTTATCCAGCAGGCCGGAAGTACGTAACACATTTTTAGTACTTACGCCTTCTTTCGGCATCAGTATTACTTCTCCCGTTGGCAGAAAAGGCTGGTCGTCCACATACAGCGCTTCCCAGGAGTATATAATATTAGTATCCTTCCTGATTTCGCTCAATACGTTTGCGGCAGGTGCGTCGATATATACTTTTTGCAGCCCGTTGCCGAGGTCCTCCGTTTTTCGTATGCCTGTGGCAGTTAGTCTATGTACAAAAGGGATGGCCGGCCGTTGCTTTTTGAATTTCACAAGCAGGCATCCCGGTGCTGCTTTAAAATAAATTTTCTGGTTGTTTTCGTCGTATGCCCAGGGCGTTTCCTGCGCACGGGCAACGAGGGTGGTGATAGATAAAAGGGTAACGGATAAAAGTTTAATCATCGTTTTTATTTAAGGGTGAAAAAGATATGGTTAGCATAATGCGGACTATCGTGAGGACTACACACAAATTTTGCCTCACTGCTTTCACAATGACCGATGGCGGAGGTATCGTTTATCGTTGGTGCAACATTCCCGGTTCGCCGTGAGGGCGAATGAAATGAAGCAGCCCTCTGCTCCGGTATCATGTTTTGGTACGATGCCCGAAATACGGGCGGGGTAAGACTTAAGTAATTGGGATCCGTAAAATTAGGGTTCGTGTTGATAGTAAATCTAGCAATCCTCCTGCATGGTTCTCACTACTCATTTTTGAGTAATTTTCACTTTTTTCTAAAGTTTCATTTGATGAATTAAATTAATATTATACATTTGTGTCATGTAAGAGTTGGACGGTTTTCAAGGAAATTAAGTTTTAAAAGACACTAAAAAGATGCGCAGCTTCTCCTGAAAAGCAGGGGGCTTCTATATGCTGATACGATATCCCGATTACCAAAGACCCATGCAGTTTATCATCCTGTTGCTATTTCCCGTTTGGATTAAGACATAAGTGAACTTATTAATCAACTAGATACCTATTTAAACGTACCTATTTATCCTAATGCTATGAATAATCCTTTACGTACTGCCGTGCGCGTACTCTTCGCGTCCGGAATGGTCCTCGCTGCGTCCACCGTGCACGCACAAATGAAAATCGGCGACCGGCCTTATACTATTAACAGAGCTTCTGTACTCGAACTGGAAAGCGACCGTCAAGGTTTGTTACTGCCGCGTGTACAACCCGGAATGCTGACTGCCGCTCCCCTGAATGCTGCGCCCGATGGTATGATCGTGGTAGTAGAAAATGCGGCTAACCAGGACCAGGTACTGTACCTGCGCAAGAACGGCGCCTGGGTAAGAATGGCCTCTCTCGACGAATCGCAGTCTAACTGGAGCCGCAATGGTAACGTAGTAGGTGCCGGCGAATTCCTGGGTTCTACCAATGCTGCCGCACTGCTTTTCAGAACGAACAATGTGGACAGGATGGTGATCGACGCCACCGGTCGCGTATCAATCGGTGCTATCACAGCCACCGAAGCGTTTAACCTCGCAGGCAACGCTAATATCGATGGTAATGCGCTGATCAGCGGTTCTATTTCTGCTGCTTCTGCAAACATTACCAACGCTGTTAACGCAGGTTCTGCCAATATCTCCGGCACTGCTGCTGCTAACGCCCTTACAGTAACTACCAATGCTACTGTTACAGGAACAACGACTACCGGCTCGCTGGTAGCCTCCTCCAATGTTACGTTGAGCGGTCTGACTGCCAGCACCACGATGGTGGATGTACTGGTAATTGATCCCACCACCGGTGTGGTAAACCGTCGTACCATTTCAGCGGCTGCGTTCAACAACGCGATTTCTGAAATGAACGGTTCACAGGAAGCGGTGCAGTCATTTGCTGCAGGTTCTGCCGGTACTGACTTTGGTATTTCTACAGCTGCTGGTGTACATACTTTTAACATCCCTACCATTACTGCCGGTGTAACACGTGGTTTGCTCACCCTGGCTGATTGGGAGAAATTACAGGAAACCCAGCAACAACTGGTGGTAAATGCCTTCTCTACTGCTGCCAATGCAAACGGTTTGTCTATCGGTGGTACTAATAACAACGAACTTACCCTGCATCCTGCAGACGTAAATATGCCCGGTGGCGTATCAACCATCGCACAAACTTTTGGTGGTGAAAAAACCTTCCAGGATAAAGTAACTGCTAACACTGGCCTGGAAGTAACGGGTGCTACAAGGTTTAACAATACAGCGGAAGTAACCGGTCGCCTCACTTTAAGCACGGTTGATCCAACTGCTGCTACGGGTCCGTACAGGTTCCTGTTGCAAGGTGCTGCCGGTGTTGTTCAGTCCCGCGAGGTTAACATCGCTGCCCTGGAAAATGGCGTGAACAGAATCGGTGCTAACGGTACTTTTACGGAAGGTCCGGATGTTACATTCGCTACTGCTACTACCGGTACTGATTTCAATATCGGTGTGGATGCTACTACCAAACAGGTAAGCTTCAATATGCCAAATGCTAACGGTGTTGCCGGTGCGCTGGTACGTGGTGTGGTATCGACGGTTGCTCAGTCTTTCGCAGGTGATAAAAGCTTTGCGAACAACGTGAACATCGGTTCTACTGCTGCTGCTAACTCCACTTTACAGGTTTCAGGTTCTATGTCAATGGCCATCAGAACAGTAAGTGCTGCTTACACCCTTACTGACAGGGATAACACGGTGCTGGTAGATGCAACCAGTGGTGATATCGCGATCGACTTACCTGCCCCGGTGGAAGGCCGCGTGTACACGATCAAAAAGATCGGTACCGGCGGTATTGACCACGAAGTAACGATCAACCCGAACGGTGGGCAGATCGAAGGTGGTACAAGCTTCGTTATCTATAATGACTGGACTTTCGTTACCCTGCAATCCAACGGTACCGACTGGTTCATCATCAGGAAATAATTGCTGAACGGCGGGAGGGTTGCCACGGCGACTGCTCCTGCCGTTTATTTCATATGCTGCGGCGTGCCTTGCGCCTTTACCTAACTTGCAACTTCTGTTATTATGCGTTTATCGTTGGTAGTCCGTTCCAGTGTCATTATCGGGCTTTGTGGTTTTTTTACCGTACGTGCTTCCGCACAGCAATTAAAGCTGGGCGATAACCCCAGCACGCTTCGCAGGGATGCTATTCTTGAACTGAATACAAATAACCAGGGCCTGTTGCTGCCCAGGGTGCCGTTGTCGCAAATTCAGACGGGTGGCAGACTGGCGAACGCGCCGAATGGTATGCTCGTATACGTTACTGATGCTGCTGAAAATGCCATGTACATCAGGCGTTTTAATATCTGGCAGAAAGTGGGCGATTTTTCCGCCACCTCTATTTCCGGCGACGTAACCGCTACCGGAACAGGCGCCATTACTACTTCTATCGTGAACGGTGCTGTGACGTTGGCTAAAATGCAAAACATTAACTCACAGCGTATCCTGGGGCGTTACGCAGCCGGTTCGGGTGTAACCCAGGAAATTCAATTAGGCACGAACTTATTACTGAATAATACAACAGGCATACTTTTGGCAGATAACATCTCGGCATTATGGAACGCCAACAGCCTGCAGAGCAGGAGCGTTTCCGCTACGGCACCTGCTGATGGAGACGTGTTAAAATATAACAGCACCTCCGGCGCGTGGGAGCCTTCCGCCGCAGGTACTGGTATCACCTCCCTCAACGGATCGATCATAGCGAATGGTTCCGGTGCGGTTACGGCCTACATCCAGGACGGTGCAGTGGCGTATGTGAAAATTCAGCAGATGCCTGCGCAAACGTTGATGGGCAACTTCAAATCCACACAGGATGTAGTAGCGCCGATTTCTATCGGTTCCGGTCTGGCGCTGAATGCGACGACCGGTGTGCTTTCGGCTACCGCTGGTACCGCGATGTGGAATGCGAGTCAGTTACGCGGCCGCGCGGTTGGTAATACTGCCCCCACTACCGGACAGGTATTGAAGTGGAACGGCACCAACTGGGACGCAGCGGCCGATGCTGGTGGTACGGGAACGATCACGCTTACCGGTCCGGTTACAGGCACGAGCAGTACCGGTACAGTGGCCACTACCATTACGGACGAAGCGGTTACTTACGCGAAAATCCAGAATGTTACCACACAACGTTTACTCGGCCGTTACACGGCAGGTTCGGGCGTAACACAGGAAGTTTCGCTGGGCAGCACGTTAGGCCTGAATGCGACTACCGGTGTTCTCTCTGCCAATAACACCAGCGCGCTTTGGAATGCCAGCCAGCTTCAGGGCCGCGCCATCACGACCGGTACCCCAACAAACGGGCAGGTGTTGAAATACAATACTACTAACAGTACCTGGGACCTCGCCGAAGACTTAAGCGGTGGTGCTACCTACGGTACATTGGGTGATAACAACATCGCCAACGCAGATGCACCGGATGCATTTTCACGCATGAAGATATGGGCCAGCAATGGTACGAATATCGTTACCAATGGCCCGTCCGGCACGAGTGCTTATTCCTGGAACGTATTGTCGTTCCGCGGTGCCGGCTATACTACGCAACTTTATTTCGATAAGAGCACACTTGCAGTTAAAGAATGGGGTGGTAACGCAGCTACATTAACGACCAACGCAGAAAATCCATGGTACAAAGTGCTAATGGTACATGGTAGTACTGATATCGCCAATGGTTCCATCCTGTTCGGCGGCAAAACAGAGAACGCCAGTGCCGAGGCAATGCAGGACAATAGCCGGCTGTTTTGGAACAATACCAGCAAACGCCTCGGTATAGGTACGAATACGCCTAACAGTACCATGCAGATAGCTGGCTCCATTGCGGAAACACTCACGATCGTAAATAGTAATACCACGCTCACGGAAGCCATGAATACACTCGTAGTGAGGCGCAACGGCGGTGGTACGGCCAATATAACGGTAACTATTCCGCAAGCCAGTACCTGTCCTGGTCGTGTATATACGATCATCAAAGATTACACTGGCGGCGCCAGCGGAAACATGAACTTATCCTTCGCCAGCGGTGAAGGCCCGTCTTTTTCAACATCTTATGGCAATGGCGCAGTGGTGATCAAGTTAATGTCTGTAGGTAACAAATGGGCAAGGGTACTTTATGTAGATAATGGTGTTTTCTAAACACCCAGATTGTTTGGATATGAAACGAATTTTACCTGTAATATTTATTCTTTTAAGCTGGATGCGCGCCTCTGCGCAGCAGGGAATCTATATTCCTGCTGACGGTAAGGTGGCACTCACTGGCATATTACCGGTAAGTTTTTACCAGGATACACGCAACGACGGCCTGCTGGGCTCCAACTCGGGTGCCACGCTGTACTTCTTCGGCCGGCAATGGACGAACGGTACCTCTGCCAACCTATCCAATGGTACAGGTGCCGGCGGCGTATTCCGGTTTGCAGGTAATAACCCGGTCAATACATCGATAGGCCGCCAGTTGTTATACGGCGGTTACAACACGGCTTCTGCTTCAGGGGCCAGCTTTCCCAACCTGACGGTGGATAATTCCAGCGGTATAGAACTGGGCGATTTAAACGATACAAAAATCCGTACGAACCTGCACTTTAACTCAGGTAATATTTATCTCAGTGGATGGAATCTGGTAGTGGGAGATGGGAATCCCGGAAGTATTACCGGTTATAATGAAAACGCTTTTGTGGTGACAGGCAGCGGCATTGCCGGCGGTTACCTTGTGCGCGAAAAACTAGGCAACACATCCGGCAAAATCGTGTTCCCTATTGGTACAGATGCGACCAGTTATAATCCTGTAGCAGTGGAATACACCGGCACGTTGGACGACTTCCGCGCCAGGGTGTTCGATAATGTATACAGCCTGGCCACTTCGGGCCCGGCGATGCTGGATACGTTCATTTATAAAACCTGGAATATCGGCCGCCTGAACGGTGGCGGCTCCGGTGCTAATCTTACTTTCCAGCATATGAATGCGGTGGAGTTGCCGGAGTACGCAGCTAACCGCGATAACAGTGTGATCAACCGCTTTTCCGGCGGTCGCTGGGAAGAAATGCCTTTCCAGCAGCTGACCGTAGCAGACGGCGATCTTTCTGCCAACGGAGCTTCTGCCAGTGCTACCATGCATACACAAACGCCGGTAAGCACCCTGGGCAACAACGAATACTTTTCCAAATCAACGCATAAATCGGTGCCGGGCCGCCAGGTAATGTTCCTCCGCTTTATGGCGCAGCGTATTTCCGACGGACTGGTAGAGACTTTCTGGACCACCAGCTTCGAACGCAATGTATCACACTTTGTATTGGAACGTAAGCTGGAACACGAGGCAGGCTACACGGCCATCACGCAGGTAGCTTCCGGCGC
Source organism: Chitinophaga horti (assembly GCF_022867795.2). Lineage (NCBI taxonomy): Bacteria > Pseudomonadati > Bacteroidota > Chitinophagia > Chitinophagales > Chitinophagaceae > Chitinophaga > Chitinophaga horti. The sequence goes on along the minus strand of NZ_CP107006.1, from coordinate 4,432,531 downwards.
GGTGAATGGTAACAGCCGTGTATTCATCAACTACTATTACCTCGACCCAAATCCTTTCGACGGATGGAGTTACTATCGCGTACGGGCAGTGTTGCGTAATGGCAACAGCGAGTTCTCCGAAATACGCGCCGTGCCGCCTAATAAGAAGGTCGAGATCTTCCCGAACCCGAACTATGGTCAGTTTAAGATCAAGATACTGGGCTACCGTGCACCGATGGTGTTACATATCACTAACGTATGGGGACAAGTGGTGCGCGAGTACCGCGTAAGGTCAGAAGCGGTGCTGGATATTACGAACATCGCAGCGGCTACTTACTTCGTTGTATTGTACGATGAAGCCAGTCATAAAGTGGTGTACAGAGGCAAGGTGCTGGTTCTGAAGTAGTTGGTTTTTTTCGGTTATTATTCCTACTTTTAGAGGTATAGTAACCGGAAACAACCCAACTTTGCTCATGCTCAAATACGTTTGCCTGTGCCTGCTAACATGCCTGTACGCTCTTTCGTCAGCAGGCCAGACTGTGGAACCGGCTCCCAATACTCCTTGTACTAATATCGGGCAAAATCCACCCACGGCTTTTCCGGTTTGTGGTACCCAGAAGTTTGTGCAGGCATCTGTAGCTACCTGTGGTGGCAAACGGGTGTATGGCGCTTCCTGCGGAACGTTGCCTTTAGATGACCGGTATCCTTACTGGTATAAATTCACTTGCTTTAAGGCAGGCACACTTGGCCTGGAAATCACACCCAACGATATCGGTGATGACTATGACTGGCAGATATGGGATGTAACCGGCCATGATGTAAATGAAGTATACAATCCAGCCAATAAAATGACCATTGTGGCTAACTGGTCGGGCGAACCGGGAGTGACGGGCGCCTCCGCTGCCGGTACCAGCCTGAATGTATGTGGCGGTACAGGTCAGAATCTCTGGAGCAGGATGCCTACGCTGATAGAGGGCCACGAATACCTGTTGCTCGTCAGCCACTTCACGCCGACACAAAGTGGTTACACGCTCGAATTTAAAGGCGGTACAGCCAGTATAACGGATACGCTTACCCCGGCGATGAAAAGCGCTTTATACAGATGCGGTCCCTATACGGTAACGGTAAAGCTGAACAAAAAAATGCGCTGCAGCACACTGGCTGCGGATGGCAGCGATTTCACCATCGCTTCGGGTGCAGCAAATATTACAGGTGCCAGTTCCGTGTGCGCTGGTTTTGATATGGACTCGGTGGTATTACAACTCGACCGGCCCATGCCGCCGGGCACACACTCGGTAGTGGTGAAGCAGGGTACTGACGGTAATACGATCCTTGATATCTGCGGCAATGGCATCGCCGTAGGTAGTACGATGGATTTCTTTGTGGAAACGCCGGTACATGTGCCTTACGATAGTCTTTCGAGGGTAGGCTGCTCGCCCACACAGCTGCGCGTAGTATTCCGCGATAATGTTCGTTGCAGTTCCATCGCCGCCAACGGAAGTGACTTTGCGCTCACGGGCAATGCCGCAGTATGGATTACCGGCGCATCCACCGTTAACTGCAGCAACGATCTCACCCGCGAACTGATACTATCATTAAATGCCCCCATTAACCTGGCCGGCGCATTTACGCTTACGCTGCAACGAGGCACGGATGGTAATTCCCTCATTAGTGAATGCCATGTGGAAACACCCGTCGGCGGCACGCGCACGTTTAACACGCTGCCACCCGTCACCGCAGATTTTACGTACAATCTCACACTTGCCTGTAACGGTAATAATGTAGGCTTCTTTCACGATGGAAACAATTTTACGGATACCTGGCATTGGTTTGTTGACGGGGCGCAGGTAAGTGCCATCCAGAACCCGGGCATTACGTTCGTGGATTTTCATCCGAAGGAGGTGGTGCTGGCGGTAAGTAATGGTATTTGTGCAGATACGGCCTCCCAGGAGGTAACGTTCGCCAACTTCCAGGAAGCGAAGTTCTCCATGATGCGCGATTTGCTTTGTCCGGCCGATTTTGGCGTGTTCCGTAACGAAAGTGAAGGAAACATTATCGGCTACCGCTGGGAGTTTGGAAATGGCACTACCAGCGATATTCCTAATCCACGGCCACAACTGTACCCCGACCGCACACAGCGCGAAAGGCAGGTGCCGGTACTGCTGATCACCGAAAACGACTATCACTGCCTTGATACGGCCACGCAGTTCATTACCCTGGTAAACAGCTGCTTTACCGACGTGCCCACCGCCTTTACGCCCAATGGCGACGGTTTAAACGACTTCCTGTACCCGCTGAACGGCTATAAAACCAAAGAACTGGACTTCCGCGTATTCAATCGTGCCGGTAACGAAATATTCCACTCTACATCCTGGACGCGCCGCTGGGACGGTACGGTGAACGGCCGCAAGGCGGATGTAGGCACCTACGCCTGGACGCTCCGCTACGTCAATAGTGAAACAGGGGAGAAGTTTTTCCTGAAAGGCACGTCAGTGTTGATACGCTAAGGGGGTAAAATGGACACTTTACCATTCCCCCGTATTATTTTGCCAATTGTCCCGAATAGAATAAATTCCGTTGTTTAATGGTTAAAATACGGTTTGATGATGCCGGAACATATGGATACTTTTATCAGTAGCTATTTGACCAAGTAAAAATTTTTTTGGATATGAGAATAATTGTCGGACTGACAATAATGTTGTCTGCATTGAGCCTTGGTGCTGTTGCCCAGGACTATCCCATTAAGCCGGTAGCTTTTACTTCGGTAAAAGTAACGGATGACTTCTGGGCGCCACGTATTATGCGAAACTACAAAGTGACCATCCCCATCGCATTGGAGCAGTGTTACAAAACCGGCAGGGTGGATAACTTCCTTATCGCCGGTAAACTGAAGAAAGGCAAGTTTTTAACCGAATATCCGTTCGACGACACAGATATTTATAAAATACTGGAAGGGGCCAGCTATTCGCTGCAAACCTATCCGGACAAGCAGCTGGAAGCCCAGCTGGATACGCTCATCTATTACATCACCAAAGCGCAGGAACCGGATGGCTACCTGTACACACCGCGTACCATCGCGAAGGACTCTGGCCGCCTGCACCCATGGGCCGGCAAAGAAAGGTGGGAAAAAGATCCCGACCTTAGCCATGAACTGTACAACTGCGGCCACCTGTATGAAGCCGCTGTTGCACATTACCAGGCTACCGGCAAACGCTCCCTGCTCGATGTGGCTACGAAGAATGCCGACCTGGTGTACAAAGACTTCGTAGTGGGTGGACTCAAATACTTCCCAGGCCACCAGATCATTGAAATGGGCCTCGTAAAATTATACCGCGCTACCAACAACAAAAAATACCTCGATCTCGCAAAATACTTCCTCGACATTCGTAAAGGCGGCAGCGAGTACAGCCAGTCGCAGGTGCCGGTAACGGAACAAACCAAAGCCGTGGGCCACGCAGTGCGCGCCACGTACATGTACAGCGGCATGGCCGACGTAGCGGCGCTTACGGGCGATAAAGCCTATATTCATGCCATCGATACGATCTGGCACGATGTGGTAGACCATAAGCTGTACCTGACGGGCGGCATTGGTGCAGAAGGCGGCCACGAAGGTTTTGGTCCCGATTACTCCCTGCCGAACATGAGCGCTTACAACGAAACCTGCGCATCTATCGGTAATATTTATTGGAACTACCGGCTGTTCCTGCTGCACGGCAATTCTAAATACTATGACGTATTGGAGCAGGTGTTATATAACGGGATGATTTCCGGCGTATCCGCCAAAGGCGATCGTTTCTTTTATCCCAATCCGCTGGAATCTATGGGTCAGCACGGCCGCAGCGAATGGTTCGGTTGTGCGTGCTGTCCGAGCAACGTATGCCGCTTCATTCCTTCTGTACCAGGCTACATGTACGCGACCGGCGACAACCGTATTTACGTGAACCTTTACATCCAGAGCAATGCAGATATCGACCTGGGTAAAAATAAAGTGAAACTGGCGCAGCATACAGAATACCCCTGGAGCGGTGCCATTAATTTTGATGTGGAGCCTGCGAAGGCCGGCAACTTCGAGATCGCTGTGCGCGTGCCTGCCTGGTTAGGCGATGCGCCTTTGCCTGGTGGCCTGTACAATTACGCTACTCCTGAAAAGAAGCCCTACACCATCAATGTAAATGGGAAGAAGGCCGACTTTAAGGTGGAAAATGGTTATGCGATCATCAAAAGGAACTGGAAAAAGGAGATAAAATAGCGGTGGACTTCCCGATGGAAGTGCGTTATGTAAAAGCCGATGAAAAAGTAAAGGCAGACCTGAACAAGGCGGCCCTGCAACGCGGTCCGATCGTTTATTGCTTCGAATGGCCCGACAATAACAATGTAGAAGTACGTCACCTCATGCTCAACGAGAATGCCGCTGCTACTACGCAATACGACGCACAACTGCTGAACGGTCTTACGCTGGTAAAAACCGCTGCCCATACACAGGAAATTACGGCAGATAACAAAGTGGTGGACAAACAGGCGACTGTAACCGCCATCCCTTATTACGCCTGGGCGAACCGTGGCGCTGGTGATATGACTGTTTGGGTGGCCGACAAACCAGGTGGTTTCGTACCGCTGAAGCCTGCGACTGTCGCATCAAAAAGTAAAGTATCCGGCTCGCACCGTACTAAAACACTGAAGTCGATCAACGACCAGCTGGAACCCGCTAATTCGCATGATGCCAGCGTTCCGTACTACCATTGGTGGCCGATGAAGGATACTACCCAGTGGGTACAATACGATTTTGAGAAAGCGGCGACTGTATCAGGCGTAGAAGTATACTGGTACGACGACAGTCCCTGGGGTGGTTGCCGCGTGCCTGCATCCTGGAAAGTATTGTATAAAGATGCGCAAGCTCAGTGGAAGGAAGTAAAAGCCAAAACCGCTTATCCGGCGGAGAAAGATAAATTTAATACCCTCGACTTTGACGCCGTACAAACCTCGGCGCTGCGACTGGAGGTAAGGCTGCCGAAAGAGCATGCATCCGGGATCATGGAGTGGAAGGTGAAAGAATAACCAGCGGGGCTGACCAAAAAGTAGGGTCAGCCCCTTTTACTTTTACCAGATAACAAAAATGGGTCAATTTGATATAGTGAGACTAGTCAGATGGGCCTTTTTATTTGGCTACTGAATAGCGTTTACCAGCTTGAAGCAAAATCCGACAGTTAGTCATCCCCCTTTACACGATCGCCCTTAACATTGTAGTAATATACCTGGGATACATTTGTAGGGTTATGAACTACATTATTGCAGTAGGGGTATTCCAGTCGCTGATGGCGATGGCTGTTTTCCGGGGCAGTAAACAGAAGCGCCCGGCAGATTATCTGCTCTTATGGCTCGTAGGCTGCATCTTCACGCACCTGTCAATCAAATTCTTCATCTTCACATCCGTGGAGTATGTGGAGGTAAGGCGCCAGCTCGTTACCTTCATTGGCCTGGCTTACGGCCCGCTGCTGTGGATGTACACCCGCAAGCTACAAGACCCGAACTATCATCCTTACCAAAACTGGTACCTGCTGCTGCCCACCTTACTGGCCGCCGTTTGGTATATGCTGATCGTGTTGTTCATCGGCATTACGCATGAAGTACCGCACCCGATCATACAGGCTTATTATCATACCATGTACTGGGGTACCATCAGTTTCGGCATCTTCCCGTTGCTGGTGTTGCTGCGCAGCGCTAAGCTACCCAACTTCTGGAGCGCCGAAAGAAAACTGTTGCGGCACCTGGCGATCCTGTTCGTAGGCATGCCCGTACTTTCCCTCGCGTTCTCCTACCTGTTTCCCATCTGGAAAGTAGAACCGCTTCGGGGAGAAATTATCATGCGCAGTGTGGCGTACGCCCTGCTGGGTGTGGCGGTGATTCGTATTGCCAGCTTTCGCCTTAGCCTGCACCAGCTGATGAATCGCCCGGTTACACCGGAGGAGGTGGCGATGGAAACGGAGGCGCCGGAGGAAACAGCCCCGGAAATGGAGCTGCCGGCCGACGCGGTGGAACCGGCTTTTACGCTGGTGACTGTAGATCGCGCTGCCCAAAAACAACTGGTGCGCACTGGCCAGCAGGAGATGGTACTTCGCCAGCTAGATGAAAAGATGCGTAGCGAAAAGTTATATAAGGATGCCGATCTCACACTGGAAAAACTCGCCGCCAATATCGGCTTGTCACGCAACCAGTTGTCCGAAGCGCTGAACCAGGCCGCCGGTAAATCCTTCTATCAGTATGTAAATGACTTCCGCGTGCAGGAAGTGGTGAACTCGCTGGATAAATGTCGTAACGGTTCCGTGATCCCGAATTTACTGGTGCTGGCATACGACGCCGGCTTTAAATCGAAGTCGTCTTTCAATCTCTATTTTAAGAAGATAACGGGGCATACCCCCACCGAATACCTGAAGCAGGAGGCGTTTCCTTTGGTACCGAATGACAGTGTGGCCTGATTGGTAACGTTTCCTTAATACGGTGCAACTGCCTGAAAATCAAGTGAAGTGAGTGCGTGTAAATCGGGAAAACGAGGTGTTCGTGCGAAAATACCCACCCGGTCGATGGGCGATAGACCACGCAGCAACTTTGCAGAAAAAAGCACTGATATGAGTAATCATTTACTTTTCAGGTTGATGCAAAAACTGCCGGTTTTCGGCATGATGCTGTTACCCGCCGCCGCCGGCGCACAGGTGATCAAAGGCACCGTAACGGGCGAAGGCAGTTCCCTTCCCGGCGCTTCCGTAAGTGTTGCCGGTACTGCTAAAGGTGTAGCCACCGATCTTAACGGACAGTTTACCCTCGACGCCCAACAAACAGGTAAACTCACCCTCAAAATATCTTACACCGGTTTTACGGTGAAGGAGTTGCAGCTGGACGTGAAAGCCGGCATCAACAACATCGGCAGCCTGAAACTGCTGCCCACCAGCGGCCAGCTGGGCGAGGTAGTGGTGAACGGAACAATGGCACCTTCCCAGATCAAAGCCCTCAGTATTAAAAAGAACGCCCTGGGCATTATGGAAGTGATGGCCGCCGACGCGATCGGTAAACTGCCGGACCGCAACGCCGCCGAAGCCGTACAACGTATGCAGGGCGTGGCCGTTGCCCGTTACCACGGCGAAGCAGATGCCGCCACCGTACGCGGCACGCCGTTCGCCTGGACATCCACCTTATTTAACGGCACCCGCATGCCCAGCGCCAACGTGGCCGGCAGCCGCGCGGCAGTACTGGACGCCGTTCCCTCCGAAATGATCCAATACGTACAGGTGTCGAAAGCGATTACGCCGGATATTGAAGGCGACGCCATCGGCGGATCGATCAACTTTATTACCCGCACCGCACCGGCGCAACGAACGCTGAATGTGAGCGCTGCCGGAGGTTACAACACTTTTTCCAAAGATGGCAGCTACAACGGCTCGCTGGTGTACGGCGATCGTTTTTTCAACGGCAAACTGGGCGTGATGCTCGCAGGTGCTATCTGGGACAGGCAGTGGGGAACAGATTCTTACGATGTGAGCTACAATACAGGTCTCGCGAACGCCGTGCAGCAGAAGTCGATCAACACGGTGATGTTTAAACGATATATGGGTAAGCGCCAGACGTACGGCTCAAACCTCGGACTGGAATATAAGTTCAACGGCAACCACAAAGTGTTCTTCCGCGGACTGCTGGATAAATTCAATGATATTCGCCCGGTTTATGAATCGTATGTGGATTATACCAACAGACGTTATCAATATAACTACCGGTATTCTCACTACCAGACGAAGTTGAATAGCTTTGAACTGGGTGGCGAACATCAACTGGGTAAACGCCTGAATGTGGATTGGAGCGTGGCAGACAACTACTCTAAGTTCTTCCTGGAAACACCGCCTACGAGCGGTTTCAAGGGATTGCCGATCGCTACTTTCCGTCAGCGCATCACCGGTGGATTTAATGGGCTGGCTGCTGATGGTATGAAGTACTGGTCGTTCGATTCACCGGACGGTACCGGCGACGATCCCATGCACTTCAACGCCAATCTGACCAACCCGGCCGAGATCATGGACCCTACTAAACTAACGCTGCAACAAATGGTGATCTCTAAGCTGGATACCGAGGAGCATGACCAGGTAGCGCAGCTGAACTTTAAACTGGCGGTGAACAGTAAGCTGTCATTTAAGGCGGGTGCTAAATACCGTCATAAAGAACGGACAGGCAACTACGGCGCCAACAAAGTATATATTTCCAACGCCGCACTGGGCGTGCCTAATTCCCCTGCTTTGCTCACATTGTCGCAGTTGCAGACGGAAAAGTTCCCGAACAAAGGCAACTTCTTCAGCAATATGGAGAATGATTACAGCCAGTACGTTATGAATCCGCTCACGAAAGATCAGTTGTTTAACCTGTACGATACGGCTGCATTGCGTGCCAATGGTATGCGGGATGTATCGTCTGCCTCCAACGCTACTTCTTTTTACGAAGGATACGAGAATGTAACAGCGGGATATGTGATGGCGGAATACGATGTTACCTCCAAACTGAAGATGATCGCCGGGGTGCGTAACGAGTATACCCAATTGAAATTAAGCAGCAACAGACTCACGACCAGCGCCACCGGTAGCGAAGTGAAGCCGGTAACAGTAACGAACAACTACAATGCCCTGTTACCGATGCTGCACCTGAAATATGCGCTGTCCGAACAGGCAAACCTGCGTGCCGCCTTCACCCGCACGTTCGTACGTCCCAACTTCCCGGATATGAGTCCTGGTGAAACAACGGACCTCACCAAAGCGCCTGCCACCATCACGAAAGGTAACGCCAGCCTGAAACCGACTTTCTCCAACAACTTCGACGTCATGGGAGAGTACTACTTCAAAAATATCGGCCTTATTTCCGGCGGGGTGTTTTATAAAGATATCAAAGACGTGATCTTCAGCGATCGTTCCATGGAAACCATTGAAGGCACGAGTTACATGGTGGCGCAGCCGAAAAACCTGCAGGATGCGTACCTCGTAGGCGCAGAGGCCGGCATCAGCAAACGCCTGACATTCCTGCCAGGCTTCTGGAGCGGCTTTGGCGTAGAGTTCAACTACACCTTCATTCATTCCGAAGTAAAAGTGCCACGCCTGCTGAACAACGAAACCGTTACCTCCGCTACCAGTCTGCCGAATCAGTCTAAAAACATCTTTAACGCCATCCTCTTCTACGAGCGTAACGGTGTAATGGTGCGCCTGGCCGGTAACTATCGCGGTAAATCACTCGAAACCATCAACCAGCAACTGGGGCCTGACTTCTACATCTGGACCGATAAAAACTTCACCCTCGATGCCTCAGCTACGGCGAGCATTACCAAACGCATGAAAGTGTTTGTGGAGCTGAACAATCTTACTAATGAACCGCTGCGCACCTACATGGGCGACAAACGCCGCATCACCATGCTGGAAAGTTATGGCTTACGCGGACAGGCGGGCCTGCGTTGGGATATCATCAAATAATCAATTTAAAACACTGAAAAACCATAAGAACCATGAAGAAAATGATCCTTCTGGCGCTGACGGCTATGCCCTTTGTGGCTGTAGCGCAGATCGCCGATAGTGCAAAAAGAGCCGTAAAATTACAGGGTGCCATCAACTTCCGCGACGTGGGCGGTTACCGTACCGCTAACGGCAAAACCGTGAAGTGGGGTAAAGTATTCCGCTCTGCCGACGTAAGCCGTTTAACCGACAGCGACCTGCAGGTAATGGCCGCCCGTCACATCAACACCATTATCGACCTCCGTGAAACGAAGGAAGCCGCCAAAGCGCCGGACCGCCTGTTGCCATACACCGATTACACCCTCAGCGCCTCCAGCGAAGAAGTGGGCGATTTTATGGCCGCTATGCGTAACCTCGAAAGAGGCGATTCGCTGATGACCACCTTCTACAGTAAAATAGATCACTTCGAAACGAAATATAAAGCGATGTTTCAGAAGCTGCTCGTTCTGCCCGATACTTCTGCACTCATGTTCCATTGCACGGCAGGTAAAGATCGTACCGGTGTGGGCACCGCGCTGTTCCTGAACGCACTGGGCGTACCATATGCCACGATCGAAAAAGATTATCTCGCTACAGATTATTACCGCGCCGGCGCCAATGACCAGGCAATAGCGATGGTGAAGCAGATGGGTATTAAAGAACAGGTGATGAAAGATATGATGGGTGTTCGCCCCGAATACCTGCAGGCCACTTTCAACGCCATCCGTAAACAGTACGGTACCATGGACGTGTTCTATAAACAGGTGCTCGGACTCGGAAGCGCGGAGCTGAAACAACTCAAAGCAAAATATACCCTGTAATTTTATTCATCACAAAACCTTATGGGCTGGCCTTTGCGGGCTGGCCCTTTTTTTGTCCGCGGAAAGGGAATGAAAATTTATTAGTCTACTAATTTTGTAGATTAATACTGCCTTTATATATTTGTATCGTGAAAGCCTGGCAAGCGTGCGCAACGTAAGTATCAACCATTAAACCAACCATGTATGCCATTGAAGACGATGCGGGCCTGTCCTGCTACTACTTCCTCCCAAATGTAACCGGTCACGGACAGCCCTGTTATTGACAGCCAGACCTAGCTGAAGGGGATGCCTTTGTCCTGATCATGTATAAACAAACAGCACCACTGTATAAACAACTACATCATGAAAAATTTATTGCTCCCCTGCCTGCTCGCCATATCAGCCGTTGCAGGTGCACAGGAAAAATTTACCGTTAAAGGAAAAGTAGGTACGCTGGATGCGCCTGCAAAAGTATTTTTACGTTACGCGTTAGATGGCAAACAGGTGATTGATTCCGCTTCGCCGGTGAGTGGAGCCTTCTCTTTTAAAGGCGATTTGCCACACGCGATCAAAGCCTCGCTCACCGTACGTCGCCAAAACCCGAACGCGGGTGGCATCGTGGCCCTGCGGCCGGAATCAATCGCAGTTTATCTCGAAAACGGTACGATCGAGGTAAGGTCTGCAGACTCTCTGCAAAAAGCGGAGGTAACCGGCACGCCACTTAACAAGGAGAACAGGCGGTTAGAGGTGGCTTTAAAAGATGTAACCGCCCGCAACCAGCAACTGATCGGCCACTACTACGCGCTCACGCCGGAAGATCGTAAAAACAAAGCCATTACAGATGATCTGGAAAAGTCGCTCGATGCGCTGGGAGACGAGCGTAAAGCGATCCTTAAAAAATATGTACAGCAAAACCCCAATACGCTGGTAGGCTTTGATGCACTTAGAAGTTATGCCGGCTCCTCGCCGGAGTATACGGAAGTACATCCGCTGTTTAACCAACTCCATCCGAAAGTGTTGGCGCATCCGGACGCGGTGAAGTTCAGGGAGCGGCTGGAGAAAGTAAAGTTACTGGCAATAGGGCAGGTAGCGCCGGACTTCACACAAAACGATCCGGATGGCAAACCGGTAAGCCTCGCTTCTTTCAGAGGTAAGTACGTGCTCATCGACTTCTGGGCCAGCTGGTGTGGCCCCTGCCGTGCAGAAAATCCGGCGGTGGTGAAAGCGTACAATAGCTATAAAGAAAAGAACTTCACGATACTTGGCGTATCGCTCGACCAACCCGATGGACGCGACAAATGGCTGAAAGCCATCAGCGACGATCAGCTTTCCTGGACACAGGTGTCTGACCTTGCTTACTGGAAAAACCAGGTGGCGCAGCAATACGCAGTAAACGCCATTCCGCAGAATTACCTGCTCGATCCGCAGGGCCGCATCGTTGCTAAAAATCTGCGTGGCGAAGCGTTGGAAGCCAAGCTCAAAGAACTCTTAAACTGATTCACTATCCTGTAAAGCCTCTTTTGGCCACATCTTTATTCTCATAAACCAGCCATTAGGCCGGGCAGGTGACTACTGCCTGCCCGGTTACAAATTTTATCAACCAAAAACAACTCTGATCATGTCGACTTTTACTTACAGGCGATGCCGTACGGCGTTGCTTAGTCCCCTGCTTTTGCTTGTACTGGCGGGTAATGTACGCGGCCAACAGGCACCGGCCGCTCTCAGGGGGCGCGTTACCGACTCCACAGGTTTGCCGCTCAGCGGCGTGTCTATCCAGGTAAAGGGTGGCACACAACGCGCCACTACCGACGATGCCGGTTACTTCACATTTCGTAGTCTGCCCGCAAATGCCTTACTATCTGCTTCTTTCATCGGCTTCGAAACAGGTACTGCTTTAGTAGACAAACGATCTACACTGGAAATCACCCTAAGGCAGTCTGCCCATAACATCCAGGACGTAACGGTGGTGAGTACCGGTTATCAAACCATTTCCCGCGAACGTGCACCGGGCTCATATTCGGTGATCGATCCCACGCGGCTGGATGGTAAGCTGAAGCCCGATCTGAAGGCGTCGCTGGAAGGGCAGGCCACCGGTGTGGTAATTGCAAAAGATGGCTCCATCGAGATCCGCGGTGTGTCGACGATGCTCGCTACCAAAGAACCGCTAATCGTGGTAGACGGCTACCAGATCAGTGGTGGCCTCGAAACCATCAACCAGGATAATATAGAAACGATCACCATCCTTAAAGATGCAGTAGCGGCTTCTATCTATGGTGCTAAATCTTCCAACGGGGTAATCGTTATTACCACCAAACGCGGCCGCACCGGAGAAATGCGGGTAAACTATAAAGGCTCGTACGGCACCGTGTTAAAACCGGACCTCAGCTACCTGCGCCGCACTAATTCGGCTGATTATATCGACGCGGAAATCGATCTTTTTAACCAGGCTCCCAACAGCTATCTCACTACTTATAATAACTACCAGTACCTGAGCCGCGTGAACTATTTACTGCTCGCTAAAAACCAGGGTTGGTTAAACGCAAAAGAAGTGGACGATGAAATTAATCAGCTGAAGCAAAATGATGGTATCGGCCAGGTGGAAAAATACCTGTTCCGAAATGTGCAAACGCAGCAACACCATATTTCGCTCACGGGTGGTACGGACAAGAGCCGCATCAATTCCGCTGTTAAATACATTCATAACGACAATAATACGATCAGGAACTCGGACTCGCGCCTGATCGCCGATATCCGCAATGACTGGAAGCCACTGAAGAATCTGAGCATCGGCCTTTTATCCAATATCAATTACTCCACCACCACCGCACCCGTACGTAGCTGGAGCGAGTTCGTGTCGCACACTTCCACCGCGCTTATCCAGCCTTACGACCTCATCGTGAATCCCGAAACCGGTAAGCCACAGGATATCTACGCCGTAAATCCACGTAAGGCAGATCGCTATGCGGCTATACCCGGACTGAAATCGCTGGCTTACAATCCGCTGAGAGACCTGGAGCTGGAGACGACGAAATCGCAAAACCTGCAACTGCGTTTAGGTGGCAGCGTTAATCTCACAATCATCAATGGGCTCAATATCGAAGCAGGCGGTACGTGGACGCGCGGCAACACGGTTACCCGCACGATCTACGATAAAAATTCGTTCCGCTTACGCAACTTCTACAACGATGCTACCTCTGTATCCAACCCGGCCAAACACTATTTTCCCGAGGGAGGTATGATCGCGGAAGCGCGTAATATTAATGAGGCCTACACCTTCCGCGGGCAAATTAACTTCAACCGTATTATTGCCACCAGGCACCGGGTAACCGCTATTGCCGGCGGCGAGATCAGCCGCGATACCTACGATTATAACACTTCGCCGACACGCGTTGGGTACAACGATCTGGCAGGTACTTTCGCCGTCGTAAATACGGTGGATTATAACAACGGCTTGTATAATGCCGACATGCTGTATGCCAGCGGCCGCACCAATATTGGCAACGGTAGTATCGCTTACCGCGACAATCGTTTTGTTTCCTGGTATGCGAACGGCGCGTATGAGTATGATAATCGTTTTTTAGTGAGCGGTAGCATCCGCCTCGACCAGACCAACTTCTTTGGTACCGATCCGAAGTTTCGTTTTAAACCGTTATGGTCAGTTGGCGGTACGTATAAGTTATCCAACGAAAAATTTTTCGAAGTGCCGGCAATCAGCCGCCTGTACCTGCGTGGTTCCTACGGCATCAATGGTAACATCTCGCTCGATCGTGGGCCGTTCCTTATCATCGCGCCAGGTGCTTATTCAGCCCTTACCGGTGATATTTCTTACAGCATTTCTTCCCCGCCCAATAATTCACTGCGTTGGGAAAGAACACAGATTTATAACGCCGGCCTCGACCTCGGTCTTTTCCAAAACCGCCTTCGCTTTACCGGCGATTATTACCTGAAAAACAGTGCCGATCTGCTGGCCAGCGACGCCATCGATCCTACACTAGGTTATGCTTCACTCGTGAAAAACGTTGGCCAGGTAAGAAATACGGGAATTGAATTAAGTCTGGAAGGCGATGTGATCAAGCGGCAGCACCTCGCCTGGAATGTGTTGTTCAACTACAGTTACAACTTCAATAAGGTAACAAAACTCAACACTGTTTACCAGTACCCGAGCACGATTACATCGGGCGCCATCCGTAAAGAAGGACACCCGCTGGATGCGATTTATGCATATGATTATGCCGGCCTCGATGCAAATGGCATCGCACAGTTTTATACCCGCTCGGGTGATAAGGTAGTAGGCGGCAGTGTGGAAGTAGATGACTTGCACTACGCGGGCACGCTTCGTCCCAAGCACGTATTCGGCGTCACCAACAGCCTGCGTCACAACAGCTTCGATCTCTCTTTTATGTTGATCGCCAAACTGGGTAATGTGTTAAGGCGGGATGCGTTTACCGGTTCCAATTACGTGAATGAAAACGTGGCGAAACGCTGGCGGCAGGCGGGTGATGAGGCCAATACCATCTACCCGAAACTTACCTCCTGGAACATGGACATGTTTTACCTGCCTTACGCGCAAACGTTCATCGAAAGCGCCAATTACCTGAAACTGCGCGATGTAACGTTGTCGTACGAAGTAGACCGCACCTTATTGCGCCGCATCGGGCTGAGTGCCGGTAAATTATACCTGCAATCACGCAACCTTATCACGGTAGTAGCTAACAGTACCGGCCGGGATCCCGAAACATCGGAGATCAACCTGTCGGGCGGTACGGGTGCCTTTACCGAGCAAGGGTTTACTTCGCTGCCCCTGCGGCCGGAGTTTTATGCCGGCTTATCCTTCTCTTTCTGATGATTTAAAACTGATGATATGAAACTTACCTATATAGCGCTGATCGCGGCCGCATTGGTCGCAGGGGGCTGTAATAAATACCTCGACGTAAAGCCTAAAGGCAAACTGATTCCTTCCGAAGTAGCAGATTTTGATCACCTGCTCGATAATACCAATATCGTACAATGGTCGTTTCTCGATAACAACACCGGCTGCTCCCTGGCTTACCTGACCGATAATACGGAGCTGTCCGAGGGATTGGGTAAAGTGAGTTACCTCGCCAACAACCATCCCAATATCGACCGGTACTACGCGTATATTTTCCGGCAGCCCTATAAAAATCCCGCAGTGTCTGACTACTACTGGGATTGGGGCACGTATCGGTCTGCTGCTTATTTCAACAATGTGATCGATGGTGTGAATAGTGTACGTACCCCGGCGAACGACCTGTACGCGCGGCAGGTGATCGCGCAGGCGCTGGTGGGCAGGGCATGGAACTACCTGAATACAACACTCGTTTACGGGCCGGTGTATCGTCCCGGTGGCGATAATTCAGCCAAAACCATCCCTTACGTAACCAGTTCAGACACCGGTGAGCCGGTACCGGGCCTATCTACCCAGGAAGAAGTGTTTAAACGGTTGTTGCAGGACCTGCATGCTGCCCTGGCAGATATTCCCGTTACCACCAACTATCCGTCGCGGCCGAATAAGACCGCTACCCAGGCAATCCTAGCGCACTATCATTTGTTTACACGCAACTACGATAGCGTGGCGTATTACGCGAACCTGGCCTGGACGGCTGGCGGCGGCGCGTCCAAAGTACTGTATGACTATAACCTCTTTTCCTGGAAAGAACCTGCTAATATCGTTAACAGCGCCATCAACGCTACCGATGCTAATTTCAGCCTGCCGGTAAACAAGGAAATGGCATTTTACCGTAACGCCGATCCCGGTACCGGGCGTTCGTCCAGCTCGTATCCAAGTACCGAACTGCTGGATTTGTTCGACAAAACCAACGACCTCCGTTATCAGTATTTCTTTTTATCTGCACCCGGTTATAAAACCACTTATAACAACGTTACCTACGACGATGGCGACCGCATACAATATTATCGCGGGGCAAAAGGGTTGCTCACTTCGGGACTTACCTTCCCGGAAATACTGCTGCTGCGCGCCGAAGGTTATGCCCGCACCAATAGGCTGAACGAAGCCCTGGCCGATCTCAATACACTGCGCAGGTATCGTTACAAAACCGGTACGCCGCAGCTGGCAGAAGGTGCCTATACCCAGGACCAGGTGATTGGCCTGGTACTCGATGAGCGCAGGCGCGAGTTGCCGATAGGTCACATTAAACGGTTCCTCGATCTTAAAAGGCTGGCGCTGGATGCCGGTAAGCCATGGGCTAAAACCAGTATCACGCACAAGCTTGGCGAAACTACCTACCAGGCCGATATTAACTCCAACGCCTTTATACTCCCGATCGCTAATCCGGTACTGCGTTACAACCCGGGCTGGGGCGTTCCCCTGGATACCAGGCCTTATTAACCCCCAAAGTTTCATGATATGCCCGACGGGGCGGAAGAGCTGGCCTGACGGTCGGCTCTTTTTTTTATTTGGGTCAGAATCAATGGAGTAGGTTGAACAA
Source organism: Chitinophaga horti (assembly GCF_022867795.2). Lineage (NCBI taxonomy): Bacteria > Pseudomonadati > Bacteroidota > Chitinophagia > Chitinophagales > Chitinophagaceae > Chitinophaga > Chitinophaga horti. The sequence continues at coordinate 4,415,776 of NZ_CP107006.1, read as the reverse complement.
TAGGTAGTTACGGCACTTTATTTCTTTTCGGACAGGCTGCGAAATCCCATTTTATTTATTATTTTAAGGTTATCATATCAACCAAGAGCGTCGATTTACTTACCTCTTTTATACTTTTATCGCGGTTTTTAATTTTTAAACGGTCGTTTAAAATGGACAGGGTATCTGAACTTAGAAATAACAGTGAAGCTGCTTTCGAAAGCGTCTTTGTTGAGTACCGTTTCCCTTTATACAATTTTCTCTACCGGAAAATAGAGTCCGATTTTGTCGCGAGGGAAGTAGTGCAACTCACGTTTATTAAATTATGGCGCTTTCGCCACCACCTCGATCCGGGGATGGATATTGCGATACAATTGTTCCGTATCGCCAAAACAACCTTGATAGATGAACTGCGTAAAGTAGAAGTGCGCGAACGGCATTACGCCTCTATGCCACCCGCTCCGGTAGCGACCGACAGCGTGATGGACGTGGTAACGTACAACGATACCAAAGCGAGGCTGCTGAAGCTGTTAGACCTGCTGCCGCCGAAACGCCGCGAGGTGTTCGAGCTCAGTCGCCTGCATTGCCGCAGTAACAGCGAGATCGCCGAGATCATGGCCATCTCTCCCAAAACGGTGGAGAACCATCTCACACTGGCCTTACGCTTCATGCGACCATTTTTTAGTTGTTTATTGATAATATTTGCTAATCTTGTAATGCTGTAGTCAGCGTTTGAATGAAGGATAAGCAGCTACATATGGACGACGCCCAAAAGGCGAAGGAGATGGCCCGCATCGACCGGCAGCTCAGGGAGAAGTCCGTGAGTGTAGACGATTATCTTTCAGAGGACGAATGGAAACAGTACCTCGACTCCGGCAACGCCGGTCGGCACAACGATATTCCGGACGATGTGTATCGTCCGGTGTACAATGCGACGGTGCGTAAAACACAGCGCACGCAAATGCTTTATAAAGGGTTGGGCTTGATCCTGTTACTCTGTATTTGCGGCGGTGCCTTTTTCTTCCTCTATCATCCCAAACAGCCTGTCACCGCAAAAGTGTTCGATCATACGAATACATCCACCGTTCCGCAGCGCATCCAGCTGCCGGATGGTACCGTGGTCATTTTGCAACCGACCAGCGAAATCATGTACGGGTCTGATTACAATAATACGTCCCGCGACATCACACTGATCGGTAACGGAGAATTCCGCGTGGCGAAAGACGATACCCGTCCGCTGACGGTATATTGCCGCGACATAGCCGTTACGGCCCTCGGCACCCGCTTCTCGCTCTCCGGACTGCCTGCCGACGTGCTGGTACAACTCCACGAAGGTAAAGTGCGCGTACGCGACACGGCAAATGTTGTACCGGCCATCTATCCCGCCCCCGGTGAAATATTCGCTTACATGGCGGAAAGTAAACAATTCGTGGCGGTGGATATTAATGGCCTGCCGTTAAGGCCGGACAAAACACCGATTGGCGCCAATTACATTAAACCTAAACGGGTAACTGCGCCCGAAACCAATAAGGCCTATCTTAATTTCGAAAACGCCACCCTCAGCGATGTATTCGGCTACCTGGCCATGCGCTACCAGGTGCAAATCCGCTATGAAACGGACCAGGCCATGTTCTCCAATACCTTTGTTTCGGTAGATGCCGATCTGCCGGTGGACAAGATCCTGGAAAATATTTGCCGCGCTAACCGTATGAAACTGAAGGCCCACGGCGACAGTTTGTACATCATTTCAAAATAATTTTACAGGCCCTTGGGGGCAGCAAAGTATGCGGAACGTAATCAGTATGTGTTTCCTAAAAAACTCAAACTGCTGTTATGTTTAAAACGCTACCACGTCGGGCCGGGCTGTTTTGCCTTTCCCTGTTACTGTTGCTGACAACGGGCGTTTTTGCGCAGGGCCAGACATCCACCATCGAAGGGGTGGTGACGGACGAAGCCGGCAAACCATTGCCTTTCGTATCCGTACTTGCGCGAAATACCGTGTCTAAAAAAACTTATCCCGCTATCTCCGACACGCTTGGCCGCTTCAGCATTGCCAACATGCCGGTGGAAGGTGCCTACACCTTCGATTTCTCTTCCTACGGTTACCAGAAACGGTCTGTAACCGGTTATGTGATTAAAGCCGGCGTACCTAACACCTTAATGGTGAGCCTCAACATCGATGAGTCTAAGCTCAGCGAAGTGGTGGTAGTAGGTTACGGTACACAGAAAAAAGTAAACCTTACCGGTGCCGTAAACCAGATCGGCGGCGATGAACTGCGCGACAGGCCGCAGACGAATATGTCGTCGCTGTTACAGGGGGCGATGCCGAACCTCACGATTCGCGTGGCAAGTGGTACACCCGGTCAAATGGGGTCGCTTAACGTTCGTGGTGTTACTTCCATTAACGGTAGTAACGGTGGTGCCGAGTCAGAAGGTCCGCTCGTACTCATCGATGGTATTCCCGGTACACTCGATCGCCTGAACCCGGAAGAAGTGCAAACCATCTCTGTACTGAAAGATGCCGCTTCGGCCGCGATCTACGGTGCGCGTGGCTCCTTCGGGGTTATTCTCATTACAACAAAAAGCGGTAGCGCCGGTAAAACGGTAGTGCGTTACAATAACTCTTTCGCCTTTTCCACACCGACCGTCAGCACCGACTTCATGACCAAAGGTTATGACTGGATGAGCCTGAACGATCGTGCGCTGTATTACATTGGTGGTTACTCCGGTTATACGGAAAGGGATTATGCAGAGCTGCTGGCCCGCCGTAATGATAAAACCGAAGATCCTTCCCGCCCATGGGTAACGATCCAGAACCGCAATGGACGTGACCAGTATGTGTATTATGGTAACTACGATTGGTGGGATATTATGTTTACCAAGTGGCAGCCTATGCAAACGCATAACATATCGTTGAGCGGTGGTAATGATAAAGTGAACTTCATGATCAATGGTAATCTAAAAACCAAAGAAGGGATCATGCGCGTGCAAACCGACCAGTATACTTCCAAAACCCTGCGTGCCAAAGTCGGCGCACAATTGTATCCCTGGTTAAAAGTTTCTTCCAATACCAATCTCTATCATTCCGACTACGACTATTATGGCCGCGAAGGTGGTGGTACCGCGAACTTCACGCATATCAACGTTCACGCTTCGCCCGCTTACGCGCCGTACAATCCTGACGGAACGGCCTCCTACATTTCCGGCCTGAATGCGTATGATATCGGTGACGGTATTTTCGCCATGCTGATTAATGGTAATAGCCGTGGCAGGCAGCGTAAGGTCGAGCTTACGTCTATCACAGAAATGGTGGTAACGCCTTTTAAAGATTTCAACATTACCGCTAATTATAGCTACAACATGTATACCGACCCGACGTTTTATCGGTCGGCGCCGGCTTACTATTCGCTGTATCCGGGTGTAGTGACTATGACGCCGAAGTATAGCACCGATAAACTCACGGAATCGCAACAGTTTAACCAGGTACATGTGGCCAACATCTATGCGGACTATTCCAAAACGTTCAATAAACAACACAATACCAAACTGATTGTCGGTTACAACCAGGAATTGAATCAGCCTAAAAAACTGACCGCTGCCAGGATGAATATATCTTCCGAAACACTCAACGACCTTAACCTGGGTACCGGTGAGCAAACAGTATTTGGTGGCAGCGACCAATATGCACTGGCAGGTCTTTTCTACCGTTTAACCTATGACTTCAACAGCAAATACCTGTTCGAAACCAATGGTCGTTTCGATGGTTCTTCCCGTTTTCCTAAAGGCGACCGTTGGGGCTTCTTTCCATCGGTATCTGCCGGTTGGCGTGTGAGCGAGGAAAACTTCTTTCAACCTTTGAAAAAGGTGGTAAGTGAACTGAAACTGCGTGGCTCTTACGGCTCGTTGGGTAACCAGTCTATAGGTAATACCTTCTACCCCTACATTTCTACGATGGTACCTGCTACTGCCAATAACTATATTCTTGATGGTGAGCTGACCAAATATTATAATGCGCCAGTTCCCGTATCCGGTAGTCTTACCTGGGAAAAAGTTACTTCTTACAACATTGGTGTAGACGCCGGCTTTCTACGTAATCGACTGAATGTAAGCTTCGATCGTTTCATTCGTAATACCAGTGATGTACTTACCAACGGTATTGTGTTACCCGACGTATTTGGTGCTACCGAACCGCTCGTGAATGCAGCGGCCCTCCGTACAGAAGGCTTTGAACTTACTTTTGACTGGCGCGATGCGTTTAAGCTGGGAGGTAAAAACTTCAATTACCACATCGGTGGTGTGTTGGGTGATAATCATGCCAAAATCACTAAAGTGGTGAACAATGCCAACTCTCCGGCGATCATCACTGGTTTGTATGTAGGTAAAAATGTAGGTGAGATCTGGGGGTATGTCACCGATGGTTTCTTTAAAACAGATGCCGAAGCTAAAACATACCCGGTTGACCAAACCTGGCTGAATAAAATGCGTGTGGACAATAACATTCCACTCCGTGCCGGCGACCTTCGCTGGGTAGATCTCGATGGCGACGGGAAGATCACGAACGGCAACGGCAGCTCGCTGGCTAACCCGGGTGATCAGCGTGTCGTAGGTAATTCAACTCCGCGCTACCAGTATTCCTTTAACATGGATGCCAGCTGGAACAATTTCGATTTCTCTGCTTTCTTCCAGGGGTTAGGTAAAATGGACTGGTATCCTGGTAACAACGCCGACCGTTTCTGGGGGCCATATTCACGTCCTTACTTTTCTTTCATTCCGGAGGATTTTGAGAAAGATGTGTATACGCCGACTAACACGAACGCTTACTTCCCGAACCTGCTGGCTTACGTAGCACTCAATGCCAATAACGAATTGCGCGCTACGAATAACCGCTACATGCAGAACCTGGCTTACCTCCGGCTGAAGAACATGACGCTGGGCTATACATTGCCGCAGCATCTGACCAGGCGTGCGAAGATCCAGCGTTTCAGGATGTTCGTAAGCGGTGAGAACATGATCACCTGGACTAAACTGCGCACCAAGTACATTGATCCCGAACAGGCTATGTCTAACATCGACGGTCGTGTGTACCCATTCTCTAAAACCTTTGCCTTTGGCTTTGACGTTACCTTCTAAAAACTGTAGCCATGAAAAGTATGAAACATATTAAACTGATGGGAATGTTGGCGGTTACAGCCATCTTCTCCTCCTGTGGTAAGGATTTCCTGGAGCGTTACCCGACTGCATCGGTGTCGCCACCTACGTTCTTTACTACCGAGGCAGACTTTAAAGCGTATACTAACCAGTTCTACACCTTTTTCCCGGCGGCTGACTTCCTGTATAACGAAAGTGCCGACAATGTGGCCAAATCTTCGGTAGATCGCGAAATCGCCGGGTCACGCCTGATTCCGTTGACGGATGGTAAGTGGAGCTTTACACAGCTGCGTTCCATCAATTTTTTGCTCAACAGCGAAAATGCGAAGAACTTCCGCGATGCGCAGATTCGTGATAAATACATGGGGTTGGCCCGTTTCTTCCGCGCCTACTTTTACTTCACCAAAGTCCAGGACTACGGTGATGTACCTTTTTATAATATCGTAATCGAAACCAACGATAACGAAAACCTGTACAAAGCCCGCGATCCTCGCGCACTGGTAATGGACTCTGTGTTGGCAGACATCAACTTCGCCATCGAAAAGCTGGACGCTACCAAAAGCGTGGAACGTGTAACCAAATGGACGGCACTCGCACTGAAGTCACGCATCTGCCTGTACGAAGGCACCTGGCGTAAGTATCATACAGAAGCTTCCCAACCCGATGCAGAGAAATGGCTGAACGAATGCGTATTGGCATCCGAGCAGCTGATGCAGAGCGGCATGTATAAAGTTTACACAAAAACAGACGGGCCATCTAAAAAGCCTTACCAGGATTTGTTCGCTACACTTAAACTCGACGGCGTGGCCGATGAGGTAATTCTCGGCCGCCGTTATTCCAACGAGCTCAATGTGAAGCACAACCTCCAGTTCTACCTGACTGCCCGCTCGCAAGGTAAACCAGGCCTGGAAAAGAGACTGGTGAACAGCTACCTGATGGCCGATGGCAGCCGCTTCACCGATATTCCCGGTTACGATACGCTGCAATTCTTCCAGGAAGTGCAGAACCGCGACCCGCGTTTGAGCCAGACGATACGCACTCCCGGTTATACGCGCATTGGCGGTACCGAGCAGCTCGCGCCCGACTTTACGGCGACTATGACTGGTTATCATCCCATCAAATGGATGAACGTTACTACGTATGACGGTAACAGCCAGTCTGTTAATGATATGGTGATTTTCCGTTTTGGCGAAGTGCTGTTGAACTATGCAGAAGCTAAAGCGGAACTGGGGACCATCACCCAGGGAGATATCGATCTTTCTATCAAATTACTGCGCGATCGTATAGGCATGCCTAATCTCAATATGGCTAACGCCAATGCGAACCCGGATCCCTACCAGGCTGCCCTGTACACACAGGTGAATGGTGTGAACAAAGGCCTCATCCTCGAAATAAGAAGAGAACGTCGTATCGAAATGGTGATGGAAAGCAACCTGCGTTGGGAAGACCTGATGCGTTGGAAAGAAGGCCAGCTGTTAACCGCACCTTTCATGGGCATGTTCTTCCCCCGCCCAGGTCTGTACGATCTCGACAGGAATGGTCGCATAGACGTGGAGATATATGCAGGTAACAAACCGCCGGAAACTGGTCCGTACCAGATACCAGTGAGCGATTTAAGCAACGGTAACTCCGGCAACGTACTTACCAACAAGGGCGTCGTTAAAACCTTTGATCCGCTGCGCGATTACTTCTGGCCACTGCCTACGCAGGACCTTACTCTCAATCCTAAACTGGAACAAAATCCTTACTGGAAATGATAAAGCGCGCTATATATATGCTGGCAGCCATATCACTGCTGGCTTGTAATAAAGATCCCTACATGCCGGACAACCCGCCTACTTATGTAGACCTGGGTGAAGGTAACGCGGTGTATGGCACCGAGAATGATGAAGCGGCCAAACTGGCTTCCATCAAATACATGACTTACAACATTCACGCTTCCAACCCTCCCGGTGCGCCCGGTACGGTAGACGTAAATGCGATTGTGAACGTGATAGCACAGGCTAACCCGGACGTAGTGCTGCTGCAGGAAGTGGACAAAGGCACCGGCAGAAACAATTACACCGGCGATATGGCCAAAGAAATTGCAACGGCGCTGAAGATGAACTATTTCTTCTACTCGTCTATTTCGTATATGCGTGGGCTGTATGGCGTGGCCATCCTGAGCAAATACCCGCTCTCCAACAGCCGCAAATACATGTTGCCCAAAGCGACGCCTGCGGACGAGCAGCGTGTTCTCGGTGTGGCCACTGTTGACCTGCCGGGGATCGACTCTATGGTACTGGCGGTAACGCATCTGCAACACACCTCCGATGGTGGCAGGCTGGCGCAGGTTAATGAAGTGATCAGCCAGTTGTCGAATGTGAAAGGGCCGGTGCTGATCGGTGGTGACTTTAACGAAAACCTTAACGCAACTGATTTCTTTAACGTGTTTGATGCCGTGTTTACGCGTACCTGCGCTACAGGTACCTGCACCAACACCTCCAGCGCGCAGAATCCAACCGTGGTCATCGATCACCTCGCGTTCCGTCCGGCGGCTGCATTCAGTATCATGTCTCACACGGTAATACCGGAACGCATTGCGTCTGACCACTTCCCGGTGTTGGCGGAACTTAAGTTTAACCGATAAACGACATCAACATGAAAAAAGTTATATACCTGGTCGCCTGTTGCCTGTCCTTACTGGCCTGCAATAAAGACGACGATAAAGTGAGCGGCCCCGTTATTACACTGGGCGAGGGTTTTGAGGAAGTCGAGAACCTGAACGTAGGCGAGGAGCTCACCGTTCCCGTAAACGTAAAAGCCGCTGCAGGCATCCGCCGGCTGGCTTACTATTTCATCACCCAAACAGCTAACGGCACCGCTTCTACCACACCTGTTTACATCGATAAAACCGATTATCCAACGGAGTTGAACGAGAACATCGTGTTCAAAGTACCACAGAATATGGTGGAACTGGTGATCATCTCTTTTGATAAGCAGATGAAAAATACAGAGAAACACATTGTCCCTAAAAACGTTCGTCTCACACCCGTACTTACGTTTAAAGACAATGTGAAATTCCGCGCCTCCGTTTTCGAAAACAAACAGCTGACTGTTGAGGCCAGCTTTACGTCTCAACATGATGTAACCGCGCTTACCTATCAAACGATCGTAGACGGTAAAGCAAATGCCGAAAGCCCGATTACCATCACCAATCCTAAAACGATGGCCTTTGCTGCTACCGTAACCGTAGTAAAGAACATGAGCGGCATCATCATCAAAGCGAAAAACAGCTACAATGGTACCGCACTCGATACATTCAAGATCGGTACGGTGGTAGATGATGCGGTAACGATCGCGCTGGAAGGCAACAAGCCGAACATTGCGGTGGTATATGCCGGTATCGATAACACGCTTGCTGGTACGGTGTTTTCCGGTTCAGCGGTATCAACACTCACCTACGCGGTAAAAACAAACGGCGTATATGGCGCTGAGCTGCCTGTAACCATCGGTACGCCGAAAGACGAGTTTATCTTTAGCATCACTTACCCTGGCGCCAATGGTATTCAGGCCCTGCGTATCAGCGGTCGTAACGAAGGTGGTAAAACAATACAAACAGAGTATCTGGTTGGTAAAGTGTACAACAAACTATTGCACATCGCCGATATTAAACTCACTACAGAAATCGGTGCCGGTAAAACGAACTGGTTCTCTACCTACAGCACGCCGCATGTGCTCGATGTAGCTGCTGCCGCGGGCAAACAGGTGATGCTGGATTTCCTGCTGTACGAACATGGTGCTACCGATTACCGCATTTCTTCTGCTGCCGCCTTTAACGCCGGTGCTGCTTATTCTACTGCGATGGCACCTTACATGGCCGGCTTTAATACGGCAACTTATACACTGGTTACTACGAACAGGCCGAGCCTTACAACCGCCGCATTCGATGCCATCAATTGGGACGGGGAGTTGAACGATTACATCGCTAATAAAGTAAAAGCCCCTGCAGCTGCCGGCGGTGAAAACTATAATGTAAACGGTACCAACCGCCGCTTCAACAATACATTGGTGGTAGGCACCGGCTTTATCATCGGCTGGGGTACCTGGACGCCCATCAACAACGAAGCCTTTGGCATCGTGATGGTGAAGGAGTACAGTGTAAACAATGGCGTAGCAACCGTTACGCTCGAAGTAAAAGCGCCCGCAGAAGATAACAGAACTAAATATAACGGAGGGTCCACATTAAGCTACCCTTAACAATCCATGTTCCAATGAAGAAATACCTCCCTTTTCATCTCGTCATGCTGATCGCATTGGCTGGTTGCAGCACCTCCCGGAACAGTCGTTCCGGGACTGCCGCCCGCCAGGTTGCTGTGCTCACCTACAATGTTCACCACGCGAATCCGCCTTCCGAAAGTAAAGACGTGATCAACCTGGATACCATTGCGCACGCCATCCGCAACTCCGGCGCCACCCTCGTGGCCCTGCAGGAGCTGGACAGCGTTACCATCCGCGCGCAAAAAGTGTTTCAGCTCAAAGCCCTGGCCGACAAGCTGGGCATGCACTACTACTATGGCAAGGCCATTCCTTACGAGGGTGGAGGTTATGGCGTAGGCATCCTGTCAAAATACCCGTTAACAGACACGCGCACTGTGGTGCTTCCTAAAATCGCCGGCTTCAAGGGCGAAGACAGGGTGGTAGCTATGGGTCGTGTGGAATTGCCGGGCGGCAAAAAAGTATGGTTCGCCAGCACTCACCTCGATGTTACCAAAGAGGAGAACCGCCAGCTACAAAGCAACGCCATTGTGAAACTGGCCGCCAGCCTGGATGCTCCGCTGTTAATCGGCGGTGACTTCAATGCCACCGACGAAAAAGGCGGTATGCAATCGCTGTTCGCCTACTTCGCCGATGCCAGTGCCGCGAAAGCGCCAACCATCCCGAATATCAATCCCAAACGCCGGATCGACTACATCCTGTTCCCGAAAACGGCCAACTTCCGGCTTATCTCGGAACATGTGCTGACGGAGTCGGCCTACGCCTCCGATCATCTTGGTTACCAGGCAGTTTTAGCTTACTAAATACAAGGCCGTCCGCTCCGGGCGGCCTTTTTTGTGCCCTCGCGGGTCACGGCAGGATCCTTCGAAGATCCTTCGAGGATCTTCGAAGGATCCTAGGTTCATCCTAGGTTCATCGTTCGTTCATCCTTCGTTCATCCTTCGTTCACGAACCTAGGTTGAACCTAAGTTGAACGTAGGTTGAACCTAGGGTGAACCTAGGCAGTGGCAAGGATGCCCGAAGGATGTAGCTAGTTTCTACGATAGTTGACAGTTCTAACCGGCTTTACTTATCGCGGCTTTACGATCGTAAACAATAATCATGATGCATTGGGGATATTTTCAGGGAGTCAGCAGTTCCATCCTCTTCATCCCCCGTTGCGACGCTCCGGTCATCTGTACCGCGCTATTGTGCATTTCTCTTTCGTTAATAAGGCGCTACCCGTTGATAATTAGCTGAATAAGTGTTAAGTTTGATATGTAAATCCCAAACGGCCAATATGAACTATCGCGTACTTGGAAAATCGGACCTTAGCATCAGCGAAATCGCATTTGGTTGCATGTCGCTCGGGGATAATGACGCACAAAACGCCAGCCTCGTGCACCGTGCGATCGATCTGGGGATTAACTTCTTCGACACGGCCGATCTCTACGATCATGGCCGCAATGAAATCACTTTAGGCAAAGCCCTCAAGGGCAAACGGGAGCAAATGGTTGTCGCCACCAAGGTCGGTAACCAATGGCGCCCCGATGGCAGCGGCTGGGACTGGAATCCACGTAAGGAGTACATCCTCACCGCGGTGGAAGACAGCCTGCAACGCCTGCAAACCGATTACATCGACCTGTACCAGCTGCACGGCGGCACCATGGACGATCCCATCGACGAAACCATCGACGCGTTCGAGCGGCTGAAGCAGCAGGGCAAGATCCGGCACTATGGCATTTCCTCTATTCGTCCGAACGTGATCCGCGAGTGGGTAAAACGTTCCGGTATCGTGAGTGTGATGATGCAGTACAGCCTGCTGGACCGCCGCCCGGAAGAAATGTGCCTGCCTATGTTGCAGGAATTGCAGATCGGCGTGCTGGCACGTGGTGGTGTGGCGAAAGGGTTGCTGGCCGGTAAAACGCCCGAAGAATACCTCAACTATAACCTGCTCGACGTGGCCATGGCGGCCAAACACGTAGCGGCATTATCCGGAGAGGAGCGGCACGCTTCACAAACGGCCCTTCGGTTTGTGCTGCAACAGCCGGCTATTACTGCTGCTGTCGTTGGCATCCGTACGCCGGAGCAGCTGGAGGAAGCCGCCGGTACGCCAAACACGCCGGCATTGAAGGAAAGTGAGCTGGAGATCCTCCGCCAGGCGGTACGCATTAATTTGTTCGATCAACACCGATAGGTTTTTTACTTTTGGGCGCAATTCTAACGACCGCATGACTGTAAAATCTACAAGTGCCCGCCTCAAAGCCATCGTATCCGGCTCGGCCGGCAACCTGGTGGAATGGTACGACTGGTACGCCTACACCGCTTTTGCTTTATACTTCGCACCTTCCTTCTTCCCGAAAGGAAATCAGACTGCCCAGCAGCTGAACGCAGCGGCCATATTTGCCGTGGGGTTCCTCATGCGGCCTATCGGCGGCTGGCTGTTCGGCAGCATAGCCGATCGCACCGGCCGTAAAGCAGCCATGACCTTGTCAGTATTACTCATGTCGCTAGGCTCACTGATCATCGCCTGTACGCCCACCTATCACCAGATCGGCATTGCGGCCCCGGTGTTACTGCTCTTTGCACGTTTACTGCAGGGGCTTAGCGTAGGAGGGGAGTACGGCACCTCGGCCACTTATCTGAGTGAAGTGGCGGAGCCCCATCGTCGCGGTTTTTATTCGAGTTTTCAATATGTGACGCTCATTGGTGGGCAGCTTACTGCATTGGGTGTGCAAATGCTGCTGCAAAAAGTGTTTCTTACCGCCGAACAGCTGGAAACCTGGGGCTGGCGAATACCGTTCGTTATCGGTGCGCTACTGGCCTTTGTGGCGCTATTTATGCGCCGTAATATGGAAGAATCGGTGAAGATCGATACCACCAAAGAACGCGGTACGCTGAAGCTCATGCTCAAAAAACATCCGCGTGCGGTGCTGACCGTTGTAGGCTTAACCCTTGGCGGCACCATCGCATTTTATACTTACACTACTTACATGCAGAAGTTCCTGGTGAACACGGTGCATCTTTCAAAAGACCGCGCTACCCAGCTGACGTTTTTCCTGATGTTGATCTATGCATGCCTGCAACCCTTATTCGGGGCACTGTCTGACAGGATCGGCCGTAAACCTTTGCTGATCGCGTTTGGCGTGTTAGGCACCTTGCTCACGGTGCCGATACTCACGGCGCTGAGCCACGCCAATACAGAAGCCGCGGCGTTCTTTCTTATACTGGGGGCGCTGGTGATCGTGAGTGGCTACACTTCCATTAATGCCGTGGTGAAGGCGGAAATGTTCCCCGCAGAAGTGCGTGCATTGGGCGTAGGATTGCCTTATGCATTAACCGTAGCCATATTCGGTGGTACGGCGGAAATGCTGGCGCTGTACTTTAAAGACATCGGCCACGAATCGCTGTACTACTGGTACGTTACGGGTTGTATCTTTATATCGTTGCTGGTGTATACGGTGATCAAAGACTCCAAACGGACCTCCTGGATCGATAAAGAAAACAAGTAACTTATGCGCACCGCCCTTTTCATCTGTTTTAGCCTCTTCCTGTTTTCCTGTAAGCAGTCAGCCCGCCATGCCCTCGTATTTCAAACCGACTTCGGACAAAAGGACGGCGCCGTATCTGCCATGAAGGGAGTGGCTTTCGGCATTTCGGCCGACTTGCCCATATACGACCTTACACATGAAATACCACCCTTCAATATATGGGAAGCGGCTTACCGGCTCGAGCAAACGTCCCGCTACTGGCCTGAGGGCACCGTATTCGTATCCGTCGTAGATCCCGGTGTGGGTTCTGAGCGGAAGTCGGTGGTGCTGAAAACCAATACCGGTCACTATTTCGTAACGCCCGATAACGGCACGCTCACCCTGGTGGCAGCCTCTATGGGTATTGCAGAAGTAAGGGAGATAGATGAAGCCGTGAACCGCCGGCGGGGATCGGGGCAGTCTTATACCTTTCATGGCCGGGATGTATACGCTTATACCGGTGCCCGGCTGGCAGCAGGTGTGATCAAATTCGAAGAAGTGGGGCCGAAGCTGCCGGCAGATGTTGTGCGTATCGCATTTGCGGGCGCTGCCCGGTTGGCGGATGGTACGCTTACAGGCGGCATTCCTGTTCTCGACATACAATACGGTAACGTATGGACGAACATCGGCGACAGCACCTTCAAACAGCTGCAGGTAAAGGCCGGCGACCTGCTGGACGTAACGTTTGAAAAGGCCGGCAGCTTCATCTGCCGCGATACTATTCCCTTCGTGACTACTTTTGCCGCCGTGCCGGAGGGGGCAGAGCTGGCTTACCTCAACAGTTTAATGAACCTTTCGTTCGCCATTAACCAGGGGAGTTTTTCCGACGCACACCAGGTGTTGAGTGGGCCTGATTGGAACGTAGCAATAAAGAAATTGAACCCGGTTAAATAAATCCTACCTTTGCATTTTAGCAATTGTGATGATCAAAACAGGCGACTACAACTTACTCAGAGTAAAGAAGGAAACAGATTTCGGCGTTTATATGGCAGCCGGGGATGAGGAAATACTCCTGCCCAAACGTTTTGTGCCGCGCGGAACACGTGTGGGCGATGAGCTGGAGGTGTTCCTGTACCACGACTCCGAAAACCGCCTGATCGCCACTACCCAGAAAGCTAAAGGCAAAGTGGGCGACATCGTACTGCTGAAAGCCGTTAGCGTAACTGGTCAGGGTGCTTTCCTCGACTGGGGGCTGATGAAAGACATTTTTGTACCCCTTTCCCAGCAGCATGCACGCATGGTGGCGGGACAGGAGTACCTGGTGATGATCTACCTCGACCAGATGACCGGTCGTGTAGCCGCCACCGAAAAAATCGACCAGTACCTCAGTAACGAGGAACTGACCGTCAACGAACTGGACCCCGTAGAACTGCTTATATACCGCCGCAACGACCTGGGCTACCAGGTAGTCATCAACGGCAAACACTCCGGTATCTTACACGCCAATGAAGTGTTTCGTCCGCTGGACATTGGCGACAAACTCCCCGGTTTCATCAAAAGCATCAAGGACGAAAACAAGATCGATGTGGTATTAGGCAAACGCGGCTACGAAAGAGTTGAGGACGAGGCCGGCCGCATCCTGCGCCTGTTGCAGGAAAACGACGGCTACCTGCCTTATCACGACAAATCCGATCCGGAAGAAATTTACTCCTTCTTCGGAATGAGTAAAAAAACCTTCAAGATGACCACTGGCAACCTGTACAAACAGAAGAAGATCATCTTTACCCAAACCGGTATTAAACTGCTGGAAGATTAGTCCTTTTTTTGATAAAATTCAAGAGCCGGTAACGTACATTAGCTGCTCAAACCAGCATGCCCTTGACTACTTACCATATCAACAGCAAGTTACCCAATACCGGTACTACCATTTTTAGCGTGATGTCGGCCCTCGCTGCCGAACACAAGGCCATCAACCTTTCTCAGGGTTTTCCCGATTTCGATTGTAGCCTCGAGTTGAAAGACATGGTGAATGCCGCGATGCAGCGCGGTAACAACCAGTATGCGCCCATGCCCGGCCTTATGGCCCTGCGGGAGGCCATTGCCGCTAAAGTGCAGCGACTATACCAGCAAAACATCCATCCCGATACAGAGATTACCATCACCCCCGGTGGCACCTACGCCATCTTTACCGCCATTGCTACGTGTATTGGTGCAGGTGATGAAGTGATCGTATTTGAACCGGCGTATGACAGTTACATCCCGAACATCCTGGTGAACGGCGGTGTGCCCGTGCGTATCCCGCTTGAATTCCCTGAGTATAGCATTAACTGGGAAGTGGTGAAAAGTAAGGTGACCGCGCGTACGAAGATGATCATTGTGAACACGCCGCATAATCCTACGGGCAGCATCCTAAAAGCCGCCGACCTGCAACAGCTCGAAGCCCTGGCCGAAGCGCACAACCTGTTAGTAATTTCCGATGAAGTATATGAGCACCTGGTTTACGACGGCGCACAGCACGAAAGCGTGCTGCGTTACCCCGGCTTATTGCAGCGCAGCTTCGTGACCTTCTCGTTCGGTAAAGTGTTTCACAACACCGGCTGGAAGATGGGTTACTGCATTGCGCCCGCGCACCTGATGACCGAGTACCGCAAAGTGCATCAATACCTGTGTTTCTCCGTGAATACGCCCATGCAACACGGCCTGGCCGACTTCCTGCAATACCCGGAGCATTATCTCACACTCCCTGACTTCTATCAGAAGAAACGCGATTACTTCCTGCAACTGATGAAAGACTCCCGCTTCACGCCGCTACGCGGGGAAGGCAGTTACTTTCAACTGATGCAGTACCACCGTATTTCCGACGAAGGCGACATGGATTTCGCCGTACGCATGACCAAAGAGTTCGGCGTGGCCGTCATCCCCGTATCCGCCTTTTACCAGGACGGCAAGGACGATAAAGTGGTACGCTTCTGCTTTGCGAAACGGAGCGCTACGCTGGAACAGGCGGCTGAGCGATTGAGAAGGATATAAGCAGGGTGTAATTTGTACAACCCGCCCCCTTATATGTACAATTGTTCCAACATTTTTGTCACGTAACTTTAACACCTGTATTTAGACCACCTCTTTATCCTATAAATGTCTAAATTTACACCCTCATTTTACCACATCTTAGCATAATTATGACAAATAGCGCATTTGACTTTGGAATGATTGGCCTGGGCGTGATGGGAAGGAACTTCCTGCTCAACATGGCTGACCATGGGTTTTCCGTGATCGGATTTGATAAGGACCAGCAAAAGAACGACGCGCTGGAACAGGCCGCTACCCCCGGCACTACCGTAAAGGGCGTGGCAGATCTCGCCACGATGGTGCAACTCCTGAAATCCCCTCGCAAAATCATGATGCTGGTACCCGCAGGTAAGCCGGTTGACGATGTAATCGAATCCCTGCTACCCCTGCTCCAAAAAGGAGATGTGGTGATCGACGGCGGTAACTCCTACTGGAAAGACACCCTGCGCCGCGTAGAGTACTGTAAGGAAAAAGGCCTGCACTTCATGGGTATGGGCGTTTCCGGCGGCGAAAAAGGTGCCCGCACCGGTCCGAGCATCATGCCCGGCGGCGACGAAGAGGCTTACCGTCACGTGCAACCCATGCTGGAAGCAGTAGCTGCCAAAGTGGGCGACAGTCCTTGCGTGGGATACCTTGGTAAAGGCGCGGCCGGTCACTTCGTTAAGATGGTGCACAATGGCATCGAGTACGCGATCATGCAGCTGATCAGCGAAAGCTACAACATGCTGCGCCAGGGTGCCGGTTTAACTAACCAGCAACTGCACGAGGTGTTCTCCAAATGGAACGAGGGCGTTAACCAGTCCTTCCTGCTCGAGATCACCCGCGATATCTTCCTCCAGAAAGACGATAAAGGTACCGGCGAACTGCTGGACAAAATATCTGACCAGGCCGGCTCTAAAGGCACGGGTAAATGGACATCGCAGGATGCCCTGAACCTGCCGCTGCCGGTAACCGTGATTGACGCGGCGGTAGCGCTGCGAAATATTTCTTCCCTGAAAGAGCAGAGAACGCAGGCGGCTGCGCTGTACCAGACGGCCACCGGTAAAGTAGCTGTTGCACAGGAAGAATTTATTAAACAGGTGCACGACGCACTCATGTTCTCTACCATCATCTGTTACGCCCAGGGCCTGGCGATGCTGCAAACTGCTTCTAAGGAGCTGGATATGCAGATTTCCCTGCCGGAGTCGGTAAGGGTGTGGAGAGCAGGTTGTATCATCCGCTCCGGACTGTTACCGTTGTTCTATACAGCATACCAACAGGACCCTTCGCTGCCTAATTTGTTGTTAGATGCAGAGGTGGCGAAGTTGCTGCAGCAAACGGAAGGAAACCTGAGAACGGTGATCGTGGAAGCCGCAAAAACCGGTTTGCCGGCGGCTGCGTTCATGTCGGCCCTGTCGTACTTCGACGCTTATCGCAGCGAACGCCTGCCGACCAACATGGTACAGGCGCAGCGCGATTATTTTGGCGCTCATACCTATCAGCGTATAGATATGCCCGGCACTTTTCATACAGAATGGCAATAATTCAAGTTTTATAATTTCTATATGCAAAACCATAAACGTCCCCCTGCTTCGGTATTGTTTATTTTCGGCGGCAGTGGCGACCTTAACCTGAGAAAGCTTACACCGGCCCTGTTCAACCTGTTCCTGGACGAGTGGATGCCTGAGAAGTTCGCCATCGCCGGTATTGGCCGTAGCCCGTACACCGACGAGGCCTTCCGCGCACACCTGCTGGAAGGCATCCAGAAGTTTTCGCGCCGTAAGGGAGAGCAAAACGGTCATTATAACGAGTTTTTCAAACACGTCAACTACCTGCAGATGGATGCCGGCGATGAAGCTGCGTACAGCCTCATTACCGACAAAGTGAAAGAGAAAGAGCAGGAGTGGGGTGTACATCCGAACGTGATCTTTTACCTGGCCGTAGCTCCTCAGCTGGTGCCCGATATCGCGGTGAAACTCGGCAAACTCAATCTCTGCAAAGACACGCATTCTACCCGCATCGTGGTGGAAAAGCCTTTTGGTCACGACCTGAAGAGCGCGTTGGAACTGAATACCTTATTGGGCAGCATTTATAAGGAAGAACAGATCTTCCGTATTGACCACTACCTGGGTAAGGAAACCGTACAGAACATCCTGGCGCTGCGTTTTGCCAACGCCCTGTTCGAGCCGCTCTGGAACCGCCAGTACATCGAGCATGTACAGATCACGGCGGCTGAAAGTGTAGGCCTGGAAGGTCGCGGTGGTTACTACGAAGGCTCCGGTGCCCTGCGCGACATGGTGCAGAACCACATCCTGCAGCTGTTATGTATGGTGGCGATGGAAGTACCGGTGAACTTCGATGCAAACGAAGTACGTAACAAGAAAGTAGATGTGCTGCATGCCATTCGTCCGATTAAAAAGGAAGAAGTGCATGAAAGCGCGGTACGCGGCCAGTATGGCGCGGGCTGGATCAAAGGGAAAGAAGTACCTGGCTACCGCGAGGAGAAAGGTGTGAATCCCGAGTCTGGCACCGAGACTTACGCTGCCGTTAAGTTTTTTATTGATAACTGGCGCTGGCAGGGAGTACCATTCTACGTTCGAACCGGTAAATACCTGAACCAGAAAGCGACACATATTACCATCCAGTTCCGCCCGGCACCGGCGTATGCTTTCCCTGCTGAAGCGGCCGAAACCTGGAGGAGCAACAGGCTCACCATCAGCATTCAGCCCGAAATGGATATCCGTATCCGCTTCCAGGCGAAGCGTCCGGGCCAGACGATGACGCTGGACCCGGTGAATATGATCTTCAACTACGACGATGCTGCCGGCGAACATGCGCCTGAAGCGTACGAAACGCTGCTGCTCGACGTAATGGAAGGCGATGCTACCCTGTTTATGCGTGCCGACCAGGTAGAAGCTGCCTGGAAGGTGATCATGCCTATCCTCGATGCGTGGGAAGCCCGCGTACCGACCGACTTCCCGAACTACTCGCCTAACAGCTGGGGACCGGAAGATGCGGAAGCGCTGATAGCCCGCGATGGTCATGCTTGGATTAATTTGCCGCCAAGCAAGTAAACTTAATTTATCGACCGGCAGGCAGCACGCCTGCCGGTTTCATTTTTACCCGATATTTCTCATGGAACTGCACATCGCTAAAGACGCTACCCAGCTGAGCGAAAACCTCGCCGCCTGGACCTGCAACTACATCCTGGAAACTTTACAGGAGAAAGAACTGTTCACCTTCGTGCTTTCTGGCGGTAGTACGCCTAAGTTGCTGTACAACCTGCTGGCTAAGGAGCCTTACGCGCAAATGATACCCTGGAACAGGCTGCATTTCTTTTGGGGTGATGAAAGGGCCGTGCCTTACAGCGACGACCGCAACAACGCCCGTATGGCCTGTGAAACCCTGCTCGATAAGGTAGGAGTGCCGCCGGAGAACATCCACGTGATGCGTACCGATATTGAACCGCAGGCAGCTGCACTGGAATATGAGCTGCTGTTGCAGGAGTTCTTTAAACGTAACGCCCGCACGTTTGACCTGGTACTGTTAGGCATGGGCGACGATGGGCATACCTTATCGCTCTTCCCCGGTACAGAGGTGGTGCATGAACAGAAAGCCTGGACGAAAGCCTTCTTCCTGCCTGCGCAGGATATGTACCGTATTACCCTTACTGCTCCCGTGGTAAACAATGCTGCGGCGATCGTGTTTCTCGCCACCGGTAACGGTAAGGCGTTAACGCTACAGGCAGTGATTGAAGGAGAATATAAACCTGATACTTATCCATCGCAGGTGATACGCCCGGTGAACGGAGAATTGCATTGGTTTATTGACGAAGCGGCTGCCGGCGCATTGCAAGTGTAATCGTTTACGTTATATGATACTGCCCCTGTTGTATAGTATTACAACAGGGGCTTTTTTTATGTAGATGAATAGCGTGAACATGTAAAAGAGTGCCTTTAAGTTTGTAGGAGAATAGATTTAAAAGAAAATCTATTATTACTAATACTATCTTTTCTTTTTGGTTCTTTTTCTTTTACAATCCACGTGGATATGTGGATAAGTCAACCCACAGCATGGGCGCATTAACAGAGTGCCAGGTTCGCGTCCTAAGCGTCGTTTTAATCCCATGCCGTGGTGTTACCGGTTATGCTTCAAATAGAAATTTGGGTCTTAAACCCATTAGTAAGGCTTTGATTGAAACCGGTATGGGTTGACTACATTAAAAACATAATGATGGAACAAGTTACGTATTTCGTAGGTACAGATGTTAGTAAAGACTGGCTGGACATGTGCATATATGCAAAAGAAGGCATATTAGATAAGCAGCAAATCAAAAACAAGCCTTCCGCTGTCATAAGTTGGCTCCGACGAACCCGGAAGCTTTTGGGTTATACCCTGCAGAACAGCCTTTTTACCATGGAATTTACCGGTATCTATAACCATCACTTATTAGCTGTATTAGTAGAGATGGGTGCCAAGGTCTGGGTGATACCTGGAGCACAGATTACAGAGAGCAAGGGGTTGGAGCGGGGAAAAAGTGATCAGCAGGATGCCCAACGCATTGCTCTTTACGCCGCTAAAAATATTGAACTGGTTCGTTTGTGGAACCAGCCACGAGAGATCGTGATGCAGTTAAAGACGCTGCTGATGCTAAGGGAAAAGCATAGAGTCACTAAGCATCGGTATGAAACAACCTTAAATGAAAGCAGGGAGTTTAATACAGAAGCTACCCATCAAATGATAGTTGCTAATTGTAAGCCTGTGATTGAGCTGGTAAACAGCGAGATCAGCAGGATCGAAAAAGAAATGAAGCGCCTGATTGCCAGTGATCAACGGCTCGAAGAATTAGATGGTTACATCCAAAGCGTGGACCAGGTAGGATTAATTACCTCGGTGAGCATGATCGTGACCACAAATGAGTTTATCAACATTAAAGAGGCTAAAAAATATGCCTGTTACAGTGGCGTTGTTCCGTTTATGAATGCGTCGGGTAAGCTTCGTAAACGAGAGCGGATCTCTCATAAAGCCAATAAAAATATCAAGAAGCTATTACACCTGCTGGCTGTAGGATCAATACGGGGGAATGGAGAGCTTAAACAATATTACGATCGAAAGGTCGCCGAAGGGAAACCCAAAATGAGTGTGCTAAATGCCATTAGGAACAAAATCATATTAAGAATTTTCGCCTGTGTGAATGAGAGAAAATACTACCAGAAAGACTATTGCTATAATTTGGACGTGTCATAGAAATCGACGCAACGGCGGATGAAGAGCAAGAATATGCTGGTGACATGATCCTTTGTAACCCGCTGCAGTGGCCGACAGATGCAGGAGTGTAAAAATTCCATAAAAATATATTTTGATAAAAAGTCTATGGAAAAGTATTCGCCGCTCCATCTATATGTCAAACACTTTATCATGAACGCAACCAAAATAACCACCCCGGATTTCATCGACATTTTATTCGATGGACGTAATAAAAATTACGGCGCATATGAACATAGAGTGACTTATGAAAAACGTGTGCGCAACGCCGTTTTCGGTACCGCAACGCTTGCATTGGTCGTGATTGGCGGGTATCTGATCAGCAGTAATTTACGTGCTGCAGAAGTAGTGAAACCTGTTACAGTGCGTGAAATTCCGCCTATGACCGAAGTAGAGATCCTGGAAGAAAAGTTTATTCCGCCGCCACCTGTTAAAGCTGCGGAGCCGCCTAAAGTAGCTACCCAACAGTACACACAGTTTGTGGTGACCGACAGACCGGTTGATCCCAGCGAAGAACCGCCCAAAATGGAAGACCTCGACAAAAAAGCGATTGGCGTGAAAAGCCAGGATGGCGATGCGGGCGAGAACGATCCGGGCCTGGAAGGGGTGCTTGGTGGCACGCATACCGACATCGTTGGTCCGCCACCGGTGAAGGAAGAGGATAACAGTGTGCACAATTTTGTAGAAATCATGCCTAGCTTTCCTGGTGGTGACGAAGCCTTGCAGCGGTTTCTTAAAAAGAACATCAATTATCCGCACATCGCCGCTGAGAATGGCATACAAGGTACTGTATTTGTGAGTTTTGTGATCGGTAAAGATGGTGAGATCAGCGACGTTAAACTGGTAGGTGCCAAGAAAGGCGGTGGTTTGGAAGAAGAAGCAGCGCGTGTCGTGAATAAAATGCCTAAATGGAAAGCAGGCAGGCAGAATGGTCGCGCGGTGAATGTGCAGTTTAGTTTACCGATCAGTTTCAAGCTGGAGAATAATTATTAGTATACAATCATCATTAGGGTAACGCCGCTGCTTACGTTTGTAAGCGCGGCGTTTTTTATTTATATTGATACATCAACCCAATCCACGGCTTATGACAGAACAGATCGTCCCCCGTCGCATTCTCTCCATCGATGCATTGCGCGGCATCACTATACTGGTTATGATCTTCGTGAACGAACTGGCGGGCATCCGCGATATTCCTCAATGGGCCAAACACTTACCAGCCGATGCCAACGGGATGACCTTTGTGGACATGGTGTTCCCAGCCTTCCTGTTTATCGTGGGCATGTCGGTGCCGTTCGCGATCAGGAACCGTGTTGCCAAAGGGGATAGTTTATGGCAGATATTGTTGCACATTGGGTTTCGCACGCTGGGGCTGCTGGTGTTAGGGTTGTTTATGGTGAATGCGGAAACGGATTACAACCCCGTTGCTACGGGCATGCCTGCGGCGGCATGGTCGCTGTTATTCTATGCCTGTGTGATACTCGTGTGGAACGTATATAGGTTTAAGTATGCCTGGTTGTTGCGCGCATTGGGAGCGATCGGACTCCTGGCATTGGCGGTCGTGTTCCGCGGTGGTGAGGATGCGCATGGCATGCAGGTGCACTGGTGGGGTATTTTGGGGTTGATAGGATGGGCGTACCTGTTTACCAGCCTGTTTTACCTGGTCGTCAGGGGGCAAAAGACCGGCATCGCCGCCGCGATCCTCGGCTGCCTCGTATTTTTCGTAGCCGGCAAAGAGTGGGAGAGTTGGCTGAGCGGGCAAACCGGGCACGCAGTACATACCTGCATTGCGCTTTGCGGCCTTTTCCTGTCACAGGTGTTTTTCGATGGCCGTACGGGCCGGCCATACCTGGTGGCTGCCATCTTTACCCTGGTATTACTGGTAGTGGGTAGCGTATTACGCCCCGCTTACACCATTTCGAAGATCTGGGCCACGCCTTCCTGGGCGCTCTATAGTGCAGCAAGCTGTTGCATACTGTACACAATTGTGTATTGGTTAACCGATGTGAAAGGCCACAATGGCTGGACCACCTTCCTGCGACCTGCGGCGGCCAATCCTTTGCTGACCTATATTTTACCGGCCATTATTTACTCCCTGCTCAGCCTGGCGGGCTTTCAGCTACTGCCGGACGCCTGGCGTACAGGCCTTCCCGGGGCGCTGTACTGCGTGCTGTTTGCGCTGGCGGTGATGGGTGTCGTAAAACTATTGAACAGGGCGGGCATACGGCTTCAATTGTAGGCTGGGCCTAACGCCTGAACGCCGGCCATTATTGTAAAGCCAAAAACACGTTTATTGGTCGGAAATTTGTAATGTTGTTCATGGTTTTAGTGAGGTTATTTTGAAGATCAGACCAAAAATATTTTTATTTCCCTACATCGGCTGTTACATCTTACTGCTCCTGTTACCTTTAGCAGCACAGGCACAGAGAGACAGCGTGCGCGCGCCTAAAAACGGTTGGTACCGTTCGGTTAACCGATATATGGACTCCCTACGCAGTCGCAGCTACCGTGACTCCATGATCAGACGGATGAACCGGGAAAGGACAGAGCCGCTTTCTACCGACAGTGTAATGGTAAAAAGCGAGCGGCAATTCACGCCCTATAGCGGCAAAGCTATTCGTAATATTTACTACAAACAGGTGGATGTATTTGGTCCGCGTAACATCACGGACACCACCTTTACCACCAATATGAAACTGCTGAAGTTCGCCAACCGCCTGCATATTCATACGCAGGAATGGATGGTACGGCAGTCGCTCTTTTTCCGTGAACGGGATACGATTAATGCGTACGAGTTTGCCGATAACGAACGTTACCTGCGTAGCCGCCCGTTCTTCAGTGACGCCCGCATCTACGTACTCAATATCCCGGAGATAGAGGACTCGGTCGACATTCTCGTCGTTACCAGGGACGTATTCGAATACAGCCTGGATTTATCGTCGCTCACCACCAACACCTTCGAAACACGCGTGTACAACAACAACCTGTTAGGCGCCGGCCAGGGCCTCATGGTAGGCGTGCAGTGGCACAAGGACTGGACGCCCCAATGGGGATCGGAGGCGCGGTACACGAAATACAATATTCTCGGCAGCTTTGTGGACGCCTCCATCGGCTACTCCACCGTTAACAACAACCAGCCGTTGGACACCAATGTGTACGAGGGATCGTATTACATTAATGTCAATCGTCCGTTATATCGCACCTCTGCGCGCCTTGCAGGTGGTTTGCAGCTCGCACGAAAGTTCTCTATGAACATCCGCAACTATCCGGACAGTGTGTTCCGCGACTACAGTTATAAGCTGCTCGACGTATGGACCGGCTACAACATCATTAACCAGCAGGGTAAACACGGCAGCCATCGTGATTGTCCGAACCTGGCGGTGACCTTCCGTCACCAGAATTTGTTTTTCGATAAACGTCCGGAGCAGGAAACGTTTAAGGACGATCCGATCTATAATCACCGGCAATACTATATCGCTTCTATCGTATTGTTTAAACAGGAGTTTTTGAAGTCCCACCACTTTTTTGGGTTCGGTAGAACGGAGGATATTCCTTACGGGTTTAATGCTAATATATCCGGTGGATGGGAGGAGTGGACCGGCAAGAAACGGTTTTACTCTGCGGCGGCTATTCAAAAGTACTGGGTGACCAAACTGAAAGGCCTGTTAAGTGTGCAGGCCGAGGCGGGCAGCTTCTGGCAGGGCGGCACTTCGCGCGATGCGGTGCTGCACGGGCGGGTGGATTATTACAGCCGGATGTTCAATCCTAACGGGCGGCATCGCTTCCGCCAGTTCCTGTATGCCGACTACCTGGGCGTACCCAATCCCGATTTATACAAGCCGTTGAATGTGAATATGGAATATGGTATTTGGGGTTTCCGGCATACGCGCGTGAATGGGTACGACCGGCTTAACTTCCGTTCGGAGACCGTGTATTACAGTCCGTGGAAGTTCTTCGGCTTTAAGTTTAACTTTTTTTCCGCTTTGCAGTTATCGCAGATTACGGAGCGGGATGATGATATCTTCAGGAATCCACTGTACGCCGGTGTTGGCCTTGGCTGCAGGATCAGGAACGAAAACTTATCCTTAAACACCCTGAAAATATCTGCGAACTATTACCCTTCACGTCCGCCGGGCATGGGGCCTTTGTTCCTGGAGATCACCACGATTACGGATTTCCGGTTTGATATCTTTGGTATCAGGGCGCCGGCGTTTTTGCAGTTTAGGTAGATGCGTGGTGTGCGGCTGGCGCTCTATGTATACACGGGCATGCAGTAAAGGGCGCATTCTTTACGCGGAGGTCTGTAAATACGCCGGCCGGCAGTGACAGTCCGCTCTCCGTGCAAGTGTATACACCATCAATGTATAGCCGGTAGCTTTCCCTGAACTTTGGGTACTAGAAATTCAGCAGCTTATTTCTTACTAATAAGCAAGCGCCTAACATACCCGCCTTCTCACCCAGCTTAGATATTTTCAATTGCGTATCGTTATTCACGAGGCTCAACGAATATTTATTGATCGCGCTTTTTATCGGCAGGCGGATGTAGTCGCCGGTGGAGCTGAGGCTGCCGCCGAGTATGACCAGTTCCGGGTTAAAGAGGTTGATGAGTAACGCGATACCACGACCCAGTTTCTCGCCTATTTCCGCGATCAGTTCAATTGCCAGCACGTCGTCGTTAATGGCAGCCTGGATGATGTCTTCGAGTGTAACGTCTTCGGCGCGTTTATGCTTGCGTGTGATGACGGATGATGCGCCTTCCTGCAGTCTTTCCCGGAAGATGCGTACCAGGGCCTGGCCGGAGGCTTCTGTTTCCAGGCAGCCTTTCTTCCCGCAATGACAAATGATTTCGTTATTAAAGAAAGGGATGTGGCCAAACTCACCTGCAAAGCCGGACTTACCGTAATACAGTTGCCCGTTTATAAGTATACCCAGGCCGATACCATGATCGAGGTTCACGAACAATACATTCTTTTCGCCGTTCACCACCCCGTTACTAAATTCGCCATACGCCATCGCGCGGGAGTCATTCTCCAGGTAAGTGCGAATGCCAATGCGTGATTCGATGATGCGGCTAAGGGGTTCTTCATCAAAATAGAAAAAGCTGTAGCTGTAACCTGTGGCGTAGTTAATACGGCCTGAGAGGTTAACACCGCAGCCAAGGATTTTGTCCTTCGCAGCCGGGTGACCCTGCAAAAACTCGGTGATGATGCGACAGAGGTCATCGAGGGAGGCCTGCGTATTATTCAGTTTGAAGGGAACACGTTCGGCATGTTTTACCAGCGTTTTCTTAAAGTCGAGCAAGCCGATGTTCACATGGTTGTGCTTTACTTCCACCCCCACGAAAAAACCCGATTCGGGCGCAAGGCCATATAAGTTAGGCCGCCGGCCGCCGGTGGAGTCTATTTTTCCATAGTCCTGCACCATGCCGTCAGTAATGAGGTCATTTAGTAAGGTGGTTACCTTGGGGGCGCTGGAGTTAAACTCTTTGCTCAAATCGGCGATCGTAGCGTTGCCATTGTTGGCGAAAAAGGCGATGATCTTCTTTTTAAGATAAAGGTTTTTGTAAGCAACGCCACCTGCGACGTCATTGGTAAGCTCGTCAAAGAAAGTCTGCTTGGCAGTCATAATTGTTACAATGATCAGGCAAATATCTGACCTTTTTAAAAAATATTAAAAACAAATGTTGCTGCTGATCGGGATTACACTAAATATCAATGAGTTAGATGCAGCTTAACGTTCACTTTTCTCCCGGAGGTCAATTAAAGATACGCCTGACTTTTGCAAGAAACAAGGGTATTTTGTCCTTAGTTTTAAAAATAATTAAAAAAGTACTTTGAGTTTAGTAAAAAATATTCTTATTTAGTCCTCGACTTGAGGAGCAACGAACCACGGTCCCGCGACTATTCATCAACCAATTTCTCCGCGATCCACTAGAACGTCATGATTAACAGCAGGCATATTATTTATCTCATTTTGATCTGTGCTTCCATTTCCGCCAGTGCACAGCAGCAATTGCGTACATCGGTACTGGTGGTAGGCGGCGGTACCGGTGGCACGGCGGCAGGCATACAGTCGGCCCGTTCCGGCGCGGCGACGGTCATCGTGGAAAGCACACCCTGGCTGGGCGGTATGCTTTCGTCCGCGGGCGTGTCGGCGATCGATGGCAATCATGATCTGCCTTCCGGTCTTTGGAACGAGTTCAGGGAAAAGATTTACCAGGTTTATGGCGGAGCGGATAAAGTGGCCACTGGTTGGGTTAGTCACACCCAGTTCGAGCCGCATGTGGCAGACAGCATCCTGAAACGAATGGCCGCCGCGGAATCCAACCTCACCGTATTATATGGCTACCAATTCACCTCGGTGCTGAAAAGCGGCAACCGTGTAACCGGCGCCACCTTTACAAATAACAAAGGCGCCACCCTTACTGTTACCGCTCGCGTCGTGATCGATGGCACCGAACTCGGCGACGTGATGGCAAAAGCTGGAGCAGCATACGACCTGGGCATGGAAGCCGGCAGTATGACCGGCGAAAAAGTAGGCATTACCGAAACGAACCGCATTGTACAGGATCTGACGTATGCGGCAATCCTGAAAGATTACGGCGTCGGCACAAATAAAACGATCGCAAAACCAACGGGCTACGATCCGATGGAGTTCGATTGCTCCAGCACCTCTTTCTGCCACGATACTTCCCGCGAAAAACCGAATGTAGATGCGGCCAAAATGCTGGAATACGCGCGCCTGCCCAACGGTAAATACCTGATCAACTGGCCGAAATACGGCAATGATACGTACCTGAATGTAGTAGAAATGACGCCTGCGCAACGCGATAAAGAACTGGAAAAAGCAAAGGCCACTACCTTCCGTTTCATCTACTTCCTGCAACAGGAGCTGGGTTTTAAACACCTGGGACTGGCAGACGATGAATATCCCACCGCCGACCGTTTACCACTGATTCCCTATCACCGTGAAGGCCGCCGTGTAAAAGGGCTGGTACGTTTTAACATGCGGCATATCGACGAGCCGTTTCAGTATGGCGATCCGTTGTACCGGACGGGCATTAGTGTGGGCGATTATCCTATCGATCATCATCATAAAAAGAATAGAAAAGAAGCGCCGCAACACCTCGAGTTTTACCCGATACCGTCCTTCGCCGTACCGATGGGCGTGATGATCCCGCAGAAAGTGCAGGGGCTCATTGTAGCGGAAAAAGGCATTTCTGTAAGTAATGTAGTAAATGGTACAACACGCCTGCAGCCCTGCGTGCTGCTGACCGGACAGGCGGCTGGTGTTCTTGCCGCTTTGAGCGCACAACGCAATACGACGCCGGCTAACATTGGTGTTCGCGAAGTGCAGGAGCAATTATTAAATGCAAAAGCTTATCTCCTGCCTTATTTCGATGTAAAGCCCGCAGATAAAGCGTTTGCGGCGATACAGCGGGTGGGGGTGACGGGCATCCTGAAAGGTAAAGGTGTGCCGTACAAATGGGCGAACCAAACCTGGTTCTACCCGGATAGTACAATGAGCACGAACACCTTTATCGCAGGCCTGCAGGAGTATGCACCGAAAGCAAAGCTAGGCAGGTTTGCCGGCGAAGCGAAACTTACCGGCAAACAAGCAGTGGCTATACTCGCTGCCATGCCCGGCAGCAAACGCGTTGAAGCGCCCGAAGGGGTGATGACACGCAGGCAACTGGCCGTGCTGATCGACGAGGCGTTAGACCCGTTCCATCAAAAGCAGGTAAACATCAACGGTCACTGGAAGAAATAATATTTAGTCAACCATCTTATATATCCCATGTCATTAAGCTTATTAGATATCAGCATCATTATCGCCTACATCGCAGGTATGATCATGCTTGGCTTTTACATTTCGAAGAAGGCCAGCAAGGACCTGCAATCATATTTTCTCGGCGGTAACAGCATGAAGTGGTATTACCTCGGTCTGAGCAACGCCTCGGGCATGTTTGATATTTCCGGTACCATGTGGACGGTGAGCATCCTGTTCATCTACGGACTTAAAAGCGCGTGGATTCCCTGGCTGTGGCCCGTTTGGAACCAGGTGTTCGTATTCGTGTACCTCGCCATCTGGATGCGCCGATCGAACACCATGACGGGGGCGCAGTGGATCACGTTCCGTTTTGGGGATGGTAAAGGCGCGCGGCTCTCGCATATTATTATCGTAACGTTCGCGGTGGTGAGTGTGATCGGGTTTATCGCTTACTTCTTCGAAGGCATCGGTAAGTTCAGTACTTCGATTTTGCCATGGGATTTGTCGATGAACATTGCAGGCTTTCATTTGTCATCCGAAAGAAGTTATGCGCTGATCCTCTGTATTCTCACCACCTTGTATACGATGAAAGGCGGTATGTACAGCGTAGTGGCTACAGAAGTGTTGCAGTTCTTCATCATGACGATCTGTGCGTTTATTATCGGCTACGTCGCTTACAACGCAGTAACGGCCGAACAGATCAATGCGGTAGTGCCCCAAGGCTGGAATGAACTCTTCTTCGGCTGGAAGCTCGACCTGGATTGGAGTACGACGGTGATACCAAGTGTGAATAACAAGATAGAATCTGATGGCTTCGGCTTGTTCGGTTTATTGTTTATGATGATGCTGTTCAAAGGCATCTTCGCTTCCCTGGCCGGTCCGGTGCCGAGTTACGACATGCAGCGCGTACTCTCCACCCGCAAACCCAGCGATGCTGCCAAGATGAGTGCAAGTACGATCCTTGTAATGTATATGCCACGTTATTTAATGGTGGCCTCTTTCGCGGTGCTGGCATTGGTGTATATCGGTCCGCAGCTGGGCGGCGATATCGACTTCGAAAAGGTGCTGCCAATGGCTATTTCCCAATTCGTGCCGGCAGGATTGAAAGGTTTGCTGCTCGCAGGCTTGCTTGCTTCGTTCATGGGTACTTTCTCGGCCTTTGTGAACGCAGCGCCGGCGTACATTGTGAATGACATCTACAAGAAATACATCAATCCGAATGCTTCAAATAAAAAGTACATCCGCCTGAGTGTACTGTCGTCGCTTTGCCTTGTAATGGTGGGCATCATATTCGGTTTTAACGCCGCTTCGCTTACAAAACTTACGTTGTGGATCACATCTGCATTGTATGGCGGTTACGCGGCGTCTAATGTGCTAAAGTGGATCTGGTGGCGGTTTACGGGTATGGGTTACTTCTACGGCATGCTGTTCGGACTCCTGGGCTCCACGATCAAACTGTTTTACTTTCCCGATATCGTTGATATCTATGTGTTCCCGCTCATCCTGCTCGTATCCTTCATTGGCTGTATTATCGGCACTTTCATTACCCCGCTGGAGAACCGCGAGGCCGTGAAAGCGTTCTACCGCCAAACGCGCCCTTGGGGTTTCTGGGGGCCTATCAAACGGGAAGTAATGGCGGAAGATGCGGGCTTTGTGCCGAATAAAGATTTTGGCAGAGATATGTTCAACATCGTGACTGGTATCGTTTGGCAGATGGCGCAGGTGGTGATCCCGATCTATTTTATGATCCGTGAGAATTACAAGGCGCTGGCCTGGGCAGGTGTCTTCCTGCTCACCACATACCTGTTGAAGAAGTGCTGGTGGAATAAGTTATCAGAGGCAGATGTGACGGTGCCGGCAAAGTCGGAGCGACCTGCCACAACAGTCGAAACGCTATGATAGGGTGGTTGATGCGATACCGGCTTGTGATAATAGTCGTGTGCCTGCTGGTACCATTCGCAGCACGCGCGCAGCAGCCGGATACCAGTTACGATAACAGTCACTACCGGCAGCGCCTGGCCTACTTTAAACAGATGCCCGACCGGAAACACGAAATCGTTTTTCTCGGCAACAGCATCACCGAAGCAGGCGAGTGGCAGGAGTTGATACCGGGCAAAAACGTGATCAACCGTGGCATCAGCGGCGATGTGACTTATGGCATAAAAGCCCGGCTGGATGAGGTCTTATCTTCCAAACCATCGAAGCTGTTCCTGCTGATCGGTGTGAATGATATGAAGCGCGGGCACGATGTGAGCGCGATCGCGGCCAGTTACGGGCAGCTGGTAAAGGCCATCGTAACCGCATCTCCCAAAACAAAATTATACCTGCAAAGTGTATTGCCGGTGCATGAACGCATGCTGCAGTCCACTTACAAAGCGGTAACGAACGAAAAGATAAAATTATTAAACAGGCAGATACAATCACTGGCCACGCAATACGGCCTTACCTATATCGATCTGCACCCGGTATTTGCCGACGCTGCCGGGCAACTGGATAAAGAACTGAGTACGGACGGCCTTCATTTACAGGCGGCCGCCTACATCAAATGGGTCGGCTTTCTGAAACAACAAAAGTATTTAAGATGAAAATAACAGGCACTTTCCTGGACGAGATCAGCCACGATATTCCGCACCAGAACTGGGGCCGCGAGGAGTGGGACCGCGACTTTGCCCATATGAAGGCGGTGGGTATCGATACGGTGATCCTCATCCGCAGCGGGTATCGCCGGTTTATTACGTACCCGTCCGTGTACCTGCAAAAAACGTATGGTTGCTACGAGCCGCCTGTCGACCTGGTAAAAATGTACCTCGAACTGGCCGATAAACATGGCATGAACTTTTACTTCGGCCTGTACGACAGCGGCCACTATTGGGACAGCGGCGATATGCAGGGCGAGATAGACGCCAACCGTTACGTAATCGACGAGGTATGGCAGCAATACGGCCACTACAAAAGCTTCAAGGGCTGGTACCTGAGTATGGAAATCAGTCGTCGTACAAAAGGCGCGACCGATGCCTTCCGCACGCTGGGACTGCAATGTAAACAGGTGAGTAATGGTCTGCCCACCTTCATATCTCCCTGGATAGATGGTAAAAAGGCCGTGATGGCAGCCTCCGGGCAACTTACGAAAGACGACGCCGTTTCCCTGCAGGAGCATGAAAAGGAGTGGAGTGAGATATTCGAAGGGATACATGGTGCGGTAGATGCAGTGGCGTTCCAGGATGGGCACATCGATTATCACCAGCTGGAAGAGTTTTTTGCCGTGAATAAACAGATGGCGGACCGTTTCGGTTTACAATGCTGGACCAACGCCGAATCGTTCGACCGCGACATGCCCATTAAGTTTTTCCCGATCAAGTTCGAGAAGCTGCGGCTGAAGCTGGAAGCTGCGCGCAGGGCCGGTTACGACAAGGCCATCACTTTTGAGTTTTCCCATTTTATGAGCCCGCAGAGCGCTTACCTGCAGGCAGGACATCTATATAACCGTTACAAAGAATACATACAGTCTTTATGAAACAATACGCCGGGCAGTACAAAAATGAACTGCTGACCAATGTGATACCCTTTTGGCTGAAGCACTCCAAGGACGAGGAGCAGGGCGGCTTTTTAACCTGCCTCGACCGGTTTGGCAACGTGTTCGATACCGATAAATTCATCTGGCTCCAGGGCCGCGAAGTGTGGTTGTTTTCCATGTTGTACAACGAAGTGGATAAACGTCCCGAGTGGCTGGATATGGCGCTGCATGGTGCCCGCTTCCTGGAAAAGTATGGCAGCGACGCGGAAGGTAATTTTTATTTCTCCCTTAATCGCCAGGGCCAGCCTTTAGTGCAGCCTTACAATATATTCTCCGACTGCTTTGCAGCCATGGGCTTCGGCGCATTGTACAAAGCCATGCCGGATATGCGTTACCACGACCTCGCCAAATACACGTTCGAGAATATCGTGCGCCGCCGCGACAACCCGAAGGGCAAGTACAGCAAGGCTTATCCCGGTACGCGCAACCTGAAGAATTTCGCGCTGCCCATGATCCTCTGTAATCTTTCGTTGGAGCTGGAACATATTCTCGGCAGCGAAACGGTGGACAAGTTTATTCCTGAAGTATTGCACGAAGTAATGGATGTGTTTTATCATAAAGGAGAAGGCCTTATCCTCGAAAACGTTGAACTGGACGGCAGTTTTTCCGACACCTTCGAAGGCCGGTTACTCAACCCTGGTCATGCAATTGAAGCCATGTGGTTCATTATGGACCTGGCCGTGCGCCTCGGCGATAAAAAGTTGGCGGAACGCGCCACGGAGATTGCGCTTCGTACGCTGGAACATGGGTGGGATAAGCAATACGGCGGTATCTTCTATTTTATGGATATTAAAGGCCGGCCGGTGCAGCAACTCGAGTGGGACCAAAAGCTCTGGTGGGTGCACCTCGAAACCCTTGTCTGCCTGGCGAAAGGCTACCAGATCACTGGCAACGAAGCCTGTAAAACCTGGTTCGAAAAAGTACATGAATATACCTGGTCGCACTTCCGCGATCCTGAATATATGGAATGGTTCGGCTACCTCGATCGCCGCGGCGACGTGTTGCTGCCCCTGAAAGGTGGCAAGTGGAAAGGCTGTTTCCACGTACCGCGTGCGCTGTTCCAGGTATGGAAAACATTAGAAACACCAGTGGTGGTGCCTGTCGCGCAACCCGCCCTGTAAGCGTTTTTTCTTCTGCTTACTTTGAGCAAATGTTGATTTTAAAATGGAGAAGCCCGGGGAACTCGACTTTCCCGGGCATTTGATTAAATTTGAGAATGATGCGCAAATACTTAATCCTCTCCCTTTTACTGCATACTCTTTTCGCCTGTGCCCAAATCCAGGTAAAACAAGTGACTTACGCCGTGAAGGACACCGTTCAATACCTGGACATTTACGAACCCCCGCAACCCAACGGTATGAGCATCCTGTTCATGCATGGCGGCGCGTTCGAGAACGGTCACCCGAAGAACCAGAAGCCTTTCGGTGAAGGGCTTGCGAAGAAAGGGTATAAAGTATTTGTGATGTCGTACCGCCTGTACCTGAAAGGTGTCGGTTTCGGTTGCGATGTGCCGACTCCTGAAAAGCTGAAGGCCATCCGCATAGGCGTGGAAGACGCTGCCGATGCCGGTCAGTACATCGTGGAGCATGCGAAGGAATTAGGGGTGGATACGACGAAACTTTATATTGCAGGCAGCAGCGCCGGCGCCGAAGCCATTCTGCACCTGGTGTTCAATCCCTTTACCAAAGCCGATCCGAAACGTTTTGCTTTTTACGAACACTTTAAGTTTGCCGGCGCTATGTCATTTGCCGGTGCGCACATCGATCTGAATACGATTAAAGCGGATCGTTTTACGCCGTTACTTTTGTTGCACGGCGATAATGATCAGCTGGTACCCTTCGGCACGGCGCCGCATCGTTTTTGTAACGCACAACAACCCGGCTGGCTGATGTTTAACGGCTCGCGGTCGATATACGAAAAAGCCAAGTCGCTCGGTGCACCTGCTGTGTTTTATTCGTTCAAAGGCAAAGGGCATGAAATATCGTGGTATAATATGAGTCACTACGATGAAATTGAAGCCTTTACCGCGAAAGTGAACAGCGGCAAGCCTTTGCAGCCGGAGTGGATCCAACAATAAATGCTTTTGTGCGCCGGCGGCATACCACTTTTCAGCCGCCGTTGTGTCACTCACTTGTACGACATTTTCTCTACCCGAATTTCCTTCTTATTTATTACCTCACGGCTAACCCATAGTTCGTGCGACCCCTCGACGCAGACCGGCATTGCATCTCGCCCCGAAAAACTATATCTTGTTCATCAATCTAAAAATTCCACCTGAAAATGAAGAAATTACTCCCTTTCGTTTTGTTGATCTGTGTTTTTAGTGCAGCGCATGCCGATGTACGTCTGCCGGCCATCATCTCCAATAAAATGGTGCTGAAACAAAACAGCACCGCCAAATTATGGGGCTGGGCCAATCCCAACGAGAAGATCGTGATCAACTGTTCCTGGAACAACACTGCAGATACGGCCGTCGCTAACCAATACGCCGAATGGTCGGTGAATGTAAAAACGCCCGCCGCCGGCGGTCCGCACAGCATTACTTTCAAAGGTCGTAACACCCTGAAGGTAGAAGATGTGCTGATCGGCGAGGTGTGGGTATGCTCCGGCCAGTCTAACATGGAGTGGAGTGCCGACAATAACCTGAAGCAGATAAAGGACGAGATGCCGACTGCTGCTAATAGTAAGATCCGGTTGTTCTATATTCCCAGAACTACGGCTGCCACCGTACAGACCGATGTAAAAGCGCAATGGCTGGAATGTGACGCCAAATCGCTGCAATCCTTCAGTGCAGTGGGTTACTTCTTCGGTAAAACATTGCATAAAACCATGAATATCCCGGTAGGACTCATTAACTCCGCCTGGGGAGGCACCCCTGCCGAAGCCTGGACGCCCGCACCGGTAGTGCAGGCAGATGCAGCCCTGGCCGCCGCCGCCGCAAAACTAACACCGAATAAAAGCTGGCCTGTTGAACCGGGCCGCCTGTTCAATGCGATGATCGCACCAATTGCCAACTTCGACATCTCCGGCGCTATCTGGTACCAGGGCGAATCGAACGTAGGTACGAATGGCACTTACGCACAGCTGTTCTCTACAATGATCGCTGAGTGGCGCAAGGCTTTTAACCAGCAGTTTCCCTTCTATTTTGTACAGATCGCGCCGTACGCTGGTTACGGTACCGATAACTATAATAGCGCCCTGCTGCGCGATGCACAACGCCAAACGCTGGCCCTGTCGCCTAAAACGGGTATGGTTGTAGTGTCGGACCTGGTAGATAATATCAAAGACATTCATCCTGTTAATAAGCTGGATGTAGGTAACCGCCTCGCTGCACTGGCATTGGCCAACACGTATGGCAAACCCGGACTTCCTTATAAATACCCCACTTTCGATAAGCTGGAAGTGGTGAAGGGCAAAGCGATAGTGACTTTAAAAGATGCAGAAGCAGGCCTTATTGTCAAAGGTGCGAAGGCAGAAGAAGTGTTCATCGCAGGCGCTGATAAAAACTTTGTAAAGGCTACCGAGGTGAAAATGAAAGGCAATACCATCACGGCCTCCAACCCGCAGGTGAAGGAGCCGGTGGCAGTGCGCTTCGGGTTTACCAATGCAGGCATCGGCAATATATTCAGCAAAGAAGGTTTGCCGGTAGTGCCTTTCCGCACCGATAGCTGGTAGACTTATTATAAGATAAACTCACCTCCACGCTCGGGGGCAATAGGGGCTGGGATGTATTTTTCTCCCAGCCCTTCCAGTAAGTTGATCTCGATAGTACGGGTAATGCTATCCAGCGGAATACTGGAAGGTGTTAGTTCGAAAGGGTTCATCAGGCTCATGCCGTTGATATGTGTGGTATGAAACACAAACCCGATAACCCACCCCAGGAAGATAGAGGAAGGCCCCAGGCTGGATACGGCCATGGTTACAAGCACGACAACGAGCCAGATGAACAGTTTTGTGAAGTACACATACGTTGTTGGAAATACTGTATTGTTGATCCGTTCCGATTTGCCCATCCCGTCTGTAAAGTTCTGCAGCAAATTGTTCATCATCATAAACTTAAATCCGTCGATATAATTCATGTCCTGCAATATCTGCAGCTCCCGGGCCTGTATGTCCAGGATGGCGTTGGGTATGTTGGTGAATCCTTTCACATGGTTACGATCTTCCTCGCAGAGGTATTTTTCGTAGAGGCCGTCGGGTTTTCTGCGGAGACTGGCCTTCAGCGCATAAAGAAAGGCCAGGTGGCGTTTGATCATTTTTTCTTCCTGCCGGCTGATGCCTTTATAGTCGGCGGGGTGACTGTACGCCATAAGGTTTCTGGCCCAGGAGCGGGAGTCGTTCACAAGGGCGCCCCATATGATGCGGGCCTCCCACCAGCGGCTATAGGCTTCGTTATTGCTGAAACCGATAAAAAAGGCGATGGCGGTACCCATCAGTGCCGGAAAGGTGCCTGGCAGCGCCCAGCCTTTAAAAACGAGGGTGTCCAGGTAATAGGCGGCAGTGCAGGAGGCGAGCATGGCCAGGTCAATCTGCCAGGTGATCTTTAATATGCGGTAAAGACTCAGATTTTGTTTCAGCAGCATATGGTCAATTTAAATATAAACAACGTTCGCGCCCGAGGGTTCAAAATTGCGTAACTTTATATACGGCCCGTTTATCCCCAAAATCGATCCAACACAAAATTTAACAAATGAAGATCCTGAAGCAATGGTTGTTGACCATGGTTGCCGGCTGCCTGTTCGGGCATACGCAGGCCCAATCCGAAAAAGCACGTTTCCTCAACGGACTGATCGCCAAAATGACGCCGGAAGAGAAGGTGGGGCAGCTTAACCTGCTCACCAGTTTCATGGACCAAACCGGCCCTTTCATGAAGGAAGATTACATCAGCGATATACAAAAAGGCTTGTGCGGCAACATCTTCAACGCGTATACGCCCCAGTTTACCCGCAAGCTGCAGGACATAGCGATGAAAACCCGCCTGAAGATCCCGTTGTTATTCGGTTACGACGTAATCCACGGTCATAAGACCATCTTCCCCATTCCACTGGGCGAAGCCTGTACCTGGGATATGGGCCTGATGAAGAAGAGCGCCCGCATTGCCGCCCTGGAAGCCGCCGCGGACGGCCTGCACTGGACTTACTCACCCATGGTGGACGTAGCCCGCGATCCCCGTTGGGGACGTGTAGCCGAAGGCGTGGGGGAAGATACACGCTTTGGTGAATGGGTGGCACGGGCAAAAGTGACCGGTTACCAGCAGGATCGTGACTATCGTAAGAAAACATATGCCCCTTCGCCGGAGGTAGTGCTGGCCTGCGTTAAACACTTTGCCTTATACGGCGCCATCGAAGGTGGCCGCGATTACAATACGGTCGATATGAGCCGCATCCGTATGTTCGAAACTTACCTGCCGCCCTACAAAGCCGCTATAGATGCCGGCGCGGCGACGGTGATGACTTCTTTTAACGAGGTGGATGGTATTCCGGCCACAGGTAATAGATGGTTGCTGACGGACCTGCTGCGCGGGCGTGGGGCTTCAAAGGCTTTGTGGTTACCGATTATACCTCGATCAATGAAATGGTAAACCATGGTGTGGTGAAAGATGAAAGCGAAGCGGGTGCGCTGGCGCTGAATGCAGGCGTAGATATGGATTTGCAGGGCAGTGTATTTGCCAGCCACCTGGTCCAATCGCTGAAGGATAAGAAGGTGTCGCAGAAGGCGGTGGACGAGGCGGTATACCGCGTGCTGGAAGCGAAATATGATTTGGGATTGTTTAAAGATCCTTACCTGTACTGCGATTCCGTTAGGGCGCAGCAGGTGATCATGAACCCGGAACATTTGCAGGCCGCAAAAGATATCGCGATGCGCAGCATTGTGTTGCTGAAAAACGATAAGCTGTTGCCGCTTAAACAACGTGGCCGTATTGCGGTAATAGGGCCGCTGGCCGATAATCAGCGGGATATTATTGGTAACTGGTCGGCCGCCGGCGACTATCAAAAGGCGGTAAGTTTGTACCAGGCGTTAAAAGACAAAGTGGGAGATAAAGCGCAGGTGGCCTATGCACAGGGTGCCTACATTACGGATGATACTGCCATGCTAAAGAAGTTACTGAATTATCGCGCGCTGCAACCGGCCGATACGTTGAACCCGATGCGGCTGCAGGAAGAAGCCGTAACGCTCGCACGTAATGCAGACATAGTGGTAATGGCGCTGGGCGAGGCGCAGGGCATGAGTGGCGAGGCAGCCAGCCGCACTGATCTTAACATTCCGCAAAACCAGCGCGAATTGCTGGCCGCCATATTGTCGACCGGCAAACGGGTAGTACTGGTATTGATGAACGGTCGACCTCTAACGCTGGAGTGGGAAGATGCGAACGTACCCGCCATCCTCGAAACCTGGTTTCTCGGCACCCAGGCGGGGCCGGCAATAGCGGACGTGCTGTTCGGTGATTATAATCCCGCCGGTAAACTCACCATGTCGTTTCCCCGAAACGTAGGCCAGGTACCCATTTACTACAACAACAAAAACACCGGCCGCCCGCTCGATCTCAATAATAAATACACCACTAAATACCTCGATGTGCCAAACACGCCGCTGTACCCGTTCGGTTATGGCCTCAGTTACACGACTTTTAGTTACGGCCCTTTGCAGGTGGGTAGCGCTCAACTTACAGGTACCGGCACGTTGAACGTAAGCGTCACCGTTACCAATACCGGCAATTACGATGGTGAGGAAGTCGTGCAACTTTACGCCCGCGACCTGGTGGGCAGCGTTACGCGGCCGGTAAAAGAGCTGATCGCGTTTAAAAAGATCCTGCTGAAAAAGGGGGCGAGTGAAACCGTACAGTTTCAGCTGAAGGCGGCAGACCTGGCGTTTTATCACAGTGACCTGAAGAAGCGTCCGGAGGCAGGGGAGTACCAACTGTTCGTAGGCGGTAACAGTCGTGATGTGCAGGAGGGGCGTTTTAAGCTGGTGTTATAAAAAGGAGAAGAGGAAAGATGCAATGCCGATGAAGGGAGTGACACAACGGCGGCTGACCGGCGATTGACTGCTGGTCAAATAACAAAAAAATAAGGTGGCAGTAACGCCTGTTTTCTAACTGGGTAACCACCCGATACATATTTGTATTAAATTGATGTTTGCATCTGCAGCGGTAAAACTTCGTTTAACCCTTTGAGTTTCCGCGTCTTTTATTAATTTTACGCACCTTGACCGTTCACGCGAAGTAGGCAGCAGGAGAGAAAAAACCATTAAGAAACACGATAGCTATACCGATACACCTTTCCGCAGCAAAACCTATACCTAACGTGAACGTCATTTTGCAGCCTTTTCTTATGTCAGACCTGTACCATATCCCGGATGAAGTTTTATGGAGCCGTGTAACCGGCAACGACGAACAGGCGTTTGCCGAATTGTTTGGTCGTTATTGGCAGGCTGCTTTGCAGGAGGCCATCCGTAAAACCGGGAATGATGCAGACGCGATGGATTGCACCCAGGAGTTATTCATCAGGTTATGGAACCAGCGGCACCTGTTACAGGTGAACGGTTGTTTCAGCACCTTTCTTTACTCCACGCTAAAGATCCGGATCATCAGCCACTTTAGGGCTTCTGTTTCGAGGATAGCGGGCTCGCGGTCGTACAGACCCCGGCAGGCGGAACACATTGGCGGTTTGCACAAGATGCAGGCGAAAGAGGTTGCATGGTTGTTAGAAGCAGAAGTACAACGTATGCCTGGCCGTATGCAGCAAATATACAGGATGAGCCGGCAGCAGTTCCTGAGTGTACAAGACATTGCAGGAACGCTTAGCCTGAGTGAGCAAACGGTAAAGAACCAGCTCACGTCGGCGCTTAAACGTTTACGACAAGCAGTAGCACATTATGAAGATGCTTTGGCGCCATTGATGTTGGTGGCTCCATTGATAATGATAAGTATTTGACCGAGACACTAGTATAAACATGTGATTGTGGGAATACCAGATAGACACATACTGGACAGATATCTGAAAAATACCTGCACTGAAGAGGAGCGTAAATTAGTTGACGAATGGTACGATCAACTTGAAGTTGACGTGCCCGACGAATCGTTGATCAGCGAAGAAGACCGCGCCGCGGTGAAGGCGGAGGTATGGGAAGGTGTGTCGCAAGGCATGCTGCCAACCGGCCGCCGTTCGGTATTACGGCGCTTCGGATGGCAGGCGGCTGTTGCCGCAGCGATTTTCGGCATCGTGGTCATGTCTATACACTGGTGGGAACACCATGCGCATCGCAGCCCGCAAAAGGCCATGGTCGCGGAACATTGGGATACCGTATCGGCCAAAGCAGGCAAAATATTGCACCTCACGCTGGACGATGGCACGAATGTCTGGCTGAAAGCCGGCAGTACGCTCAGCTATCCGCAAAAGTTTGCGGCGAATGAAAGAACAGTGGCGCTGTTGAACGGCGAGGCCTTCCTGGAAGTGGCAAAGGATGATAAACGACCTTTCACCCTCACGTCCGGCGAATGTGTAACGCGTGTACTGGGCACCTCTTTTAACGTGAGGCGTTACCAGGAACGGCAGGATTTGTCAGTGAGTGTGATCACAGGCAAGGTGCAGGTAGCTACGCCATCGGGTACGCGACGCGTATTGACGGCCGGCAGCGAGATGGTGAAAATAAATGCAGGTAATTACGTTGTGAAAGATATTCCGCCTGCAGCTATGCGCGGGGCCTGGAAGAATGGTCAGATGGTTTTTCGCCAGCAGCAGTTCTCAGATATTGCGGCCGAGCTGGAAGACTATTACGCCATCAAAGTAAATTTTAGAAGTGAGCAAACGGCGAAGCTTCGACTCACGGGCAGGTTTAGCTACTTTCAGTCGCCCGATGAAATTCTTCGCTCGTTATGCCTGGTGAATGGAAATGTATTAGAACAGGCTGGTAATAATTACACCATATCCGAGTAGGACCACGTTTTTTGTTTTTGTGATTTAGTTCAGGGAGGGGTCACGCCTTTACCCCGGTTTTGCTTTTGACAAATTAAACCTTATTAAACAGGGATACCTATGCCCGTACACCAACGCAGCCAGTCGCGTAAGCAGAGATGCGCGGCGGTATGCATTGTAACGCTCCTCTTTTTGGGGATGCTGTTGCCCTGCGCTACGTTCGCGCAGTCGCAACAACCCGCCATAACACTCGTTATAGGCCGGGAAAATCTGGATGTCGCGATGTTGAGGCTCGAAAGAGCCTCCGGGATTGCTTTTGTATATGACGCCGCAGAACTGGGCAAGTATAAAGTGGGGCCACGTAATTATAAAAATATGCCGGTATACGCCGTGCTTACCGACTTGTTTACCGATAAGCCTTTCGCTTTTAAACAAGAAGGCAAACAGGTGATCGTTTACCGGAAGGCGCTTAGCGCCCAGTCCTTAAACAGCCTGCCCGCCCAACATATGCATGTCGATACGCTGCAACTCGGCCCGGTGGTCGTAACGGCATTGGGACTCAGCCGTGCCCAGCGTTCTGTAGGGTATGCGGTCACCACGTTATCGAACGCAGATGTAAATACCGTCAAAACGCCTAACCTGATCAACGCGCTTACCGCCAAAGTGCCCGGCGTACAGATCCGCAGTATGAGCCCGGACCCTGCATCTTCTGCGTTCATTGTCATTCGTGGAGAGTCGTCGCTCGCTGGTAACAGTCAGCCGCTGTTCGTGATCGATGGCATACCGGTACAGGCTGGTGCCAGCATTGGCGGTAACGTGGATTATGGTAATATTATTTCTGATATCAATACAGATGACATCGCGGAAGTAACGGTGCTGAAAGGTGCCGGTGCCGCTGCCCTGTACGGATCGCGGGCAGGCAACGGGGTAATACTCATTACCACGAAAAGTGGCAGCGGGTCTAAGAACGGACTTGGCGTTAGTGTAAGTTCTGCTGCCATGTTCGACCGCGCCTGGCAGTTCCCGCAGTTCCAGAACGCCTACGGTGCGGGCAGTGACTTGTACGCGACGGATACCTGGGGCGAAGCAGCATGGGGCGCCAAACTGAATGATGGTTCCAAACGGGTGCAGTGGAACAGTCCTGTCGATGAAAATGGCAATTTTATACCCACGGATTGGGTGGCCTATCCTAACCGGGTGCGCGATTTCTTTCGCACGGGGCAGACGTATACCAACAACATTGCTGTAGAAAGTGGGCCGGGAGCAAGAGGGAACTTCCGGTTATCCTATACTGATATTCACAACCTGGGTGTGATTCCCAATACGGAAATGCATAAAACCTCCGTAAACATATCCGCCGGATATCATGTTACGCGCGATGTGAACGTGAATGTTAGCATGATGTATAATTCATCCGGCAGCGACAACCGCTTTAGTGGCGACCGCAACGGGGTGATCAATACGCTTTATACAACCTCTCCTAACGTAGATGTACAGCAGCTGCGTAACTACTGGAAGCCGGGCCGCGAAGGCCGCGAGCAGCTCACCCATTTGCGCGATATAGCCAGCGGAAAGGCGTTGGTGGATAATCCGTACTTCATCGCTTACGAGCAAACAAATGCCTTTGAGCGTAATCGTTTAAATGGGATGGGGCAACTGAACTATCGCATGGGCCGGCATTTTAAACTGATGTTACGTACTGGTGTAGATCAGTACGTGGAAAGCCGCTGGAGCCGCAAGCCTTTTAGTACGGTTAACTATCCCGAAGGTTATTACAGCAGCACAGATATTTTCTTTAGAGAACTGAATACAGACTTCTTACTCACCTTCGATAAAACACTTCGCCGCAACTGGTCGATGTCTGTTTCCGCAGGCGGCAACCGCATGGACCGCCGCCACAGTGGTAATACCGTTACTGCATCCAAACTCGTGGTGCCGGAGCTGTATACCGTAACGAACGGCGCATCTGGTAGTGTGCAATATGATCCTTTCTTCTTTCGCAAGCGGATCAATAGCCTGTATATTACCGGGCAGCTGGCATACGGCCGCTCGTTCTTCGTAGATCTGTCGGCCCGCAACGACTGGTCGAGCACCCTGCCTTCGCGACACAACGCCTTCCTGTACCCGGCATTGTCAGTGTCAGCAATCGTTTCAGAATTGTTGCACCTGGAGCCTGATGGTGTACTCAGTTTCGCCAAGCTGCGGGCCAACGTTGCGCAGGTGGGTAAGGATACGGACCCATATAATTTGTACAATACTTTCAGTTTCATCACTGACTGGGGTGACCTTAAACGGGCGGAAATGGAAACGTTGATGAAGAACAATAAACTGAAACCCGAGATCAATACGTCGCTGGAGGTGGGTGCAGACCTGCGTTTCTTCCAGAACAGGTTGGGGGTGGATGTGAGCTACTACCGCAACGGCAACCGTAACCAGATCATCCCGATACCAACGGCCAGTTCATCGGGCGTGACGGAGAAGATCATTAATGCAGGCAACATCCGCACGAGTGGAATAGAAGTGCAGCTGACCGGTACGCCGGTAAAAGGGCCGCTTACCTGGCATACAACGGTGAACTATACACGTAGTCGGGAAAAGGTAATCGCGCTCGCACCGGAACTGATCGATGGGGAAATTTATTTATCGGGTGGGGAGTGGACGAAGATATTAGCGCGCCCCGGCGGCCGCATGGGCGATATGTACGGGGAAATCTATC
Source organism: Chitinophaga horti (assembly GCF_022867795.2). Lineage (NCBI taxonomy): Bacteria > Pseudomonadati > Bacteroidota > Chitinophagia > Chitinophagales > Chitinophagaceae > Chitinophaga > Chitinophaga horti. Next base: position 4,371,658 of record NZ_CP107006.1, on the reverse strand, counting down.
GCGTCATCCCTGATGGGCCCAATAAAGGACAACCCTGGCTGTCGGATAATGGTGAATACATGTTGCTCGGCGATAACTTCCAGTACTATGGCAACTACAATCCCGACTTTATGGTCGGCTTTTCCAACAACTTTAACTGGGGCAACTTTAACCTGAACTTCCTGCTGGATTATCGCCAGGGCGGCGTGTTTTACTCCTACACTGCCAACAACCTGCAATCCGATGGCCGGGTGGTGATCACTTTGCCGGGCAGGGGAGCAGAGAACGGCGGCATCGCCTGGACCGACGACCAGGGCCGGCAGCGCCACGATGGCATGTTGCTCGCAGGTTTCATTCAGAACGCGGATGGCAGCTTTCGGCCAAACGACGTGGTGATAGGGCCGGAATCGTATTACCCGAACTACTATTGGGATTATCCGGCACGTAACTCCTACAGCGCCACGTACGTAAAGCTGCGGGAACTGGCATGCGGTTATACGTTCCATCAGCCGTTTCGTTTTGTGGAGAAGATCGGGATCACTTTAACGGCACGTAACCTGTTCAGCTGGACGGCCGCCAGGAATGGTTATGATCCTGAAACGTCGAATAAAATATCCGGCGGCCGGTACAACCTCGGTATCAATACCTGGACCTTGCCAGCCATCCGGTCGTATGGATTAAAGCTGGACGTAAACTTTTAATGATGCATTTAAAACCACTCATATACTGTTTACTGGCGGCCATGTTGTTCACGTGCTGCGATGCGGGTTTCGATGAGATCAACACCGACCCTAACGTGGTAAATGATGTAGATGCCGTATACCTGCTCTCTACTGCGATTACCAAAACAGCTTATTCCTACCAGGATGAAGCATATTACCGCCATCCCGCATCGGCAGGTCGTTACGTGACGTTGGTGCGTAATGAAAATATGGATAAGTTCTCCTGGGGACCGCGTGACTGGACGCCTGTCTATACCAGGCTGATGACCATCAAACAACTACAAACCCAGGCGGAAAAACACCATCAGCCGCAATACGTAGTACTCAGTCGCATTCTGCGCGCGTTTAACTTTGCTTACATTACTGACCTATGGGGGGATGCGCCTTACTCTAAAGCGTTGCTCGCGCGGGAGAAAGACAATATACATCCCGCATACGATAAACAGGAAACTATCTATATTGATCTCCTGTATGAGTTGAAAGCATGCAACGAAGCGCTGAGGCAACCATTACCCGCTATTGACGCGGAATATGATGTGTTGTTTAAAGGCGATGTGGAGAAGTGGCGTCGTTTCGCTAATAGTCTGCGTTTACGTATGTTGTTGCGCTGTGCGAAAAATTATCCCAATGCGTGGGCGGAAATGCAGCTCATGGTAAACGATCCGCAGTTGTATCCGCTTGTAAACGACCAGGCTTACAATGCTGTGCTGCGTTATATCGGTACGAACGCGGAAAACAGCTGGCCAGGCAGCGATGTCGCTAATGGTTATAATGAGTTCGATAAACGTAAACCGTCCAAAGAGCTGGTGGATATGCTGCTCACTTACAATGATCCACGCATCCGCATCTGGATAGATAAAGTGGTGGACGTGGCCAGTGCAACCATCGATAAAAATGAATACGTAGGCGTGCCTAACGCCATCTCACAACCTGCGCAATACAACGGCGGAAATAACTGTATTTCCAACTTCGCACCTGCCATGAATAAAGCCGCAGATCCCAGGTTTAATGCCATTCTCATTGGCTGCTGGGAAGTATCTTTTATACTGTCAGAAGCTTTGCAGTCAGGCCGTATTACCATGGCGGGCTGCACGGGCCAATCGATGTACTACCAGGGTATTAAACAGTCGATGGAGTATTATGGTGCCGGGGTGCCTTACACGAGTTATACCGCACAGCCCCTCGTAAAATACAATGGCTCGCTCCGCCAGCTCATGCACCAAAAGTGGTTGTCGCAATTAAATGTAGGCGCAGAAGGTTGGCTGGAACATCGCCGTACGGGCTTCCCGGTGTTCGTGCCCGGTCCGTTGGCTGCCCAGCGCAACATTCCATTACGATACATGTATCCACTCACCGAAATATTAAATAACCCTGTGGAATATGATCGTGCTAAAAAGCAGATGGGTGGCGATGAACAGACAACGCGTATGTGGCTGATCAAATAGACCTGGATGGACCAGGCCCTAATGGCAGAAGCCTTTCAGGTGGATGTTAGTACAACAGCCTTCTCAGTTGCTCCGCCTGCAAAATGCGGATGCGTGTTCCCTGCATTTCTATCAACTTCTCCGATTTAAAATCGCTGAGGGTGCGGATGAGCGATTCCGTCGCCGTGCCTACATAGTGAGCAATATCGTCGCGGGACAACTCGATGAGCGCATCCGGCCCCTGCTCTTTATGCAGTTTGTCGTGGATGGCTACCAATCCGCTGGCAACTCGTTTGCGAAGGGAGTCGTAGGCAAGTTGTAACAGGCGGTCTTCTTTCTCTTTTACGTCCAGCGCAATGTGGCGGATAAATACCCTTGCCGCGCGGATGTCGTTGAGTAATTGTTGCAGGAAGATGTCTTTCGGGATTTGTATGATCTCTGAATTTTCCAGCGCTTCTGCATTTTCATCGTACACATGATCTTCGATAAGCGCTACGTAACCGAAATAATCGCCGGCGCTGTAAAGGTTAGTGATGTATTCTTTGCCATCGTCGTTCTGCCGATAGGTCTTCACCTTACCGCTCTTTACAAAATAGAGGTACTGCGGATATTTGCCTTCGCGGTACACGGGCTGCTTTTTGGTGAGCGCGGCAATATGGTAATGGTCCATATCCAGCTGCAACAAGCCCGACTGCTGCCATTCCTGCAAGATGGCGGTAACAGATTGTTTCTCGGCGGCGTTTAGTTTATCCTGTAAAAGCTGCTGTTTTTTTAGCCGGATTTCTACGGCGGTCAGCAGTTCCACATCTTCAAAAGGTTTGGTAATATAATCGTCCGCGCCCATCTCCATGCCTTTGCGAAAGTCGCTGCGCTCCGTTTTGGCGGTGAGGAAGATGAAGGGAATATGTTCGGTATCCGGATTTTTCCGCATCAGGTGTAATACACCGTAACCGTCCAGCTCGGGCATCATGATATCGCATACGACCAGGTCGGGCTTTTGCTGCCGGGCAATCTCCAGCGCACGTTTGCCGTTTTCGGCTTCCAGTGCCTCGTATCCCGCGAGGGAAAGTATTTCTGCTACATTTTCACGTATGTCCTGGTGATCGTCTACTACTAAGATGGTGGCCATTGCTTTTAGGTTGTATGATTTGGAAAACTAAGTCTGATCGTGGTGCCTTCGCCGTGTTCGCTGTCAACTTCAATGCTGCCCTGCAACATATCCACATAACGTTTCACAATATGCAGGCCAAGCCCGGTCCCCTGGATGTTAGTCACATTACGTGCCCTGAAGAAGCTACTGAACAGGTAGGGCTTATCTTCATCCGGGATGCCCATGCCGCGGTCGGTAACCGTGGCGTATATACGATCGTCCTGCAGCCATATCTGCCAGTCTATCGGCGAATCCGCCGGTGAAAACTTGGAGGCGTTGGTGAGCAGGTTCACGAAAATATGTTTCAATAATCGTTTATCGGTAATAAAGCCTGTAGTGCCGCGCAGCGAGCGATGTAGTACCTGACCGGGTTTTAGCAGCCCCTGTACCTCTTCTGCCGTATCTGAAATAAAAGATTGCAGGTCGAGGTAAGCGGTCGTGGTCTGTATCTTTCCTTCTTCGATGCGGCCAAGTGACAGGAAGTCTTCGAGCAGTTCGTTCAGGTGTTTTACAGCTTCCCGGATCTTGTGCACGTGTTTCTCCCGTTTCTCCTGGTCGCCTGTAGTCGTATACTTCCCGATCAGCGCTGCGGAGGAAAGTATCGCGCTCAGTGGCGTACGGAACTCGTGCGAGGCCATAGATACGAACCGCGATTTGATCTCGCCCAGTTCTTTCTCCTTGTCCAATGCATCGCGCAGCTCTGTTTGCGATAGTTCCAGTTGCTTCATGGCTTCGTGCAGGTTGTTCGTGCGCGATTCCACTTTGCGTTCCAGCTCCTGGTTCAGTTGCTGCATTTCGCCGGCCATCTGTTCCAGTTGTTTCTTTTGCTCCAGCTGCTCGTTCTCTGCCTGGCGGCGCGTCGTAATATCCATCACAAATGCCAGTACAAAGTCTTCTGACGACTGCCGGAAGTGACTGAGACTCACTTCCACCGGGAACTCCGATCCGTCTTTGCGCAGGCCAAATAGTTTCAGCCCATGGCCCATGGGGCGGGAGAGCGGCTGGTGCATATAATGGTTACGCTGGTGCACGTGTGAGTGATAATATCTTTTAGGGATCAGGATCTCTATGTCCTTACCCAGTATCTCGTTAGACGGGTACCCGAACAGCCGCTCTACTTCCGGGTTAGCCAGTACAATACGGCCTTTGCTGTTCGTAAGGATAATGCCTTCCGTCGCGTTGCGGAACAGGGCGTCCAGCTGATTTTCATCGGCTTCGAGCGTGCGGTACAACCGTTTTACAAAAAGTGTAAGCAATGTAGCACTCACCACCAGTATCAGCGAAAAGAAGTGTTCGATAAAAACCTCGGCATAATCAGGGTTGCGGTGAGGCAAACACGCGATGACGACCACGATGACTGTACACGCGGCGCCCATCCAGTGGGTGGCAGCGTCCTTTTTAATAAACATAGTGAGCAGGATGGCCGTCATCAGCCCCCCGTCAAAAAAGTTATAGTCTGGCCGCCATACCAGCAGGTAAGTGGTGATCACCAGTATGAAAACGGCGATGGCCATTATTTGCTGTTGCCCGAAACGAAACATGTGTACAATGTAATAATTGCCTGCAAGTTAATAAATGTCGCGAACGGGAACCTGACTTAGATCATTTTCTGCTTTGACCACTCTCATGCGTCATGGTTATGTCACTCATGCGCGCTGCGGCCGCATGCGGGTAGTTTTGTGATAAATCCTGACACCATGAACCAAGAAACTGAAAAATTTATTCCGAAGGGAAGCATGGCTTTCTTCATCCTGTTAGCCCTGCTGTGTGCCGGCATCTGGCTGTACATCTATAATATCATGCTTGAACGCGCTTAAACTTAATTGTATGCTGGACAAATTCGAAATAAGGGTCTTACGGATCACCGGGTTGCTGATTATCATTTTCTTCTTTAGCATCCTGTACGTAACGGGCAAAAGAAAGGTGGACGTAACCGAATGTATCCCTTACGACAAAGCTTACGCGGAGCCGCGTGTGACTAAAATTGACGATAAAACCTACCAGGTGTTTGCGGTGGCGGGCATGTGGACCTTCGAGCCTTCGGTGATCAATATACCGCCGGGTGCTGAGGTCGATTTTTTCGTGACCTCTAAAGATGTGGTGCATGGGTTTAACATCGCCGAGAGGAATGTGAACATGATGGCCGTTTACGGTGGTATTTCCAAAACCACGGTGAAGTTCCCGGAAACGGGCGTGTATAAAATTACCTGTCATGAATACTGTGGCACCGGCCACCAGAACATGCAGGCGGAAGTAATAGTTGATTATCCTAAACCTTGATTATATGAATGTTAGTCGTTCATTGCGGAACGTAATTATTATAGAGTTATTTGTTCCGATCACCTTACTGATATTGGGTATTTACCACGGCTTAATGCAGGTGGTGTACCGTGCGGGCGTTATTCACCAGTCTTCAGCCGTTAAGCTGGACTATTACCAGGGGCTTACCCTGCATGGTGTGATCAATGCTATTGTGCTCACTACCTTTTTTGCCGTATCCTTTGGGCATGCTACCATCTTTTTCTACCTGAAAAAAGAACCCAATAAAAAGGCATCGTGGATATCCCTGGGCCTCATGGTCGTAGGTACCCTAATGGCTGCCTGGGCCATCCTGGCCGGTAAAGCCTCTGTGCTTTATACTTTTTATCCTCCATTAAAAGGCCATCCCTTGTTTTACCTCGGTACCGCGTTGCTGATCGTAGGCTCCTGGATACCCTTGTTCGATTGGCTGGTGTTATACCGCAGCTGGAAGAAAGAGAACCCGGGTAAAAAGGTGCCGCTGGCCGTACTGGGTACGCTCGTCAACTTCATCGTTTGGTTTGTTTGTACGCTGGCCGTTGCTTACGAAGTGCTCGTGCTGTTGCTGCCATGGGCGATGGGTTGGACGCCCACCGTGAACGTAACCCTGGCGCGTACGCTGTTCTGGTTCTTTGGTCACGCCCTGGTGTACTTCTGGTTGCTGCCGGCTTACATCATGTTCTACACGATGTTACCGAAAGTAGCGGGTGGTAAACTGTATTCTGACCTGGCCGGCCGTATCGCCTTGTTCCTCTTCCTGTTACTGAGTGTGCCCGTTGGCGTACACCACCAGTTCAGTGATCCGAACATCAGCAGTACTACCAAATGGCTGTCTACCGTGCTCACTTTCGCCGTAGCGGTGCCCAGCTTTATTACTGCGTTTACCTTGTCTGCTTCATTAGAATATGCCGGCCGCCAGCGGGGCGCCAAAGGCCTGCTCGGCTGGTTCGGCAAACTGCCTTACCTCGATAGCAACCGCTACCTGTTCGGCTACATGATCGCGGGTCTCATCCTGTTTATCTTCGGCGGATTTACCGGTATCGTAAACTCCAGCTACGCACTCAATAACGTAGTGCACAATACTTCCTGGCTGCCTGGTCACTTCCATATGACCGTTGCGGGACCAGTGTTCCTGGCCATGATCGCCATGAGCCTGCACCTGATCGCTACTTTGCGCGGACGAAAGATCTTCCTGCCTAAAGTGAATGTGATCGTGCCTTACCTGTGGATGATCGGGGTGCTTATTTTCTCTTTCGGACTGATGTGGGGCGGATTGATGGGAGAGCCACGTCGTACTAACCTTGGTATGACCTACCTCAACCCGCAAAACGAACTGTATCATCCGCAATGGGTGCCGTCTACGATGCTGGCGTTAAGCGGTGGCTTCATCATGTTCCTGGCCGGTATGCTGTATTTCGTAGTGTTCTTCGGCACCTTCTTCAGAAAGAAAACCGAAACCGCGGGGCTTGACCTGCCAGTAAGTGAAGCTTACCATGACGAAAAAATGGTACCACTGTTCAACGGCTTCAAACCCTGGATTATCGTGATGGTGGTCATCATTCTCATCGCTTACGTGCCTGCCCTGGTGGATGTGTTGAGCAATAGTGGCCCGGGTGCGCCGCCGCACTTACCGCATAACCCGATGCCAGGCATCTAGTAGCTAATAAAAAAGAAACTAACATGAAACGTAATAACAAATGGGTATGGTTGATGCTGGTGCTGATGTTGCCGCTGTGTGCCTGGCTGGGTGTGCGCACCTATGAGCGCGAGCTGGGCAGACTGCCGGTGTTCAGCCAGGTGCAATACGATTCCAGTTACGTTTTCACCGATCAGCACGCGCAGTCTTTTACTTTCAGTAACCATGCAAAACAGCTTACTGTGGCTAACTTCTTTTTTACCAGTTGCCCGGTAATATGTCCCAAAATGACCAAACAATTACTGCGCGTGCAAAAGGCTTTCGAAAGTCAACCCAATATTCAGCTGCTGTCTTTTACGGTAGATCCGGCGCACGATCGTCCCGAAGTGCTCAGCAGGTATGCAGATACCTATGGCATTCGCTGGACCTTGTTAACCGGTACCAAACCCGCACTGTACAAACTGGCCCGTAATGCCTTTCGCCTTGTTGCTACAGAAGGCGATGGCGGCCCGACGGATTTCATCCACAGCGATCAGCTCGTGCTGGTGGACGATCGCGGAAACATTCGCGGGTACTATGAAGGTACCGATGCCGATGCAGTAGACGAGCTTATTCACGACCTTAAACAACTTCAACATGAAAGATAACATCAGGTATTTTCTGCTGCTGCTGTGCCTGGGCCTCGGTGTAACAGTATATGCCGCCCCGCCTTCACAGGAAGAAGGAGCGCTCATTTTTAAGGCGCGCTGTGCGGCCTGCCATAACGTTAATAAAAAAGTGCTCGGCCCCCCGTTGGCGAAGGTGTACGACCGCCGTAGTATGGAGTGGATCACCAAATTCGTGCAATCTTCCCAGTCCCTGATCAAAAGCGGCGATAAAGATGCGGTAGCCATCTACGCCGAATTTAACAACACCACCATGCCCGACCACCCGGATATTACACCTGCCCAGGTAGAAAGCATTGTGGCGTACATTAAATCGCAGGAAGTAGCGGCAGATCCTAACAGTGGGGGCTTTAAGCCCGAAAGCCGGATGCCTGCTTACCGTCCTTTGCAGATCACCGATTATGGTTATATCACCGGTTTCGTTGCCGTGGTATTGCTGCTCATCCTCGTCATGCTGATCGCAGTGCGGGTGAAAGATGTGGAGCGCGAGATGAAGGAGAAAAGTTAGTTTATGCTTAAACGTTAGTCACTTCAGGGTGACTATATATCCGGGTGCGGGTGTCTACCCGTACCGATTGCTAAGATAAGTTCTGACATTGTGTATATATTTTAGTCAAACATGTGACCAATTGAACCGGCGCGGGTATTTACCTGCGCCTTTTTTTGTGTGGATGCAATGATGGTTGTTCGGCGTGGCCGGTAATGAAGCAGCCCCTCGTGCGGTAGTGACGCACGCTTCCGTAGCCGGTAATGAAGCAGCCCTTCGTGCGGTAGTGACGAACGCTTCCGTAGCCGGTAATGAAGCAGCCCTTCGTGCGGTAGTGACGCAGGCTTTCGTAGCCGGTAATGAAGCACACGTTCGTGCGGTAGCGACACAGGACTTCGCGGCCGGCAACGACACCGGCCTTTATGAGAAAGGCGGGTAACTGGAAAGAAACCCGCTTGCTATTCGCATCATAGATTGTTTGATAAAAAACCTAACCCGCGTTATGAAAAGCATTACTGCGCAGATGATTAGCGTTTAAATCGAATGGAATACATTTTAACTCCAGCAGGAAGCCGTTTTTCTCGCCTGTGTAACAAACGAAGTCGAGTTTGCCGGCCTGTAATTCGGCCGCCATACGTTCTAGGATAAGGGCCAGTTCCTGCCTGGAACTCGCTATGCGAAGGTTTGTTCTGGATGATGTTTCAACAGATTTCATAGTATGATGGGTTTTAGAGATTGGTCGTTAACGGGAAGCGTGGAAAAAGACAGGTCATGTAATGCTGCATCACCTGTCTTTTTCATCAGTGACGGAACACGCTTTTTTGGGGGTAATTCCAGGTGGATATGCTGCTAGTCATAATTATATTTTGAAGCCGGGTGCTATGTGCACCTGGTATTTGAGTAAGTGTTTAAATTTGAATGAGCAGGCACAAAGGCCTGTTAAATGGATATTCAAAGGGAGCTAAATCGGGGCTTTCGTAACGGTTGTAAAATAAATATTATCCCGGTGTTCGTAGCGTTAAGGGCTTGTTAACAGCCTGGTCAGGTAAAAAAAATGCTGCAAAAACAGGGTGAATTATGCCCTGTCTTTGCAGCATGGGTGCGTGTACGGGCTATACCTTAGGGCGTAGCGCCGATGGCACCGAGTGTTTTGTTGAATTGTATAGTAAAGCCGCCTTTTTCGGAATAGTAATAGCTTTCCTTATAGCGGTCATACTCTATCGGAGCGCCGAGTTCTCTCATCATTTTAAGAAATTCATAGAGTGTGCGTTCCGAGATGCGGAGCCTTTTGGCCAATTGGGCAGGCTTTCCGGTGCCTTTGATCCTGATCAGGTAATCAATGGTTTGCAGTCTTTCGAAATAACGCTTTGGCATATGCAATCGGGGGTTAAGGATGATTAGAAAATTGATGTTTCATAACGTTGCGATCACGGGTGAACAAACGAGCTGCCGTGCCTTGCGGGGTTTGAACGGGCGCCTGGTTTTTCGTCGTGATCGTACAGCGAACGTTTATTCTGCTGTGCATACTGCCCGGTAACGGGGGGCCGTTGTAGGCCGGGTTAAATTTCGGATGAAGGTGTCGATGTACCATGGGTGTCTTTTTTAAAATGAATACCATTACCTCGCAGCAGTGCGCGGCCGGTAAACGGGGTGAAAAGAAACAATGCCTTGTATAATGGACCAGTGTTTTGCAAATGGGGGGCTCGGGATTGTTTTGTAACAACCCGGCGGTTAATGGAATATGGGTAACTAACATCATATAAAAGGCGGCCAGTCGTATGTCGTTCGCACTTTTAAAAACACATTGCTCACGTAAAGGGTTCCTTTCGTTAGTTCATGTATTCACTATCACGCAGCGCAGAACGTATACAGTTATCTGAGCGATTTTTGTCTTAAGCTTTATAATATAGATGCGGCCACCAAGCAGCCGTTCCTCGTTTTAATCCCGCTATGGGCGCAGGTTGCTGCGCTCCGGTTTCATCCGATGAAATTACACAAACATGCTGCAACACCTCCGCAGTACTGCTAACGTTTTGCTAAAGTGTTGTCTCCAGTCCCGGGGTAAGATCTTCCCATTGCGGGTTAGCCTGTAAAATAAGACTTACCTGGTTGATGAGCGTATCGTTAAATATCTCATTCCGGCGCCCAATGCCCTCTGAAAGCCCTTCATAGTATTCAAGATATACCAGCTTCTGCACGCGTTTACCCTGGGGTAGCTCTTCCATCTTTCCATCGCGATGCATATGCACATCACGGAACAAATCGTTTGTGAGCCCTACAAACAGCAGGGAGTGCGCATCGTCAGTCATAATGTAAACATAAAAATGTCGGGCAAATGCCGGTATAGCCTTGTCCTTTTCGCCGTAGGTCAATTCCTTGCGGATGTTGATTTGCATGCTAATGTGTTTTGCCTTCGCTAAATGTTCCGATAAAGCTGCCCCTCGTGTTTTTATGTGACCAGTCGTCTCGCAGCCCTTGGCAATTGCCAGGTTAAAATAAACTTCATAATGCCCTCTTATGCATATAGTGAGCAGGTACAGGGCGTTTGGTTGATATCAGTATGTACGGGTAACGGTTAATAGGTCCTTTCCTGCAGTGATGCCATTACATCGCAGCGTAACGCCACAAAAAAAGCAACCGAACGTATAATGTCCCGGTTGCAATATGGTAATAGTTAACCTGGAGAAAGAACTTTTCCGGCTAAACCGGTTAACAATATTACCGATTATTACCGCATGACTTTGTTAATCGGATGTTAAGCGAGAGATCGGTTGAGCGGATCCTATTTCAGGAGGGAAAGGTATGGGACTGCTCTGAAAGTAATGCCGGCACGAATCGCAATGCGCTGGATGCGCAGTTAAGGGACCGTTAACCGTTACTGACTACCGGAAATAAAAACAGCCATCGCGTAGATGGCTGTTCGCTTATATTACTGGTGAAATTTATAAAGTAGATGCACAAGATAATCTTAATATAAATAGGCGTTTGTTAATTAATTGTTAATTGAAAGGCCTATGGGCGCTCATAAGTCACCAGTTTACAATCGAGTGCCGTGGTGCTGGTGCTGCGCTGCTCACCGGGCAATTGCATCAACTCCAATAATAAACTCGTGGCCCGCTGCCCGATCATAGCCGGTTGTTCCTCGATAGATGCGCAGGGAGGGTGATCCATATACTGTAACAACTGGTGATTGCCAAAGCCGATCACCGCTACCTGTTCCTTTTTATCCGGGTAGTACTGTTTCAGCAGCGACATGATTTCCAGCACGATCAGGTCTTTGAAGGCGAGTATCGCCGTCGGAAACTCGTCCTGCTGCATCCAGCTGTCCACGATTTGTTTGTTACGCTCGCGGCTAAAATCGGTTTGCTGCACCAGCTCGGGATGGATAGGTAGCTGGTGCGCACGATGTGCATCCAGGTAACCACTATGCCGCTCCCGGCTGGTAGCCATCGTTTCCGGGCCATTCAGATGTGCGATGCGCCGGTGACCCTGTTCGATAAAGTAATTCACCGCTTGCCTCGCGCCGTCGCGCACATTGCTGATCACGCTGTGGCAGTCGTACTGTTTAGGCTGCCGCGCCATATGTACTACCGGGATGTTCCACGACTCGAGTGCCTGGAAGTGGTTATAGTTGATCGTTTCCTTACTGGAAGCCACCAATACGCCGTCCACCCGGTTCTTTTGCATAAAGGCCACCAGCTCCTTCTCGCGCGCCAGGCTATCATACGACTGGCACATAATCAGGTTGTAGCCGTTTTGCATGGCCTCTGTTTCGGCCCCACAAAGAATACTGGTGTAAAAGTGATCGGTAAGGTGGGGTAGGATAACGCCGATAGTGCAGGTTTTTTTCTGCTTGAAGTAAATAGCGGCCTGGTTTGGTACATAATTCAGTTTTTGGGCCAGCCGCGCTACCCGCTCTTTTGTATACAGCCCAATGCTGGGATGGTTGTTTAAAGCCTTGGACACGGCAGATATGGATATGCCAAGGGTGCGCGCCATCTCCTTAATGGTCGGTGCCTTCTTTTCCATGGATCACAATATTATAAGCGTAAGTCTTAAAAATAGTATCAATTATGCAGTGTTCCTAACTTTATTTTTTAGCTTCGCTAAAACGTTAGCAGTAAGGCCCTGGCGGGATGCAGTCTTCACGTGGTACTATTTTAAATTAACCGGCATTGATGCTTTTTTAACATGAGCGTCCTTGCTGGCTGAAGTTGGTGTAACGATATAGTGTTGCGCGTCCTGCAAACTTTTCTGCTGATTTTTTGCCCGGCAGCTCACTTGTTGTCGTAAACACTATTATATTGCAGGCAGATAAAAATATTGATAGCGTATAGCCGTAATGGGCATACGTTATTTGAAGAATGTTCACATAAGAGTAGTCACATCAATCGCAGCTGCTTGTCCAGGCGGTGGCTTTTTTACTACACCTTATGCAGGATAGCACAGGTTGCCCCATCCCCTTTAATCGGATATTTTACAGATCGCATCAGGTGGCCGTTCCCCCCGATCGCTAAAATTCCCGTTGATAACATGACTAAGAGAATCACCCTGCTGTTGCTCACGATCCTTTTCGGCATCACCACACATGCGCAACGCGCAAAGTTTAATTTTAATTCCGGTTGGAAAGTATATGTCGGAGACACATCCGGCGCAGCAGCGCCCTCTTTTAACGACGCTGCCTGGAAGCCGGTAACACTTCCGTATGCCTGGAACGAAGCGGAAGCTTTTCGTAAAGACATCACAGAACTTTCTACTGGCATTGCCTGGTACCGCAAACGCTTCACACTGCCCGCCACCGCAGCCGGACAAAAGGTGTTCATCGAGTTTGAAGGCATTCGCCAGGCCGGTGATTTTTATTTGAACGGCCAGCATATTGGTCTGCACGAAAATGGTGTTACCGCTTTTGGGTTCGATGTAACCGATAAGATTGTAAAGGGAGATAACGTCATCGCTGTACGTATCGATAATGCCTGGGATTACCGCGAAAAGGCCACTAATCAAAAGTATCAGTGGGAAGATAAAAATTTCAACGCCAACTATGGTGGTATTAATAAGAACGTATACCTGCATCTCACCGGCAAGGTGTATCAAACCCTACCGCTCTTTACACCGCTGCAAACAACGGGCACTTATGTGTATGCGACCGACTATGACGTGGCCGCCCGTAAGGCATTACTGCACGTTGAATCAGAAGTAAAAAACGAAAGCGGCCGCGCACAAGAAGTAACTATGGAAGTACAGGTGACAGATGCGTCTAACAAACCTGTTAAAACATTCAGTGGCAAAACCGTAACTGTAAAAGCCGGCGAGACCGCCATGTTACAGGCTTCCGCGCAAGTAGAGAACTTACATTTCTGGAGCTGGGGATACGGTTACCTGTACCAGGTAACATCTGTATTAAAGATAAATGGCAAACCCGTAGATATGGTAACTACCCGTACCGGCTTTCGTAAAACGGATTTCAAAAACGGTATGATTTACCTGAACGACCGGGTGATGATGGTACATGGCTACGCACAGCGTACCTCCAACGAGTGGCCGTCTGTCGGTTTGTCTGTGCCTGCCTGGTTAAGCGATTACAGTAACGGGTTGATGGTGAAAAGTAATGGTAATCTCGTGCGCTGGATGCACATCACGCCCTGGAAGCAAGACATTGAAAGCTGCGACCGCGTTGGCCTGCTGCAGGCGATGCCCGCGGGCGATGCGGAGGCGGATGTAAAGGGTACGCGCTGGGAGCAACGTAAAGCGGTCATGCGCGACGCAATCATTTACAATCGTAATAATCCAAGCATCGTGTTTTATGAGTCGGGCAATGAAAGTGTGAGTGAAGAACATATGACCGAAATGAAGGCGATCCGCGACCGTTACGATCCGCACGGCGGCCGTGCCATTGGCTCCCGCGAAATGCTGAACAGCAAGGTAGCCGAATATGGTGGTGAAATGTTGTATACCAACAAAAGCGCCGGCATCCCTTTATGGGCGATGGAATACTCCCGCGATGAAGGTTCCCGTAAATACTGGGACGACTACACGCCGCCATACCATAAAGACGGCGATGGCCCGCAACACAAGGGACAAAGCGCCGCCGTGTACAACCGCAATATGGAAAGCCACGCCATCGAGAACGTGAAGCGCTGGTACGAGTTCTGGCTCGAGCGCCCCGGCACTGGCAAACGCGTAAGCGCAGGCGGTGTTAACATCGTTTTTTCAGAAACGAATACACATCATCGCGGTGCCGAAAACTACCGTCGCAGCGGCGAAGTAGATGCGCTCCGCATCCCGAAAGAAAACTTTTACGCACACCAGGTAATCTGGAACGGCTGGGTATCGCCCGAAAAACCAGGCATTCATATTATCGGCCACTGGAACTACCAACCAGGTGTAACGAAAGCGATGTATGTAATATCCAGCGCCGATAAAGTGGAGTTGAAAGTAAATGGACAATCCCTCGGTTTCGGTGCAAAAAGTGACGGCTTCCTGTTCACCTTTCCGGCAGTCGCCTGGTCCGCCGGTAGCATCACCGCGGTTGGATTTGACAGCACCGGCAAGCAGCTATGCAGCACGACAAAATCTACCACCGGCGCTCCCGCGGCATTAAAACTCACGAACATTCCTAATCCCCGCGGCTGGCAAGCCGATGGTCATGACCTGGCGCTTGTGCAGGTGGAAGTGGTAGACGCGCAGGGTAATCGTGTACCCGATGCATTACATACGATCCGTTATGCCTGCACCGGGCCGGCTACCTTCATTGGTGGTATGGCGATGGGGCCAGATAACTATACCCTTACGAACGAGTTCCCCGTGGAAGGCGGTGTAAACCGGGCTTTAATACGGTCTGCTGTCCGTCCAGGCAACGTTACGCTCACGGTTAGCGCAGACGGTCTTAAACCCGCCACCTTGCGCCTTAATACCCTGCCTGTCGCCACCGTTAACGGTCTCGGCACAAAGCTGCCGTCCGACGGCCTGCCTGGTCAGCTCGACAAAGGCCCGACACCGGCGACGCCTTCTTACACGGAGTTACGTACGGCATTAAACATCATCGGCACCACTGCCGGTGCTAACAACGACTCTGCCCGCCGCAGTTACGACGACAATGAGCTGTCCGACTGGGTAAATGACGGCCAGCTGGGTACCGCCTGGATCGAATACGAATTGGAAAAGGAGTCGCTCGTGACCGAAGTAACGCTGAAACTGAACAACTTCAAATCCCGCAATTACCCTTTACGTATTACCGTCGACGGACGGGAGGCTTTTAATGGTACCACCGCCCGCTCACTCGGCTACGTTACCCTGCCCTGCAAGCCGCAAAAAGGCCGTAAGGTGCGCATTCAACTGGTAGGTAGTACCCGCGCGGAGGCGGAGGCGCAAATGACCGAAGTAACCGGTAAAAAGCTGGATGACGGTGTGGCCCGTAACGATGCCGCTGCCAAGGGGACGTTGAGTATTATTGAGGCAGAAATTTATACCCTGCCTTCCTTCAAATCGAAATAATAATCTTACATTCATATCTAACGGGATCGCTTTTTTTTGCGATCCCGTTTTTTTTGGAAGGTGTATAAACAACTTTCTTTGCTGGTGGCTGGCTCGCATGGATGAGCTGTATGCTTCTTTATGCTTCGTGTATCCTGTGTATATCCAGGGTATGTGCAAATTTGCTGAAACCCGCGCCCGGCAAGCCTCACTACCTACTTAGCACCCACTTCCCATGTAATATTGTATTTTATTCTATATGATAAAAATATTTTATACATTAGCTGTATGAAGCTGACTAATACACTACTGGGATTGCTGGTAGCTGCCGGTGCCACACAGGCGGCATCTGCCCAGTCCATTATCCCGAAACCCTTGCAGATAAAGCAGTCCGCCGGCAATTTTAACCTGGCCGCTGCCGCGATCGTTGTTCCGCCCACCGCTACGGCGGATGTAAAGCGGCTTTCGGCTTACATGGCCGATGTGCTGAAGCAGGAGAGTGGTAAAAGCCTGCCGGTGAAGGACGTAGCACCTGCGAAAGGAGGCATTACGCTGGAGTTAAAGGCGATCGATTCATTAGGGGAAGAAGGGTATACGCTGAACATACAGCCGGAAGGTATGAAACTCGTGGCTGCTACGCCGGCCGGGCTCTTTCACGGCATACAATCGGTCCGGCAACTGGCGATCGCAGAGGGTAATAGTCTGCGCAGTGTAGCGGTTTACGATCGCCCGCAATTCGGGTGGCGTGGGTTTATGCTGGATGTGTCGCGGCATTACTTTCCAAAAGAGGTGGTGAAGCGGTATATAGACCACTTGGCGTTGCTGAAAATGAATACGTTCCACTGGCACCTTGTTGATGATGAGGGCTGGAGGATCGAAATAAAGAAATACCCGAAACTTACGGCTGTAGGCGCTTATCGTCCGGACAGGCTGGGCACGGATTGGCGCAGCCAGGCGCCATCTGCAGAAGGGGAGGCGGCTAAGTACGGCGGCTTTTATACCCAGGCAGATATCAGGGAAATCGTAGCCTATGCAGCGGAGCGTTATATTACGGTGATCCCGGAAATAGAGATGCCGGCACATGCGTTGTCGGCCATGGTGCCTTATCCGCAGCTGGCCTGTTTCGACGGGTTCCCTAAGGTGTTGCCATCCGGTGGTGGACCTAAGTTTCGCGAGTACATTTACTGTGCGGGCAATGAGCAAAGCTTCCAGTTTATAGATGATGTGCTCACCGAATTGGCAGCGCTGTTCCCGGCGGGTTACATTCACATTGGCGGCGACGAAGCCCCCAAAGAAAAGTGGGCGGTATGCCCGAAGTGCCAGCAGCGTATTAAAGATGAGGGTTTACATAACGAACACGAGCTGCAATCTTACTTTATCAAAAGGGTAGAAAAAATGTTGCAGGCCAAAGGTAAAAAGCTGATCGGCTGGGATGAGATCCGCGAAGGCGGTCTGAGCCCGGACGCTACAGTAATGGCCTGGCGCGGTATAAAGCCTGCGTTGCAATCGGCGGCAGAAGGCCATAAGGTCATCATTACCCCTAAACACTTGTCTTACTTCGATTACCCGCAAGGCAAAGGTTATGAGCCTACCGGCTTTGGCACCCGTCTTTATCTGGAAGACCTGTACAACTTCGATAATAGTCTGCCCGACTTTTCCGATACCCTAAAATCAATGGTACTGGGCTTGCAGGCGAACCTGTGGACGGAGCAAACGCAAACGCTGTCCGATATCGAATACCGCACCTTTCCGCGCCTGTTCGCGCTGGCGGAAAATGCCTGGTCGGCGCCGGAGCAGAAGGACTTTAACGACTTTACTACCCGTATGGCCGCGTATTATCCCTGGCTCGATAAGAATGGCATCAACTACCGTAAGCCCGATGTGGTGAGCAGGTACGCCAATTATGTATTTACCGATTCGATGAAAGTAACGTTACAGGCACCGCATAAAGATGGAGAGATCCGCTACACCACAGATCTTACGGAGCCGGATAAACGTTCACCGCTTTATACCAACGCTTTTATCATTAAAAAGGATGCCGTGGTGAACGCACGCGAGATATTGCCCGACGGTCGGTTGAGCCAGGTGAAAGTATTACGTTTTACGAAACAGGCGTTGTTGCCCTCGGTAAAGCCCGAAGTATTGGCGCAGGGAATGTTTTACAAGTATTATGAGGCTACAGGCAGCGTGAAGAATCTGAAGGCCTCCCCGGCCGTGAAGCAGGGTTGGGTAACACATTTCGAACTGCCGGAACTGTTTACTGACAATGGTTTTGGCGTAAGCTTCGAAGGCAATATTTATGTGCCGAAAGACGGCGTGTATACTTTCTTCTTACAATCGAGCGACGGCAGTGCGATGTTTATCGGTGACAAACAAATCGTGGATAATGAGGGCACTCATCCGCAGCAGGAAGGCTATGGACAAGTAGCCTTGAAAGCCGGTTATCATCCCTTCAGCGTTTACTACTATGATACCTACCAGGCGGAGTACCTGAAGGTGTTGTACGAGGGGCCGGGTATCACGAAGCAGGCTATTCCCAACGAAGTTTTATTTAGATAATATATTTTTTAATAAGCTGAAAAGCCGGGGCGATCAAGCGTTCCGGCTTTCTTTTTTTAGGTTGGATATCTTACTTGTTTAAGCGTAGGAACCCTCGTTTTGTTTTCGCCATTCACTGATAATTTCGTATCTTCCATTAACAGGAAACCAGTAATTAAACCAAACAACCACGGAACGAAAAACGGCAGGGTTTAACTCCAATTTACCCAAATATTTTTTGCAATAGAACACTGCAGCACATCCGTTCCCGCATGCTTCCTTGGTCTTGTTTTTCCCATACCCCCAAAGGCAGCAGTTTATTATTCATCGCGATAAATCGAGCGTTATGCACTTAAACGTTACAACAAAACAGGTCGTTTGTACCCTTTTATTTTTTCTATTGTTTCATTTTACCGGTTATGCAGGGCAAAGCGCTTTACGGCAGGCCGTTCCGGTAAAGGGGCGTATTATTGATGTGGATGGCACCCCATTGGTGGGTGTTACTGTTCGTGTGAAGGATGCAAGCACGGGCACGGTAACCGGCGCTGATGGTACTTTTACGCTGAATGTACCGGATGCTAACGCGACCCTGTCGATCACCTATCTGGGTTATAACCCACAGGAAATACCACTGGCGGGCAAAACAGAGCTGAACGTAACACTGCAGCCTTCCTCGAGCCAGCTGGAGCAAGTAGTGGTGGTCGGATATGGCACCCAGCGTAAACGGGATCTTACTGGTTCTGTGGCAAATGTACAGGGCAGGGAATTGGCTAAACAGCCGGTACTCACGGCTACCCAGGGCGTACAGGGTAAAGTGGCGGGCGTGCAGATCATCGCCAACGGCGCTCCGGGTTCGCAACCGCTGGTGCGCATTCGTGGTACGGGCAGTATGCTGGCAGGTTCCGAACCTTTATATGTAGTAGATGGCGTGTTTACCAATGACATCCGTAACATCAGCACAAATGATATCGTGTCGATGGACGTACTGAAAGATGCAGCGGCTGCGGCGATCTATGGTGTGCGGGCGGCTAACGGGGTCATCATCATCACAACAAAAAAAGGACGCTCCGGTAAAATGGAGGTGAGCTATTCAGGCAACGTTGGTTTCAGACAGGCCTCCAACCTGGTGAAGATGGCAAACCGGGGTGAGTATACCGCCTTTCTGCAGGATGTGGCGCCCGGTACCACCATACCGACGGGCAATGCAGATACAGACTGGTTCGACGATGTACTGCGAAATGCGCTGCAACATAATCATAACGTAAGCGTATCCGGCGGAAGCGAAAAAGCAACTTATTACTTCAACTTAGGTTATTTATCGGATGAAGGTATTGTGATCGGCAATAAGTACGATCGTTTTACGATCCGCTCAAACAATGAGTTCAACCTCACCAAACAACTGAAGTTTGGTACGCAGTTGTCTTTCATGCGTGCCAATTCGGATACGATTGATAACAGTGCGATCTTTAATAATGCCTATCGTGCTGCGCCCGTAGTCGCCTCCAAGCAGGGAGGCCGGTATGGCAACACGTCGGCTTTTGGTAACGTGGGCAACCCCATCCTCAATATTGATAAAGTAAATAACCGCGGGGCAGAAACACGTTTACAGGGAACGGGCTACCTTGAATATTCACCAATTAAATCCCTGAAACTGCGCTCGGCTTTTAGTGTGGACCAAAGCTTTTACAACCGGCGCGTATACAATTACGCGTACCTGAATGATGAAGTCACGTTCCTGGAAACCGGCGGTAACCAGCGGAATGAGCTGAGTACTTTAACGGGAAGAAAGGAGAACGCCACGAACTGGTTGTGGGACAACACTGCTACGTACGAAGAGCTGTTTGGTAAACACCGGGTCTCCGTACTCGCGGGTTTCACGTCCCAAAAGTTCAGCAGTGACTTTATTGAAGGTGTGCGCAGGGGCGTGCCACCAACGCGGGACCAATGGTACCTCGCTACCGGTGATCCCAACACTTCTACCAATAACGGCGGCGGCGACAAATATACCCGCGCGTCGGTGTTGGGTCGTATCAATTATGCTTATGCTGATAAATACCTGCTATCCGGCTCCCTTCGCCGCGATGCATCTTCCCGTTTTCCCGAAGCGAATCGGGTAGGCTGGTTCCCGGCGGCGGGTGTAGCCTGGGTGTTATCTGAAGAGGGATTCCTGAAGGACCAGCAGGATGTGCTCGACTTCCTGAAACTGCGTGCCAGCTGGGGACGTATCGGCAACGATAACATCGCCTCCAACCAATATATCGTAACGGCTAACCTGGGCGTGCCGTATGTGTTCAATGGCAATATCACCCTCGGTTCGGCTATCAGCGATATCAAGAACGCTAACCTCGTTTGGGAAACCACCGAGGAGTATGATTTCGGACTGGAGTTTTCGACCCTCAACCGTCGCCTGACCGGTGAAATCAACTACTACGATAAACGCACGATCGATGCGCTGGTAATCGTTCGGTTGCCGGGTATACTGGGTGATCCTGACAATGAGTTTGTAACGAACGCAGGATCATTTACAAATAAAGGCTGGGAGTTTACGGCAGGCTGGAAAGATGATATTACAGAAGACTTCAACTACAGCATCGGCGGTAACATCACCTTTAATAAAAATAAAGTGGTGGGATTGAATGCCGGCCAGCCCTTGCCGCGTGGAGGTGTTGGGCAGCAAGGCTCCACCACACTTACGGCTAACGGCCAGCCGATCGGTAGTTTCTACGTGTACCGCACGGATGGTATTTTCCAGACGCAGGAGGAAATCGATAATTACCAGAACAAGGATGGCGTAGTGATTCAGCCAAACGCACAGCCGGGCGATCTCAAGTATCTCGATAAAGACGGAGATGGCAGCATTACTGCGCAGGACCGCTACTTCGTGGGATCGTATCAACCGAAAATGTATTACGGTATAAATGCAGGACTGAATTATAAGAGCCTCGACTTCTCCGCCGACTTTTACGGTAATGCAGGCAACAAAGTGTATAACGGTAAAAAGGCATTCCGCTACCAGGCGACGGATAACATCGAAGCCGATTATGCGAATAACCGCTGGCGGGCCGACCGGCCGTCCAATAAAGATCCGCGTGTGCTGGAGGCAAATACACCCGCCTCTGATTACTTCGTGGAATCGGGCACCTTCTTCAGGCTGAACAACGTGACGCTGGGTTATACCTTGCCCAAAACGGCATTGGATCGGTTAAATATTACCACCCTGCGCTTTTTCCTGACCTCGCAAAACCTGTTCACCCTAAAACGGTTCAGCGGCTTCAGCCCGGAGCTACCGGGTGGTCCGCTCGAAGCCGGTATTGAATTAAGTGCTTACCCCACGAACAGGACTTACGCGTTTGGCGTGAATGCTACATTCTAAAACCCATGATCATGAAAAGGAACTTTCGACTTACATTATATACGACTGCTGCGCTGGTACTATTTGCCGGCTGTGGTGATAAATTCCTCAATATCGCGCCGCAGGGTGCAATTACAGAAGAGGAGATCCGTAACAATCCCCGCGCGGCGCAAGACCTCGTGAATGGGGTATATAACATCATGTGGATAGGTGGCTTTGAGCCTGATATCAATAGTCTGCAGTTCATTGTATTGACGGAGATCGCCTCCGATAATGCAGACAAAGGCAGTACGCCCACAGACTATCCCGCTGCGGCCGAGGTAGATAATTTTACCCTGGATGCCCGCAACGGCATCGTCAGCAACGTGTGGAAAGGTCATTATCAGGGCATCGCACGCGCCAACCAGGCCTTGGAGAAGATACCTTTAAGTCCGTTGCCCGCTGCGGATAAAAACGCCTTACTGGGCGAAGTACGGTTTCTTCGCGCGCACTTCTACTTCAACCTCGTGCGCCTGTTTGGAGGCGTGCCTAAAATAGATCGCGTGCCGGCTGCTTCCGAGGTGAACTCCGACCAGTTCCAGACAAGGGCTTCGGTGGATACGATTTACCAGCTGATCATCGACGACCTCACGTTCGCTGCCAATAACCTCGAGCTGAAAGGCGCTACGGATGTAGGCCGGGCTACCAAGGGCGCGGCACAGGGATTACTGGCGAAAGTATACCTGTATCGCCGTAACTGGCAAATGGCGTTTGATATGGCGCAGGCCGTGATCAATTCCGGCCTGTACGATACGCTGCCCAACTACGCCAACATCTGGCGGGTAGCAGGCGCTAATTCTTCCGAGTCATTATTTGAAGTGCAGACGGGTACTAATGCCGCCTGTAACGCTGCGATCAATATCTACTCCGTTAGCCAGGGCCCGCGTGCCGGTGGCAAACGTGGTTGGACAGACCTCGGGTTCGGCTTTAATAACCCGACCCAAAGCCTGGTAAACGCCTACGAACCCGGCGACCGGCGGCTGCCCGCTACTGTCATCAATGTTGCTGCGGGCGGTACGGTGTTATGGGACGGTTTTCGCATACCGGGCCGCGATTCGGTGGAGAACGACCGGTATAACTACAAAGCTTATCACAGCCGCACCCAGGAGCCTTATTGCGGTGTGCCGGACAGGATGCCTAAAAATCACCGGGTATTGCGGTATGCGGATGTGCTGCTCATTTATGCGGAAGCCGCGAACGAGTTAAGTAACATGGGTGAGGCCACAGCAAAGCTGAACATGGTACGCCGTCGCGCCGGTCTACCGAACTTTTCTGGCGACCAGGCGGCCATGCGTCTGAAGATATGGGACGAGCGGAGGGTGGAGTTGGCCATGGAGTTTGATCGCTTCTTCGACATTGTGCGCCAGGGCCGCGCGGGACAGATCATGCGTGCACACGGCAAGGCCTTCCAGGACAACAAACATGAATTGTTCCCCATTCCGCAGGACCAGCGCGATTTAAGTGGGAACAGGCTGGGACAGAACCAGGGATATAATTAATTTTTAGTGGCAGCCAGGTAGTTGCCGGGCTGCCTTTTTTACTTTTTTTGACGATACAATATGATCAGATATATTTTGACGGCTTTATTGCTGCTCGGCACGGTCACTACTTTTTCGCAAAAGCGCCCCACGAACCTGAGCGATTCCGCTTTACTAACACTGGTGCAGCAACGTACGTTCGATTACTTCTGGAAGTTTGCGCATCCCGTATCCGGGCTGGCACCGGAGCGTACCGTTACGCCCGAAGTGGTGACCATCGGTGGTTCCGGCTTTGGGGTGATGGCCATCCTTGTAGGCATAGAGCGTAAGTTCATCACCCGTGAGCAGGGGCTGGACAGACTGCTGAAAATTGTGAAGTTCCTGGAAAAAGCAAATCATTACCACGGCATCTGGCCGCATTGGTTGAATGGTGCTACCGGTCAAACCGTGCCTTTTGGCCGCAAAGACGACGGCGGCGATGTGGTGGAGTCCGCGTTCATGTTCCAGGGGCTGTTAACCGTAAGGCAGTATTTCGACCGTAAGACGCCGAAAGAAGAAGAGCTGCGCAGCCGTATTACCTGGTTGTGGAACGATGCCGAATGGAACTGGTATACCCGCGACGGTCAGGATGTGCTGTACTGGCATTGGTCGCCTAACAACGGCTGGGCCATGAACCACCAGATCAAAGGTTATAACGAGTGCCTGATCGCTTATGTACTCGCGGCATCTTCTCCTAATTTTTCCATCTCGCCAAATGCGTATCATCGTGGCTGGGCAATGAGTAATTTCTTTTACAACGGAAAGTCTTTCTACGGCATCAAACTGCCGCTGGGCTTCGATTACGGCGGACCGTTATTTTTTACGCATTATTCCTTTCTCGGGCTTGATCCGCGTGGGTTAAAAGATCAATATGCGGATTACTGGGAGCAGAACCGGAATCATACATTGATTAACCGGCAGTATTGCGTAGAAAATCCAAAGAAGTTTAAAGGCTACGGCGCCGATTGCTGGGGGCTGACGGCCAGTGATAACCATGAGTTCTACAATGCACATTCGCCGACGAATGATCTGGGTGTTATCACGCCAACGGCTGCACTTTCTGCTTTTCCATATACACCCGAGTATTCGATGCAGGCGTTAAAACACTTCTACCATAAACTGGGCGATAAGATATGGGGGCCATATGGTTTCTACGACGCCTTTTCGGAAACGCACAACTGGTACGATACACAATACCTCGCCATCGACCAGGGGCCGATCGTTGTCATGATCGAAAATTATCGCAGCGGGTTGTTATGGAAGTTGTTCATGGCCACGCCTGATGTGCAACGCGGCCTGAAGCGGTTAGGCTTTACTTCTCCCGCGCTCCCTACAAATCTTTAAGCAGATGTTGCGCCTTTTCATAATTGGCTGCATCCTCCGGTATCTTTTGCAGCCATTGGCGGCAAAGCTCCGGTTGATCATCCTTCAGGTACGTGAGTGCCAGGTAAAAGGCGGCGTCGTATTTAAAGAGGGAATTGCCTTCGTAAATCTTTTGCAAGTCCGTGCGGGCTTCGGGTAGCTGGCCGCTTTCGAGCAAGGCCACACCACGATAAAAGCGGGCGTACGCGTTGGCAGAATCGCTGACGAGCGCTTTGCCTAAGATCGTAATAGCGGCGGGGTAGGATTTATCGTTGAATAGGTCGGCGGCCTGTACCAAGTCGGCCTGGTCGTTTTGTCCGCGTTCAGCTGGGGAGGTCATCGTAATGCCGGAGTACTGACGATAGAGATCCTTTTCCCATGGAGCGAGGAACAAAGTGCCCGCAACCATTGCCGCAATGGCTGCGGCAGCAATGACAAACTTCGGTACACTGCGGGAGTGCTTCCTCATCGGGGTGGTGATGTGACTGCGGTTTTCTTCCAGCGTTTGCTGAAAGGCACGTTGCTGCTGATCGGGATGCAGTTCATAACGAAGTGATGCTTCCACCTGTTGTTGTGTATCCATCGCCCTGCGAAGGTTGGCGTCAGTCGCCAATCTTTGCTTAAACTCGCGCAGCACCTCTCCGGTAAGCTCACCGCGCAGGTAGCGGTCTATCAGTTCATGATCAAAAGCATTCATTTCAATCCCCATTTAGAAAGATTATCATTGATGGAAGCGATAAGCATCGCCATTTCCGACTTCTTTTTGCGCAGGTAGCCATAAGTAACGCCTAATGCGGTAGCCACTTCCTCCTGCGGTTTATTGTCCAGCGACGAGCGAATTATCTCCTGGCAACGTTTACCCAACTTAGCAAACATCGTGCGGAACAGCTTCGCCTTTTCGCCTTCTGCCCAGGAAAGTTCGGCCTGCCGGAAAGTATCTTCACCGATATTAAATCGCTCGTCAATATCAATTGTTACCCCCTTACGCCCGTTTTTCTTCAGCTCATTAAGCCATTTTCTTTTACAGATCAATAATAGAAAAGGTTCAAAAGGGCATGTAAGCTGCAGGCCTTTAAACCGCGCCTGGTTGTAGACGTCTACCAGCGCTTCCTGGAAGATGTCGGCCGCATCGTCGGCCGAGCCGTTGTTTTGTAAGATAAACTGTTTAACCCGGTGAGAGAAACGCCGGTATATTTCACCAATCACCTGCGTGTCATTGTCGATGAGCGCCTGCAGGTAACGCTGGTCTTCATGAATATGTTTGGGTACTGACATCGGCAGATAGCTATCCGATAAAGATATTAAAACCTTTTTTATAAAAGTGAGGGTAACATTTGCCGGCGTCCGTTGATATAACCAGGTAACAAACATTTTCGGATATGGAACTGATTGGCTTTACTTTCATGAGTTGTATCCTGTTGTTGCTGGCGTTGAACATCATTCGGCGTAAAGTGAGCAACTGACTTTTATTAACCGTTATACCGACAGGAGCACCGGCTTATGGCCGGTATTTCCTGTTTTGAAAAAAGGGTGAGTGCCGGAAATGTATTATTTTACTTCAAATCCCTGGCAGTATGTCATACCGCTTCTTTGCAGTTTTATCCCTCCTCATATCCTGTGGCCTTTACCAGGCAGCATTTGCACAATTGGCAAGTGACACCCTGCCTGCTACTGTTCACGTTGACCAGTCCGGCAATAAAACCAGCCTGCGTGCAGAATTGCGTCCGCTCAGGAAGATAGCGGGTGCACCGGATCCGTTCTATACTTACTTCTGGGAATTTGGGGATGGAACTTTCAGCTTTGAAAAAGACCCGGTACATATTTATAAAGACACCGGCGACTATGACCTGCGCCTGTGGGCCACGAATAATTATGACGATGGCAGGCCGCCTACCAGTAAGCCGCGCCGCGTAAAAGTGAAAACAAAAGCCGTAACGGCAGATGCGTGGCGCGGATCGGGGTTCTTTAAAAACGGTGGCGTGCTGGACATGAAAATCAATCGTATGCCCCGGCCGGGTGAGGATATGGTGGCGGTACTCGGTTATCGTAATCCGGGTGCCACCAAAGCCAGCGGCTCTTTGCTGGTGTTTTATAATGAGAAGCAGTTTAAGAAAGATAATTTTAAACTGGAAGATGCGCGTACCTATCACCGGGAAAAGAGGACCACCATCGATGAAATGCTGACCATGCTGCCGGCGCAGGAGCTGGAGCAGCAGGAGGTGTACGCGACGCGTGGTCCATCGCCTGCTGTGTACATAGATCCCAGCCGGAAGACCGCTTTCACGACCCTGCTGGCCGAAACGCAGTCGCTGTTTCGCGAACAGGCAGCGTGGCGGTTCGACGATCTTCAAAGTGAGCAGGAACAATTCCTCTTCCTCACCTTGCGCACCACACCCGAAATGATTAAGGACACCAATGCGACAGTAACGATCAGCGCCATCTTTGTACCTGATGACATCGCCCTGCCGCTGGAAAAGTTCGATATGGAAATGCAGATCGTCGCCTCTCATGACCCTAACCGCATGCGTTTGCGCAACAAGTTGCTGAATTACCGTTTCGTGAAAAAGAGTAAGCAACTCAATTACCATGTGGAGTTTCAGAACACGGGTAAAGGTCCGGCCAGTATGGTAAAGATCGGCGTCACCATCCCTTCGCGGCTGGATGCTGCTACGCTGGAAGTAACCGACTTTTCGCCAAAATGTGTGATGTGTGACAGTGCGTATGCGGGACAGAGTTGCCTGGACACCATCATTCGTCGCGACAGCGTATTCTTTGTGTTCCGGAATATCTACCTGCCGGGCATGCAACAGGAGGGCGTGAATGAAGACGATAGTACGAAAGGCTTTGTAAAATATCGCATCCGTTTTCTGAAGGACATACAGAAGCTGCCGTTTAAAAGCCAGGCCAGTATCGTGTTTGACAAGAACGAACCTGTTATCACCAATAAGTCTGTCGGTCGCTGGCAGCCGGGCCTGTCCGCGATCGGTATTGCCGGTTATCGTATCGGATATCCAAAAGATTCGGCCGCTGCCAATACGAGGGACCTGGTGTTGGGTGCAGCCTTATCTACCTATTCCCCCTGGCGGTTTTACCTGCAACCGGAAATCTATTTTAATGTCCGCCAACGGTCTGAAACGCTTACCCGCAGATCGGACCTGCAACGCGATACCTCCATCGGTCAAACACGTTATCTCATTACCTCGCGCAGTACCTATGCCGTTAGCTCGGCTTTGTTGCTGGACGTGGTGCCGGTGCATCTGCGTTACAACGTGAATCGTTTCATTGGTGTGGGCGCAGGTGCCTCGTGCAGCATCACCGCCTTTGGTAAAACCTATGATCGTGACGAGATCGAACTCGCAGAGTTAGGCACGGCCGATCCCAGGAAAGTTACACTGGAAAGTGAGAAACCCGCTACCAAACAACGGTTCGAGGCCTTTAACAGTGCGTTGTTCGCAGATGTTAACTTAGGCATGGCCCGCGTAGGCCCGGCGTTGGGAGTACGTTACTATCATTACCTGGAAGGGTCAAGCAAGTACCTGTTCCTCTATGCAACCTGGAGATTTTAGTTATCTTTAACCTGGTGCCTGTCCGGCGGGTTAAAGATCAATAAATGCATATCCATCCCTGTTTACGGTACGTTATGACCTGGCTGTGCTGCGTATACGCGAATGCGTTATTTGCGCAGGATACTTCTGTTCTGCGTAAACTGCAACAGGCCGATAACCTCGAGGAGTGGCTCTATGCCCGCATGGATTATGCCGCAGAAGATCCCGCGCATCGTCTTACTTTCCTGATGGCAACGCAGTCAGCCGCCTGGCGATTCCCCCGCAACAACCACGAACGCCTCGCCTGGCTGGACTTGCACACTTACCAGGGCTATTATCAATTGTACACAGGTCACATCATCCCTTCTATACAGGCTTACGAAGCTGCGTACCGTTACTATTATGATGATCCGGTGCCTGACACCGATGTGTTGGAGTTTGTACTGATGCCGCTCGGTAATAATTACACCCGACTGGGTGATTATGAACGTGCGCAGTTTATTCATGACAAGAGTTTACGTATTGCTCGCGAACGGAATGATGCCCGTGCCATTGCCGGTGCCTGTAGTAACCTGGCCGTTGCTGCGCAAATGCTGGAACAATTTGACGAGGCGAAACGATATGCATGGTCGGGATTGCAAAGCGCGCCGCCCGGCAGCAGCATTGCCGGTCTTCTACACGCAACGCTGGCCGATGTATACCACGAAACCAAACAGCAGGACAGTGCCCGTTATCATGTAAAGAAAGCCATCAGCATATTAAGCAACGCCCGTAAAGAAGAGAACACGCATTACTGGCTCAGTTCCGCCAGCCAGGTGGCAGGCAATGTAGCTGCCACCGATCAGCGACCACAGGAGGCCTTACGCGCTTATCGCCAGGCGCTGTATGTGTTGGATGCCGGTCGCAAACGGGAGCGCGCCAGGTTGCTGGTAAAAGCCGGGAATATTTATTTACAGATGAAGCAGCCGGCCGTGGCTGTGCGCCAGTTTGAGCAGGCGTTGGGCTTAATGCTGCCGGGTTATAAAAACAGTCAGCTGCCCGATTCATCCAGCCTGTATGGTGAATTTATGTTGATAGATGCGCTGGAGGGAAAAGCCCGGGCACTGGTAGAACAAGGCGATAAACAACAGGCGTTGCAATACCTGCTGCTTACGTTTGCGGTGGAACGTAAACTGCGCCGCGAGTTCTTCAGTCGTAGCACCCGTATGTTGCATCAGCAGCAAAGCCGTATACTGGCCGAAACGGCGATGGAGCTGGCGTACGACTTGTACAACAGTACCGGCAACAACCAATACGCGCATACGCTGCTCGACATTTCAGAAATGAGCAAGTCGCAAACCCTGATGGAGGAATTGTGGACGAACCTCCAATATAGCCGGTTACAATCAAGCGACTCATTGCTCGCGCGGCAGCGGCGTTTGATGCAGGCAATGGCGTATTACGAGCGCGAGGCGGCGTTGGCGGGGCAGGCGGCCAAATCGGAAGCGAAAGAAGTGGCGTACGAGTTGTCCCTGCTACAGGAAAAGCTGAAAGTGAAATACCCGATGCTTTACCAGCGGTCCAGGCAGGATGTGTTTTCACAACTGCCGGAAGGAACCGCCGTGAAGTCGTTCTTTGCCGGCGAGCGCTATATTTTTATCATTGATCTTGATCGCAAAGGAATACATCGCGTGCAGCGGCTGGATAGTGGGGCGGTAATACAGCGACAGGTAAAGGATTTCGTGTCCACTTATTTCCGAAATGGCCCGCAGGCAATGATCAATGTGCCATCGGATTATTATCAGGCTGCATGGCGTTTGTATCAGCAACTCTGGCAGCGGCCCGTAACAGGCAAACGCTGTCTCGTAGTGCCGGACGGATGGTTAGGTTATTTACCTTTCGATGCGCTGGTAACCGATTCCATCTATTCGCCCAACATTGCACGCTGGCCCTACCTGCTGCACCACGCGCCTATTGGCCTGGCATACTCCCTGGAAACCTGGTTGCAGCAGCAACAACAGCCAGCGCCCCAACAGGCTAACCTGACAGGCTTTTTTATCGCCCAGGGCACAGCCGGGCGGCCGCCTATTCCGGCCGTGCAAAAGGAATATGAGGCGGTAAGTGCGGCCGTCGGCGGACAGTTCTTCCGTGAAAAGGAAGCGTCGCTGGCTAACTTGCGCAAGGCTTTTGCATCGGCGGCAGTATTACATTTGGGAACGCACGCAGCGTTGCAGGGTAAACAGGATTTACCGTTGCTGGAGTTGGCGGACGGACAGTTTTTCCTATTCGAGTTGTATGGATTACAGTTTCATCCCCGCCTGGTTGTATTGAGTGCGTGCCGGACAGGCGACGGGATGCTGGCGGAAGGGGAGGGGATTATCAGTCTGGCGAGAGAATTCGCAGCATCCGGTGCGGGTGGTATCGTGGCCGGTTTATGGAATGTACATGATGCAGCTGCAGCGGGTATTACCGGTACATTTTATCGCCACCTGCAACATGCGGAAAGTCCGTTGGCTGCGTTACATGATGCAAAGAAAGACTGGTTGCGATCTGCACACGATAATCAGTTGTTAAAGCTGCCGTACTACTGGGCTTCGCTAACCTATGCAGGCCACCATCATCCCGTGGCGATCATCGTTGCAAAAAATAATTCAAAATGGATGTACTGGCTGGAGGCCCTGTTGTTATCGCTGTTGGCGGGTGGGCTGACGTGGTGGTATGTATTTTACCGGCAGCGGTATGCGGACAATTAAGGATGCTTATAACATATCCAGTTTAGTTAACAGCTTCGTCAGTATCTCGCGCAGCTTCTCCGAATCATCTTCCCCGATGATGCTTACATAGTCGGCTTGTATTTCCCTGACACACTCAAATGCCGTAATCGCCAGGTCTTTGCCCCGGTCGGTGAGATAGATGACTGACGCGCGATTATCCGTTTCGTGCTTGCGCGTATAGATGTAGCCCTCTGTTTCCAGGCTTTTCACCACCTTACTCATCGCCTGTTTGGTGATTTTCGCCTTTTTGGCCAGTTCATTATTGATCGTACCGTCTAATTGCACGTTCGCCAGGCAAACCATGTCGCCCATCTTGAAGTTTTCGTACCCCATAGAATGGAGGCGGTCCATCAGTTTGGTCTCTATGTCTTTCTTCACAAGGCTTACCAGCTTTATCAGCGACCTGCTGCGTTGGGAGATGATTGCCTGTAATTTTTCGTCACGAGTTGGTGCCATATGCTGTCTTTTAACGTGTTTTTGTCGATTGGGTGCGCAACATACAATTCATAGCGCTACCGTACAAAATTAAAATTAGATTAAAAATAGTCAACTAAAGCGACTATTTGGTAAACTAGGTTTACTTTTGTGTTATCAAACACACACATAAGCATAATTCAAGCACAATGGAAACAGCAAATGCAAATCCCCGCAAAGGGAAATTAGTGATGCGCATCGTATTTATCGCGATTTTGATCGCAGGTGCAGCATACGGCATTAAAACCTGGATGTACGCCAGGAGTCACGAAACTACCGACAACGCCCAGATCGAGGGCCATGCAGCCCCGGTAATCGCCCGCGTGGCAGGTTATGTGAAAAGCCTTGATATTCAGGACTATGGGGCCGTTAAGAAAGGTGATACCCTAGTGGTAATTGACGACGAAGAGTATAAAATTGCCCTGCAGCAGGCCCAAGCGGATTACGCCCAGGCGCTGGCCGACCTCGAAACCGCCAAGGCCTCAATGACCAATGCGGGTGCCACCCTTAAAATGTCGCAGACCAACGCGCAAGTGGCCTTAGTAAAGAAAGATAAATCTACCGCCGACCTCCGCCGTGACCAAAACCTGTTCAACGACCAGGCGATCACGAACCGCCAGCTCGACGATACGAAAGCCAACTCCCTGGCCAACGATAAAACGTACCAGGCTGCCCTGGACCAGATTGAACTGTCGAAAGCAGGTATTACCGTTGCCGCCAGTAAAATCAAACAGGCGGAAGCGATCGTGGCCAGCAAAAAGGCTTTGGTAGATCAGGCGACCCTTAAACTCACTTACACCCATATTATCGCGCCGGCAAATGGTAAGATCGGCAGAAAACCGATTGAAGCCGGACAGTTTGTACAACAGGGTCAAAACCTGTTTACGGTGATCGATGGTACTGGCTTTTACGTAGTGGCCAACTTTAAAGAAACACAACTGCCGAACATCAAACTGGGTCAGGAAGCTGAAATAGAAATTGACGGTTATGCCGACAAGCTGACTGGCAAAGTGGTGGAAATCTCCCAGGCCACGGGTGCGAAATTCTCCCTGCTGCCGCCCGACAACGCTACCGGTAACTTCGTAAAGATCGTACAGCGCGTACCTGTAAAGATCCTGCTTGATAATGCAGATAAGTATGCAGACAAGCTCCGCGCCGGTCTCAGTGTTGAAGTTGCTATAAAATATTAATGGTATGTCACTTAAACCCAAAGGTTTCAAAAAATGGATCATCGTTGCAACGGTGATATCGGCTACCATGCTGGAGCTGATAGACACGACGATTGTAAACGTGGCCCTTTCGCAGATCAGTGGTAACCTTGGGGCTACCATTGAAGATGCTTCCTGGATTGTGACCGCGTACGCTATTGCAAACGTGATCGTTATCCCGATGACAGGCTTTCTGGCCAGTTATTTCGGCCGAAAGAACTATTACTTTTTCTCCATCATTATATTCACCTTATCCTCTTTCATGTGCGGAAACGCCCACTCCTTATGGGAATTGGTCGCCTACCGGTTCATACAGGGGATAGGCGGTGGCGCCCTGCTTTCCACCTCCCAGTCGATCCTGTTCGATACGTTCGAAGTAAGTGAAAGACCTACGGCTTCGGCCATCTTCGGGATGGGTGTGATCATCGGCCCTACCATCGGTCCGACGCTCGGTGGTTATATCGTTGAAAACTTTCACTGGTCATTGATCTTCGACATCAACGTACCCGTGGGCATCATTGCTGCCTTCCTGGTATTTAATTATATCGATAAGCAGGAGCATGAATACAACATCGATCGCAAGGCCATCAAGATAGACTATATCGGTATCCTCACACTCATGACCTGGGTGGGCTGTTTGCAGTACATACTTGAAAAAGGGCAGTCGGAAGACTGGTTTGCAGCCAAACATATTGTGGTGCTGGCGATCATTACCGTGGTGGCGTTTATCACCTTTCTCTGGTGGGAGCTTACCACCGATCATCCGGCCATTCACCTGAAAGTACTGAAGAACCGAACGTTGGCCATTACCACCTTACTTACGTTTGTGATGGGTATGGGTATCTATTGTTCGATGTTCGTGTACCCGGTGTGGATGCAGCGTGTGATGGGCTTTACGGCCGTATTGACCGGTGAATCGTTGTTGCCCGGCGCTTTGCTGGCAGCTGTAACGATGCCGATCGTCGGTAAACAGATACAGCGGGGCGTACCGCCGAAGTATTTGATCACTGCGGGTTTCATCATGTTTGCAGTTTTCTGTTTCTGGATGTCGTCTGCCAGCTCCGAAGCGGGTGTAGCCTTCTTCTTCTGGCCGTTGATGCTGAGAGGACTTGGCTCTGCGACGCTGAGCGTGCCGCTGACCAACCAGGCAGTGTCCGGACTTAAACCGCATGAAATGCCGCATGGTATCGCGATCAACAATATGCTTCGGCAGTTGGGTGGTGCATTTGGTATCGCGTTTATGAACACGTATGTGGCTAACAACTTTGCCATCCACCGTGATCAGTTACGCACTTATGTAAATGCGGACAATCCCATGGCGATGGAGCGCGTCAATCAATACGCCAATGCCTTAATGGCAAAAGGCATTAATGCGATCGATGCGATGAAAGCTGCCTGGGGCATGGTGAACAATACGGTGGAGAAACACGCCTACATTCTCACTTACCTTGATGCGTTCCGGATCGTTGGTTTCTTTTTTGTCTGCATCCTGCCCATTATGTTCTTCGTGAAAAAGAAAAGCGTAAGCGCAGCCGCGATGAAGGAAGCCGCCGAACATGCGCACTAACCGAATAAAAAGCCTTCGGGCGAAAACAAACAACAACATGAAAAAGATATTTCTTGCTATACTCTTACTTACCGGGCCAGGCTTTGCCGCACTGCACGCGCAACAGGCGCCTACAGATCTGCAGCAGCTGGTGAACCAGTCGTTCGAGCACTACAAACAGATCAAGGCGCTGCAAACACAGCAACGTATTGCGGCCGATCAAACCGATCTTACTAAAACGCAACGTATGCCGCAGGTACATGGTGATGTGTCGTACATGCACCTGTATCCCGCCCCTAAACTGGATTTTGGAGGTGCTGCGTTTCAGCCGTTCCCTTCCGAAAATGTAAATGTGGGCGTAAGTGGCCGCCAGTTATTGCTCGACTTTGGCAAGAGTGGCAGCGCGATCGCCAGGTCACAGGCGCAGCAAAACCTGCTGAGCATGCAAACGGACGAAGCGAAAGAACAGTTGGCCTTCCAGGTGGCTGCTGTATACCTGAACATCGCTTACCTGCGTAATAACATTGATGTGCAGGATGCCAACATCAAACTGCTGGAAGAAACCGAAAAGATCGTACAGCAACGTTTAAAAAATGGTGACGCGATCGACCTGGAGCTGCTGAATACACAAGTAAAGCTTGAAAATTACCGCAACCGCAAAATCGAGTATCGCAATCAGTTGGAAAAACAGGTAGCGAACATGCAATACCTCACCGGCTCGCCTGACCAAAGTGGCATTAGGGCCGATTTTAGCTGGCCTGCTGCGCCACAGCAAATGTTGGTGGATACGGCGGCACTGGCAGAAAACGCCGCGATCAAAACATCGCTTGAAAAAGAAAGGGTAGCCGAAATGGAATTGAAATCTGTTAAACGTGATTTCACTCCTTCTCTCTACCTGGATGCTGGCACGGGCGTTAAAAACGGTTATCTCCCGGATGTGAATACGCCGAAATGGAACTACAACGCCGGTGTAAGCCTTGCCATCCCGATCTATAATGGTAAACGCAACAAACTCCAGGAAAGTATTGCCGCCAAACAGGTGGAAGCTGCCAAATGGAATACTGCCGGTGTGAAAGATAATGTGGTAAAAGAGATCGCGCAGCAAAACTCCGATATCCAATCGAACCGTGAAAGGCTCAAAACGGCGGATGTATTACTCCGCCAGGCCGACAGGGCGGTGCAGTTGGCGCAGTCGCGTTATAAAAATGGGGTGATCACTTATCTCGATCTGCAGAACGCGCAAACGTCTTTACTAGAAGCTCAGTTATCAAAAATTCAATATCAATATCAGCTGTCGATTTCCAGCCTGGAATTATTACATCTGAACGGCAATCAGTTCTGGAGATAGGATTTGTTTTGTTTTCGTAGTGTGTTTTATGGCCCTGGCTTTTATAGCCGGGGCTTCTCTTTTATGCAAAAGGCCCGTGATTGATCACGAGCCTTTTGCTTTTATGTGGATGATTTACTTCGTTAAGTTACGCACAATGCCAAGCTCCAGTCCGCGTAGCTCTGCCAGTCCGCGCAGGCGGCCGATAGCGCTGTAGCCAGGATTGGTTTTCTTTTTAAGATCGTCGAGCATCTGGTGGCCGTGGTCCGGGCGCATAGGGATAGATACCTGGCGGCGGTTCATGGTTTGTACAATGGCTTTGATGACCGCGTACATGTCTACATCGCCTTCGAGGTGGTTGGCTTCGTAGAAGTTGCCCAGTGCATCCCTTTTAGTAGAACGGAGGTGAATGAAGTGGATATGATCGCCCAGGCGTTCTACCATGCCTGGCAGATCGTTATCCGGCCTTACGCCATAAGACCCTGTACAGAAGCAAAGTCCATTAGCTGGCGATTGTGCGGTGGCCAGCAGTTCGCGTGCATCCTGTTCGGTACTCACTACCCGTGGCAGACCCAGGATCGGGAATGGAGGATCATCCGGATGGATGGCCAGTTTAACGCCCACTTCTTCTGCTACCGGAACGATTTGTTGCAGGAAGTAGAAGAGATGCAGTTTCAGTTTGATCGCATCAATGTCTTTGTATTTATCCAGCGCCGCCTGAAATTCCTGCAGGCTGAAGCTTTCTTCGGAACCTGGTAAACCGGCGATGATGTTACGTTGCAGTTTGTGTTTGTCCTCGTTCGTCATACTGTCGAACAGCTCTTTGGCGCGGGATATCTCTTCTTCCGGATAATCGTTTTCGGCGCCCGGGCGTTGCAGCAAGAACAGGTCGAAGGCCATAAAGGCAGCTTTATCGAAGCGGAGCGCTTTAGAGCCATCTTCTACCGTAAATGCGAGGTCGGTACGCGTCCAGTCCAGCACAGGCATAAAGTTATACGTAACGACATGGATGCCGCAGGCCGCGAGATTGCGGATGCTTTGCTGATAGCTTTTGATATGGTCTTTAAACCTGCCAGTCTGGGTTTTGATCTCTTCGTGCACCGGGATGCTTTCCACCACCGACCAGGTAAGGCCGGCTGCTTCGATTTCCTGTTTGCGTTTGGTGATTTCTTCTTTCGTCCATACAGTTCCGTTAGGAATGTGGTGCAGTGCGGTCACAATGCCGGTAGCACCTGCCTGCTTTATATCTGAAAGGCTGACAGGGTCATTGGGACCGAACCAGCGCCAGGTTTGTTCCATTCTCAACATGCTAAAAAACAGTTTAACGCTTTAATAAAGGCTTGAAACCTCAAAAATAGGATCAAAACTGATAATACCAAGTATGAAACAGGAAAAAGCGACGAACGGTCAGTGTCTTTCGATTAATATGATGATAATGTCCATTACGTTCGTCTGCGTAGGGCCGGTATGTATTAGTCCCTCCGTTTGCTCAAAAAAGTGATAAGCGTCGTTGTTGGCGAGGTAAACTTGTGCGTCGCGGCCCAGGGCGGTAGCAGCTTTC
Source organism: Chitinophaga horti (assembly GCF_022867795.2). Classification (NCBI taxonomy): domain Bacteria; kingdom Pseudomonadati; phylum Bacteroidota; class Chitinophagia; order Chitinophagales; family Chitinophagaceae; genus Chitinophaga; species Chitinophaga horti. The sequence continues at coordinate 4,334,602 of NZ_CP107006.1, read as the reverse complement.
ATGATGTCCGCATTCACCATGGCACCGGCGGCATCGGTAGGGCCGTCTGTACCATCCGTACCGCCGCACAGGATAGTGAGGTGGGCTGGCAACGCTTGTCCGGCGAGCAGCGCCAGTTGCTGATTTCTGCCACCTTTGCCGTTGCCGGTAACGATGACGGTACTTTCTCCGCCCATCAGCAGGCAGGCGGGCAATGGGCCTTTATATTGATGCGCGGCCTGCAATATTTGCTGGCAGAGGTCTTCTACCACTCCCGTAGCCGTATCCGTTAGGATGCTCGTATGATAACCTGATTGCTCCGCCTGTTGTTTAGCGGCATTTAAAGCCATGCGATTATTGCCTGCCAGGTGGTAATGTATGTTCTGAAAGATCGCATCGCCCGGTTTAGGCGTTTCATGCAGGGGTAAGTCTTTTAGTTCGTAACGATGTGCGATCTCCTGCGCATCTTCCAGGCTGCTCGTATCCGGCGACGCCGGCCCCGACCCAATCACATCCGGCTGGTCGCCTACCACGTCGGAGAGTGCCAGTACGTACAGTTGTGCGGGGTGCGTCATGTTTGCCAGTCCGCCTCCTTTGAGGTGCGAGAGGTGTTTACGTATCGTGTTGATTTCATGTATACCTGCGCCGCTTTTAATCAGTTGATCGAACACGGCCTGTAATTGTTGCAGTGTCATTCCTTCAGGCAGATCAGCTAACAGCGAGGATGCGCCGCCAGAAAGGAGCAGGATGACCACATCATTTGCAGTGAGGCCGGTGAGCATGGTTTTTACTGCTTCGCCAGCCTGTATGCTATGTTCATCCGGCAGCGGATGCCCCGCTTCGATGAGCCGGCAGTATTGTAAGGGCAGGCCGTGTTCGTGTTTCGTGATGACTAATCCCGCTGTTAATTGCGGCCCGATGATCTTCTCGGTTTCCAACGCCATGGCGGCTGCCGCTTTGCCGGCGGCTATGAGGAACAGGCGGCCGTTTAACGGTACCGGCTGATCGTTGATATATAATCCGTCTTGCCAGCGTACACAGGGCGGTATGATCTGCGAAGGCTGTACAGCGCGGATGGCAGCGTGGAAGATAGAGACAGCAGGGTGCATATTTAAAGGTAAGAAATAGGGGAAGCTATGTATACACCGTTCTAAAAAAAAACGGGACCGCAAAAAAAGCGATCCCGTTCCTGCTAATGTAAGATGATTATTTTGATTTCAATTCCTTCACCCTGATATTCTTAAAACGCACAATTGCACCATGACCTAAAAAGCCGATATGGCCGGTCTTATTAAGTAAGCCGGGGTGCGGCCTGTGGTCGGCGGTTTCCGTATTGTTTTTGCTCGCTTCGGCAATATCACCATCGAGAATAACGGTGCCGTTCAAAGTAATCTTGATGCGATTGCCTTGCGCCACAACCTCCTGGTAGTTCCATTCACCCATCGGTTTCAGGTAACCGCGTTTGGATGGGATAACGCCGTACACAGAACCATGATACTGGTAAGGCTTCAGGTTTTTGTAGATGTCGGCCTCGTTGTCGAGGATCTGGAGTTCCATGCCCTGGTAGGCAGCATCACCTTCCATCGGCGTGCGGATACCCAGTCCGTTATTAGCGCCAGGTGTTAACTGGAACTCGAAACGATATACGAAATCGGAGAATTGATCTTTAGTATAGAGATTACCTTTTCCGCCGTTAGCGGGGTAAATCACCATTTCACCATTCTCCATTACATAGTCGGTGGTGTTGCCTGTCCATTGATGCATATTCGTTCCGTCGAACAGTACGCGGTAGCCTTCTTTCTTTTCCTGCTCGCTCAGCGCAAATGCCTGCGTGCGGGGGATCTCGCGAACGTAAATGTCGCGGTAGGCAACGTAGGTGCCATGTGCCTGTAATTCCAGCTGTTCTTCAACGAAGATGGGCAGGTTGCGGTCCCAGTAGTTTTCGAGCATCACGTTATCTGTTACCAGCACGCCGTTAAGGTATACGGTAACGCGATCGCCTTTCATGATGATATGGAAGTTGTTCCATTCACCAACTGCGTTATCGGCTACGGCCAACGGTTTGGACGGATTCTTCTGGTTGTTGTACAAGCCGCCGGAGCCTACCTGCGCACCTACGCTTCTGCGGGAAGTATCCCATATCTGCACTTGCGGTGTGCCGCGTAAATAGATGCCTGCATCCCCTTCAGCGGTGATTTTCCAGTCGACATACATTTCAAAATCGCCGTACTTCTTAACGGTGCATAGGTTGTCGCCATGGCCATTAAATACCAGTAAGCCATCCTTCACACTCCAACCGGCAAGCATTGCGCTATCTGCTTTCTTTTGCGCGGCTGCCAGCTGTTTATCATTCATCTTCGCCCGGGAAATCGGATTGCCTACAAGGCCTTTCCATCCGCTGAGGTCGTTGCCGTTGAAGATAGGCGAGAGGCCTTCCCCGGCAGGCATGTCTGCAATGTGTTTGCGAATGGCTTCCTTCTGATAATCGCTGTCCGCCCCTTTAATAAGACCAATCGATTTTTCCAGCAATGCACGTACGGCTGGTCCGTTAAATGTTTTATTAGAGAGCGCGATCACAGCAAACGCACTTGCTGCTTCCTGCTGTACGGTGGCATCGCCGATGTATTTTGCTGCAAACATCAATGCCGGGAAGGTTTTACACTTCTCAATTTCCTTCAGCAGTTTTGCTTTTTGGGCAGATGTGCCTGCAACTTCCATGGCTTCACGCAGCACGAGAAATTTCTGGTCGGGCGTCCAGCCGGAGCGGCTTACCAGGTCGATAACGCCTTGTAAAGCCGCCGGATGTTGTTTTGCCGTCGCCAGCAACGGACGAGCGGCGGAGGCGTCTTTCCAGGAAAGTAAAGATTTAAGCGCCGCCTGTCTGGTAGCTTCGTTACCGTCGCGATACGCATTCAGCACCATGTCCATCGCCTGTTTGCCGCCAATACCGGCCAGCATGTTCAGGTAACGTTCAGGTGCCTTCTTCATTTCGGCGGCTACGCGTGCCACTGCATCTGCTTCCGACGTTCCTGCCAGTGCGACTACGATGGCCGCCTGGGTCTGACTTGTTTGCGCAGCGGTTTTAGTCGTCGGCAGCAGGTCAAATAATTGTTGCAGCTGGCTCGCATCGGCTACGGCAGGTAATGCCTGGTAGGCGGCTTTACTCACGGCTTCGTTGTTGCTTTTCAGGGCAGCCCATACTGCGGCGGACTGGCCATTTGCCTTACGGGCAGCCAGTACGTCCAGTAACGCCTGTTGTGCAAGGGGATTTGCGTTAGGAAGATATGCCGCTACCTGGCTGGTGAGTTGCTCACTTTTAATCGTTAACAACGCTTGTTTCACCGCTTGCACGGTGGCGGAGTCGCTCGCCTTCAATGTATTTAATAATGCCGGTACGAGGGAGGCGTCGCCTGTACGCCCAGCCGCCTGTATCGCAGCGAGTTTTACTTTTTCGTCTTTCAACGCGGCCTGTATTACCGGCAATGCCTGCTTGCTGCCGGATGCGCCGAGTAAGGACAGGATGCCTGCTTTACTGGCGGCGTTTGCCTTCGCATAGGTTTTAGTCCATGCGGCAACGGCTTCATCTGATGGTTGTAATGCGGCGTACTTCAGCGCAGCGGTACGGTATTCCGCATCCTTATCGGTCATCGCAGCGGTGAGTAAAGCAATTCGCTTATCGGCCTGAAGGTCTGATAATAGTTTCAGCACCACGGTGCGGGTATGTACCGGTAATTGCTTTTTTGATAAAGCGGTAGCCAGCTCCGTATGCCCCGACTGCTGCAGGTACAACAGATAAGATGAGGTAGCATTCGTCACGTCAAAAGTGTAACCGCTTTTCGCCGCCTGTTCTTCCAACAACTTTGCCGACTGGCGATCGCCGATCCTGGCCAATGCATAGAGGCTGATCTTACGAAGTGCCGCATCTTCCGAAGTAGCATGCGCGGTAATTGCATTTACAGCCGCTTTGCTGCGGGTGTCGCCAAGTGCCGAGATGAGATAAATTTTTCTCTTGCCAGATGCGGATGCCAGTGCATTCAGCAGGCTCTTTTGTGCATCCGGGGTGTTGATCACCGCTAGCGCCCTCGCCGCGGGATCGCAGAGGCGTTCGTTATTCAGGTAAGGTTGAAGGGCGGGCACCGATTCGTTGTTGGCGATCAACTGGAACTGGCCGATCAGGAAATCACGGAGTTCGTCTTTTGCCAGTTTGGGCAGGGCGGCGGCGAACGCGCGACAAGCGGTGTTGCGCGCCTGCTCCTGGCCGGGTTGCATTACATAAGCGGCATAACCGCCAATAGCGTATTGCAGCGTGGTATTATCGCCTTTGCCTTCAGGTGCGAGCATGGTGATCATGTCTGTAAGTCCCTGCTCGCCAAGCGAACTTACTTCTTTCATGTAGCTGTTTTGCTTATTGCTGCCGGTTGCAGGCATTTGCTGCAACAGGTCCGCAATACGCGTGGTAAGCGCGCGCTGGTCGGCCGGTGCCTGGGCGTGCAGGCTACTGGTGATGAGACAGGCGGCAATGATATAGTTAAATATCTTCTTCATGTAGATGAGTGCTATGTACGTAGATGCTGTTTGTTAAATACTCCATGGACCGCGCATAGGCTGGTCGATCAGGCGATTGGCGCCTTCGTCGTTGATAAACTCCTGCTTAACAGGATCGAATTTGAGGGAACGGTTAAGCTGCAGGGCGATCTTACCCATGTTCACGATCGTGGCCGAACGATGCCCGTTTTCTTCATTCAACGCAAACTTGCGGCGATCTTTTACGGCGGCTACGAAGTCTGTCAATTGCGGCTGGGGATCAGGAAAGGCGGACAGCTTCTTTTCCAGGTCTGGAATGTTGGATTTAAAGCCGGGATACAGGTTGCCATTCGGACCTGCAATGTAAGCGGCTTTTTCGTCTTTACCCTCGCCGTCGAGAATGATCTGGCAGCCGTCTGCATATGTGTACGTTATTCTCCGCCAGGTGCCTACAGCGTCGGTGTGTTGCTGCGGCGCATCTACTTCTACGGAAACAGGACTTTCGTTATCCTTGCCTAAAATGTACTGCACGGGATCGAGGTAGTGTTGTCCCATATCGCCCAGGCCGCCGCCATCGTAATCCCAATAGCCGCGGAAGGTTTGGTGCACGCGGTGAGAGGTGTAAGGGCGGAAAGGAGCAGGGCCTAACCACATTTCGTAATCCAGGTCGGCGGGCACACTTTGTGTCGGCAGATTGGTTTTACCTACCCAGTAAAATTTCCAGTCGAAGCCGGTGTGTTTGCCTACCGTTACTTTCAGGGGCCAGCCTAACAGGCCGCTTTCTACCAGTTTGCGGATAGGCTTTACCGTGGTGCCCATCCCGTAAAAACGGTCTTCGAAGCGGAACCAGGTGTTGAGGCGGAAGATGCGGCCGTGTTGCTGCACTGCTTCCATCACACGTTTGCCTTCGCCGATCGTGCGGGTCATCGGTTTTTCGCACCAGATGTCTTTGCCTGCCCGTGCCGCATCCGCAGCCATAATGCCGTGCCAGTGCGGTGGTGTGGCGATGTGTACGATGTCGACTTCCGGCAGCTGGATCAGTTCGCGATAGTCGGAAAAGGTTTTAACGCCTTTCTCCACCATGCCTACCGCGGTTTTCAGGTGCCCTTTGTCTACGTCGCAGAGCGCCACCACGCGGGTGCCTGCATACTTAATGTGACCGCGGCCCATCGAGCCGGTGCCGATGATGCCTTTTGTTAGCTGGTCGCTGGGTGCAATAAAGCCGCGTCCTAACACATGCCTGGGCACAATGGTGAATGCCGCGACTGTTCCCAGCGAGTTTCTCAGGAAGGACCTCCTGGAATAATTGGTTTTAGTTTCCATTTTTTCTTGGGAAATGAATAAGGAAATAGATTACACAATAGCGGGAATGGTTACCCTGGCCGACAAGATACAACTATCTTTCAGCGGCTGTTAGCCCTTTATCATTGATTTTTACCTGGGAACGAAAACGCCGCCCGTTAAGGCGGCGTTCATCTATTTAATGCTGTTTGGCCAGCTTTTTATCCTGCTTTTTGTCCATTTTAGCTTCCAGCCGCTCTTTCTTCTTCATCTCCCAATCGTTCCACTTTTTATACTGGACGGGGGTAAGCACGGTCTTGAAACGTTGGCTGCGCTCGGCATCCAGCGCTCTTACCTGCAGCAACTGCTGTTTTTTTGCGATGGTGGTATCGCGTTTGATCGCATCGCGGCGGTGACTGATGTCTGTATTGATCGTGTGAATTTGCGCGGCTTGTTCTTTAGTAAGATTCAATTCCTTGTCGATCTTATCACTCAGCTTGTCGGCCTTGGCACTGGCATTCCAGCGGCCATCGGATCGGGCGGTGTCCTGTGCATGGGTGGCAGCAAAGGATAACAGTAACAACAAAGTGGCAAGGAGTCCGGGATAGCTTGTTCTTTTCATAAAACCAGGATTAGGTCCAACTTTAATACCATTCGTAAAATTTATACTTAAACGTTGTGTGATACGCTTAATGTTTTACTAAATTTAAGACTTTATCCTGTTTGCCGCCGACTTATCCATCAAAATCTAAATAAACAATCATAACTGCATGAAATCTGGACCTTTATTTTATGAGAAGAGCCGCCTGACAGTGACAGGTGGGCAGCGTTCTCTTGCCAGGCTGGCCCTGGGGCTATGCGGCCTGTTAGCGGCTGTGTCTGCCCGGGCGCAGGTAACGTATCCTATTAACGGGATATCGGAACCACGCGAAGGCTGTTACGCGTTTACGCAAGCGACCCTGGTTAAAGACGCACAAACGACCCTGAAAAACGCCACCCTCGTGATCCGTGATGGCAAGATCGTAGCTGCCGGCGCCGGCGCTGCCATCCCGAAAGATGCAGTGGTAATCGACTGTAAAGGTAAATTCATCTACCCGTCTTTTATCGATATGTACAGCGATTACGGTTTGAGCACGCCCGCCCGCACAGGTGGTTTCCGTGGCCGTGATGGCGGACCGCAGTTCGTAACCAACACGAAAGGTGCTTTCGGCTGGAACCAGGCGATCAAAAGTGAAGTAGACGCGGTTGCCTTATTTACGGTGAACGAAGAAAAGGCGAAAGGCCTGCGTGAACAAGGCTTCGGTACGGTGTTGAGTCACCAGGCCGACGGCATTGCCCGCGGAACAGGCGTAATAGCAACACTGGCAAACGATCGCGAAAACAAAGTGATCATCCGCGAAAAAGCTTCTAACCACTTTTCTTTTGATAAAGGCTCCTCTACACAGGATTATCCATCTTCCCTGATGGGCGTCATATCATTGCTGCGCCAGTCTTACCTGGACGGACAATGGTATAAATCAGCCCCTGCGAAAGAAGGCCTTAACCTGAGCCTGAAAGCCTGGAACGACAACCAGCAGTATCCGCAGATATTTGAAGCCAACGATAAATGGAACGTGTTGCGCGCCGACAAGATAGGCGATGAATTTGGGGTGCAGTACATCATTAAATCCGGCAACAACGAATACCAGCGTATGAAAGAAATCGCTGCCACCAAAGCTGCCTTCATCCTGTCGCTGAACTACCCGGCTGCTATGGACATGGAAGATCCGAACGACGCGCGTTTTGTAGCATTGGCGGATATGAAACATTGGGAGCTGGCGCCGACCGAACCGGCGGCATTCGAAAAAGCCAATATCACTTTTGCGTTAACGGCAGCTGACCTGCGGGATGTGAAAACGTTCCTCAGCAGCGTTCGTAAGGCGATAGAGTATGGCCTGTCCGAAAAGCGCGCCCTGGAAGCACTCACGCAAACACCTGCTTCCCTGTTGAAGATCGGTGATAAAGTGGGCAGCTTAGAAGCTGGCAAGCTCGCGAACTTCCTGGTAACCTCGGGTCCGATCTTCGCAGAGAATACGGTGATTTATCAGAACTGGGTACAAGGCGCTAAATATGAAGTGAAAGCGGAAGGCTGGGCCGACATCCGCGGTACTTACGCCCTCACGCTCACCAATGGTCAGCGCCTGAACATCGACATCAAAGGAACAGCTACTGCTCCTGCGGTGTCTGTATTACAGAAAGATACGCTCAGCGGAAAAATTAGTGTAACCGGTCAGCTGGTAAAACTGACGTTGCCGCTGAAGAAAGGCGACTCACAGCAACTGCGCCTGAGTGGTATCGTCGGTCAGTCTGGCTGGAGCGGTACCGGTCTGGATACGAACAGCAACGCTATCACCTGGACGGCCGCTCTTTCCAAACCATTCGAGGTGAAAAGCGATTCGGTGAAGAAGAAAGATGCGCCGCAACTGGGTAATGTATATTACCCGTTTGTGGGGTATGGTTGGGAAACCGCACCTAAGCAGGAAGTGATCCTGATCAAAAACGCCACTGTTTGGACGAACGAGAAAGAGGGTAAACTGGAAAATGCGGACGTGCTGGTACGCGGCGGTAAGATTGCACAAGTGGGTAAAGGCCTGAGCGCCGCAGGCGCGAGGGTGATCGACGGTACGGGCAAACACCTGACTGCCGGCATCATCGACGAACACTCGCATATCGCGATTTCCCGCGGGGTGAATGAGGGCACGCAATCTGTTACGGCGGAAGTACGTATAGCCGATGTGGTGAACCCGGATGATGTGAATATTTACAGGCAGCTGAGCGGTGGCGTAACATCGTCCCACCTGTTGCACGGTTCTGCCAATACCATCGGCGGACAGTCACAGCTGATCAAACTGCGCTGGGGTGCCAATGCAGAAGACCTCAAATTCGCAGGATCGGATCAGTTCATCAAATTTGCTTTAGGTGAGAACGTAAAGCAAGCCAACTGGGGCGAGAACCAACGTACCCGTTTCCCGCAAACCCGTATGGGCGTGGAGCAGGTATTGGCAGATGCGTTTACCCGTGCGAAAGATTATGAGAAAGAGGGCGCAGGCAAACGTCGCGACCTGGAGCTGGATGCGCTGGTGGAAATCCTCAATAAAAAACGTTTCATCACCTGTCACTCTTACGTACAGAGTGAAATAAACATGCTGCTCAAAACAGCGGACCGCTTCGGTTTTAAAGTGAATACTTTTACCCACATTCTCGAAGGTTATAAGGTAGCCGACAAAATGAAGGAGCATGGTGCCGGTGGTTCTACGTTCGCCGATTGGTGGGCGTATAAAATGGAAGTGCAGGATGCGATCCCTTACAATGCGAACATCATGCAGCGTGTAGGCGTACTTACTGCCATCAACTCCGACGATGCCGAAATGGCCCGCCGCCTGAACCACGAAGCTGCAAAAAGTATTACTTACGGCGATATGGACGAGCAGGACGCGCTGAAAATGGTAACGCTCAATCCGGCTAAACTGCTGCATGTGGCCGACAAAACTGGTAGCATTAAAGCAGGTAAAGATGCAGACCTTGTACTTTGGAATGAGCATCCGCTGAGCGTGTACGCGAAGGCAGAGAAAACCATTGTGGACGGTATTGTATACTTCGATCGCGAGCAAGACCTGGAACTCCGCAAACGTATTGCGGAAGAGCGCGCCCGCCTGATCGGTAAAATGCTCGGCGATAAAAAGAAAGGTGCGCCCACTACGCGCCCGGTGCCTACCCGCGAAGAGATCTATCATTGCGAAGACCTCCAGGCCGGCCACGTACACCACATCCTGAGCGATAGTCACGCCGAATTGTAAACGCAAAAAACAAGACCAATGAAAAAAGTATTTATATATATCATGGGGCTTACCCTTGCTGCCGGCCAACTGAAAGCGCAGGAAACGGTATACCCAGCCCCGGCCCAGAAAGGCCGCATCTACCTTACGCATGCCACCATTCACGTGGGCAACGGCCAGGTAGTACAGGATGGCACCATCGCTTTTGAAAACGGGAAAATCATTGCCGTGGGCGCGAATGTGCCTATCCCGCAAGGAGATGTAAAGGTGTTCGACGTTAAAGGTCAGCACATTTTTCCCGGCGTGATCGTGCCAGACAGTAACCTGGGACTTACCGAGGTGGAAGCAGTTCGTTCTACCAACGACTACGACGAGGTAGGCGTGATCAATCCTTCGATCCGTTCGCTGATATCTTACAACACCGACTCCAAAGTGATCAATACGCTTCGCTCCAATGGCATTCTGCTGGCGCAAACGGTGCCGCAGGGCGGACTTATTACCGGCAGCTCGTCGGTGGTGCAGCTCGACGCCTGGAACTGGGAAGATGCCGCTTACAAGACTGACAATGGCCTGCATTTTTATATGCCACGCCTCATGGGCCGCAGCAGCGCTTTCGGTCCGGGCGGTTTGCCTGTAGGTGGTGCTGATCCTGTAAAGGCAGCCCTCGACCGCATCGAAACGGTGAAAGCCTTCTTCCGCGAAGCGAAAGCTTACCTGGCGGTAGATAAACATGCGGAAACCAATCTTAAGTACGAGTCAGTAAAAGGTTTGTTCAGCAAACAACAAAAACTGTTCATTCACTGCGACCTGGTGAAGGAGATATTGGTGGCGATGGATATGGCGAAAGAGTTCGGCTTCGACATTGTTATTGTTGGTGGTGCTGACTCCTGGCTGGTAACCGATCTGCTGAAGCAGAACAACGTGCCCGTAGTTTTAGGCCAACCGCACGCATTACCTGTAACGCAGGACGACGATGTGGATCAGCCTTATAAGACTGCTGCGCAGTTGCAAAAGGCGGGCGTGCTGTTCTGCATCAGTAATGAAGGCTTCTGGCAGCAACGTAACCTCAGCTTCCTGGCTGGTACGGCCAGTGCATATGGTCTTACGAAAGAAGAAGCCTTAAGCGCGGTGACGTTCAATGCGGCGAAGATCCTTGGTATTGCCGATAAAACCGGCTCGCTGGAAGTGGGTAAGGACGCGAATATCGTGGTAAGCAAGGGCGACATCCTTGATATGAAAACGAATCATGTAACGCAGGCGTTCATCCAGGGACGTGAGATCAGTTTGGATAACAAGCATAAGCAGTTGTATGATCGTTATAAACATAAGTATAATCTTCAATAGAATCAGGAGACCAGCGCAGAGGTTTGTTTCGCCAGGCTCGCAATAGCCACGAGTGCAGGACGTTCGTTTCTATCACCGTCCTTGCGAATGAAATGAAGCAAACTTCGTGGGCAGTCTCCGTGTTTGCAAAAAGGCCACTCAGCCCGAGTGGCCTTTTTTGATGCCCTTACTTTTTAATCCGCGTATTATTTACAGGTGTTTTTTCATTCGGGTTCACCTGCCAGGTGAGCACAGTACCGTTCTTCAGCACTTCCACCGTGCGGTACCCGTGATAGGGTTTGCCCCAGTTGCCGCCGAGGTGGCCGTCGAAGAAGTAGTGTTTGTTTCCATGTTGTTTTACGCTATCCTGGTCGTGGTCGTGACCATGAAATACGGCGCGCAGGTTGGCCTGTTTGCTGAACATGGCCTGTAGCTCCGGGCAGTCGATGCCATTATCAGTCCACTTAAATGGCGTGATGTGCATGAACACGAAGAGGTGTTTGTGTTTCTTGTATTGTTCCAGTTTACGGGCGGTCCAGTCGAGATCGGGGCAGATGTATTTGCCTGCGATGTCGGCGGTATTGAGGATCAGGAAGGCATTGTCATTTACGGCAAAGTCGTGATGCCAGCCATAGCCGAACGTTTGTTCCCAGTTGGTTTCAGGCGTTTGATCGTGGTTGCCATGCGTAACATAATATTTCATGTTGAGGCGGTCCCAGGCAGTTTTTACTTCAGGCAGAAACGCTGGATTGTCGTGGAATAAGTCGCCGTTCACCACTGCGAAATCCAATTTGCGGGAGGTGTGCAGCGTATTCAGCCAGTCTGCCATTTGCCGGTGCGTATCCCCGTAAGGCGTGTCCTTTTGTCCGTAGTGGCCATCGCTTACCAACGCAAAGCGCAACAGCACATCTTCCGGGGCGGGTAATATAAAATCATCCGCCGAAAAAGATTGCAGGGTGTTGCCAATGCCTATAAGGGCAATGCTTTTCAGTGAGTTACCGAGGAAGGTCCTTCTGGATATCATAGCATGCGGTTTGAAGGGGTAATTTACAAATAATAGCGGCTGCAAAAGAAAAGCACCCTCCGGCGGAAGGTGCTTTGGCTCTAAAAGTTAAGCTGGATGTTGGTTTACACCACTTTTACCAATATGTTATTTTTCTTTCCTTTCTGGAAAAGGATATACTTATTATGGATCAGCACTTCAGTGGTAATGGCCTGGTCAACGGCTGTCACTTTCACGTTGTTCATGCTCACACCGCCGCCCTGTATCATTTTACGGGCTTCACCTTTGCTGGGAAATACTTTTGCATCTGCCAGGAAAGTCACAATATCTTTACCTGCTTCAATGTCCGCCAGACTCACGTCTAATTGAGGTACGCCGTTCATTTGCTGCAGCAGTTGCTCTTCAGTCATCTCTTTTAAAGCTTCGGCAGAAGGGCCTTTGCCAAAAAGCGTTTGTGTAGTCAGTTCTGCCTGCGCGCAGGCTTCTTCGCCGTGGATAAAAGTGGTGATCTCTTTAGCCAGACGAGTTTGCAATATGCGTTTTGCACGGTCGATATCATGTTCGGCGATCAGCGCGTTAATCTCTTCCTGCGTCAGGAAAGTGAAGGTCTTAATGTAAGAAACCGCATCATCATCGTTCGCATTTTTCCAGAACTGGTAGAACTCGAAAGGTGACGTTTTGCTGGAATCGAGCCAGATGTTACCTTTTTCGGACTTACCGAACTTGGTACCATCCGCCTTTTTAACGAGCGGACAAGTAAACGCAAATGCTTCACCGCCGCCTTTACGACGGATGATTTCCGTACCGGTAACGATGTTGCCCCATTGGTCGGAGCCGCCCATCTGCAGTTTGATGTTTTTATTTTGGTTCAACCAGTAGAAATCGTATCCCTGGATGAGCTGGTAGGTGAACTCTGTAAAGGACATACCGTTGTCGCCTTCGAGGCGTTTCTTCACGGAGTCCTTCGACATCATATAGTTAACGGTGATGTGTTTACCCACGTCGCGGATGAAATCGAGGAAGCTGAAATCCCTGAACCAGTCAAAGTTATTCAGCATTTCGGCTGCATTAGGTTTAGCAGGATCGAAGTCGAGGAAACGTTCGAGCTGGGCCTTGATGCCGCGCACGTTCGCCTGAAGCGTTGCTTCGTCGAGCATTTTACGCTCTTCTGCTTTAAAAGACGGGTCGCCGATCATACCGGTGGCGCCACCAACGAGCGCAAACGGCTTGTGGCCGGCTTTCTGCAGGTGTACCAGCAATAAAATGGGAACAAGGCTGCCCACGTGCAGTGAATCAGCTGTAGGATCAAAGCCGATATAGGCAGAGGTCATCTCTTTATTAAGTTGCTCCTCCGTTCCAGGCATTATGTCCTGCAACATGCCCCGCCAGCGTAATTCTTCTATCAGGTTCATCTGTTCAATAAAATTTGTGCAAACGTACGGCATTTCGTCGAAAGATAACAGCAGCCGCTATACCCGTGGCTTCCACGGAATTTCGGCCACGCCCAGTTCATGCGCCATAAAGCGGCAGAGTACGAACAGGTAATCGCTGAGGCGGTTCAGGTATTTTAGCACGAGTGGCTCTACGAACATTTCCTGCTCCTGCATGGCGACGCACAATCTTTCGGCACGCCTGCAGACACAGCGTGCTATGTGCGAGGTGGAGATGGCGACGTGACCGCCCGGGAGGATGAAGTGTTTCATCGGTTCAAGCTGACTGTCCATCTTATCGATCGTATCTTCCAGCAGTTGAATGTCTGTTTCGTGCAGGTCCGGAATGCTCATTTTCGTGTCCTTGTCCGGGTCACAGGCCAGCGAGGCGCCCACGGTGAACAGCCGGTCCTGTATTTCCTTGAGCAGGACTTTAGTGTCCGGGTTCGTGGTGTGATCATTCACCAGGCCGATGTAGGAGTTCAGTTCATCCACCGTGCCGTAAGTTTCTATACGGATGTGGCTTTTGGATACTTTGGTGCCGCCGATGAGCGACGTTTTTCCTTTATCACCTGTTTTGGTGTAGATCTTCATGGCCATAGTAAATCGCGTTTCCGGCAAACCTACTAAAAATAAGAAAGGGAACATCGCTGCTCCCCTTTATATTGATATAAGATCTGTTATCAGTTTACAACACCTGCCAAAGCGTGGTTGTTCAGCTTGTCGGACTCTATCAGTCCGTCACGCAGGCGTACTACGCGCAGGGCGTGTTCGGCAATGTCTTCCTCGTGGGTTACCAGTACAACGGTGTTGCCACCAGCGTGGATGCGGCCAAAGATTTCCATGATCTCCACGGAGGTCTTGGTATCCAGGTTACCGGTAGGCTCATCCGCCAGTATGAGAGAGGGATCGTTTACCAGGGCGCGTGCAATGGCAACGCGCTGGCACTGACCACCGGAGAGTTCGTTCGGTTTGTGTTTATAACGTTGACCGAGACCTACCTTTTCCAGCATCATCATGGCTTTTTCATCGCGGTCGCGTTTGCTGATGCCGGCATAAATCAGCGGTACGGCTACGTTTTCGAGGGCAGAAAGGCGGGGCATGAGGTTAAACTGCTGGAACACGAACCCGATTTCCTTGTTACGTACGCGGGCAAGGGCATCGTCTTCCATAGTGCTAACGTCATGGCCGCTGAGTACGTATTTACCGCCCGTAGGAGTGTCCAGACAGCCTAGAATGTTCATCAGCGTGGATTTGCCCGAGCCGGAAGGGCCCATCAGCGCTACGTACTCATTTTTCAGAATGTCCAGGGTTACGCCTTTCAGTACAGGCAATTCATTTTTGCCGATAAAGTAGCTTTTCCTGATGGCTTCAAGGTGTATAACTTCCTGTGACATAGTTACTTCTTAATTACTTTGGGTACTTTAAAATATTGATCGTTAGCCGAAGGGGCGTTTTGAAGGCCTTCTTCGCGGGTTATTACGGGTTTTACTTCATCTTCACGAAGCACGTTTACGTCGGAAGTCATGTGCAGCAAGGGTGCTACATTGGAGGTGTCCAGCTCGCCAAGTTTCTCTACAAAAGTTATCATGCGTTGCAGGTCTTCGCGGATGCCCGCGCGCTCATCTTCCGAAAACTCAAGCCTGGCAAGGTTCGACAATTGGGCAATCAATGTATCATTCACTTCCATAAATCAAATAAATAGAAAAAGATTTAAATATTATTGACAATTATGCCTATTCCTCAAAAATAGGGATAAACGGTGAGGTTCCTGTTATGAAAAGATGCAGGAAAATGTTAATTACATAAGAAAGTTCAAAAACCAAGCCTTCGTACTTTTTTACTATTTTGCGGCCCAATATGGCAACAGGAAAAGAAATTGTAGTTAGTGGCATCCGTTCTACCGGCTACCTGCACCTCGGTAATTATTTTGGCGCAATCCGCAACTTCCTGCGTATGCAGGAGGACTTTAACTGCTACTTCTTTGTGGCAGACTGGCATTCGCTGACCACGCACCCCGATCCGAAAGACCTGAGGGGTAACGTGTACCGGGTGCTGGCGGAGAACATTGCTTCCGGCCTGGATCCGGAAAAGTGTGTGTTGTATGCGCAGAGTGACCTCCCGGAAATCGCTGAGCTGTACCTGTTGCTGAACATGCTGGCCTATATGGGTGAGCTGGAGAAGGTGCCTACTTTTAAAGACAAGGTGCGCCTGAACCCGAACAACGTAAACGCTGGTTTGCTGACTTACCCGGTATTAATGTCGGCCGATATCCTGATCCACCGCGCAGTGAAAGTGCCTGTGGGCAAAGACCAGGAGCAACACCTGGAAATGTGCCGCCACTATGCACAGCGTTTCAACAGCCGTTATGGCGAACTGTTTCCCGAGCCGGTAGCCTTCAACTATGGTGATAACCTGGTGAAGATACCAAGCCTGGATGGCAGCGGTAAAATGAGTAAGAGTGAAAACGAAATGTCGACCCTCTACCTGGCCGATTCCGATGACCAGATCCGTAAAAAGGTGATGAAGGCTAAGACCGACAGTGGTCCAACAGAGCCGGGCACCCCTATGCCGGATTACATCGAGAACCTGTTCCTGCTCATGAAACTTGTTTCTGCACCTGATACGGTAAAATTCTTTGAAGGCGCATATAATGGGGCTTCTATACGTTATGGTGATATGAAAAAACAAATGGGCGAAGACATGGTGAATTTCATCGCACCCATTCGTGAAAAAGCGAAGTCGATCCAGGAGGATAGTGCTTACCTGCAGAAGGTGCTGAAGGAAGGTGCTGAAAAAGCCCGTGAGAGCGCGAACAAAACCATCCGGGAAGCGCGTAAGCTGATCGGCATTCACTATTATTAATCAGGAGAACCAGTAATCATTATATCCCCCCAGCTGCATGGCAAAGAATAAGATCAGGCACATCGCCATTGCCGGTAATATAGGCGCCGGTAAAACTACACTCACAGAAATGCTGGCGAAGCATTATCGGTGGACCGCTCAATTTGAGGACGTGGAACATAACCCGTACCTCAACGATTTTTATGAAGACATGCCTCGCTGGTCTTTTAACCTGCAGATCTATTTCCTGCACAGCCGTATTAAACAGCTGGTGGGTATTCAGCAGGGTAAAGATGTGGTAATACAGGACCGCACGATTTATGAAGATGCGCACATCTTTGCGCCTAACCTTTATGAAATGGGGTTGATGACGAAGCGGGACTTCGACAACTACTTCAATTTTTTCGAAACGCTGAAAGGCATGGTAAAGCCGCCGGATTTGCTGATTTACCTCCAGGCTTCTGTACCGACGCTCGTAGCGCAAATTCAAAAGCGTGGCCGCGAGTACGAAGAAAACATTCGTCTCGACTACCTGAAACGGCTCAACGAATATTATAACGGCTGGATCGAAAAGTATAAAGAAGGTCCGTTATTGATTATTGATGTTGATAAGAATAAATTTCCGGAGAACGAAGAGCACCTGGGCGAAATCATCTCCCGTATTGACTCTGAGCTGTTCGGTCTTTTTTAGTTTTTTTTGTTAATTGATTTATTCCTACCTTGTTGTTAACCTAATCAACACCTCTCCAGTTTAGCCGCGAAGACATTTTATAAGTGCGTTTGTTTCCCATTCCCACGCATCGTTTTTAACCCGCAGCCAGCCACTGCATAAATCTTACCGCTTTATTTTCTGATGAAGAAGATCTTATTGTTGTTCGTATGCCTCGCATGCGGGCGATCGCTTGTCGCGCAATTTTTTGCGGGCCATTCTGTTATGCCAGCTTATGGGAAATCTGCTGCCTGGCCCTTTAGTATCGTGGCGCGGCCCGCCGTGTTATCACAGGTAAAACAACCCTTGCTGGGCGTTCAATCATGGCGACAATTTATGATGAAGGAACTGAGTGCCTGGTCGGTAGCAGCCGTTGTGCCCACGATGGGCGGGGCTTTTGGAGGCGTGATCGCCGGTTCCGGCGGACGCCTGTACGCGGAGCAATATTATAAATTGGCATATGGGCGGCCGCTGGGAGATCAGGTCAATGTGGGGCTGGGATTCAGTTATGCTTCCAGGCGTGCGCAGGGATATGAGCGGCAGGGTGCGATGGCCGTGAATGGAGGCTTGTTATGTCGTTTGGCCGAACATGTGCGGGCTGGTTTTCACGTGTTTTATCCTGCAGGTAATTGGATGCCGGTGGTTGGTACGGCAGGTATTACTTATGACGCATCTGTCCACTGTTCTCTTAGCATGGAATTAAGAAAGGAGGGGACTGCAGCACCTGTAGCCGTTGGTGTGCTGGAATACCGGCCCGTGAAGTATTTCGGGTGTATGTTAGGCGTTGCTACGCGACCGCAGTTGCACTACGCCGGGTTCAATTGTGTGAAAGGGCGCATCAGGGCGGGGCTTACAGGCAGTTATCATCCTCAACTTGGCATCACTCCAAACATGATGATCGTATGGCAGCAGCGCGCGTATTAGTCGCAGGCTTGCTGTTATTCGCGCCTGTGCTGTTACATGCGCAGGAAGAATTGCAGCAGGAGGTAGCGGTGAGCCTGGAGCAACAGGAGGCTGCCGATGAGCAAACGGAAGATGATGCCCAGTGGCAGCAATTGCACGCGTACACCAGGCATCAGCTTAACCTGAACAAGGTAGATGAATTGAGTTTACAAGCCCTTGGCCTGTTAACACCGCTGGAGGTAACGGCGTTTATGCGATATCGGTCGCTATACGGGCCGTTGCTGAGCATCTATGAATTGCAGGCAGTTCCTGGCTGGGACCTGGCAACGGTACGGCGACTCTTGCCGTTCGTAAAAGTCAGTGATGGTGTTGAAGGAGCGCCGTTGCTGGTTGATTATCATCGCCGCGGACAGCACACGGTATTGCTCCGTCACACACATCGCTTACATACGACCGATGATTACCTGGGTAGTCCGGATAAGCTTATGTTTCGTTACCGGTACAGTTTTCCAGGCTACGCCAGCTCGGGCGTTACTGCCGAAAAGGATGCCGGGGAGCAATTTCTAAAGGGTGCGCAGCGGAAGGGATTCGACTTCTATAGTGCCCATCTTTATATCGCCCGGTGGCGCCGGGTGCAGGCGTTAGCGTTAGGCGACTACGTGGTGAACCTCGGGCAGGGATTGATCCAGTGGCATTCCATGGCCTTGGGTAAGGGGGCGGCGGTGATGCAGGTGAAGCGGGAAGGGGAGGTGCTGCGGCCTTATACCTCGGCTGGCGAGTATTATTTCTTTCGCGGTGCGGGTACGACGCTTACGCATAAACGTTGGAGCGTTACGGGCTTTGCTTCCATGCGCAAACTCGATGCAGGCGGCGATGGCCAGGGTATTACTTCATTAATATCTTCCGGCTACCATCGGGATAGTAATGAAGTATCAAAGATAGGGCGGGTGAGGCAAATGAGCTATGGGGGATGCATTCAGTATTCTATTAAGGGAGGGCGTGTAGGCCTGAACGTAATAGGTCACCGGTTGTCTGCACCCTTGTTGCCTGAAACGACGTTGTACGGGAAGTTTGCCGTGACGGGCAGCGAAACGCTTAATGCCAGCATCGACTATAGTAAAGGGGTTCGCAACCTTCACTTTTTCGGTGAGCTGGCGCGCGACCGGAAGGGGCGTTGGGCGATGTTGCAGGGATTGCTGGCGAGTTTGAGTGCGGGGGTCGATGCGTCTTTGATATACAGGCAGTACGATCGGGCGTATCAATCCATGTATCCTAACGCCTTTGCAGCTAACACGAAGCCCGTAAACGAAACGGGCCTGTACATTGGTCTGCTGCTGCGCCCCCGCCCCGGCTGGGAGCTGGCGGCGTATACAGATATTTACCGGCATCCCTGGTTAAAGTTTCGGGTGAATGCGCCGTCTTCCGGTATGGATGCGTTAGTCATGGCTACGTGGCGGCCGTCGAAGGTGGTGGAGACCGTCGTGCGGTATACCTGGAAGGAGCAGATGCTGAATGAGAGTGGGGGGGCTGGGCTTCCTTACGTGGGGCTGGTGCGGACGAGCAACCTGCGCTGGCATACCGAACTTAAGACCGTGAGTAATGTATTGCTGCGCACGCGAATAGAAATGAACCAACGGGAACGGGAGAGCGCCGTTGGTCGAGGTTGGTTGTTTTACCAGGAGTTGCAAACACGTATACCGGGCACCCCCTTGCGGGTAAGCGGCCGGCTCACGCGTTTTGATGTGTCTGGAGAAGGCAATGGACTGTACGCCTCCGAGAATGGAATGTTGTACGATTATGCGATGTCGCGGTTCTCGGGGATTGGCTGGCAATGGTATCTTAATATGCAGTACAAGCTGTCGAAGTCGGTTACCTGTTGGTTCAGGGTGCATCGTACCCGGGAACAGGCGGCGGCGGAGCCAATGTTGCTCCAGTGGCAGGTGATTGCACATTGGTGATGTTTGGCTGTTATGGGTGAGATCGATTGCCTCAATACAGACCTACAAGATAAGTACTCATTAATGATGATATTCGTGCGTGAGCGGGCAATAAATGTTAAGTTCGGATGTCCGTTGTAACACTGACCTGTACTGGTGTTTACATGATAAGTAAAAGTGTTTTTTATATAGGAAATGTTGAAAACAAAGCTACCTTTGCAAAACCTCTATACGATAATCGCTCCGTTAGGGAGTAATTATAGATATTGATGATTTAGATTTTGATTGACACCTGACTAATCATCAAAGTGGGCTCACATATGTGGGCCCGCGTGTATTGAGGTGTAACTGTAGCGAAGGACTGTTAGGATTGCTTACCACTATACGAGTATTGCATATTTCCAGAACTGGTCCAACCATAAAAAAACGATTGCTTCTAAGGAGGCCGGGCATGCTATGCTCTTTACTGAAGTGAGATGTTTGTTCTGAGAGATTGCATGTGTGATATTATAATAGATGTCGTGTAATCGTAGTAGTTATTAATGTCGTTACCAAAGGCTTTGCAAGAAGCGTCCTCACCACCGACAACGACGATTCCCCACACAAGCCAGTTCTAGCCCCCGTCAACACCTTCCACCAGGTTAATATCCTACCATGCTTCAATCACCCCAATTCCACAAATCACTAAAAAATGTTGCTTTTCGTAGCTTTTGGTGCTTTTGTCCCGTCCAACCGAAGTGTAATTCGATCGTAATTCAGTGTTAATTCGATCTTAATCCGATGTCTATTCGACATTTAGTCGATTCACTGGCTAACGATGATGGCATTTTGCCTCGATCAACAGCTCCGGAAAACTGTCTTATTTAGCCAACGAAATGACCGAATCTATCGTCGAAATCTCTCATGTATGGCTAAAATCCTTGCTACAACAAACTTTTTTTAGCAAGATATAATGTCAAAATATAACCCATAAATCAATAAAATATAATCGTTTGCGTCACTGCGATTTTATAGTATACCTTATTAGTAGGGTTAGTTAACACAAGTTTAACTAAATTTTTTTCCGGAACTGAAATTTTAGCTACATTGTGAGCGTCAACCAAAATCTAAATCATCTATGAAAAAGACTCTACTCTTTTTCACCATGCTCATGGTGAGTATAGTCCTGGCTTATGCCCAATCACGCCAGGTAACCGGTAAAATTACTGGGGACGATGGCGCCGGCGTCCCATTCGCAACTTTACAAATCAAAGGTACGACCCGTGGAACCACAGCTGATGAAAACGGTGCTTTCCAATTGTCTGTAGCCAATGGTGCCGTACTCGTTGTACGTGCAGTAGGTTTCGAAACCAAAGAATTTCCTGTAGGTAGTGAATCCAGCTTAAGCATCGCTCTTGTTTCCTCCAACAAAACTTTGGATGAAGTTGTAGTAACCGCACTCGGTTTAAAGCGGTCATCTTCTCAATTGGGTTACTCCGTGGCCAAGGTGGACAATACCAACCTTAACAACGCCAAAGTAACCAATATCACTACCGGCCTCCAGGCGAAAGTATCTGGTCTGCAGATTAACCTGATCAACAACGGTGTGAACCCGCAAACACGTGTGGTTCTTCGCGGTAACCGCTCCCTCACCGGTAACAACCAGGCAATGGTGGTGGTAGATGGTGTTCCCGTACCGCAAAGCGTACTGGCAGCACTCAACCCCAACGACGTAGAAGACGTATCGGTACTGAAAGGTGCCAACGCCGCCGCATTGTACGGCTCCGAAGGTGTTAACGGTGTACTGATCATCACCACCAAAAGAGGTAAAGAAGGCAAAACGAACGTTAACTTCAGCCACACCACTTCCCTCGAAACGGTTGCTTATATGCCCGACATGCAATACGAGTTCGGTGGCGGTTATGACCTCGAAACGTATGTGCCTTACGAAAACACTTCCTGGGGCCCTAAGTTCGACGGTTCTATCGTAGACGTAGGTCCTGAACTGGTTGACGGATCTCAATACCAACTGAAGTATTCACCGTTGAAAGATGAGAAGCGTAACTTCTTCGACAAAGGCCTCACTATCCAGAACGATGTGAGCGTATCCGGCGGCGACGAAAAGGGTACTTTCTTCGCTTCCCTGCAGGATGTAAAGGTAACCGGCATTGTTCCGGACGACGAATACCGCAGAACAGGCGCACGTTTCAATGCAACTCGCAAATACGGCATTCTGACCACTGCCTTTAACGTAGGTTATACCACGGCTAAGCAGGATTACACGCTGTCCGACGTATATGTTAACCTGCTGAACATCCCGCAGAACATCCCCATCACACAGCTGAAAGACTGGAAGAATAACAAGTTCGCATCTCCCGACGGTTATTTTTCTGCTTACTATATGAGCCCTTACTGGGGTATTGCCAATCACCGCCAGATTACACGTACAGACGTGTTCTCCGGTAACGTGGAGTTTAACCTGAAACCGACTTCCTGGTTCGACGTATTATACCGCGTAGGTATGTACAACGAAACTTCCAACTTTAAAAGCTGGAGAGGTAAGCTGGCTTACACCGATGCTTACGAGCGCCCGGCGAATGAGTCTGGTAACGTGAAGGATGGTGCCACACAAACCAGGAGGATCAACTCCGACCTGATCCTGAACTTCAGTAAAACGTTTGGAGACTTCAACACCCGCCTGTTGCTCGGTAACAACATTCGCGATAACCGCACGAATGATCTGAATACAGAAGGTACGGCCATCGTAAGTCCCGAACTGTACAACATTTCCAACCGCCTGGGTGAGGCAATCGTGAATCAATCTAACACCAATCACCGCCAGATCGCTGCCTACGCGGAGTTATCTGCCGGTTATAAAAACTTCCTGTTCGTAACGCTCACAGGCAGAAACGAATGGATCTCCCTGCTGAGCAAAGCCAACAGGTCTTACTTCTACCCGGGTGCATCCGCATCCTTCGTGTTCACAGAGGGTATCTCTGCACTGAAAGGTAACAACACGCTGAGCTATGGTAAAGTGATCTTCTCCGCAAACAAAACAGCGAACGTGTCACTGTCACCGTATCAGCTGAAAACTACTTTCGACCTCGGAAGCGGTTTCCCCTTTGGATCACTGCCAGGGTTTAGCGTAGGTGATCGTTTTGCCCAGGAAGCCCTGGAGCCTGAATTTGTAAATTCGATAGAAGCAGGTCTCCAACTCGGTTTCTTCCGCGACAGGTTGAATGTGGAGGCTACTTACTTCGATAGCAAAGCCGATGGTACGATCGTGCCGATGTCTACTTCCTGGTCAACAGGTTACAGCAGTGCATGGATCAACGCCGGTTCGTTACAGAACAGAGGTATCGAGCTGGATATCAAAGGCACACCGATCAATACCCCCAATATCCGCTGGGAAATTGGATTTAACTATACGTACCTCGATAACAAGGTTACTTCGCTCTACCAGGGATTAAATGAAATTCCTTTAGGTGGATATGAGAACGCGGCATACGTATATGCGATGCGTGATCAGCAGTATCCTGCACTGAAAGTAACTGCCAACAGGCGTGACGAGCAGGGCCGCATCATCGTAAGCAGAACAACGGGTAACCCGCTGCAGGACCCTGTGCTGAAAAATGTGGGCCAGACGAACCCGCGCACACGTATCGGTGCTTACACGACTTTCAGATTTAAAGAATTTACGATCAGCGGTAACATCGATTACAGGGCTGGTAACGTGTTCTACAACCGCCTGATGAACATGATGGACTTCACCGGTTTGTCCGCACACAGCGCCGCATACGATCGTGAGCCATTCGTTGTTCCTAATTCTGTATATGACGACGGGACCGGTAAACTGGTGCCTAATACCACTGTTAAAACCCAGTATGGTGGCTTTGATTACTGGTATTCCCGCTACCGTAACATCAATGAGAACTACGTGTCTGATGCGAAGTTCCTGAAACTGAGAGAGCTGTCTGTAGGCTACGAGCTGCCTAAAGGCGTACTGTCTAAACAAAACTTCGTAAAACGCGCTACGGTGTCATTGGTAGGTCGTAACCTGTTTACCTGGTTGGCGAAAGACAATGAGAATATCGATCCGGAGTTCAACTTTACAGAAGGTAACGCTGTCGGCGTATCGGCCTTCCAGACTCCTCCGACTAAATTTTATGGCGCAAACCTGAGTGTAACCTTCTAAAACCGACAAACATGAAAAGCATCAAAAACTTAGCAATAGTCGTGATAGGCGCTTCGCTTTTCGCTTCCTGCGGAAAGGGGTTCCTCGACATCAATGAAAACCCGAACAAACCTGCTACTTCGTCTGCGGAACTGGTATTGCCAACCGCATTGGCTGCCAGCTCAAGGGTTACAGCCGTAACATTTAACCAGCTGGGTTCTATATGGGCTGGCCATTGGGGCCCTGCGACGGACTTCCTCTGGTTTGTGAACGAAAAGCAGTATAACATTACTTCTTCCTTCTACACAACAGTTTGGAGCGATTCTTACAACATTCTCAACGATTACAAATTCGTTGAAAAGGATGCAAAGGCTAAGGGCCTGGACTATTACGAAGGCATCTCTAAAATCATGCAGGGTTATCACTTCCAGGCGTTGGTGGACTTGTACAACAACGTTCCTTTTAGCCAGGCGTTAAAAGGTACCGAAGTGGTTAGACCTGTTTATGACGATGCACAAGCGGTGTACGAAGGTGCCTTAAACCTGATCGATTCTGGTATCACCCTCATAAAGAATGCACCTGCTGAATCTGTTGCACCCGGCGCGGACGATATCGTGTTCCAGGGTACTATGACTGACTGGATCAAATTCGGTAATACGTTGAAGCTTCGTATGCTGCTGCGTCAATCTGAAATGGGTGCCGAGCGTGTAAACGGATACATTAAAACGGAGATCGCCAAGATCGTGGCAGAAGGTACCGGCTTCCTCGGGGTAGATGATGGTGCTTATGCCAATCCTGGTTATACCGCCGCTACCAACAAGCAAAATCCTTTTTGGGACGCGTTTTACAAAGATGCTGCCGGCAACGAAAAAAGTGACTACCAGGCATTACGTCCGACTCAGTATATTGTAAACAGGTATAAAAACACCAACGACCCACGTTTGCTGCGAATGTATGATGTAGTAAATGGCGGCTATAAAGGTGTGATCCTGGGTCAGAATACAGGTGATGCGCAGTCAAAGCTGTTCATCGCAGACAGTACTTCGCAGTTTAGCGCTGCTGGTGTATTGAAAGCCGCCAGTCAAAGCGTGGTATTACTGTCTTCTTTCGAAGCCCTTTTCCTGCAGGCGGAAGCGGTACAACGCGGCTGGATTGCCGGTAATGTACAGGAGTTGTACGAAGATGCGATCACTGAATCATTCATCTTCCTGGGTGTTCCTAACGCAGCTACTGCCGCAGCAACCTACTACGGACAAGCGATCAATAACGTAAACTTCACCGCCTCAACAGATAAACTGGCAGCGATCATCAACCAGAAATGGACCGCTTTAAACTCTATCAGCGGCATCGAAGCCTGGAATGATTATCGCAGGCTTGGTCTTCCGGCCGACAATCCAATGTCGCTGGCAGCTACCGAGAAGAAGTTCCCATCCCGTTTGCTGTATCCGAACAGCGAGCTGGGTACGAACGGCGACCAGGTAAAAGCTCAAAACATTACCAGCGCTTTCGATCAGAAAGTGTTCTGGGATAAATAATATTCTTCCTGAAAGAGGCCTCGCGTAGAGGTCTCTTTCCTCCCTATTTGCAGTAGTAAGGCGCCTGTGATGTATCGAACATTCATATGCGCCTTCTTTTTTTGATAGCAATTTAGCACCGTCTGGCACTCCATATCGTTTACGGCACTGTATCAACGCAAAAACCTCAAGCCTGAACTGTTCAACAATCGAAGAGCATAGTTAATCCGGATAAAACGCACTTAACCATTCTAAGCAACGCCATCTATATAAGCCTTTAGTGATTATTTCTATGGAGCAAGTGGCTCCCGTTTGATCGTTTAGCATCCAAAATCTGAATTTTTTATATCATCCAAAATCTGAATTTCATGAAAAAGGCACTACTCCTTTTCACCATGCTCATGGTGAGTATCGGCCTGTTATTCGCACAAAAGCGACAGGTATCCGGTACGGTAATCGGGGAAGATGGAGCTCCCATCCCGTTTGCCACTATTCAAATTAAAGGCACCACCACCGGAACAACTGCCGACCAAAACGGCCAGTTCACGATCGAAGCATTGCCCGATGCCGTACTCGTGGTCCGAAGTGTTGGTTACGCCACGAAAGAATACAGCACCGGCACGGCCGCCCGGCTATCGGTCACACTCATTTCCGACTCGGAAAACTTGCAGGAAGTAGTGGTGACGGCCATGGGCGTGCAGCGTAAAAAGAACGAACTGCCTTATTCCGCCCAAAGCGTGCGGGGTGAGGATATCAGCAAAACGCGCGACGCGAATTTTGTAAACTCCCTTTCGGGTAAAGTATCCGGGCTGGAGATCCGGCGCAACAACAGTATTGGGGGCTCTACCAACATCGTGTTGCGGGGCGCTAAGTCCCTGTTGTATAGTAACCAGGCGCTGTTCGTAGTCGATGGTGTGCCGGTAGATAACTCCAATACTAACGATGCCAACCAGACGACCGGTCGCGGCGGGTACGACTTCGGAAATGCAGCTGCCGACATCAATCCTGATGATATCGAGTCGCTGAACGTGCTGAAAGGCGCGGCGGCTGCGGCGCTTTACGGTTCGCGGGCAGCTAATGGTGTGGTGATGATCACCACGAAGAAAGGTTCGCGGGGTGTAGGCGTCACCGTGAACTCGGGTGTTAACTGGGGACTGATCGACGAGAGTACGTTCGTTAAGTACCAAACAAAGTACGGCGCAGGTTACAACCCGGTTACGATCTATGAGTCGCCCGACGGCTTTTTTCTTTATCGCGATATGAACGGCGACGGCACCAGGGACTTAGTGGTGCCGCTCAGCGAAGACGCATCCTTCGGTAAAGAATTTGATCCGGGGTTGATGGTATATGACTGGACGAGCCTCACACCTACCTCGGCCAACTTCGGAAAGCCACGTCCATGGGTGGCGGCGAAAAATGATCCGGTTACTTTTTTTGAAGATGCATTCGGCACTAACAACAGCGTGATGGTTGACGGGGCTAATGATAAGGGCTTCTTCAAACTCGGCTACACGCGTAGTACGGAGAAGGGCATCCTGCCGAATAGCTCTGTGAAAAAGGACATTATTAACCTCGGTACGTCCTACAACATCACCCCCAAATTAACGGCTGGCGCATCCATCAACTTCTCACGGGTGCGGGGTAAGGGCCGCTACGGTACCGGGTATGATTCGAAGAACGTGGCTACCAACTTCCGCCAGTGGTGGCAAACGAATGTGGATATCAAAGAACAACGGGAGGCGTACTTCGCCGAACGTCGCAACGCCACCTGGAACTTTTCAAGTCCGACCAACCTGAATCCGATCTACTGGGATAACAACTATTTTGTTCGCTATGAGAATTATGAAAACGACGACCGTTTCCGCTACTTCGGCAATGTTAGTTTAAACTATCGTATTACGGACTGGCTGGATGTCTTAGGCCGCGTATCGCTCGATTCCTACGACGAACAACAGGAGGAGCGGATGGCCAAGGGCAGTGTGGATGTATCTAACTATTCCCGCTACAACCGCACGTTCAGGGAGTATAACTATGACCTGATGGCGAATCTCAATAAAAACATCGGCGAGGATTTTAGTCTGAAAGCGTTAGCCGGATTGAACATTCGTCGTACGACCATTCAATCGGTATTTGCAGAAACGAACGGTGGATTAGTGATCGATCGTTTGTACTCCCTGGCTAATTCGCTCAATGCCATCGCGCCGCCGCAAGAGAGTTATTCCGCGCTGGGAGTGGATGGCCTGTTCGCCAGTGTCAGCCTGGGTTACAAGGGTTTCCTGTTCCTCGATCTTACCGGTCGTAGGGATGAGTCATCTTCCCTGCCGGAGGACAATAACGTGTATTACTATCCATCTGCCTCGCTGGGCCTGCTCTTCTCTGAATTTATGAAAGATGTAAGCTGGCTGAGTTACGGTAAAGTACGCGCTAACTATGCGGAGGTGGGTAATACTGCACCCGCTAAAAGTTTGAAAGATACCTATGATAAGCCTACCAGTTTCGACGCAGTAACACTCTTCTCCATGCCACTACGCAAAAACAACCCGGACCTGAAACCCGAGCGTACCAAGAGTTTTGAGGCGGGGGTGGAACTGGCTTTTGTAGATAACCGGTTCGGCCTGGATGTTACCTATTATCGCCAGAATTCAACGGACCAGATATTCCCCGTGACGATTTCTTCTGCTACAGGATACGATTCCAAGTTTGTGAACGCGGGTGATGTAGAGAACAAAGGTGTGGAGCTGTCTGCCTTCGCAACGCCTATCAAAACCGCCGACTTCAGCTGGACGCTGAACCTGAACTGGTCACGCAACCGGAATAAAGTGTTGCGGTTATACGAAGAATCTAAAAACCTGCAACTCGCTTCATTCCCGGGCGGTGTGACGCTGAATGCTGCATTGGATGAGCCGTATGGTACGATCCGCGGCAGGAATTTCGTGTACAACGATAAAGGCCAGCGTAAGGTTGATGACGATGGTTATTACCAGCGCACACCGGGTGCCAACGAAATTATCGGTAACGTAAACCCGGATTGGATTGGCGGTATCGGAACGACCCTTCGTTATAAAGGCTTTACCCTGGGGGCTTTGGTAGATGTGCGTAAAGGTGGCGACGTGTTCTCGCTCGATATGTATTACGGATTAGCTACTGGTCTGGTGGAAGAAACAGCAGGTAATAATGAACTCGGTAAACCCGTGCGTAGTGCGGCGGCCGATGGTGGCGGAGTCATTTTTCCAGGGGTGGACGATGATGGCAAGATCAATGATAAACGTGTAACCGTGGGCTATGGTACGCTGGGTTACAGCAGGAATCCGACCGCCGCGTTCGTATACGATGCCAGTTATGTAAAGCTTCGCGAAGTGTCGCTCACGTATAGTTTTCCGCAATCATTGCTGGTGAGAACAAAGGTGATTAAGGGGATAGACTTGTCGCTCCTGGGCCGTAACCTGTGGATTATCCACAAGAACCTGCCCTATGCAGATCCCGAAGACAACCTGAGTTCCGGCAACCTGCAGGGCTACCAGGTAGGAAGTTATCCCACCACCCGCAATATTGGTTTTAACCTGAAACTGAGATTTTAAAACTGACGACCATGAAAAAGCTCCTCATATTTATCAGCATGATCGCACTGGCTGCCTGTAGTAAGGACCTGATCAGCCTTAACGACGATCCCAAGAACCCGACGGACGTACCGTCGTTTACACTTTTTTCCAATGCACAAAAGAATCTGGCAAACATTATGACCACGCCAAGTGTAAATAGTAATATCTTCCGGCTCATCTCCCAACAATGGGCGCAAACCACTTATACGGACGAAAGCCGTTATGACCTGGGCACGCGCAACATTCCTCAAACCTTCTGGAATACCATTTACCGCGATGTGTTAGGCGATTTGCAGGAAGCAAAAAGATTGATCTTACTCGACAATAGTTACAGTGACCAGCAGGAACGCCGTAACGAACTGGCCATTACCGACGTGATGCAGGTGTACTCGTTCTACGTATTGGTAGCAACTTTCGGTGATGTGCCTTATTCAAAAGCACTGGATTACACGATTGGTTCACCTGAATACGATCCACAGTCGGCGATCGTGCCGGCACTCATTGCACGCCTCGATACCAGTCTGGCTGCGATGGACGAGGATGCAGACAGCTACGAAGATGCCGATCTTATTTACGGCGGAGATGTGGTCTCCTGGAAACGTTTCGCCAATTCGTTAAAACTAAAGCTGGGTATTTTACTGGCAGATGCAGATGCACAGGCGGCGAAATCAGCTATCGAATCCGCCGCTGCCGGGGCATTTACGGACAATAGCCACAATGCAACGTTTAAGTTTTTGTCGGTGCCGCCTAACACGAACCCGGTTTGGGTAGAACTTATTCAAAGTAATCGCAACGACTTTGTGGCGGCGAACACCTTTATCGATGTAATGAATACGCGGAATGATCCAAGGCGTGCCTATTATTTCACACCGGTGGATGGCGGCACTTATGTTGGCGGTATTTATGGATCGGGTAACTCGTACGACTCTTATTCACACGCTTCAGGCAAAATCACTGATCCTGCTTTTGAAGGATTACTGCTTGATTATGCCGAAGTGGAATTTATACTGGCGGAAGCCATTGAAAGAGGGTTTAACGTTGGCGGAACTGCGGCAAGCCACTATAACAAGGGCGTTGTTGCTTCCGTAACTTACTGGGGTGGTACGGACGCTACGGCACAGGCATACTTGCTGCAGCCAAATGTAGCGTACGCCACCGCTCCCGGTAACTGGAAGGCGAAGATCGGCGTACAGCAATGGCTGGCTTATTACAATCGCGGCTTCGACGGCTGGGTGGCCTGGCGCCGGCTGGATGCGCCAGTGTTTAACGTTCCCTCCGGGCTTACCGCGGCAGATATTCCCGTACGTTACACCTACCCGGTAACAGAACAGAATATCAATACCCTGAACTACGACAAGGCGGCTGCCTCTGTTGGCGGCGATGAGGTGGGCAGTAAACTGTTCTGGGATAAATTCTAAAATATATTCTTTAACGATGGTATAGATGATTCAGATTCCGATTTTGATTGACACTTTTTGATCATCTACTGGCGGGCCTCTTATCAGGGGCTCGCTTTTTATTTAGCCCTTACTGGTAAAGGGTTTATGTGAGGTATTATCTTTTATTTGGATGCAATCGTCCGTCTTTCGAAAAAAGAGGCTCAAATCCGGGGTCTCTTATTTACTTTTGTGCTTTCTTTTAAACTGTACATGATGGAAAATCAAAATGAGCAGCAGCTGAATATAGAGCTTACCGAGGAAGTGGCAGACGGCGCTTATGCGAACCTGGCCATTATTACCCATTCACCTTCTGAATTTGTGTTGGATTTCGTGAATGTAATGCCCGGTTTGCCCAAGGCGAGGGTTAAGTCGAGGATCATCCTGGCGCCACAGCACGCCAAACGCCTGATGAAAGCATTGATCGATAACGTGAAGAAGTATGAAAGCGCTCATGGTACTATCCAGGATGGTGAACCGGTTTCTGTACCGTTGAACTTTGGTGGCCCAACTGCGCAAGCTTGATAACCAATTATTTATAGACAAGAAGATAGACGTTATTCGACCGGATGGACCAGCTTTTTTCTTTCGATCAGCTTAGATCATTTACCCGCGACGTATTTCTGAAAATAGGTTGTTCCCAGGCGCATGCCGAACTGGCCAGCGAAGTGCTGGTATCGGCGGACCTGCGCGGGGTGGATTCCCACGGCGTTGCCCGTCTTTCTGGGTACATCCGTCTCTGGGAAGCCGGCCGCATTAATCCAACGCCTGATATCCGTATTGTGCATGAAACCCCCAGTACCGCCGTTGTTGACGGAGACGGGGGGCTTGGGCTCGTTGTAGCGCCTTATGCTATGCAGGTGGCGATCGACAAGGCTACGAATGTCGGTACCGGATGGGTGAGTGTGAAACATTCCAACCATTTCGGTATTGCCGGATATCATGCCATGAAAGCATTGGAGCACGATATGATCGGCATGGCGATGACCAATGCCAGTCCGCTGGTAGCCCCTACGTTCGCAAAGGAGCGGATGTTGGGCACGAACCCGATAGCCGTGGCTATTCCGGCGGGCGAGCAGCCTGCATTTGTGGCGGACTTTGCGACCACTACCGCAGCCAATGGTAAGCTGGAGATCTTACAGCGTAAAGAGCAGGAAGCGCCGACGGGCTGGGTGCAGGATAAAACAGGCAATGCATCCACCAATCCGAATGAATTAAAGTCTGGCGGCGCATTACTGCCACTGGGCGGCGATCGTGATCATGGCAGCCATAAAGGCTATTGCCTGGGTGCTGTGGTCGATATCTTTTCTGCGGTGTTGTCCGGCGCCAATTACGGTCCCTGGGCACCACCATTCGTAAGTTTTTTACCTTTACCGCCCGATCCGGTGGGTGAGGGGCTGGGGCACTTCTTCGGCGCAATGCGCGTGGATGCTTTCCGTCCGGCCGACGAGTTTAAGGGGCATATGGATACCTGGATCAAACGTTTCCGCAACACCACCCCGGTGGATGAAGCGCAACCGGTATTGATCCCCGGCGATCCTGAAAGAGAAATGGCAGCGGAAAGGATCAATTCGGGCATACCGCTATTGTTACCAGTGGTAAAGGATTTAAAAGAAGTAGCAGCTAAATTTGCACTCGATTTCTAAGTAATATATAGACAGCTCATACAAAATGAAAATTTTAAAATTTGGCGGAACCTCGGTTGGTAAACCAGAGCGTATGCATGCCGTAGCATCGTTGATCACTGCAGATCAGGACCCGAAAATCGTGGTATTGTCTGCCTTATCGGGCACAACTAATGCCCTGGTGGAAATAGGCCAGTCATTATCTGAAGGTAAGAAGGAACAAGCGAAGCTGCAGATCGATAAGCTGGAGGCGCATTACCGTACTTTCTGCAACGACCTTGTAAAGTCACCTGCCGCGCAGGATGCCGCCAAAGCTATTGTTGACGAGCATTTTGAGTTCCTGAACATCATTCTCAAAATCTCTTTCAACGAGGCGCTGAACAAAGATATTCTCGCCCAGGGCGAATTGC
Source organism: Chitinophaga horti (assembly GCF_022867795.2). Classification (NCBI taxonomy): domain Bacteria; kingdom Pseudomonadati; phylum Bacteroidota; class Chitinophagia; order Chitinophagales; family Chitinophagaceae; genus Chitinophaga; species Chitinophaga horti. The sequence goes on along the minus strand of NZ_CP107006.1, from coordinate 4,302,117 downwards.
TGTCTACCAAACTTTTCTGTGCATACCTCGAGGAAACTGGTGTTGATGCAAAACTGATCCCGGCGCTCGATTTCATGAGCATCGATGAGTACGAGGAGCCTGAAATTCCGCGCATCAAAACTAAATTGTCTGCCTTGCTGGAGAAGCATGGTGGCAAAGGTGTTTTCGTAACACAGGGTTACATTTGCCGCAACGCACGTGGCGAGGTAGATAACCTGAAACGTGGTGGCAGCGATTATTCTGCTTCCCTGATCGGTGCCGCTATACAAGCGAAAGAAGTTCAAATCTGGACCGACATCGACGGTATGCACAACAATGATCCAAGGGTAGTAAAGAAGACCTTCCCGATCGATCAACTGTCTTTCGACGAAGCGGCGGAACTGGCCTACTTTGGTGCCAAGATCCTGCATCCGGCGTCTATCTGGCCTGCACAGCATTTCAACATCCCGGTGAAATTGCTGAACACCATGCAGCCCGAGGCAAAAGGTACCATCATCACCGAGTTGCCTAGTGGCGATGGTGTAAAAGCTATCGCGGCGAAAGATGGCATCATTGCTATCAAGATCAAATCCAGCCGCATGCTGCTGGCTTATGGGTTCCTTCGCAAGATTTTCGAAGTGTTCGAAAAGTATCGTACACCAATCGATATGATCACTACTTCCGAAGTAGCGGTATCTATCACCATCGATAACCAAACGCACCTCGATCAGATACTAAAGGAGCTTCAACCATTCGGCACCGTGGAACTCGATCACCATCAGGCGATCGTTTCCATTGTAGGTAACGAAGTAGCGGCTACGCCTTCTATCCTTAAAAAACTGTTCGACTGCCTGAACGAAGTGCCCCTGCGCATGATCTCTTACGGTGGCAGCCGTCACAATATTTCCATCCTCGTGGGTGGACAGCACAAGGATAAAACCTTGCAATTGCTGAACAAAGGCCTGTTCAATCTCGAATAGTCTTTGCCGTTATTTTATCCGATGCCGTAGCGATTCGTCGTTACGGCATTTTGTTTGTCGGCATTTTGGGGGTAGATAACTCTCACATAACTCTCGCATAACTCTCAGATAACTCTCGCATAACTTAAACACAAAATTTTTTGCGACAATTACGACATTCTGCGGTAGTTACGACATCTGGCGACACTTCGCGACAGCACGTGTTCGTACGATAATTTCGCATCGTATCTTTGTAATGTTCGTCAGGAACGCAGCTTGTTTCAGTAGGGTGAATAGCGGGACACTCGCTGAAGTGAGTGACACAACGGCGGCAGAGAAAAGTTACTGAGGCTGATTGCAGAAGAAAATTATTCCATGGTGACACTTGCCTGTGGTGGGAAGGCAAAGTTTAGTTACCCGGCTGATCTGGTTTAATGGGAAAACAGATCGACCGGTACATGGAAGCCTGGTGGGTGCCAGGCTCCATGCACGACGGATGTGATAATGATCTTCGGGGAAAGAGGGGCTAATCTTTCATCTTCTTTTTCAGCTGGCTCACTTGCTCCTGGAGGTGCGTAACAACGCTGGCAAGATGATTAACGCTTACGCGTTGCTGCTGGGCAATCTTCTGGATAACGGCATCTGTCTGCCATACTTCCAGTACATCCTCCATACTCACCGGGTAGGGCTCGTATTGCGGATTGTCCGAAACCAGTGTAATCTTACCTTTCGAACGGTTACTTTTCAGGACGCGTTTGTACACGATACCTTCGCGGGCAGTCACAACGATATGGGTTTCGTTGTTTTTAATGTCCTCCCAGCCTTCCACCTTATGACAAACGATCACAGAGCCTGACGGAGTGGGTAACATCGAATCTCCTGCAATCTCGAACGCACGATAGTCGCCGGCGCCGATCATGGGAAGGGTAAAGCTGTTCAGCTCATCGATAAACTCGTCGTCATTAAAGCCAGCCAGGTAGCCCGCAGCCGCTTTAACCGGAACGAACGTGATGTTCTGACGACTGGTACCTAACTTCTGCTGGCGACGCTTTTCGAGGAAGGTCTCCTTAGGAGAACTGAGGTCGCGACGAAGCAGATCGTCAATGGATACACGGAACATGTCACTCACCAGCTCCAACACCTCTGTGCGGGGCTCTGCGCGTTCTTCTTCATAAGCGCCCAGTAAGGAACGTTTTATGTTCAGTTTATCTGCAAATTCCTGTTGCGTCCAGCCTTTTTGCTTACGCAGATATTTCAAGTTTTGGCAAACGATAGACATCCCTAAATAATTTAGTATAACGATGCTAACAAAATTAGCAAATATTTTTTATAAATACCAAATATATTCTTCTGCTTCACTTATTTTTGCCGGGAGAAAAACAAATCTGATATGTATACAACTGTATTATTCCTTCACTCCATCCTCAGATGGGCGATCGTACTGGCTGGCTTATGGGCTGTACTCCGCGCTTTTAAAGGTGTTAGCGGTAAAACGCCGTTCACGCCTGCTGATAACAAAGCCGGTTTATTTTATATGATTTTCCTGGACCTGCAACTGTTGTTCGGTCTGATCTTATACGGCATCAGTCCGCTGCTGAAGTCTGCGATGGCTGATATGGGCGCTGCGATGAAAAATCCCGAGCTGCGCTTTTGGGCGGTAGAACACTTTGCCCTGGCACTGGTAGCTATCGTATTGGCGCACATCGGTCGCTCAAAAGTGAAAAAAGCAACTACGGACGCGGCTAAACACAAGAAAGGTCTTGTGTTGTTCGGTCTGTCTTTCCTGTTTGTGATCCTGCAGGTGGTAATGGTAGTAAGCAAAGGCAGGGGATGGTTCCCTACCTTATAATATATTCTTTTGTAAAAGAAGCGGGCAGTCATCCTGTCCGCTTTTTTTATCCCTTATCGCGATTGTATAGTCGGAACGAATAGATGTAGGGCAGTGCGGAAAGTAGCACCACGGCTACGAAAATCAGGAAAACGCCTGTCATTACCGGTAAAAAGAAGCCTGCCAGGAAAACGACTGCTCCCACCGTCATCCACAACCTCCCCGCCATTTCGTGTGTACGCTGCCATACTTCATTACTCAGTAAGGTCCAGGGGGTACGTACGCCAACAAAATAATTCGGGCGCAACCTGCCAAGGTAATAGCCTAATACGATGATCAGGATGCCCACGCCTGCAAATGCCCACTTCTCCAGCCCGCGCAGGTAACCCAGTTGTAATAACAACACCACGAAACAGCTGAATATCGCCAGGTAAAGGTGAATGCCCAGCCGGATGCGGTAGTACTCGCCGGCGTGTAAGGGCGCTGCAGACCTATGCATATCATCGTCTACTTTCGGGATGTATCTGAACAGGAAGTAAAGCAGCAGGTTGGTGAAGAAAAGAAAGATCATTAACAAAAGAAATTCGCCCTTGTAACCAATGTGATCGGGTGTTCCATCAGCAGCGAAGTTAGTAGGCATAATGTCTGGCAAACTGTTCCATATGATGCCCAGATAGATGATTGGAATGAGCAATAAGACAATGAGAAACAATTCTTTGAGATAGTCCGGATGTTTCATAAAAACGATCGTTTAGGTGAAGAAAAACGTTCCGTCGAAACCGGTCGCATAACGTGTACTTATTAACTACAGCGGCGAAGCGAATAAGTTGAAGAATGTGCGAAAAAATAAAGCTAATAATTTTAGTAAAGCTAAATAATTTAGTATTTTCGAATAAAATCAGATCACATGATTTCTCTCGAGCAAAGATCGATCGCACATTTCGACCTGGACTGCTTCTTCGTATCGGCGGAGTGCCTGAAGGACCAGCGCCTGAAAGGCCGGCCTTTACTGGTAGGCGGGATGAGCGACCGGGGTGTGGTGGCCGCCTGTAGTTACGAGGCAAGGAAGTTCGGTATACATTCTGCCATGCCGATGAAAACGGCCTTACGCCTATGTCCGGAGGCGATCGTGCGAACGGGCGATCATGATTTTTATAGCGAACTGTCACAGCAGGTGACGGGATTGATTGCGGAGGAAGCGCCGCTCTATGAGAAGTCTTCTATAGATGAATTTTACCTCGACCTTACCGGGATGGATAAATACTTCGGATCACTGAAATGGACATCGGAGTTGAGAAGAAAGATCATGAAGATGACGGGGCTGCCCATCTCCTTTGGCTTGGCATCTAATAAAATGGTGTCTAAAGTAGCGACCAACGAGGCGAAGCCGAACGGACAAATGGCCGTGGAGTTCGGAGGGGAGAAATCTTTCCTCGCACCTATGCCGGTCGATAAGTTGCCGATGGTGGGGAAAGAAACGGCTGCGCGACTAAGGCAACGAGGGGTGGAAACGGTGAAAACGCTGAGCGAAATTCCCCCTGCATTACTGGAAGCCTGGATGGGGAAGAACGGCATCGCGATCTGGAACAAAGCTAACGGGATCGATGAGACGCCCGTTGTTCCCTACCACGAGCAGAAGTCGATCGGTACGGAAAATACATTTTCGACTGATACGATCGACCTGAAGTTCCTGCACCGGGAGCTGGTGAGGATGACGGAGAAGGTGGGTTTTGAACTACGCCAGCAGGATAAGCTGGCCGGATGTGTAACCGTGAAATTGCGTTATTCGGATTTTAATACCGTGACCAAGCAGGCAGTGATTCCTTACACGGGATCTGATCATATCCTGCTGCAAAAGGTGACGGAGATCTTTAACCGGTTGTACGACCGCCGGCAACTGGTGCGATTGGTAGGGGTCAGATTAAGTCACCTGGTGGGCGGTAATTACCAGATCAGCATGTTTGATGATACGGAGGAAATGATTTCGCTTTACCAGGCGATCGATAGTATTAAAAGCCAGTTCGGCTGGCAATATATCATGCGGGGGGCCACAGCATGTACCTGAATTGCAAAAACTGGTTCAGCTTGCGTTACGGCACGATCAGGGATAAGGAGCTGGTCTCGCTGGCAAAGGAATGGGGTGTTACGTCCCTGGCACTTACCAATATCAACAGTACGACCGGCGCCTGGGACTTTGTGCGTGCATGCCGGGCGGCGGACATCAAGCCGGTTATAGGCATGGAATGCCGCAACGGTGGAACGTTTTGTTACCTCTTGCTGGCCAGGGAGATGGAAGGTTGGTTAAGCATTAACGACTTTCTTTCGGCGCACCTGCATAGTGGCGCACCATTTCCCGCGAAGCCTGGGTATATGCCCGGCGTTTACGTGGTGTATCCCTGGGGAGCACAGCATCCGGCGTCGCTGGCCGAGCATGAATTGATAGGTGTAAGGCCCCGGGAGCTGAGTCGTTTGTTTCGGATGGATGTGCAGGCCTTGCGTGATAAACTCGTGATGCTGCAGCCGGTCACCTTCGCTACGACGGAACAATATGAGCTGCATCGGTTGTTACGCGCGGTAGACTGCAATTTGCTAATCACGCAATTGCCACAGCAGGAAGTGGCTGCATCAGACGAATTGTTTGTACCTCCGCACCGTATGCTGGAGTGGTATGCAGCCTACCCGTCTATCGTACAAAATACATTGCGGATCATGGACAGTTGCGATGTGCAGTTTGATCTTAAGGCGAGCCGCAATAAACAGACTTTTACCGGTAGCAGGCAATCGGATAAAGAGCTGTTGCGGGAAAAGGCGATGGAAGGCCTGGGTTGGCGCTATGGAGCCGATCATGAAGAAGCACGGCAGCGGGTAGAAAAGGAGTTACACATCATCGATAAGATGGATTTTAATGCCTACTTCCTCATCACCTGGGACATCATCTGCTACGCGCGTAACCGAGGTTTCTTTTTCGTAGGAAGAGGAAGTGGTGCTAACTCAGTGGTGGCTTATTGCCTGGGCATCACCAATGTCGATCCGGTAGCACTGGGACTGTATTTCGAGCGGTTTCTCAATCCGCATCGCGCCAGTCCGCCCGATTTTGACATCGACTTTTCCTGGCGCGACAGGGATGATATATTCCGGTACATTTTTAAGAAATACGGGGAGAAGCATGCCGCTTTACTGGGAACGGTCAATACCTTCCAGACCAATGCCGTGGTGCGGGAATTAGGGAAAGTGTTTGGTCTGCCGAAGTATGAGATCGACCGCGTACTGGAAAAGCCTTACGAGGTGTCGTTAGGGACCGACAATGTACATCGCCGCATTCTCCATTACGGGCAAATGCTGGAGGCTTATCCGAATCATCTCAGTATTCATGCCGGCGGTGTGTTGATCAGCGAGGCACCTATTCACCAGCATTGCGCCACCCATATGCCGCCTAAAGGTTTCAGCACCGCGCAGCTGGATATGCATATGGCCGAGAGTATTCACCTGCACAAGTTCGATATTCTTAGCCAGCGTGGCCTGGGGCATATACGCGATACGATTTCGCTGGTGAAACAAAACCGTGGGGTAGATGTGGATATCGACGATGTGAAGGGATTTATGGAGGATGAGCACGTGAAACAAAACCTGCGGCAGGTAAATACAATTGGTTGTTTCTACATAGAATCGCCGGGCATGCGGCAGTTGTTGCAGAAGCTGCGCTGCGAAAATTACATCACACTGGTGGCGGCCAGTTCAATCATTCGTCCGGGTGTGGCGCAGGCAGGTATGATGCGGCAGTATGTGCATAATTTTCATCATCCGGATAAAACGGAATACTTGCATCCGGTGATGAAAGAACTGCTGGCAGAAACCTATGGCGTAATGGTTTACCAGGAAGATGTGATCCGTGTAGCGCATCGCTTTGCCGACCTGGAATTAGCCGATGCGGATACATTGCGGAGAGCGATGTCAGGCAAATACCGGGGTGAAGAAAGTTTCAGGAAGATACAGCAACAGTTCTTTGAAAATTGTGACCGGCTGGGCCGCGAACGCAGTGTGAGTGAAGAAGTATGGCGACAGATTTCCAGCTTTGCGAACTTCTCTTTTTCGAAAGCACATTCGGCGAGTTTTGCGGTGGAGAGTTACCAGAGTTTGTTCCTGAAAACGTATTTCCCGGCGGAGTTCATGGTGGCCGTTATCAATAACTTCGGCGGCTTTTATAACCGGGAACTCTACTTCCGGGAGTTATCGAAAGCGGGTGTTACGCTTCACCCGCCGTGTGTGAATGACGGCGACTACTACACGAATATCAAAGGGAGTGATGTGTATACAGGCTTCATCCAGGTAGACCGGCTGGAGCAGGCGTGGATGGAACGGGTGTTGCGTTGCCGGCAGGCAGACGGGTTGTTTAGTGGCCTGGAAGATTTTATCGCACGAACGGCTCCGGCTCCTGAGCAGCTGGAAATCCTTATCCGTGTGGGTGCCTTCAAATTCACGGGTGAAAGTAAAAAGTCGCTGCTCTGGCAAAGTTCCCTGTTGTTACGCAAGCAAGTGGCGGAAGATGCGCGTTTGTCCTTATTCCGCGAAGAGCCACGCGACTGGAAGTTGCCCCATTTGAGCAAGCATACGCATGAAGATGCGTTCGATGAAATTGAGTTGCTGGGGTTCCCACTGGCCTCCCCGTTTGAGGTGCTTGACCATCAGCAGGACGTTTATGATACGGCGGGGATGATCGATCGTAAGGTAGGGCAGCAGGTGAAGGTGTTGGGTTACCTGGTGACGTTGAAGTACATCCGTACCAGTAAGGGCGACCCAATGTGTTTCGGTACCTTCCTTGACCGCGAAATGAATTTTGTAGATACCGTTCACTTCCCGCAAAGCCTCGGACGTTATCCTTTTCAGAAGGGTGGCTTTTATGTGCTGGAGGGGCTGGTGACGGAGGAGTTTGGTGTGATTACCATCAACGTGCAGGCGATGAAGAAGATTGGTTACTTCGAAGACCGGGTGTTTGAAGGACCATCGGCACAGCGTCATGTAGCGGAGCGATTATTGTAGGATTTGTGGTAATTTCATGAGGATGCAAAAGTCAAAGGGCAGTAAGGTTGTAAAAGACTGGCTGGCGAATAAAGGATTGAAACCATTCGCGTTCCAGGAGCAGGCCTGGGAGCAATACCTGGCCGGGCATTCCGGCCTGGTGAATGCGCCTACCGGTTTTGGTAAAACGTATTCGTTGTTCCTGGCGGTGGTGATCCAGTGGATCAATGAGCAGCCGAAGTATCAGACCAAAATGAAAAACGGTCTGCAAATGATGTGGATCACTCCTTTACGGGCACTGGCGAAAGACATTGCCCGTGCCATGCAGGAGGCCTTGCTGGAGCTGGGCATTCCCTGGGATGTAGGTATTCGCAGTGGTGATACCCCTACGTCAGTACGTGCGCAGCAGAAGAAACAAATGCCCGAGATATTGCTCATCACACCGGAAAGTGTGCACATCCTGCTAGCGCAAAAGGAGCATGCGAACGTGTTGAAAAGTCTGCGCGCAGTCATTGTGGACGAGTGGCATGAGCTGCTGGGCAGCAAACGCGGTGTGATGGTGGAACTGGGCCTTTCGCGGTTAAAAGGCATTGCGGCGGAACAGGGACGAAAACTGCAAACATGGGGTATATCCGCTACCATCGGTAACCTGGATGAAGCGCTGGAAGTTTTGCTGGGAAAGGATACCTGGTCGGGCGTAACGGTGCGCGCAGCGCTGGATAAAAAGGTGGCACTGTATAGCATTCTGCCCGATGAAATTGAGAAGTACCCCTGGGCGGGCCACCTGGGCATTCGCCTGGTACATAAAGCGCTGCCGGTCATCAATGACAGCAATACAACATTACTATTCACCAATACAAGATCTCAGTCTGAAATATGGTATCACGGCTTACTACGCGAGGAGCCTGACCTGGCAGGTATCATCGCCCTGCATCACGGTTCCGTCGATTCGGAATTGCGCATCTGGGTAGAAGAGGCATTGCATACCGGTACATTGAAGGTCGTGGTGTGTACGAGCAGCCTGGATCTGGGAGTGGATTTCCGCCCGGTGGATACCGTAATACAGGTAGGGAGTCCGAAGGGTGTCGCGCGCTTCTTGCAGCGTGCGGGACGTAGCGGTCACCAGCCGGATGCCGTCAGTAATATCTGGTTTCTGCCCACGCACTCACTGGAGCTGGTAGAAGCTGCAGCCTTGAAAACGGCGATGAAACAAAGCCTTATCGAAAGCCGGATACCCGTGGTGTTAGCATACGACGTACTACTGCAATACCTGATGACGCTCGCGGTATCGAATGGTTTTCACGGGCCAACGATATGGGAAGAAGTAAAGGGTACTTTTTGTTTCAGGGAACTGACGGAGGACGACTGGCAATGGTTACTGTCGTTTCTCACCACGGGTGGTGAAGCGTTGCATGCATACGATGAGTTTAAAAAACTGGAACGCGACGGTGATTTTTACACCTGCACCAATCGTAAGATCGCTATGCGGCATCGCCTGCATATCGGAACCATTGTGAGTGACGCGATGCTGAAAGTAAAGTTTATCAGCGGCGGTTATGTAGGTGTTATCGAGGAGTCTTTCATCAGCCGCCTGCAGGCCGGCGATGCCTTTAGTTTAGGCGGCCGTAACCTGGAATTCATCATGATCAAAGACATGACAGTACTGGTACGTAAGACATCCGCCAAAAAGGTGATCGTGCCGAGCTGGGGCGGCGGGCGTATGCCTTTATCCGCTAATCTGGGTAAGATGTTGCGGCATAAGTTCCAGGAGGCGATTGCTGGTAATAGCGAGGATATAGAAATACAGGTATTGAAACCTTTGTTCGATTTGCAGCAGCAGCTATCGCACATACCCGGGGAGAACGAATTGCTGATGGAAAAGATCCAGACGCGCGACGGTTATCACCTGTTCGTGTATCCGTTCGAGGGCAGGCTGGTGCATGAAGTAATGGCCACCTTGCTGGCCTGGCGCATCAGTCAGCAACACCCGATCACTTTTTCGATCGCCATGAACGATTACGGTTTCGAATTACTATCCGACCAGCCAATACCGATCGATGATGCCAATGCCGCCGGCTTCTTTACGCTCGACAACCTGAACATCGATTTGCAGAGCAGTGTGAATGCCACCGAGATGGCGCGACGAAAGTTCCGGGATATTTCGGTAATCGCGGGGCTCGTCTTCACCGGCTACCCCGGTAAAAGCAAAACGAATCGTCACCTGCAGGCAGGTGCTTCACTGATATTTAACGTGTTCCGCGATTTTGACCCATACAACCTGTTATTACGGCAGGCATACAACGAGGCCTTCTTTTACCAGATGGAAGAAGCACGCCTGAGAGAAATGCTGGAGCGCATCAATGCCAGCAAGATCGTGATCACGGAGCCGGTGCGGTTAACCCCTTTCTGCTTCCCGATCAAAGTGGACAGCCTGCGGGAAAGTTTAACCAGCGAAAAACTGGAGGACCGCATCAAAAAAATGCAGCTTCAGCTGGAAGCCGATTAAAACTTATTTTTGCAGCGTGGAAGATATTTCGTTTCATTTCAGGGAGCAACATTGGCGCGTGTCATCGGGAAAGGGGCTGTATTGGGAGGAGGAGCGCGCGCTCATCGTTTCTGATCTTCACCTCGGTAAATCCGCGCATTTCAGGAAAGCGGGGATTGCAATACCCGCTAATATTGTGCAGGAAGACCTGTTCTGCCTCCAGAAACTGGTCGTGCATTACAACCCGCAAAAGGTCATTATTGTAGGCGACATGTTTCATAGCAGCGTCAACAATGAAGTGCAGTACTTCAAAATCTGGAGGCGGCAGTTTTCGCAACTGCAGTTCGACCTTATTACGGGCAACCACGACATCATGGACGAACAGGTGTATGATGAACTGGAAATCTGCCGCTACGATTCACTCACGCTTGGTAATATTCACTTCGTACATGATGCCGCCGATGCAGATGCTGCAGGTAAATATGTGCTGTCTGGCCATATTCACCCCGGCGTACGTATGTTCGGTTATGGAAGGCAGAGTATGCGCCTGGCCTGTTTCTACTTTGGTCGCGAATATGCAGTGTTGCCGGCATTTAGCCACTTTACGGGCATGTATATGGTAGACCCGCAACCCGGCGATCCGGTGTTTGTTTTGGCAGACAAGAAGGTGTTTAAAATGCAGTAAGTGGAAAAATACATGGTAAACCCGAACCCGGTGATCCGACGTTTGTGTTGGCAGACAAGAAGGTGAAAAATACATGTTAGACCCGAAACCCTGCGATCTGGTGTTCGTGCTGGCCGACAAAAAGGTCTTCAAAATGCAGCAGGCAAAAAAATAGCAGGCCTGCTGGCCTGCTTTGGTGTATGATAACGTGGTCTTTATTTCGTAATCAGTAACCGCACCCCAACGATAAGTAATGCACAAGCCAGCGCAATAATAATCCCTTTGGGTTTGATGCGGTGGGAGAGTCCTGCGCCGAGTTGTGCGCCGGCAATAACGCCAATACCCAGGCAAACAGCGGTTTGCCATCCTTCCCAGAAGCTGCCCTGTACCATATGCACAATCGTACTGGTGAGCGCCATCACCGCCAGTATCGCGTGCGAAGTAGCGGTAGCGATGTGGATCGGGAAGTTAAGCAGGCTTACTAGTGCCGGTACGTGAATAATACCACCACCGATACCGAGCATGCTCGACAAAAATCCCACGCCAAAGCTGATCAGGATGCCGTTCCAGATATTGAAAGAAAATACATGCCGGTCGCCACAGGATTCTGTGATGTCGCGGGTTACCAGGCGGCCACGGTTGAAGCGGGTGGCATAAGCACCCTGTTGCGGCTTAAGTATGAGGAAGACGGCGATCGCTACTAACAGGCAGCCCAATACAACGTTGAACACGTGCCTGGATATGTAACCAGTAGCCAGCGCGCCGATAATAGAACCAGGCAGCGTTGCTACGGCAAATACGATCGCCGAACGATAGTCAATCCTTTTCATGCGGGCGTAAGCGACTGTACCGGAACTGGCGTTGAGGAATACCACGAACAGGGAAATGCTCGTAAGTACGTCCGGCGACATGTCGGGGAACATGAGTAATAGCAGCGGCATCAGTATAAAACCTCCACCAGCACCAATGAGGGTGCCGAAGGTGCCAATGAGAACCCCTATTCCTATCATTAATAATGCTGAAAGCAATGTCATTCCTTGATGCTCCTTTTTTATTGTTTCCCTTCAAAAGCGTCGGATTTTACAGTGCAGGTAAGAAGCGGGCAACCATACAACTGCCAATTGTGACAGTTGAGGTGTATTGTTTTGGCCGTTGCTTGCAACTAATGCGTTCAAAAATCGGTACTAATGATTGGTTTTCCTTCAATTAAGTTATGAAGGTTTTTTGCTGTGGGTAAAGTTAGTACTTTTTATAGTAACCGGTATCTCACCCTCCGCGTCAAGGCTGCTCATTTTTTCTGAAGTGCCTGATAATAAAGGAGGTTACGAGGCTACCATCGATGGTGAATTTTTCTCCTGAAGATGAGTTGAAGTGAGTTAGTATTGTTTTTTGTTATATATAGTTGTTCTATAAAAACCATCATTTTAGTGTACTAATAATCAGGAGCGCTAACGTTAATTTTGTGCTGACTTTTTGTCGTTATCCATACACTGCTAACATGCCGCGGAGGTCTTCTAACGTGTTGATTTCGTCCGCTTTTTTATCCTGCCGCCAGCGGTTCATTCGCGGAAACCTTAGTGCAATACCCGATTTATGCCTGCTTGACGCAGCGATTCCCTCAAATGCAATTTCGAACACAAGTTCGGCCTTCACCGTTCTTACGGGACCGAACTTTTCCAGGGAGTTACGCCTGATCCAGTTGTCTACCTGCGCAATCTCTTTATCCGTGAGGCTGGAGTAGGCCTTGGTAAAGGGAATAAGCTGCTCGCCGTCGCGCACGGCGAAGGTGTAGTCGGTGTAGAGGTTCGACCGGCGGCCATGCCCCTTTTGGGCGTATATCATCACTGCGTCTATCACCAGCGGGTCCACTTTCCACTTCCACCAGTCGCCACGTTTGCGACCTACCTGGTAAGGAGAGGAGAGGCGTTTTAACATGAGCCCCTCACTGCCCTGGTCGCGGGCGGTCAGGCGCAGACGAGTAAGGTCTTCCCAATGATCGAAGGTGATTGAAGCGCTCAGGCGAAGTGCCGGGTGGTTGATCTCTTCGACTAGTTGTACGAGCAGTGCGCGGCGCTCCTGTAACGGCCGCTCGCGTATATCTTTGCCCTGCCATTCCAGGAGGTCGTAACTGAGCAAAACCACTGGCGCTTCCTGTAGTTGTTTTTTTGTGACGTTCTTACGGCCGATACGCGTTTGCAACGCCTGGAAGGGCAGCGGCCTGCCCTCTGCCTGGTCGAAAGTGAGTATCTCCCCATCGATCACACAGCCATTAGGTAGCAGGGACAGCAGCGGCGTAAACTCCGGGAACTTTTCAGTGATGAGTTCTTCCCCGCGTGACCAGACAAATATTTCGTCATTCCGTTTGATGAGTTGCCCGCGGATGCCGTCCCACTTCCATTCGGCGTTCCATTCAGACGGGGCTCCCAGTTCGTCAGCGCCACTTTCCAATGCGTAAGCGAGGTAAAAAGGATAGGGCTTGGAGTTGTCGGTCTGCGCATTCTCAGCGTTCAGCAGGTCGCTGAGCAACGTGGTGCGCGCATCCCAGTTACCGCTGATCAGGTGCGATAATGTGGCCGCAGGTATGTCGTAGGTTTTCGAAAGGGCGTTAACCATCATACTTTGCGACACTCCGATGCGAAAGCCGCCGGTAATCAGTTTATTAAAAACGAAACGTTCGCTGCTTTGCAATTCGTCCCAGGTAGTAAGAATGAAATCTTGTTTGATGGATTCCTCCGCCTTTTCCAGTTCGAGTAGTCGTCCGAGCCAGTAATGCAGTGGACGCGCTTCCGCTTTACGGGAAGGCTCCGGCAACAGTAATGCGATCGTTTCGGCCAGATCGCCTACCGTGTGGTAACATTCGTCGAACAGCCAGTCGCTAAGCCCGGTCAGCTGCATGCACCACGTTTTGAGCTGGGTGGAATTAACCACCCGCTTCGGCCGGCGGCCGGAGAAAATTGCCAGCACCCACGACTTGTCTTTCTCATCCGCCGTAGCGAAATACTGACTGAGTGCGTCGAGCTTTTCATTGGTTTTGGTGCTGTTACTGAGTGTTTTTACCAGGCTTGCAAAGTGGTGCATATCCGCTCTTCATTTAGGATGGTTCTGATTCGTTCTCGGTCACCGGTTCTTCCTCTTCTCCAAACTGGGTTTTTACTTCCCCGGCTTTAAGCCCCTGTTCGGTCAGGTAGCGTGCAAAGGTGCTGCTAAAGCCATGGGTGGCCAGTACCTGCTCTGCCCCGGTGGCTTTTACCGCCGCGAGCAAGCCAGGCCAGTCAGCATGATCGGAGATCGCGAAGCCCGCATCTGCATTTTGCCTGCGCATATTTCCCCGTACCTGCATCCATCCGCTGCAAACGCCCAGTGCGTAGGGATTAAACCTGCGCATCCAGGTGCTGCCCGCGGCGGAAGGCGGTGCAATGATCACCGCATCTGCATAAGCGGACTTGGGTGTGTCTGGCGTGATGCGCTCTACCGGTGGCAGGTTCCAGCCATGTTCGAGTAACACCTGGTGACCGTTATAAATCGCACCATGTACCATGAACTTCTGTACATGATCTTTCAGGTTATAGATAATCCGCTGCGCTTTACCCAGGCTGTAAGCCAGCAATACACTGTTTTTGCCGGCTGCCTGGTTGGCGCTGATCCAGTCGCGGATGTTGGAGAATAGTTGTTGCTGCGGCTTCCAGGTGTAGATGGGCAGGCCGAAGGTGCTTTCGGTAATAAAGGTGTGGCACTTTACCGGCTCAAACTCGCCACTGATGCCGTCGTTCTCGGTTTTGTAGTCGCCGCTGGCCACCCAGGTTTGTCCCTGTACGGTTACTTTTACCTGCGCAGAGCCTATCATATGCCCGGCAGGATGAAAACTTACTTCCACGCCATTGATGAGGGTTGTTTCGCCGTAACCGGCTCCCTGTACGGAAATATCCTTGCCCAGGCGCAGTTGCAGTAATGGAACGCTGTCGTGCTGACAGAGGTAATGTTTACTGCCCCAGCGTGCGTGGTCGGAGTGGGCGTGCGTAATCACCGCCTTATCCACCGGCTTCCAGGGGTCGATGTAAAAGCCGCCGGCCGGACAGTAAATACCGTTATCGGTGAATTGAAGTACGTTCATAACGGGGATGTCATCAATAAACAGGCCGTTCTGCAACTGCTAGCCCCTTTTTCGTCATCGCGACTGAAAGGAAGCGAACCTCCGGGGCAGTCTCTGAGTCACGGCAGGCGGCTGTTAATGCGAAGACTACATACGAGGGTGGCCGCGCTTCGCTCGCCATGACGAAAGTACTACACGCGCTTCGCTCGACATGAAAGTAGTACGCGCGCCTCGCTCGACATGAAAGTAGTACGCGCTTCACTCGCCATGACGAATAGCGAAACAGTTGCTGAAGTGAGTGACACAACGGCGGCTGAAAAAAGAACAAAAGCTGGTGCTAGCATCTATTTTTTATTGGTCATAATTTTCTCCTTCATCTGCATCATAAATCCCTCGCGGTATGTGTCGCCGATGGGGATGGTTTCTTTCGTATGTTCGAGGTGTACCTGGTTGCCTTCGATCATGCGGATGAAGGTGGTGGCCAATATGAAAGACTTGTGGGTGCGGTAGAATTTTGGCTGCGTCAGTCTTTCCTCCAGGTCGCGGATGTTTAACAAGGCGATGATGCGCTCGCCCTGGCGGGTGTGGATGGTGACGTAGTTTTTGAGTCCTTCGATGAACAGTATGTCGTTGATGTTGATTTTTAACAGCTTGCCCTTCTGCTCCGTTTTTACGAAGATGTAATCTGATTCTTCGACAGGTTGAGCCGGCAATGAAGGTTGTATAAGCGACAAGGCCCGTTGCGCGCCTTTAATGAAACGGGCGAAGGATATGGGTTTCAGCAGGTAGTCGACCACTTCGTTTTCAAAACCTTCCATGGCGTACTCGCTGTAGGCGGTGGTTAGGATAACCTTACTTTTTCCGTTGATCGCTTTAATGAAATCGATGCCCGTCATAGAAGGCATCTGCACATCCAGGAAAATGAGATCAATCTTTTGCTGGTTCAATAACTGCAAGGCTTCCAGCGGTTCCGTGGTGGAATACACCAGGTTCAGGAAAGGCGTTTTCTCAATATGATGCGTAAGCAGGTCGATGGCATGCTGCTCGTCGTCGATGATTATACAGTTGATCATGGCCTACAGGTTAGTGATTAACGTTGTGATATAGAAATGCTCGTCCTCCTGGATCTTAAAGTCGTATTTGTTGCCGTACATTAGCTCCAGCCGGGTGCGTACGTTTTGTATGCCGATGCCGGTAGACAGCTCTTTGGGTCCTTTTTTCTTCTTGTTACAAATATAAAAACGAATCCGGTCCATATTCGCTTCCAGCTGAATAATGAGCGGATTGGCCGGGTCGGACAGGTCGCCGTGTTTAAACGCATTTTCTACCAGCGTGATGAGCACCAGCGGGGTAATGCGGGCGCCGGGGTGCTGTATGTCTTCACTGTAAAGGATGTTGAGTTTATTGTTGAAACGCATCTGGTTAATCTCGATCACGTTTTTCATATGCGTGATCTCGCTGCTCAGTGCCACTTTGCCATTGGCATCTTCCTCTTTGCCCAGTGCGTAGCGCATGATGTCGGAAAGCAGCATTACGGCGTTAGATACTTCTTCGCTGAGCGGCACCGTTTTACTGTAAATGAAGCTGAGGGAGTTGAACAAAAAGTGTGGGTTGATCTGGTACTTGATGGCGCTGAGTTCCGCATCCAGTTTCTGTTTTTCCAGTTCCTTCTGGCGTTTGCCGCGCTGGTTCCAGAGGATGATCATGCCGATGATGAGCGAAAAGAACAGGGCCGACATGTAGTTGATGGCCTGCGCCATGATGAAAAACAGGGAGCGGTGTAATTGTATGAAACCCTCTATGCGCGCGGATGCGGGGCCGCTGCCGGTGTTGATCTTTACATTGTCCATGGTATGAAAATCCATCCAGAAGCTGTAGCCGAGTTTCAGCAGGAAGAAACCGATTGTGAGCAGGAAAAACCTTCCCAGTTTTCGTTTATCGAGGAACGGTAGGACGATCACAAAAATCAGTACGTAGTAAGTAATGGTGGTTATGAGTATGGAACCCAGGCGAGCCAAGAGCTTCTGCGGCCACAGGTTGTACGCCGCTTCAGCTGCTTCCGGCACCAGCGAAAAGGCGACCAGTAGCATGAGTACATAAAAGGCTACGACGGATACGAATATGACCAGCAGCCGCTTCCATTCACTTTTAAAAAATCGCCCGATGGCGTGTAAGATGTTCTTCATGGTTAGTTGCTAAAAATACCAGCCCCCGGAATGGCGGAACGGGGAGCTGGCTGAATTTACAATTTAATCTTAGAATGTGTTCACATTGGTACGGTTGGTTTCTGCTTCTATTGCATTTTTACGTGTTTTACTTTGCTTCACATTTTTGTTGCCAAAACGATAGGTGAACACGAACGCTACGGTGCGGGTGTCCATATTGATTTTGTTGGTGGTTTTAACGTTCTGGTAATCGACATCAATGTCGTATTGTTTGGTGTTTAGAATGTCGGTCACGCCCAGTTTTAAGGTGCCGGCGTTCTTAAGTATGTTCTTACGAAGTCCCAGGTCGATGGCGCCCATGGTGTTGATGGCGGCGTAACCGGCGCTCATCGGCGTCATCATTTGTCCGTTCACTTCTAAGAAAAAGCTTTTAGGCAGGTTGACTGTAGTTTGCAGGTTGGCGTTAGCAGCGATGCTTTTTTTCTGGAACACCTCACCGCCGCCCATGTCGGTTTTTATGTTGATGTACATGCCGGTTACTACAAATGTGGTGTGAATCTTTTTAGTCAGATTTTTGGTGAGTACCACGTTCGCATACACCACATCGAATTTACCCAGGTTGTCGTACCCGTTGATCAGGATCTTTTTATCCGGGTCCAAACGGAAAGTGGGACTCAGGTTGTCTTTGCCATGCACATACCCAACTGTGGTGAACAACATGTATTTGTGCGACCAGGTGGCTTCTACGGTGCTGCTCAGCGATGGCCTGATGTTTGGGTTGCCCTGCTGGTAAGTGTACGCATTTTTATACGTGATAAACGGGTTCACGATCTCGTAACCAAAACGCTGTATGCTGCGGCGATACGATACGTTGATCGAGTTCGTCATGTTGTGTGCATAGCTGATGCTGGCGCTCGGAAACAGCTGTGCATAGTTGCGATCAAACTTTTCGCCGGTCGTAAGCGAGTGGCCGGATGCGTGGGTGTGCTCCATACGCAGTACGGCATTGTAGGTGAGTTTCTTCACTACTTTGTTCAAGCCCACATACGCTGCGTTCACATTTTCTTTGTAGATAAAGTGATTGGTTTTGCCGTCGTCATTCAGCCAGGCATTGCCGAACTGGTTCTCCCAGATGGTATTATTATCGGTTTTGGTAAAAGTCGATTTGAGCCCTGCTTCCAGTTTGGCGAACTTGGTAGGTTGTACAAAGTCGGCACTCATGGCGTACAGGTAAATTCGGGAGTCGGAGTTGTTGCGGATGTTGATAGGTGTACCTACTTTAACATCAGATCCGTTCATACGCTGCGAAGAAAAATGATCGTCCCAGTCTTTGTTGTAATTGAAGTAATCGATGTTGATGGTCAGTTCGTTCTTCTTTTTCTCGCTACCAGTTTTGAAGAATACGTTCACAGACGGGTTCAGGATGTCCTGGTCGCCCGTGGCGCGCTGCTGGGTACCCGAATCGATGGGCTGGCCGGGAAAGCCGAGCTTCGTACGGTTGTCGGAGGTGCGGTAGCGATCACTTAAAGTACCTTTAACGAGTACGCCGAGCGAAGTAGTTTTGTTGATGTCGTAGTCCATACCGATACGGGCATTGCCGGTGTTCTTACGTTCCCTGGCAAAGTCCCCGTCACGGATCAGGTAGTCGTCTTCGAAATAACGGTTCGACTTTGTTTCGACAAACTGCCGGGTGTACAGGTGATCGTATCCACCATACAAATTCACTTTCTTTTTGCGGTAGTTGAGCGTGAAGCCAGCATTGCCGCGGGTATAACGACCCTGGGTAACGCCCAGTGTCGTAGTGCCGTTAACGCCCATGTCTTTGGGTTTGTTCATCTTGATATTGATGATCGCCGCGCCCTGCGCATCGTAGCGGGTGGATGGGTTGCTCATCAGTTCGATCTTGTCAACGCTGGATGCAGGCAGCCCGCTTAACTGGTTCTTCAGGTCTTCGCCGGAAAGATTGGACGGACGGCCGTCGATGTAAACGTTCACCGACTTGCCGTTCAGTTTCAGGTTGCCGTCCTGGTCGGCCATTACGCCGGGTGATTTGGACACGACCTCGAAAGCATTGCTGCCCGCCGCAGCGGCACTCTGCGCAACGTTCACTATCATCTTATCGCCGCTCATGGTAATAGCAGGTTGTATAGTGGCCACGGTTACGCCTTTCAGGTCCTTAGCGCTGGAAATCATGCTGATGGGGGCAACATCCAGCATTTTATCGGCCACCGTAAACGGACCAGCCAGCGTATCGCGATAGCCTAAAAAGGAAATGCCGAGGCTGTAGCGGCCGGTGTCCAGGGATTTAAATGCGAAGGCGCCCTGGTCGCTGGTAAGTTGATTACTTACCTGTTTGCCATTTTTGAAAAGCGTTACACTTGCTTGTTTGAGTGGCGTGTTCGTGTCAGTTACTTTGCCTTGGAGGCCACCATTTTGTGCGGCGGCTGCCAGCGGGGTAAGGAGGGTGATAAACAAAGTCAGGTATAAAAGTGGTCGCATAGTGGGTTGTTTTAACGAATACAAAATTACAGGAGATTTCAGGGGCTCGAAAAACGATACACCAACCGGTGTTTTTTGGGTATAAATCGGTTTGGCAGGATGTAAGTTACGCAAAAAGGGCCGCCGTGTACCGGCAGCCCTTGAATATGTTGGTAAGGTGACTTATTGTAAAGCGTTCATTTTATAGTCCGCGCTGTCGCCTTTCTGGATAATGTAGATGTTCTTGTTCTCAAAGTAATCAGGCGTTTCTGCACCTTGTTTCAGGTAGATCGGCTGAAAATTGAAGTTGGTGTACAGCTTCAGCGGCTCGCGGTTCAGCGATTTGTTGAAGTACATGCCGTCCTGCTGCAGCAGCTTCAGGAAGTACCAGGTATACTCAAAGCCCTTAAACGCCATGTCCGACGGGCGGCTTTTGTACGTTCTACGGAAGTAGTCGTTGATGTATTTGCTGTAACTGTCAGTCTTATCGTTGAAGTAAGGAGTGGAGTAGTACAGGGTTACGCCTGCATATTCCGGCTCTTTAAACTTCATCACGTCCCAGGTAGGCATACCAAACACCTGGATGGGGTAGGTGGTGGCCAGCGTAGCCATTTTGCGTACGATAGAACGGGCACCGGCTTCGTCCAGCGCGGTTACGATGCAAAGGTTGGGTCTGTCTGTCAGTAAGTATTTAGACAATTCAGATTCGCTGGTTGCATCGCTCCAGATCACTTCACGCACGCGTGATTTTTTGTCGTACGCCATTTTTTCGTTGGACGCTTTGATGTCTTCCGCCAGTTTCGCTTCGAAGCTGTTATTGCGGCGCACGATCAACACGTTACGATTGGCAAAACCTTTCTGCACATATTCCTGGATCGCTTCCACATGTGACTTTAACGTACTGTTCGTGATCAGCAGGAATGGATTGTCAGTGATGCCGCCGTCGTTCGGGTAAGTGGCGGAAATGAGGTTTACCTGTTTCTCTTTCGCAAAGTCACTCAGGGTCTTCAGTTCCGGCGTACTTACCGCGCCGATGATCAGGTCCACGGCATCCAGCTGTTTGTTGCGGATGAGGGCGGAAACATCGTTCTGGCGGGCTTTATTATCATATACGAACACGTTCAGCGCCATTCCCTGTTTTTCCAGGGAGTCGAGCGCCAGTTGTACGCCTTCATAAAATTCGAGTCCGGGTAATACGTAGCGCGGCATGGTGCGGCCGGGCAGGTCGGTAGCGTTAGCAAAAACAGAATCGAGGTAAAGTGGTGCAAACACCGCTACGTTGTACGAAGCTTTCTTTACTTCTTTACCAAAAGCGGGCACATTGAATGGCGCAGCTTTGGAGGTTTCTTTTTTAGGCGCTTCCGGTTTTTTTCTTCTACAGGTTTGGAAAGGGATGGTGGCGGCCCGTCTGTTTTGGCAGGCGCCTTTTTAAAAACGGAGCAACCCGACAGCAGTACGGCGCAAACCGTAATGATGGCCAGGCTGTGGAGTGACGTTGATCGGTTCATAGCGTCCAAAAATTACAAAAATCGTTCCCAAGTGTGCCTGGGAGCTGGTGAACAGGTGTTTTCAGAAATAATACTGGCGGCCTTTGCGGAGCCGCCAGTACTGTATTATCGGGTATTATTCCCACTCGATGGTGGCTGGCGGCTTCGAACTGATGTCGTACACCACCCGGTTAATACCTTTCACTTTATTGATAATGTCGTTAGATACTTTAGCGAGGAACTCGTACGGCAGATGCGCCCAGTCGGCGGTCATACCATCGGTAGACGTTACTGCACGCAAGGCGATAGTAAATTCGTAAGTCCGTTCGTCACCCATTACACCCACGCTCTGCACCGGCAGCAGGATGGTGCCCGCCTGCCAAACCTGGTTGTACAGGCCGGATTCTTTCAGGTTCTCCATGTAAATAGCATCGGCTTCCTGCAGCAGGGCTACTTTTTCAGCGTTGATCTCGCCCAGGATGCGGATGGCCAGACCAGGACCCGGGAAGGGGTGACGGGCCAGGAACACGTCGCTGATGCCGATTTCTTTACCTACACGGCGCACTTCATCTTTAAAGAGGAAACGCAGCGGCTCTACCAGCTGCATGTTCATCTTCTCCGGCAAACCACCCACATTGTGGTGCGATTTGATCGTGGCAGACGGGCCATTTACAGAAACCGACTCGATCACGTCCGGGTAAATAGTGCCCTGTCCGAGGAAGGAAATGTCCGTCAGCGCGGTGGCTTCCTGCTGGAACACTTCGATGAACAGGCGGCCAATGATCTTACGTTTTTGCTCCGGATCTTTCACACCGTCTAATTCGCCGTAGAACAGATCTTTTGCGTTGATGCCTTTTACGTTCAGGCCCATATGTTTATAGGAGTCCAGTACGGTTTCGTATTCGTCTTTACGAAGCAGACCGTTATCCACAAAAATACAGAACAGGTTTGCGCCAATCGCCTTGTGGATCAGTTCTGCTGCTACGGTAGAGTCAACCCCACCGCTCAGCGCCATTACCACGCGTTTATTACCTACCTGCTGGCGGATGCGCTCCACCGTTTCCTGCACGAAGGCAGCGGGTGTCCACTCCTGTTTCATACCGCAGATGTGTACAAGGAAGTTGCGAACGATTTGTTTACCCTCGATGGAGTGCGTCACTTCCGGGTGGAACTGGAGGCCGAACATCGGGTGGGTGGTGAGGGTGGTGCATTTAAAGGCAGCTACCGGGATGTTTTCGGTGGTAGCGATCACTTCAAATGCCTCGGGGCTGCGCACGATAGAGTCGGCATGGCTCATCCAAACCTGGCTCTGTGCGCTGATATCAAATAACAATTTTTCTTCTTTGTCCTGGTGTGTCATGTACGCCCGGCCGTACTCGCGGAAGTTGCTTTTGGCCACTTCACCGCCAAATACTTTGGCCATCAGCTGCGCGCCGTAGCAAACGCCCAGTACGGGTACTTTTTCCGCCATGGCCGCAATGTCCACCAAAGGTGCATTGGGATCGTTAACGGAAAACGGGCTGCCCGAAAGGATCACGCCTTTGATACTGCTTTCCCAGTTGATCGGGGAGGTGCAGGGCTGAATTTCACAATACACATTAAGCTCCCTGATAACACGTGCAATCAGCTGCGTATACTGGGAACCGAAGTCGAGGATCAATATCTTTTCTGTCATGATGGGTGCAAAGATAGGTTAAAGCCTGAAAAGGAGAAAAGCCGATCCGCGGGATTTCAAAATTGAGCACGCTCCAATGCGCAGCTTTTTGTAATTTTCTGCTGTTTTTCAATCCACCCAAAAATCGTCATATCTAAAATTTAGCTTTTATGAGGAATATATTTACCTGCCTGCTCCTGGCCGTTACTACTGTATTTGTTTTTAGCGGATGCGATGAAATGATTGGTAATGAGCGCGTTAAGGGAAACGGTCATGTAGTAAAGCAAGCACGTGAAGTAGTACCGTTCCAGCGGATCGATATCCGCGGCAGTATGGATGTATACATACACCAGGGCGCCACCGCCAGAGTAGAAATTGAAACGGACGAGAACGTGCAACCTTACATTGAGCTGGAAGCTGAAGAGGGAGAGCTGATCGTAAAACAACGCAATAATACTTCCATCCGCACGAGCAAACCTGTTCGGGTATACATTACCGTTGCTTCTCTGGATGCGGTGTCGCTCTCCGGGTCTGGTAATATATATATGAAGGATAAATTTACTGCCGACGATAAAATGCTGTTCAGCCTGTCCGGGTCGGGTGTTATTAAAGCCGCCGAACTGGACGCGCCGTCGGTGGACGTAGAAATTGCGGGCAGCGGCGATATGGAACTGAAGGGTAAAACCCGCGATATGAACGTAAGTATTGCCGGCAGCAGCAACTTCCATGGCAGCGAACTGCTGGCCGAAAATGTAAAGGTGGATATTTCAGGCAGTGGCGATGCGCACGTGTATGCCAGCATCAAAATAGAAGCGAACATTGCCGGCAGCGGCGATGTGCGCTACCGTGGCGACGCTACGGCGGGAAATACGAGCATCGTCGGTTCCGGATCGGTACGTAAGGAATAGAGCGGGTTGGTCAGTCTTATTAAAAAAATAGGTAAGTTTACGCCTCAATTGTTGCATTCGGAATACCAACTATGACAGACAATCCTAAGATATTGGTGATTTATTTCACCCAAACTGGCCAGCTGAAAGCGATTATTGACCGGGTATTGGCGCCTTTGCAGGGAAAGGCCGATATCAGATTTGAGCAGATTGTGCCCGTGGCACCTTTCCCGTTTCCATGGACCAAACAGCAATTTTACGATGCCATGCCGGAGTGCGTGCTGCACAGGCCTCGGGCGATCGAACCCTTGAAGACCAGTGCGGACGAGCATTTCGACCTGGTAGTCCTCGCTTATCAGCCTTGGTTCCTGTCACCATCACAACCTGTAACGGCATTTCTTCAAAGTGAAGCCGGTAAACGTCTGTTAAAAGGAAAGAATGTGCTCACCCTCGTTGGCGCACGCAACATGTGGCTCAATCCCCAGGAAAGAGTAAAACAATATCTGAAAGATGCCGGCGCCAACCTGGTTGGTAACGTGGTGCTGGTGGATAAACATAATAACCTGGTATCTGTACTCACTGTTTTCCGCTGGGCGTTCAAAGGCCAGAAGGAAGCGAGTGGACTGCTGCCCGAAGCGGGCGTTAGCTCGGCGGATATACAGGCGGCCTCCCGCTTCGGCGAGCCGATCGCCCGGGCGCTGGTCACGAAAGACTGGAGTAGTCTGCAGCCCGCGCTGCTTAAACTGGGCGCGGTGGAAATCAACCCAGGCCTGGTAGTGCTGGAAGCCCGTGCACAAAAGCCCTTCCGCTTCTGGGCAGGTTACATCGCCGAAAAAGGCGGTCCCGGCGCGGCGGAAAGACAAGGTCGTATCAAGATGTACCGTACCCTGCTGATACTGGGCATATTTACCCTTACACCGATATCTGCTATATCTGCTAAATTTGCGGTTATTTTTAAGAAGAAAGAGCTGGAAGACGAGGTGGAATACCATAAAGGTGTTTCGCTGCGTTAACGCAATTGACGGCTTATCTGTAATTTTGCGCCCGGAAAGTGAAATGAATATGATTTTCGGGCAGTACAGCCGGACCCTTAATGGGTATTTACGTTTAAGATTATATATTTACGACCGCAATAACTTTTAAATTCAGACATGAAAGAAGTTTATATCACGAGGCTCGCAAAATTTTTACCCAATGAGCCGGTGGGGAATGACCAAATGGAGAGCATACTGGGGATGGTAGATGGCAGGCCTTCCCGTGCGAGATCGATCGTGCTTGGCAATAACAAGATCAAAACGCGTTATTACGCCCTCGATAAGAACGGAAAAACGACCCACACGAATGCCGAGATGACAGCTAAAGCGGTTGAAGGATTGTTTGATGAAAAGTTCCCAATGACCAAATTACAGCTCCTGGCCTGCGGCACCACATCGCCTGACCAGTTGCTGCCTAACCACGCCGCCATGGTGCACGGCATCCTGAAATGCCAGCCCGTTGAGCTGATTGCCGCCACAGGCGCTTGTGCCGCTGGTATGCAGGCTTTCAAATACGCTTTTATGTCTATTAAAAGCGGCAACTCCGAAAATGCAGTAAGCACCGGTTCCGAAAAATTCTCCAGCTGGTTGCTGGCCGAAAAATTCAACCCGGAAACAGATAACCTCAAGCAACTCACCGAAAACCCGATCATCGCTTTTGAAAAGGATTTTCTCCGTTGGATGCTGTCCGACGGTGCCAGCGCGGCGCTGTTCCAGGACAAACCTAACGAAGATGGCTTAAGCCTGCGTGTCGATTGGGTAGAAATTGCTTCCTACGCACACGAACTGGAAACCTGCATGTACGCCGGGGCGGTAAAACAACCCGACGGCTCCACAACAGGCTGGATCGATATGAGCCCCGAGGAGTGGGCGAACAACAGCGTGTTTTCCTTTAAACAGGATACCCGCCTGCTGGGCAAAAACATCGTTCCTTCCGGCGCTAAAATGTGGAAAGAATTAGTAGAGAAACATAATATTGACATCGATAAGCTGACCTACTTCCTGCCACACCTGTCTTCTGAATTCTTCCGTATGAAGATCGACGAGGAAATTACAAAACTGGGAGTACCCATCCCGCAGGAAAAATGGTTTACGAACCTTACCCGCGTGGGTAACGTTGGTACCGCATCTCCTTATTTCATGCTGGAGGAACTGCTGTCGGGCGGCCAACTGAAAAAAGGCGATACCATTGCGATGATGGTGCCCGAAAGCGCGCGTTTCTCATACGCTTACGCACACATCACCGTAGTGTAACCACCAGATCTATACAAGTCAATATAACCTGGGGGCCGTTGCGGCGGCCTCCTTTTTTTATTGAATGCATAAATTGATACTTTTAACCCTCAAAAACTGCCGGACATGAAAAAAGAAGAAGTACCCCAGGACGGGGAAAATATGCATCAAGGCACATTTAAACAGCTTTTTTATGCCGTGGACGATAGCGGGAAGTACACCACCGCCACCAGCGTTGGATGGGAGCCCGAAAACATCGCCATGTCACAGGCCTGGGAAGAGATCAATGAGAAAGTGGAACAAACACGCGCAGCCGTGCTCGCCGGAAAGCTGAGCCCCATCGCTTACTATATGGAGAAATCCCTGCTCACCCTGCCGCAACTGGCCGGTTACGTGGGTAAGTGGCAATGGCAGGTAAAGCGGCACATGAAGCCGGATGTATTTCAACATTTAAGCGAAGACCTGTTACAGCGGTACGCATCTACCTTTAATATTACGGTAGCTCAACTTAAACAAGTACAATAAGGTCTTATGATAGATTTCAAACACCAGCAAACAGCGCATTGCGAATGCGGCGTAGTGTCGAACATGTTTCGTCATTACGGACTGGAGATCAGTGAGCCGATGGCTTTTGGTATTGGTGCGGGCATCTTTTTCGCCCACCTGCCATTCGTGAAAGTGAATGGTGTTCCGGGCAGTACCTACCGTGTGGCACCCGGACAAATCTTCAAAAATGTTTGCAAGAGGGTAGGCGTGGAGGTGAAAACGCAGAAGTTCGGTACGCCCGAAAAAGCCATGGCCGAACTGGACCGCGTGCTGGAACAGGGAACGCCCGTGGGCATGCTCAGTTCCGTGTACTACCTGCCTTACTTCCCCGAATCTTACCGCTTTCACTTTAACGCCCATAACCTGGTCGTATACGGTAAAAAGGACCAGGACACCTATCTCGTCAGCGATCCGATTATGGAAAGCATTACCGAGATAGACAGTAAAAGCCTGGCCCAGGCCCGCTTTGCACAAGGGTTTCCGGCACCGAAAGGGAAGATGTATTATCCCGTGAATGTGCCTAAAGCCGTATCACTCAAAAAAGGAATTGTAGATGGCATTAAACAAACCTGCCACTACATGCTGAAAATACCCCTGCCGATGTTCGGCGTAAAAGGCATTCGCTTCCTCGCAAAACGTTTGGCGAAATACCCGGAGAAAGTGGGTCCGCGTAAGGCATCGCTGTACCTCGGTAATGTGATCCGTATGCAGGAAGAAATTGGTACCGGTGGTGCCGGCTTCCGCTTTATCTACGCGGCTTTCTTACAGGAAGCTTCGCAGGTGCTGGACAAGCCCGAACTAAAAACGCTCGCCGGTGAACTCACGAAGATAGGTGACCTCTGGCGCAACTTCGCGTTCGAAGCAGGCCGTGTTTGTAAAAGCCGCTCCGCCGCAGGTACTTCTTACCAGGACTTAAGCAAACTGCTGCTGCACATTGCCGATACGGAAGAAGCGTTCTTTAAGAAACTGGCGCAGGTAAAATTGTAGTATGCACAGTTTCGCCGTTAACGCACTTTTTAAAACCTACAGGGGAGCACTGCAGCCAACATTGCAAGGCCTCAGCTTCGCATTTTCCGAAGGGAAGATAGCCGGGCTGCTCGGGCCCAACGGCGCCGGCAAAACCACCACTATTTCTATTTTGTGCGGACTCACGAAGCTGGACCGGGGCGAGGTACGTATTCATGACTTGCCACAGGATGCCGATCACCGCGAACAAATTAAACGACTGGTGGGTATCGTACCCCAGCAGATTGCTTTGTTCCCGCAACTGACGGCGATCGAGAACCTCACTTACTTCGGTAACCTGTACGGACTAAAAGGCAAATCCCTGCGGAAAAAAGTAGAAGATTACCTGGAGCTGTTTGGCCTGGAAAAGGCTGCCCACAAAGAAGTACACAAGTTTTCAGGTGGCATGAAACGCCGCACGAATATTATCGCCGCCATCCTGCACGATCCTAAACTGCTCGTACTCGATGAACCTACGGCTGGTGTTGACGTGCAATCGCGCAGTATGATCCTCCAGTTTTTGCGGGACTACAATAAGCAGGGCGTGAGTGTGTTATACACTTCCCATCTGCTGGAAGAAGCACAATCCATTTGCGAGGAAGTGGTAATTATGGACGAAGGTAAACTGATCGTACAAGGCCAGCCGATGGCGTTGATACAACAGAACCCCGCCTGCCGCAACCTCGAAGATGTGTTTTTACATTATACGGGTCACGCCCTGAGAGATTAAACCGAACGATGTTAAGGATACTTGCAACGATAAAAAAAGAATGGTTGCTGCTGATGCGCGACAAGGCCGGACTGGCCCTGCTGTTCATTATGCCCGTAGTGCTCATTACCGTCATGGCCGTTATCCAGGACGCTCCTTTTAAAGATTACCAGGAAGTTAAGTTCGATATACTCACCGTAGATAATGACCACGGCCGGCTGGCGCGTTATATTAAACAAGGGCTGGGTAACACCGGACAATTCAACATGCTCGACTCCCTGAATGGTCAGCCGATTACTACGGAAGATGCGATCCGTCGCGTCAATACCGGCGAATACAAGATCAGCATCATCATACCCAAAGGTGCTACGGCGAGTATCGTTAGCAATGCGAACAAGATCGTAAACGATATTTCGAAACGTATGGGCCTGCCTTCGCAGCTGCCTGTCAAAGTAGGTAACGACTCCTTAAACGTGCAGGTGTATTTTGATCCTGCCGCCAAAAAAGCGTTCCGCAGTGCTATTCACCAGGCGATCGACAATTTTCTTACCCAGGTGGAGACCGATCTGCTGCTCGAACGCATCCGCCAGCA
Source organism: Chitinophaga horti (assembly GCF_022867795.2). Taxonomy (NCBI): domain Bacteria; kingdom Pseudomonadati; phylum Bacteroidota; class Chitinophagia; order Chitinophagales; family Chitinophagaceae; genus Chitinophaga; species Chitinophaga horti. The sequence goes on along the minus strand of NZ_CP107006.1, from coordinate 4,273,306 downwards.
ATTGCGCAATAAAGATTCACTTTCTACAGATACGTTCCCGGCTATTCGCCTGAAGGCCGTAGGACTGGTTGAGCAAACCACTTCGCAGGAAAAGAAGATCGATGTGATTTCCAACTCGGTGCAACACAATGTGCCGGCCTGGAGCATCTTTGCCATGTTCTTTATCGTGATCTCGATTGCCGGTAACATGATCCGCGAGCGGGAAGACGGCAGCCTGTTACGCATGAAACTCATTCCAGGTTCGTACCTGCAAATTCTTACGGGCAAGATGTTCTTCTTCGTGAGCATTTGCGTGGTGCAGTTTTACCTGATGATATTGGTAGGCATGTACCTGCTGCCCGTACTGGACCTGCCCAAACTGGCACTCGGCCGCGATCACTTCGCTGCGTTCGTGACTGCCGTAAGCATTGGTTTGGCGGCTACCTCGTACGGTATTTTAGTCGGTACCGTATTCAGCACCCCGAACCAGGCGCTGAGTTTCGGCGCCATCTCTATCGTGATATTATCCGCCATTGGCGGTATCTGGATCCCATTGGACATCATGCCAGAAAACATTCAGTTCATGGGCCGCCTGTCCCCGCTCAGCTGGGGGCTGGATGCGATCAATGACCTGTACCTGCGCAACGGCGGGTTACGCATGATATTACCGGAGATCGGCCGCTTACTGGCATTCTGTTTGGTGATGCTCGGCGTGGCTGCCTGGTGGGAGAAACGCCGCATGGCCTAAGCCAGCCACGACAATAAATGTTTTCTAAACTATCTTAAATCGTTATTTTTACGACCGTTTGCCGGTAGCCGCATTGGTTACCCAACCTCGTAAGACAATATAAAAAGAGGTGACAACCTGCAACATTATGGAAGAATTAAAACTTAAACTGAAGCAACAGATTATCGAAGCCCTTAACCTTCAGGACACTAAACCCGAAGACATCGACGACAACGCGCCTTTGTTCGGCGAAGGCCTGGGACTCGACAGCATCGATTCGCTGGAGCTGATGGTGCTGCTCGAAAGACAGTACAACATTAAAGTGGAAGACCCGCGCGAAGGCCGTAAAATACTGGCTTCTGTGCAGTCGATGGCAGAATTTATCCAGTCTAAACAACCTGCGTAAGTTTTTATTTGCATGGCGGAACGTGTGTTTATAACAGGGATGGGGTTGATCACCGCCATTGGTGATAATGTGATGGAGAACCTGCGCAGCCTGCGTTTACAGCAGTCAGCCCTGGGGCCTACCCGCCATATAGATACCATTCATAAAGATATATTGCCCGTTGCCGAAGTGCGTCATAGCACGGAGCAGCTGGCAGTTATGGCCGGTGCGCCCGGTGTGCAGGGCTACACCCGCACCACCTTACTGGGCCTCATTGCCATGAAGGAAGCGCTGCAAAGCGCTGGTCTGACAGAAGCCGACCTCCCCGCCGCCGGTTTCGTAAACGCCTCCACCGTAGGCGGTATGTGTGATACGGAGAAAGTATATTTCGATATCATTAACCCCGACAAACAAGGCGAGTTCCTCGATTATATCGATACCCTCGATTGTGCCGATTGTACGCAGCGCATTGCCGACGAAACAGGTATTGGCGCACACATCGCTACCATCAGTACCGCCTGCTCCTCATCGGCCAACGCGCTTATGTACGGGGCGAGGCTCATTAAACACGGGCAGCTCGATCTTGCGATCTGCGGCGGTACGGAAGCACTTACGCGTTTTACCATCAACGGTTTCAATTCCTTAAAAAATATTGATAAACAGCATTGCAAACCTTTCGACCGGGACCGTAACGGGCTTAACCTCGGCGAGGGGGCCGCTTACCTCGTGCTGGAAAGTGAGTCGCAGGTGAAACGCCGCGGCGCGCGTGTACTGGCCGAACTGAGTGGATACTGTAATGCCAACGAGGCCTTTCACCCCACGGCGCCATCGCCGGAGGGCGACGGTGCTTACAACGCCATGAAACAGGCGCTGGCCATGAGTGGACGTACGATCGGCGAAGTGCAGTATGTAAACGTACACGGCACGGCCACGCTGAACAACGACGCTTCCGAAGGAAAGGCATTGCTGCGGCTTTTTGGAGATAAGGTGCCGATGTTCAGTTCTACCAAACCATTTACCGGCCACACGCTGGCCGCGGCGGGCGCCATCGAGGCGATCTTTTCCGTACTGGCGATCCGTGAGCAGATGGTGTTCCCTAATTTAAACTTTTCAGAAAAGATGGAAGAGGCAGACGTTACACCGGAAACCAGGTTGCTGGAGCAATTCCCGGTGCAGAACGTGATATCCAATTCCTTTGGCTTTGGCGGCAATAATGCCTCTTTGGTGATCAGCAGATATGAATAAACACAGGTGTTACATACAAGGCAGCGCGGCCATCTCCGCCCAGCACACCTTCGACGGCGATTTCTTTTCGGCGCCGATGGTAACGACCAGTACCAATAACCTGGTAGCTGCGGAGCCAGACTATAAAGCGTTCATTCCGCCGAATAGCCTGCGTCGTATGAGCCGTATGCTGAAGATGGGGCTTACCGCTGCATTAAAAGCCGTGCAGAACAGCGGTCAGCCTGCCCCGCAGGTAATCGTGACCGGTACTGGCAAAGGCAGCCTGTCCGACACCGAAAAGTTCATACGCGACATTGAACAATACCAGGAACGTGCGCTGAACCCCACGCCTTTCATTCAATCCACTTACAACTCCGTAAACGGGCTGATTGCTTTACAGCAACAAAGCACCGGTTATAATAACACCTTCGTACACCGCGGCTTCTCCTTCGAAAACGCGCTGCTCGACAGCATGCTGCAATTGCACGAAGGAGTGGGCAACACGCTTACCGGCGCGTTCGAGGAAATGACCGACGAACATTTTTACATCAAGAGTCGCATCGGTTTCTGGAAAGATACGCCTACCGGCAACGCTGCAATGTTTGATCATAACACAAGCGGCAGTATTTCCGGCGAGGGAGCTACGTTCTTTATGCTGGGAACGGAGCGCACACCCAATGCAGAAGCATGTGTGACCGGTATGAAAATGCTGTACAAGCCCAGTGCTGAAGCACTGAATAAAGCCTTGCCCGTGTTTCTCGAACAGCATGGCCTTAAGCCCACCGACATCGACCTTGTGATCACCGGCCGTAATGGCGACATCAATACCGATCATTACTACCGGGTGTTGTTGTCCGCACATTGTCCGGCTACACCTGAAGTTCCTTTTAAGCAACTGTGCGGCGAACACGATACCGCAGGCGCCTTCGCGGTGTGGCTCGGGGCGCAGATATTAAAGCACCAGCAGTTGCCCGACATGCTGCAATCCTATGCGACCAACGTGCCGGATCCCATCCGGCGAATATTGATTTACAATCATTTTATTGGCGAGCAGCACACATTTTTCTTGCTGGAACAAGCATAAGTGTATAATTTACCGTTCTTAATATTCCTCCCGAAAAGCCGGGGGCAATCTTTTATTTTAGCGGCACTTTAAATCAATAGAACGAACATGAATCTGCGTTATCGCGTGGGCGGCATTGTACTGCTGCTCCTCTCCTTATTTATGATTACCTCCTGTGGCGATCCGGGTCCACGGGTGCTTGTATTTACAAAAACAGCCGGTTTTTACCACGAGTCAATCCCCGATGGCGCTGCAGCAATTATCGAACTGGGTAAGCAGCATGGCTTTAAGGTGGATACCACCAGCGATGCTACCTGGTTTAAAGAAGATAAGCTGAAAAAGTATGGCGCGGTGATCTTCCTAAGCACGACCGGCAATGTGCTCAATGGCACGCAGCAGGTGGCGTTTGAACGTTACATTCAGGCCGGTGGCGGTTTTGTAGGTATACACGCCGCGGCGGATACAGAGTATGAATGGCCGTGGTATAACAAACTGGTAGGCGCCTATTTTAAAAGCCATCCCAACGATCCGAATGTAAGAAAGGCGATGGTGATGGTAACGGATACGGCGCATGCATCTACACGCGGTATGGCGGCCAACTGGGAGCGTACCGACGAATGGTATAACTACAAAAGCATCAATCCCGCCATTAAAGTACTCGCCAAACTGGATGAAAATTCCTACGACGGTGGCGAGAACGGCGACAATCACCCGATTGCCTGGTACCACGAATACGATGGCGGCCGCGCATTTTATACCGGCGGCGGACATACTTCCGAAAGCTTTAAAGAGCCGCAGTTCCTGCAACACCTGCTCGGCGGCATTCAATACGCAATGGGTAACAACACGCCGCTGGATTACAGCAAAGCATATGCAGTAAAAACGCCCGAGGACAATCGCTTTACCAAAACGATACTGAGCAACGACCTGAACGAGCCCATGGAACTGGCGGTGACCAGCGAAGGCGGCGCGTACTTCATCGAACGCAGTGGTAAGTTTTACTACTACAACCCTACCGCGAATAGTACTAAGGTTGTGTATACATTCCCGGTAATGCCGGATACCAAAGAAGGTTTTGGTAACGGTTTGCTGGGCCTCACCATCGATCCGAATTTCGATAAGAATCACTTCATTTACTTCTTCTATACACCGCCGACGATGCCGGCTGCACAACGTGTATCCCGCTTCGTGATGCACAGCGCGGACTCTATCGATCTGTCATCTGAAAAAGTGTTGATTACCATTCCGCTGGAACTGGAAGTGAGTGCGCATACAGGCGGTTCACTGGAATGGGATAGCAAAGGCAACTTGTTTATTTCTACGGGAGATAACACCGTGCCATTTGCATCCGACGGTTATGCGCCAATCGACGAAACGCCCGGCCGTATTACGTTTGATGCACAGCGTTCCGCTTCTAACACCAACGACTTAAGAGGAAAAATATTACGCATTCATCCTGAAGCAGATGGTTCTTACACCATTCCGGAAGGCAACCTGTTCCCGAAAGGTACTGCAGGCACCCGTCCGGAGATTTATACGATGGGCTGTCGTAACCCTTACCGGATTTCGGTAGACCAGGCGACAAATATTCTTTATTGGGGTGAGATTGGTCCCGATGCAGGCGACGATGGTAAGCAGGGACCACGCGGCTACGATGAGATCAACCAGGCGAAAACGGCGGGCAACTACGGCTGGCCTTATTTCGTGGGTGATAACAAGCCTTACCTGATGTATGATTTTGTTAACAAACAACTCGGGGCGGCTTTCAATCCTGAAGAAGTGGTAAACCCATCTTTGAACAATACCGGTGCAAGAACATTGCCGGCTGCCCGTAAGGCGATGATATGGTATCCGTACAACTTCTCCGAAGAGTTTCCGCTCATCGGCAACGGTGGCCGTTCTGCCATGGCTGGTCCGGTGTACCACTACAGCAAAGACCTGAAGTCTGATACTAAACTGCCGGAGTACTATGACAAGGCTTTGTTTATCTATGACTGGATGCGTAACTGGATATTTGCCGTTCGCCTCGACGAGCAGCAAAACTACAAACGTATGGAGCCGTTCATGGCCACCAACGGCGATTTCAGGCGCCCGATCGATATGGCGGTTGGTCCTAAAGGGGACTTCTATATCCTCGAATACGGATCTGTATATGGTGTAGATAACGACGATGCCCGGCTGGTACGCGTAACGTACAACGCCGGCAACCGTAAGCCACAGGCGGTAATCACTACTGCGGATACAGTAGGTTCCGCGCCACTCACCGTTCACTTCAGCGGTAAAGACAGCTACGATTATGACGAAGATGAGCTGAAATATGAATGGAAGTTCGAAGGCAATGCCACTTCTGATGCCATCAATCCTGAATACACTTTCAAGAACAACGGCACTTATAGTGCAACCCTCACCGTTACCGACCCTTCCGGCGAAAAAAGCACCGCAGAAATCCTGATCCGTGTGGGCAATACCCTGCCTGATGTGGCCGTGCGAAATACAGGCAACACTACTTTCTATTTTGATAACACACCACTGGAATACGCGGTAACCGTGTCGGATAAAGAAGATGGCACTATTGCTACGGAAAGACTGATGGTAGGTTTACATTACATGCCACGCATCAGCGGCCAGCCGCAGGTAGGCCACCAGCAGGTAACGGTGGTGCCGGCGCATCCGGGCAAACTGATCATGGAAAGCAGCGACTGTAAAGCTTGTCACCAATTAGATAAAAAATCTGTAGGTCCTGCTTTTGTGGAAGTAGCGAAAAAATACAAGGGCAATAAAGACTTCCTGGAATACCTGTCCTCCAAGATCATCAAAGGTGGTGGCGGTGTTTGGGGCGAACACTCTATGGCGGCGCACCCGCAACTGAGCACGGCCCAGGCAGGCGAGATCGTGAAGTACATTATGACGCTTGGCGAAGAACAGGCGAAAAGTTTACCGCAGCAGGGTTCTTTAACCTTGAAAGATCATTTGAAAACACCGGGAGGCAATTACATCCTGTCGGCCACTTACACCGATGGTGGCGGACAGGCAGTACCACTGAGTACAACCGCTTTGTTAAACCTTCGCTCCGCGAAAGTACAGGCAGAAGATGCGGACGATATCCGAAACATCAATCGCCAGTCTTCCGCACTGGGCAGCATTCATAACAAGAGTTGGTTCCTGTTCAAAAACATCGATCTGGCAGGCGTTCGCAGCATCACTTACCGCTACTCTTCGCTTAACCGCGATGGTGTGCTGGAAGTGCATGTGAAGAGCCCGAAAGGTCCGGTAATCAGTACCTTGAACTTTAAGCAGACCGGCGACTGGAACAAGTATATCGAAGTAATGGCACCGGTAACTGATCCGGGTGGCACCAACGATTTATACTTTGTGTTTAAGAAAGACGAGGAGCCGAATCAGCACATCTTCACGCTGGATTGGTTAGAGTTTAAGAAGTAATTAATGAGCATAAAAAATCCCGGCCAAGGCCGGGATTTTTTATTTGTAGAATATCCTGTAGACAGGGTACCTGTTGAAGTCCGGCTCAAAGTAAGGTGAGTTTTTAAATACGAAGTTCAGCTGAGCGTCTGCACTTTTAGCGAACGTTGTATCCTGCGTGCGTTGCTGCGCCAGTTTTTCCTGTAGTTCCGGGTGTTGCTTCAGGTATTCGTAGCCCGTATCCTCAAACACGTAAGTAGAGTACCATTCTTTCTGTCCAAGTACCGCATCAAAGAAGTTCCAGGCGAGGAAAGAGTCGCCGCCGGTAGGTTCCAGCGTTTCGATGAGGTAGCGGTTCGCTTCCTGGTTCATGGGGATGAGGTAATCGCCTTTGCGGAAATGAAGTGTGTGCTTTTTAAGAGAAACCTTGATGCTGTTGTGAATGTAGTGTTGCTCGTAAGGACGGGCGGCCGTTTTATAATCTTCGATGTGATAAGCTTCTACCACCATGGTAGTGTCCCGTTTCAGGCGTTCCATCTTTACCTGGTTATTTTTTAGCAGATCCGTCACCTTCCACCAGCCTTGCGGAATGATGTAGGCGTCAGGTTTGGTAACGATGTTGCCGGCCTTAAAGTAGTTGTAAAACTTGATCTGCCGCTCGTAAGGCTTCGTTTTATCGTAATACAGGCGGGGCAAACCCGAGATGGCGCTCGGCTTGTAGCCTGGCGTGTAACCTTTGAACAGGCGGTTCGAGAATTTCGTCATATCGGCCGTCCATTCCAGCGGGAAAGTCTTTTGTGTTTTTACCGCAGCTTTCGACTGGGCGCGTAAGGCTTTGATCGTTTCGCCATGTTCGCTGGTGAAGGCGATGAAGCTTTCCATGAGTGCATAAGTTGCTTTTACCCGCTGATCGTACGGCTTAAGCATATGCGTTTCCGGTACGAAGCCGAAAGTGTGGAAGAGCGTCGTATAACCGCTGGAGTAACGTGGGCCGTCATGAAACTCTACCCAGCCGCTGTCCGGCGTGTTGCCGAAGTGATTAACGTAGGGGATAAGGTCATAGCCCTTTTCTTTCATGAGCTGGTAAAGCCCGGGTTCAAAGGTTTTGCTCATGAACTCGCCCATCGGCCCGCCCAGTTTATCGTGTTGCGTGCAGAGCAGCGTCATAATATGCTGGTAGTCGGCCCCGTTGCTTACGTGGTTGTCGATGAACACATCCGGGTCGGTGAGGTGATAAATTTGCTGGAAAGTACGGGCGTTGCGGGAGTCGACCTTAATAAAATCACGGTTCAGGTCGAGGTTTTGGGCATTGCCACGTGACCCGAATTCGGCAGGACCGTCCTGGTCGACCCGGTAATACGGGCTACGGTTGAGTGCGCCGCCAATGTTGTACAGCGGGATAACGGCCAGCACGATGTTGGAGGGCAGTTTCTTCTTGCCGAGGGCCAGGTCGCGCAGTAACATCATCGTAGCGTCGATCCCATCCGGCTCTCCGGGGTGAATACCATTGTTTATCAGGATGATACGTTTATTTTTCTTCCGGAGGCTGGCGTAATTGAAGTCGCCATCGTCAGAGTAGGTGGCCAGGTGTAAGGGAAAGCCTGCGTCACTGGCGCCGATTTCCTGCAGTTTGATCTGCGTAAACCGTTTGTCGAGCAGTTTGTAGTAGTCGATACATTCTTCGTAAGTAACGGTCTCCCGGGCGTTCGTCCTTTCAAATTTGGTGGTGAGGTCTTGTGCGCTGGCTGCCAGGGTGGTCAGGCAGCACAAAAAGGCAGTTAATTGCTTCATGGGTGCCAAAATACGAAGGAGGGATTGATTTTTTGCTTTGATGCCACACTTTTCGACGTATTTCGCCCCTCGGAGACGCTTTGCGACGTGTGAATCATACTGGGTACCCGCATCCTCCCAGGATCTTCCGACCATCTTGCTGCCGGTTGTTGTCAGGTTGCCGCCAGGCTTGAGTTACCCACTGTTTGCGCCAAGGTGACAGCAAGGAGCCTCGAAGGATCCCTAATGGTTGGGTAGAAAACCGGCCGGTGCAGTGAGTGACACAACGGCGGCTGAGAAGGTGAGAGAAAGCCGGTCCAATAATATATAACCCATTGACCAGTACCGACCAGAAATGAAAAAAGCCCTTCCCTTGTGAGGAAGAGCTGTATATCTTCAGCCAACTGATTAGGCGAGCGCGTTAACTGACTTCTGCAGTTTGCTCTTCAGGTTAGCAGCTTTGTTCTTGTGAATAACGTTGCGTTTAGCCAGTTTGTCGATCATAGACAATACTTCGGGCAGCTCGTTACCGGCAGCAGCCTTATCGGTGATTGCTTTCAGATCCCGTATGGCATTACGGGTAGTTTTACCGTAGTAACGGTTACGCTCATTACGCTTTCTGCTCTGACGTACGTCTTTTTTCGTTGCTTTATGGTTTGCCATTGTATAATTTTCAAAAGTTTCGGACGGCAAAGGTAAAGATATTCCTGAAACAAACAAAATAAATCGGGAACCATTTTCGATTTGCCGGGAAAGGGCAAAAATACGCACATATTGGTTTTTTTTTGCTAAGGGATTAACAAAAAACAAGCGATATTTGCAGTCCCGTTCATATAACTTAGTATATACGAGATGCAAAAGAACCACGACAAAACATATCATATGCGTATCGGTACTGGGCCTGAATGGGCAGCAACAGAACGTTTATTGAATCAAGGACCAAGCTTAAATTCGTTGTAAATGAAGGACTTTTCATTTGTCACCAATTCACACCCGGCGTATATCGAATCGTTGTATCAGGATTTCAGAAAAGATCCTGCGAGTGTAGATCCTGAGTGGATCAAGTTTTTTGAGGGGTTTGACTTTGCGGTTACCAACACTAATGGTAAAGCCGCAACTGCCCCTGCCGCCGCAGGTACTGGATTACCGGTGACCAATGAGCAGCTGGTGAAAGAGCTGGGTGCTTATCGCCTGATACAGGCCTACCGCAAAAAAGGTCACCTGATCGCTAAAACCAATCCCATCCGGGAAAGGAAAGATCGTCAGGCTAACCTCGATCTCGCTCATTTCGGCCTCTCCGACGCCGATCTGAAAACTGAGTTCTTCGCCGGGCAGATTATCGGACTGGGTAAAGCCCCGCTCGAAAAGATCCTGGAGCATGTAAAACGCGTGTACGCCACTTCTGTAGGTATCGAATTTACCTACATCAACGATTTCCAGAAACTGGAATGGCTCCAGAAGGAAATGGAGACGACCATGAGCAAACCGCTGGGCGTTGAACAGAAAAAACGCATCCTCCTGAAATTGAACCAGGGGGTGATGTTCGAAAAATTCCTGCACACCAAATATATAGGACAAAAACGCTTCTCGCTCGAAGGTGGTGAAACCACCATCGCGGCGCTGGATGCCATCATCAACACGGCTGCCGATAACGCGGTGAACGAAGTGGTGATCGGTATGGCACACCGCGGCCGACTGAACGTGCTGGCCAACATTCTTGGCAAAACGTACGAGCAGATCTTCTCTGAGTTCGAAGGCAGCGCCATTCCCGATACGACCATGGGCAGCGGCGACGTGAAGTACCACCTGGGCTTCCGCGCGCAGATCCAAACGCCGGGCGGTAAAGACGTAAACCTGCAACTGACGCCTAACCCTTCCCACCTGGAAGTGGTAGACCCGGTGGTGGTGGGCTTCGCCCGCAGCAAGGCGGACGTGATCTACAACAGCGATTACGATAAGATCCTTCCCATCCTCATCCACGGCGACGCGGCCATTGCAGGCCAGGGCGTAGTGTACGAGGTGGCGCAAATGAGCAAACTGAAAGGTTATTATACAGGCGGTACCATCCACTATGTGATCAACAACCAGATCGGTTTTACCACCGATTTTGAAGACGCCCGCTCTTCCGACTACTGTACCAGCGTAGCCGCTATCGTACAGGCGCCGGTGTTTCACGTAAATGGCGACGACGCCGAAGCGGTTGTGAAAATAGCCGAAATCGCTACCCGTTATCGTCAGGAGTTTAATTCCGACATCTATATAGATATGGTGTGCTACCGCCGCCATGGACATAACGAAGGCGACGATCCGAAATTCACGCAGCCTAAACTGTACGAAGCGATCGACAAACACGCCAATCCGCGCGAAGTATACAGCAAACAACTGATCGCCAATGGCGATGTGGATGCTGCCCTCGCAACGGAAATGGAAAAAGTGTTCTGGTCAGAACTGCAGGAGCGCCTGGACGAAGTAAAACAGCACCCGCTGCCTTACAGCCGCCAGAAGCCAGAGCAGGCATGGCTGGAACTGCGTAAGTCAACCCCGGAAGATTTCCATAAATCACCCGATACGGCTATTTCGCAGGAGCAGTTCGATAAGGTGTTTAAAGCCATCATGGCCATCCCCGAAGGATTTAAGCCACTGAAAAAGGTAGAAAAACTGCTGGCTGAAAAACAGAAACTTTTCCAGGAACAACAACTGCTCGACTGGGCGTCAGGTGAACTGATGGCTTACGGCAGCCTGTTGAACGAAGGTCATGACGTTCGCCTCAGCGGCCAGGACGTTAAACGCGGTACTTTCTCGCACCGCCACGCCGTACTGCGCAGCGAAGAAAATGACCAGGAATACAGCCGTCTGAGTAAGATCGACGACAAACAAGGTCAGTTCAGAATTTACAACTCCCTGCTCAGCGAGTTCGCTGTAGTAGGTTTCGAATATGGTTACTCCATCGCCAATCCCGAAACGCTTACCATCTGGGAAGCGCAGTTCGGTGACTTCAGCAACGGTGCGCAAACCCTGATCGACCAGTTCATTTCCTCAGCGGAGACGAAGTGGGGTAAGATGAGCGGTTTAACGCTACTGCTGCCGCATGGTTACGAAGGTCAGGGTCCGGAGCACTCCAGCGCGCGCCTCGAACGTTTCCTACAGATGTGCGCGGAGTATAATATGATCATCACCAACTGTACCACTGCATCCAGCTTCTTCCATGCGTTACGCCGCCAGCTGGCGTTCCCGTTCCGCAAGCCTATGATCAACTTTGCACCGAAAGCCAACCTGCGCCATGTTCGCAGCTACAGCCCGGCCAGCGAGTTTACCAGCGGTGGATTTAAAGAAGTACTGGACGATCCGTATATCGACGATGCATCCAAAGTGAAGAAAGTGTTGCTCTGCTCCGGTAAAATGTATTTCGACCTGAGCGAGAAGCAAATGAAAGAAAACCGTAAAGACGTTGCCGTAGTGCGTATGGAGCAATTGTACCCACTGCCGGTTGTGCAGCTGGAAGCGATCGCGCAGAAGTACAAAGGCGCTACCTGGTTCTGGGTACAGGAAGAGCCGCTCAATATGGGCGCTGCCAGCTACCTGCAAATGAACCTGAAGCAACTGAACTACGGTGTGATCAGCCGTAACCCAAGCGCCGCCACTGCTACCGGTTACGCTAAAGTACACGCACAGGAGCAGGCAGAGATCATCGAAACGGCTTTTAGCATTTAATCAGGAAAAGTTACATTTGAACATATTAATAGCAGGCAAGCACCGGCTATGAACCATCAAAACTGAAATATGGTTATCGAAATTAAAGTTCCTACGGTAGGAGAATCTATTAGCGAGGTAACAATAGCAAAATGGCTGAAAAAGGATGGCGATTATGTACAACAGGACGAAGTGTTGTGCGAAATGGAATCTGAGAAGGCAACGTTTGAACTGAATGCCGAAAAGCCCGGTATATTGAAGATAAAGGCTAACGAAGGCGACACCCTTAACATCGGTGACGTGGCCTGTACCATAGACACTGCCGCTGCCGCCCCGGCCGGCGCTGCTTCAGCCCCTGATGCCGCTCCCGCGAAGGAAGCTGCTCCCGCTCCGGCTGCTGCCGCTGCCCCAGCCCCTGCAGGCAAAGGTGTGATCGAGATCAAAGTGCCTACTGTCGGCGAATCTATCAGCGAGGTAACCCTCGTAAAATGGACGAAAAAGACGGGCGATTATGTAGAGCGCGACGACGTGCTTTGCGAACTCGAATCAGAAAAAGCAACCTTTGAGCTGAACGCGGAAGAAGCGGGCGTGCTCACTACTATAGCAAAAGAAGGCGATACGCTGAACATCGGCGACATCGCCTGTAAAATCGATACCGATGCGGCAAGACCAGCGGGTCAGGCTGCACCTGCTACTGCTCCGGCTGCACCTAAACAGGATGCAAAACCGGCTGCACAGCAAACCCCGGCTACGGCTATCCCGAACGATATTAAAGCGACGCCGCTGGCTGCTGCCGTTATCGCGGACAAACACGTAGATCCAACCTCAATCAAAGGTTCCGGCCAGGGTGGTAAAATCCTGCGCGACGACGTTTGGGCTGCTTTGCAGAACCCGGGCGTAGCGATCGGGCACGAACTGAATACCCGCAAAGAGCGCCGCGAAAAAATGAGCAACCTGCGTAAAACCGTTTCCCGCCGCCTGGTAGAAGCGAAAAATACAACGGCGATGCTCACCACTTTCAACGAGGTGGACATGACCGAGATCATGGCGATCCGCGCGAAATACAAAGAGACTTTTAAAACCGCACATGGTGTAAACCTCGGTTTCATGAGCTTCTTTACTAAGGCGGTTTGCTTTGCCCTGGCGGAGTTCCCGGCGGTAAACGCTTACATCGACGGCGAAGAGCTGGTGTACCACGATTACGCCGACGTATCCATCGCGGTATCTGCGCCAAAAGGCCTGGTAGTGCCGGTGATCCGCAACGCGGAAAGCCTGAGCATGGCCGAGATCGAGAAGAAAGTGGTAGAATTGGCAACCAAAGCCCGTGACAATAAGTTAACGATGGACGAAATGACCGGCGGTACCTTCACGATCACCAATGGTGGCGTGTTTGGCTCACTCATGAGCACCCCGATCATCAACATCCCTCAATCCGCGATCCTCGGTATGCACAAAATCCAGGACCGCCCAATGGCCATCAACGGCCAGGTGGTGATCCGCCCGATGATGTACATCGCCCTCAGCTACGACCACCGCATCATCGATGGTCGCGAGTCTGTAAGCTTCCTGGTACGCGTAAAAGAAATGTTGGAAAACCCCGAGCAGCTGCTGTTCGGCCGCGATCCGGTAAAAACTTTACTGAACGTAAAATAATAAAAGGGGGAGCCCGGCATCAGCTTTCCAATAAAGCTGCCGTTGCGTCGCACTCTTGTACGGCAACAAACCGCTCCACTTTTTGAACATGATATTCGTCCCCCGGCTGCAAAATCCGGGGGACGTTTCTTTTACGCAAATCCCCCGGAAACGCGTTAATTTTGCGGGCATGACAAGATGGGAAAATTATCTCCTAACTACCAAAAAAATACTGGACCAGTATAACGGCAGCCTGCCCCTGCATCACTTCCTGAAAACGTTTTTCAAAGCCAACCCGCAAATGGGTAGTCGTGACCGTAAGCAGATCAGCCAGCTGGTGTATAATTATTTCCGTCTCGGTCACTGGAACAACGCCACCATGCAGCGCGACGATCGTATCCTGATCGCGCTTTTTCTTTGCGAAATAGCTCCTAATCCGTTGCTGGAGTTCTTTCGCCCCGCCTGGAACGCGCAAACCGCGTTATCGCTTAAGGACAAGCTGCAGTTCCTGGAATTACCTGCCGTTGACGACGTTTTTCCTTTTGCGAAGGAACTGTCCGATGGCATAGATGCTGCAGCTTATTCCGCTTCTTTTTTACAGCAACCGCACCTGTACATCCGCGCCCGTTACAACAAGCAGCAGGACATCATCCAGCTGCTGGAGAAAGCCGGTATTAGTTACGCTTTGCCTGGGGGTACTGCCATCGCGCTTCCTAACGGAACGAAAGTAGATGCCATTATCACCGACAAAAGCTGGTACGAGATCCAGGATTTGTCGAGCCAGGAAACCGGTCAGCTGTTGCAGCCGGCCGCGAAAAGTTACTGGTGGGACTGTTGCGCTGCCAGCGGCGGTAAATCCATCTTACTAAAAGATATCCAACCTAATATAGAACTGCTCGTCAGCGATGTACGCACGTCCATCCTCGAAAACCTTCAACGGCGCTTCAAGGAAGCCGGCATCAAAAACTACCACGCTAAAGTACTCGACCTCACCGACGAGCAGGTAGACGCGATCCTGCCGCGCAACCAGTTCGACAACATCCTACTCGATGCACCCTGCAGTGGCTCGGGCACCTGGGGCCGTACACCGGAAAACTTATACTATTTCGAAACCACGAAAATCGAACACTATCAATCCCTGCAGAAACGAATTGCCTCCAACGTGGTGAAATGCCTGAAACCCGGTGGGGCGTTGGTGTACATCACCTGTTCTGTGTTCAGGAAAGAGAATGAAGAGGTGGTAGCTTACATAGAGAAAGAGTTAGGCCTGCAATTGCAGCAGGGCGGCGTGATTAAGGGGTATGACCGGTCGGCGGATACGATGTTTGCAGCGAGGTTTGTGAAGGTGTAAACTACAATTTTAACACCCTCGCCGTCCGCTTTTTTCTCCCTTGTATAAACTGCAGATAATAAATGCCCGCCGGTAAACCGCTGAACGTCGCTTCCTGCCAGGAATAATACCCGTATGCTGCTTCGGTACCAAACACCTTCCGCTGCGCCAATGTTTTGCCGTTATTGTCTACCAATCGCAGATGTACATCTTCGTTTGATGCAGATTGATAATAGATGTAAAGCTGACTGTAAAACGGGTTCGGCGTTACTTTCAGCGTTTCCTCTTTTAACAGCCCGCGAATGAAGGCCGTGTCCTGCTGCGAGCGGCGGTACAAACTATCGTAAGCCATACGGAAGTTGGGAATGCCATAACCGATCTGGTCTTCCGGTGTTTGAAAGTGGCTGCTGCTGGCTTTTACGACGTTGATGATTTCCATATTCGTGCGTTGCGGGAATGCCTGCCAGAGGCAGGTCACCAGTCCGGCTACGATCGGCGTGGCGTATGAGGTGCCGTTGCCGGCAGTCAGTTGTCCGCCCGGTGCAATTAATTGCGTGCCTGCGCCCACGCCTACAACGTCCGGTTTTATTACACCATCTGCGGTGGGGCCGTAGCCGCTGAAACTCACCGCTTGTCCCGCTGCATTAACTGCACCTACTGCCAGTACACTGTCTCCATCGGCGGGTGGTGTGATGTATATCCAGCTGCTGTTTCCTTCGTTACCAGCTGAGTTTACCACGATCATACCTTTGGCGGCGGCCATATCCGCTGCCTGTGTGATTTGCGTGGCATCGCCGGTGAGGTCGAAGTAAGTATGGTTGAACGAGGGATTGTCGAAAGTGGTGTAGCCCAGCGAGGAGGAGATCACATCCGCCCCGATGCTGTCTGCATATTCCGCGCCGGCGATCCAGTTGTTTTCTTCGATCGGCTGTTCTTTGCCGTCTTCCTCCGTGCGTAGCAAAACGTACGAAGCGTTGGGCGCGGTGCCCGTCATCTGTGCGGAACGGGCGGCCATGGTGGACAGGCACAGCGTACCGTGCGTGCTGGAAGTGTACACGTTATTGCCACCGCTTACAAAATCGCGGGTGCCTTTGATGCGGCCCCGTTCTGAAAGATGTTTAAACGGTGCTGCCGTGTTCACGCCCGGGAAACCGGCGTCCAGTACGGCGATGAGCATCCCATCTCCCGTAAAACCTTTGTCGTGCAGGTAAGCACCTTCATGTATGCTGATTTGCCCCGTGGCAGAACCGTAATCATAGGAAGCGGTGCGGGCATTGAACTTCACCGCGGCCTCACCATTAGGCGCTGCCACTCTGCCTGCAATAGCCGAAGTAGCACTCACAAATGAAAACGTCTGTACCTTTTGCAGCGCGGCCGGATTTGCCACCTGTATCACCGCCTGGTTGAACCAGCGCGACGTGTACAAGATATCTACGCCGGGCACGGCTTTCAGGCTATCGACATAACGCGGCGAAACGGGCAGGTCGCTGGTTTGGATGGCAATGCCCTGCCGGCGCCGGCGCTGAATGGCTTTAGGGGATAAGTACGCATGCGGATTGCCGATCGTGTACGGGCTCCCGTTTTTATCGTTGAACGTGATCACATGTTTGGTAAACGTCTGGGCTTGTATGCGGGGGGCGGTACCTGCGAGCAGCAGGAGGGTAAAAATAGCCGTTAGCAGGTGGTTTCGTTTCATAGGATGGCTAAAAAGAAAAGGAGTTGTACAATGTTACTAAAATAACCGTACAACTCCTGTTATAATTTTCGCTGGTAAAGATTAACCAAAGATGCTGCCGCTGCGGATAATACCGCCGCCAACTACATCGTCGCCTTCGTAAAACACAGCCGACTGTCCCGGTGCAATCCCCTTCACCGGCTCGTAAAACCGGATGCGGGCGTTGCCGCCTTCGTCGTATACGTTACTCAGCGCGCCTTTATCCTTATAACGGATCTTGGTCACTACTTCCATTCCATCCGGAATCGTTTCGTATTTCATCATGTTGATGCCGTTAACCAGCATATCATTCTTGTTCAGGTCTTCCTCATCACCTAATACCACGGTATTGGTTTCGGGAATGATCTCAGTTACGTACACCGGCTTGCCAAGGGCAATATCCAGCCCTTTACGCTGACCGATGGTGTAGAAGGGGTAACCCTTGTGTTTACCCACGATAGAGCCGTCACGCAGCACGAAATTGCCGCCGTCGACCTGTTCTTCCAGCCCTTCGATACGGCGCTTCAGGAAACCACGGTAGTCGTTATCCGGCACAAAGCATATTTCATAGCTTTCCGCCTTCTTCGCCAGTTCCGGGTAACCAAAGTCGAACGCCATCTGGCGGATTTCTGTTTTACGGTATTTACCCAGGGGCAGGAGCGTACGTTTTACCACGTCCTGCTTCAGGCCCCAAAGCACGTAACTCTGGTCCTTCAGCTCGTCGATGCCCTTGCTGATAACGCCGCGGTCGTTTTCGATACGTACCTGGCCGTAGTGGCCGGTGGCTATAAATTCGCAATCCATCGCATCGGCACGTTTCATCAGCGCGCGCCACTTGATATGGGTGTTGCAAAGCACGCACGGGTTGGGGGTACGGCCAGCCATATATTCGTCCACGAAATTGTCAATTACAAAGTTGCCGAACTCCTCACGAATGTCCAGCACGAAATGCGGAAACCCGTGATGCACGGCAGCTGCGCGGGCGTCGTTGAAGCTGTCCAGGTTACAGCAGCCGGTCTCCTTCTTGGAAGCGCCGGCGGATGCGTAATCCCAGGTCTTCATGGTGATGCCCACCACTTCATATCCCTGCTCATGCAGCATGAGGGCGGTAACGGTACTGTCAATCCCACCGCTCATGGCTACCAGCACTTTTCCATGTCTGCTCATCTTATAGTCATAATTAGGGTGCAAAGGTAATCATTTATTGCCTATGGGCTTGTCACCCGACCGTCAAGCCACCTATGTACCTGAATTACAATTCTTATATGCATCGTCGCCCCTGTTTCCGCTTAAAATATATTTCCCCGCACCGGCAAATTATTAGCCGCAGGATGTTATATTTATCGGCGAATCGTTTAGTTATTAAGTAAATTTAGAATACATGCTGCCTAAACTTAGCAAGCACCACGTTATTGCCGATAAGGCATCAGGCATTCCCCCTGCCTGTTTCGATTATCCTGAGAAGATACTGCAATTCGGTACCGGAGTGCTGCTGCGCGGACTCGTAGATTATCTCGTTGACAAGGCCAACAAGCAGGGTATTTTCCAGGGACGTGTAGTAGTGGTGAAATCTACCGACGGCAGTACCGCCGATTTCGATAGCCAGGACTGCCTGTACACCACGAACATCAAAGGCCAGGAGAAAGGCCAGCTGGTAAATCGCCGCCTTATCAACGCTTCTATTGCCCGTGTTCTGCAATCGAATGCAGATTGGAGCAAAGTGTTGGAAGCGGTAAGGCAGGAACAGTTGAATATCATCATCTCTAATACCACGGAAGTGGGCATTCAATATGTGGAAGAGAAGGTAGATGGGGTAGTACCCGCCTCTTACCCGGGCAAACTGCTGGCCGTGTTGCTGGAGCGCTATCGTCACTTTAACGGCGCGGCCGATAAAGGCTTTGTGATCGTGCCTACCGAACTGGTAGTGGATAACGGGCGTTTGCTGAAGGACATCGTGCTGAAACTGGCGCTGTTCAACGAAATGGAACATGCGTTCGTGCAGTGGATCAATACGGCGAACACGTTTTGCAGCTCGCTGGTGGACAGGATCGTGCCGGGTAAACCGAAGGACCTGGCGGCACAAAACGAGGCGGCAGGTTACGAAGATGGGCTTTGGATAGATGCGGAACCTTTCCTGCTGTGGGCGATTGAAGGCAATGCAGCCGTGGCAGAGCGGTTAAGCTTTAAACAGGCCGACGAGCGTATGCTCGTGGCGGAGGACATTACACCCTACCGCGAGCAAAAACTTCGTATCCTCAATGGCAGTCATACCGCAGCGGTAACGGTAGGTTATCTTTCAGGATTGAATACGGTGTACGAGTGTATGCAAAACCCGGTGATGAAGCGCTTCTTCGACACCGTCGTGCTGGAGGAAATTCTGCCCACGCTCAAAGACCTGGGCCCGCAAACGGAAGTTTTCGCAAAGGATGTACTGGACAGGTTTGCCAACCCGTTCATAGAGCATAAACTGATCAGCATTACGTTCCAGCAAAGTTCTAAAACTAACGCCCGTAACGTACGTACCATTATGCGGTATTACGATCAGTATAAAATGCTGCCGCCGATGATCACCATCGGTTTTGCGGCGAGCCTGCTGTTCCTGAAACCTGCAAGGCAGGAGGGAGGCAAGTTCCAGGGTAAACGTGGCGATACTTTTTATGATTACAATGATGATAATATTGCCATCTTTGCCGCTTACTGGCATGGCGTAAATATAGTCGATAAGGCTGCCGTAGCCGCAATGGTACAGCAGGTGCTGGGCGACAGCCGCCTGTGGGAAACCGGTTTGCATGAAGTGCCGGGCTTCGCCGATGCGATTGCTGAACACCTGTTTGGTATGTTGCAGCAGGGCGTGAGTGTGTATGTTTCTAATTATTCAAAGGTCCATTAGTATGAAGCAATTCCTGTCAGAAGATTTTTTATTACAAACCGAAACGGCTAAACGATTATACTTTGAGTATGCGAAAGATATGCCGGTAATTGATTACCACAACCACCTGCCTCCGGATGAGATCGCGGCGGACAGGCAGTTCGAAAACCTCACGGCCGCCTGGCTGCGTGGAGATCACTATAAATGGAGGGCGTTACGTGCCAATGGTGTTTCAGAAAACCTGATCACCGGCGATGCCAGTGACCTGGAGAAGTTTAAGGCCTGGGCAGCTACCGTGCCTTACACCATGCGCAACCCGCTCTATCACTGGACGCACATGGAACTTAAAAATCCATTTGGCATCACGGAGCAACTTAACGATAGTAACGCAGAAAGTGTGTACAACGCCTGTAACGCACAGCTCCCGAAGTGGACCACGAAGGCGCTGCTCAAACATTTTAAAGTAGAATCGCTTTGCACCACAGACGATCCGACCGATTCGCTGGAACATCATATTGCCATCCGCGAACAAGGCTTCAGCACGAAAGTGTTGCCTACTTTTCGTCCGGACAAAGCGCTGGCGATCGACGATCCGACCGGTTTTAAGGCGTATATGGAAAAGCTGGGCGCCGCTGCCGGTTTAACGATTAATACTTTCGACGATATGCTGGCTGCTTTGAAGAAGCGCCACGATTATTTCCATGAGCAGGGCGGCCGCCTGTCCGACCATGGCATCAGTTTCTTCTACGCCAAGCCGTTCACTTCGGCAGAACTGGAAGCGAACTTTAAAAAAGTAATGGCGGGCGAAAAGATCAGCACCGAGGCGGCAGATATGCACCGCTCGGCCACGCTGCATTTCGTTTGTACCTGGAACCATGAAAGAGGCTGGGTGCAACAGTTTCACGTAGGGGCGCTGCGTAACAACAACAGCCGCCTGTTATCAAAGATCGGTGCCGATGCGGGCGTTGACTCCATCGGGGATTGGAACACCGCGCAATCTATGTCGGCCTTTTTCGATCGGCTGGACAAAGAAGAGAAGCTGGCGAAAACGATCGTCTACAACCTGAACCCGTCTCATAACGAGATGTTCGCCACTATGGTAGGCAACTTCCAGGACGGCAGCGTAGCCGGTAAAATGCAGTTTGGCAGCGGCTGGTGGTTCCTCGACCAGAAAGATGGGATGGAAAAACAAATGAATGCCCTCAGTAATATGGGCCTGATCAGCCGCTTCGTGGGCATGCTCACCGACAGCCGCAGTTTCCTTTCCTACAGCCGTCATGAGTACTTCCGTCGCATCCTCTGTAACCTCATCGGCAACGACGTGGAAAATGGCGAATTACCGGGCGATGTTAAGTGGTTGGGTAAAATGGTGCAGGATATTTCTTATTTTAACGCCAAAGCCTACTTTAACTGCTGATGCAAAAGATGAAAGTTATCACGTTTGGAGAAATATTGCTGCGCTTGTCGCCCGACTGGGCCTCGAACAAGGCCGCTATTTTTGTGGGTGGCGCCGAAGCCAATGTAGCCGCTTCCCTGGCCACCTGGGGCACGCCCGTCACCTATATCAGTAAAGTGCCGGACAATGGCCTTTCGCGACAGGTGCTGCAACAATTGGAAAATGTGGGGGTTGATACCAGCCGCATGTTACTCGGCGGCGACCGTATCGGCGCTTATTACCTGGCACAGGGCAGCGACCTGAAACATGCAGAAGTGGTGTACGACCGCAAATATTCTTCCTTTGCAGATATTAAACCCGGCACCGTAAACTGGGACGAAGCCCTCGGCGATGCCGAATGGTTCCACTGGAGCGCGATCAGTCCCGCCCTGAACCCGGACGCGGCCATCATTTGTAAAGAAGTGCTGGAAGCCGCTACCCGTAAAGGCATGACCATTTCCGTCGACCTCAATTACCGCAGTAAATTGTGGAAATATGGTAAAGATCCGGTGGAAGTAATGCCTGAACTTGCACACTATTGTCACCTGATCATGGGTAACATATGGGCAGCGAAAATGATGCTTGGTACGCAGCTGGACGAGCAGGCGATGGAAGTGGACGAGAAAGATATTTACCTGGGTGCGGCACAGAAAGTAGCGCAGGAAATCGTAGAGCATTACCGCCAGTGTAATCGTGTGGCCTTCACCTTCCGCTTCAGCAAAGGCGACACGCACAATTTGTACTACGCGACTTATTACGAAAACGATCAATTATATGTAAGCCGCCAGCGCGAAACCAACGACGTGGTAGATCGCGTGGGCAGTGGTGATAGCTTTATGGGCGGATTAATTCACGCGCAATTGAACGGCTTCGATCCGCAGCAGACCATCGACTTTGCAGCAGCGGCAGCGTATAGTAAATTGTTCCGCCAGGGCGATTTTAATCTCACTCCGAAAGAATCGATTCTTCAACTTATTCAATAAAAAAAGATGGCAGTAGCAAGTGAAACCATATTGGCCGCGTTTGAGCGCAGTAAAGTGATACCGGTGTTTTACCACGACGATGCGGAAGTATGTTGTGCAGTTATGCAGGCCTGTTACGACGGCGGCATCAGGGTATTTGAGTTTACCAACCGCGGCGAACATGCGCGCAGGAATTTTTCGATCATGCGCGATAAAAAGCTGCAAAGCATGCCAGATATGTACCTCGGCATCGGCACGATCAAAAATGCAGCAGACGCGAAAACGTTTACGGAGATGGGCGCCGATTTTATCGTGAGCCCGATCATTAAACCGGAGATAGCAGACTATTGCAACGGAGCCGGTATTTTCTGGGTACCCGGCTGTATGACGCCTACAGAAATCGCAGTGGCGGAAGAGCATAAAGCGCAGTTGGTAAAATTGTTCCCGGGCAGCTCGCTCGGACCTGGTTTCGTGAAGGCCATTAAGCCTTTGTTCCCGAACATGAAATTTATGCCTACAGGCGGCGTAGAGCCCGAGGAGAAAAATTTGAAAAGCTGGTTCGATGCAGGTGTTGTTTGTGTGGGTATGGGCTCCAACCTGATTCCTAAAAAAGCGGTGGATACGAAAGACTGGACCTCGATAAAGGATAATATTGTGCAAACGTTTGCATATATCAAAGCATTAGCGTAAATTGATCGAATAACTTTTTCCACAAAATTGATATCATGAATTCCACCGTAATGAGTAGGTACCGCTGGAACGTTGTAACCTTACTATTCTTTGCCACGACCATTAACTACATAGACCGCCAGGTGATGGGTTTGCTGAAGGATGACCTTGCCAAGGCTTTCAACTGGACAGAAACGGACTATGGCAACCTTGTAACTGCTTTTTCCGCCGCTTATGCGATCGGCCTGCTGGCTTTTGGTCGCATCGTAGATAAATTAGGCTCTAAAATGGGCTACACTATTTCTATCACCTTATGGAGTATTGCTGCTATGGCGAATGCCGCAGCGAAAAGTACTTTCGGCTTTGGCGCCGCCCGTGTGGCCCTTGGCTTCGGTGAAGGTGGTAACTTTCCTTCGGCGATCAAAGCGACCGCTGAATGGTTTCCAAAAAAAGAACGTGCATTTGCTACGGGTATCTTTAACGCAGGTGCAAACATCGGCGCTGTGGTTGGTCCCGCAATCGTATACGGTATAGCACGTCAGCAGGGCTGGGAGAGTGCTTTCCTCTGGACAGGTGCTATCGGTTTTGTATGGCTGGTATTGTGGTGGGTGTTTTATGAAGTACCTGCAAGGCACAAGAAAATCAACAAAGCTGAATTTGATTATATCCACAGCGATGAAATAACTCCAGCAGATCCGGTGGCTACAGAAGCTGCTATCCAGGAACCTCAGAAAAAAATTCCATGGGTAAAATTGTTCGGTATCCGTCAAACCTGGGCCTTCCTGTTCGGTAAACTGCTTACCGATCCTGTTTGGTGGTTCTTCCTCTTCTGGATGCCTTCTTACCTTTCCAATACGTACAACGTAAACATGAAAGACTCCCTAGGTTTGCCGATCATCGTTATTTATACGATTACGAGCGTAGGTAGCATCGGTGGCGGCTGGTTGTCTTCTTACCTGATCAAGCGTGGCTGGCCGATCTTCAAAGCGAGGAAAACATCCATGCTCATTTTCGCAGTATGTGTATTGCCGGTAATGCTCATTCAATACGTAGATAACCTGTGGACAGCCGTATTGCTGCTGAGCCTTGCCACTGCGGCGCACCAGGCGTGGTCTGCCAATATCTTTACCACTGCTTCCGACATGTTCCCGAAAAGCGCGTTGAGCTCTGTAGTAGGTATTGGCGGTATGGCGGGTTCTGTTGGTGGTATGTTGTTCCCGCTCGTCGTGGGTGCCATGCTCGATCACTATAAAGTATTGGGCAATATCAACACCGGCTATAACCTGCTGTTCACCATTTGTGCTTTCGCATATTTGCTGGCCTGGCTGCTGATGCACCTGTTCGCACCGAAGATGGAAATGGTTGAAGTCAAGTAATTTTTTCTTTAGATGGATAGATGAAACGCAGTGCCGATGGGCGCTGCGTTTTTGTTTTGTATTACGTTTCAGGATGAATAGCATCCACGAAATGGCCGGGCATTCCAGTCTCCGTCATCGCGACTGAAAGGAAGCGAACATCCGCTCCAGTCTTCGCGGCAGTAACGACCGGTAGCCATTATTTGCTGAAGCGGATGTTCACTTCGCTGCGCTCGTGATGAAGGGTAAAGAAACTGCCGTTGAAGGGAGTGACACAACGGCGGCTGATGGAAGATTTAAAGCTGGTACCAAAAGAAAAACGCAGCATGCCTGGGCACACTGCGTTTTTTATAGTTCACTATGATGATTAAAGGCTTACTCCGCGTTTCCAGGGGATGAAGTCGTCCTGGTGGAGGATTTCGGCTTTGGTGAGCACTTCCCCGCTGGCCACTTTTATGACATGTTCGAGAATGTCTTCGCCCATTTGTTCGATGCTGCTTTCGCCGCTGATAATGGTGCCGGTATTGATGTCGATAATATCAGGCATGCGTTGCGCGAGACGGGTGTTTGTGCTGAGTTTTACTACCGGGGCGATCGGGTTACCTGTAGGGGTGCCGAGGCCTGTTGTAAATAACACCACCGTGGCGCCGGAGCCAACTTCTGCAGATGTACTTTCCACGTCGTTGCCTGGCGTGCAAAGCAGGTTCAGTCCGGGTTTTACGGCGTACTCAGTATAATCCAGCACATCGGTCACAGGAGAGGTACCGCCTTTTTTAGCTGCGCCGGCAGACTTGATCGCATCTGTGATCAGGCCGTCCTTAATGTTACCTGGAGAAGGGTTCTGATAAAAACCTGAACCTACCGACTCCGCCTGGCTTTCGTAGGCGCGCATGATCTTTATGAACTTGTTGGAAATGTCTTCGTTCACGCAACGGTTGATCAGCTCCTGCTCCACGCCGCACAGTTCAGGGAACTCTGACAGAATGGTGGTGCCGCCTAAACCAACCAGCAGGTCGGAAGTGTGACCTACCGCAGGATTGGCAGAAATACCTGAGAAGCCGTCGGAGCCACCGCATTCCAGTCCGATCACGATCTTGTTGATAGGCGCGGGTTTGCGGGCATTTTTGTTCGCTTCGGCCATACCCAGGAAAGTTTCCTTAATGGCGGTGGACAGCATATTAAATTCGGAGCCGCTGGTTTGTTGTTCAAACACCAGCAATGGCTTATTGAAGTTCGGGTTCAGCTTTTTGAGGGCGGTTTGCATGATGCTCACCTGTGCGTGCTGGCAGCCAAGGCTCAATACCGTTGCACCTGCCACGTTCGGGTGATGGATGTAACCGGCCAGCAGGGCGCAGAGCGTGTCCGCATCCTGGCGCGTGCCGCCACAGCCGCCTTCATGGATCAGGAATTTAATACCATCGATGTTCGGGAAAATGTCGTTCCGTTTAACGGTGGTGTTACTTTCCTTCGCCTGGTAGTCTTTTACCGCATCCAGTCCGCCGTTTTTATACAGGTTTACGAGGTCGTTTACCTGCTCGTTATATTTTTCAGGAGGTGCAAAACCGAGGCCTTTTTCAAAGGCGGTTTTGATCACATTTACGTTGCGCGTTTCGCAGAAAACCATTGGTATCACCAGCCAGTAGTTGCGTGTGCCCACTTGTCCGTCGGCCCGGTGGTAGCCCATGAACGTAGCGTTTTGCCATTTGCTTACGTCCGGCGCGGCCCAGTTGAAGGCGGCGTCCTTCTCGTGGAAGGATTCGGCCATGTGTTCGGTATTCGCCGTGCTGATCAGGTCGCCCTTTGCGATAGGGCTCATGGCTTTACCCACGAGCACGCCGTACATCACGATCGCATCGCCGGTGGCCAGGTCGACAATAGGGAATTTATGTTTACCGGGAATATCTTTTACAAGTTGGATCGTTTGGTCGTTAAACTGCACCGTACTGCCTGCGGGAAGGTCCTGCAACGCCACCAGTACATTATCCTTGGGATGAATTTGAAGATACGTGTTCATGATATGCTAAAGTAGGTAATAAGGCCGTGCGCTTTTAATATTATATCCTTAATCCATAATGTGATTTTAACGCGGAATGCTGACCTTATCTGCCCGTTTTTTTAGCTAGTTTAAGCCAAATTTTGATAACCGAAAGCAATTTTTATGCAAACGTTTGCAAAGTTGATGATGATGCGCTAACTTCGGTACCACATTAGTTGTTTTCCACGTAGCCAAATCATTCACTAAAAGTATTCAAATCACTCACCAGTATGAGCATCAATATCGAAACAAGATATGCCAGCAGTCCTGCCGAAACGCGGACCTGGGATACGGCGCAAACCAGGCAAGCATTACACATCAGCAACATTTTTGAGGAGAACGTGATCAACCTGGTGTATACGCATTACGACCGCTATATCGCAGGCGGCGTAAAACCCGTTAAACCGGTAAAACTGGAAACAGCCGACCAGCTGAAATCCACCTACTTCCTAGAACGCCGTGAAATGGGCATCATCAACATTGGTGGTGCGGGTACTATCACCGTGGACGGCGAAGTGTTCGAGATCGGTTTTAAAGAAGCGCTGTATATTGGCCAGGGTAAAAAGGACGTCGTGTTTGCTAGCAACGACGCGGCCAATCCGGCTAAGTACTATATCAACTCAGCTCCCGCACATCATTCGTTCCCTACGCGCCGCGTGACCAAAGCAGATGCGGAAGTGGTAACATTGGGTGCATTGGAAACGAGCAACCACCGTACGATCAATAAATTGCTGGTAAACTCCGTACTGCCAACCTGCCAGCTGCAGATGGGGATGACCGAACTACAACCAGGCAGTGTTTGGAACACCATGCCGGCGCACACACACGATCGCCGTATGGAAGTATACCTGTACTTCGAAGTACCGGAGAAGCAGAGTGTTTGTCACTTCTGGGGACAGCCGCAGGAAACGCGTCACATCTGGATGCAGAATGAAGAAGCGGTGATTTCTCCGCCCTGGAGTATTCACAGCGGTGCAGGGACGAGCAACTATACTTTCATCTGGGGTATGGCGGGCGAAAACCTGGATTATGGAGATATGGACGTTTGTGCTACGACAGACCTCCGATAGGATCAAGTTAAAACATCAGCATGAAGAGGATATTTTTTCTGTTTGCGTTAGCGGTTTATACATCGGCCGCATTCGCAGGCACCAGGCAGGAAACCTACGCGACGGATATTGTACTCACGAATGAACTGAAGATTGCCCGCACCGCGGAAGTAGTAGAAATACCTTACAGCCGCGTAGCCACCCGTATCGGCGCCATTAAAAACGGCGCGTTCAGAGTAGTGAACAGGCGGGGAGAAGAAGTGCCCCATCAACTGGTATACAAGGGACAGTCTACCCCACAAGCGCTGCTTGTGCAGGTAAGCATTCCTGCTTCCGGTTCGCTGCAACTGGCCATCGTTCCGGGTACGCCTAAAGCCGTTGTGGCCAAGACGTTCGGCCGCTACGTACCAGAACGCGCCGACGACTTTGCATGGGAGAACGATAAAGTGGCTTTCCGTATGTATGGCAAAGCGCTTGAAGCGAAACCCAGTGAAAATGCCAATGGTATGGATGTTTGGGCCAAACGCACCAGCGCGCTCGTCATCAACAAATGGTATAAACTCGGAAATTATCACAAGGATAACGGGGAAGGACTTGATTATTATCATGTAGGCTACACGCTTGGTGCAGGCAACATTGCGCCCATGAACGCCGACACGATCGTTTATCCGAAAAATTACCGCAACTACAAAATACTGGACAGCGGTGCGTTGCGCATCTCGTTTGAATTGTCGTACGACAACTGGAACGTAGGCGGCACGCCGGTAACCGTGGTAAAGCGTTTTACGCTGGATGCCGGTTCGCAAATGAACAAAGTAGAAGCACAGTTCTCCTACGATGGAAATAAAGCGCTGCCCGTAGCGGTGGGCATCATCCGTCGCGCCGAGCCGGGAACCATTTTGCTGAACGAAAAAGAAGGCATTATGGGTTACTGGGAACCGCAGCACGGCGACGATGGCACCATCGGCGCTGGCTGTATTTTCACCACGCCGGTGAAGCAGATGGGTACGGATAAGGTGCATTTGCTCACCGTAAGTTCTACCACCAGTAGTGCTCCTTTCGTATACTATAACGGTGCCGCCTGGAATAAAGCAGGCGCTGTAACCAACGACCAGCAATGGTTTACGTACCTGCAGGAATATGCTGCAAAAATTAAAAGTCCCGTTAGAACAGACGTCAAATAAACAACTATGAGCATCATCAATAAATTTGATCTTACCGGTAAAACGGCCCTGGTAACGGGCTGCAAAAGAGGTATCGGTAAAGCGATGGCACTGGCGCTGGCAGAAGCGGGCGCTAACATCATCGGCGTATCGGCTTCGCTGGAATTGACAGGCAGCGAAGTAGAGAAAGAAGTAAAGGCATTGGGTCGCGAGTTCACCGGCTTCCAGTGCGATTTTGGCAAACGGGAAGCGCTGTACGCCTTTATCAAAGAAGTAACTGCGAAGTTCCCCATAATCGACATCCTGGTGAACAACGCGGGTACAATCATGCGTAAGCCGGCGGCAGAACATCCTGATGAGTACTGGGATGAAGTGATCAACATCAACCAGACCGCCCAGTTCATTCTTACCCGCGAAATCGGTAAAAGAATGATCGAACGTGGTAGTGGTAAAGTGATTTTCACGGCATCGCTGCTCACTTTCCAGGGTGGTATTACCGTGCCAGGATACGCGGCCAGCAAGGGCGCAGTCGGTTCACTGACGAAAGCCTTTGCGAACGAATGGGCATCGAAAGGCGTGAACGTAAACGCGATTGCGCCAGGTTATATTTCTACCGATAACACCGCGGCATTAAGAGCGGACGAAGGTCGCAGTAAGTCGATCCTCGACCGCATTCCCGCTGCACGCTGGGGCGAACCGGAAGATTTTAAAGGACCGACCGTTTTTCTCGCATCTGCTGCATCGGATTATGTACATGGTACCGTGCTGACTGTCGACGGTGGCTGGATGGGCCGTTAATCATTACGATCATGAGCAACCGGTCTAAAACCATTGTAGATATCGCGGAGGAGTTAAAACTCTCCGTATCCACCGTTTCGCGCGCGCTGAACGACCATCCGAACATTAGTGCAAAAACTAAGGAGCGGGTGAAAAAGATGGCGCGTAAACTGGGCTACCGGCCCAACGCGCTGGCAGCGGGGTTGCGCAGCAACAAAAGCCGCTCGATCGGGCTGGTAGTGCCGAAGATCTCTATGTTCTTCCCTGCTACCATCAGCACGATCATACAGAATAAATTACACGAAGTCGGTTACAACCTGATCATTTGTCAGAGTAACGACTCGTACGAACAGGAGGTGGAACTGGTAAATGCCTTGTACTCGGCCAGGGTAGAAGGGTTGGCCGTTTCCACCACCCTGTATACGACCGACTTTTCGCACTTCGACATCTTTAAACAGCAAAACATCCCGCTGGTGTTTTTCGACCGTGCGCCGAAAGATTACAACGTGAAAGTGATTCGTGGAGATGATTATGCAGGTGGTTTTGAAGCGACCAGTCATTTGCTGAATAAGGGTTGCCGCGATATCGTGTTCATTGGCGGACCGCTCAGTTGTAGTTTATATACCGAGCGGCTGTCTGGTTACAAGGCGGCGTTGCAGGAACATAAGGTTGCCTTCAAAAAGCAGCGCGTGTTCTTTCACGAGCTAACTAAGGAGAATGCATTACAAACTTGTGAGAAGATATTTGCGCAGGCGCCTTATCCGGATGCAGTGTTCGCAACGAATGATACCACGGCTATCACCATTCTGCAGTATTGCCGCGATAAAGGCATCAAAGTGCCCGAACAGTTAAAGATCGTTGGTTACAGTAATGATCCGCGTACAGAAATTATTACGCCTTCCATTACCTCTGTTGACCAGTACCCCGCCACCATGGCCGAACGCATTGTGGCATCATTAATGGAACTGATACAAGCCAAACATCCGCCGGCCTACCGGCATTCACAGGAAATTATACCTATCCAGCTGATAGAGCGGGATTCCACGAACGGAAAAAATAAAGCAACCAAAAAATAAAATAGCCCACATCATGCGTAAACGCAGTTGCCGGGCCCGTTACGCAATCGTTTGCGTGAATAATTAAATAACCTTTCCACAAAT
The DNA here is from genome assembly GCF_022867795.2 of Chitinophaga horti. Taxonomy (NCBI): domain Bacteria; kingdom Pseudomonadati; phylum Bacteroidota; class Chitinophagia; order Chitinophagales; family Chitinophagaceae; genus Chitinophaga; species Chitinophaga horti. Next base: position 4,242,898 of record NZ_CP107006.1, on the reverse strand, counting down.
GAACAGCATGAAACAACTAATCGCATTTGCACTATTATTTGGCGCACTCGGCGCCAGCGCACAGGTTTCCAGGAAAGAGATGTTGAAAATTGCCGATGAAAGCCTGGCCTTTTCCGTGAAACAATACAAACACATGATGGACAGTTTGCCCGAAGGTCGCCTGCCTAAAACCACCAATGCTAAAACAGGCGGCCTGGAAACCAGTGGCACCAGCTGGTGGTGCAGTGGTTTTTATCCGGGTACCCTGTGGTATTTGTACGAGTTTTCCAAAGATGAAAAGATCAAAGCGGAAGCCATTCGCAGCATGAAGCTGGTAGAAAAGGAAAAGAACAACAAAGGCACGCACGATCTCGGCTTTATGATGTATTGCAGCTGGGGGCCGCAGTACAACTGGTATAAGGATGAAGCAGCGAAAGAAGTGCTGCTGACCAGTGCCCGTTCGCTCTCTACCCGTTTTAATCCAACCGTGGGTTGCATCAAATCCTGGGACCACGGCACCTGGAAGTTCCCGGTGATCATCGATAATATGATGAACCTCGAACTGCTCACCTGGGCCACCCGGATCAGCGGCGATACGTCTTTCAAACATATTGCGTTGACACACGCTAATACAACGATCGCCAATCATTTTCGTCCGGATAACAGCTCGTTCCACGTAATTGACTACAACCCGGAAACCGGCGCTGTGAATGCAAAGAAGACGGCACAAGGGTTTAACGACGCATCTGCATGGGCACGCGGGCAAGCATGGGGACTGTACGGTTACACCATGATGTACCGCGAAACCAAAGTGAAAGCGTACCTCGATCAGGCTGTGAAAATTGCGGAATTCATTCTCAATCACCCAAACATGCCGGCTGACCTCGTCCCTTATTGGGATTACAATGCACCGGAAATTCCGAACGCTGTACGTGATGCCTCTGCGGCGGCAGTAACGGCTTCTGCGTTGCTGGAATTAAGCACCTTTGTGCCGAAGAACGCATCCGCCAAATACAAAAACTCCGCGGTGAAAATGCTCGTAAGCCTCAGCAGCCCGGCTTACCGTGCGAAAGAAGGGGAGAACAATAACTTTATTTTGATGCACAGCACTGGTCACAAAATGGCCAATTCAGAAGTAGATAAACCACTTTCCTATGCGGACTACTATTTTGTAGAAGCGCTCGTGCGTTACAAGCAAATGGAAGGTAAAAAATAAACATCCCGGTATGGACAGAAGAAATTTTATCAGGGCGGTGCCGCTGGCAGGCGTGGCTACAGCGATACCCGGCAGCGGCAAATTGTTTGCCGAAGCGCCTTTAGATACTGCGAAATCGGAAAGCGACCGTGAATATTGGCTAAAGTTAATGTTGAAGATCAGCAGTCCGCTGCTGGAAGCCCTCAGCAAAGGAGAGCTGCGGAAAGTAATGCCGGAAGAGAAAGCACCCGGCTACAACAAAAAGACCGCCGTCGTGCAAAACCTCGAAGGCTTTGGTCGCACCATCGCCGGTATTGCTCCCTGGCTCGAACTGGGCGCAGACAATACCGCGGAAGGCAAGCAACGTGCGAAGGTAATTTACTGGACGCAGAAGAGTATTACGAACCTTGTAGATCCCGCCTCGCCTGATTATGCGTTTGCACATGGCGACGACGGGCAACACCTCGTGGATGCCGCTTTCCTGGCGCATGGCCTCATTCGCGCACCTAAAACCTTGTGGGAGCCTTTGAGCAGTACCACGAAACAACAAGTGTTCGCGATGTTCCGCAAACTGCGTTACGTGAAGCCCGGGCATTCCAACTGGCTATTGTTCATGGCCATGCTGGAAATTGCGTTGCTCAAATTCGGCGAGCCGGATTGGGACAGGGTACGTATCGACTTCGCGGTAATGAAACACTTCGAGTGGTACAAAGGCGACGGTATGTACGGCGACGGTGCCAACTTCCATTTTGACTATTACAACGCATTCGTGATCCAGCCTATGCTGGTGGATATATTGAAAGAACTGATGGACGCCCGTCGCGGCTCCAGGGCCGATTACGAACTGGCGCTCACCCGCATGAAACGTTATGGCGTTATCCTGGAACGGATGATCTCCCCGGAGGGCACCTTCCCCGTGGTAGGGCGGTCGATGACGTACCGGACAGCCGTATTTCAGCCACTGGCGCAACTCGCCCTGGCCGGACAGCTGCCCGAAGAAATCAGTCCTGCCCAGGTGCGGAGCGCGCTGACCGCCGTGACCAAAAAAATATTCAGTGCGCCCGGCACCTTTGATAGTAAGGGCTGGCTACAACTTGGGTTTTATGGTCACCAACCGGAAATTGCGGATGTATATACCTGTACGGGCAGCCTGTATCTGACCCTGGTCGGTTTCCTGGCGCTGGGTTTACCGGCCGATGCGCCGTATTGGGCCGCCCCGGCGGCCGAATGGACGAACCAGAAGGCCTGGAGCGGAAAAAAGTAAATAAGGATCACGCGATCTGATGTGCCCAACTGACGGGCTTCTATATGATAAAGGGATGGCAGTTCGCCATCCCTTTGTTATGGATGCGTTTGCCGCCACGCCGGATTTTACCTATTTTAGTAGTTGGTGTATAACCATTGGCATGTGTAAAAAAACGGTTTTTAATGATTCATCTTCCGCATCTGGTAATTGATCTTGGCTTAATATTAGGTTCAGCAGCTTTAACCACACTTATATTTAAAAAGCTTAAACAACCACTCGTTTTAGGCTACCTGATCGCGGGATTTTTCGTCGGTCCGCATTTTCATTTCTTTCCCAGTGTTTCGGATGAAGCCAATATTAAGGTATGGGCGGAGATTGGCGTGATATTTCTTTTATTCAGTTTAGGTCTCGAGTTTAGTTTCAAAAAATTGATGAAGGTGGGAGGCTCCGCTTCCATCACGGCGCTTGTCGAAGTGATAGGGATGCTCGGGCTTGGCTATGGCGTAGGCCAGATGTTGGGCTGGTCAACGATGGACAGTATATTTCTCGGTGGCGTACTATCTATTTCTTCCACCACGATTATCATACGGGCTTTCGAGGAGTTGGGCGTGAAAGGCCAGAAGTTTGCAGGATTAGTATTTGGGATATTGGTCGTGGAAGACCTGGTGGCGATTGTATTGCTCGTATTACTTTCCACCCTGGCCGTGAGCCAGCAGTTTGCCGGAACGGAGATGCTCATCTCTGTGCTAAAACTCGTATTCTTCCTGGTGCTGTGGTTTGTTGGCGGCATCTTCTTTATTCCTACTTTATTAAAAAGAACGCGTAAACTCATGAGCGAGGAAACCTTACTGGTGACCTCACTGGGCCTGTGTTTCCTGATGGTGATACTGGCCACGAAGGTGGGCTTTTCACCGGCCTTGGGTGCGTTCATTATGGGGTCCATCCTGGCAGAAACCACGCAGGCAGAAAAGATCGAGCACCTCGTAAAATCGGTGAAAGACCTGTTCGGCGCGATCTTCTTCGTGTCCGTTGGTATGCTCATCGATCCGAAAATGCTCGTGGAATATATTGGTCCGGTGTTATTAATTTCCGCCGTGACGATTATTGGTAAGATGATCACGTCGACCGGCGGTGCGTTGATTTCCGGGCAGCCGTTGAAGTCGAGCGTACAAACAGGTATGAGCCTTGCGCAGATCGGGGAGTTCTCTTTCATTATCGCCACCCTCGGGCTGGACCTGAAAGTGACGAGCGGCTTCCTGTACCCGATAGCTGTAGCCGTGTCCGCGTTAACGACCTTTACCACCCCTTACTTTATCAAATATGCAGAGCCGTTTTATAATTGGTTGGAGGCCGCACTGCCCGAAAAATGGAGCAGCGCGTTAAAGCGATACAGTAGTGGTGCGCAGTCCATATCCGTTGTGAGTGACTGGCAGCGAGTGTTGCGCGGATACATTGTGAACGTGCTCATTTACTCCGTGATCCTGCTGGCCATTACCCTGGTCGCCTCGTCTTACCTGCGCCCGTGGGTAGAGCGTAACCTGGCGGGTAATGGTTATGCCACGATTGCTACGGTGGCGCTAGCCCTGCTGGTGATGTCACCTTTCCTTTGGGCGCTCGCAGTACGGCAGGTGCATTCCGACACTACCGCTAAATTATGGCAGCAATCCAAATACCGCGGGCCTATCGCCATCCTGCGCACATCGCGTTTGCTAGTGGCGGTGTTTTTCGTGGGATTTGTGGTGGACCAGTTCTTCGCCTTCTATGTGGCGTTGCTGGCTACTTTGGGCATATTAGGCATCCTGCTGCTGTTTACTAAAAAGATACAACGCTTTTACGATAAACTCGAAAACCGATTCATCAGCAACTTCAACGAACGCGAAGCCAAAGCCCTGGAAGCCCAGGCCCGCCGCGATGCGCTGGCTCCATGGGACGCTCACTTAGCCTCGTTCGAAGTACGCCCCGAATCGCCCGTTGTCGGCAGAACATTGCTGGAACTCGGTTTGCGTGAACAATATGGCGTTAACGTCGCCATGATCGAACGTGGTAAAATGATGCTTACCCTGCCCGACAAAGACGAACGCTTGTACCCCGGTGATAAACTGGATGTAATCGGTACGGACGAACAGGTGAAAAAATTCTCCGCCTTCCTCGAACCGGTATCCCGCGAGGACGAGCCGCAGCGTAAAAGCGAAGTGGTGTTACGCAGCTACGAAGTGTTTGGCGGATCGCATGTGATGGGCAAAACCATCCGATCCTCCGGCATCCGCGAACAGGGCCATGGTCTGGTTGTAGGCATCGAGCGCAATGGCAACCGCATCCTCAATCCCGACAGCACCCTTGTATTGCAGGAAGGCGACATCGCCTGGATCGTGGGTAACCCGAAACGTTTGCCAGCCTTGTTCAGGGTGAAGGAGAAGAAAGAAATTAAGAGTTAGCCATCTATATCAACTTTTCTCATCCGCCGTTGTGTCACTCACTTCAACTATCGCAAAAAGCCCGCCGGGCCAGTGTGACAGCCGTTGAAGTGAGTGACACAACGGGGGATGAATAGCGGAGAAAATGCCCGTCCCCAAAAAATCACCATTCGTTTACGTACACTTTGTATCTTACCAGCACACTAGTAGGTGATGGAACAATAAAATACACGTATGAACATTTTTAGCCTCGACAAGAAAGTAATTATCGTTACCGGCGCCACGGGCGTGCTGGGAGAAGCATTTGTAAATGGCATCGCGGCCGCAGGTGGCAGGCTGGTGCTGATCGGACGTAAACTCGACATTGCGCAACAACGCGCCGATGAAGTGAATAACGCGGGCGGTGAAGCCATAGCAGCAGCGGCGGATGTACTGGACGAAGCAGCCCTGCTGCAGATCCGCGACAACGTACTGGCTAAGTGGGGCCGCATCGACGGACTTGTGAACGGTGCCGGCGGTAACATGCCCGAAGCCGTGGTAGCACCCGGCGACGACCTGTTTAGCTTTAGCATTGACGGTATGCGAAAAGCCTTTGACCTGAATCTTTTCGGTACCATTCTGCCTACACGCATCTTTGGCGAAGCGATCGTAAAGAACGGTGGCAGTATCATCAATATATCTTCCATGGCCGCTTCGCAGGCCATTACCCGCGTACTGGGTTACTCCATGGCTAAAGCGGCTGTCGATAACTTCACCAAATGGATGGCAACGGAAATGGCTCAACGTTATGGTGATAAAGTGAGGATGAATGCTATTGCTCCGGGCTTTTTTGTGACGCATCAGAACCGCTCGTTGCTGACAAATACAGATGGTACGTACACCGAACGTGGCGGCAAAGTGATTAACAACACGCCAGCCGGCCGTTTCGGGGCGCCCGATGAATTGATTGGCGCGCTGGTTTGGCTGTTAAGCGATGCGAGTGCTTTTGTGAACGGACAGGTGATTAGTGTAGACGGTGGGTTTAGTATTTACTCCGGCGTTTAAGATAAAAAAGAGGCTGCCCGTTCAGGCAGCCTCTTTGCATATTATGCCGCTTTCTTCGCAGCCGGCTTCGTTTCTTTTTTAGCCGGCTTCTTCTCTTTGTTCTCTTTATAACGCATATCCGGTGTGCCATCCTTCTTCTTCGGGCCCTCGGATTTTGCTTCCTTGTTTTCTTTGTAACGTTTATCCGGCGTACCGTCTTTTTTCACATGTTCGGTAGCAGGTTTTGCTTTTGCAGCTTTCTGTTTTTCCTGCGCGAAAGCGACGGAGGCAGTCATCAGCAATGCCAGTGCAGCGGTGATAAGTTTTTTCATAGATGATTAGGAATTAGGATGGAAAGGTAGATTATTTTTTATAATATATTTAATCTATCTCCTTAAAAAGCAATTAAAAAAATCGCTTATCTTGATCGCCAGTCATGAAAAAGAAGGATAAATTATACCGCGCAGCCATTCAGCATAGCCAAGCCGACCTTCCAGCGGTGTTCGACCTGTTAACGCAGGCGCACGATGCTGGCAGCCACGAAGCCGCCTACACACTTGCCACCTGGTATTTGTTCGGCAAACATGTAAAGAAAAATATGAAGACGGCCGTGAAGTTTCTGCAATTTGCTGCGGAAGGGGATATCGCGGAAGCGCATTTTGATCTGGCCGTTTGTTACGAAACCGGCAAGGGTATTGAAAAGGATGTGCGTAAAGCATTTCTGCATTATATGGAAGCGGCGCTGCTCGGCGACAAAGGTGCTATTTATGAAGTAGGACGTTGCTTTTATCATGGCGTTGGTGTCGAGGCAGACCAGGAGTTGGCGAGAATATGGTTAAGCAGGAGTGAAGGCAAGAAGGAGTAAGTGCAGGCATTACATCAGCGAATAAAATTTTTTTTCTATATATTTGAATTTCAGTATTTATTTTTCATCTGTACCACGAGACACAAACCTACGCCGTCCCGCTATCCGGAAACCCATGCGTAATGTTTACTGTTTTACGGTCTTATTCTTTCGAAAATTAGTGAGGGAGCATGCCGGCTATGTTCGGCAGATGGAGGGTTTAAAGTTTTGTAAATGACGGCAATCGAGTTGATTTTTTCCCGGCCCCAGTTAGCGGCCGAAGAACTGGCAAATCTGGAGGACAGTATTTATGGTTTGTTGGATGAGCTTTACCGGAATGAACATATCCTAACTGACGATCCGGTTTTAATTTATGATGACGGACAGGTAAAAGTGTATGTGAACTGCCCGTTCGTTTCTTCCATGGAAGCAACGAGTTTTGGGGGAATGGTATTACGGCATCTTAACCGCCTCAAGACGGAATACAATGTGGAAATGCATCACCGCGTAGTCGGTAAAAATCCTTTCACCTGGCAGCCTCCCGAGTTTAAAGGTCACAGCCTGTTACTGTGGGGAAGTTACCTGCCACTCCGCTCCATGCAAACGTTCGATTACCTGCCGCTGTATCTCATTCCACCCACGGATGCCGACAATGAAGGCCACGGCGATATCTATTTCTGGAAAAAGGACTTTGAGCAACTATATAGTTTGTGGATGCGCGGCAAGGTAGACGAATCGCGTTTCGATTACTACCTTTCATCGCCTGACAGCGATTTCAACAAATAAGGTCTTGCCCTGCGCCAGCGCATCGAAGAAAAGACCGGCGTCGACTGTTACTACTCGTTGTTCAACTATGAGCGTGAGATTCCCGTTTGCCCATCTTGCGGTGGACAATGGGAGTTAGAGACACGGTTATTCGATCAGTTCGATTATCAGTGCGATCGGTGTAAGATCGTTTCGAATAAACCTTTTGAAGATTAATGAATGAAAGAGGCTGCTGGATTAGCAGTCTCTTTTGTTTTCCCCCACTGTGTAACCCCGTCACCCTACAGTCCCTCGCATTCCCCAATCTCCACGGCCAGCCCATCCGCAAACGCCCGCCTACATTGTCTCTACAACAGCTGTGCTGTAAGGTTTTGGCATGATAGTTTTTTAACGTATTACATGTAAACACCACATTTGACGATGGAACAGACCATGAAAGCCGCGCTGAAAACAGAAGAAGGAACGTTCGAAGTAACCGATGTAGATATACCGGAAATACCCGGCGACGATTGGGTGCTGGCGCGTATTCGCGTTGCAGGTATCTGTGGTACGGATCTTCGTCACTGGAAAAAGAAGGAACCCGAGTTGGTACACGAGATTATGGGTCATGAAATGGCGGGTGAGGTAGTGAAGATAGGCAGCGCAGTAAAGCATGTAAAGCCCGGCGATCGCGTGGTGATAGAAACTGTGTTGGGTGATGGTGACTGCGATTGGTGCCGGGTGCAACAATACAATCTTTGTCCTAATCTGTACAAAGTGCGGATGAAAACGGTGTCGCGGGCTTTTGCATCGTACGTAACCGGTCCGGCTACGAAGTTTCACAAGCTGCCGGACCATGTAAGTTTTGAAGAAGCGACGGTGTTGGATACGTTTTCTGTTTGCATGCATGCCATGCAGTTGAGCGGCATCCGCATAAATGATACGGTAGTGATCATTGGTGCGGGACCTATCGGTTTAGGCCAGCTGCAACTGGCTAAGGTGGCGGGTGCTACGGTGATCATTACTGACGTGGTGGACAGTTCGCTGGAGCTGGCAACATCACTCGGGGCAGATCTTGTTATCAATACGAAAAAAGAAAATGGAGAAGATTCAATACGTCGCTTTACACATGGGCGCGGGGCGGACATTACATTCGAATGTGCCGGCGGTCCATCGATGCCCGAAACGCTGAAACAGGCGGTGCTCTACACGCGCATTGGTGGTAAGATAGTGATCGTAGGCGGCTTCGACCCCGGAGATATAGCGATCCCATTGCCCTGGCAACATATCCAGATCGCAGAAATACAACTGATCCCAAGTGCGAGTTATTCGTTCTGGGGCATTGACTCAGAAATGAGGATGTGCCTCGATTTGTTGGCGAAGGGCAGGATCAATGCAAAAAAGATGATTACACATAGTTTTTCGATAGACGATATCAATGAGGCATTCGAAACGGCTATGGATAAAGAGAAAACGGGCGCTGTTTTCGTAGCGCTCACTATTTAAAGACACAACCATTTTTCACCTTAAAGCTGATATTATGCTGGCAATGAATTACCGCGGTCCCTACCGCATACGCGCAGACAGGGACATGCCTTACCCGGAAATACAGCACCCGGGCGACGCCATTGTGAAGGTAACCCGATCCTGTATTTGTGGTTCTGATTTACACCTGTATCATGGCCTGGTGCCGGATACGCGCATCGGGACTACGTTTGGACATGAATTTACCGGCATCGTGGTGGAAGTGGGGGCAGAAGTAACGAAACTCAAACCTGGTGATCATGTGCTGGTACCTTTCAATGTGGCCTGTGGTTCCTGTTCTTTCTGTAAGCAGGAGTTGTTTGGCAATTGCCATGAATCTAACCCGCAGGCTACCGCAGTAGGTGGCATCTTCGGGTACTCGCACACGGCGGGCGGCTTCGATGGCGGACAGGCAGAATATGTGCGTGTGCCATTTGCGAATGTAGGACCTGAAATTATTCCGGACTGGATGGATAACGATGATGCAGTAATGCTTACCGACGTATTCCCCACCGGCTACCAGGCTGCAGAAATGGGTGGTATTAAACCGGGAGATACGGTGGTCGTGTTTGGCGCCGGACCGGTTGGTATTATGGCCGCCAAATGTTCCTGGTTATTCGGGGCAGCGCGCGTAATCGTCATCGATCATATCGAATACCGGTTAGATTTCGCCAGGCAGTATGCGCAATGTGAAGCATACAACTTCCGCTCGATTGAAGATCCGGTGCTTTTTATTAAGAAGATGACGGACTTCTATGGCGCAGATGTTTGTATTGATGCGGTTGGCTGCGAGGCCGCTGGTAGCGCATTGCAAACGATCACCGGCCGTAAATTGATGCTACAGGCAGGTTCGGCTACGGCGTTGCAATGGGCGATCAACTCGGTGAAGAAGGGCGGCATCGTCTCGATCGTTGGCGTGTACGGCCCGACGATGAACATGGTGCCCATCGGTAACGTGGTGAACAAAGGGCTCACGCTGCGCGCGAACCAGGCATCTGTAAAACGCCTGCTGCCAAGGCTGATCGAACATATCAAAAATGGTCATGTCGATCCGAAAGGATTGATTACCCATAAATTGCCGCTGGAAGAAGTAGCCGATGCTTACCGCATCTTTTCTTCCAAGCTGGATAACTGCCTGAAAACAGTGCTCATTCCATCTTAAAAAAGTACCATTATGGAAAACGCAGAATTATTCGCTCATATCAAAGGCTGGGGCGTGGATGCAGATCCCGCGAACGAACCCACCTACCCGATGAAAAAGTATACCGGCGACGATCATAAACGCCTGAACTACGAGCGGCCGACGCAGCAGGCGGTGGATGTAGAAGTGTTGCATTCCAACGAACGGCCTGGCGTAACGGCAGTATTCGGTACGCCAAACCCGCCAACGGGCATCAGCGGCGCCATTCGCCGTTATGCGTTCCGGTACAGTGAGGGCAGCTTCGCGCACTGGCTGCCATTATTGTTAGCCGATCGCGTACAGATGGTGGAAGAAGTCGTGAATGATTTCAAAAAAGGTACGCCACCCAACCTGTTCCGCGAAAAGGGATATGCGGCTGAATGGAAATACAACCGGCCTGCTGTTATCAAGAAGGGGCTGATTGCCGCAGCGGTAGGACTGCTCGTCATCGCTGCAATCTCTCATAAAAAAAGAAAAAGAATGGCGATGGTTGAATGAAGGTCCTTCTTGCCATAGGACCTGCGATGCCCGTGGTTTATTCCACGGGCATTTTCAAAAATAAAAGAGCGCAGCCAGGTGGCCGCGCTCCGCAAAAAACAGGGTTTGTCATTAATGATATAGACCATTTTCCTGCAGATATTGTTTCCACATGGCAGGATAATCTGTTTGAATAATATTAGCCCCTGCTTTCAATCGCTCACCAAAAGCAGTTTTGTCGCCGGCAGCAATACGTTTGTCCGTATCGCCCAAAGAGTTGATCCATGCACGGGCACCTTTTGCTTTCACTTTCTCTATAACAGCCGGCGTGTAATGATCATCGTCCAGGTGAAAGGCGTTGGCGGCACTTACCTCGTCTACTTCCGCTTCGGAGTGCGTACGCACCAGCGTTTGAAAGCCGGAATCTTTTACAGGCTTTGCGAAACGATGGTCGTATAAAAAGAACAGGCTGTTCTTTTCGGTACCAGTTTTACGCACCACTTCCATAATCTTGTCTACACAGGTTTCAGTTTTAATGTCCAGGTCTACGAGGATTTTGCCCTTCGTGAACAGCAAAGCCTCTTCCAGCGTAGGTACGATCTCGTTAGTTAGCTTTCCCCCGTGTTTCAGTCGCAGGGCGCGGATTTGAGCGAAGGTAAGTTTGTCTACATCGCCTTTGCCGTTAGTGGTGCGGTTAACGGTTTTATCGTGGATCACTACGAGCTGTCCGTCTTTCGTGCAGCGTACGTCCAGTTCAATAATGTCGATTCCCATATCGATGGCTTTCTTAAAGGAGGCCATGGAGTTTTCCGGGTCTTCGAGATGTGCACCGCGGTGGGCGGCGATCAGTACAGTTTTAGATTCAGCATCCGCAAAAGCTTTGGTGATCTTTTCGTAGCGGTCTTGCGCTTGTGCCGTACCGGCTGCCAACAGGGCGAAGACGAATATCCAGTTTTTCATGCTAGTAATAGTTTTGATTTTGTTCTTCTGACATAGGGCCGGCCGGGTCCAGTCGGTCGATGTGTGTTTGCGGGATCGGTCGCAGGATGTGGAACTCGCGGATGTTGCTGGCGTCCGGGTTGTATAGTTTTACGCGTTCTACCAGTTTTTCACAACGCACCAGGTCTTCCCAGCGGTTTAATTCACCTAACATTTCGCGGCCTCTTTCTTCCAGGATGAGGTTGGTAAAGTCGCCGCTAATGTCGGCGGCGGTCACTTTCATTTGGTCTACGGTCGATTTGGTGCGGTCGGCATAGTCACCACCTTCAAACGTCCAGTACTGGGTGGTTTTCATTTCTCCTTCTTTGTAAGCGGCGCGTTCTCTAACCTGTGTAATGTAGCGGGCGGCGTTGGTGAAATCTCCTTTCAATCCATAGCCCTCGGCCAGCAGCAGTAATGTTTCACCGAAGCGGAATACCATCCAATCGCGGGAGCCGTTCACCTCGTTTGTTGTAGGGCGCCCACCGTCCAGCCACTTGTTTAGGCCCGGGAAGATGTAGTTCATCGATAAAGGTGCGTAAGTGTTCTGCGGATAGTAATGTGCAAAACGTTTATTGTCCTGGATAGCGGCGTTCAGATCGGTCGTGTTGCCGTACATCACCGGCGAGAAATATAAAGCGGTGTCGCCCACCTTTACATCGATCTTGTTACCTGCGGTAGTGGTAATGCCGGTTGCCGCTTTGTTCGCGATATAACCCCATACAAAGGATTTTGCGAAGCGGGAGTCATACATGCGTGTGGCGCCGAACAAACCATTGTACACATAGGGTGTTGGCCTAACGCGACGATACGGACGACCGTAGTAGGTAGAGCGGGCAAGTATTTTTGTATTTACGCCATCATATTGTGGTACGTGGTACAGGTGCATCTGGTTGCCGCTGCCATTGTTAAGCAGCGTGGGCGTGAATTGTACGGCGAAAATTACTTCGCTGTTCACCTGGTTAGCTGCATCGAACAGTTTAGCATAATCGGCCACCAGGCTGTAGTTACCTAGTTCCTTGTTGACGATCTTGCCCGCATAATGAATCACGCTGTCGGCATCGGTAGCGGTACTGCCACGTAATTCTTTTTGGGTAGATGAGGTGGCGCTGGCTTTTACCAGGTACACTTTGGCCATCAGGTGTGCTGCGGCGGCCTTATTGGCTCTACCTTGTGCCGGGGCCGGTATGGGAAGGTTGGCATAGGCAAACTGCAGATCATTGATGATCGCCGCGTATACATCCTTTACCGCAGCGCGTTTGTAGCTGGTCACGATTTTATCGGTCGATTCCAGTACCAGGGGTATTTTACCGTAATGTTGCACCAGGTCGAAGTAGTAGTAAGCGCGCAGGAACTTTGCTTCTGCCTCGATCTGTATTTTACGGGCGGCATTCATATCTACCTTAGGAAGATAAGTAACGGCTACATTACATTCAGAAATGCCTTTGTAATGATAATCCCAATATTGCGAAACCTTCGCTTCCAGGGAGGATAAGGTGGCCAGGTATTGATTGAACGCTGGATTACCATCGGAGCCCAATGCGAACAGGTCGGTGCCGGCATCGCTGAAGGTGAGCGCGCGTTCGCCCATTACGCCAATTCGCATGGTGTTATAAGCGGCCGTTAAAGCGCCCTCAATGCCTTTTTCGGTGGTATAAAGCTGGTAAGAAACATCGGAGATAATTTCTTCGTTCAGGTACTTTTTGCAGGAGGTAGCGGAGAGCAGTAACAAGCCCGCTAATCCCCATTGATATATATGCTTCATATTGATTGCTGTTTAGAGGGTAAGATTTACACCAAGTAAATAAGTAGTCGCACTAGGTTCGCTGAAGCCGGAAGCGCCCTCAGGATCGGTGCCGGGGAAGTTGGTAATCAGGAACGGGTTTTGCACACTGCCGTAAACACGGAACTTGTCGATCTTCAACGTGTTCAACACCTGTTTGGGCAAAGAATATCCAAGAGAAATGTTTTTCACCCGCAGGAAAGATCCGTCATAATAATTCAATGTGCTCAGGTAGTTCACGCTCGCGGTACCCAGCAGTGGGCGCGGATATTCGGCGCTGGCATTGTCAGGTGTCCAGTAATTGAGCTTAGGTTGGTTGTAACGGCCGTCAAAACGCATATCCAGGTTATGTTCGATGGTATGACCTACCATGGCGTACATAAACACCGACGCATCGAAGTTGCGGTAGCGAAAATTGTTGCCCCAGCTGGCGGTCCATTTCGGATCGCGCTGGCCGATGATGTAACGGTCGCTCGCATCGATCTTGTAGTCATTCTGGCGATCGAGCGGACGAATATCGCCGGGCTTAAACGTAGCGCCGTTCGCGTTATACTGCGCCATGGCAGCTTTATCGGCTTCTGTATTTTGCCAGATGCCATTGAAGCCCAGGTCGTACAATACGTTTACGGGTTTACCGATAAACCATTGGTTCGCGATGTCGTCCTTTGCGCCATTGTACAAGCTCACAATTTCCTGTTTGTTGGCAGAAAATATCCAGTCGCTGCGCCATTCGAAATCGTTGTTGGAATAGTTGATAGTGTTGATCGTCAGCTCAATACCTTTGTTACGCGTTTTGCCGATGTTCGACAGTACCTCTTCAAAGCCGGAAACGGTTGGCAGCTGGCGCATCAGCAGCAGGTCGTAGGTGTTTTGCTGGTATACTTCCAGGCTACCGGATACACGGTTCTTTGCCAGGGAGAAGTCGAGGCCGAGGTTGTATTGCCCGGTAGTTTCCCAGGTGAGCGAGGGGTTGATCATTTCTGCGGGTGTAAAACCCAGTACAGATGTTTCACCAAATACATAACGTACGGTATTGAGCTTACCCTGCGTTTTGTAAGGGTTTACACCTGCGTTGCCTGTTTTGCCCCAGCCAGCACGCAGCTTCAGATCGTTCAGGAAAGTGACGTCCTGTAAAAATGCTTCGTTCTTCAAACGCCAGGCGAGTGCGAGTGATGGGAACATGACCCATTTGCGGCCATTAGCGAGTACGGAAGATCCATCGTAACGCGCAGATGCCGTCGCCATATATTTACCCTGGTAATTGTAGTTAATACGACCCATGAACGATGCCATGCTCCATTTGGAAAAACCGCTGCTCACGCCGTTAATCGTTAGCGCAGTGCCTACGTTGTAATACAGTTGCTGCTCGTACGGTAAGTCCCTCACAGAAATATTATAAGCTTCTGTCTGATCGGCCTGTACTGACTGTACCAGTGTAGCATACAGCGTATGACCGCCGTCCAGCGCTTTGTTGTAGCTCAGGATGTTTTCCAGCGAGTACATAAATCTTTTAGCACCGCCGTTTGCCGCACTGGCCGGTGCCTCACCGCCTGCCGCCGCTGTGTTGGAAGCGTTAAAATCATAGTTCTGCACATTACGGTAATCGATGCCGAAGTTGGTACGCAGGTTGAAGTCATTCAGGAAAGTAATGTCTGTAAAATAGTTACCGAGAAAACGATCGTTCTTACGCAGCCTTTTGGTTTTACCGAAGTTGGTTACCGGGTTAGGCGTGCGTGTATTGTTAGTCGGGAACAGTACCAGCGTTTCGCCATCTTCGCCATATGGGGATGCGAGCGGGTTAAAGCTTTTCAGGCCGTAGGTGCTGAATATGTCGGCCCAGCCCGCGTTCTGTGCGGAGTTGGAATAGACGGTCTGTGTACCGATCTTAACGCCTTTGCGCACTTCATGATCCGCGTTGAGGCGAACGGAATAACGCGTGTAGTCCTGGTCTTTCACCACGCCGCTGTTATTAAAATATTCGCCCGATAAAAAGAAGCTTGAGTTCTCGCTGGCGCCGCGTACACTCACCTGGTGGTCTTGCATAACGCCCTGGCGCAGACCGTAGCCGAGCCAGTCGGTGCTTTGCAGTTTAGACGGGTCATACGCGCCGCCTTCCCAGGCACGTGTCATGTTGGCGAGCATGTAGGGTGTAGCAACCAGTTGTTCGTTCTTGAAATCCAGCTCACGGTTAGGTGTAGCGTCGTAAACGCCGCCGAGTGAGTTACGTTGTGCTTCGCGGGAGTATTCTACGAAAGCGGCAGCGTCCATCAGTTCGGGCATGGGCTGGTTTTCCTGGATGCCATAGTAGCCGTTGTATTCTACCATGCTTTTGCCTTTCTTTCCTTTTTTGGTGGTGATCAAAATTACGCCATTAGCGCCACGGTTACCGTAAATTGCCGTTGCAGACGCATCTTTCAGTACCTCTATCGACTCAATATCATTCGGACTGATTTGCGTTATGGCATCCGTAAAAGGGATACCGTCTACCACGTACAATGGTTCGTTGGTGCCTTCGATCGAGCGACTGCCGCGAATGCGTACTTCCGATGGATTGCCGGGCTTCCAGGTTTGTGAGGTTACCATCACACCGGCGATGCGGCCTTGCAGGATCTGTGTAGCATCCGTAGCCGCTACTTCCGTGATCTTATCCGATTTGATGGAACCTACTGCACCGGTAAGGTCTTTCTTTTTCATCGACCCATAGCCGATTACCACTACATCATTCAGGTTCGATGGCGCTTCCTTCATACGGATGATGAGTGAATTATCGGAGTCGGCCTTCAGGGTAAAACTTTTTAACAGGTAAGGTTGATAACCTACAAAACTGAAGGTGAGGTTATACTTTACACCTGGCTTCAGCGTGTTGATGCTGAAGGCGCCCTTTTCGTTGGTGGTGCCGGATAGTTTGTCTTTGCTGCCTTCGGCCGTAACGCTGATGGACACGCCGTACAGCAGTTCGCCCTTCTCGGAGCTCACAACCCCGTTCAACACGGTTTTTTGCTGGGCCTGCAGCGAGAGGGCGCATAGCAACCCTATCAGCCCTAAGCCATAATTTAAAATTCTCGAAATTGACATATACAGTGGTTTGATATTGACAATAGTATCCCCGCACACCGGCGGCGGTGCGTTAATCGGGTTTGTTTGATCGTAATTATTTCATCCTGCGTACCGTGATAGTGTCGCCCTGTTGGGAGAACTGCAGGTTGTTGGCGGCGCTTAACACCGATAAAATAAAGTCCAGCGAATCGTTTGGCAGGAACTCGCCGGTTACCTGCACTCGTCCTATGGCTTTTTGCTGGTAAATGAAATGCACCTGGTAACGTTTGCTCACCTGGTCCAGCACGGCCGTTAATGGCTGCTGGTTAAATGCGAGGCGGCCATCGCTGCCTGTAATGCTGATCGTTTCTTTAGTTGGTGTGGTTTGCTGTGAGCCAAAGCTCGTTACGGCAAACTGGTGTTGTATCGTGTCTATATTGAATTGTTGCCCCGGTTTTAATACCACGTCTTTCATCTTCAGCGAAGTGGTATGCACCTTTACTTTTCCGGAGAAGAGTTTGACCTGTACATGGCTGCCCGGCGCTTCTGTGTTTACCGAAAACTCGGTTCCGAGCGCGGTAGTCGCTACCTCGTTCGCATATACGGTAAATGGATTGTCCGCACTGGCCTTCACCTTAAATTTTGCATTACCGGCCAGGCTTACATCGCGTCGCCCGTCGCGGAACGGCTCGTAGTAACGGAGCGCGGCACCCGGTAGCAGCGTGGCCTGCGATCCATCGTACAGTGTTATTTCCAGCGGCTTTTTACCGGTATTCTGTTTTAAGATCAGTTGTTCTTTAACGATAGTCGTCGCAGCCACTAACGGCGTGGCAGCAGGCTTTGTGTGATATTGATAACCAGCGACGCCCACTATCAGCAATGCCGCGGCTGCTGCAGCCCAACGTGCGATTGAGATGATCCTGGTACGGCGTTGCGGCTGTACGTCTGCCTGTATAGCTGCGTGTATCCGTTCCAGTATTACCTGCGAGCGAGCCGGGTTCATAGCTTCACTGCCATCGCGGAGCGATGACTCGAATTCGCGCTGCATAGCTTCCTGCATGGCTGCATCGTGCTGTTGCAGATAGTCGCTTAGTTGCTGCCTCGTGGTGTCGGAGTGCGGCTGCTGCCAATATTGGTCAAGTAATTCCTGGTGTTTCTTCGTCATCTCACCAGTAAATACAACGGAAGGCGAAAAAGGGGATGCCTTTTGGTGTTACGGAATTGTTACCTGTTTTACTGCTGTATGTAAAGGATCAGCAAAGCAGCGCCAGTGGCGTCTAACGCGGCATGGTGCGTGGTTACATATTCGCGGATGAAGCGGGTGGATTGTTTCAGGTAATCTTTTACAGAGGTGGCGGAGATGCCTAACATGGCGGCAGCTTCGTCGTACGAGCGGCTTTCGAAACGGCAAAGGCGAAATACTTCTTTTTTCTTTTCGGCAGGCGGGATACGGCTTCTTCTACGATAGAAAGCTTTAATTGATACAGTGCTTCGTCTTCCTGCGCATCTTCCGGCGCCTGCAGGTGATCGGCGGCTTCCTGTAATACGAGGGCGGGTTGTTTTAGTTTGTTTTTCAGCCAGTTGGCAGACTTATTATAGCTCACCACGAACAGCCAGCCGGGCACGCGGTCGGCGTCCAGTTGCTGGTAATGTTCCCATAATGCCATAAATACTTCCTGCAGAATGTCTTCGGCGGCTTCCGGCTGCCGTATCATTTTAGAGATGTTGGCGTACACTGCCTGGTGATACTCCTGGTATAGGACGTCAAATTGCTGTATAGCAGCGCGTACATCTTCCATATCCCGGTCTCATTTTAAGCTGACAGCGGCAAAAATACAAGGATCATTGTTGCGGCAAGGTTATGTAATTGTAAAGGAAAACCCGATCATCGACACATCCGGTCTTCATGTACACAAAAAATGGCCGTTCGCCGCAACATTTTGCTTCAGCCCTTGTCTGGCATCCTTTTCGCCTTATACAGGTCAAGTAAGGAAAATAAAAAGCTCCTTTCACCTTTAAAAACAATAGCCATGAAAAAGATGATTTACTTTGGGATGATGTTATTAGGTCTGGCCTTTGTAAAACCAGCCAGCGCGCAGGTCCGTATCAATATAAACATCGGTAGCCAGCCTCAGTGGGGCCCTGCCGGTTACGATTACGCTGAGTACTACTATTTTCCTGATATAGAAACCTACTACTACGTGCCCTCCAAACAGTTTATCTACCGCGATGGCCGTAACTGGGTAAGGCAGAACAACCTGCCAGCCAGGTACCGTAACTACAACTTTTACGATCATTATAAAGTAGTGATCAACGACAGGAACCCCTGGTTGCGCCACGATGTTTACCGTAACAAGTACGTAGGTTACCGCGGCCGCACTAAGCAGGTATTGCTCCGCGACCGCCGCGAGTATGCTTCCAACAACCGTGACAGGTGGGACCGTAATGATCGTAACGACCGCTATGACCGCAACGATAGAAACGACCGCAACGACAGGCATGATAGAAACGACAGAAATGATAGAAACGACCGGAACGACCGTGGCAGGGACCGCGGCCGGTTGTAAAACCAACCTCTCCTTATAATGATCGAAGCGCAGCCATTTTGGTTGCGCTTTTTTCGTGCTCGGAAAGTTGGGGGTATGGCTCTGAAATTTACTACAACGATGCACCGGTTAGCCCCCAAATCGCCATAATACCTTCCCGGCCGCGCTGAAGCTGTATTGCAGTCACCTTCATGAAGGCTTGCCGCTCAGGAACTTAATGTGCCTTTTAAATTTTTTTTGAGGGCTTTCTCACATCTTCCACGAAAAGCGTAAGAATTGTATTATTTTGCACCCGATTTCAAAAACCAATCGTGGAAAAGGCGCTTTTTTCTATGGGATTGCCGTGTGTAACGTCCCGAGTCAAAGATAGAGTGTGTTAGCAAGTCCCCGCGTCCTATATCATGCACGAGATTCGAGAAATCCTTTAAGGCCGTTAACCCGGTCTCATCGTAACCAAGATTTACCAACTTTTCAGCCGGAATTTCCCTATGCTATTTTCCGTATTAAACATAGCGCAACTATTCCAGCCAGTCGCCACCACTACAGGGGTGATGAGAAGTAAGGTTATATCTTTTCAATATTGACTTATCGCTTTTTTTCTCATAAACAAAGTTTAGGTTGACGGGCTGCTCTTCAGGGCGGCCCTATTTTTTTACCCGGTAATTGCCGTTCTTTGCATCATAAAACATCAGACATGGCACAGGAGGTTTTTATAGATGATGCAAGTATAGGCTGGGAAGACCTTGGCGGCGGTTTACGCCGTAAGATCATGGCTTACGACGACCGCGTAATGCTCGTAAAGGTAGCCTTCGAAACAGGGGGCGTAGGCTCCATCCACCAACATCCACATACCCAGATATCGCACGTGCAGGAAGGTGTGTTCGAAGTCGATATCGCTGGTAATAAACAAATCCTCAAGGCTGGCGACGCATTCTTCGTACCGCCAAATACCGATCATGGTTGCCGTTGCATCGAGCAAGGGATGCTGGTAGACGTATTTAGCCCAATGCGCGAGGATTTTGTATAATTTATAGAAATATCAAAATATCATTATGTGTTTAGCGGGAATTTGTATAAATTGCCGCCCCGACCATCATTTTTTAAACCCGATAAGATTAGTAGCAGTTTGAAGTCGGCTCCAATTTAGATAACCCTAAAGACAGAGACAGGCCGTTATGCCCAAGAGTAAAGATTTTCCGCTTAATAGAAGATTAAAGAAAGGCGAAGTAAAAGCCTTTATCGAAAGTGGCGGCGCAAAGCTGCACCGCGAGTATACCTTCGATTTTTATGAAAAATACCGCAACGGCACAGAGAAGCGTGATGAAGTGTACGAGCTGCCCAACGGCGATTTTATTTATGTTTTTGATCCCGCCAGCCAAAGTGTGCCCGGTAAAGGCAACTATTGGCAAAAGGATGCATTCCTTCGGTTTGTGAGCTGGAAAAAGCGCGTGGACGAAGACTATAAACATGGCCGCGCCGCCTCGGTAGACCATTGGCGCCACTACACCCGCCTGGGCAACCGCCTTATCGAAGCCGGCGATAGCCTGCTGACGGTGATCAGCACCGAACTCGATATTCCCGCCGAACTTGATTACGGCTACGAAAGCCTCGCGCTGATCGATAATGCTATTATCAATTACGATCTTTCAAGGGCGTGGGAGGTATTGTACGATGCACTGGTATTTTACATTGGTCAAATCATTGTGGAACGCATCAGCGGTGCCTGGGACATTAACGTCAAAAACTACGGTGGCGACTACCCGTACGTCACCATTCCCGGAACCGGTGAGTACTATATGCCCATCAACATCGTCCGCAGTGAGCTGGACGGGGTGAAGGGCAGTAACCTGCGTAAGGCTACGTCCGATGAGATCCGGATTCACGCATTTAAACAGTTATAAACCCGCCTGCTTTGCCGATGCTTCAATCGCCCATAGCAGGTACACGAGCGGTGCGTTCCAGTTAATGGCCACCTCGTTACTGGCATAAGAGCATTGGTCGTCGGTGTAAGCTTCGTCCGGCACGCGCGACGTGTACGACGGGCATTTGTCCTGCATGCCGGGATTTGGCCCTCCTGCCAGGAAACCAGGTACCGGCTCGGCCACACCATCCGCATCAGAAGGGCGATGATGAAGGTGCATCACTTGTTTGCTGCCAAAGCCGGTAAGGTAGCAGTATCCCGTCGCATTGCGCCCCAGCAGGTAGTCCGCTATATCTATCGCGCCATCCAAATGGCGACGGTCTTTCGTAAGCCGGTAGGCCTGCAATAATGCGATGCCCTGGTTTGCAGCTACGGAGTTGCTGCCCCAGATGAAGTTGCCTGCTTTTTTGCCCATCGCATTCTGGTACGTAGTGCTGTCGCTGCCGCTGAGAAAGCCGTCAGCGAAGGCGATTATAGCCGCCTTTTGCGCCAGTGTATAATATGCCAACACCTGTACCTGCGCCCAGGCCGGTAAACGCCATTGCTGGACAGGTACATTCGTAATATAAGATTGGTATTGTGTGTCGCCGGTCGTCTTATACAGCTCGGCAGCGGCCCATATCCATTCGTCGTTTACAGAGCGGTCTCCGTATTCCCCCGTCGTGATTTTTGGTTCAAACTGTTTGTTCAGTTCCTCTTGCTGGTAAAATACTTTCGGATGTTGCAGCGCCCACCGCCAGGCCTTGATGGCGGCTTTGCGGCAGGAGTCTGCCAGCACACGGCTGAACGGCGCATATACTCTCGCTGCCTGCGCGGTAACAGCAGCAAAATCGAGTGCGGCGGCGGTAGATTTCTGCACCACGTAACGCGGGCCAGTAGCTTTATCGGGCATCACGAAGCCGTCGAAAGAGGGATTAGTGAGTTTATGGTAAACACCGCCGTCGGTCGGATCCTGCATGCGCAGCATCCAGCGAAGGTTGTAGGCGCACTCGTCCAGCAGATCGGGCCAGCGGTTGTTGCTCTCGGGAATGTTGAGCTGAACGGATTTGCAATAAGCGGGATATGCTTCGTACAGCGAAAGCAAAGTGCCCATCGTAATGCCACTATTCACGATGTATTTATTGTAGTCCCCTGCATCGTACCAGCCGCCCGGGGCACTGATCTTGCCACCTCCGCCGACGGACGGATGAATGTATACCAACGTATCCGGGTGGCCTGCCGGGCGTTTCCATTTACCGGCGTAGGTTTCGGTTAGCGGCATCGACAGGCGCTGGAAGTAATAACTTTTCATGGCAGCTTTGGCGGCGTCATGGTGCGCTTTTGCACTGATGTGAATCGTTGGAGAGGTAAGTTTGCCTGTTTTTAGCTGGTATTTGCCGTTACGTTTAAACTGGCTGAAGTCGGCGGCATAAGTCGTTTGCGGGGAATAGCTGTTTTTCAGTGGTCCATGCAGCTGGCCGGTGTATACCGTGTCGCCGCCTGGCAGTTGTACCAGGTAAAAAGTGCCTGGCTCCGTAGTTTTTACGATTGCCTTTTTCGGGCCATTGGTATAAAAGCCAACCTGGTTGATGGCAATTTGTTGTGAAAAGGCAGGCAGTATGCCCAGGATAGCGCATAACGTGGCAATCGACTTATTAAACATGCTTGGAGAGGCTTTGTGTCAAAATAAGACTTTATCCTGAAAATTTTTAGTGCCAGGCCTACCTCACGTTCACCCGCAAACGCGTTTTCAGCGTCTTTAATATAGTTTCACTGACAACATGTACTGGAGCAACTAGCTCTACCAAACGCCGGGATGACTTATTTATCATGGCATATGCTTACATGAAGCTCCAGACAGGATTTAGATTTTGCTAAACTGAGTCCCCGGCCTCTTCAGGCCGGGTTTTTATTTGGAATGTCTGTACGCAAGCGGTCATTTGTTGTACTAAAAACGGACAATGTCTTTTGTTTAATGCATTGATAATCAGCTTCCGGAAAGGCTGGCACCATTTTGATATATTAGCTGCGTCACTGCAATACGAAACTTATGTTCAGGAACTATCTTAAAACGGCGCTTCGCAACCTCTGGCGCCATCGGGGTTTTACGGCGATAAATATTGTCGGTTTGTCCGTCGGTATGACTGCCTGCCTGCTGATATTTTTATATGTATCGTTCGAATGCAACTATGATCGTTTTCATGATAAAGCCGACCGCATTTACCGCATAACGACCGATATCAAGACCGCTTCAGAAATCATTCCCACCTCGTCTACGTCCTTTCCCATGGCGCTGAGTATTAAGCGGGACTTTCCGGAAGTGGAGCTCTCCACGTCCTTTTATAAGGCGCAGATGCTGATCCGAAACGGCGAGCGGAAGTTCCAGGAAAAGGATGTGTTGCTGGCAGATTCTACCTGTTTTACGATGTTTAATATGCCACTCTCGCGTGGTACAGCAGCGGAGGTGTTTAAAACCCCCTATGAAATAGTATTGTCGGAACGGGCGGCGGAAAAGTACTTTGGTAACGAAGATCCGATCAACCGGGTTTTAACACTGGATGATAGTACCGCACTGAAGGTAACGGGTGTGATGAAAAACATGCCCGAAAACTCCCAGTTCAAAACAGATGTACTCCTGCCAATGTCGCTGATGTCGCGCGGCCTGGAAACCGCCTGGGGTAACTTCGGATGGCAAGCATACATACTGTTGAAGCCGGGAGCGGACTATAAAAAACTGGAAGCAAAACTCCCGGGCATGTTGGAAGATCGCGTGCCGAAAGACCAGCGCGTAATGAGTTATACGTTGCACCTGGAGCCGTTGAAGGATGTATACCTGGTATCGGACCGGGGAGGTTACGAAAGCGGAAATATCACGAACGTATACATCTTTTCGGTGGTAGGGATTTTTATATTGGTCATTGCCTGTATCAACTTCGTAAACCTCACTACCGCACGGGCTTCGGAGCGTGCGAAGGAGGTGGGTGTTCGTAAGGTGATAGGTGCCACCCGGCGCGAACTGGCTACGCAATTCCTGGGTGAGTCAATCGTTATCTGCGTCATTTCCTTTTTTCTGGCACTTATGCTCGCCGCATTGGTAAGTCCTTTGTTTAATGCGCTTTGTGGAAAACAGGTAAGCGTTAACCTGTTTAGTCATGGCCGCCTGTTATTAATGTTGCTCGCCATTGCCCTGCTGATTGGTGTGCTGGCCGGTGTGTATCCTGCATTAGTTTTATCGCAGTTTAAACCAATATCGGTATTGAAAGGCCGCTTCGTATCTACCAGGAGCGGGCTTGGACTGCGAAAAACGCTGGTGGTAGTGCAATTTACGGTATCGATCATTCTTATTGCAGGAACGATCATCGTATACAAACAACTGTACTTCATGCGCCACCAGGAAATGGGCTTTGCAAATGGACAGCAACTGATCGTCAGTTATTATGAAGATCAGCAGGTGAACAAACAGTTGCCCCGATTCAAACATGAGCTGGCACAGATTCCTGGAGTGGAAGCGGTGAGTGCGTCTATGGCTGGTCCCGGTACCCCGCAATGGGGCGCCTTTACCGAAATCGAAAATCGCAACGGAGAACTGCAATCTGCGAATCTCGATTTGTACAATGTGGACTTCGGCTTCCTCGAACAACTAGGTGTAAAAATGCGGGCCGGCCGCATGTTCGATGTGAAATATTCGACAGATTCAACGGAGGCGCTCGTGATCAACGAAACGGCCGCGAGGGTACTCGGCTATCCCAACCCGGAAGAGGTAGTCGGCAAGAAGTTTTCGCAGTGGGGTCGTAATGGCCGCGTAATCGGAGTTGTGAAAGACTTCAATTACCGCTCTCTTCGCGATACGGTCAAAGCTTTGTCTATCAGGGTGGCGCCGGAAAATTGTGCCTTCTTTTTGCTGAAGCTGAAAGCCGGCGATCCGCAAAAGATGGTGGCCGCTGTTGAAAGAAAGTGGCAGGAATTAGCGCCGCATCGTCCGTTTGACTATACTTTCCTGGACGAAAACTTCGATAAACAATACACTGCCGAAACACGCTTCTCACGCCTGTTCTTCTACTTCGCCGGGCTGGCCATCGTTATTTCCTGCCTGGGTTTGCTGGGCCTCGCGGCTTACAGCACCGTACAACGTACCCGCGAAATCGGTATACGCAAAGTGTTGGGTGCGTCTATGGGAAATATTACCGCGTTGTTGTCGAAGGAGTTTGTAGTGCTGGTGTTGATCGCCCTGTGTATTGCCTCGCCGGTGGCCTGGTATGCCATGGACCGGTGGGCTGATGGCTTTGCATATCGTGCGCCGATCAGTTGGTGGGTGTTTGCGGTAGCCGGTGTACTCGCTATCGCAATTGCCCTACTCACCGTCAGTTTCCACGCGATTAAAGCCGCCATTGTTAACCCCGTAAAAAGCTTACGTTCCGAGTAAGATTCCGCCATTCTTAAATGATAAAGCCGCTCCGTGTAAACGAAGCGGCTTTTTTTATGAACAAGGCCGGCGGCTTTAAATCTTATCTTCTTTTCTATGTTTTGCTATGTTTCGCCTGCCTGGATGTTCTGTTACAGGTTTGCCTGGATCTTCTTTTCCAGTACGGATTTAGGTACTGCGCCTACCTGTTTGTCCACCACTTTACCACCTTTGATAAATAACACGGTAGGCAGATTGGTGACGCCAAAGTTCACCGATACTTCGGGGTTGGTATCAACATCCAGCTTGCCGATGTTTACCTTGCCTGCGTATGAGTCCGACAGGTCGTTAATGATAGTGCCCAGCGCGCGGCACGGACCGCACCAGGCGGCGGTGAAATCTACTACGCTTAATTTATCTGACTGCAGTACTTCAGCTGCAAAATTCTGGTCGGTGAATGTGAGTGCCATATGTTTTGGAATTATGACGCTAAAGTAGATGCTTTTTGCTTACGCAAATATTGATTGCTGTTATGTGCACATTGATGAAATTGATAACTGCTGAAAAGCGCGTTGCCGCTGAAGTGAGTGACACAACGGCGGCTGAAGAGGGTGATAGAGATGGATAAAAAGAAGATTTACGATTTGCCTTTCACGTTGAAAATGAACCCTACCCCATATACATTGTCGATACTCACCATGCCCGACTTTGAAAGGTGTTTGCGCAGGCGGGATACAAACACGTCGAGGCTGCGGCCGAGGAAATAGTCGTTGTCGCCCCAGAGCTGCTTTAAAATATCTTCGCGTTTGAGGATGCGATGCTCGTTCCGGAATAAAAAATCGAGCAGCTCCGCCTCCCTGGGCGTAAGGGTGATTTCCTTATGAGAACCGATATACAGCTTGAACGAATCTTTATAAAACTTCACATCGCCGCGCTCAATAAAGTTGCGGCTGGATAAGTCGGCCGGCGTATGCTGGTTGCGTTTGAGAATGTTGCGTATGCGTAATACCAGTTCGTCAATGTCGAAGGGTTTGGTCACATAATCGTCCGCGCCGATCTTGAGACCGAAAAGCCGGTCGGAGCGCTCGTTGCGGGCGGTGAGGAACAGGAAGGGGACATATTCGTTGATCTTCACCACTTCCTGCGCCAGCGTAAATCCGTCCATATCGGGAATAGACACGTCGATGAGCAGGATGTGATACAACTGTGGATCGGCCTGAAAGTGTTGCAATGCTTTTACGCTCGACTGGTACCAGGTGACCTCAAAATCCATGATCTCCAGGTATTGGCGCACTACATTGCCCAGGTCCGTTTCATCTTCTATCAGTAATATCTTCGGTTTCATGATCACAATTTATAAAGGGATGGTGATGATAAACATGCTGCCTTCGCCCGGCGTGCTTTGCACGTTTATTTTCCATTGATGCGCGTCTGCAGCTTGTTTAGCGTAATATAAACCCAGTCCCAATCCTTTAATTTGTTGGTTGTTGTTTTTGATGCTGCGGTAGAATTTTTCGAAGACCCGTTCCCGCGTTTCCTTGTTCATACCAATGCCATTGTCGGCAATGCTGATGTAGCAATACTTTTTATCGGAAGTGGTTTTAACGGTCAGCAATTTCTCGGACTGTGTATTGTATTTCACGCCGTTATCGAGCATGTTAAGCATAAGCGTAGTGAACCAGAACTGGTCCACCATGGCTGCATCGCGCGTAGCTTCTTTAATAAAAGTCAGGTGGATATTGCTGCCTGCCACCTTCAGCCGGTAGTCCAGCATAATTTCTTCCAGCAAAGCGTGTAGTGAATGCGGTTTGGCGTTAAGCGGTATTTGCCCCAACGTGGTAATATTCAATACTTGACCGATCAGGTGTTTCAAACGCTCCGCCTGCCGCTGGATGACATCTGTAAGCGCCGGAATGTTTTGCTGGTTGGCGATAATGCGCTCGTTACGCAAACTCTTATTCGCGACAAAAATCGCTGATAAAGGCGTGTGAAATTCGTGCGTAATGCTGTTAATGAAATCCGACTTCATTTCGGACAGCTTCTTTTGTTTTTGCCAGTTGCGGAAAGTGATAAAGTAAATCGTTACCACCGCCAATATAGAAAATAGCGACAGCAGCAGGTTTGGCAACATCAACCTTAAGATGGCTACTTTACGGTTGGCCGTATCTACATGGAGGCTGTATACAATCGTATAGGTATAATCGCCGCCCGAACTCACCGTCAGGTTGGTAATCTGATTCTGCTTGTTACGCTCCTGCAGCGTACCGCCGACCAGGGCACCGTCCTGCATTAGCGGCACCGATTTGATCAACGGATTTTGTTCGCGGATATTAAAAAGTGTAATTCCTTTCTCGCTGTTGCGGAAGTTGACATTCAGCACCTGGAAGGTGAGTGCATATGATAAGTCGCGGCGCAGCTGGTACTTCTGACTGGCCTGTTCCAGGATGCTGTCGACGGAGTTGGCCTTCTTAAGTGCGGCGAAAATGCTGTCCATCAACCGTTGGCGCAGTTCATTAAAACCTTTAGGGTTGGTGTGATACTGTTGCTCCAGTTCGAGCATGTGAGGTATGACGTAGCTTTCGATGATGTGCGCGCCGCCGGGAAACAGTTTGTCGTCCCGCACGTTGCGGCCATATTCTTCCTCGATCGACTTCTTCTCCGCCAGGTAATAGTGCTGGTTTTTAAGCTCGTAAGTATTATAGAGCAGGAAGAACAAAACCGAAGATAATACCAGGAAACTGGTAATCGCGATTAACGCATGCACAACGATGGGAGAGCGTAAATTAAGCATACCGGCGTTGAAGATAGATATTCTTACCGTAGTGTAATACTATTTTACCGCCATTTAATATTCGTTAACAATGTGTTTGAGGTCCGTTAACAGCTTGCCGCTAAAACCCTTATTAATTTTAGGTCCGGAACAAATACGCAATAACAATCTAATTATAAAATCAGCCTGAACAACGGGTGGGGGCGTAGCGGTAATCAGCTGCGCCTGCTGCCCAACCCCTGTTCCGGGCCTGAAGCAACTACCTGGTCCATCATCTTTATATGTAAGAAGTTCGTTAGCTACAACACGGCTAACGGCATCTGTAATGATTCATATGATTTGGTTATTAATAGAAAGGGCGGCAGCGTTCAGCTGTGGAGGGCGCAGGTCACTGCGCCCTTGCTTTTAGCGGGAATTGGGTTGCATCCATAAAGGATATTTGCCAATCATATAAAAGCCGCTAAACATTTACCAGTGCCCGTTTCCCCGCCGATGCTGCATTTGCCGCCGGGCGGCCGTAAAAAGTGGGGGGATAGGGGGCTTTGAAAACAGGCAGTTATGTGTATCTTGCTGAACAATAGCAAAACCGATTCAGCAATAGCAGGAATAGGGCTTTAGAGTAAGCGTGTCTTTATCATTCAACATTTTATCAAAAGCAAAATAGTGCCCTGGCCTGTAAAAAGCCGGGAGGCAGCCAAAAGTATGAAGAAACTAATAGTAGCGGCATTCGCGTTAATGTCCATCAAAGCTTCCGCGCAGTACGTGCAGGGGCCGGTAACAGACCCGGCAGAGTGGGTGAACCCGCTCATGGGCACCGACTCCCGTGGAGAATTGTCCAACGGTAACACCTATCCCAGCATTGCCCTGCCATGGGGAATGAACTTCTGGACGCCGCAAACGGGCGGTATGGGTGACGGCTGGCAGTACACTTATGGCTCCAGTAGAATCCGTGGGTTAAAACAAACACACCAGCCTTCTCCGTGGATGAACGATTACGGAATGTTTTCGCTCATGCCCGTTACCGGCGCACCCAAGTTTAATGAGAAAGAGCGCGCCAGCTGGTTTTCACACAAAGCAGAAGTTGTAAAGCCTTATTACTATAGCGTTTACCTGGCCGACCATAACGTAACGGCAGAATTAACGCCTACTGAGCGCGCTGCATCCTTCCGCTTCACCTTTCCTAAAACGGATAAGGCATATGTAGTGGTTGATGCTTTCGATCGTGGCTCCTACATCAAAGTAATTCCTTCAGAAAGAAAAGTAATTGGCTATAGCACCCGTAACAGTGGCGGCGTTACCAAAAATTTCCGTAACTACTTCGTGATCATCTTCGATAAAGATTTTGATCAGTCTTTCGCATGGAAAGATGGTAAAGAAGAAAAGAATCCTGAGCAAACGGGCAACCATACCGGTGCTGTAGTAGGTTTCAAAACGGCCAATGGTGAACAGGTGCACGCGAAAGTGGCATCGTCATTCATCAGTTTTGAACAGGCAGAAACCAACCTGAAGGAGATTGGTAATGATAATTTCGAAACCGTAAAGAACAAAGCAAAAGATACCTGGAATAAGACCCTGGGCAAAATTGCGGTGGAAGGTGGTACCGTGGACCAGGTACGTACTTTCTACTCTGCGCTGTACCGCATGCTTTTCTTCCCATTAAAATTATATGAAAAAGATGCGAAAGGTAACATCGTGCATTACAGCCCTTACACCGGTAAAGTAACACCTGGTTATATGTTTGCCGGCACTGGCTTCTGGGATACGTTCCGTGCGCAATACCCTTTCCTGAACCTGGTATTCCCATCCATCAATAAAGAAATGCAGGAAGGCCTGATCAACGATTACAAAGAAGGCGGCTGGCTGCCTGAGTGGTCGAACCCTGGCTACCAGAACATCATGGTGGGCAACAACTCCGCTTCTGTAGTGGCTGATGCGTACCTGAAAGGCTTGCGTGGTTACGACATCGAAACGCTGTACGAAGCCATGATCAAAGGCGCCAACAATGAAGGCCCTATTGATGCGGTAGGCAGGAGGGGAGCGAAGTATTACACGACGCTTGGTTATGTGCCTTACAACGTAGGTATAAATGAAAATGCCGCCCGTACGCTGGAATATGCTTACGATGACTTCACCATCTGGAAGCTGGCGATTGCGCTGAAACGCCCGGCAGCCGAAATTGAGACTTACGCCAAACGTTGCCAGAACTACCGTAACCTCTTCGACCCGGAAACAAAACTGATGCGTGGTAAAAACGAAGATGGTAAGTTCCAGGCACCTTTCAACCCGCTGAAATGGGGTGATGCATTTACAGAAGGTAACAGCTGGCACTACACCTGGTCAGTGTTCCACGACATTCAAGGTCTGCAAGACCTCATGGGTGGCCGCGAGTCTTTCGTACGTATGCTCGATTCCGTATTCATCATGGCGCCCGATTTTGATGATAGCTACTATGGTGGCGTAATTCACGAGATCCGCGAAATGCAGATCGCTAACATGGGGCAGTACGCACACGGTAACCAGCCCATCCAGCACATGATTTACCTGTATAACTACGCCGGCGAACCCTGGAAAACGCAGTACTGGGTACGCGAGGTAATGAATCGCCTGTATAAAGCCACACCAGACGGCTATTGCGGCGATGAAGACAACGGGCAAACATCCGCCTGGTATGTGTTCTCCGCACTCGGCTTCTATCCTGTTTGTCCGGGTACAGACCAGTATGTGTTAGGCGCACCATTGTTCAAAAAGGCTACGCTACACCTGGAGAACGGTAAAACGTTCACCATTACGGCACCTGCCAACAGTGAGCAAAATCGTTACGTGAAAGCCGTTCAGTTCAATGGTAAAGCGTTGGACAAAAACTGGATCAGCCACTTCGACGTGATGGCCGGTGGTAAAATGAACGTAAACATGAGCGCTACGCCTGAAAAAACGCGTGGTACTACTAAAGCTGCTTATCCTTATTCATTCTCTGTAAATAAATAGTCAATATGAAAAAAGTATTATTCTGCATACTCGCGACCGTAGCTGCCTTTGCAGCTAACGCACAGGAAAGAAGGAACGACTGGAATTACATTGGTACGGAAGGTATTGTTTCCAAAGACTCTATCACCCGTGGCGAGTACACCCTCATCTTCATCAATAAGAAAGAGGGTTTTTCCGATACCCTTAAACAAAGAATGATCGAGACGTTCTTTACCGTGTACCCTGTGCAGGCGAAAACCTACAACCCTAACACCCGTAAGAAAGTGATCTTTTTGGTAGATCCTGCATATGACGGCGTGGCTGCTACGGCCGGTTCCATCATCCGTTACAATCCGGCCTGGTTCGATAAACATCCCGGCGACATCGACGTGGTAACGCACGAAGCAATGCATATTGTACAGTCTTACCGCCGCGGCGGCCCGGGTTGGGTAACCGAGGGTATTGCGGATTACGTTCGTTACACGATGGGCGTAGACAATGCCGGTGCCGGTTGGAAGCTGACCCCTTTTTCTGCCAGCCAGAACTACGATAATGCCTACCGTATTACCGCTCGTTTCTTCGCCTGGATAGAAAAGAACGTAACGCCTGGTTTCGTCGTAAAACTGAATGAAGCCATGCGTGAAGGCAAATACAACGATGGTATCTGGAAAGAGTGGACAGGTAAAGATGTGAAGGAATTGTGGAGCGCTTATGCTGCCAATCCGGTGATATAATATCAGTCAGAAGCTGTATCAAAGCAAAAAATAACTGAAATGGGGCTGGCCAGAAAGTAATGGTCAGCCCTATTTTATTCGGATGCAGACGGACCAGTTCCCGAAAGCTTTTACTTTGGTAAAGACACTTGACTGCTCATTCTTATGAGCTGTACGCTTCGAAAGCCTCCAGGTATTTATCAATGTACTCTTGCTTCCGCTTCAATTTATACTGCATCACATATCGTGGATGCTCGAGCGGAACGATCTTATCAAAAAAACGTTCCTGCTCATTCAGTTTAGAAAGAAATGCCGCATTCTTGCCAGTACCAAAACAATAGCACACCCGCGTATCGATCCCAAATTCTAACTGCTGGCGGATGCTGCTCACCATGAACTCATATACCGCGTTCGTGAGCGCCTTGCTGTCGTAATAATTGTAATTGATTTCTGAGCCGTCCGCCTGCACCGATGTAAACCCCAGTGGCGATACCGACGCGAAGTAGAAGTCCCGGTAGAAAGCCTCAGGCCCCCCGTAAGCGGCAATCACATCATACACGAACACGGAAGACGGTTCATGCGTTTTTAATCCTTCTATGTGAATGCCTACCACCTCGGCCAACCTTTTCGTATCCGTAAACGGTATGCCGGTCGCCCCCGAACCGAGGCGGCCTGGGTTGATGCCCATGATCATCCGCCGTGGATGTTGATCGCTGTAGTATTTGCGGTAGAATTGCTGCATAATGTCCATCACCTGCGGCTGCTCGCGGAAGGGGTTCATAATCCGGATGCCCGGCGGCAGCGAGCCATTGTACTGCAGGTGGCGATTGAACGCAATAACCTGTTCGGCGAATGTTTGCTTTTTCATGGGCTATAAAAATACTATCTTAATAGAGACTAATCAATTCCAATGGCACAAGTCAACCTCAATCGCGAAAGCGGCCTGCTCGTTTTCTTCCTCGTTTTGAAGATCGTTTTGAGTTTTCTGCTGGTGAACGACGTATACGAATTGCACCGCGACGAATTCCTTCACCTGGACCAGGCCAACCACCTGGCAGCCGGATACGTATCCGTTCCGCCCTTCACGGCCTTTGTTTCATTATTGATCAAATGGCTGGGTAATTCCGAGTTTTGGGTGCGTTTCTTTCCCGCGCTGTTCGGTGCTGCGACTATTTTCTTTAGCTGGAAGATGGTGCATCTGCTGGGCGGCAACCTGTATGCCAAACTGCTCGTCGCCGTCAGCTGCCTTTGTTCCGCCTACCTGCGGCTGAACACCCTGTATCAACCTAACTCCTTCGACGTACTCGCCTGGACCGCCGTGTTCTATTACCTGTTAGTGTATTTTCAAACCGGCAAGGCCACCCCGCTTTATTGGCTGGCACTTTGGGCAGGATGCGGAATCCTGAATAAATATAATATCCTGTTCCTGTTTTTGGGTTTGCTGCCGGCATTGGTGCTCACGGCGAAACGGAAGATATTTGCGGACAGGCATTTTTATTTCGCCCTGTTACTGATGCTGGTGATCGTTTCGCCAAATCTTATCTGGCAGGTCGTGCATCACTTCCCTGTGTTAATCCACATGAAAGAGCTACACGATACACAGCTGGTGCACGTCAACCGCGCCGATTTTTTCATTCACCAGTTATTGTTTTTTATCTGCTGCATGTTCGTGATAATCGCCGCTTTCATTCGCCTTTCGATCGAACGCCAGCATTTATGGGTGTTGATTACCTACGTCGCGACCATGCTGCTCTTCAGCTTTTTTAACGCCAAGGATTATTATGCATTGGGCCTGTATCCTGTGCTGCTGGCCTTTGGTAGCGTTTACCTGTCGCAGGTGGCGAAACGCCTTTGGCTTCGTGTAACATTAGTGGTATTGGTGATCGGCTCTTTCAGTTTTTTGCTGCCGCTGATTATGCCGGTGTATTCCCCGGAGCAGATCATGGCGCGCCAGGAGCAGTTTCGGCGCGTGGGATTACTAAAATGGAATGATGGTAAGGATCACGCCCTGCCCCAGGATTATGCGGATATGACCGGCTGGCGGGAACTGGCCACTATCGTGGATAGTGCCTATCGACTCGTGCCCGATAAAAAACATTTATTGATCCTGTGCGACAACTACGGCGAAGCTGGTGCCGTCAATTATTACTCGGCATTCGGTAATATCGGCGCCGCATCCTTCAGTGCCGATTACGCAAACTGGCTTAACCTCGATGTGCCTATCAAAACAAAGATTCGCGTTCGGGAGAAAGGGTCTGACGCCGATGCTGCTGAGGATGCATTGAGTTACGGTAGTATGGAGAAGATAGGCTCGGTCACTAATCCACATTCGCTGGAATACGGTACCACCGTGTATTTGCTGCGGGAGCCAAAGATCGATGTGAATGCCGATTTGCGGCAATACATAAAAAAGTTTTGAGTAGATTTTGCGGATTTGAAAAAACTGTATTAATATTGCAGCCCGTTCAACGCGGGAATGGATCGGTAGTTCAGTCGGTTAGAATGCCGCCCTGTCACGGCGGAGGTCGCGGGTTCGAGTCCCGTCCGGTCCGCATCAAAGGTTTATCAGAAATGGTAAACCTTTTTTAGTTTCTAGTCATCTTTACTTATTCCATAGCAGTTTACCCCCGGGAGCGGGGTGACTAATCTCTACCGAATTGACGCATTTGTCTTGATTGCCCCTTATTTTGTCTCTTTAGCCCCGCCTTGCCGGGTCCAATTCGTTATAAATTTGACGAAATGGAAGACTACATGAGATCCGTAGAATTCATAGCCTTATCCGCTTGCTGTATGATGCTCACTGCAGTAGGCATCGATGTAATGCTGCCTGCTTTTGGCGAAATTCGCCGGGATTTTGGTTTGCATGCGCACTCGACCGATACCGCCTATATCGTTATTGTTTTTTTTCTCGGACAATTGTTTCAGATCGTATTTGGCCCCATGTCCGACCGTCTCGGCAGATTATACGTGCTTCGCATAGGTTTCTTTCTCTACCTGGTTGGGAGTGTGGTGGCTGCATTATCGGGCAATCTTACGTATATGTTAATCGGGCGTTTCATCGCCGGTACAGGGGCGTCGGCCGTATTTATGACCATTCTGGCGATCGTGCGGGATAAATTTTCGGGTGATGATATGGCGCGTGTGATGTCTTTCATCTTCACCATTTTCTTGTTCACGCCGGTGGCGGCGCCCTTTTTAGGGATGGCGATTCTTACATTTTCGAGTTGGCGGATCGTGTTTATGGTGCCACCAGTGTTTGCCATCATTGTATTTGTCTGGTCATTGCGGATGGAGGAAACATTGCCTCCCGACAAACGGTCTAACATCAGGGCTGGTGAACTGTTTGAATTGTTTCGTAGCGTGATCGGGGATCGATCATTTCTACGGTATACAAGCATTACGACATTGTTGTTTGGAGGCCTCAGCGCTTATGTATCAAATGCTGAATTTATTGTCAGCGATATTTACAATAAGCCTGGCCTGTTCGCATGGGTTTTCGGATGTATCGGGGTGGTGATGGCTATGGGTGCGTTACTCAATGCTAAGCTGGTTTCTGTATACGGTTCGAGAAAAACGATGAAGGGGTTGCTGGTATTGTACCTGACGATCGCCTGTGTACTTTTAGCTGGCGTTTTTATATTAATGCCGTTGCCTGGCATGTACTTCTTCTTCGGCTGCATTGCTTTGCTGCTGGGTATCAATCTTGCAGTGGAGCCTAATAGCAGTTCGCTGGCTATGCAGAATGTGGGCAATAATGCAGGCACCGCATCAGCCCTTTATGGTACTTGTTTTTTCTTCGGTGGAGCGATGATTGGTACGCTCATCAGCTATTTTATGTCATTCGGACTGATTTCGATGGCTGTTGGTTTTGCCGTAATAGGGCTGTTGACCTTATGGCTGACATTTTCAGATAAAAGATAGAACTCGGATAATGAAAAGAGCAGGATGATCTTTTCGGGCTGGTGAACCAGGCCATCCTTCGGCTTCCCTGTTGTTCTTCCTGCTCCATGGGTATTTAAGCATAGCGGCGTTGACGTTTTACGTAACAGGCTGCAGTTAGTATAAAACTTAGTTGCCAATGGGTGAGGTAATCAGGCAAAAGCTGATCGGCGATGATTTTATCATCATTTCTCATAGATAGTAAGATTGATACCTTTTTTAATTTTGGACTAAATTTTGCATCCACCCGTGCATACAAAACACACCCATGCATAGGATATATACCCTCATAGCCGTCTGCGCCCTATTTTCTTTGCAGGCTTGCTCCCGGCAGGAAGATAATAGGGATGAAAAGGAATTGACTGCTAAGGTCGACCAGTTCATGGAAGACCATCGGAAGGAGTGGGACGCTTTCGAAAATATTATAGCGGATGTTCCCGGGGATTCGGCCAGTGCTGCGGCAAATGCCGACCGTTTCAGGCAGCAGCCTTTCTATAAATCCTACCAGGCTTTCCTGAAAGATAACAACGGACTATATACGAAAATTCGTACCGCACGCCTGGAGCAATACGCGCCGTCGCCGGCCGCGC
The DNA here is from genome assembly GCF_022867795.2 of Chitinophaga horti. Classification (NCBI taxonomy): domain Bacteria; kingdom Pseudomonadati; phylum Bacteroidota; class Chitinophagia; order Chitinophagales; family Chitinophagaceae; genus Chitinophaga; species Chitinophaga horti. The sequence continues at coordinate 4,206,651 of NZ_CP107006.1, read as the reverse complement.
TGAAGTCCGTTAAATGGCATACGCCGGGCTGGCTGGAAAAAGATAAAGCGACCTTTGACGTGATCTCCCTTTCATTTCTGCGCTCCTGGGAGCCATTCGGGCCGGGGCAAACCATATTTAACATGATTTTACCCGGGCTGGCTGCCGAGAATTACTATACGGCGGAAGAAATTAACGGTTACTATCGGGCCAGGGAGATATTCGCTTTCCAGGTGTACGCTGAACCTGCTGGCGAGGGTAAATATCAGGTTTGGTTGGCAGATCGCACAATGGCTATTACTTTCCTGCTACAGCTCTCGGATTACACGGTACGTGATATCCGTTATACCCAACCCAAAGATCCTGCTTATGCCAATATTCAGTGGACAGCTTCCGTCGTAAAGCCGCTCGACGAGACCTCGAAAATGGCGGGCGAGATGCGCCAGCTGATGTGGGAAAACTATAAAAGTTTTGATCCTGCCCAATATGCAATGTATGAGACCCAACGCAACATCACGTTACAGGCTTATTATAACAAGCACCAGGAGCAATTCAAGCGCATCCGCGAAACGCAGCTGGAGCAGGCAAAGCAGGGCAGCCCGTCATTCGTAGGTTATTCAGAGAAAACAAAAGCGGATGAAGTGGTGAATGCGCAAGGCGGTTATGGCGGACAGGCGTTCCTGCAGCCTGGCGATTGGATGAATGTAGTGTATAATACGACCGGAGCTTTTTTTGATGAGGATCCTGCAAAGATTGGGCTGCGGCTGGCCCGGAATGCCATGTTCAAAACAGTGACCTATGCAAAGAAACTGGAAGATGATCGTTGGGAAGTACATATCGTCAGTGATACCGATATCGTTGGCTACATATGGGACCTGGATACAGGTAACATCAGCAGTCCACGATACTGGCTTAAATCATAAACGTCCCTTTCACAGCGGGTTTGCCGGCAACGGTAAACCCGCTGTCGCTTTAAAAGTGACGGGAACAGTACAGTACCGGTTGCCAGTCCTCCATTTTTATGATATTTTGGCGATACCGCGCTTTCGTTTTGCCGGAAGCCGGAATGTAAATTCCATGTACGTCAATCGTCTTCTGTTATGAAAAAATGGTATCTGTTATCCATGTTGCTGTATTTGCTACCGCTATTTGCCTGTTCACAAGGAAGTCGGTCTACTGTATTTCCCGATGGTACAAAGATTCCTGCCTGGTTTCAACAGGCAGATAAAGTTGATCTGGGCAAGCGTAGCAAACAGTTCATTCTTACACAACATGGTGTTGAGAATGATAGCACGATCGTACAGACATCCGCTATTCAGCAGGTCATCGATCTCGCCCATAAAAAGGGTGGTGGCGTCATCGTAGTGCCCAAAGGCGTTTTTCTCAGTGGTGCCCTTTTCTTCAAACCCAACACCCATTTATTCGTGTCGGAAGGGGCAGTGCTGAAAGGATCCGATAACATAGAAGATTATCCAAAGATGGCTTCCAGGATGGAAGGACAGAACCTCGACTATTTCCCGGCATTGGTTAATGCCTATGGCGTAAACGGCTTTACGATTGGCGGTAAAGGTACGATCGACGGCAATGGACTAAAATACTGGAAAGCATTCTGGCAAAGGCGGGCGGAGAATCCCAATTGCACCAACCTCGAAGTGTCGCGCCCACGATTGGTTTTCATCTGGAAGAGCAACGACGTGCAGGTGCAGGACGTAAAACTGCGCAATTCAGGCTTTTGGAGCAGCCACTATTATCAATGTAATAATATAAAAATACTTGACGTCCATATCACCGCCCCACACGAACCAATAAAAGCACCAAGCACCGACGCCATCGACCTCGACGTTTGTTCCAACGTGCTGATCAAAGGCTGCTTCCTCGCGGTAAACGACGACGCAATCGCCCTCAAAGGCGGCAAGGGCCCTTATGCAGACAAAGATCCCGGTAACGGCAGTAATACCAACATCATCATAGAAGATTGTGAATTTGGCTTTTGCCATGCCGCGCTTACCTGCGGTAGTGAAGCTATCCACAATAAAAACGTGATCATGCGTAATTGCCATATCACAGATGCCAAACGTGTGCTGTGGCTCAAAATGCGCCCCGATACCCCACAGTTATACGAATTCGTAACAGTCGAAAACATCGACGGCTACGCTTATAGCCTGATCTACGTAAAGCCCTGGAAGCAATTCTTCGATCTTAAGGGGAGAAAAGACGTGCCGCTCTCGTTCTGCGAAAACATCAGCTTAAAAAACATCAATTTAAAATGCGACGTATTTTTTGATGTGAGTCCGGGTGAATACGATAAGCTGTCGAAGTTCAATTTTGAGAATTTGGACATTACGGCTAAGAATGCGGCGTATGATAAGAGTGTGGTAAAGGGTTTCAGGTTGGATAATGTGAAAGTGAATGAGAAGATGGTGGATTAATGATCTGAGGAGCCTGGTCTTCCTTTGACTGGAAGTCATACTTCAGTGTAGCTGTATAGATTTGTTTCAAATTTGTTAGCTATGTACCTAAACCCAGATTACTTAAACGCGCTGCAGCAGGTTAAGCAACACATAGATCTTACTATTCCAGAGCGCATTGATGTTGATGATTTAACCAAAGTATCAAACCTTAACAAAACAAAACTTATCCGCGGATTCAGGACTGTGTATAACACTACCATTTACAGATATTGGTTAGAGCAGTCGATGGCCATTGCCAAGGCGATGATTGAAGAGGGAGCCCAGATCAAAGCAGTTAGTTCACGCCTTAAATACAGTACTACAGGTAGTTTCAGGAGAGCCTTCAAAGACGTTTATAAAATAAATCCTACCGAAGTTAAAACGCAGTGAAGAGATTTTTTTTGTACCCAACATTTTTTGTTTGTGAATTTTATCAGGAGTAATTTAGATGTAGAAACACAGAAAGAGTAGAACAGTTAACCAATAAAGTTATGAAGCCACATTTATAGATGACGCAACAATTGTGAGCCCGGAACCCTAAAGTTTAAGAATAGCTTAAGACGAGATTGAGAACCCGGCGCCATCGAAATAATTCCTCTTTTTTATTCACGACCGACTAAGCACTGTTGTGGTGTTTTGGAGAGGTTTTGTATTTGGGCTGTGCCTGAATGAATTGTAATTTTTTTGAACGCGCTATGGCGATCTGATTTGCTGTTTGGTGTTTTTTGATTTGTTGAGTGTGTATCCATGAATAGTAAATGTAAAAATGCTTTCGGTTAATGTTTTCGTCGTCTCATTTTCTATCCTTGATTCGGCTCGCAATAGGCTTCGATAGACAGGGAGTTTCTTTTCGTTACCTTTTAATCACGCTTCGTCAATGAAAAGGCAAACCATTATACTAGTGATCTCTTATTTTTTTCTTATTGTTCGTTTATACGGCGTTAAGTAAATGGATGATTTTTCCGGTTTTTATAAGAGATTTAAGCCGTGCACCATTTACATCAATGAACCCCGTTTTTTTCGCGCTTACCGTGCCTGCATTAGAGTTTGCGATTGCATTATCGCTCTTGTTTGACAAGACTCGAAAGGTAGCACTTTATTGTAGCGCACTTCTTATGTTGGGATTCACTATTTATGTTGGCTATGTTTTAGGTATGACAAGTGATAGGCCATGCTCATGCGGGGGGATTTTCCGAGATATGAGTTGGATAAATCACATGTATTTTAATAGTGCTTCGACATTTTTGGCTGTATTTGGAATTCTTGTCATGTCTCGATCGTCTAAGCGCCGTCATGACTCAGCTAACGATTCCGGAAAACTGTACAGTAGCTTGAATTCTTAATATTTACATTACAGTGAGCCGGATGAATCGTTAGATAATCAGATTTTCGCAGTTTGAGCTATCAGTAAAGATATTGCAATAAGGGGTAGCCGAAAACCTTGAGAGTAGGCATATTTTTTAATCATACAATTTAGTTTCATGAAAAAAGTAAAAATCTTGTTTGCATCTGCTTTATTTGCTATTGCAGCAGTAGGCGCTTACGCATCGGCTAAACTCGTTCCTGAAGACTATTTATATTATCCTAATGGAACAACTCAGCCACCAGTAACAGTTTCTGTTGAGAAACATTGCCCTGCTTTCAATGGCGTTTGTTTAGCGGAAATTGATGGCCTGCAGTATCAGCTTTACAGGCGAAATCCTGCTGCAGGAAATGCAATTCAACCAGTTAAGCCTTAATTTTTTATAGCCTACAGCGAGAATAAGCTGTAGGCTATAATCGTTAACTGAAAACGTGAAGAAAGCTATTTGAGGAGTGTCAACGTTTTTGATTTGTAAGCCTTATGTATGATTGATTAACGACTTTCGGCTAAGCCCAAGACAATCTATTTCACACAATAATGAAGATATCAATTATTTCAATGGATGGAACTGGTTCTAATTAATTGCGTTTAAATGGTTTACGATTAGGGTCTAATTTTTTGCCGTTGAGTTTGGTGTTGTTTTTTTGTCTCGTACGATTATACAAGTCATTTCGTACGGCTCAATAATAATATCCAGCCCCCGTTGACGGAGTTCCCGTTTGACCTCCTCAAGGTCTGTCATGTCAGCTTTGAGCGATAAATCGATATTGAAGTCAATACCGGTTTTGTCTACAAATATTGGCGCGTTTATGAAGTCGCCTTCTTTGAAAAGCAGTGATGAGAATAGACCCGCAGAATAGAGTTGATTTGTTGGCCAATTTTTTACGTTAATTCCGCCAAATGCACCTGGCGGTATACTTTTCTTTTTCTCACCTTTGGTTCTAAGCCGACTTACTTTCTGAGTATCGGTGACTATTAGGGTCCATGCCGGCACCTTTCTATTTTCCAATGTAGTCTCGATTGAAAATGTGCTTTCTAAATCATGCAGTAACGATTCTCTAGCTATTTTTGCCGTTAGAGCCTTAGAGCTGATAGCATAGCTAAATAAGTTTGTACCGGCTTTAATGTTAGGTGTGAAAAGTGCTGCGCCTTTTGAAGTTTCGAAAATGATTGCAGGACTAATCTTACCGTATGAGGGGTCATCATAATTAATTTGAGTTTTGCCTAAATATGCGATCCTAATGAGTTGATTAATGTCGACTCCCGACGCAAATGCATAGTCATTTTTTTGCAGAAATGAAAATTCATCAAACCCATAGAAACTGGAGCTCGGCATAAGCTTTGGGTTCCATTTTGTCAAGACCGATCGGGCTAAAACACACGTGTCTATTCCGCCATTGCTAGGCCCGCCAGTAGCTAAAAGAGGAAGATTTTGATTATAGGGGATGTCACGATATTTTTCCCCCTTAGAATAGGCATATTCGTAATTCACGGGATCCCCTGAAATAAAACATTCAAGCTGTGTAGAGTCTAGATATAAGGTTTTTGCCACTATGATTCCGTTTGGATTAACGACTAAGATTAAGGGAACCGCTCTGATAGCATATTTATCGAAAGAGCTACTATCGAAGGCTGCAATCATATTTAGATTGTCTTTTCGTTGCTTCATAAGGTAAAAATCCCTACTCCCAGAAACTGAGCGCCTCTTACCATATTCGCCAATCATTATAAAATTCACCTTGTCTTTGAAGGTTTCACTAAGTCTATTCATTTTAGGGAAGCTTTTTATACAACCTAAACAACCAAGTGCCCACCAGTCCAAGACAAGCCATTTTCCTCTCAGGTCACTGATGGAAAGCGATTTGTTTTGATGATTAATTACATTGTTAAACGTGAAGTCCGGGATGGTGTCCCCTTCTTTTGGATAGTAAGATTGATTCCTTTGAGCGTATGATGATGAGATTTGACAAAATATGGTCAATAGAAGGAGAATTAGTGGTTTCATATATCCCTTGTTTAAAATGAGAACGGTATTAATTATTTACAGCTATCGTCTAATTGTAGCTTAGGTTTTGATTTAATTTGTTTTGAATTTCTGCTGGGGGAATGGGCCACAATTGTTTTCGGGTATCCCATGTGGCGCCCTTCTCTAATGCTGCATGAGTCATTACTTCGTCGATCAGTTTAGTCCTTTTAATATCGAGCCACCGGTGTCCCCATTCAGTGAAAAGTTCTAATTGTCTCTCGACAAGGATTGCATTTAGTAGCGCTGCCTTCTGGATATTCGGATGTGTTGCGTTTATTGATGGCAGTCCTGCCCGCCCGCGGATCTCGTCGAGGTCTGCGACAGCATTGGCGATGTCGTTTTGCTGAGCCCTGGCCTCAGCCCGGATAAGATATTGCTCGCCAAGTCTCAAAATTGTGGAGTACTCTGTCACTTCGGACCCGGTTTTGACTTTGTATTTGGCGGGGAAGGAGTATTCTACGTTTGGAGTTACTGAAGCATCAGTATAAGTATTGATCCAATGCTCTTTTCTGCTGTCTTGTATATCGAATACTCCAAGAAGATTGGAGCTTATTGTATTTGAGTTATTGAGGGACGATATATTGGGTGGGGACGTAAGGATGAAACCGAAGCCCTCAGAGGTGTTGACATCATTCGGGGAGGTCACCATCAACTGCCAAATTGCTTCTTTATTATTTTTTAGAAAGACACTATCTAACGATGCTAGCGAATACGTCGCGCTTTTGCTGATGATAGTAGTTGCCTGTTCCTCGGCTTTTGAATATTGTTCGGTAAATAGATATACTCTTGCCAGTAGGGCTGTTGCTGCGGATTTGTTCGGCCTAACCCTTTCCTGAGTAATCGATGTACCATTAAAACCGACATAATTCTCACTTAAGTTTGCTTGAGCGGCTAATAAATCACTAATGATTTGTCCATACACAGTTGCTTTTTTTTCACGTAGCAACTGTCTGTTCGTTGTATACTCTGTGGACAGAGCTAGTGGTACATCACCATACAGATTGATAAGATAAAAGTACCAAAATGCTCGGATGAATTGGCCTTCTCCGATCAATTGTTGTTTGACCTCGCTGATTAGATTCGTGGAGGCTGAACAACCCTCAATTACGGCATTTGCTTTAAAAATATGAAGATATGCGTTGTTCCAGATGGTGTTTGTTGCAGCACCCGCAGGCGTAATGTCATTTACATGAACTTGAGAAATTGCTTCAGTTCCGGCAAAAGTGTTAAGTTCATCTGCTGATAATCCTGCGAGTGCTGCAATTGAGAATGTTGTGGCAGACTCATAGGGATTTCCCATGGCAGAGTAGATGTTTAGCACTGCGGCATTCGCAGTCTCACCTGTGTTGAAAACAGATTTAGTAATAAGCCTGTTTTTAGGTGGATCGATATCTAAAAAGTCTTTGCATGACCATAAAGAGAGGCAAAAAATAGAAATCAAGCTCGTTATAACGATGTTCGTTTTTACTGATCTGATACAGATTTCTTTGAATCGGATGTTATATCTAGTATGAAACTGTTTCATGTTAGTGCAATTGTGATGGTTCTAAAGCTTAATTTGAATCCCCGCAATCAGGATTTTCAATGGAGGAAGGGCCGTTACCAGCTGATATTGAGGAATTTCTGGGTCGGTTCCATTATAATTTGTTATCGTGATAAGATTTTGGGCTTGTAGGTAAAGACGAATTGCCGGGACGCGCCAGCGTTGCTGTAGATCGAGTGGCGTGGTCCATGAAACCTGAATGTTTTTTAATCTTACAAACGATGCATCCGTTATTTTTGCATCACTATTATTGTATGTTTGACTTGCACGGTAGACAGTAGTAAAGAGGGTGCTGTATTTTTGATATCTGCCAGAATTGGTCACACTGCGCCAATGGTCTAATACGCCCACCGGTTGATTGCGGCCGCCTGCTGTGAACATTCCGGGAGAGGAGTTGACGTCAGCATTGAAGCCATTTTGCTTGACGAATTGTACGAAGCAATCGAGAGTGATTCCTTTGTAAGCAAAAGTGTTGTTAATGCCTCCATAGAATTTTTGTCCTACTACTATCGCATACCTGTCTTTATCGGAGGTGATTAATCCGTCTTTGTTCAAGTCATCAAAGGTGAAGATTCCAGTCGTCGGATTTATTCCCTTAAATTTGTAAACAAATTGAACGTTTAGTGGCTTCCCAACAACAAAGACTTGATTGTAGCTTGAGCCTTCAATGTTTGGATAGGAAACAAGCTTGTTTTTTGGGAAACTGATGTTAAAATTTGTCGTCCATGAGAAAGACTCATTTTTTATGTTGCTAGATGAGGCCTCTAGTTCTACTCCTCTGTTTTCAATAGTCGCTGGAAGGTTTCCTGTGATGGTATTAAATCCTGTTACAAAGGGAAGAGAGTAGCCAACCAATTGATTTTTGGTTCTGTTGCGATAAACGCTAACATTGAACATGATCTTGTCGTTTAAAAATCCTAGGTCAATCCCTGCCTCTATCTTGTTGATCGTTTCCCAGCCGAAAAAGGGGTTGGTGAGCCCGAGCGGATAGAGAGTTGTGCCCCCTAAGTAAACGGATGGATTCGCTAAGTATTGATTCAAATATGCATAGTCTGCTAATTGATCATTCCCTGTCGTTCCTACACTACCTCGGATCTTTCCGAACGAGATGTACGGCAATCTCGAAGTGATGAATTGTTCTTTTGAAAATATCCAGCCGATGCCGACCGCACCAAAATTTCCAAACTGTTTGTTGGGTCCAAATCGACTACTTCCGTCCCTTCTGCCAGTCAAGTTTAAAACATACTTTTCTTGAAAATTGTAAGCCAACCGGGCATACAGCGCTGTGTATCTGTAAGTCGAAGAATTAGTTTCGTTATAGATGCTTGGAGCTGCTGAGATATCCTCCAGCAATAGGTCGTTCGAAAACCCTGTTCCCGTTTGTTTAATGCCCTCTTGTGTGCTATTCTGGAAACTGGTCCCAATCGTCGCATCCACAACGTGACTTCCAAGAGCATACGAGTAATTGATTTGAGGCTCAACAATCCAGGAAACTCTTTGACTATTCCCCAGTATCAGGGTTCGGTCAGTCGCAGGATTCACTGTAAAAGGATTAAATGAATTAAGAGGTGATATATTTGTCTCTTTAACAGTGCTAGTTGAGTAGCCTAGATTTGACTTTAGCTGTAATGAAGATGTTAAGTTGTAGGATAGAACAATATTGCTTATTAGATTGTCTGTTACTGCAGTCGATTTTTGCTTTAACAGTCTCAAAGGATTGTCAAATGTTCCATTTTCAAAATTTAGTTCTCCATTTGGCTTGTATAAGTTGGGAGTGTTCGGTGCTAGTGTCGAAAAAATGTTTAGCTCAGTTGTGGGCAGGCGATTGTTATTATTTGCATAATTAGCGCTAACGTCGGCTCGAAATTTTTGACTTTCTGAAGTGTGGTTAATGTTTAGGTTTGCTGACGCGATTCTGTTTGCATAATTGCCGGGATAAACAGTGCTTTCCCTCCGGTAACTGCTTCCCAGCAAAAATTGAGTCTGCTTGTTCCCGCCAGACAACGTAGTACTAACATTGGTTATTCTCGCTGTGCCGCCTATCATTTCCTTTTGCCAGTCAGTGAATCTATTCTTATCCCATCGTCCGTTTACGTCATAGGCAGTTGCTCCCGGGTTTATGCCGTCATTCTTAAAAGCCTCCATGCGCATTGCTAAGTATTGCTCAGTATTCAGTAAGTCCAGAGTTCGGGTTACTTTGCCAATGCCGCTGCTCAGGTTCACATCGACTTGTGTTTTGCCTGACTTCCCTTTTTTGGTCGTTATGATAATAACGCCATTGGCTCCGCGTGAGCCATAGATAGCAGTGGCATCGGCGTCCTTAAGTATATCTATACTTTCGATATCTTCTGGCCTTATACTTTGAAATGGACTTAACCCATTGTTAGAAAAATCAGCGGCATTCGGGTTCTGGTTTTGTCTAGAGGAATTGAAGGGGATACCGTCCACGATGTATAATGGTTCATTTCCATTAGCCATACTATTTCTTCCTCTCAGGTTTACTTTTAATCCAGCACCCGGCACTCCCGAGGTCTGGTTAATATAGAGTCCTGGCACCCTGCCTTGCAGAGTCATAAGAGGGTCGCTCACCGGTTGTTTTGAGATGTCATTTGCTTTAAGCGTATTTACTGCGCCTGTATTAAGCTCTTTTGTAGTCGAATAGTAACCCTTAACAACCGTCTCCTTCAGTTGATTCGGGTTTTCCAGGAGGGCGAAACTTATCTCCGTTTGTCCAGCTGTCACTGCTATTTCATTAGCCTTATACCCCACATAACTAAACACTAATACCGCGCCACGTTCAGCGACTATCGAATATCTCCCATCCTTATCCGTAACCGTCCCGTTATTAGTTCCCTTTACTCTAACTGTTACTCCGGGAAACGGTACACCATCTGCAGTTGTAATCGTGCCCGTAATTGTCACCGGAGGAATCTTTTCTTCCACCTCCACACTCACCACCTGCCCATTCCCCTGCACCTTCCTCACAATCAAAATCGTCTTCTCCGATATCCTATACTCCAACGGCAACCCCTTCAAAATCACATCCAACGCGTCCTGTATCCGCACCTGCTTGAGGTCGGCACTCACCATCATGCCCTCGACAGTCTGTACTTTGTAGGTAAAATAATAGCCGCTCTGGCGTTCTAAAAGATCGAATACTTTGGTGAGCGGCTCTTTTTTCACAGAGATGCTCACAAATTGCGCATTGGCATTGCCGAAGCTATGCATTGCAATAACGAACATCATGATGAAAATTATTTGTATGCGCATAATAATTCTGGTTGAAAATAAGCGCCGGTCGTAGGCAAATGGATTGCTTGCTCCACCCTGAAGAGTAGAATTTTCCATACTTTTGTTTTGACTTTGGTGAATAAATAGTCCTGCTAGGGATGTTTACCGCCAGAATTATTCTCCCGGGTGCGAGTATGATCGCATCCGGGTATTTTTTTAGTTCTGTGCGGGCTCTTTTGTGTGTTTAATACCGATAACAATAACTTGACGCTTCCTTCTGTTTACTAATGATGGTTTGGCTTAAAATGCTAGTTGGTAAAACCGATAACTAATTTCCTTTTACAATAATTCTCTTGCCGGTGGCTGTTTGTTCAATGGTAAATTCAACGCCGATACCTCTTAATAGATCCAGGACAGTGGCAAGCTGGCTGGTCTTAGGTACAGTGGCGTTGATGAGTTCATTTGATATTTGTCCCTCATAAATTACGTCGAGGTCATACCAGCGGGACAGCTGACGCATGACGGTGTGAAGGTCCGCACCGCGGAAGCGGATCAGGCCATTTTTCCAGGCGAGTGCTGACTCGTTCACCGGAACAATTTCAATCTTTTTGTTTTGGCTTAAAAGGGCTTGCTGTCCCGGCCTGAGAATGACGCCGGTGGCAAGTGTATGAGAAGTAATGCGGACGGAGCCTTCAAGAAGAGAAGTCTTTACCTGAGGTTCATCTGCGTAGGAATTTATCGAAAAGTGTGTGCCCAATACCTCCACGGTTTGGATGCCGGCTTTTACACGAAATGGTCTCGACTTGTCAGTCGCTACCTCAAAATATACTTCGCCGTGGATAGAAAGTTCCCGGGTGGCACTGGTGGCCATATCCGTTGAGAAGGTAATGGATGATGCTGCATTCAGCCAAACCCTGGATCCGTCGGGAAGTTCCACTGAGAACTCACCGCCACGTGGGGTGCTGATGGTATTCGTCTGCATGGGGTTGATGCCCGCCTTATCATTAGGACGAACGTATTTCAACTGTCCGTTGCCGGTCTTGTAAAGGCTAAATGATCCCTGTGAAGCGAGCAGCCCGTCTTTAGCTTCTTCTAAAGATATTTTGCGACCATCGCCTAAAGTAAGATAAGCCTGGTTACGGCCAGGCTCCACGTTCTCTATAATAGTTACCTGTGGTTGCTGCTTGGTGGCGCCGTAATACCGGTCCCCGAAAAAAAAGAGGCTTCCGGCTATGACGATAGAGGCGGCTGCATACGGCAATATGCGTAATATTCTTGCACGCCTGGATGCCGCGTTCGTTTTCTGTTTCGCCAGCGCCCATTTCTGCTTAAAGGTGTTGGTATCAACCTCCAGCTCGTCGGTGACACTGTCTTCCGCAGCAACGGCCAGCACCTTCTCAAGTGCGGCTATTTCCCTCGGTGTACATTGGCCTTTTTCGTATCGGTCCAATAATGTTTCCAATTCACGTTTATCCATTAGCTGTAGGTGTTTCCAATTACCCTTATAATTATAAGTACCTTAACGATAGGGGGTGGGTGGAAAAAAATGAATTATTTTTCGGGAACGGTTACGGACATACGTACAACAAAAATAGCAAGCTCTTTGAGCCTGCAGGGAGGTTGTCGTCGCTGTTACGTGGAGATTAAAAGAAGATAGCGTTCAGCTTCAGGCCCATTTTGCGGAGTATCCTTAATGCACCTTTCACCTGGTCTTTTACTGTGTTTCGCGGAATGCCGAATTGTTCACTGATCTCTGCATTCTGCATGTGGTTGAATCTGCTGGAAGTAAATACCAGCTTCATTTTAGGACTCATATATTCCAATGCACGATCCACTGTTTCATTAATTTCTTTTAACGCGATCGCGTTGTCTGTACTTTCGTACGCTTCATCATAATGCGATTTGAAGTACGTTTCGAACGCGTTAATCACTTTTTCCCTTCGCTGCCTTTTCAGTACCTGGTTAAATGCGGCGCGGTATAAAAAATATACAAGCTTACTGTGAATGTGAATTTCTTTGCGTTGTTCCCACAGGTACAACAGGATGTCCTGCGCGATGTCGGCCGGAACGTCTTCTTCTGGACAAGCGCGTTTAACGAAGCAACAGAGTTTGTGGAAATATCGGTGATACAGTTCGGCATACGCAGCATGATCTGACTTGCTGCTCAGCAAATCCAGTAATTCCTCATCCAGTAACACACGGTAGTCGGTCATATCTTAATGCGAAAGTCGCCAGCGCTAAACGGATAAACACGCCGGGCCGTTATTGTGAATACAAAAACTGCAAATAAAATAGTGTCAATAGCAAAATGGAGGGTTAATACGCAAGGTGAATACTTAAGGTATAAACCGGTGTTATGCCCGGTTTGGTAACTCACTAAGGTATCTGAAAGTTAAATAATTCTTATGATGACTGCAAATACTCCGCACTGAATTTTTTTGGGCTTCCTGTCTTTTGGGCATCTTTTTCCTGGCGGATGTGTCCGTAATTGTACTGTCCTGGTGTTTATAGTAAACCAAATATGATTTAAGATTAATTCTAATTTCTGGCAGAATGAGTGCTTCGCACGCAAATTTATTAATTCACTTACGGAAGAGGCCGACCGATTGGATTTATCTTGTCGACTTTTTCAGCCACTTACTCAACGGTTGCTAGTCTTAAATATGGTTGATTTTGTCAACTATATTCCATTACTTTGCATAATAGTTGACTTAGTCAACCTTTAAAATATCAGCAGATGAACACCGTGAAGTTAGCAGACATCGAAATAAGAAACACGCTCCAGCCGGGAGACTTAGGATACATCGCATACTTACATGGCCTCATCTATGCCAAAGAACAAGGCTATGGCCGTAACTTCGAAGCTTATGTGCTGGACGGCCTGAAAGATTTTGCCAAAGAATACGATCCCGTCCTGGACCGTGTATGGATATGTGAACACGACGCACGCATTATCGGTTTCCTGGTGGCACAACACAGGGGCGTACAGGTGCAGTTCCGTTATTTCCTGTTCCTGCCCGAATACCGGGGTATCGGCCTGGGAAAGAAACTAATGGACGGGTTTATCAGCTTTATGCACGAAAGGGGTTTTAAAGAAGCCTACCTCTGGACCACCAACGATCAGCACGCTGCCATTGCACTCTACACCCGCTATGGATTCGCACTTACGGAAGAAAAAGCATCCAATGCTTTCGATAAGGAATTGATTGAACGCAGATACGATCTAACCCTCAGTACTTCCTTATGAGTGATAAAAAACATATCATAGAAGAGATCCGCGCCTTCAACCGCTATTACACGGGCTTAATTGGTCTCTTAGACGACCATTTGCTTAACAGTAATTATTCGCTGGTAGAGGCGAGGATCCTGTATGAAATTCAGGCTCACCAGCCTGTCAGCGCCTCGCGAATTACGAGTGAAGCGGATATCGACAAAGGTTACCTCAGCCGGGTATTAAAACGGTTCGAAAAAGAGAAATTAATCACCAAACATATTTCGAGCGAAGATGCCAGGGTTAGCCTGTTATCACTCTCCCGAAAGGGCAGCCAGCTGTTCGATGAACTCAACGACGCCTCCAACCGGCAGGTAGCATCGTTGATTGACGGGCTGCCAAAAGCAAAACAACAAAAGTTAGTCGGGCATATGAACGCCATAAAGGCAATGCTTGCGCAATAACCCTTTCTATACCCAGTGTATATCCTGCGTGTACATAAATTCGCTGAAACCCAAGCCAGTCAAGCCCCGGTACCTGTAAAGCATATACACTGGATATACGCTCTCCCTTCAAGCGTGAAACAATCAGCGGGTAACTAATCCAATACAGATATTAAATCCAGTAATTCAACATTTCGCCTTTCCTGTGGCTGATCGTAGCGGAAGAGTACGCTGTTAATGACAGCAACTTCCGGGGTTCGTAACAGCAATTTCCGAGCTTCGTTATATCGTCGCTCAAACGGGTATTTCACGGTCGTAAATTTGTTTTGTCGTCTCCGGAAAAAGTCTGGTAGCGGCAACCAGGAATGTATCGTTGTAAAATGATGCAAATACATACCGCGAAAGGCGGCGTAAGTTCTTTTACATATCGGGAATAGAAAAAGGGGATTATCGACCTTGCCTTTTATTTAACCGTAATCCACACCGGCGCATGGTCGCTCGTCTTCTCCCAGCCCCTCACATATCCGTCCACACCGCCGCCGGTCAGTTTGCCTGCAATGGCTTTGTTCAGCAGGAAGTGATCGATGCGCAGGCCGGCGTTACGGGCGAAGGCGTTGCGGAAGTAATCCCAGAAGGTGTAAATCTTTTCATCCGGATATAATGTGCGGATGGCATCGGTCCAGCCCTGTCCCATTACACCGGCGAAGGCGGCGCGGGTTTCAGGCCGGAAGAGAGCGTCGGTTACCCAACTCTCAGGTTTGTATACGTCCATTTCGGTGGGCATCACGTTGTAGTCGCCGGTGAGTATAACAGGTGTTTTACTGTCTACAAGTTTAGCGGCATGCTCGGTAAAGCGACGGAACCAGCTGAGTTTGTAATCGAACTTGGGCCCCGGGGCCGGATTGCCGTTTGGCAGGTACAGGCAGCCGATATGAACGCCATTCACCATCGCTTCTATATAACGGCTGTGCAGATCTTCCGGATCGCCCGCAAGGCCACGGCCAATCTCGGTTATCGTATGACCTTTCGCGAGGATAGCTACACCGTTCCAGCTTTTTTGCCCGTGCCAGATGGCGTTGTAACCTGCATCCAGCAAAGCCTGTTCAGGAAACTTTTCCTGTGGTGCTTTCAATTCCTGCAGGCAAACTACGTCCGGGGCCGACTCTTCCAGCCAGCGCAGCAATACAGGCAGTCGCCCGTTTACACCATTCACGTTATAGGTAGCTATTTTCATATCGGTGTGTATACATATTTGATGCCATCAGGCATTATGCTTTTTTGGTTGCGATTACGATGCCCGTGGCCCAGCAAAGCCGGGTCAACACGAGGTCTTCGCGTTCGTCGAGTGTTTTCAGCAGGTTGGTAGCCTTCTCCGCATGGCCGTCGGGCCAGTTGGGCTGTGGAAGCATGTCGTCGATGATGTACAGGGCGCCGGGACGCAGCATGTGTAACGCTTCTTCCAGCAAAAGGTACTTACCATGCCAGGTATCCGCAAATATATAGTCAAATTGTTGATCGCGGTGCTGTTGCAACCACTCGCCGCCATCGGCCAGTTCCAGATGCAGGCGCCGGTCTGCCAGCTGCGTACGGGCGATGTTGAGCAGGTTGGCGTCATTGTCGATAGAAATCAGGTGAGCGGAGCTATCCATCCCTTCCAATATCCAGGAAGTGGAAAGCCCGGTACCCGTGCCCAGTTCGAGGAACCTGCCACCGGGTTTGGAAGCCGCCAAAGTACGCAGCAGCGCGCCGGTCATGGGGTCGGAGGCCATGTTGAAGCCCGACTGGCGGGTAGCTTCGTCGATGTGTGCATAGGCCCCGGGGTAACGTGCAATTACATTGTCTGTCATCGGTATCAGTTTAAGAACTATCTTAAATGTACGCAACGCACGGCAAAAAAGAAAGGGACAGGCAATTGCCCATCCCTGTCCGTATATCAGCTTAAAAAGTCATTAGTGGTTACTCACATTTACCATATCATCCGCAGTTTGCAATTGCCGCATCTGCAACGAACTTAGAAAAGTCGCAGACCCGTATCATAATTTTATATACGTGCTATATAGTCAGCTTGCCTTCGATAGAATCGTCCAGGGTTTGACCGGTGATCGCTCCCGCGATTTGTTTGGCAAAAGCGACGAACTGCCCGTGTTTGGTATCCCAGTAATAACCTTTGCGTGGGGTTACTTTGATCACGGTAATACGTGGGTCGTTCTCACCTTCGGTAAACCAGGTTTTCAGGATCGGGTTCCACAATTCTTTGATGATGGCTTTGTCCTGGTTCACGGTTGCATGACCATAAATGCTCATGAAATCAGAATGTGCGCTTCCCTGGAATAGCAACTGTACGTAAGGATCGGCCTGCAGGTGTTTGTTTTTATAACTGTCGATCGCACTCAGGAACCAGAGGTTGCCTGCATCATCTATTTTCTGAACAGCCATCGGGCGGGTAGAAAAGGCTTCGCCACCGATGATGCGGGTACAGAAAAAGCAGCTTTTCGCTTTATCGCTTAACGCCTTCAGTTTTTCGATAGCCTCCGGCCCGCGGAGGTCTTCGTGGTTGTCTTCCGGCTGTTGTTTGTTGATGCTGTCCATGGTGTATGTTTAGCATTACGGGGTATAAAATCATGCCAACGCGGCCGCAGGAGGGAGGCTCGCCCGACTGTACCGGCGCATTGTGGAAATAGTGCGGCAATGTCACGCACGGCATCGGTATAATATACAATAGAAGCCGGTCATTATCCATTGATGCCGGTAGCGCGATGCGGTAGTTTTACACCATCTAAATCTAAAAAAATGAGAAATATTATCATCAGCGTGAAGAACTTGACGATGTTGCTGGCCTTCATCGGTCTTTCTTTCACCATAACACAGGCACAGGTGAAAAACATTGTGCTGGTACATGGTTCATTCGCGAACGGCTCCGGCTGGGAGGGCGTGTATAAAGCGCTCGTGAAAAAAGGTTACAACGTAAGTGTGGCTACCAATCCCAATCTAGGTTTTGCCGAAGATGTGGCTGCCTGCAAACGCACACTCGATCGTATTGACGGACCGGTACTGCTGGTGGCACATTCTTATGGCGGTGCGGTGGCTACGGAAGCTGGCAACGATCCCAAGGTAAAGGGACTGGTGTATGTAGATGCATTTGTGCCTGCTGAAGGCGAAACGCTGGCACAACTACTGCAATCCGGCCCGCCGAACCCCGACTTCGCGGTATTGCCGCCCGATGCAAATGGATACGCCTGGTTCGACAAAGCGCGGTTCCATGCGAGCTTTTGTGCCGATTTACCGAAAGACCTGGCGGCATTTATGGCCGATTCACAGTTGCCTATCAATGCAAGCGTGTTTGGTGCGTCGGTGAAACAGGCGGCCTGGAAAAGCAAAAAATCCTGGTACGTGCTGGGTACGGAAGATAAAACCATCGTTCCGGATGCGCAGCGGTATATGGCGAAACGTGCCGGCGCCACCATTACGGAAGTAAAAGGCAGCCATTGCGCATTTATCTCTAAACCAGGAGAAGTAGCAAAAGTGATTGAAACGGCAGCTGCCGGATTATAATTCTACACGGAAAACCATGCTTATGCAGGGTGCTGGCGTTTGCCGGCACTCTGTTTTGTTTACGCCGGGCCTCTCTAATACCGGCTATACGTCAATCCTTAAAAAAATGTTAAAACATTGGTTTATATTACGTACCTTAATAGAGGTAGTCCGAAACCCCAATCGTGGAGAGGCATGTGGAAAGCGGGAGGCTACCGGCTTCGCAAAGAGGCTTTTTCGAGCGCTAAATAGTATCAACCAGAGAACGTATATACAAAACCATGTATGCCCATGTATTTAATGGTACACTCCTATTCTATCCGGGGATGGATTAAAAAGTTCCCGTTGGCCCTACTCATGCTACCAGCCCTGGCCTCTATTCCTTCTGATACGCATGCTTCCACGGGAGATATTGCTTTCCAGGATACCGCCCGCCAGCAAATGGCGCGGGGACGAGTAATGGACGAAGAAGAAAACATCCCGCTGCCCGGTGTAACGGTCGAAAACCTGGTCCGGCGTAAAGGCGTATTGACCACCGCTAACGGTGATTACGCCATTGCTGCCAGCATCGGCGACAGCCTGCGCTTTTCCTACATCGGTAAACGTCCGACCATCGCGGTGTTCCGCGGTGCAGCGTTAAATGTAAGCCTCGCCAAACAGGAGGGCGTGCTGTCCGAAGTGGTGGTAACGGGCTTCCAGGACTTGGATAAACGCAAGTTTTCCGGATCGGCCGTTACGCTTAAAGCCGACGACGTAAGAATGGACGGCGTGGTAGACGTAAGCCGCATGCTCGAAGGCCGCGCTGCCGGGGTGTCGGTACAAAACGTGTCCGGCTCCTTTGGGGCCGCGCCTAAAGTGCGCGTGCGCGGCGCTACCTCCATTAACGGTGATAATAAACCGCTTTGGGTGGTGGATAACGTGGTGTTGGAAGATATCGTGAACATCTCCAACGACCAGCTGTCCAGCGGTGACCCTACCACTTTGCTGGGTTCTGCCGTTGCGGGATTGAACGCGAACGATATCGAAAGCTTCGCCATTCTGAAGGATGCGGCTGCTACGGCGCTGTACGGTGCCCGCGCGATGAACGGGGTAGTGGTGATCACTACTAAAAAAGGCCGCATCGGTAAACCGCTGGTGACGTACACTGGCAACTTCAGTACGCAATTAAAGCCTTCCTACCGGGAATATAATATTATGAACTCCGCCGAGCAGATGGGGGTATTATCAGAACTGGAAGATAAAGGTGCGCTGAAACTTAGTATGCTCGATGCGGGCAACTACGGCGTTTATGGAAAGTACTGGGCCGGTGTGACGCAACTCGACGCCGATGGCAACTTTGTTTATGAGAACACGCCTGAAGCGGAACTGGCCTACCTGCAACGTTATGCACGCGTTAATACCGATTGGTTCGACCTGCTTTTTAACAACAACCTGTTGCAGGAACACTCGCTGGCGATCTCCTTTGGTACGGATAAGTCACAGTCATACTTTTCCACTTCCTTTTATAATGATAACGGCTGGGCGATATCTGATCGGGTGAGTCGTTATACGCTGAACTTCCGCAACAACTACACGTTTTCGGACCGGTTGAAAGTAGGTTTCTCTACCCTGGCTTCTGTAAGGCAGCAAAAGGCCGCCGGCTCGCTGGGTCGTAATCCCAACCCGGTAGAAGGCCAGTTCGACCGCGACTTCGATATCAATCCTTTCAGTTTTGCACTGAACAGCAGCCGTACGGTGAGCGCGTTCAATGACGATGGCAGCCGCGAGTTCTTTACCCGCAACTTTGCACCGTTCAATATTTTGTCAGAACTGGATAATAATTATATCGACATCAACCTGATCGATCTGCGTTTACAGGGCGATCTGAATTATAAGCTGACGAACGATCTGCGCTACGAGTTTGTAGGTGCGTTGCGGTATGTGAAGTCTTCCCGCGAACACCAGATCACGGAGGATGCGAACATGGCGAATGCGTACCGTGCGGCAGGCAACTCCACCATCCGCTCGCGCAACCGCTTCCTGTACCGCGACCCGGATAACCCGGAAGCAGAGCCGGAAGTAGTGCTGCCTTATGGTGGTTTTTACAATCGTACCGAAGACCAGTTGTTGAGCTATGACTTCCGTAACAGCTTAAATTATAATAAGACGTTTAACGAGGTGCATTCCATCAACGTGTTGGCGGGTATGCAGGTGAAATCGGCCGACCGGCAGAATTTCAACAATACTGGCTACGGATACCAATATGGAAACGGTGGTGTGCCTTTCGTAGATTATCGCATCCTGAAGCAAACCATCGAAAGCAATTTCCCGTATTACGGTATGAGTAAGGATTATGACCGCTTCGTGGCGTTTTACGGATCGGCGGGTTATTCGTTTGATGCGAAGTACAACTTTACCGGTACCGTGCGTTATGACGGGTCCAACCGCCTAGGCAGCTCCCGCAGCGCACGCTGGCTGCCCACCTGGAGCCTCGCCGGTTCCTGGAACCTGGACCGCGAAAATTTTATGGATAATGTGGACAAAGTGGATTACCTGACTGTGCGCGCCTCTTACGGCCTCACCGCCAGTATGGGACCGGCCACCAACTCAACCATCGTGTTGCGCAACATCAACGCTACTCGTCCTTACCTGACCGAAACCGAATCGGTAATACAACTTGCGAACCTCGAAAACTCAGAGCTTACGTGGGAAAAGTCATACACGGCTAACGTAGGTCTGGATGCAGGTTTCTTCGGGCAGCGCGTGAATGTTAGCCTGGATGCTTACCAGCGTAAAGGTTTTGACCTGATCAGCATTATCCGAACTTCCGGTATTGGTGGCGAATCAGAAAAAGCGGCCAACTATGCAGATATGGATTCATGGGGAACGGAGTTGCTCATCGGCGGACAAGTGATCAAAAAACGTGATTGGGGCTGGCGTACGAACCTCACTTTTGGTTACAATCACAACGAGATCACCCGGGCAGAAAATCGTCCGCGGATATTCGATCTCGTAGTGCCTGAAGGTGGTAACGTGCAAGGCTACCCGGTTCGCAGCCTGTTCTCTATCAAGTTTGCCGGCTTAAGTCCGGTGGATGGCGGCCCGCTGTTTATCGACGAAACCGGTAAACAAAATAATGCGGTGTACCTGCAGGACCAGAACATCAGTTACCTGCAGCATGAAGGACAAGTGGATCCGACCGTGACAGGCGGTTTCTCTAACACCTTCAACTATAAAGACTTTTCGTTCAACTTCTTTATCACTTATCAATGGGGTAATACCATTCGTCTGAACCCGGTATTTAAGACTACCTACTCCGACCTGGATGCGTTACCGCGTGAATTTGAGAACCGCTGGGTGTTGAGTGGCGATGAAAAAGTAACCACTGTGCCTTCGCTGCTGGATGCTTACTCACAGGCCCGTTTAGGCGGTGGTGTGTATCCATATAACAACTATAACTATTCTACGCAACGGGTGGCAAAAGGTGATTTCATCAGGTTGAAAACAATTTCGCTGGCTTACACCTTGCCGCCGAAATTCCTGAACCGCATTCACCTGAACAGCGCTAGTGTAAGCGCCGTGGCCACTAACCCCTGGCTGATTTACTCGGACAGCCGCCTGTACGGCCAGGATCCCGAGTTCTTTAACGCCGGCGGTGTTGCACTGCCTATCCAGAAACAATATACCCTGTCGCTGAAAGTTGGTATTTAATCGATTTGACTATGAAGAAATTAACGCTATATACACTCATTGCACTCGGCCTTACAGCTACCGGTTGTAAGAAGTTCCTGGAGCAGTCGCCCGACAACCGCGCTTCCCTCGAAACGCCTGAACAGGTGGCGCAATTGCTAGGAACCGCTTATCCCCGGGCGAATTACATGTGCTTTTTTGAATCGGCTTCTGATAACGCGAACGATAAAGGATTTGGTTTTTATACGGAGAATACTAACGTAGACGCCTACCTCTTCCAGGATGTGCGGGAAGACCAGGAAGACTCTCCCGAGTATTATTGGAACGCCTGTTATACGGCCATCGCTGCGGCCAACCAGGCGCTGGAAACCATCTCGAAAGCAGAGAAACCCGCCGATTACGCCGCGCAAAAAGGAGAGGCGCTGCTGGCACGCGCATACGCACATTTCATGCTGGCAACCGTGTTTTGCGAAACCTATGATCCGGCTACGGCAGCTTCCAGCCCGGGCATACCATATGTAACCACGCCTGAAAAGGAAGTGATCAAACAATACGAGCGTAAAACCGTCGCTTACGTATACGAGATGATCGAAAAGGATTTGCTGACTGGTTTGCCGCTGATCAACGATAACCTGTACACGGTGCCGCGTTATCACTTTAATAAGGCGGCGGCCAATGCATTTGCGGCCCGCTTCTACCTGTTTAAGCAGGACTGGACCACCTGCGCAAGTTATGCCAGCGTAGTATTTTCATCCGGCAACATCGCCGGTATGCTGCGCCCGTGGAATACGACTTACAAAACCCTTACTTATAACGAGCTGTGGGCGGTGTATGCGAAAGCGACCGAACCGGCCAACCTGTTGCTCATTCACACACCATCCACCTGGGGCCGTTACTATTACACCTTCCGTTACTCGATGGATGCTGATGTAAGGGATGAAATATTCGCCAGCAACCCGACTGGTGGCGGCTGGGCATTCGAAAATCAGACGTATACGGTCGGTACCAATAATTACCTGATCCCGAAAGTGAACGAGCATTTCATCCGCTCATCCGTAAACGCAGATATTGGTACGGCTAACGTCGTTGTGCCTGCGCTCACGGCCGAAGAAGTACTGTTTAATCGTGCAGAAGCTAATACTTATCTCGGTTTAACGGATGCGGCTCTGGCAGACCTTAACATCTACGCATCTACAAGGATCGATGATTACAACCCGGCCGCGCACACGCTTACGGCTCAAAGGTTACGCACTTACTACGGCACCAATAACCTGCAGCTCGCGCTTATCCAGACAATCCTGGACTTCAAACGTGCCGAGTACGCGCAGGAAGGTATGCGCTGGCTCGATATCCTGCGTTATCACATTCCTGTAATCCACAACACGGCAGAAGGTGAAACCGAAGAACTGACGGGCGACGATAAACGCCGGCTGTTCCAGATACCGCAGTCCGCCAAGATTTCAGGCATTGAATTAAATCCCCGCTAACCCAATTAAAGATGTTTCGTATGAATACTAAATACCTGGCAATATTACTTCTGGCTTTTTGCAGTGCTTTTGTAGCCTGCAAGGAGGAGGACCTCAGTGATGCCGATATTCCCGGCCTCGGCAGGGATACATGGGCCGACGGACCGATAGACGTCTGGATTCGCGACAGCCTCACAAAAAACTACAATGTGGCTGTGAAATACAAATGGGACCAGGCCGAACTTGATTTTGGCAAGAACCTGGTACCTCCCAAAGAGGAAAATATCATCCCCGTATTAAGCACTATTCGCAGCGTGTGGTTAGATACTTATATCGCCGAAGCAGGCCTGCCTTTCGTAAAACGCCTGGTGCCAAAGTTCTTTGTGCTGGTGGGAAGTGCAAGTTACAATACGGATGGTACGATTACGCTGGGTACTGCAGAAGGTGGCCGCCGCGTACTGCTGTATGTTATCAATGACTTCCGGGTGAGGGGGATGACGGGATATGTACCTTCGGATTCATTCAACGTGAAGGAGATGTTCCATACGATCGAACACGAGTTTGGGCACATCCTGCATCAGAACATCCTGTACACGCCGGACTTTAAACGTATTTCGGTGGGCATGTATACTTCCAACTGGAACAATATCAGTGACAGGCAGGCACAGGCAGATGGCTTTATCAGCGCTTATGCGATGAGCAGTCCCGATGAAGATTTTGTAGAAATGATATCGTTGATGCTCATAGAAGGCAGGGGAGGATTTAACAACTTACTCGCCAGCATCACAACGAATGGTCCCAACGGCACTACGCCAGACCAGGCCAGGGCTAAACTGCGCCAGAAGGAAGCGATCGTGGTGTCTTACTTCAAAGATACCTGGAGCATTGATTTTTACAGTCTGCAAGCCCGTACACGTGCTGCTGTGGAACGCCTGATCAAGTAACCGATTAAATCAAAGACGAATGAAAAGAGTTTTATTATACGCGCTCTCCGCTTTACTGGCCTTCTCCGGCTGTGATAAGGACGATAACAACCTGTTTGAGCAGTCGGCCAACGAACGCATGTACGCGGCCCTGGCCAGTTACCAGCAGGCGCTGGAAACCTCGCAGTATGGCTGGAATGCGCAACTGGTCACCTCGCAGGGAGGCATCTACAACTTCCATTTCTCGTTCAATAACGCCAACCGCGTTAAGACCTTCAGCGATATTGATACGACCACCGCATCTGTTGAAAAAGAAAGCAGCTACCGGTTAAAAGCCTTGCAGCAACCCTGCCTGTTATTCGATACTTACACTTACCTGCACATCCTGGCCGACCCGGATGCAGCTGTAAATGGCGGTGATTATGGAGCCGGCCTGTATTCCGATTTCGAGTTTAGTCTCGATACGCTGACAGCAGACAGCATCAAACTGACAGGCCGCCAGCAGGGTAGTAAACTAATCCTCCGGAAATCGACCCAGGCTGATTTGCAGGCGTGGACCAGCGGTACCTGGCGTTCATCGATCCTGTTCCAGTCTACCTCGGCGTTCATTCAGCAATACTTTAAAGTATTAACCGTAGGCGGCACGCCGTATGAGATCCGCATCAACCCACTTACGCGCACCATTACTTTCATTTGGATTGATGGGGGAACACCGAAGGCATTTACAACGACCTACTACTTCTCCAGTTCCGGTATCGAGTTTACGCAGCCGCTGGTGAATGGCAATACGACTATCCGTTACCTGTCAGGCCTTAGCTGGAATACCGGTACAGGCATTTTCCAGGTGAATGCGAATGGTAATTTGGCCGGTACGATTGCCGGTGCGAACGCGCCGGTGGCGAATGATGCCGGAGCCCCGCTGCGCTGGTGGAATGGCGCAACCGGAGCGGGTTATTGGAGATCTTTTGACGGGTTCAGGGCGAATGGAATAACGGATGCATTTGGTGTGAAAACGTTGCCTGGTTTCCAGTTTATCATTTTCTTCTCGGAATACCAGGATGTAGGAGGCGGTTTATTCGTTGACCTGGCTGGATTCTATTTGAATGGAAGTCAGGGGCCTGGCTTGTATTATGGTCCTGCATTTCAACCGCCTGTTTTCAACAATGGCCGGATCTATTTTACCAATTTCGGGGTGCTGGGAGCAGCGAATATCCCGGCAAACAGAGCGCCCTTCGATAATACCCGTCTACAGTTCTTAAGTACACAGGGCTACTACCTTGTTCAGACCAGTGCCGGCAGCTATGACATGGTGAGCGCTGCAGACTCGCGGAGGTGGATTACCTGGGTGAGATAATCAATACGTTTAACACTAACATCAAATATCTAAACTTGTTTTTATGAAAAGAATCACGCTCAGGATTTTATATATCCCCATGATGGTATTTGCGGTTGCCGCTTTTCTAAGTTCATGTGGTAAAGATGGAAGTGCCGGCCCTCAAGGCGATCAGGGTCCTGCCGGTCCTGCTGGTCCCGCTGGTCCTGCCGGCCCTGCTGGCGCGCCAGGTGCAGCCGGAACGGCGAATGTTATTTATTCTGCCTGGTTAGATGTTACCTACGCGCCTATCCCGGATGATACCGGCGGCGTATTTGCTTACGGGGTAGATATTCCGGCGCCGAAACTTACGCAGGAAATACTGACTTCAGGAGAAATGAAAGTGTTTGTAAACTGGGGAACCGCCGCAGCGCCGCAAATCGATCCGCTGCCATTGACAGATGCCTTCTTCGGTATTTTCATTACTACGACATTCTCGCTGAATAAAATCACCGTATGGGCGAATGGTAACTTCGGCACCGTTACGGACCAGGGTGCAAAATACCAACAGTACAGGTATATATTGATTCCGGGCGGCACTACGGCCAGGAAATCGCCGATCGACTGGAATAATTATGCAGCCGTGAAAGCGTATCTCGGATTAAAAGATTAACTCAGCCTTTCAATATGACAGAAAGCTGGTGCATATTGCATCAGCTTTTTTGTTGACTACAAAACTGGGAACATGATTTCTTTTAAACGCACCGATTCCGATAATGCCGACTTCCGGGAGTTGGTGATCCAATTAGATAAATACCTGGCCGTCGTAAATGGCGAACAGAACGACTTCTTCGCGGCTTACAATAAAATCGACCAGCTTAAGCACGTGATCGTAGCATATATAGATGGGGTGCCGGTGGGTTGTGGTGCTTTCAAACCGTACGAGGGCATGGCCGAAATTAAAAGGATGTTTACGCATCCCCGGTATCGTGGTCAGGGTGTTGCGGGTGAGGTGCTAAAAGCATTGGAAACCTGGGCAGCAGAATCCGGGTACGACGAGTGTATATTGGAGACGGGCAGTTTTATGCCTGATGCTGTTAGTCTGTATCGCAAACACCAGTACGAAGACATTCCGCGGTACGGGCAGTATGTGGATTCGAAGGATAGTGTTTGTATGAAGAAGCGGGTGGGCGGGTGACGTAACTACACACGAAGTTTGCTTCATTTCATCACCACGGCGACGAGGAATAGGCGCTTGTTTATTAGTAATGGCGACCGCGGTGAAGCAAACTTTTCGCGTTGGTCTTCGCTTCGCTGCAGCCTACAACGTCACGAAAATTGACTTCCTGCGTATCGCTTGCAAATTCCGCGTACGGTGACCCTTGCCCTCCGTATCTTCCAGTAACAACACATCACCGCCTTTGAACGTCCTGATCTCACCTAGCGAGGTGGTAATCTCTATCTCACCGTCGATCATCACCAGGTACTGGCGCTGCGGTGCGTTGTGAAAATCGTAATCGTACGATGGCTCCACCTCGCGGAAGATGATCGACTTGACAGGCAGTTGAGCCGACATCCAGCCGATCTCGCCGGCATCGTTCATTGGTACGGTGACATCCTCGAAACGGCTGTCGCCGTTGGCGTCGCTGTAAATACGGGTAACCGGGTAAGCGTGTTCCATCCTATTTAAAGACTAATCTGTTAGCGTGGTCGATTTCATCCTGAGAGATCGTATGGCCCATATTCGTATATACCTTTTCCGTTACCTCGGCGTTCATATTCTTCATGATATTAACGGTCGCATATACACGCTCCACCGGAACATGCGGATCGGGATCGCTGGTGCCAATGAATACCGGGGTTTGTGCGAAGTCGCCCGTGTAATGTTCGGGATAGATCTTATCGCCGATCAATCCGCCGGTGAACGCAGCAACACCACCGAAACGGGCAGCGTGGCGAGTAACGAAGTCCAGCGTAAGGCAGGCGCCCTGTGAAAATCCGAGGAAGTAAATATGTTCTTTTGGAATGCCGCTATCAATCACTTCATCCACCACATCTTCCAACACCTGCAGCGCGGAACTGAGCCAGGGCTCGTTTTGGCCAAGAGGAGCCATAAAAGAAAAAGGGTACCAGGTATTGTTGGTCGCTTTCGGCGCTATCAGCGCGTAGTCGTTCACGTTAAGGTATTGCGCAATCGAGAGGATGTCCTGTGCGGAGCCTCCGCGACCATGTATCATGATCAGCGCTTTTTTAGCAGAAGCCAGCGGCGTGCCGGCAGTAATAATTTGTTTGCTGTGCATTGCCCTGTATTTGTATTCCTGCAAAGGTGCACTATTCCAGCCATATTAAGCGGGACCGCGCGTATGCAGGCAACAAAATCGGTGATATGGACAAATCAGCTTTTGATGAAAGATAACATGTGTTGCGCGATATCGCGGAAAGAGGCGATGTCACTGGGTTTGATTACATAATCGGCCACGCCCAGTTCAATGCTTTTCGCTTTGTATACAGGGCTGGCGGATGTACTCCATATCACTTTCGGTATGCCCAGATAACGGCCGCGGTGATTAAGTGCTTCCACGATCTCGACGCCCGTAAGTTCCGGAATGTTATAGTCCAGCACTAATAACGCAGGCAGCTGATCATCTTGAATCGTATCGAGGTGTTGAACGAATTTTTTTCCGTTGGCGATACAGTGCACCTGCCAGGCAGGGTCTATCTCATTAAAGGCATTTTTCAATAATTCATGGTCATCGGTATCATCTTCCGCCAAAAGGATCAGCCTGTTCGAATGGCCTAAAAATTGCATGTATAGGTAGAGTTTGAATCAAAAGTAATAATTCCTATCCAGAAAGGTAAAAACTCTTGCTTAAGCCAATGACCGTATTTGAAGTTGATTGCCATCATACATATAAACTGATATCGTAAAATCCTCATACGCTAATAATCGCCCATCATGAATAGCCGTAAGAAAGTTCCGGGGAAGAACGGTTCACCTGCGGAAGTTGTGGAAATTGCTCCACAAAAATCCACAACGCCCGACCGTCAACCCATGAAGCCTGTGCCCGAAATATTAACCGACGAGCTGGACCTGCGCCTTTTATTGCAGGTACTGGCCGAGGTAAAAAACGGCAACTTCTCCGCCCGCATGCCCATCGACAGCTTAGGCATTAGTGGCAAAATCTGCGACACCCTTAATGACATTATATCACTGAACGAAACGTTGGTGGAAGAACTGAACCTGGCCCGCAACACCATTGGCATCCAGGGAAAGCTTAACCACCGCGTTACACTGCCCAGGACGGCCCGAGGCTCCTGGAATACAGCGGTAAGTTCTATTAATACACTGATATCCGACCTGGTGCATCCCACGATCGAGATTGCACACGTAATCAGTTCCGTAGCAAAAGGTAACCTGTCGCAGGAAATGACGTTGCAGATCGAAGGGCACGTATTGCAGGGCGAGTTTGCACGTATCGCCACGGAGGTGAACGGCATGGTGAAACAGCTGAACCTGTTTAGCCGTGAGGTAACGCGTGTGGCGAGGGAAGTGGGATCCGAAGGTAAACTGGGCGGACAGGCCAAGGTAAAAGATGTGGCGGGTGTATGGAAAGACCTTACCGACTCGGTGAACCAGATGGCAGGTAACCTTACCGCGCAGGTGCGTAACATCGCGGACGTAACGACCGCAGTAGCAAAGGGTGACCTGTCTAAAAAAATTACGGTAGACGTACAGGGTGAGATCCTGGAACTGAAAGATACGATCAACACGATGGTGGACCAGCTGAACTCGTTCTCCTCCGAAGTAACGCGCGTGGCGCGTGAGGTGGGTACGGATGGTAAGCTGGGCGGTCAGGCTCACGTACCCGGTGTAGGTGGTACCTGGAAAGACCTGACGGACTCGGTGAACCAGATGGCGGCGAACCTTACCGGCCAGGTGCGTAACATCGCGGAGGTAACAACGGCGGTGGCGCGAGGGGACCTGAGCCGTAAGATTACGGTGGACGTAAAAGGAGAGATCCTGGAGCTGAAAAATACAATCAACACGATGGTGGACCAGCTGAACTCGTTCTCCTCGGAAGTAACGCGTGTGGCGCGTGAGGTGGGTTCGGAAGGTAAGCTGGGCGGACAGGCAACGGTAAAAGGTGTTGGTGGCGTGTGGAAAGACCTGACGGATTCGGTAAACCAGATGGGTGGTAACCTGACGGCGCAGGTGCGTAACATCGCGGATGTAACCACTGCGGTAGCTAACGGTGACTTGAGCCGTAAAATTACAGTGGATGTAAAAGGAGAAATTCTTGAGCTGAAGAATACGATCAATACGATGGTGGACCAGCTGAACTCGTTCGCTTCCGAAGTAACGCGTGTGGCGTTGGAAGTAGGTACGGAAGGTAAGCTGGGCGGCCAGGCGAAAGTACAGGGTGTGGGAGGTACCTGGCGTGACCTTACAGAGTCCGTAAACCAGATGGCTTCCAACCTTACCAACCAGGTGCGTAACATCGCGGAGGTAACGACGGCGGTGGCTCTGGGTGATCTTTCTAAAAAGATTACGGTGGATGTGGCAGGAGAAATCCTGGAGTTGAAGAAGACCATCAACACGATGGTGGACCAGCTGAATTCATTCGCTTCCGAAGTAACGCGTGTGGCATTGGAAGTAGGAACCGAAGGTAAACTTGGTGGCCAGGCGAAAGTGCAGGGTGTGGGCGGTACCTGGAAGGATTTGACTGAATCTGTAAACCAGATGGGATCGAACCTGACCAACCAGGTTCGTAACATCGCCGAAGTAACCACAGCGGTGGCAAAAGGTGACTTGTCGCGTAAGATTACGGTGGATGCTAAAGGTGAGATCCTGGAATTGAAAAGTACGATCAATACAATGGTGGACCAGCTGAACGCCTTCGGTTCCGAAGTGTTCCGCGTAGCGCGGGAAGTAGGTTCGGAAGGTAAGCTCGGCGGTCAGGCCGATGTACCGGGCGTGGAAGGTCTCTGGAAAGACTTGACCGACTCTGTGAACATCATGGCCTCTAACCTTACCTCGCAGGTACGTAACATCGCGGAAGTAACGACGGCGGTGGCGAACGGTGACCTTAGCCGTAAGATCGAGGTGGACGTTAAAGGTGAGATCCTGGAGCTGAAGAATACGATCAACACGATGGTGGAACAGCTGCGTGCATTCGCTTCCGAAGTAACGCGTGTAGCCCGTGAGGTGGGTACCGAAGGTAAACTCGGCGGACAGGCACACGTGCCCGGCGTTGGTGGTACCTGGAAAGACTTGACCGACTCCGTGAACCAGATGGCCGGTAACCTGACCGACCAGGTGCGTAACATTGCGGATGTGGCGATCGCCGTGGCGAACGGTGACATGAGCCGCAAGATTACGGTGGACGTGCGTGGCGAGATCCTGCAGCTGAAGGAAACGCTGAACACGATGGTGGACCAGCTGCGTGCCTTCGCATCGGAAGTAACGCGTGTGGCCCGTGAGGTGGGTACGGATGGTAAACTTGGCGGCCAGGCGTTTGTACCGGGTGTTGCCGGTACCTGGAAGGACCTTACCGACTCGGTGAACCAGATGACCGGTAACCTTACCTCGCAGGTGCGTAACATTGCCGAGGTAACCAAAGCGGTGGCCTCCGGTGACTTAAGTAAAAAAGTAACGATCGACGTAAAAGGAGAGATCCTCGATCTGAAAAATACGATCAATACAATGGTGGACCAGCTGAACTCCTTCGCCTTCGAAGTAACGCGTGTGGCGCGTGAAGTAGGCACGGAAGGTAAGCTGGGTGGCCAGGCAGAAGTGCAGGGTGTGGGTGGTACCTGGAAGGACCTTACCGACTCGGTGAACATGATGGCCTCCAACCTCACCAACCAGGTGCGTGGTATTGCGAAAGTGGTAACCGCGGTAGCAACAGGTAACCTGAAACAGAAACTCTCCATCGTATCGCGTGGTGAGGTGGCACAGCTGACAGAAACGATCAACGAAATGATCGATACGCTGGCACTGTTTGCCGACCAGGTAACCACGGTGGCCCGTGAGGTGGGTGTTGACGGACGATTGGGGGGACAGGCCAGTGTGCCCGGCGCTTCCGGTATCTGGAAAAACCTGACAGAAAACGTAAACCAGTTGGCAGAAAACCTGACCACACAGGTACGTGCGATTTCGGCAGTAGCATCCGCAGTAACGAAAGGTGATCTTACACAGATGATCCGCGTGGAAGCGAAAGGTGAGGTGGAAGAGCTGAAAGATACCATTAACCAGATGATCGCCAACCTGAAACAAACGACCCTGCGTAACCAGGAACAGGACTGGCTGAAATCGAACCTTGCAACATTTACACAAATGCTGCAGGGACAAAAAGACTTGAACACGGTAACGCGACGTATCCTTTCGGAGCTGGCCCAGGTGGTAAATGCGCAGAAAGGTATGTTCTACATCCTCGAACAGGAAGAAGAACTGAAGAACCCGAAACTGAAACTGTTTGCAGCGTATGCATTCGGCGACGAAATAGAAGCTTCCCGCGAGTTCGCCATGGGACAAGGGCTCGTAGGACAATGTGCGGTAGAAAAGGAACGTATTCTTATTACGAATGTGCCGGGCAATTATGTACAAATCGGCTCCGGCATTGGCCAGGCGCCACCAGTAAACCTGATTGTACTGCCGGTATTGTTCGAAACAGAAATTAAAGCAGTAATTGAACTGGCTTCATTCGATACCTTCTCTGAAACCCACCTGGACTTCCTTAGCCAGCTCACAGAAAGTATCGGTATCGTATTGAACACGATCGAGGCGAACTCCCGTACCGAAGACCTGCTGGAGCAATCGCAGTCACTGGCGGATGAATTACGTCGTACGAACGAAGAGCTGCAGGATAAGGCGCACCTGCTCGTGAAGCAGAAAGAGGAAGTGGAAGAGAAGAACAAGGAGGTGGAAGAAGCCCGCCGCTCACTGGAAGAAAAAGCCGAACAGCTACAGCTGACCTCCAAGTATAAATCGGAGTTCCTCGCGAACATGTCGCACGAGTTACGTACGCCGCTGAACTCCCTGCTCATTCTCGCGCAACAACTTTATGAAAATCACGACGGTAACCTGAACGAGAAACAGGTACGCTACGCAAAAACCATTCACAGTTGTGGTGATGACCTTATCCAACTGATCAACGACATCCTCGACCTGTCGAAGATCGAATCCGGTTATATTTCTACCGACTTTATCAAAGTACGTTTCAACGAGGTAATTGCGTTCGTGGAAACTACCTTCAAACATATATCGGAAAGCAAAAACCTGCGCTTCGGTATTGAAGTGGAAGATAAACTGCCGCAAACACTGGAAACCGACGTACAGCGTTTGAACCAGATCCTGAAAAACCTGTTGTCGAACGCATTTAAGTTCACCGAGAAGGGGGAAGTAAAACTGCGTATCTACGAAGCGCAGCGTAACTGGAAAATGCTGAACGATAGTCTGGACAGTGCAGATCGTGTAGTAGCCTTTGAAATCCGCGATACGGGTATCGGCATCTCGAAAGATAAACAAGGCATCATCTTCGAAGCGTTCCAACAGGCGGAAGGTTCCACCAGCCGTAAGTATGGCGGTACGGGTCTTGGTCTCTCGATCAGCCGTGGTCTAGCCGACCTCTTAGGTGGCTCCATCGAACTGGAAAGTGAGGCTGGTTTGGGTAGTACGTTTACGTTATACCTGCCATTACA
The DNA here is from genome assembly GCF_022867795.2 of Chitinophaga horti. Taxonomy (NCBI): domain Bacteria; kingdom Pseudomonadati; phylum Bacteroidota; class Chitinophagia; order Chitinophagales; family Chitinophagaceae; genus Chitinophaga; species Chitinophaga horti. The sequence goes on along the minus strand of NZ_CP107006.1, from coordinate 4,173,803 downwards.
TTACAATCCGGGTGCGATTAAAAAAGAGAAGCCAAGCAGTTTAACCGTGTCTGAGTATCACCTCAGCGAGGGCGCTTCTGTCCCAACAGTGAAAGTGTCTGACACAAAGGACCTGGAAGGCATTAATGAAATCATCAACGATATTGGTGATGATCGTAACAATGTGATCGATACGGATAAGGTGTTGCTGATCGTAGAAGATGATGTGCGTTTTGCGAAAATCATGCAGGAAAAAGCGCATGAGGTAGGCCTGAAGGTAGTAGTGGCGACGGGCTTCAGCGATGTGTTCAACCTGACGAACAAGTTTCAGCCCATCGCGGTTACACTCGACGTGAAGCTGCCCGATGCGAGCGGCTGGCGTATCCTCGATCTGTTCAAGAACGATGTTAACCTTCGTCATATCCCTATTCACCTGATATCCGGCGAGGAAAACCGTCTGCTGGCCATGCATCGGGGTGCAAGAAGCTTTAACCTGAAACCGTTGAAGAACGAAGACCTGTCTGTATTGTTCAACAATGTGATCGAGCAGCACTTACGTAAACAGAAGCGTGTACTGATCGTGGAGGATAACGAACCGGATGCTTCCCAGATCGCAAGGATACTGGACAACGGGGAACTGATCGAACTGGATTTTGTCGATAACGGGAAAGAGGCGTTACAGCGGCTGGAACATGGGTCCTACGATTGTATTATCGCCGATTACATGCTGCCTGATGTAGAGGGTGCCGATCTTTTCTCGAACATTCAATCCATCAACCGCTATAATTCTACACCGGTTATCGTATATTCGGCAAAGGATTTTTCAAGTAAGGAAAAATCGAAGCTGAAACAATATGCCAACAAGATCCTGCTGAAAGATGTAAATTCACTCGATCTGTTACTGGAAGAAACGGTACAGCAACTGCATATTCATCATGAAAGCCTGTTGCCCGAGAAACGGAAGCTGATAGAAGACCTGCGCTCACAGCGGGATGTGTTAAGCCATAAAAATGTGCTGGTGGTGGATGATGACGTACGTAACCTGTTTGCCCTGACTACGGCATTCGAACGTTATCATATTAATACGATTACGGCAGAAAGCGGCCAGGAAGCCATGAACATCCTGAGTGAAAATAATGAGATCGATATTGTGCTGATGGACATCATGATGCCCGAAATGGACGGTTATGAAACAATGCAGAAGATACGCCGCGAACATAAGAACAGCGCATTGCCGATTATCGCCGTTACGGCCAAGGCCATGAAGGGTGATAGGGAAAAATGCCTGGAGGCCGGAGCATCCGATTATATCACCAAACCGCTGAAAATCGACCAGTTATTGTCATTAATGAGGGTGTGGTTGTATAGGTAAATCATCAATAGCAATAGAAAAAGATAAATCACTTTGCAGGCAAAAGACGCAATAAAGATCCTCGTGGTAGACGATAGACCTGACAACTTAATGTCTATCGAATCCATACTGGAAAAGGAAAATTATAATATCGTAAAAGCAAACTCCGGCCGCGCCGCGTTAAAAGTGCTTTTACAGGAGTATGATTTTTCCCTTATCCTGATGGACGTACTGATGCCGGACATGAACGGTTTCGAAACGGCTGAGCTCATTTACGAGCGGGACAAACTCAAAAACATTCCGATCATCTTTATTACCGCTCATAATGAGGATGAGGCGATCTTTAAAGGATATAAGGTAGGGGCGGTAGACTTTATCTACAAACCCATCAACCCGGAGTTATTAAGAGTGAAAGTGGGCTTGTTCGTAGAGTTGTACCGCAAAACGCAGTCGCTCGTTGAACAGGAAAAAAACCTGCTGAACATTAACGCCACCCTCCAGCGCGAAATTGAAGAGCGCGAGGCTTCCGAACGAAAAGTGCGTGAGCTGAACATGCAGTTGACGCAGAACAACGTATACCTGAAAGCGGTAAACGAAGAACTGGACCGCTTTGCATTCGTCGCCTCCCACGATTTGCAGGAGCCGCTGCGTAAGATTCGCGTTTTCAGTGACATGATCTTACAAAAGCGCGCCGACCCGGAGGAGGTTCACCGCCATATACAGAAAATAACTAACGCGGCTACACGGATGCAGCAACTGGTAAACGACCTGTTACGCTTCTCGCGCCATTCCGTACAGGGCGGCGACTTTGAGCAGGTGGACCTGAACGAGGTGGTGCGCAGTGCCATTAGTGAGCTGGATGTGCAGGTGCAGCAATGCAGTGCGGTAATTACGGTGGACAGGCTGCCTTCCCTGCAGGCCATTCCTACTTTGATGCAGCAGGTGTTTTACAACCTGATCGGGAACGCGTTAAAGTTCCGCAAGAAAGAAGTTGCGCCGAACATACACATTTATGCGGAGAAGGTAGCGGCGGAAAACGGCGGACAGCGGTATCACATCTATGTAAAGGATAACGGTATTGGTATTGATCAGCAATACCTGACGGATATATTCGTGGTGTTTAAAAGGCTACACAGCTACCACGAAATAGAAGGTTCCGGCATCGGGCTATCTATCTGTAAAAAGATCATGGAACAGCACCAGGGACAAATTTCAGCTGCCAGCGAAATTAACCAGGGTGCTACGTTCATTATCGCCATGCCCGAAATGCAGGAACAGCGGGTGCGCCTGGACCTGGCGGCGTTGTAACCGCCTAACTGGTTGAAATCAGCGCCACCAGGTCCTGCACGCTCAGGTGCACACTCTGGTCGGTCCCTTCCAATAATTGGTCGGCCAGGTCTCGCTTGTTGTGATGCAATTCAATAATTTTTTCCTCGATCGTATGTTGCGCGACCAGCCTGTAAATGGTTACTGGCCGGGTTTGTCCCATACGATGCGCACGGTCGGACGCCTGTTCTTCCACCGCCGGGTTCCACCAGGGATCGAGATGGATAACGTAATCGGCCGCTGTCAGATTTAACCCCAATCCACCTGCTTTCAAACTGATCAGGAACAGTGGCGCTTCGCCTGCCTGAAACGATTTCACAAGCTTTTCGCGCGCAGGAATAGGCGTGGAGCCATCCAGGTAAAGGAAAGGAATGCCCCAGCTATGCAGTGCTTTTGCTACCAGCGACAAGTGTTTTACAAATTGACTGAACACCAGTGCGCGGTGATTATTGGCCGTTAGTTCTTCTACGATCTCTTTCAGCGCGGCCATTTTAGACGATTCAATGTCTGTTTCGGCCTCGATGAGCTGTGGGTTACAGGCGGCCATGCGCAGCCGGGTAATCTCCTGTAAGGCTTTAATATGCTGCTGCCCGGCGCTGAGCAAGTCTCGCTCCTGCATATGTTGCAAAGCCTGGCGGCGGATAGCTTCGTAAAACGCTGCCTCCGCTACGGAAAGCGTTACGAGTTTCACGATCTCCGTTTTAGGTGGCAATTCCTCCAATACATCTGATTTTAAACGCCGCAGCATAAAAGGTGCAATGAGTTTTTTCAGGTGCTTCTTGGCCATACTTTCCGGGTTATTGGCAGATGGCGTTACGAACTGCTTACGGAAGGATGGCAGATCGCCCAGCAAGCCGGGGTTCAGGAACGTAAACAAGTTCCATATCTCGCCCAGGTGATTTTGTATAGGCGTACCCGTTAATGCCAGCCGGAAGTTGCCCGTCAGCTTCATCGCCGCCCGCGACGTGCGCGTCTGGTAGTTTTTAATGGTATGCGCCTCGTCCAGCACAATAGTGTTCCAGGTGATGTTTTCAAACGCCTCCGCTTCCGATTGTAAGATGCCGTAAGTCGTAATTACGATATCAAACGCGGCAGCCTGTTGTAATTGCTTTTCTCGGCTGCCCGGCTGCAGCTGTATTACGTTGAGTTCCGGCGCAAAACGAGCCAGTTCGTTTGCCCAGTTCGGCAGTACCGAAGCAGGGCTAATGACCAGCGCCGCACCGTCTGCCGCACGATGCAACAGTATCGAAATCGCCTGTATGGTTTTTCCTAAGCCCATATCGTCGGCCAGGCAGGCGCCGGCACCCCAGGCAGCCAGTTGGGCCATCCAGTGGAAGCCGTCTTCCTGGTAAGGTCGCAGGACCTGACGTAAGCCCGCAGGAACGGCCGGTTTCACCAATGCGGCATCCGATTTCTTCTTTTTGAATTGTTTCCACGGCGTATCCGTTCGTACGCTGCCCGCCTGCGACAGGAGTTCGTCCAGCAAATGCGCGGCGAAATAAGGTATTTTAATTTCCTGTGCTTCTGCCACCCCGATGTTCAATACTTCGTTTAACCGGGCGCGTAGGTCTGCGCTCAGAGCAAGGAAGTGACCATTATCCAGTTCAATGAACCGGCTGCTGCGTTTGGGCAGTATATCTAAAACTTGTTTCAGGTTGATAACGGTGCGTTCGTCAATCTGCAGCTCGCCCTGCATCGCGAACCAGTGGCCTTTTTCCTTGACCATCAGTCGCAGGTCGGACAATCCCGCTTTGCCGCGTAGCTGGAAGCGTGTGCCTTCCGGCCACTCCACCACGGTGATGTCAGGCAGCGATTGTATGATTTCCAGCAGTTGCAGGCAGTCGGCAGGATCTTCGAAAACGATCACATCGTCTTCCTGCACTTCCTGCACCAGGTGCTGTTGTATCTGCTGCATCAGCAATTGCATATTCGCCTTTTCCTGCTCCACGTCGCGGGAGGCCTGGCAACGTTCGCCATTCACAATGCCTATAATATTCCGCGCCCCCGTACCCGGACGGCAATACGGCGGACTGTCGCCCAGCGGCTTCACGAAGAATGAGGCCTTCAGCGCGTCGCCGACCGGTTGCAGCTGAATGCGGATGCGGCTGTCGCTGTTGAGGCGGCGGATGCTGATAGCACTTTCATCAAGGTCGGAATGGATCGTAATATGCGAGCCCATTTTTTTGATCGCTTCCAGCAATTTCTCTTTTCCTTCCGCGGGTACAGTGCCCAACTGTTTCAGTGTGTTCAGTACAAACCGCTGCTGCTGGTTCAACCGGATGATCTTCATCTTCGTTTCGGATTCCTTCAGCACAACAAAGTCGCCATTGGCTTCGGTGATGTTAGCGCTAAAGATGTACCCGCGGTTGGTGGTGGATATCGCCAGCTCTACCTCTCCCTTTTCGATTTCGGCCGGCATAGTCGGCTCGTGCATCAGGAAGAGGTATGGGTGCCCGGCAAGTTCCGTCCAGATGTTATCGTCGAAAACATATTGCTCGCCACCGTAATAATTGAAGTGTGTTTCTTTCAGAATGGTTTGTGCGATGCGCTGGTCGTGCGGCAGCATGGCAGGTACGGCGCCTTCTTTCAGCTTTTTTAGCGCTACCATGCGGCCTGCGCTCCAACCGCTTGCCTGCATCGTTTGCAGCATAGGCTGTACCTTCAGTCGGTCGAAGTCTACGAGATAAACGAGCCGGTTGGTTCCAGTCGCCTTATCCTTTTTAGCGTTCGGGCGTTCGGGAGCAAGTAGTAAGTCGAGCAGCCGTTCCCATTCGGGTATTTTCTGCATCTGTGCAAAAGCAGGCGGCTCGCTGATCCTGCTTTTCAGTACTTCATAAATATCCTGCGACCGGTCATCTTCCAGCAGGAACTGGTATTCGTAGGCAGGCAACAGGTAGCCGTTCTCGAGGGCTTTCGTTAACAGCTTTTCGGAGAGATGGGCGTGGTGTACGAGTAGTTTGCTGTTTGCATGAAATCCTCGCAGACATAACAGCGCCAGCAGCGTTGGCAGGTCTTTACCGCCGGGTAAAGCATGCGCTTCTATTAATATGCGCAGCAAATCTTCCGCACGCTCTCTTTTGCCACTGTGATAGTGGAGCAGGCAGATGGCGGGAATATTGGCCGGCGCGAGTTTTTTTTCATAAAAGGCGATCAGTTTCGCGACCAGCATATTGGTTTGTGCGAGTGGCAACAGGCTGATCGTGTAGGCGTAGTAGAAGGCCATGGCCGGCGAGGCGGGCAACATGTTCTTTTTATCCGTTTTCCTTTGCAGTTTGATGCCACGTTCGAACGCCGCGAAAGCCTGTTCGGGCTGTTTGCGGTACAGATGAGTCACGGCCATTTCAAAATCACTGCCCGTTTCGGGAAAGCGCCCCTGTAACAGTGCCGGCTCGCAGGAAGTGCCGTTGGTGTCGCGGTCGAATACCTCCAGGTCGGCCAGCGGGGCCATTTCTAACAGGTTAGTCCAGATGGCGCGGGATTGTATCCGCCGGAAACTATCTTCTGAAAATAATTGTAACAGCTGTTTGTAAGCCGGGTAGTACAGCAGGTAAGGCAGCCAGGGAAGAAAATCTTCCAGGTCCAGCTCAATTTTGCGTACCGGCAGCGACATCAGGGAAAGATCACCCAGGCAATACGCCATCAGCGTTTCCTGTAATTCGGCCAGTTTAAAGCTCGTATTATAAAAGGAAGGGCGTTTACCGCGATCGTCGTGCAGCAAACGTTGGTATTCTTCACGTTGAATGTTTTGCGGGAACAACAGGAAGGCCAGCTCGGGCACAAGGGCGAAGTTGCCTGCCGTATTAGGCGCGGCGAGCTGGGCGCGTTGTAATTGCTCGAGTATACCCGCCACTTTGGTCGGTTCCATCTTCTTAAACCGGTTCACTGCATCTGTTACCCGGTATTTCTCCAGCGGGTACAGGTACAGGCTCAGGATGTCAGTCACCAGTCGGGCATCGCCATCCAAAAGCATGTATTGCATTCGGTAAAAAGCCTCTTTACGCATAAGCCGTAAAAATAAGGATACCTATTCAATGTAAACGTTTACATGGAGGGCTAAATTTTTTTATGCTCCTGCCCTTTTAAATGAATGTACTCGGAGGGCGTCATGTTGAACTGTTTGGCGAAGTTGCGGGAGAAGTTGCTTTGTGAGCTGAAACCCAGCATGTCGGAGATTTCGTTAATGCGGTATTCGCCCTCTGCGAGCAGTTCTGCAGCCTTTTTCAGGCGGGTAATGTTGATCAGTTCAATGGGGGAGAGGTCCGACACTGCTTTGATTTTGCGGTACAGCGTTACACGGCTCATGTTCATGGCGCGGGCCAGTTTCTCTACATCCAGCTCGGCATCTTCCAGGTTACGGCAGATGGTTTCGTTGAGGCTTTCGAGGAAACGTTCATCGGCCTTAGAGTGTGCCATGCTCTTGATATGTGCAAGTGGCGACTGTGCAAAATATTCGCGCACCATATTACGGTTTGCCAGTAAACTCGCCATTTGTGCCTGCAGGTGCTCTTTGGAAAAGGGCTTTTCAATATAGGCGTCAGCACCGAGTTCCAGGCCGTGTATCTTGGCAGTGAGTGTATTCTTGGCCGTGAGTAAGATCACGGGAATGTGCGAATATTCGAAGTTGGATTTGATCAGTGTGCACAGTTCGAAGCCATCCATGTCGGGCATCATCACGTCGCTGATCACCAGTTGAACGGCCTCCGTATGCAGGATGTCCATGGCCGCCTCGCCGCTTTCCGCCGTCAGCACCGTGTACTTAGGCGCCAGCGTCCGGGAAAGAAATTCCAGGATTTCATCGTTATCATCAACAATTAATACGGTCGGCAGCATAACGTGCTATTTGTTCGCGGTTTTACCAGTTTTAGCTATCGGCTGTTTCAATTCGGCCTGCAATGGCAAATTAAGTATAAAAACGTTCATTCCATCCACCTGCGCACCCAGGTATAGTTGACCCTGGTGCAATTCGGCCAGCGACTTAGCGATTGATAGTCCAATGCCTGAGCCTGTTTGCCTGCTGGTTTCCTTCATGCGGTAAAAGGGCTCAAAAATCTTGTCTTTCATGTCGGCAGCGATCAGATGCCCGTCGTTACGGACTTCTATCGTAAAGGTAACATCTTCCGGCGATAGCGGATGTAATATTACAGTAGCGGTATGCGCAGCGTACTTCACTGCATTGCTGATCAGGTTGCTCAGTATTTTACGCATCGCCTCCTCGTCTGCCCTCGCATTGATGGCCATTGGAGGCATTACCAGTTCGTAGCGTAATTTCTTTTTGGTGGCAGGATGCATAAAGCTTTCAAACTCCTCCTCCAGCAGCCGGTCGATGCGCACTTCCGAAAACGTTAAACTAAAGCCGCGTGTTTCTGTTTGCCGGAAGTCCAGTATCTGGGTGATCAGTGCGATGAGGCGGTTCGTATTACGTTCCAGCGTTACCACGTCCGGTTTAATGTCGGGCACCTCTGCAGCCTTTTCCAGCAGGTTTTCTACCGGGCCTTTAATGAGCGTCAGCGGCGTACGTATTTCGTGCGTCACATTGGTGAAGAACTGGATCTTCGCTTCATATAATTCTTTTTCTTTCCTGACCTGCGCGCGGCGATAGAAAAACATGGTGACATAATAACAGATAGCAGCCCCTACTACAAAATAAAGCAGGTAAGCCCAGGTCGTAGCCCAGAACGGCGGCAGGATGTGGATAGTCAATGTTTTTTCTGCTTTGCCCCATTTTCCATTGGTGGAGGCTTTTAGCCTGAAGGTGTACGTGCCGGGAGACAGGTTCGTGAAATAGACTTTACGATTCGTAGGCAGGGTGGTCCACTCCCGATCGAGGCCGTCCATCATGTATTTGTAGGCGGTAATTTCCGGCGCATTAAAACTGAGGGCAGCAAAATCGATGCTGAAGCTGGAAGCGTCGTGATCGAGCGTGAGTTCGTTCGCAAACAGGATCGACTTTTTAAGTGCGCTGCTATCCTGGCTGATGGACAATTCGCGATTATTCACCTGGAAGCCGGTAATGTATACCGGGGGCTGATAGGTGTTGCTGATAAATTCCTCCGGGTTAAAGCTGATCATCCCTTTAATACTACCAAAGTACATGCGTCCGGTGCTGTCGCGGTAACCAGAGTTGTAGTTGAACTGGTCGTTGAGCAGACCGTTGGCTTTCGTATACACGGCCAGTACTTTACCTGCAGTGTCCAGCTGTACCAAACCTTTGGAGGTACTTACCCATAACTGCCCGTCGCGCGATTCTACGATCTTAAAAATGAAATTGCTGGGCAACCCATCTTTCATTTTGATGCGGGTGAATGTTTTACGCTGCGTATCCATTTTACAAAGGCCGCCACCTTCTGTAGCGAACCAGAGGTTGTGCGCGGCGTCTTCGCAAACAGCGTTGATGGTGCTGGCGGATATGCTCTGCGGGTTGTCAGGATCGTGCTCGAATTTATGGGTTTCGCCGGTGGCCGGGTTGTAGGAAAAAACGCCATCCATGTGAGTAGTGCCCCAAATAACGCCTGCATGATCTTCCACCAGGCTGCTGATGGTCGCGAAGGTAGGGGCAGTGGTAGGATCAAAACCCTTGAAGGCCGCATCGTACCGGAGTAACCCTGCGCCGGTACCCACGTAAATAGTGCCGTTGCGCGTTTTAAGCAGGGAAACGATGAAGTTGTGCTTCAGGTCCTTGGGGCCGCTGCCGATACGATAGTTCCGAATTAATTTTCCTGTTTTCCGGTGGATGATGTCGAGGCCGTGTTCGTGGGTGCCTGCCCATACTTCGTCGCCGTTTACCAATACACCATGAATATTGCTGTAGGTTATACTGTTCGGCGTTTTTAGCGGCGAAAAATTCGTTACCGCACCCGTTTTCGGGTCGAGGCGATTGAGGCCGGCATCTTCGGTGCCGATCCACAGCATGCCATCACTATCCTCCCGGATTTCGCGCACGGCGCTGCCACTGATCGCATTAGGGGAATAGTCGGGGTAGTATTTACGGAAAGGGGTGTAGGGAAATGCGTAATAATTCACGCCGCCGAAGTACGTGCCCACCCAAATGCCGCCTTCGCGATCCCGGGAAATGGTGTACACCGCATTATCTGAAATAGAATAGGGGTCGAGAAATTTTTTATGCAGGTTGATGCTTTGCCCGGTTTCGCTATCTAAAATAAACACCCCCGATTCACTGGCGACCCAAAATTCGTTGGGGCCGTTCTGCAGGATATCATGCACATATACATTCGTGAGATCGGCATTGTAAGTCAACAGGTTCTTAATTGTGAAATCGTTTGCATTAAACTGGATAACGCCCCGGCAGGAGGTGCAGGCCATTACACGATTGCCTGCTGCCATCACGCGGTGAATGTAGCAACCGCTGCCTGCCGGCAGGTCGGGGAATAAGTTATAACCGGTATAGACACCGGTGGCTGTATCCAGCTTTTGCAGAAAGCCCCTGTGCGTAGAAGCCCAGGTAGTGCCATCTTCCGTAATACAAACGGAGGTGAGAATGCGGCCCGTAGGATGTGGGAACCGTGTCACTTTGTTGCGGACAGGATTATAACGGCACACCGCGTTTTGTGCAATGAACCAGAGTTGCCCGGCGGCATCTTCGGTAATGCTCCATACTTCGCGCAGCGTGTCAGAAAAGTTGACCGGCTTTTCATTCACTGCATCAAAATAATATAAACCCTTTTGCGAACCGATCCATAATGTGCCCCGGCTGTCCTTATATAAGTTATAGATCTGGTCGAGTTGCTGCTCGTTCTTATCATCCAGCCTATACAGTTTAAAGCGGTAGCCATCAAAGCGGTTCAGTCCTTCCTTGGTGCCAAACCACATAAACCCTTGCTGGTCCTGCACGCTGCTGAAAACCGTATTGTTAGACAGGCCTGCCTCTACCTGGTAGTGACGAAAGTAATATTGCTGCGCGTTTGCGCCCGATGCCAAAAGCAACCATCCTAAAGTAAGCCGCAGCCAAAAATGAAACATTTTGAAAAGAATATGAAACGTAGTGAATGGCCCTATCGCTAAATAAGTTCTTTCTTCACAGTACGATTTAAAAGTAGTACTTGTTTACAAATTATTGCATGTAAACGTTTACACACAGTGAAAAACGCTCATTTTATTAACCACAATTAGTTCCCGTTATGAGAAAATTTACTAGGCTTCCCCGGGCCTGTAATGCTGTTTCGGCAGTGCTTATCAGGCGTCCCCTGCCTTTTTTGCTCACCCTTTTTATCTGGCTTGCCACCGTATTGCCCGCCTTTTCGCAGGAAAAGATAACGGTGCGTGGGGTAGTGCAGGACAATGAAGGCGGTATTATGCCAGGCGTTACCGTCGTGGAGAAGGGTACAAAAAATGCCACCAATACCGATGCCAACGGATCGTTTTCGCTCAATGTAGCGGGCGAAAGTGCTGTGCTGGTATTTACCTCCATCGGTTCTGCAACAAAAGAATTAATGGTAGGTACGCAACGCAGCCTGAGCGTAAGAATGGAAAGACAGAATAAAGATATCAGTGAAGTAGTGGTAGTGGGTTATGGCCAGGCCAGGAGGGTATCCATCACTGGTTCGGTTGCGTCGGTAACCTCCGATGATATCGATCGTGTGCATGGTAACTCCACGGTGAGCGCCACACTAGCCGGTAAGCTGCCGGGTGTAACTTTCCGTCAGCCTGACGGTCGCCCCGGTGCGAGCGCCAATATCCAGATCCGTAACATGGGTAACCCACTGTACGTAATCGACGGTATCCAGCAGGATGCCGGTCAGTTCAATAATATTGCTCCCAACGACATTGAGTCGATTACGGTGCTGAAAGATGCTGCCGCGGCTATTTATGGTGTGCGTGCAGCAAACGGTGTTGTGGTGGTTACGACCAAACGGGGTAAACTCAACTCCCGTAATACCATCGGTATAAATGCTTACCAGGGCTGGCAAAACTGGACCACCTTCCCCGAAGTACTCAACAGTTCTTATGACTACATGCGCCTGAAGGCTGAAGCGGAACTGAACGAAGGCGGTACATCTATCACCAAAGAAGAACTGGAGAAATACAAACAAGGAACCGAGTACGGTTATAAAAGTTTCGACTGGACAGATTTTATCATCAAAGGTAATTCGCCCCTGTCTTCTTTTAACGTGAATGCTTCCGGTGGTTCCGACAGGATCACGTATTACCTGTCTTACACTAAACTGCACCAGAACTCCGTTTTGGGCCGTGAGTACCGCTTCGACAGGAACAACGTACAGTCTAATATTACAGCGAGGATCGCTGAAGGTTTAAAGGCTTCCATGAACATCAATGGTCGTATCGAAAGCCGGCAGAACCCGGGTGTACCGCAGCCCGATGACTACTGGGTTGCCCGTTTCGCGCTGATGCGTAATACACCGATGGAGCGCCCCTATGCAAACGATGATCCACGTTACCTGAATGATATTGGTCACAACGAAACCAACTGGGCGTTCCTGAACTATAAAAACTCAGGTAAATTCCGGGAGGACTGGCGCGTGTTGCAGAATGACTTCAACCTGGAATATGAAGTGCCTTACGTGAAAGGGCTTACGTTACGCGGCGCTTATTCTTATTACCTGGCCGACCGGGTGCTGAATAACCACGAGTACACTTACGTGACCTACCGCTACGACCCTGTACAGGATACCATCACGCCATATGGCGGTAGTACTAACCCTTACAGGCAGCGCATCCAGCAAAAAGTACAAAACGTAAACATGCAGGGGCAGATCACTTATGCACGTGTTTTCGGTAAGCATAACATTAATGCCACCTTTGTTGCCGAACGTATCAGGTGGCAGCGGTTAACGAACACCCTGCATGCTGTGCCTACTACGAACTCCCTGCCGCTGATTTACTTCCCGACCATGGATGAATACAACGATAGCGATGAGCGGCAGACCAGGCTGGGTTACGCGGCACGTATCAACTACTCTTACGCTGATAAATACATGTTGGAGCTGAACGGACGTAGAGATGCTTCCTACCTGTTCCCTGAACTTGACCGCGTAGGCTACTTCCCCGGTATATCTGTCGGCTGGCGTTTGACCGAAGAGCAATTTATGAAAGACCTGCTGGGTAATTTCCCGCTTACGGAGGTAAAGTTACGCGGTTCTTACGGTGTGATGGGTGATGATGGCGATGCATTAGGCCTGCTGCCATTCAGGTACCTGGCCGGGTATGATTACAATGTGGGTATAGCCGTATTGGATGGTAACGTGGTAGTTGGGTCCCGCGACCGCGGAGAGCCGACAACGAATATCACCTGGTTGAGAAGCAAAATGTCGAACGTAGGTCTGGACTTCGGTTTCTTCAACGGAAAATTAAATGGTAGCGCCGAGTACTATTATCGTAAACGTACCGGTTTAAGGGCTGCGACCGGCAATGTACTGGTGCCAAACGAACTGGGTTATGGCTTGCCGGAAAGTAACCTCGAATCCGACGCGCAATTTGGTGCAGATTTCTCGCTGGCGCTGAACAACAATATCGGCGAACTAAAATACCAGGTGGCCGGCAACTTTGCAATATCACGTTACAAATTCCTGGAACCTTTTAACGAAACGCGCTTCAACTCCTGGGATCACTACCGTACTGCCAGAACGCAGCGCCTTACCCGCTCCAACTGGGGGCGCCACGTAGTTGGCCAGTTCCAGTCGCAGGAGCAGATCAATGAGCACCCGGTAAATATCGACGGACAGGGTAACGTAACCCTGCTGCCCGGTGACCTTATTTATGAGGATATGAATAAAGACGGTAAAATCGATGGCTACGATGAGCGTCCGATCGGTTGGGGTATTGGTGCACAGCCTAATATCAACTTCGGTTTCACCATTGGTTTGATGTATAAAGGTGCCGACTTCCGCGCGGACTTCTCTGGTGCGGCGGGCTACACCTGGTACCAGAACTGGGAAATGAAATGGCCTTTCCAGAACAATGGTAACCTCAATACTTTATTTACCGACAGGTGGCACCGCGAAGATATGTGGGACCCGAACAGCAAATGGATCCCGGGTAAATATCCTGCACTGCGCTACAATAAAGGTGGTCACTCCAACTACAATAACAGTAACGACTTCTTTGCGCACAATGCCCGTTACGTGAGAGCCAGGACCATCGAGTTAGGTTACACGATCCCACAAAACATTCTGTCACGGGTTCGCATCGAGAAATGCCGCTTTTATGTGAACGGCTACAACCTGTTCACCTTCAGCAATCTTAACCAATACCGCGTAGACCCGGAAGTGACCGAAGAAAACGGGTTGCAGTATCCGCAGAACAAAGTAGTGAACGTGGGCGTAAACCTTTCTTTTTAATCAACCCTTTGATTCCAGATTATGAAAACAAAAATCATCAGCATATTAACGATCGCCGCACTCATGGGTGCCAGCGGTTGTATCAAGGATGCGGACTTTCTCGATCAGAAGCCGCCATCCATCATTACACCGGAAGAAGCATTTAGAACATCGGCAGATGCACTGTCGGTACTTGCTAACCTGTACACCAGGCAACTGGATTTTTCACCGCTGGATGAAACGTGGGAAAACTTTGCCGGTTTTGGTGAAGCCTATCCTTCTAACAACGGTACCGACTGGATGGTGCGTGATAGTGACTGGGGATATGGTACCTGGGGCAACTGGGATTATGGTTACATCCGTGAGATGAACCTGTTCCTCGAGCGCTGCGAGGCGTCCAAAACACTGCTTGCAGGCGATAAAGCACGACTGCTGGCAGAAGGCCGTTTCCTGCGCGCTAACTTTTATTTCGAACTCACTAAACGTATGGGCGGTGTTCCATTAATCCTGGAGTCGATGCGCTACGATTTCAGCGGCGATCCTACCTATCTGCAACATCCACGTGCGAAAGAGTCTGAAATGTATGATTTCGTGATCAGTGAAATGGAAGCCATCAGGGAAGATTTGCCTGTACGTCCCGCTTCGGGCACAGCTATCGTTGGTCGCGTAACAAAGGGTGCGGCTACTGCTGTCGTGGCCAGGGCCGCGCTGTACGCAGGTTCTATCGCAAAATACGGCGTTAACACACCACAGGTATCTTTACCCGGCGGCGAAGTGGGCATCCCGGCCAACCTTGCGAACGGCTATTATACCAAAGCACTGGCCGCCGCAGAGATGATCATTAACGGAGAGGTGGGTCCTTACAGCCTGTATAAAAAGAATGCGAACCTGGCTGAAAACTTTGCAGCGCTTTTCCTGGATAAAAATAACAACCCGGAAGCCATTTGGGTAGAGGATTACAAACTCAGAAGCGGTCGCGTTCACGGGTTTACCATCGCTAACCAGCCTCGCTTTGGGTCAGAAGAAGAAGAGGGTGGCCGCATCAACCCATCTATCAACTTTGTAGAGGCTTTCGAGCGGCTGGATAATTCCTTTGCACCACTGCCGGTAAATGCAGCAGACGGTACTCCCATTTTGTACACCAATCCGCAGCAGCTTTTCGAAGGCAGAGATGCCCGTCTGCACGGTACGGTAATCACCCCCGGCAGCGCGTTTAAAGGTCGGCCGGTTGACATCTGGGCTGGTTACAGGCTCGCCGACGGTACCATCATTTCCAGCGATGCCCGCGGCGGAATCAAAGACTTACCCGGCAAACCAGGCGTACAGGTGGTAGGTCAGGATGGCCCGATCGATCGTCTCGAACACGTGGCGCAATCAGGCTTCTATATCCGTAAATATCTCGATCCGACTGCAGGCGCAGGCTCCCGTGGTACACAAAGTGAAGTGGCGTACATGCGTTACCGCTATGCAGAGGTGCTGCTGAATGCCGCCGAAGCTGCTTTTGAACTGTCTCAGCCCGATGTGGCTGCCGGCTACCTGAACCAGGTGCGCGTACGTGCCGGTCTGGTTACGCCGTTAACTGGCGGTGATGTTACGTTCGATCGTATTGTGCACGAGCGTCGCGTTGAACTGGCGTTTGAAGGCCACCTGCTGTTTGATATGAAACGCTGGAGAATTGCACACATCAAATGGGATGGTAACCCGCTTTCACAAGCCGAGCTGACTACCAACCTGGGATCGGCTACCCGCCGGAACACGCAGCCATGGGCACTGTGGCCTTACAAAATATACGAACCTGGCAGCCCGAACGACGGTAAATGGTACTTCCAGCGCAAGTTGCTGAGCAGTGTAACCGGTGCGCGCAGGTTCCGCCTGGGTAACTATTACTCCTTCATCGGCGACGATATCCGCGCCAACAACCCGAAGATTGTAAGACAACCTAACCAGTAAAAGCAAAACTTATCAGTTATGAAATTCAGATCATCCTATATACTCGTACTGGCTATCGGTACTTCCTTGTTTTCCTGTAAAAAAGATAACTACGATCCGCCCAGCTCTTCCCTGACGGGCAGGGTCGTGTACCAGGGCGAACCGATCGCCGTGCAGCATAACCAGGTTTCCTTCGAATTGTATCAATATGGATTTGGTAAGGTAGGCCCGATGGGGCACACTTTTGCGCAGGATGGCACTTATAGTACGCTGTTGTTTAACGGCGAGTACAAACTTGTAATACCCGCTGCACAAGGCCCCTGGGTGCCAAAGGCTACCTCCGGTAAACCCGACAGCATCAACATAACTGTTTCCGGAAGCCAGCAGCTGGATATCGAAGTAATGCCTTACTACATGGTGCGCACGCCGCAGTTTACGGCCGCCGCCGGTAAGGTGAACGCGACGTTCCGCCTGGAGCAGATCGTTACCGGTACTTCCGCCAAAGCCGTGGAGAACGTAGCACTGTACGTGAATAAAACGCAATTCGTAGGCGAAGGGGTCGATTATAACGATGGCATTGCCACGATCGCCGGCGGTGCTATCACCGATATGAATAACATCGCGCTGAGTGTAAACATTCCCACCTATAACGTAACGCAGAATTACGTGTACGCAAGGGTAGGAATAAAGATCGCCGGTGTGGAAGATCGCCTGTTTTCGCAGGTGGTAAAGGTGACGTACTAGGATTTTTTAAACATAGCATAGAAACGTAGAATGAAGAAAGTAGTAATGGCAGCTGTTGCGCTCATACATTGTGCCGCAGCAGCTGCACAGGAGAGAAAGGCGCCGGCTTACCCGCTTATCACGCACGATCCCTATTTCAGTATCTGGTCTAATACCGATCAGTTGAATGCATCGCCCACCAGGCATTGGACGGGCGTTACACAATCATTGGTAGGCTTCGTAAAAGTGGATGGCAGCCTGTATCGTTTCCTGGGGGAAGAAGACAAAACCTGGAACGCGATCGCTCCGACGGCTGATGATGGCAACTACACGGCGGCGTACACCGAAGCAACACCCGCAGCTGGTTGGGAAAAGCCCGGCTTTAATGATGCGCAGTGGAAGAAAGGTGGCGCGCCGTTCGGCGATAACCGCTCGGTGGCTAAAACCTACTGGAAAAGCAATGACCTGTGGCTGCGGAGAAGCTTTAATGTATCTGAACTGCCCAAAGGAAAATTGTTCCTGAAACTGAACCATGACGATAACGTGGAAGTGTATCTCAATGGTGAACAGGTGTATGCGCACAAAGGATGGAACAACAAATACCAGTATTTTCCCATTACTACTCAATTAAAGAAGGGTGCTAACGTACTGGCCGTGCATGTGGCTAACACCGCCGGCGGACAGTGGCTCGATGCGGGCATCGTGGAAGAAAAGATTGTTGCTCCGGATGGTACGATCAAACTGGCGGAACAGAAGAGCGTCGACATTAATGCCACGCAAACTATCTATGAATTTGCTGCCGGTAAAACAAACCTGCAGGTGACGTTTACCAGTCCGTTGCTGATGACCGACCTGCATTTACTTTCCCGCCCGGTGTCGTACGTGAACGTAAAAGCATACAGCAACGACGGCGAGGCGCATGACGTGCAGGTGTATTTCGGTGCGTCTTCCGATGTGGCCGTGAACACGCCTGCACAACAGGTAAAGGCCGATCTATACACTGCGAAAGGCTTGTCTATCCTCAAAGCCGGCACGGTATCCCAGGAAGTGCTGAAGAAAAAAGGTGACGATCTGCGTATTGACTGGGGGTATATGTATGTAGCAGTGCCCACGGCGACCAATATCAAACAAACGGTGGCATCTCCCGTAAACTTTGCACAGGCGTTCCAGTTGCCGGCGAAGGCTACGCAAACCGGCAGGCAGCTGATGCTCAGCACCGTAGCTTCCCTGGGAAAGGTGAGCAACGAGGCGAAAGAGCAAACGTTCCTGGTAGGCTACGATGACATTTACAGCGTACAGTACTTCGGTAAAAACCTGAAAGCCTGGTGGACGCTCGGTCAGCCAACGACGATCGAAAACGAACTGGCAGCTGCGGCGAAGGATTATCAAAGTGTTATTGCCAAATGCGAGGCGTTTAATAAACAATTACGGGAAGATGCCTTGCAGGCGGGCGGCGAGAAATACGCTAAACTCTGTGAGCTGTCTTACCGCCAGAGCATTTCTGCGCACAAACTGCTGAAAAGTCCGGAAGGTGAAACATTGTTTTTCTCCAAAGAAAACTTCAGCAATGGTTCCATTAATACGGTGGATGTAACTTATCCTTCTGCGCCGTTGTACCTCGTATACAACCCGGAGTTGCTGAAAGGAATGCTTAACGGTATCTTCTATTACAGCGAAAGCGGTAAATGGACCAAACCATTCGCTGCACATGATCTTGGCACTTATCCACTCGCCAATGGCCAGACTTATGGTGAAGATATGCCGGTGGAAGAGTGTGGCAATATGATCATCCTTACCGCCGCTATCGTAAAGGCAGAAGGTAAAGCCGATTATGCGAAGCAGCACTGGAAAACGCTTACTACCTGGGCGGAATATCTTTCCAAAGAAGGTTTAGATCCGGCGAACCAGCTGTGTACCGACGACTTTGCCGGTCACCTGGCGCGTAACGCGAATCTGTCTGTAAAAGCCATCGTGGCACTTGGCGGTTATGCGCAAATGGCGCGTCAGCTGGGCGAAACGGCTACGGCAGATAAGTATACCGCTATGACAAAAGAAATGGTTACGAAATGGATGGCGATGGCCGACGATGGTGATCACTATGCGCTCACATTCGATGGAAAAGGCACCTGGAGCCAGAAGTACAACCTCGTGTGGGATAAGGTGCTGCATATGGGCCTGTTCCCACAATCGGTGTACGAGAAGGAAATTAAGTACTACCTGACCAAACAACAACAATACGGTCTGCCGCTGGACAGCCGTAAAACGTATACCAAATCTGACTGGATTGTTTGGACCGCCGTGCTCACCGATAAAAAGAATGAATTTGATGCACTGGTGGACCCAATGTATAAGTATGCACTGGAAACGAGCAGCCGCGTGCCTTTGAGCGACTGGCACGAAACAACGAATGGTAAACAGGTCGGCTTCCAGGCGCGCAGCGTGGTGGGCGGCTATTTTATCAAAGTGTTGGAAAATAAGCTCAAGTAGCGCCTTTCATCAATTTTGCCCCGATGAGCCAAAGTATATCCAAAACGACGATAGAAGATATAGCGAGAGCGTTGAATATCACCGCGGCAACCGTTTCGCGCGCCCTGCACAATCACCCCGCCATCAAAGAGGCGACTAAAAAGATTGTACGGGAAACGGCGGAAAAACTGAATTACCGGCCCAACCGTATCGCCTCATCGCTGCGGTTGGGCAGGTCTTACATCATCGGGGTGATCATTCCCAGTGCGGAGATCAGCTTTTTTGGCTCAGTGATTCATGGGATTGAAAAGGTGGCGAACATTAATGGTTATAACGTGCTCATTTACCAGAGTAACGAGTTATATGAAAGCGAGAAGAAAGGAGTACAAACCTTTTTACAATCACAGGTGGATGGTGTACTGGCATCTATTTCCAAAGAAACCATCAACCTTGATCACTACTCGGAGTTGAAGCGACGCGGCATTCCGCTGGTATTGTTCGATCGTGCCAGCGATAGCCTGGGCGTTTCATCCGTAGTAGTCAACGACTACCGGGGCGCGTTTGATGCGACTAGACATCTTATTGAACAAGGCTGCCGCCGTATTGCCCATATCGGCGGACAGCAACATGTGAACATCTTTAATCAGCGCCTGAAAGGCTACATCGATGCGCTGAACGTACACAACATCGCGTTGGACGATGATTTGATTGTGTACGGGAAAGTGAGCATCGAATCAGGCCGCGAATGTATGAACCGCCTCCTGGCCGGTACCAACGTACCGGATGGTGTTTTCGCCGTGGAGGACTTTACTGCGCTTGGGGCCATGCAGGCCATTAAAAGCGCAGGTAAAAAAATGCCGGAGGAGATTGCCTTGATTGGCTTTGCCAACGAGGCCTTCGGCGAATACCTCACGCCCTCGCTCAGCACCGTGAATCAACAAACGGTAGTAATGGGGGAAGAGGCCGCCAAACTTTTTTTCGACATCCAGCGGAAGGGGCATAGTCCCAACGGCCAGCCACAAAAGCTGGTGCTGGAGCCCGCCCTGATTTGCCGGCAGTCGAGCAAAAGGTTTGGCCCCTAACAAGCGTTCTATTGCATAAAAAATACATTGACGGGCCTCCTATTCCTGGGAGGCTCTGTTATTTGGATAATCCCCGGCAAGCGTTGCCTCATTCACGGCAATGCTAACATGCCTCCCTCAGAAGCCTTACTTTAGGGCATGCATATCCACATCACCCATATCGATACCGCCTGCATCCTGCTGGAGATCGGCAGTTTCCGGATTTTGACTGATCCCACGCTCGATAAAAGCGGGCAGCTTTATCACCACGGCTTCGGCGCGCTGTCGCGTAAAACGGATGATCCGGCCCTGCCGGCGGGCGGACTGCCGGAGGTGGATTTGATACTGCTAAGTCATCACCAGCATAAAGATAATTTCGATACCCAGGGTAAGGCTTTCACCGGCCGCGTAGCAAACGTTATTTCCACCCGGAAGGCCAGCCGGGAGGTACCAGGTGTGATAGGGCTCAGCAACTGGGAAACCTATACGGTAAACACGCCAAAGGTGAGCAACCTGCGGATCACTGCTACACCCGCGCAGCACCGGCCCTGGTGGATACCGGAAATCATTTCCGGCCCGGTAATAGGCTTTGTGATACAGTACGATGGACAGTCCGACGGCGTTATTTATATTTCAGGCGATACGGTTTATTTCAAAGGGATAGACGAGGTAGCGAAGCGGTTTAAGGTGGATGTGGGCATTTTTCATGCGGGCAGCGTGCAGTTCAGGTACCTGTCAGGTTTGGGGAAGTATACGATGGATAGTGTTGACCTGTTGCGGGCAGTGCGCGTTATCAGGCCAAATAAAATCATTCCGGTACACCAGCGCGGCTGGACGCATTTCAAAGAATCTGAATCTCATTTAAAGCATATATTGGAAGCCGATCCGATTACCCGGGAGCGCATGATTTACCTGGAGCGGGGGCAACGAACTTTTATCTAGCCGGATTTTTTTTCGCATATTTGCGTTATTGTTGTTTAATACCCGGCATATGACACTTAAGATCGCCACGAGTCAGTTTCCTGTCAGCAGCAGCATTATCAGTAATAAAGAAAATATTATTGGGCAGATGGAGATTGCCGCCACGCACGGCTGCGACGTGATTCATTTTCCCGAAGGTAGCCTTAGTGGTTACGCCGGCATCGATTTTCCCTCTTTCGCAGGCTTCGACTGGGCTGCGCTGAAAAGCGCTACGCTGGACGTGATGGATGCGGCGAGAAGACTCGGCCTTTGGGTAGTGCTGGGTTCCAGCCATCCGCTTACCGGCGAACATAAACCGCATAACAGCCTTTATATTATCAGTCCCCAGGGCGTTATTACCGACCGTTACGACAAACTTTTCTGTGCCGGCGATGAGTCCGGCGAAACGGGCGACCTGGCACACTACAGTCCAGGTACACATTTCACTTTGTTCGAGATCAAGGGCATTTGCTGCGCGGTGCTCATCTGTCATGACTACCGTTACCCGGAATTATATCGCGAGCTCAAACAGCGCAATGCGGAAGTGATATTTCATTCTTATCATGCCGCTAATATGGACCACGATCGCCGTAAGATGATGGAAGCCGAAGTAGGTGAGGAAAACTTTAAATGGAATACGGGGCATACCTATCCCGAGATTACGATGCCCGCCACCATGGTGTCTTACGCAGCCAATAATTACCTGTGGATCAGTTGTGCCAACAGTTCTGCCAAAGAAAGCTGCTGGGCCTCTTTCATGGTACGGCCGGATGGTGTAATTACCGGCAGGCTCGAAAAGAATGTAGCCGCCTTACTCTTTTCAGAAATCGATCCCGCTAAAACTTATTACGACTCTACCAAATACTGGCGCAGCCGGTCGATTAACGGCTTTTATCACAGCGGTACACGCGTAGAAGATGCGCGGTCGCTGAACAGAACGGAATTGTAAACGGAGAAAGCATCTTTCAGTTAATCCACACTCAGTTTTCTAATACGTAATCCAGTAGTGGACTTGCATAGCGCTGTAATCCGGCAATGCAATGTCAACAATTACCAGGTAAGCGTTTCCCGAATTAAAGTAGACGCCGTTTCCACCGAATCCTCCGTCATACCAGTAGTGGGGTGTAGGTACACTACGGAAACAGGTAAGTTTGGTGATAACACCCGGTGCGCCGGTAATGGTTACATTATTGTTGGTATCGATAGTGGCACTCATGCCTTCGGGTTGCACGCCCATATGCGGCTCAATTGTAGCGGCACTCACTGCCATGCTGATGCAGCAACATAAAATCAGTAAGGGTAATAAGATCACTTTTTTCATAATCTGGATTTTAAATGATTCAGGGATGATGTTTATAGGCTTTCTCCGTTTATGTGGAGTGATGGATTAACGGGCTATTGCACGGCTCGCGGGTCACAAATACAATACAAAGATAGCGGAGGAGACGGGGGATAGTGAATACTATTTTATCTGCTGTTGGTACAAGTTCTACTGAATGTAAAAACGTTCTATTGCATAAAAAATAACGGAGAAAGAAGGTGGATTAATCCTCAGCTATAGCTAATAAGTGATGTAATACTGCGCATATGCATTATAAGGATAGCTCGACAATTGCCAGCCGATCGTTATAATATATGCGCCGTCCGAATTGAACGTATAATTGCCTGTAAACGGTCCGACGATGGAATAGAAAGTGGGCGCTGTATAGCGTGTGAAGTCTATCCGGTAAATCGAGCCGCTGCTGTTTACGGTGATGTTGTTGTACGAGTCAATGCTAACAGTCGTGCCACCCGGAGGGGTGCCGCCGTATAATGAAATGGTGGCCGCATTGGCGGTGATTACGCCTAACGTGAACATTACAAATAAGATCGCTTTTTTCATAAATGGATTTTAATAAGTGATGTAATAATGTGCTGAGAAATTGTACGGATATTCTGAATAACTCCATCCCACTGAGATCATGTACGCATTATCAGAATTAAATGTGTACTGCGTGTAACCCGGAATGGCCACGGGGTAGTACGTAGGCGCGCTGTTGCGGTAAAAATCGATCCGTTGAATGTACGCATTCCAGGGGCCGGTGATCGTTACGTTATTGTACGCATCGATCGTAACCGTGGTGTTGGGTGGCGGTGTGCCGCCGTATAAAGCGATAGAAGCTGCTTTAACGGCCATGCTGAAGCTGCAGCATAACACCAGCAAGGGCAAAAGAATTGCTTTTTTCATTTTGAGGATTTGTTTTAGATGATGGAAAGATGCATGTACTTTATGGGCTTTCTCCGGTTTTGTGGAGCGAGGATTAACGGGTTTTATAACGAATATGTAATCACAGGGGCCACGGGTCACCAATACACTTCTAAGATAAACATATTTCACATAATTCGTATGCCTGGGGCCGGTTGAGGTTATCAATTCCAATTGCGCTACATTTGCAGCCGCTTAAACCTATATTTCGTAACAATCTATTGAATTAGAAATGTTTAATATGAAAAGCAGGCTGCTCGTTGCAGCCGCACTGTCGGTGCCAGCCATGGCACTGGCCCAGGAAAACCAGAAACAGCTGGACCCTGTTACAGTAACAGCCACCATTCAACCAACCACCAGCTCCCGCACCGGCAGGAATCTCGTTATCATAAAAGGCGAAGACATCGCCAAACTGCCCGTCAACTCCATCGATGAACTGCTGCGATATGTTCCCGGGCTGGAAGTGCAGGCCCGCGGACCTATGGGCGCGCAGAGCGACATCATGGTACGGGGCGGTACTTTCCAGCAGGTGCTGGTGATTATCGACGGCATGCGTGTGAATGATCCGAACACGGGCCACTTCAACAGTTATATCCCGGTTACACCCGGCGAAATCGAACGCATCGAGGTACTAAAGGGCGCGTCTTCCGCGATCTACGGCTCTGAGGCAGTGGGCGGGGTGATCCACATCATTACCAAAGCATTTGCCGCAGGCGCAAAAGCACAGCAGTCGTACAATGCAAGTGCAACAGGCGGCGCTTACGGACTGTGGAACCTGGGCGGCAGCGCTTACTACAACACCGGTAAAACCGCCTTCACCGCCGGCGTGCTGTCTAACAATACCGATGGTCAGCAGCAACGTGGTACAAAAGGCTTCCTGCATCTCAATACGTTTTCCCTCGCGGCCAGCCACCGCCTGAACGACCGTTGGCAGCTGGCCTTACGTAGCAGTTACGATACACGCAACTTCGGTGCACAGGGCTTTTACACCACCGCGGCATCAGACACTGCACGCGAAAATGTAAACTCCTGGTGGAACCAGTTGCAGGTACGTTATGAGCATGGCAAAAATAAATTCTCCTTCCTGGCGGGATACAAATCAGTGACCGATACGTATCGCTTTAATGGTTTGGGCGCAGCTAACAGCAGTGACAGCAAACTGTTTCAGTCCCTGGCAGTGTACGAGCACGCGTTTACGGAAAAAACGGCTTTAACCGGCGGACTCCAGTTCCAGGATAAAAGCATTTCCTCCAACGACCGCGGTGATCATAACCTGCAACAGGCCGCTGCTTTCGTAGGATTGAACCAGCGCATCGGCGATCGCTTCCTGATTAATCCGGCCCTGCGCCTGGATTGGAACGAGCAAAGCGGCTACGAACTGGTGCCGCAGCTGAACGTTTCTTATCGTGCCGAATGGGTACAGCTGCGTGCAAGCGCGGGCAAAACCATTCGCGATGCGGACTTCACCGAACGGTATAACAACTATGAAAAAGCACTCGTAACGAACGGGCAGCGCGTCGGTAATCCAAACCTGGCTGCTGAACATTCCTTTAGCTACGAGGCGGGCGCCGACTTCTTCATCCACGACCGCATCCGCATTTCCAGCACGGTGTTCCGCCGCGAACAGGAGGATGTGATCGACTGGACCAATACGCCTTATGCGAACATGCCGCGTAAAGACAATCTTTCTTCCACAGCTTCTTACGCACTCGCGAAAAATATCGCAGAAGTAAATACCACCGGTTTCGAAACAGATGTACAATACATACAACCATTGGCGAATCAGCATAAAATAGTTTTGAATGCAGGTGTAGTGTGGATGGATACCCAAACACCGAATGGTACTGCTTCTTTTTACATCGCTTCAAACGCACGTCTGCTGACGAACTTCACGGTTCAATATGCTGCACCGCGCTGGAACCTCGCGATCAACGGTTTGTACAAAGAACGTAATGCACAGTCGGCCACGGCCATTAAAGCATTTGTTGATAAATCGTACTTCTTAATAAATGCTAAAGCAGAATACTACGTGGTGAAAAACCGGGTAGCTGTATTCGCACAGGCGGACAACATTTTCGATAAGTCCTACCAGGATTTGCTCGGCGCACAAATGCCAGGCTTATGGCTGATGGGCGGAGCGAAATTCACCCTGAATAAATAACCTGTAAGGCCGGCGACATCGCCGGCCTTTTTGTTCGCATGCTGCGGAATAATGGCTATCTTCCTGATATGATACTTGAAGTAGCCATCCTGCATGTGAAGCCGGGACAAACCACCGAATTTGAGGCCGCTTTCGCCGAAGCCCGCCATATCATTTCCACCATGAAAGGATTTGTTAACCTGCAACTCCAACATTGCCTGGAAAATGATCACCAGTATATTTTATTAGTGAACTGGGAAAGCCTGGAAGATCATACCATCGGCTTCCGGCAGTCGGTGGAGTACCAGCAATGGAAATCATTGTTACATCACTATTATGATCCCTTCCCGGTGGTGGAGCATTACCGGCCGGTGTTGTTCCGCAGCGAGCCGGGCGAGCCATCTACCGGCGCTTATTAAATCCGGACGCCGCCTGTACCGAAACCGGACATGGTTAGTACGCTAACCTCCTGTACCTCAGTCGTTTTATTGTTGGCACACTTTTGATCCGACCTCTGTTCATAACTCACCCCCTATGATTAGGAACTATCTCAAAATTGCCTGGCGCAACATCGTTAAAAGCAAAGGTTATGCTGCTATCAATATTGGCGGTCTGGCTACCGGGATGGCCGTAGCCCTGCTGATCGGTTTGTGGATATGGGACGAAGTGACTTATGACCGCCATAACCAGCATTACGACCGTATTGCCCAGGTGTTCCAAAATCAGGACTTTGGCGGTAAGATCGATACCTGGCAAACCATGCCGCACCCCACCGGCGAAACGCTCCGGAGGAACTATCCCGATGATTTTAAACATGTGGTGATGGCCTCCTGGGATTTCTATAAAGAATTAACCTATGGCGACAAGCGGCTCAAAAAATTAGGCAAGTACGTGGAGCCTGACGGCCCCTTACTAATGGACCTCCAAATGCTGCGTGGTTCTCGCGATGCTTTAAAGGACGTGTCATCCATCTTGCTGTCCGAAACAGGTGCCAGGTCCTACTTTGGCGATGCCGATCCGGTAGGGAAAGTCATCCGGTTCTCGGAGCGGGAAATGTATACGGTGCAGGGCGTGTATCGCGATATTCCGCGTAATTCTGCGTTTGCCAATCTGCAATTCCTTGCGCCGTTCGATGCATATATCGACCAGATGGGCTGGGTGCGCAGCATGGTGAATCCCTGGGGGAACAATGCGTTTTTATTGTATGTGCAAATTGCCGACCATGCGGATATGAGCAGTGTGTCTGAAAAGATAAAGATGGTGCGTAATGATCATCTGCGGCCTGAAGAACGCCGGCTGAAGCCACGACTGTTTCTGCATCCCATGAAGATGTGGCGTTTGCAAACGGCCTTCGAAAACGGCGTAGTGGCCGATGGTGGACTTAAATACGTTTGGTTATTTGGGTTGATAGGCTTATTCGTATTAATGCTGGCCTGCATCAACTTTATGAACCTAAGTACCGCGCGGTCGGAAAAGCGCGCCCGCGAAGTCGGTATTCGTAAGGCAATAGGATCGGTTCGGGCACAGCTGGTAAAGCAGTTTTTCAGTGAGTCATTATTGGTAGTAATGCTGGCCTTCGTGTTGTCATTACTGTTAGTACAGCTGGCATTACCATTGTTTAATTCCATCACGGCAAAACAGATGCATATCCCCTGGTTAAGCCCGATGTTATGGCTGGCAGGACTGTCGATCAGTTTTTTCACGGCGCTGGTGGCAGGCAGTTATCCTGCGTTTTACCTGTCTTCTTTTCAGCCGGTAAAGGTATTGAAAGGCACCTTCCGTGCAGGCCGGTACGCCGCCGTGCCGCGGCAGGCAATGCTGGTGTTGCAGTTCACGATTTCTTTAATACTGATCATTGGTACGATCGTCGTTTTCAGGCAAATTGATTACGCCCGTCAGCGGCCGGTAGGCTACAATCCTGACGGATTATTGTCGATAGAAATGGACAGCCGCCATATGCAGGGCCGGTTTGATGCACTGGAGGCGGAGTTGCTGGCCACCGGGGCCGTAACGGGTGTAACGCAGGCGAGTGCGCCGGCTACTCAGGTATGGAGTACTAATGGTAATATTCACTGGCGTGGTAAAGATCCGTCGCTGGCGGTAGACTTCCCCACGACCACGGTCCGCGCGAATTATGGGAGGGTGATGGGCTGGAAGTTTGCACAGGGCCGGGATTTTTCGAAAGACTTCGCATCCGATTCAGCGGCGCTTATCGTAAACGAAGCAGCCGTAAAGTACATGGGATTAGAGCATGCGGTTGGTGAAACCATTCGCTGGAATGATATGCCTTTCACGATCGTCGGCGTGATCAGCGATGTTATTGCAGAATCGCCCTACGCGCCGGTAAGGCCTTCCATGTACAGGATGGACCCCAATGACGTTTCGCTGGTTAATCTGCGCCTTCATCCGGGACTTAGCAGTAAGGAGTCGGTTAAGAAGATAGGGGAGGTGTTTGGGAAGTTTTTTCCGGAGCGGTTGTTCGATTACCAGTTCGTAGACCAGGAATATGGGAGGAAGTTCGAAAGCGAGCAGCGTATCGGTACACTGGCTGGTGCCTTCGCGATATTAGCGGTATTCATCTGTTGTCTCGGCTTATTCGGAATGGCCTCTTTCATGGCAGAAAGGCGTACCAAAGAAATAGGCGTTCGTAAAGTAATGGGCG
Source organism: Chitinophaga horti (assembly GCF_022867795.2). Classification (NCBI taxonomy): domain Bacteria; kingdom Pseudomonadati; phylum Bacteroidota; class Chitinophagia; order Chitinophagales; family Chitinophagaceae; genus Chitinophaga; species Chitinophaga horti. Next base: position 4,145,670 of record NZ_CP107006.1, on the reverse strand, counting down.
CATCCGTGGTGAATCTCTGGGCCATGTTGTCGAAGGACTTCCTGGTACTGGTGTTCATGGGAATATTACTGTCCATGCCACTGGCCTATTTCTTTATGCACAACTGGTTGCAGGGTTACCAGTACCGCTCGGACATGTCGTGGTGGATTTTCGCAGTAGCGGGCATAGGTGTGCTGCTCATTACCTTACTGACCGTTAGTTTCCAGAGCGTAAAGGCAGCATTAATGAATCCAGTGAAGAGTCTGCGGGCAGAATAGCGATGCGCATTTCCCCCTTCATAATGTCGCGCATGCCCCGGTTTGTTTCCCGGGGATGTGCTACCTTTCGGTCATAAAACCGGGCGTTATGAACATCGATCAATACATAGCCACTTTCCCCGCCGGCACCCAGGTGTTACTGCAGCAATTGCGGGAAGCGATTGCACAGGCCGCGCCGGAAGCGGAGGAAACCTTTAATTACGCGATGCCGACATTTACGTGGCACGGTAACCTCGTTCATTTTGCCGGCTATAAACAGCACATTGGCTTTTACCCCGCCCCCTCTGGTATCCAAGCTTTTGAAAAGGAGCTGTCGGTGTATACCTCCTCTAAAGGGGCCGTGCAGTTCCCGCTGGATAAACCGTTGCCGCTGGCCCTGGTAAAAAAGATCGTGAAGTTCAGACTAAATGAAAACTTTGAACTGGCGGCGGCTAAAAATCCCTTCCTGAAGTTATCGGCCCCGGCGCAGCGTGCACTGGCCAATAAGGGCATCAAAACGGTGAAACAGCTTGCCAAATATAGCGAAGCCGACATCCTGGAGCTGCATGGCATGGGAAAGGCATCGCTGCCTGCACTACACGCCGCGTTAGAGGCGCAGGGATTGTCGTTCAAATGATAATCGATATATTTGCTTCATGAGGATGTCTCCAACACTTTAATTACTTCTCACGGCCATCATGCCGTTTGTTCCCTCCCCGGGAGCACATGTTTTCATTGCTCATCCTCAATTCATCAACATGAAAGAAGTACTAAGTACACAACAAATAGCACAGTTTATCCGCGACGGGTATGTCCGCATCGATCAGGCTTTCTCCCGCGAAACAGCCGAAGCTGCTGTAAATATTCTCTGGAAAGATTTACCGGTAGATCGGCACGATCCTTCCACCTGGACGCAGCCCGTTATACGATTGGGTATGTACTCCCAGGCGCCGTTTATCGAAGCGGCCAATTCCACCATGTTACAGGCGGCCTTTGATCAATTAGCGGGGGTGGGCAGATGGGCCCCCTGTCGCGCCATGGGCACTTTTCCCGTTCGCTTTCCGGCACCGGGCGAACCGAATGACACCGGCTGGCATGTAGATGTAAGTTTCCCCGGCGACGATCCAACGGATTATTTTCAGTGGCGATCCAATATACGGTCGAAGGGCCGCGCATTGCTGATGCTCTTCCTGTTCTCTGATACCGGTGAGCAGGATGCGCCCACCCGTATACTCGCAGGCTCGCACCAGGACGTGGCCCGGGTGCTGGCACCTGCCGGCGACGAAGGCCTGTCATTGATGGAGCTTGCTACGCAGATCCCCGGCTTCCCGGCACGCTCGGAAGTACTGGCTACCGGTGCCGCCGGTACGGTATACCTCTGTCATCCATTCCTGGTGCATGCCGCCCAACCGCATCATGGCTCGCATCCACGTTTCCTCGCGCAACCGCCATTGTTTTTCCGCGGGGCGCCGGAAGTGGATGCGGAGAGTCCGGTAGGCCAGGCGATACAGCTGGCGTTGCGTAAGTAATCGCAACCGCACAATCGGTCAACCTTCACCGGCAGACGAACCGGTGGGACTAGCGACACTACTCGCGTTGCGTAAGTAATCGCAACCGCACAATCGGTCAACCTTCACCGGCAGACGAACCGGTGGGACAAGCGACACCACTCGCGTTGCGTAAGTAATCGCAACCGCACAATCTGTCAACTTCCACCGGCTAGCGACCGTTGCGCCGGGTGATGTCGCAACCGCTCAATCGGTCAACCTCCACCGGCAAGCCCCGCTTTCCGGTGGATTGACCGATTTCCCCCTTAATTGTCCGAGTTTGCCCACCTTCCAAGTTGCTGATGAGCGGTAATTTCATGTAAACCCAAATTCCCGTTCATGAGAAAACTTAGACCCTGCATCCTGCTGGCCGCCGGCCTGGCGAGTCTGTTTGTCGAAGACACAAATGCCCAGGCACCAACGCTGCCCACGAAAGCAACACTTAGTACCAATTTATTGTCTACCCGCACATTTACCAATGCTTCCGCAGTGGATACCGTGACCAGGCAGCGCACACTGCCCGCGAGTTATACGCTGCAGGTCGTAGCAAAAGTAAATTCCGCCACCGGCCGCGGACTGGACATCGAAGGCCGCGGCGCGAATCTCAACGGTTTCCGCCTGTCGCTGGGCGCGAGCGCCTTCAGCTGGTCCAACCCGGTGACGGCACTGCAAGCATTGTCTGCCACCACGACCGGACAATTCTATACGGTACGGGTAGCCGTGAAGAACGACTCGGCGCACATCTACCAGAATGGTGCGTACCTGTTATCTAAACCCTTAGCCTCCGTAAAAGACCTGGTAGCCGGTGTAGAAACCGAGGTGCCGTTGGACAGTGGCGCCGGCCCGAATGTAGCCGCATCCTGGAACGGTGGCGCAGGCACCGGCAGGCCCAGCGACTATGGCTGGGGACTCACCGGCACGACGGTCACCACATTGTTTAACACGGCCAACGGCAGCGGCGGCGCGCGGTACATGGATGTAAACGCATCCTCCGGCTCGAATCTGCATACGCTGAATGGCAGCACCTATTCCGGCAGGATATTTTACATCCGCTGGGATAACAGTACCTACCAGGCTGCGTCCTACCACTTCCCGGTAACGCTGGCGGCGAACACGAACTATAATTTCTCGATGCTGCATGCGTATATTTCCAATGCGACAGGCGCGAAAAACATTACCGTCGGTATCGGCAAAACGACCGCTGTAACAGCCCGCATCGCCTCAAAGGTGTTCGTTACCGATGGTACCAGGGCGCTTAAACGCGAGAGCTTCCAGTTCACTTCGCAGGAGGCGGGTACGTATTACCTCACGATCACCGGCGACTGGGGACTGTATTCGATCGGCGAACTGGCTTTACGCGCTATCAACTTCACCCCGCGTTTTGTGTTCGGTAAAAACTACCCGTCCGGCGCGGTGAATATGGAAATCAGCAGTGTGACGTATGAAGACGGTGCATGGGCGCCTAACGCGATCGTGACCGGGCCGAAACAGTCGGTGTCGCTGACGGGCAACTCACAATATCTGCCCACTACTTTTAACACAGATTACACCGTGGGCGGTAAAACGGACGTACACCTCACCGGCGAGTATACGCCGTTCGTGAATGCTACTTTCGCGCTCAACTCCAACGACGCCTGGCTCTTCTTCGATAACATCAAACCCTCGGTGGTAGCCGCCAATTGGCTCAGCAGCGTGACGATCAACGGCGCACCTGCCGTCAATAATTCGAATGTTCGCATGGCGCCTTATAAAAATGGAACGGTCGTGATACCAAATGGTCATCTTACCTCGCAGGCGGCCGTTCAGGTATACAACCAGCAAAACCTTACAGGCACATCAGCTACGTACCCGATAGAGGTGTACAACAACCTGGGTGCGCTCAATAACAAGATCCGTTCTTTCAAACTGAAAAGAGGATATGTAGCCACGTTCGCTAACAATGCAGATGGAACGGGCTATAGCCGCGTGTTCGTAGCCAACGATTCTGATCTCGTGGTGAACAATATGCCTGCCGGGCTGGATACAACGGTATCGTTCGTGCGCGTGTTCAAGTGGAATTGGGTGAGCAAGAAGGGCAAGGCGGGGGCGGTACACCGGTGGACAAAACCAATTCCACCTGGTATTATGACTGGAACATCGGCGGGAGCACTACGCTTGATTATGAGTACGCGGCCATTCGTCAACATGGCGGCTGGCCTGACTTTGGTGCGATCAATTCAAAAAGTAATATCAGTCACCTGTTAGGTTATAATGAACCCGACCGCCCCGATCAGGCAAATATGACGGTGGAAGATGCGATTCGTCAGTGGCCGGAGTTGACCAAATCCGGGTTAAGATTAGGTTCGCCTGCACCTGCGAGTCCGCCCGCCTGGTTGGATAAATTCATGGCTAAAGCCGATTCACTCAACTATCGGGTAGACTTTGTTGCTATCCATTGTTACTGGGGCGGACAAACGCCACAACAGTGGTATTCGAGGTTAAAGGCCATCTACGATCAGTTTAAACGCCCCATCTGGATCACTGAATGGAACAACGGTGCCAACTGGACGACCGAAACCTGGCCGACGGATACGGCTGCTCAATTCCAGAAACAGCTGAATGATCTGAAAGGAATCCTGAATGTGCTGGACACCTCGTCTTTCATCGAACGCTATGCGATTTACGATTGGGTAGAAAACAAACGCGCATTAATACTGGCAGATACGCTCACGCCGGCCGGTAAGTACTATGCAGCCAGCAAATCGGCGCTGGCATACAATCCCGCAGTAGCATTTGTGCACCAGTGGAAGCTCGTGTCGCCACAAATTTACAGCAGCATCAAAAGTACCGACTACTTCCGCGTAAACCTTTCCTGGACCGATATTAACGGCGAGATGGGATCGAAATATGTGTTGGAGAGAAAGATAGATGGGCGTGATGCAGATTTCGTCACCGCCGCACAGTTTACCAGCTACACACATGGCTCGGTGATCAATTATGAAGACAGTGTATTTGCGAAAGCAACGTATCGCCTGAAGGCATTTGGCACCAATGGCGTAACCTTCGTTTACTCCGGCACACACGAGGTACTGCGCGATGCGGCTCCGGTAGCGCCATCCAGCCTGACGGGCGAAGTGTTATCATCATCAAAGATGAGGCTGACCTGGAATGCGGGCAGTAACGTACGTTCGTATAACCTGAAACGCGGCACCAGCGCATCTGGTCCGTTTACAACTATCGTTGCCCGTACCACCGCGCTCACCCACCTCGATGAAGGCTTAACGCCCAACACGACATATTACTATGTAGTCACCACGCTCAACTCCGCCGGTGAAAGCGCTAATTCCACCGTGCTTTCACGCACTACGCCCGCACTGGTAACGCCTTCCGGGGTTACCAATCCGCGTATCGCCGCTGGTGATGCAAAAGTGACGCTCACCTGGGATTTTATGTACGATGCGAAATACATCGTGTTACGCGCCACTACGCAAAACGGAACGTACGATACGATCGCCACTAACCTGGATGCCTTGCGTTATGAAGATGCATCGCGTACCAACGGCGTTACTTATTATTACAAGCTGATCGCCTACAACGCGGCCGGTTACAGTCCGGCCAGCGCGGTGTTGGCAGGCACGCCTGTCCTCGGTCGTCACCTGCACATCAACTTCAATGAAAATACCGGTACGCTCGCAAAAGACAACTGGGGTGGTTACAATGGAACGCTGTACAATGCGGCGGTGTGGACTTCCGGGAAAGACAGCTCGACCGGTGCCGTAAACCTGGTTAAAGCCTCCAGCTCTTATGTGCAATTGGAAAACGGCGTCGTAAGCGACCTGGATGATTTCACCATCGCCACCTGGTTCAAGCTGCCTGCTAACCAGGGTACCAACACCCGGCTGTTCGACTTTGGTAGCAGCACGTCTGTATTTATGATCCTGGCGCCACGTGTAGGGACGAGCATCCGCTACAAGATCACCTGTGCAACCGGCAACTACGATCGTTACATCCCGTACGAGCTGCCACTCAATGCCTGGACGCACCTGGTGTTATCGCAACAAGGCTCCGTATTTAAAGTATATGTAAATGGCACCTTGCAATACACCGATAGCAGCGCGAACGTGAAGCCTTCCGATATGGGCATCACCACTAAGAATTACCTCGGCCGCTCGCAATTCCCGGCAGACGCGTATTCGGATCATACATATGATGACTTCCGGATTTACAACTACGCCATGAACGATGCAGCGGTAAGTAATATGTACGGCGGTGGTGCGGGTTTAAGAATGGCAACACCCAAAGCGGTGGACTTACCGGTAGCAGTATATCCTAACCCGGTTACTTCCCTGCTTACCTTGCAATTGCCATCAACGGCTACATCGGTGCAGGTAAGGATTTACAGTCTGAACGGACAGGCGGTGATGGACAAAAAGCTGCCTGGCGAAAAGCAGCTGAAGGTAGACGTAAGCGCTTTGCCTGCGGGCGTTTACCATGTAGAGATCAGTGATGGAAAGAAACGGTATGTGAAGCGGATCATTAAACAATAACCAAAATGAAAAGGGCTGAACTTCGAAAGTTCAGCCCTTTTGCTATGTGTAAGGAGTAATTACTGTTGCGGAGTCGTAGCTGCCGGTGCCGGAACGCTGGTGCTGTCTGAAGCAGGCGCTTTCTCGATCAGGTCCATGAACTGGTCCAGTTTCGGCGTAATGATGATCTGCGTACGCCTGTTTTTAGCTTTACCTGCAGGATCGGCGTTGGAAGCGATCGGGTTGTATTCGCCACGGCCGCCGGCTGTAAGCCTTTTAGGATCTACACCGTAGTTGTTCTGCAACGCCTGTACCACCGAAGATGCACGCAGCGCACTAAGGTCCCAGTTATTACGGATGTTGGTCGTAGTGATAGGCACATTATCCGTATTACCTTCGATCAGCACATCGTAATCTTTGTAGTCGGTGATGATCTTCGCGATCTTGCCGAGGGTAGCACCTGCAGCGGAAGAAATTTCATAGCTGCCGGATTTGTACAGCATGTTATCAGACAGCGAGATGTATACTACACCTTTCAATACCTGCACGTCCACATCGCGCATTTCTTCGCGGCTGAGGGAGCGGGTAAGGTTGTTGGTCAGCACCATGTTCAATGAGTCGCTCTTGTTCTTCGTGTTCACCAGGTGCTGGATGTATTTGTTGGAAGAGTTGATCTCATCCACCAGTTTAGAGATGTTTACGTTACCCTGGCTGCTGGAGTTCAGACATTTGTCCAGGGCCGCCTGTAACGACGCCAGTCCGGTACGTTGTGCCGCAATCTGTTCTTCCAGGCTTTGTACACGGGTAGTAGCGCCGGTCAGGTTCCGCTGTGTTTCCTGGTACTTGGCATCCAGGGCGCGGTTTGCATTTTGGAGATCGTTATAACTCGTTTGCAGTTGACCGAATTTTTTGTTGCTCACACAACCACTGCCGAACATTGCGCCGGTTAATAAGGTTGCAGATAACAAGATGTGTGTTCTCATATATTAGTGCTTTAAAAAAGTTAGATGGTTTTTATATGGTACCTGTGCAGAAGCAAAGGTTATGCCATAAAGCGGTGAGCGGTTGTTGGGCTGACTTTTAATCCGTTGATTATTAGTCGATTCGAATATTTAAAGCAAGTAAAGCCATGGTTTGTACAACAGGCGGACGTCTCCACTTTTGGCCTTTTAGGCAGATTACCTATCTTTGCGGTATTGTTCACGAACACGATCAGCATGTGAGATTTACTTTCTTTTTAAATAGATAATCCTGCAAAGGCGCCATAGCGGCCCTTTGATCATTCATCATTTAGAGAAAGTTTACATGCTTACCCTGCAAAGTATCACCTACCTCCATCCCAACCGGGATGTGTTGTTCGAGAACCTTCACCTTTCTGTACAGGCTCACGAAAAAATCGCATTGATCGGCAACAACGGCGCCGGTAAATCCACTTTATTGCGGCTCATCGCCGGCATCTTAACACCCGTTGCCGGCATCATCCGCCGCGATGCAGCACCTTATTATGTACCTCAGCATACAGGCCAATACAACGACAGCTCCGTCGCCGAAGCCCTCGGCATCGACCGTAAGCTGAAAGCTTTGCAGTCCATACTCGCCGGCGACGTAAGCGAAGCCAATATGACCGTGCTGGAAGACGACTGGACGATCGAAGAACGTTGCACCGAAGCCTTTGCCGAATGGGGGCTGTCAGACATCGATCTGTTCGGCCCGATGGCAGCGCTCAGCGGCGGACAAAAAACAAAGGTTTTCCTGGCGGGCATCCGCATCCATCAACCCGAACTGGTATTGATGGATGAACCCAGTAATCACCTGGATGCCCCGGCGCGGCAGCAGTTGTATGATTACATTACTAACACGCGCCAAACGCTCGTCGTAGTAAGCCACGACCGTACCTTACTAAACCTGATCGACACCGTTTGTGAACTGGACAGAGATGGCATTACCCGTTACGGTGGTAACTACGACTTCTATGTAGAACAAAAAGAGCTGGCCGCCGGCGCCCTGCAGCAGGACGTTAAGAGTATGGAGAAGGCCCTGCGCAAAGCCCGCGAAACCGAAAGGGAAGCCATTGAACGGCAGCAGAAGCTGGATGCCCGTGGCAAAAAGAAACAGGAAAAGGCCGGGCTGCCCACGATCTCCATGAACACGTTCCGGAACAATGCAGAAAAAAGTACTGCGCGTCTGAAAGGTGTACACGCCGATAAAATCGATAACCTCTCCCAGGAATTGCAACAGCTGCGCGCGGCATTACCCGATATGGACAAGATGAAAATCGATCTCGATCACTCGCATCTGCATAAAGGAAAAGTATTAATTACCGCCAAAGACCTGAACTACGCCTATGGTGATAAACCGCTCTGGCCCACCGCGCTCAACTTCCAGTTGCGCAGCGGTGAACGCTGGGCCTTAAATGGCCCCAATGGCAGCGGTAAAACAACACTCATTCGCCTCATCCTCGGTACGCTGGCTCCCACAGCAGGTTTGCTGGAACGTGCGGAAATGAACGCCTTGTACATCGACCAGGATTATTCCCTGGTACAAGGTGACATATCCGTATATGAACAGGCGCAAACGTTTAACAGCGGCGCGTTGGAAGAATATGAGATCAAAACGAGACTGAACCGCTTCCTGTTTACCAGGGCCGATTGGGATAAACCCTGCAACGCCTTAAGCGGCGGAGAGAAGATGCGATTGTTGTTGTGCTGCCTCACGATCGGCAACCAGGCGCCTGATCTTATTATTTTGGATGAACCGACTAATAACCTCGATATTCAGAATATAGGCATTCTTACAGCTGCTGTAAATGAGTACAAGGGTACGTTGATACTGGTGTCGCACGATGCGCGTTTCCTGCAGGAAACGGGTGTTGGGCAGGAGTTGTTGCTGGAGAATTAATGATCTGGTAACATTTACGACGCTAATGGGGGGTATCTTTGCGGCTTTACGAGAAACAATGAACAGGACGATGCCAGCGGAAGACGTAGTGGTGCTAGAAGCGCTTCGGGAAGGACGGCAGGATGCATTTGAAGCCATATTTAATAAATACTGGCAGGAGATGTATGCTACCGCTTACCAGCGCCTGCGCGACCAAACCGTTGCCGAAGACATGGTACAGGATGTGTTCACCAGCATCTGGGAGCGCCGCTACGAATTGCAGATCAATTCCCCCCTTGAACATTACCTGCGCCGCGCCATTAAGTACAGCATCATTAAATACCTTAGTCGCGCTAACCTGCACGAAGCTGCCGTAAAACACCTGCTCGATCGCGTAGCCGACATGGAACACACCGTACTCGACCAGCTCAACGTACGCGATGTGAACCGTACACTCGCCGAAGCCATCAAAGATTTTCCCGGAAACATGCGCCAGGTATTTTTGTTGCGCGCAGAAAATTATACGATATCTGAAATAGCAGAAGCATTAGGCCTCGCGGAACAAACCGTGAAAAACAATACTACAGAGGCTTTAAAGCGTTTACGCACGACGCTCTCCGAAAAACACCCCGACATTCACCAGTCTTTTTATGCGCTCCTTATTCTGTTAATACAGAGTTAACATTAAACCGCGGTACTTTCTTTTTAGCCGGCGTACTATGTTGTTGTAAAAGGATAACAACGTGGATGCATCGCGCTTTAAGAAGATATTGAAGAAGTACTATAACAACGAGGCCACCGACGCCGAGCAGTACTTCGTGGATTGTTGGTATGAGTCTTACAGCCTGCCTGAAGATCAGCAACCGGTTATGTATAAAGGCACGCCCGACGAAGTGCGCGCCCGCATCTTTAATAAGATCATTCCGCCCATTGTACCACTTAAATGGTACAAACGCAGCAGCATACGTGCCATTGCCGCTGTGCTGGCAGGTATCGGAATATTGACGCCCTTGCTCTGGAATTACATCGCCACTGACCGGACAGACAAGGGCATGGAAGCTGTGGCGCTTAGCACCGGCGACATGCAGGTGAAAAAGATCACGCTTCCTGACAGCACTGCCATCTGGTTAAACGCTAATTCAACGCTCACCGTGGCAGAAGGTTTCGGCGCTACCAATCGCTCCATCACACTCGATGGAGAAGCGTTTTTTGATGTGCAACAAAATGCTGCGCAACCCTTTGTGATCGCCACCGGTAAATTGAAGGTAAAAGTACTGGGTACCGCCTTTAACGTAAACGCCTATCCCGCCAGGAATGGGGTGAAGGTGATCGTTAACAATGGTAAGGTGCAGGTAAGTGAAGAACAACGTGCATTGGCGGTATTAACCGAAGGGCAGGGACTTAACTACGACCGCTCTAACGGCCGGTTCGAGGTAGCAGCAGTGCATGCAGAACATAGCAATGGCTGGACGGAAGGCCGCATCGTCCTTGAAAAGGCCAGCTTCGAAGAGTTGGCGCAGGCGGTACATAACCTGTACGGCATCGAGCTGCGGAGTGAAGACAAAAAAGTGACGTCATTCAAATATAACCTGACACTGCGCAGGGATCAGCCGCAACAGGAGGTAATGGACCTGATCGCGACTATTGTTAAAAAAATGTAAAAAGGAGGGAGACCATAAGATAATCATCTACTGATAAAAAGAGGGACGGAGATGGGAATCCGTCCCCGGTTACTGAGGTCGCACCGGGTTGGAAGCCGGAGGTGCGGACCAGGGCCAGTATAGCCAACTTGTCATTAACAAATCGCTCCAAGGTACGGTATTGATATGAGTTGTTATGTTAACAATTCAGCCTGCCATGGAGGCTAATCATCATACAAATGAAAAAGAATTTACTGCTACGGGGTTCCCGCATGACCATCATGGCGAATCTCTTTGCATTGTCGGCCTCGCAGCTGCTATTTCCTGCGATGGCCGAAGCACAGTTGCTCAATAAGCGGCTGGACGTGGATTTCGACAAAACAAATCTCTACACCGCCATCCGCGAGGTAGAAAAGAAAAGCCAGGCCAGTTTTGCTTTCACCGATCAGTTGAACCTCGAAGCTATTTCCGTTTCAAACGTACACCTGTCCAACAAAACGCTCGACGAAGTCCTCAAGACGTTATTATCCGCTAACCGTATTGAATATGTAGAAAAGGGTGGCATTATCACCCTGGTAAAACAACAACAGCCCGGCAGCCTCGAAGGCCGCATTACAGATGTAAAAGGCGAAGGCCTTCCAGGTGCGACTGTTCGCATCGTGGAACTGAACAAGGCAGTATTCACTGACATGGACGGCAAGTTCAAAATGTCTGTCCCTCCCGGTACTTACACGCTGGATGTGAGTTACATTTCCTTCAAATCCCTGCGCAAGGCGGCAGTGGTGATCGAAGAAGGGAAGTCGTCTGTTATCAATGCATCACTCGAAGCAGAAACCAGCAAACTGGGTGAAGTAGTGGTAGTGGGTTACGGTACGCAAAAGCGTAAAGAGGTAACTTCCGCCATTGCCACCGTGAAGTCCGCCGACTTTAACAAAGGCGCTAACAGGTCGCCTTTAGACCTTATACAGGGTAAAGTAGCTGGCCTGAATATCGTGAGAACGCAGGGGAATAACCCGAACTCCGGCCCATCGCTCCAGTTGCGTGGCGTTACTTCACTCACGGGTACGTCTACACCGTTAATCGTCATCGACGGTATTCCCGGTGGTAACCTCGACCTGCTGCAACAGGACGATATTGAGTCGTTCGACGTACTGAAAGACGGTTCTGCTGCGGCGATCTACGGTACCCGTGGTAACGCAGGGGTAATCCTCATCACGACCAAAAAAGGAGTAGCCGGCTCACCGCGTTATGAGTATAACAACTACTTCCAGCGTGATTATGTAGACCGTAAACCCGAATTCCTGTCTGCTGCACAGTGGCGCCAGAAGATATCCGAAGGTGTTATTGCTGCATCTACTGACCTCGGCGGTTCTACCGATATGTACAATGAGCTGATCAACAAATCGAACCTCAGCCAGTACCATAACTTTTCGGCTGCCGGCGGTTCAGCGAATACCAACTATCGCGCTTCCGTATACTATAACAATTTCGAAGGCATTGCGAAAGAAAACTCCCGTGAGCAGTTTGGCGCCAGGCTGAACATCAATCAGAAAGGGATGGACGATAAGCTGACGTTCCAGATCAACATGGTGGCCAACTTTAACAAAGCTAACCTGCTGGGTGGCGGCGATTTCGAACAGGCAGTGGCCTGGAACCCGACGGCACCTTTGTACAAAGCGGATGGTACTTTTTATGAAGTGTTGGAAGGATACAATCCTATTTCCCGCTTCGCTAATCGTATCAACGAACGCGATCAGCAGACTTTCTCCGGCGACGGCCGGCTGTCGCTGGCGCTCACGCCGGAACTGTCAGTATCGATCTTCGGCTCTTATGTGCGCGACATGTACAATAACCGCTTCTTCCGTTCTAAAAACGATTGGGAGAACAGGCCAGGTACCAGCTGGCAGGGCATGGGCTACGCCAGCAAAGAGAACATTCTCACCTGGACGAAAACCATGGAGCCGACTATCAACTTCACAAAGGAAATTAGCCGTATACACAGCGTTTCCGCTATCGCCGGTTACAGCTATCAATACAGTACGTTTGAGCGCTTTAACGTAAACAATAATGGTTTTACGACAGATGGCTTCCTCGATTGGAACCTGGGTGCAGGCAGTGCTACTAACAACACGGCTTTGCCAAGGCCAGGTATCGGCAGCTTCAAAGATGACAATACACTCATCGCCTTCTTCGGTCGTGCCAGCTACGCGTTTAAGCAGAAGTACTTCGCGCAGGTAATTTTCAGAAGAGAAGGTTCCTCCCGCTTTGGTGCGAACAACAAGTGGGGTAACTTCCCGGCTGCTTCGTTAGGCTGGATGATGAGTGAAGAAGATTTTGTGAAGGACCTGTCTTTCGTCAGCTCCCTGAAGCTGCGTGCCGGTTACGGTGTAACGGGTAACCAGGGTATTTCCAACTACCAGTCGCTGATCACCTTGGGGACAGGCGGCGTGTATCCGCAGGAAGGTATCTACTACCAAACCTATGGCGCCGCGCGTAACCCGAACCCGAACTTACGTTGGGAAAAGAAAGCGGAATGGAACATTGGCGTCGACTACGGCTTCCTGAAAAACCGTATCACGGGCGCGATCGATATCTACTCCCGCCAGACCAAAGACCTCCTGTACAACTATGCTGCTCAACAGCCGCCGTTCGTACGCGACAACCTATACACCAACGTAGGTACTTTGCAGAACCATGGTGTAGAGATCCTCGTTTCTGCTGACGCGCTCAAGACCGAAGACTTTGATTGGAGCATCGACCTCACCGCCAACTCGCAATTCAATAAACTGAGCAAGCTGTCGAACGAGCTGTATAAAGCCAACTTCCTTACTTTCTCCGATATCCCTAATCCGGGTGCTATGGGCCCTGCTATCAGGCTGGAAGAAGGTGGTAAAGTGGGTAACTTCTATGGCAAACGTTTCGCTGGTTTCGATGAGAACGGCAAATGGCTGTTCTATAAGAAAGATGGCAGCAAAGCACCTGCTTCGCAGATCACAGAAGATGACCGTACCATATTGGGTAACGGTGTACCTAAATACGTGATGGGCCTGAACCAGACCTTCCGTTACAAAAACTTCGATCTGAACATCCTGTTCCGTGGCAAGTTCGGCTTCGATATCCTCAACCTGCAGGAGATCTTCTTCGGCAACAAACGTTATCTGCCTAACAATATTTATAACAGCGCCTTCGACAAACATGCGAAGCTGAACGACGACCCGCAGTACTCCGATTACTACATCGAGAAAGGTGACTTCGTGAAACTGGACAACGTGACCCTGGGTTACAACTTCAATATGAGTAAAGTGAAGTATTTCAAGAAAGTGCGTGTATTCGTAACCGGTCGTAACATCCTTACTATTACCGGTTATGACGGACTTGATCCCGAGTTACAGGATACCGGCTTTGAGACCGGTGTAAACTCCCGCGGCTTCTATCCGAGAACTAAATCATGGACAGCCGGCATCAGCGTAGGTTTCTAAACTTTAAAAGATCAGTATCATGAAACGAGTAAAATTAAAAGCGATATATATCAGCGGCCTGCTGGCCATGGGTATTGGCATGAGCGCCTGTACCAAACTGGACGAAACGGTGTACAGCGATCTGTATAAAGATAACTTTTACAAAAGCCGCACCGAGGTGCTGCAATCCGCCCTGCGCCCGATGACGCACCTGCAATCGTGGATCGCGCCGATCCGTGGGGATGGCTATTACTATCATGCGGAAATGTCGGCCGACCAGCTGGCCTGGCCGCAGAAAGGTCGTCACGCCTATGACAACGGCGATCACATGCGCCAGCACTATCATACCTGGACCGACAATGAAGGCCGCATGCGTAATGCCTGGGTGGGCATCTGGACAGGTGTGGGCTATTGCAACGCCGCGATCGAAGACCTGGAGAAACTGAATGCTGCAGCCCTGAACATGACCGATGCAGAGCTGAAATCGATCATTGCGGAACTGCACGTACTACGCGCTTTCCACTATATGAAGCTGGTCGATCTGTGGGGCAACATCCCGGTGGTGACGCAGGTAGGTAAACCCGCCAACCCACCAACCGTAAAACGTGCGCAGGTGTTTGAGTTCCTGAAAACAGAACTGGAAACCTACGTGCCTCAGTTGCAGCGCTACGAAACCAAACTGGTAGGCCGTCTTGGTCAGACCGGCGGTTACGCGATCATGGCCGACTTGTTCGTGAATGCGGAAAAGTGGACAGGCAAAGCGATGTGGGACGAGTGTATTGCCGCCTGCGATAAAATCATGAGCGGCGAGGCCGGTGGCTTAGGTGCCGGCGGTCGCCCGGAACTGGCGCCTGACCTGCTGGAGACATTCGGCAACACGAACAGGTCTGCCCGCGAGGCCCTGTTCCAATATGCCTACAGCAACAAAGGCGGCTTCGTGTGGGACTGGATTCCTTTAATGGGCTTCAGCAACATGAGCGCTGCGCTGGACGTGGGGTATACCGGTAATAATGGTTACGTGGTAACTCCGCCTGCGTTCGATGCCTATGCAACGAATGACCTGCGTAAAACCACGTGGTTCCTGTTTGGGCCGCAATATAAATTCGGTACTACTGTTCCCATCCTCGGAACAGAGGAGTATGCGAACAAGCCCCTCGTATATGTCAACACCATTCGTCGTGAAAGTGAAGGCGATCTTACCAGTGAAGGTGGCATGGCGAAAGGCGAGGAGAACAGCGGTGCGCGTTTTAATAAATACAAAACCGGCCGCCTGAGCGATCCGAACTACCGTGAGAACCACTTTATGATCTATCGCTTAACAGAGATCTACTTCTTTAAAGCAGAAGCCCTGATGCGTAAAGCAGGCGGTGTGGCTACACAGGAAGCCGTAAACCTGGTAAACGATTCCCGCAGACGTGCATTTACCACGGCCGACTGGCCAGCTGCACAATACAACGTAGCGACACTCACGTTGGATGAACTGCTGGCAGAAAAAGGCCGCGAGTTTATCTTTGAAGGCAAACGCCGCACCGATATCATTCGCTTCGGCCGCTTCATCAACGGTACCTGGTGGGATCACCAGCGTACGGGTGATGCGAACCGGGAGATTTACCCGATACCTGCAAACCAGCTGGCGAACAATGTGAATCTTGTACAGAATGATGGTTATAAAAAGTAAGGAAAGTGTAGCCTGAATTTGTGGCCGCTCCGGAAGGGGCGGCCTTTTTTTGCACCTGTCTTTACTTTGTTACGAATTATTCGTAGATTTACGATATGTTCGTAAAATCGATTGTGTCAACTATGCCAACCAGTAAATTTACTAGCCTGTTAAGATTACTCTTCCTAAGCTACGCGATCTTATTCATCGTGCCTGCTGAAGCCCAATACAAATTCCAGATATCCGGGAAACTGAATAACGGTGCCGGCAGAACGTTGTATCTATCTCCTACGCCCACGTTGCCTAACCATGAAAAGGAGCTGCTCGATTCGGTGAAGGTAGACGGCCGGGATAGTTTTTTCCTTGCAGGCGAGATATCGTTTGCAGGCCGCTACGCACTATTTCTGTCAACCCAGCGTGCCTACATCGGTTTCTACCTGGACACGACGCCCGTCTATATCAAGGCCGACACCAACCGTATATACCAGGCCGCGATCAGGGGCAGTGCCGAACATGATTTGATCAGTCATTTTGATGGTCTGAGATGGAGTACCCAGTCTGCACTGGAAGCTGATTTCAATAAGCTGATGCAGCTAGGCAGGCAAACACCGATGGATACGCCGCAGGTTTCGCATTACAGGCGGCGGGTCGATTCGTTGAGTAAACGCGTGCGGCATATTACCGATAGTTTTATGATGGTGTACCCGCAATCTTTTGTGACGCTCGAATTATTGATACCTAATGATCGGGACACGGCGGCATTTGCAACGGCCGAACGATATATCAAAAATATGCCGGAAAAATATGTACGTAACCCAAGCTATCGAAGAGTAGTGAAGTTGCTGGCGGCTTACAACTCGGTGCGTATCGGCGCTGTAGTTCCGGAAGTGACGCAGGCAGACACGACACGCAAGCAAATGATCAGTTCAAAACAATTACTGAATTATCACGATTACCTGCTGCTCGACTTCTGGGCGAGCTGGTGCGGGCCATGCAGGGCGAATAACCCGGAATTGAAGCAGTTATATGCGAAGTACAAAGGCCCCCGTTTTGAAATCGCCGGCGTATCGCTGGATAATAACCTTCAACTTTGGAAGAAGGCGTTACTCGAAGAGGGTACAACGTGGCCAAATATGTCGGATTTGCAGGGCTTCTCTAATAAGTCTGCACTGGAATTTAACATACAGGCGATCCCGGCTTACCTGTTGCTCGACAAACAGGGACGGCTTGTATTTAGAACGAATAAAATGACCGAATTAAAAGCTAAGCTGGAAGAATTGTTATAGCATAAAAAGAGGCTGTCTCACAGCGAATGAGCAGCCTCTTTTTATCAGTCGTTTTGCCGGGCCGGCTTGCTTAGGTTTCTCTTTTTGTGCATAGTGAGCTACCATGTACACCGCGCCGCGTCCGTAATCCGCCCACTCTCCGCATCCTGCACAAACCCAATCAACTCCCACGTCTTCGCATCGAAATCCTGTGGTGAACGCATCCGCACGTTGCCTGTTTCCCCAGCGCGCACCGTTATCAATTCCCGCACAATTTGCACATGCACCAATTCGCTACCCGCATTCTCCCCACGGCGCACGTTGCTGCGCCCGTCCTTTTGTACAAGGGCCAGTTGTAAGTTGTTACGTGTGTTCGTATGAGAGATGTCGATGAACTTCCCGTCGATGGCCGCTGAAATACGGAGCTGCCTGTCACCCGAAGCCGCCAGTGCCGCTGACAGGGCCGTGGTTACCGCATTTGCATCAGACCCGATGTGTTCACTGGTGCCGTTTACGATCAATTGCGGCGTGTATATCTGCCGCCGGTTCAGCCAGGTGGCGTAAGCCTGTTGCCTTTGTGACCAGGCTGCCTGGCTAAACCGGTCCTTCCATCCCTGGTGGTCCCAGTAGTCGACGTGGAACGCTAAAATGTATAACTGCCTGGCGGTATCGGCCTCACGCAGTTGTGCGATCAGGTGGTCGGCGGGCGGACAACTGGAGCAACCTTCCGACGTGAATAATTCGATCACTGCGAAGCTGCTGTCGCCTCCTTTTACGATGGAGGGTGCGGCAAACGGGCGATTACAGATCAGGGCGGCCGTGAGTGTGAGCATGAGTGTGAGTGTTTTCATATCTGCGGTTTTTTCTCAAATGTAACGGGCGTTGTGGCAGGGGAGAAGAAGCAATGCCGCCTGCCGGACAGATCACCCGTTGTACCGGACAATCGGCAACGGGAATACCCCCTGTCTGATTCAGCCCCCGTTTTGTCCGTTTCCCGGACTTGCTACGTGCCAAAGCGGGCAGCCACTGCTAGTTTTGAGTAACAATAAAGCGTACACCATGAGAAAGTATATGATCGGCGGATTGGCCATCGCGTTTTTCGCTTTGCAGTTTACCGCGACGCCGCTGCCCCAAAAGCCAATAACGGGCGACATTGTCGCTCCGGCAGAAGTGACCGCCATCTTTCAACGGGCTTGTTACGATTGCCATTCGAATACGCAGGAACTGCCCTGGTTTAACCGCGTGGCTCCTGTATCATGGCAGGTGAATAAGGACGTGGAGCGGGCCAGGGAAGTGCTGAACTTTTCTGAATGGAATAAGTTGTCGGAAAAGGAGCAGGTAGGCAAGCTTTGGGGTATCCTGAATATGGTGAAATCAGGCGCGATGCCTTTGTCCCGTTACACGCTGCTGCATCCCGGTGCTAAGGTGAATGCAGCGGAAGTGGAGACGATTAAAAACTACGTGTTATCTATTACCCATCAGCCACCGGCAGATACGACCGCTTACAGCAAGCCGGCATCACCTTCGGCCCCGGTTTCGCCCAATGGTATTGTGTATTCAGATGAATTTAAAAGCTGGAAGGTGATCAGCGCTACTACGTTATACGATCATTCGATGCGGGTGGTGTATGGGAACGACATCGCCGTGAAAGCGATCCGCGAGGAAAATTTTCATCCCTGGCCTGATGGTGCTATCGTCGTGAAAGCCGTATGGGAACAGTTAGAAGCACCCGACGGCGAAACGCGTCCGGGTAAATTTATCAATGCACAATTTATGGTGAAGGATGCCGGCAAGTATCCTGATACGGAAGGCTGGGGCTTCGCGAAGTTCTCCGGCCCGAAACTAACGCCTACTGGTAAAACGGCCCAGTTCGCGGTGCAGTCCTGCATTAGTTGCCATCGCCAGTTGGCAAAAGAAACCGGCTACCTGTTTAATGTTCCTTTAAAAGTAAATCCTGTAAAATAACTTTTATGAAGATGCAATACCTGCTGGCCGGTCTGCTCGCACTCACGGCTTGTAAAGAGACAGACACGCATACACGGATTGTTTTTGATCCGGGCGATGAACAAATGATTACTTCCCGCGTGAATAAGCGGCAGGAAACGATGTCTGTCCTCTACGGCAATCCATCTGCGTTTAACGCTGCCTTAAAAGGCGACACCCTGCCCGGCGCAAACTACACGCTCGTTACCTGGAAGTACCACGACAACCCTCTTTTTTATGGCAGTACGATCAATGGTGAGTTGCTGCGGGTGGAGCGCCTCGAGGTCGGCACAACAGCTATTGATTACCAGGTAGAACAGGGCACCCCGCAGGCACGCGATGAGCGGGTAAAATACATCCTGTCGATGCAGCCTTCCATGATGCCGTAGATTGTCCGTTCCGGGCTGTGAATTGTCCGCTTCCGGCGCTTATACCTGGACTGTAGCCCGCTTTCGGTGCAACTTTGTCTTATCAAATCACACTAAAAACTATCTCATATGTCAGGCAAAACAACAAACATCATTTATTGGACCGGCGTTATTCTTACTTCTTTATGGTTCGGCACCAGCGGCTTTTTTGAACTGACAGGCAACCCGATCGTATGGGACATCACGCAGCAACTCGGCTATCCGGCGCATTTTATTTACATCCTGGGCGTTGCTAAAGTGAGTGGCGTGATCGTATTATTGTTGCCTGGCAAACTGCTTCGGTTGAAAGAATGGGTATTTGCAGGTATTTTCTTCGATATCCTGTTCGCCTTCTTCTCCAAACTCGCGGTACTGGGCTTCGCAGCCACCACAGATGCCATTATTGCGTTCGTCATGGTAAGTGTTACTTATGTAATGTTTCGCCGGATTTACGGCGCAATGCCGGTGCCGGTTATCTAAGAGTATCCCCCTAAAAAAAGAAGTGGCTGACCAAAAAGTAAAATGAAGGCTTTGTGAATCGCTTACACGATGACACGTCTCCATCAGGTACCCGAATAAATTAGGGCTGACCAGTACTTTTTGGTCAGCCCCTATTGATGAGATACAGTGACTCAGCGATCTTCCATCCACGACAGAAATTGCTGCGATTTTTCTTTGTTGACGAGTAACTTCTCAGGCGTTTCAATTACCAGCTTCACGTATAACTTCCGCAGAAAATACGGCTCCACTTCCTTGATCGCTTTAAACGCCACCAGCGACTGCCTGTTCAAACGAAAGAAGTCCCTGCCCGACACCGACTGCGTGATCTGGTCGAGCGATTGACTGATGGGGTATTGCTGTTTATCGAAACATAAAATCCAGGTGGCATCATGGCGGATGTAGAACAGCGCAATGTCCTGTACGTTCACCGTGCGGTACTTCTGTTGCTGAAATACGAGGAAGCTCGTTTTGCCTGCCGGTTGCACAAGTTTGCTCAGTAGCTCGGTGAGGTCGGGCATGGCGGGTTTCTGGAAGAAGTTTTTCAGCTCGTCTACCTTCTGAAGCGCATCCGCAATGTCTTCTTTAGTAAACGGTTTCAATACATAATCAACGCCATTGTTTTTAAACGCCTCCAGTGAGTATTCATCGAAGGCCGTACAAAAAACAACAGGGCTTGTCACCTTTACTGATTTGAATATTTCGAAACAGAGGCCATCTGCCAGTTGAATATCCATAAATATCAAATCCGGCGAGGGGCCAGTTGATAAACGTTTAACGGTACTTTCGATGCTTTGAAGCCGGTCCGTTATGGTAACGTCCGGCTTCAGTTCCAGTATAATGCGTTCGAGTGATTTAGCGGTTTTTATTTCGTCTTCAACGATGATGATATTCATGAATGAAAGGCAGTTTAATCGTGAATGTTTGCCGGTCGTTCAGCACCTCCACCTCTTTGTTCATGAGGTGGCCGTAACGAAGCCGGATGTTTTCGAGGCCCACGCCCAGTGAGTTGTCCTGCTGCCTTTTGGGCTGCACCGGGTTTTGTAGTACCAGGTAATCTTCTTCTTCGTAAAGATGGATATGTAGCGGCTTTTCCTGCGACACGATGTTGTGCTTCAGGCAATTTTCGACCAGCAGTTGCAGCGTGAAAGGCGGAATGAGCGTCTTCATAGAGCGCTCGGTCAGACTGCTCTTAAAAACAAAACCCTCATCGAACCTTGCCTTTTGCAGGAACAGGTAAGCATTAAGAATGTCCATTTCCTCGCGCACATGTATCAGGTCGTGCTTGCGGCTTTCGAGCGTGTAGCGGTAAAAGTCAGATAGTTTGATGATGAACCGGATCGTTTCCTGGTCGCCCGTTTCCACCATCGCTTTTAACGTATTGAGGCTGTTAAAAAGGAAGTGTGGATTTACCTGCTGTTTCAGTAATTCGTATTGCGCGCTCAGGTTGTCGTTTTTGACCTGGTCCAGCTCCATGCTCACCTGCTGGTTTTCGTGGTTTTGCTGCAGCAGGTGTAAAAACATATAAAACACCAGGTTGATCAGAATGCCTCGCACCTCCACCATCAGCATCGTTGGACCAAATTCGATATGGGAAAGAATCAGCTGCTGGATGTAAGCCAGTCCGAGCATGATCACCAGTCCGAACGCGAGGCTGCTGAATAGTGCGGTATACGAAAGCTGCTGCTTACGCGGCCGCCGGAGCAGGACGAATATGTTGAAATACCACATCAACAGCGCGAATGCCGCCGTAATGCCCGCATTCACCGCCGCTTCCGCCAGGTTAAAGTGTCGCGCCGCCAGTTGTGGCACCGATGACAGGAGGCCGAGTAAAATGGAACTCGACCAGATGATAGCCGGAGATATTTTGATAGTACTTCTCTTCATGGAGGTGTTAAAGTAAGCATAATTTTATGGATTGCAGGTTGCCGGCTTCAGTCACCGCATGCTGTCGTATTTTTTGTTCCCCAGACTCCGGGCTGCATAGCTGACACTAAAAACGCCGGCATTAGTTTGTTTCACAGCGCCAAGTGGATCGCTGTTTCGGGTTAACACATTGATGGAGGGAAGAAGTAAATCGACGATCTTTTTCATGTGAATGATTGTAAGGCGAAGGTCTTGGAGAGGCGGGTGGGGGACGAGGTATTTTATCGTGAAGTGGACAAGTTGGGGGGTGGGGTGGACATAACTCTCAGATAACTCTCAGATAACTCTCGGATAACTTTCACATAACTCTCACCCCCATTTTTTAGCGACAATTACGACATTTAGCGGTAGTTGCGACATCTCGCGACAGAACGCGCCAATCCGCGACAGTGGCTGATTTTTGGATGTTTTGGCGCTCTATATTTGCACTATCGAATCCGGAAATCGATGAAGGTAAATGGGGTTTAACCTACGCAATGAAATCCCGTAATCAGTTATTTTAAAAACATTAATTATGAAAAATTACATGAAAGAAACGAAAATTGAAATGTCACTTGGTGGCCAAACAGTTCATCGCGTAAAAGATGGGTTCAAGATCAGGAGAAAATCACCCATTGATGGGGAGAGAATGCGGAATGATCCTAAGTTCGTTCCGGTGCTCCAGAATGCGTCGGACTTTACTACCGCTGCAAATGCAGGTCGTGTGTTGAGGGAGGCGTTGAATAGCGCCATTGCTAACACCAAAGATCCCCGTTGTTCCAACAGGCTCATGTCCCTGATGCGCCGTGTGCTGAAGTCCGATATGCAAAACCTGCGCGGCCAGCGAAGTGTATTGAATGGCGATCTGGAAATGCTGAACAGTTTCCAGTTTAATGCAGACAGTCCGTTGTATACCGCCATCCTCGCACCATACGTCGCAGTCATCGACCGGGCGAGCGGTGAAGCAAAGGTGACTATCGCGCCTTATAAGCCAGCCATCGCGATCATCGGTCCGCCCGGCGCGACGCACTACGTGCTGCAGGTTGCCGCAACAGCGCTCGATTTCGAGACCGGTAAGGCAACTACAGCATTGTATGAAACCCAGCCGCTGGCAAGGGATGTCATCGAAACCGAACAACAGACACTGATGGCACAGTTACCGGCCAACAGCGATCAACCGTTGTTCCTGGTATTCGGGGTGCAATTCGTCTCGCTTGATAACGGAGTGTACTACCCCGTGGGGGGAAACGGCTATAATTCAATGGCCATCGTAGACGTGGATAAAGGGTGATGATTACCGGGCCGCCCCTTAAGGTGGGCGGCCTGTTTTTTCTCAAAAAAATCATACATTCGCTCACGACTCCAATTAGCGCCCCATCACCATTTTTATTAACCAAAATCCAAACCATCTTATGAAGCAAGCGTTTGTTGCTTTAGAAAACCTCGTTATTAAATCTTTACCCGATCACCTCAAACGTTCTTTTCGTTCGCCCCGTCACCAGGTACAATTGGTACGTGATGCAGTTGACGAGGCTTGCAGCGCTTTTCTCGATGAATTATCCGACACGGTGCTGAATAGCGCGGACGACAAGCACGGTGCCCTGTTGCTGCAATATTACCAGCGGCGTGTTATAAAACTTACAAACAGGCTGGCACCTTATTTCGACGAAACCTCTGTTATGGATATGTCGTCCCGAAAGGAGCAGGTACTGCACGCAGTAGCGGATTCACTTGTTAACCTTTTGACGGAAATGAGGGATGACTTCAGTCCATATTTCGATGATAACCTGCCAATGCCTTATGTGCAAAAGCTAATCTTCCAGGAGCGTCTGCAAGAGAAATGGCGCGAGGTGGCCAGGCTGATGGCCGATATGGGACACCTGGCGGATACCCTCGAAACCTGGGTTAAAGCATCTGTTGCTGGAAAAGCCTGTTCACACAGAAAGGCGATTTACATGGAAGGGGTACTGGATGCTATCATAGACAACGCTGCTCATTCTTCATGTTTACAGCGCCGGCATGTTCACGATCTGATGGCATTGCACAATATGAATACGCCGGCATTTGTAACGTACCTGTGCGACCGCATTGCCCGAAAGCTGGGGCAGCAAAGAGATGACCTTGCACGTGGAAGGATGATACGCATCATTACCAACCGGATCGAAATGGCCCGGTATGGAGATAGGAACGCTGCGGACGATGATGCTCCGCCGCTGAGGAAACAGTTACTGCAATGGTTGCAGATACAGTCCTTCGAATATGAGCATGCGACGTTATACCTCGCATCCGCCGCGGATCCGACCGACCAGGGAAGACTGAGACTGGGGCTGACCGGGCTCGAACTGGCTTGTTTTCTACGAATGGCGGTAGATACTGGTTTTATCAAAAGCAATAATAAAAAAAAGGATATAGAAACGGCTTCCGCGTTTTTGCGACGATAGGCCAGGAGGAAATGAGCGCCGATAGTTTGAATACGGCGTACTATAACCTTAAGCCTACTGCACTGGAGTCTTTAAAAGATAAACTGTTATCAATGATCAACATGTTGGTGATGAAGAGGGGAGAGGTAAAACGAGCGTCAAACTGAGAAAAATGTTTTCTAATAAGTACTTTATTTACAGTTAGTTAAATTGTCTTGTACGAGACTTGCTTGTATCGAGTTAATAACTAATTGTTTTTGTTTGCAGTAAATAATTACCCTAAAATAACCATATTTAATGAAAGAGAAACGATGTAAAAGAATTGCAATTGCGGCCAGCGAGGCAGCTGCAATTGCCGGTATTCACCTCCGCACCGCTCAACGTTTGCTGGCAAAGATCCGCGAGAGAACGGGGAAGCAGAAACGACAGTTTGTTTCGATCGCGGAATTTTGTGCGTTCACAGGATTTGTGGAGCAGGATGTGTTTAATATGCTGAATAATTTTTAGCGCGTCTGCTAATCGTGTTGCGCTAACCCGGGCATAGGCTGACACCTTCTCGCAACCATCTCGACAGTATCCGTTCAGGATGCCCTACATACACCATACAATTCGCTGAAAATGCAGGATGAATTGATAAAAGAAGAGCAAGTGTTATTTGATGAAATAGTTCAGATAATTAATGATAGCAGGCGCAAGGTGTTGATTACAGTTAACACAGAGCTCGTGTTACTGTATTGGAATATCGGCTGTAAGTTAAACACCTGCGTACTAGGGAACCAAAGAGCCGGGTATGGAAAGGAAATAGTGAAGAAATTATCCATATCGTTGCAGAAAGCGTTTGGTAAAGGTTGGGATGAAAAAACATTAAGACATTGTCTCCGCTGTGCAGAGACTTTTACCGAAGCGCAAATTGTCTCCGCAGTGCGGAGACAATTAAGCTGGACCCACATAAAAACAATTTCCTACCTGAAAAATAACGTTCAGAGAGAATTTTATCTTACCATGTCCTCAAATGAGGGATGGAGCAGCCGACAGCTACAGGAGCGAATTAACTCTATGTTGTATGAGCGTACTGCCATCAGTAAAAAGCCTGAACTTGTAATTAAGAATGACCTGGAGTTATTGCAGAGCACAAAGGAAATGACAGCCGATCTGACTTTCAAAGATCCATATATACTAGACTTTCTTGGATTGCGGGATACATATAATGAGAGCGATCTTGAGCAAGCCATTATATATCAGCTGCAGTTATTTATTCTGGAGTTAGGTAATGATTTCGCATTTCTGGCAAGGCAGAAAAGAATCGCTATCGACGATACAGATTACTATATCGATCTTCTCTTTTATCACCGCAAACTAAGGCGTTTGGTCGCTATAGATCTTAAAATGGGGAAGTTTGAACATAGTCATAAGAGCCAGATGGAATTATACCTTCGGTGGCTGGCGAAATATGAACAACAATCTCATGAACTTTCTCCGATCGGGCTAATTCTTTGTGCCGACAAAAATGATGAATTAGTGGAGCTGTTGGAACTTGATGCTGTCGGTATACATGTCGCTCAATATCTTCTTGAATTACCATCAAAGGAATTATTGAAGCAGAAGTTACATATGGCAATAGCTATGGCAAAACAGCGGGTAAATGCCGTCGGTGACGGGGTTGGTTAGCGTTTTAATAGTTCGCCCGCTACGGAAGGAGTTACCGGTGAAGTCGATGTTCGGGGCCGTGGGTAACATCAGATATAGAAAGCTGAGCGTTACCGGTTAGTATGCCGGCTGGCTCAGCTTTCTCTGTTAGTTGTTTAAGGTTTAAAACCTGTTCTTTTACTTAAATATCGAATCCATTTTTTAAACAGATCCTCCCCCGTGAAGTGTAGTCGCCATTATCTTTCCGTCCGGATCAATCAGGAAATTGGAACACTTTTTCATCCAAGTGATTTGAAAAGTAACAGCTTGTTAATCAGTCTTTTACAAGCATAAAAAAAGGAAACAATCAGTATTGATTGTTTCCTTTCGCGGACCGGACGGGACTCGAACCCGCGACCTCCGCCGTGACAGGGCGGCATTCTAACCGACTGAACTACCGATCCATTCCGTAATTCCGGGTTGCAAATATATGTTTAATTCATTCAAAAAAACAAATCTTTGCATAAATTTTGAAAATGTCCCCCGCATCGGCCTTCCATAAAACAAGAATAGCACCCACGCCCAGCGGGTTTCTCCACCTGGGGAACATCCTCTCGTTCGCTATCACGGCCGATCTGGCGGACAGGCACCATGCCGCAACACTACTCCGCATCGACGACATGGACCGCGACAGGGCGGACCAAAAATACATCGATGATATCTTTGAAACGCTGCGCTTCCTGGCTATTCCCTGGACGGAAGGGCCGCGAAGCACCAGCGAATTTCAACAATCGTACTCGCAATTGCACCGCCTGCGGCACTACGAACAGGCGCTGGAACAGCTGAAGCCGCACGTCTTCGCCTGTAACTGCTCGCGCGCGCAGATAGCCCGGGAAAGTGTAAACGGCGTGTATCCGGGCACGTGCCTCCATAAGAATATTCCGTTGGACACACCTGGCGTGAGCTGGAGGCTGATTACGGATAGCCGCGAATTAACGGTGAATACGTATGATAATGGTGTGTTAAAGGCCACGCTGCCCGCAGACATGCAATACTTCGTCATCCGCAGGAAGGATGGCTTTCCTGCCTACCAGCTATCCTCGCTGGTGGATGATGCGCTGTACGGCATCGATCTCATTGTGCGTGGGCGGGATTTGTGGCCCTCCACGCTGGCGCAATTGTTTGTCGCTACGCTGTTGCCGGGGAGCCGGTTCACGAATAGTACGTTCTATCATCATGCACTTATCACGGAAGCGGCGGGAGAGAAGTTGTCGAAATCGGCAGGCGCCACGTCCATACAACATTTCCGGAAAGAAGGGCATACGGCGGCGGATGTGTATAGCATGGCTGCCGGTATGCTGGGCATCCATACGGAAGTGAGTAACTGGAAAGAACTGGCCGCATTGCCGCCCCCAAACGGAAGCGGCCCATATGCTGCGTTGACTTAAATTATTCTCCCATCGATGCGAAGCTACCTTTCCGCGCATAGTCCGACGGATCTTTCGATACCAGTGCTTCGAACAATACTTCGGCAGGATGTAATGCTTCGCGCCCCGTGCCATCCTTGATCTGGTGGCGGCAGCTGGTGCCAGGGGCGGCTACGATTACTTCCGGTGCCTGTGAACGAACGGTCGGGAACAATACCAGCTCACCGATCTTCATCGACGTTTCATAATGATCTTTATCAAACCCAAATGAACCTGCCATACCGCAGCAACCGGAGTTGATCACAGTGGCCTCATAGTTCGCGGGCCACGACAATACCTTTTGCACAAAGTTCACAGATGAAAGTGCTTTCTGATGACAGTGGCCATGAATAACCAGCTGCCGCGGCTCACTATGAAAACGGTCTTTAGGAATGTTGTCTAAATCCATCTCGGCGGCCATGAACTCTTCGAACAGCATCACTTTTTTAGAGAGCCGAATAGCTTTTGCTTTTTCTTCACCAGTCAACAGATCGATGTACTCATCGCGGAAAGTGAGGATAGCAGAGGGCTCCGTGCCAATTAATGGGTACGGATCATCGATAATGCTACTGAGCAGTGAAATGTTTTTAGCCGCGATGGACTTGGCGCGTTTCACCATGCCTTTGGAAAGGTGGGTGCGACCGCTTTCAATATGTTCGGGGATGATCACCTCGTAACCCAGTGCTGTCAGCAGTTCTATGCAGCGCATGCCGATGGTTACATCGTTATAATTGGTGAACTCATCACAGAAGAAGTAAACTTTGGATGTCAGGTGATGGCTGTGTTGTTGCCGCCTGAACTTTTTGTACCACGACCGCAGCGTAAAGGCGTGCATGGCAGGTACATCCCGCTCATCGGCCATATTCATCATGCCCTTGAACAGTCGCGAAATGGCTTTATTGCCGAATGCGAAATTGTATAACCCGGGGGCAATGCTCGCTAATTTGTTCAATGCCGGGAACTCGCCAATCATGCGGGCTTTGAGTGGCGTGCCGTGAATATCGTAGTATTGTTGCAGGTATTCAGCTTTCAGTTTCGATACGTCTACACTGGATGGGCACTCTGCCTTACAGCCTTTGCAGGAAAGGCACAGGTCCATCGCATGCTGTATTTCTTCGTGGTCAAAAGCCTGCGAAGAGTTTTCGGCGGATAGGAATTGCCGGAGTACGTTGGCGCGTGCCCGTGTGGTGTCTTTCTCGAACCGGGTAGCCATGTAACTGGGGCACATGGTGCCGCCGGCAAAATGGGTTTTGCGGCAGTCGCCGGAGCCGGAACACTTTTCTGCCAAAGAAAGAATGCCGCCCTGCTCCGAGAAGTCGAAGTGGGTTTTAACGCCTGGGCCTTTGGGTAGTTTCTTAAATCGGAACGAGGTGTCCATCGGTGGTGTATCCACGATCTTGCCAGGGTTCATCAGCCTGGCAGGGTCCCATATCAGTTTAACCTGTTTACAAAGTTCGTAACACTTTTCGCCGAGCATAAAACCGATAAACTCGCCACGCAGGCGGCCGTCGCCGTGTTCGCCGCTTAAAGAGCCTTTGTATTTTTTAACAATGGCAGCGGTTTTCGCCAGTAGGGTGCGGAACACGATCTTACCTTCATCACTTTTCAGGTTGATGATCGGCTCCACGTGCAGCTCGCCTGCACCGGCATGCGCGTAGTACGAAGCTTTAAGGTTCAGGTTAGACAGCGTTTCCTGTATGTCTTGTATATAGTCCGGCAAATGTTCCGGCGCTACGGCACAATCTTCGATGAGGTTGACGGGTTGCGCGTCTCCTTTAATATTACGCAGTAAGCCCAGGCCCGATTTGCGCAGGTTCCAGGCTTTGGTAATTTCCGGGCCGCGCAGCAGGGGATAGGCGTAACCGAGTCCTGCGGATTTTATCTCGCTGATGAAAGCGCCAGTTTGCGCTGCCAGTTCGGCTTCGCTGTTACACATAAACTCCACCATCAAGACCGCTGCAGGATCGCCTTCAATAAAGAAGCGGTTCTGCTGGTGTTCCGGGTGATCTTTGGTAAAATTCATAATCACATCATCCACCAGTTCGGAAGCGGTAACGGGATGTTTAACAGCCACGAGGTTTACCAGCAACGATTCGCGTAAGGTGCTGCAATGCACGCATACGAGGCCGTTTACCTGGGGTGGCAGATCAAGCAGCTTTAATTTGGCTTCGGTAATAAATGCGAGGGTGCCTTCACTGCCCGCGATCAGGTGTGCGAGGTTGAAAGGTTGTTCTCCGCCATAAGGCTGCGTGTCCGCCAGTGCATCCAGTGCATAACCAGTATTGCGCCGCCTTACCGCTTTCGCGGGATAACCATCATGAATGGCCTGGCGGTTACTTTCATCAGATAATATGTTGTGGATCGATTGATAAATATGTCCTTCAAAGTTCGTTTGCGCCCGCTTACGTGCAAACTGGTCTGCCTGCAATGTGCCAAACACGGTTTCCTCGCCATTGGTTAAAACGGCGTTCACGGATATAAGATTATCACGCGTAGCGCCCCATACCATGGAGTGCAGGCCGCACGAGTTGTTGCCGATCATGCCGCCGATCATCGCACGGTTGGAGGTAGACGTTTCCGGACCGAAGAATAATTTATGGGGGAGTAACAGTTCGTTCAGTACATCGCGCTCCACGCCCGGTTCTACGCGTACCCATTTTTCGGCCACGTTCACTTCGAGCAGTTTGTTCATGTAGCGGCTCACATCCACCACTAATCCCTGTCCTACTACTTGTCCGGCCAGGGAAGTGCCGGCCGTACGGGGAATAAGGGGAATGTTATGTTGCTGGCTGGCTTTGATCAGCAGGCTGATGTCCTGCTTGTTTTTAGGAAGCGCTACGCCCAGCGGATGTTCCTGGTATACGGATGCATCGGTGGCGTAAGCCATTAATACGGTGCGGTGAAGCGAGTCGTTGCTGTAATACAGGTCGCCCGACAGTTGTTGTGCCAGTTCTGCAAATACTTTATCCAGTTGCTCCTTGTTCATGTCCTTTCTTTTATCAGGCGCCGATAGCGTTCAACGCGTTCTTCACGGAGCCGTGTTGCAGCAGCAGTGTCTTCGCCTGCTCGTAATCACTGATCGCAGCTTTTTCCATCAACATCTTGATGCCGCGGTCTACCAGCTTTTCGTTGGTGAGTTGCATGTTCACCATCTTGTTATCTTCCACTCTGCCCAGCTGTATCATCAACGAGGTAGAGATCATATTCAAAACGAGTTTTTGGGCGGTGCCGCTTTTCATACGGGTACTGCCGGTTACAAACTCAGGCCCAACTACTACTTCGATGGGATAGTCGGCCACTTCGCTCACCGGGCTGCCGGGGTTACAGGAAATGCTGCCCGTCAGAATACCCTGCTCGCGACAGGTTTTCAACGCGCCGATCACGTAAGGCGTGGTGCCGCTGGCCGCGATGCCTATCACCACGTCTTTATCGGTAATGTTCCATTGCTGCAAGTCTTTCCAGCCCTGCTGGGTATCATCTTCCGCGTTTTCCACGGCCCTGCGGATGGCCTTGTCGCCGCCCGCAATCATACCGATTACCAGGTCGAAGGGTACGCCGTAAGTGGGCGGACATTCAGAAGCATCGAGTATACCGAGGCGGCCACTGGTGCCAGCGCCGAGGTAGAAGAGCCGGCCGCCGGCGAGCATTTTATCTGCGGCTGCTAATACAAAGGCTTCTATCGCCGGAATGGCATTTTTTACAGCACCGGGTACGCCCGCATCTTCGTTATTAATGTTCGTCAGCAATTCGCCTACGCTCATTTTTTCCAGATGATGGTAGGGGGATGACTGTTCCGTTATCTTTACAAATTGTTGTTTCATGTTCACCTGTTTCAGTTTCCTTTTAATGACAGCTCCTGTGGTTTTCCGGGTATCAGCATCAACCCAAGGAAGGTAATAAGCCCGTTGATAAACAACAGCTCCAGCCCGATCTGGAAATCGCCGAATAACTGTTTCTGGTATTTATCTAAAATAAAACAAAGGATGGGGGATACGATTACAACTACCGGAACAAGTTTGTCCTGCACGGTCCTTTTGGTCAGGATGCCGAAGGCGAACAACCCGAGCAGTGGTCCGTACGTGTAGCCTGCAATCTTTAATATTAACCCGATCATGCTCGGATTGTTCATCCATTTAAAACCCATCACGAATAACAGGAACAGTGCGGCAAAGCCAAGATGTACGATTTGCCGGGTCCTCTTTTTCTGTTTATCGTCAAGCGCCGGGTTTCGTTGAATGCCCAGGATGTCGATACAAAAGGAAGAAGTAAGGGCAGTGATGGCACCATCTGCACTGGGGAACAGGGCGGAAATGAGTGCGATAATAAAGATAACAGAGATGGCCGCAGGCATATGTTGTAGCGCAATCGTAGGGAACAATGCATCACCTTTAACGTTGGCCAGCGCCGCTTTCATTGGGGCCGATTCCGCAAATAAGTGCAGCAATCCGCCGAGGAAGAGGAACAACAGTACCACGCCCATAAATATTACCGCGAACGTCATCATGTTTTTCTGCGAATCCTTCAGGGTTTTCACACTGATGTTCTTCTGCATCATTTCCTGGTCCATACCGGTCATGGTGATGGAGATAAATGCGCCCGCCACAATCTGTTTCAGGAAGAAAAACTTGCTGGCGGGATCGGTTACGAAGATGTTCGAATAACCTTTATCGGATAATGCCTGCACACCCTCCATGAGCCCCATGTCCAGCCGGGAAAGAATGTACCACACGCAAACCAGCAGGCCGATGAGCATACAGGCAGTCTGCAGGGTGTCGGTCCATACGATGGTTTTCACACCGCCTTCGAACGTGTATAATAAGATCATCAACAATATCACCAAAGCGCCTACCCAAAAAGGCAGGTTAAAGTTTTGGAGGATGGTGGCATGCAGGATGTTCACCACCAGGTACAAACGCGCGGTGGCGCCCAATATGCGGGAGAGTATAAAAAACGAAGCGCCGGCCTTATAAGAGGCAAAGCCGAGCCGGTTCTGTAAATAGTTATAGATGGAAGTGAGGTTCATCCGGTAATAGACCGGCAGTAGTACATAGGCCACCACGGCGTATCCTATCAGGTTACCGATAATGATCTGGAAATAAGAGAACGATTCGATGCCCACCGTGCCGGGCACACTCACAAACGTTACGCCGCTCAGTGAGGTGCCGATCATGCCGAAAGCCACCAGCATCCAGTTGGAGCCGCGGTTGCCGATAAAAAAAGAATCGTTGGTAGCATTGCGGGAAGTAAACCAGGCTACGACCAGTAACAATAGAAAGTAAACGATAACGAGTGAGAATAGCAACACTGGTGACATCATGGATCTTAGTTATTTAAGTTTGGCTCTTGCCTGTAAATATAGCAGATTATTAAAGGAACGTTCCTTACGTGGAAATGTTATGCTTATATCACCGTTAACCCGGCTGCTGCGTAAGGCTGCAGCACCTCCTCTTCCGGGTTAAGTTCCGTTACCAGCGTATGAATCCCCGATATCTCGCACACTTTGATCCGCTGCGCCGTATTCAGTTTTTCACTGATGGCCAGCGAAGCTACCCGGTCCGACGATTCCAGCATGGCTTTTTTCACTTCTACCACTTCCCAGTCATTGTCGGTCAGACCATTATTGATATCGATGGCGTTGGTGCCCAGGAAGCAGAGGTCGGCCCGTATGCTTTTAATGCGCGAAACCACGCTGCCGCCAATCGCGATCTGCGAGTTTTTGGAGATCTTATCGCCGATGAAAATGACTTCTATATTAGGATGATGAATGTACTCGTAAGCGGCGGGCACACTAACGGTAATAAACGTGGCCGTTAACTCCGGCGGCAATGATTTGGCGAGTTCTATAATAGTGGTGCCTCCCGAGGTGAGGATGAACATGCCGTCTTTGATCAGTTTGCAGGCTTTTGTGGCAATACGTTTCTTGCTGTCCAGCGCATACACATGGTCTGAGGCGATAGAAAGATGGAACGACTTTGACAGCGCGCCGCCGTGGGCCTTTATCAGTTTGCCCTGCTTCGCCATTTCGTTCAGGTCGCGCCGGATGGTATCCTCCGACACGCTCATCTGTTGGCTGAGGTCGACC
Organism: Chitinophaga horti; assembly: GCF_022867795.2. Taxonomy (NCBI): domain Bacteria; kingdom Pseudomonadati; phylum Bacteroidota; class Chitinophagia; order Chitinophagales; family Chitinophagaceae; genus Chitinophaga; species Chitinophaga horti. The sequence continues at coordinate 4,112,098 of NZ_CP107006.1, read as the reverse complement.
GATAAAACTTTATTGTGCAGGTTTACCTGGTGCAGTATAAATGATTGCCGCTCCTTTTTAAGCATAACCGTAACTGATTTTGGCTGTTTACAAACATACTTTATTTTATCCAAAAACGCAAAAAGGCGCAGTTTTTGACACGAAATCCTGTATAAAGCCGCAATTATTGTCTCCGTGGTGCTGAAACATGCAGTTTCAAAATACTTAAACTATCACCATTTTTTGGCGGACGGGCGGTCTAGTTTTGCATCAACAAAAACGAAACATATGGCAGTAAATAAGATTGCACTGGTAACTGGCGGCAGCCGGGGATTGGGAAAAGAGATGGCTTTAAGCCTTGCGGCGACTGGGGTAGATGTAGTGATTACGTACAATAGCAAAAAGGAAGAAGCCGAAGCCGTGGTAGCCGACATTCGCAGCCGGGGCCGCAAAGCTGCGGCATTACAGCTAAACGTAGCCGAGGTGAAGTCTTTCGACGCCTTCGCAGCCAGCTTTAAAGCCACGCTGAACGATACATTCGGTTCGGCGAACTTTCAATACCTGGTAAATAACGCAGGTATCGGCATCCATGCCTCCTTTATGGAAACGACCGAGGAGATGTTCGATACCCTGGTGAATATCCAGTTTAAAGGGGTGTTTTTTCTTACCCAGAAGTTGTTGCCGGTAATGGAAGACGGCGGCGCGATCGTGAACGTTTCTACGGGTCTGGCCCGTTTCAGCCTGCCTGGATATGCGGCCTACGCCTCCATGAAAGGCGCCATCGAAACGTTAACACGTTACCTGGCCAAGGAACTGGGCGACCGTAAGATCAGGGCAAACGTGATCGCTCCGGGCGCGATAGAGACAGATTTCGGCGGTGGTGTGGTGCGCGATAACCAGCAGGTGAATGCGCACATCGCTTCTCAAACCGCCTTAGGCCGGGTAGGATTGCCGGACGATATCGGCAATGTGGTCGCCTTTCTCTGCAGCGACGACGCCAAATGGGTAACAGCCCAGCGCCTGGAGGCCTCGGGCGGCATGTTCCTCTAAAGTTTTCGGGACCGGTCGTCATGGCCGGTCTTTTTTTATGATGAACGGCGATAAGTTTTTTGGGGAAATCTCCTTTAGGTTATGTTAACAGGTGTGGATCTTTCCCTTTGTTATCTTTATGAGCCGGTGAATTTTTGCCGCCGTATAGCCAACTTAATCTTTCATCAATCAGAAAACTAATCATCAGCATGATGACACGCATCTTAATGGCAACCATGCTTGTGCCCGCACTCGCTTCTGCCCAATCAGGCAAATTCACGCTTACAGGTAATATCGGCAACCTGAATGCTCCCGCCAAGGTTTATATCGATTACTCCAGCGATGGTGGTGGCGGCAACACCGACTCTGCCGTTGTTGTAAACGGTAAGTTTACTTTTTCCGGCAAGCTTACCGGGCGCGCCGGCGCACGTATGTCGCTCGACCACGAAGGCAAAGGCAAACCGTTCTCTATTTACTCGCCGGGTGCCGACGTTATCTATTTCTATTTTGGAGAAGAAAATATAAAGTTCTCCTCCAAAGATTCTTTGTCGAACGCAAAGGTGACCGGTTCTAAAGTATACGATGAACACATCGCTTACAATAAAGCGATTGGTGGTTCTATTATGGAGCTCACCAAGCAGTACCAGGACGAATACGCAGCTGCGTCGCCCGAAGACAAGCGCGATAACGAGTTTATGGCCGCACTGAACGCAAAGCAGGAGAACCTGCGTAAAAAACGTTCCGAAAAGCAACTGGAGTTTGCGAAAAACAATCCGAACTCTTACTTCGCTTTAGTGGCACTCTCCGAAACAGGCGGTATGAAGCCTGACGTAGCGGTAATGACGCCTTTGTACAATGCGCTGTCGCCTAAACTGAAAGATACAGACATGGGCCGCGAATTAAAGCAACGCCTGGCTTCTGTTAAACTTACAGAAGTGGGTCAGCCTGCGCCAGCCTTTACACAGAATGATCTGAACGGCAAACCTTTATCACTCGCCAGCCTGAAAGGTAAAGTAGTGCTGCTCGACTTCTGGGCCAGCTGGTGCAGCCCTTGCCGCGCCGAGAACCCGAACATGCTGAAACAATACAAGATTTATAAAGACAAGGGTTTCGAGATCCTCTCCGTTTCACTGGACTCGGATAAAAGCTTGTGGCTGAAAGCGATCGAAGACGATGGTTTACCATGGTTGCATGTATCCGACCTGAAAGGCTGGAGCAATGAAGTAGGCCGCCTGTACGGTGTGCGTGGCGTACCCGCCTGCTACCTGATCGACAAAGACGGTAAAATCATTGCCGACAATGTAAGAGGCGAAAAGCTGAACGAGAAACTGAAAGAAGTATTCGCTAACTAAGCCCGTACATGAAACGATCCGGATTATTATGGCTTAGCATGTTATTGCTGACAGCCTCCGCCTATTGCCAACAATTCGATGTAAAGAGATATGATGCCGCCATGGCCACGGTGCTGGAAAAAGCATACCCGGCCAGCGTGCGGATGTGGGGTTTCGATACAACTACCCGCCAGCAGATGAGCGCCCAGTTCAGCGGCGTGGTGGTGAGCGCCGATGGTTACATTTTTACCGCCGCTCATACGACCACACCCGGACAAACGTACCTCGTGATGTTCCCCGATGGGAAACAGGCGATCGCGCAGGCGCTGGGTAAAATCGAGATGGCAGATGATCGCACTGTGCCCGACGTGTCGATGATGAAGATCGTTACACCCGGTGTATGGCCTTTCGCGGAAATCGGGTACTCATCTTCATTAAAGGAAGGCGTGCCCTGTGTAAGCATCGCTTATCCCGAAAGCCTGAACCAGCCGTTGCCGACCTTGCGTTTTGGTCACATCGTTACCCTGCACAACGAAAAAGGTTTTATACAGTCTACCTGCATTATGGAACCCGGCGACTCTGGCGGTCCTTTATTTGACATGCTGGGCCGCGTAATTGGTTTGCACAGTGCGATATGGAACACAGAGGAGTTTAACTTCGAGATACCGGTTGATTTGTATCGCAAATACTTCACCGCGCTGAAAGAAGCAAAGAAATTCAATGCTTTCCCCACGTTGGAAGATAAGGTAGATGCGGACAAACAGGCCGCAGATATCCAGCCATGGCCGCAGTTAAAAGGCGCATTTACTTCGGTGGATGCGAAACTAAGTCAGTCCTGTGTATCCATCAGCAGTAGCAAAGGAAAAGCACAGGGTGCTATTTTGGAGGGCGGTTACATCGTCAGCAAAAGCTCACAGGTAAGCGATACGCCCGAAGTGTTTTACAATAAACGTAAGCTGGACGCGAAAGTGCTTCGCCGCGATAAACTGACAGACCTCGTGTTGCTGCAAATGCAAACGCCGGTTAAAGGTGGCGTGAAAATAAACACTGGTGAACCGGCAGCCGGTATCGGTCAGCTCCTCATTTCTCCCCGCGCAGAACAAGCCGGTGTGATGAGTGTTGCCAGCAACCAGGCGTTTAGTCTGCCAAGAGTGTTGAGCGCCGGCTTCTTCGGCGCATCCGTGCCTTATAAACCTGGTGCTGTGAAGATTAGCTTCATACGTGCTAATTCACCGGCGGCTTTGGCCGGATTGCAAGTGGGAGACAGGATCGTGTCGATCAACCAGGTGGTGATGGATAAGCCCGAAAACTATGGCAACGAGTTGCAGCGATACTGGCCCGGTGATACGCTCACCGTTGCGGTAGAACGAAACGACAGCACCTTCAGCAGCCGTATCGTACTCACCGAAAAGGCGGCACAACCAGCTTCTGGTCACCCGGCGGAATCGTTTCCCGGTGGTAAAAGCCATCGCCGTGACGGCCTCGATCCCGTGTTTGCGCACGACGCCATCCTGCAGCCGGAAGCTTGCGGCGGACCGGTGTTTGATGTGAACGGACATTTCAAAGGAATTAATATTGCACGCTACAGCCGTACCAGCACCCTGGCGGTGCCGGCAAGTGCGGTGTTCCGGTTGGTGGAACAGGTTCGCGCTGGTAAATAGCCGGCTAACATTTCGGCACGCGTTCATCGAATCCGGTGAACGCGTGCCTTTTAGAGAAATTATATGGATGATCCTGGTCTCAATCGATTGTCAAACCAGTAGCAATGTGTATGTGCTTTTTAGCAGTATAACTTATCCAGCTATTTATTTATAGCTGATAATTAAATATTTGCACTCATCCTTAACCCTGCTAACGGCTCGTTTTTAGCCTGCCATTCAAAAAAAACTTTTTTGCGGTGTAAGTAATTTCCCCATTTTCGCTGTCCTAAGTGCGGACGCGGCCAATATTCCGTTTGCCTATACTTAACCACGTGAAAGAGAGTATAAATGCGATGAGTTCCAGCCATTCGGATCATATCAGGGAATTGCAGATTCAGATTGCACGCTATGGAGATGAGCAGGCCTTTTCGGCTTTGTTCAGGCTGTTATACGACCGGCTGCTCCGGTTCTGCGTGCAGTACACCAGCTCACATGAAGCAGGAGAGGAGATCGTGTCGGATGTATTCGTGAAAGTATGGAACCGCCGCGAAGAACTGATGAACGTGGATAACCTGGAAGTATACCTCTTCGTCGCCGTTAAAAATCACTCGCTTAATTACCTCGAGCAATATTCTTCCCTCCGCATTACCCCGATAGACAGTGGCCTGGCCCAGCTCAGCGCCTCGGCTGATCCGGAAAAGGATATGGAGTGGAAAGAAATGCAGGTGAAGCTGGATGGGGAGATCAACCGCCTGCCCGAACAGTGCCGCCGCATATTTAAACTGATCAAAGAAGACGGGTTTAAATATAAGGACGTGGCAGCCATCTTAAATATTTCTCCACGCACGGTAGAAACCCAGTTGTTCCGGGCCATCCGCCGGTTGAACGAAGCCGTGGCACCGTTACTAAATACCCGCTCCCGCAAAACGAATCCACCAATTATACTACTGCTGGCACTCGCACAATGCTGGGTATAAACTTTTTTTTAGCCTTTGTAAGTAATTTCTCTTTTCTGCCTGTCCTATTACGGACAACAGCGCTCAAATTATATGATGAACGAAGAACAATTCATTTCACTGGTTGCCAGGAAGCTGGCAGGACAAGCCACTGCGGAGGAATTGCGCGAGCTGGACGAGCTGTTGCGGAACGACGCCGACTTGCGGGCCAGGTTCCAGTTATTGCAGCAATATTTTACGGCATCCTCGGTACATTCTGCTGCCAACACCGAGCAGGCGCTGGAACGCACCTTGCTGAAAATTCGCGCCGGCCGGGAAGAAACACCTGTTCGCAAACTTCGCTGGAAATGGATGGCAGCGGCCGCCCTGGTGGCCGGTGTGCTGGTAACGGCGGTGATGATGTGGCCACGTGCCCATGTGCGCAACGAACTGGCGCTTAATGCACCATCGGACACGGTGAACTGGTTGAGTCGCCAGAATGGTAAAGCTACCCGCGCGGTGATCGAACTGGCGGACGGTAGTAAAGTATGGCTGAATGCAGATAGCAAACTCCAATATCCACCGGTGTTTGGCAAAAATAGCCGTGAAGTATACCTCACCGGTGAGGCCTTTTTTAATGTCGCACCCGGGGCAGACAGGCCCTTTGTTGTACACCTGTCGCAGGGTATTGTAAAAGTGTTAGGCACTTCGTTTAACGTGCGTGCGTATGAGAACGAACCGGTGCAAACCTCTGTTACTACGGGCAAAGTGGCCTTTATACCACGGTATGGTAGTGCGGACGGGCTGCCGGATACGATCCTGATAACGCCGGATGAAAAAGTAACCTACCGACAGCAAAGCGGCGATCTTACCAAAGAAGTAACATCCGCCGAAGATGAAAAAGCCTGGACAGAAGGCCGCCTGGTGTTCAAGGACGTAGCCCTCGAAGATATCTGCCTGGAATTAGAACGAACATTTGGCAAAACAGTGAAGTTCGAATCGGAAGAACCGCGCAGCTTCAGACTAACCGGTTCATTTAAGGATAACAGTCTGCAGGACATCCTGTATTACCTCGCCCGGTCAAAGCCTTTCCGGTACAGTATTACAGACAGTCTGGTATTAATCAGTGAATAATATGTTACCACAATAGATGAGTATAAAGTCAACACCAATTACATTTCAACAGAGAAACTAAACGCAAATTAAAATTCAACTGTAAAAACGTTATGAAAAGACCGCTACCGATCATGGGGCTTTTCCGTTCGTTGTGTTCCACGTTTATGGCCTGCCTGCTTACACTGGGCGTGGCCGAACTGAAGGCGCAGAACACCTATGCCGCCAATACTATTCGCGGTAAGGCTCCTCAGCAACAGGAAAGAGACACCCGCAAGCCACTTGAAAAACGTATCAGCCTCCAGGTGAAAAACGCCCGGCTGGCCGAGATACTGGAAAAGATTGAACAACAAACGCCTTACGTCTTCGTTTTCTCGAACGACGACATCAGCGCGGTACAAAAAATTACCCTGAACGTAAAGGACAAAAAGCTGGAAGAAGTGCTGGAAATGGTACTCTCCCCGCTGGACATCCGCTTCGAAATGATCAGCGATAAAATTATCCTGAAACAGGGAAACGTACCCGCCGCCACATACTCACAGCAGGAGAACGTGACCGTTAAGGGTCGGGTAGTGAGCGATGGCGGTGAAGGCATTCCCGGAGTAAACATACGCCTGCAAAGTCAGCCTACACTTGGTACTGTTACCAATGAAGAAGGTTACTTTACCCTCAATATCCCATCCACCGAAATGAATGGTACGCTGTTATGTACTTCTGTAGGTTTTGCGCCTGCGAAAATCGACATTAACGGCCGTACCAACCTGACGGTAGTAATGGGTAACGACAACAAAGAACTGAACGAGGTGGTGATCACCGCTTACGGCTCCCAGCGTAAACAACAGGTGACAGCTGCGATCAGCACTATCTCCTCGAAAGATATCGAAGGCAGGCCGGTGAGCAACATGTTCCAGGCATTGCAGGGTACAGCGCCCAACCTTACGCTGCAGCAGAACACTGCCGAGCCAGGTGCTCCGCTGACGATGAATATTCGTGGTGTGGGTAGCTTAACCGGCAACGCTCCGCTGATCATCATCGATGGTGTGCAGTCTGGCACGCAGGGTTTGCAGAACCTGAACCCGTATGACGTAGAAAGCATTTCTGTATTGAAAGATGCGGCATCTTCGGCGATCTACGGTTCGCAGGCAGCGAATGGTGTGGTGTATATCACAACCAAAAGAGGTAAACAAGATCAGCCACCACAGGTTGGTTACAACGGTATGTACGGCTGGCAGATGCCAACCGCATTGCCCCGCCAGATGGAAGGCTGGCAGTACATGACGCTGAAAAACGAAGCGCTCGTGAACTCTGGTAAAACACCACAGTATGCGCCAACCGACATCGCCGCCTGGAAGCAACGTGGCTCCGAACCGGGTTATCTGGATGAAATGATCCGTGATTACACGCCGCAGCAAAACCATAACTTAAGCGTAACAGGCGGTGGCCGAAACAGCAGCTACCTGTTGTCACTCGGTTACATCGACCAGGGAAGCATGCTGGCTAACAAACACCTGCCAGACGATATGGACCTGAACTACAAACGTTACAACGCCCGCGCGAACGTGTCGCTGGACCTGAGCAAATGGGTGAAAGCCAGCGTAAACCTGTCGTACAGCAAGTCTTTCTTCAATAAACAAAGAGCTGATATCGGTTTCCTGATCCGCGATGCGATGCGTACGCCCCGTATCTACCAGATCAAAGATTCCCTCGGCAATTATGTAGTACCTGCGCTGAACAGTAACAACGTGTTCGCGCAGCTGGAATATGGTGGTTACAATCGTACCGATCGCGATAACCTGTTGGGTGGTATCGATATCACCATTACACCGATCGAGCATTTTAAGATTAACTTCAATGCTTCCGGTAATTACACGATCAACACGAACTCCAGCCGTCAGAACAAATACAGCTATGCACCTTATTATACAACGGCCAACCCGCCCATGTATAACGAGTATTCCGCATCTTCCTATAAAGATCTGACCACGAACGTATATGCTACCGCCGAGTACGAAAATACTTTTGGCAAACATTACGTGAAAGGCCAGGTAGGTGTGCGTAGCGATGCCCAGAATGAGTTCTATGGCATGCGTGCTACCCGCATGGGCAATACCAACCTGGACAATGACTGGACTATCGGCGGTGGTTACATCCCGAATGCGGATGGTACTTTCAACTATGACAGGATCGGTACTTACAACGATATCACAAATCCAAACCTGTACGCGCTCAACTCGCTGTTCGGCAGGGCGAACTATGTATACGACAATAAATACCTCGCGGAATTTACCTGGCGTTACGATGGTTCTTCCAAACTGGCTCCCGGCCACCGCTGGCAGTTCTTCCCGGCCTTTTCACTCGGCTGGCGTGTAACGGACGAAGCATTCCTGGAAGATATCAGGAACCGTTTTGGTAACGTGAAACTCCGCTATTCATGGGGACAAGTGGGTAACTCTAACATTGGTGGATTCAACTACCTGGCGCGTGTGAACCTGTCGCAGGGTAAATATCCGTTCAACAATACGGGTAACCCGGGTGCAGACTTCACCGCCTTTAACGAGGACCTGGAGTGGGAGATCTCTACCATGAGCAACTATGGTGTGGATGTGGACCTGTTCAACAATGCAGTAACCGTTTCTTACGACTTCTTTAATAAACGCACCACCGGCATTTACCTCGCACAGGTAGTACCTGGTACCGCTGGTATCGGCTCTTCGATCCAGAACGTGGGTGAAGTGGAAAACAAAGGTTGGGAGCTGGCAGTAAGCTACCGCGCCCGTACCGGTAAGTTTAACCACAACATCAGCGCTAACCTTTCCGATAACCTGAACAGGGTGATCAAGTTCGGACAGGAGTCTATCCGCGGTTCGGACCTTACTTACATCATTCGTGAAGGCTTCCCGATCGCTTCTTACTTTGGTTATAAATCAGATGGCTTATACCAGAACCTGGACGATATCAAAAATGCACCAAGAGTACCATTCGCCTTCAACCAGCAGGTACAGCCAGGTGACGTCAAGTATATCGACAGGAATAAAGATGGTGTGATTGATGCAGACGACCGGTATGTATTTGGTAATCCGTTCCCGCGTTACACGTATGGCTTTACGTACAACGTAACCTACAAAGCGTTCGACTTCACTATGTTCTGGCAGGGTGTGGGCAAACGTAGCCAGTACCTGCGCGGCGATATCGTGGAAGCGTTCCACAACAACGAAGACCACGCCATGGTGCAACACCTGGACCGCTGGACGCCAACTAACCCGGACGCCACTTATCCGCGCCTGACCATTGGTACTGCGAATGCGAACAACTTTGCTTATTCCAACTACTGGATGTTTGATACCAAATACCTGCGTTTAAAGAACCTGCAACTGGGTTATACACTGCCTAAGTCAGTAACCGGTGCCGTGAAACTGCAAAGCGCACGTGTATACTTTACCAGCCAGAACCTGCTGACGTTTACACCGCGCCGCTTCCGCGACATTGGCGTTGATCCTGAGTTTACACAATTCGATGATAAACTGGACATGACCAACTACAACGCGATCGCAGGCCGTAACTATCCGAATGCTGCTACGTTTGCATTTGGACTGGATATCAAATTCTGATAAATAAATTATTATGAAGAAAGTATTTCTGATCATATGTTGTTCCGCGCTTTTGTTCGGCTGCCGTAAACTGGACCAGCCCAACACGCGTGAGTTCACCGACGAAGCTTACTGGCGAGATAGCCAGGATGCGCTGGACGCGCTCGCCAGCTGCTATGAGAATATGTCGAGCGATTACCATTTCTTTGGCAACGAAGCCCTCAGCGACAATGCATTTGTATCCGGTACCGGTTTTAACGGCGTGTCGCTGATCGCAGGCGGCAGCTACGACCAGGCCAATGCACGTGTAAACGACGAATGGGGCTATCGCTTCAGGGCGATCCGTAAGTGTAACATCGTTACCACTAACATCGATCGTGTACCGGTAATTGATCCTGCACTGAAAAAGCGCATCGTGGCAGAAGCCCGTTTCATCCGCGCGTACTCTTACTTCCAGCTGGTAAACTGGTTTGGTGATGTGCCTTTCTACACCAACCTGATCACCATCGACGAGGCGAAAACAATTGGCCGCACGAGCAAAGCGACCATCCTTGAATTTATCTTTAAAGAGCTGAACGAGATTCGTGCCGATTTGCCAACGAATACTGAGTATGCGGAAAAAGACCGTGGTCGCATTACCCGTGGTGCTGCCATTGCGCTAACTGCCCGTATCCGCATGTTTACCGGCGAATGGCCAGAGGTGAAGAAAGAGTGTGAGCTGCTGCTCGGCAACTCCGCCAACGGTACTTACGGGCTGGTAGCCAACTATCCTGATCTGTTCAAAGTATCCAACGAGTTCAATAATGAAGTGATCCTGGACCTGCAATACGGCGGTGGTCGTCTTTACAGCACGCAGCGTAGCTTCCTGCCGCAGACCGTTTCCCTGTTGAGGGCTACTTTGGTGCCTACGCAGGATCTGGTGGATGATTACATTATGACCAACGGCCGTGCGATCAGCGAAGCCGGTTCCGGTTACGATGAGAACAATCCGTATGCTAACAGGGATCCTCGTCTGGCGCAGACCATCATCTACCACAACTCCACGTTCGTAGATATGGAAGGCAAAACACAAACGATCCTCACGCTGCCAGGTTCTAATCCTGCTACCAACAGCGTGGATGACCAGGGTGCATCACCAACTGGTTACTACTTCCGCAAGTTTGCAGATATGACCGCGCAGAACTACAACTCCGGCCTCAACCTGCCGCTGATCCGTTATGCGGACGTGCTGCTGATGTATGCTGAAGCCATGGCTCAAACACAGGTAATGGATAAAAACACCTGGGACAGGACCATCCGGGCACTGCGCATCCGTGCCAAGTTTACCGATGCTGCTGCTACAGAGTTTCCTGCTGCGGCTACCCAGGCGCAACTGCTGGACATTGTGAAAAGGGAGAGAAGAGCTGAACTGGCATTTGAAGGCACCCGCGCATTCGACATCCGTCGCTGGAAGATCGCTGCTACCGTGTTGAACAAGCCTGTTCGCGGTATTAAAGTGACTTCAGGTGCGTTTAACAAAGACGATAAAGGTTACATCATCGTAGAAACGCGCCGGTTCATCGATCCGAAGCACTACCTGTGGCCTGTACCTACTTTCGAACGCGATCAGAACAAAAACCTTGGCCAAAACGACGATTGGCAATAATCCATCTACCTTAAATTATCTCGGTTATGAAAAAATATATCACTGCTTTAACATTATGCCTGGCCGCTATTGTGACCGGTTGTAAAGATGACTACGAACTGAATGTAAACATGGAACCCGTGGAAAGACTCACGGCACCTGTAAACGATAAATTCACCAAACTGCAGCCTGCGACCAGCGCCGCCCTTTCTTTCGAATGGGACCAGGCTCGCGCACAGGACGGCTCGCTCGTACTGTACGAAGTAGTATTCGATAAAACAGACGGCGACTTCTCTAACCCGATCGGTAAGATGGCTTCCGACGGTGGTGGTATCCAGAATAAACTCACCCTTTCGCACAAAGACCTGAACAGCCTGGCGGGCAAAGCAGGTATTGCAGCACTGGGTACCGGCAAAATCAAATGGACAGTAAATGCATCTAAAGGCTTCAACATCCAGCAGGCAAAAGAAACCCGCACAATTGAAGTGGAAAGGCCGAACGGTTTTGCAGAAATTCCGGTGGATGTATTCCTCACCGGTGATGCAACAGAGGTTGGCGCTACTTTAGGCAGCGCGCTGAAAATGAAAGCGACTACCGCTGGTGTGTTCGAGGTCTACACGCGTTTGAAAGACGGTAAATACCGCTTTGCTGACCGTAACACCGGTACGCCAAACTACTTCTCCATGGACGCTGGTCTGCTGAAAGAAGGTGGAGAGAACACGCAGACCGGTACTAAAGTGTACCGCATCCGCCTGGACTTTAACAATGCCACTGCTACAGCTACCGAACTGGGAACAATTGGTCTGTGGTTTGCACCGGATAACAAATTCCTGTTCGAAATTCCTTACGTGGGCAACGGTACCTGGAGCATTACTAACCAGGTAATCACATTCCGCCAGGAGTCATGGGGGCGTGACGAGCGTTACAAACTGCGTATGAACGTGGTGAACAATGGTACGCCTGGTGAAGAATGGTGGGGTAGCGCCAATGCGGACAACCAACGTCCTACAGATGCTACAGCGCTTTCTTTCTGGGAACTCCGTTCTGTATCAAACGATCGCTGGCAGAACTCCTTTAAATTTAAAGCGGCGGTAGATACGAAGCCTAATGACGTAAACGTGTACTTCAAGGCAGACAAGAATTACACACATGAAATCATCGTAAAATAAACGGCTATGCACAAATACCTGAAACAAATATCCGTTGCCATGCTGGCCGCCGTTTCCTTCAGCTCCTGTTTAAAGGAGCCGGTGGATGACGGTCCGGGCCCGGGCGCCGGTAAAGAGACTTACGTTTATAACTGGCCACTGATTGCCGATTCGTCATACAATTCCCTGATCGCTAACTTTTACAATGCATCGGGTAAGTACTATAACGAGAACAATGCAGGCAAAACAACCTTTCACTACTGGCGTAATGCCCATGCACTGGACGTGCTGATAGACGCTTACATCCGCAAGAACAACGATCCGCAGATCAAACAACGGATGGACGATTTGCTGGCTGGCATGAGAACGCAGAATGGCAACACCTATATCAATCATTTTTATGATGATATGGAATGGATGGCCCTGGCCTGCATCCGTGCGTACGAAGTAACCAGCGACAACAATTACAAAACCACCGCTCAATTGCTCTGGAACGACATTAAAGGCGGATGGGATGATAGATGGGGTGGCGGTATCTACTGGAACAAAGACCGGGCAAACAAAAACACCCCGGCCAATGCGCCTGCAAGCATCATCGCTTCACGTATGTACCAGCTGAACCGCGACCCCGCTGACCTGGACTGGGCAAAGAAAATCTACCAATGGCAGAAAGTGAACCTCGTAGATCCTGTAACTGGTTTGGTTTGGGATGGACTGGACGGCACGGGCACCAACAAAGCCTGGAAGTTCACTTACAACCAGGGTGTACACATCGGTGCGGGTGTTGAGTTGTATAAACTTACCGGCGATGTAGTGTACATGAACGACGCATTGAGAACAGCCAATAATTCACTAACAGGCGACTTTACATCCGGCAACATCATGAAAGATGAAGGCGGTGGAGACGGTGGCCTGTTCAAAGGCATCCTGGTTCGTAACCTGCTGCTGCTGATCACCGATGGTAACCTGAGCGCTGCCGATAAAACCAAGTTCGCGAACTTCCTGCGGATCAATGCGGAAACGCTTTGGTTACAGGGTACTTCCCGTCCGGCAGTGATCTTCAACTCCAAATGGAACGCGATTGCCACCACCACCGACCTGAGTACCCAACTGAGCGGCGCAATGGCGATAGAAGCGGCAGCGATGCTGAAAGAACTGGACTTAATTGACTAGACACAAATAGCTCCCATTATTTGAAAGTGATCCCAGGTTGATCATACCCCAAGAAAAAACAAAAAGGGCGTCTCATCATGCATGAGGCGCCCTTTGCTTTTGTGGCTGCAGCAGTTGCTATGGCGACGATAAAAGAAATGAAGCGTCGCGTTGATCTATGAGATGCCGCCTTTTATATGATAATTACGTGTTGCCTACCAATACCTGCGTACTTTAAACTTCGCTTCTACACGTGCTACCGGCTCCATTTTAGGGCCATAACCTGCCGGGTTGATATCGGCTGTACCTTCAATGAAACCACCTTTTTCACCCATGCTGGTAATGGTTACGCCACCACCGCTGGCTACCAGTTCCTCTCCCTGTACATAAGAGCAAATGTAAGTGTTGCCATTCACCTGGTAGTGAGAATGTGTGCCGTAATTCACTTTGGGAGATTTAAAAGGTGTAGTGCCTACGCCGCCCGTCCAGCGGATAAAAATGTAACGGCCCGTTTCATCACCATCTCCATCGGCCACGCCGTAATAGTTGTCACCGAATTTAGTAGCAGCCGTTGCTTTCTGCGTGATCCATGCGCCGCCGTTTACGCGTACAGAAATTTCTCCGTCATCAGCAATTGTGATATGCGTAAGTACAAGGAAAAGACCGGGCTTGTTGAGTTTTATTTCGGCAGATACGGCTACCGGGTTAGGTGCGGTCGGTACAGTAGCAGGTGCCTTGTAAGTGGCTTTCTCCTTGTTAGGCGTGAGTGTGCCCGCGCCAGCCAGTTTCCAGCCTTTAACAAATTCGGCCGACATGGAATGCCGTTCGCCGATCGGGCGTTCATCATTTTGAAGCGGTCCCATAATATTGGCGTCAGATTCAATTTCCAGTTGCACCGTAGTACCGGGATCAACAAAGGTTGCAGAGGCTTTCATAACAAAGCTTTCAAAAAAAGACCAATCGGAGAAGTGCGTCGTTTTTACCGAGATCGTCTGTTCGTCTTTGTCCAATGTAGTACTGCCGATTGCCTGCCAGATGCCTTTGTCGTCCTGGTAAGCAATGCCCAGTGCCTCGGGGATGGTGCCGGTAATATCTTCATCCGAGTAATCGAAAGTAATATTTACAGGCTTGGTGAACTGAACACCATGCGGCAGCAGGCGATAAGCTTTCCGCAAACCCATTGGGTTTTTATTGGTGATGCGTTGAATGCTTACAGTTTGATTGGCCGCCAATGCGCCGGCGGGGATGTCGATCGTGATCTCACCGTCATTGCTGGTAAGCGTTCCGCCCGCAGTGCCGATGACTTTTTCGGCCTTTGTGTCTTCGTCGGGCGCGCCAGCTTCGGTCACCTTGCCCGTACCGGGAATGGGGTTGGGATCTGATTCGCTGTCCGGCTTCGAGCAGGCGGTAAACGTGAGCAATGCGGCCACCAGGTACGCGGATATACTTTTCATGTTACAGTGTGGGGTTGTGTTTTTAAGAATGATTTCCGGGTAGCAAAGTTATAGTGGTGGGTTGATCGGCGCTTCCGTAGTAGTACTGAAATGTGAGGCTAAAAGTATATATTCGTGATAGTTATCCCTTATCAAGATGAAGAAAATAATAGGTTCGTTTATCAGTTTGTTGGCCTGTCTGTTTGCTCATGCCCAATGCCCGGAGCCGACGGCGATGTATCAGTCATTAAAACGACATTGGGCAGATCGTAAAGAGACGTCTGAAGACATCGGCATCCGGCGGTTCAAAGGTAAATAGAAAGAAGTGGTGCTGATGGGCACCTGGCACATCAATGATCCCGATAACCCGATGTTTTCCCAAATAAAGGAGCAAGTCGAAAAGTTCAAACCCGAAGTAATACTCGTGGAGCGATTGCAGCCCATCGCCGCCACTGCCCGCGAGGCCGCCGGCAATTTACTGGATGCGGGCTTCTGCCGCTATATTGGCTATACGAAGCAGATACCGGTGTATACCTGGGACTTTTCTTGGAACATGCCTTACTACTGCGCGTTGTCTTCTTTTAAACCGGATGAGTTGATGGTGACGATGGTCGCTTTTCAGAATGGATTGTTTGCGCAGTTGGATATCCAGGAGTTTGAAGAATACTACCGCGAACAGGTGAATAATATGGAAGCCGGCGGCTGGACGTTTACGCCGGAACAAAAGGAAATGGCTTATTTCAGAAAGGCCTACCAGTCCTTCTTCGGTGAGCGGTTGGTGGAAAAATCCGGCAAAGACTTCGCCAGGCAATTGTGGAAAAATCATGAGTCGCCACGTTTCTTAAGCATATTTCACACCGTACAGTACGCACGCGATGCCCAATTAATTGCCGTACTAAAACAGCAGCTGGAAAAGTATGACCGCGTGTTTGTACAGGCGGGCAGTTCGCATGGTGTCTCTGTAGGACCGTTGCTGCCGGAATCATCCGCCAGGTGGAAAATAGCCCAAAGCGGGTGCCGCCGGTATTCGGCGAATGGCAGCCGGTAAGGACGGGCGGCTCGTTGGTACAGGTTACGTTGCAGCATCAAGCTAAAACGATGCATATGATAGGCAGCCGGCACGATACGATTGCCCCCTTCGACGAGATGACTAGCCTGGTGAACGCCATCAAACCTGATCTTATTCTTACCCAGGGCTTCGGCGCTGTTCATTCCTCCGCACAAAAAACGCAGCAACGCTCCGGCGATGTAGGATGGATGCGCTGGCTCGGCATAAAGAACGGCGCGCGGGTAAACAGTTGGGAGCCTACCTGGAGTTCGGTATATTATGAGCTGGCCAAGACCTATCAGCCGGAAGACATTTACCGCACCGTGATGGCGTGGGCGCTTTTGCGAAACAGGCAGCACATCAGCGAATACCCCGCTTTCTATGATTATTTCGACGCATGTTGTAAGCCACTGTTAGCCGGCGGTTTCCTGTTTACAGAAGCGCAGCTGGAAGCCGAGCACTTCATGGATTTGCTGGAACGGACTGCTGGTAAACCATTGGCGGTAAATGATTTTGAACCATTGCTACGCAAAATGCAGCACCCCGCGTTATTAGCCGATATGCATAAAATCCGCTACCTTGGCCTGCTGGCTGCCATAGATGAGCACGCGCCGTATTATCAGCGCATATTGGTGCAAGCCGATGAATCGCTGCTATCCTTGCCCCAATAAGCAAATCTGTATTATTTTACAGCATGAAACAGCTGCTGGAACAACTTACGAACATCCATCACATCGGCGAAGAAGCCAGTAACGCCCTGCAGGCCGCCGTCACCCAAGTGGTGCTGCCCAAAAACGAAATGCTCATCACCGAAGGACGCGTTTGTCGTCACCTATACTTTGTCGAAGCCGGCAGTCTCCGTGGTTATTACAACCTCGAAGGCAAAGAAGTTACGCATTGGTTTGGGTTCGAGAACGACTTCGTAACTTCGTTCCATAGCTTTATAACCGGTCAACCTACGGTTGAAAACATTCAGCTGATGGAAGGCGCCGTGTTATGGGGCATCTCGAAAGAAGCTTTAAGTGCGTTGATGGACGAGCATCGCGAGCTGGAACGGCTGGTGCGCATCGCTTATGAAAAGTATTACATCCGCCTGGAAGAACGTTTTGTGAATGCCCATTTTAAAACGGCGGCGGAGCGGTACGAGCAGCTGCTGAATGACGCGCCGCACATCCTCGAAAAAGCGCCATTAGGTTATATTGCCTCCTACCTGGGCATTTCCCAGGAAACCTTAAGCCGCGTGCGCAGCCGGTTTTAACAATTGTAATAGCCGGATTTGACTAATGTCAAAAAAGTTGCCGCCGCCCGGTGATAGCTTTGTTTCCATAATTAAACCTATATGGAACAGAAACAGATTCAACAGCCATCCGCCGCCTTCGTCGCCGCCTCCTGGGCCGCTTTGTTTATTGGTATGATCGCCTTTAATATCGGCCTCTGGAACGCTGACATGCAACTGAATGAAAAGGGATATTACTTCACCGTATTGATGTTCGGCCTGTTCTCCGCCGTGTCGGTACAAAAGGCCGTGCGCGACCAGCTGGAAGGCATTCCCGTGACCAATATTTACTATGGGCTGGCCTGGTTCAGTACCCTCTTGTCCATTCTATTGCTGACCGTCGGCCTATGGAACGCCACCCTCGACAGGAGTGAAAAAGGTTTCTATGCTATGTCGTTCGCACTTAGCTTGTTTTCCTCCATTGCGGTTCAAAAGAATACGAGGGATGCGAAACTTCGGGACAAAGAAGCTCCGAAGAGCCCCGAACAGTAGCCGCCCTTTCTTCCGTTTTAGTCCCCGTTATTGTTAGTAATCGAGCCCCGTTCGCCATGTTGGACGGGGCTATCTATTTTACGAGCAGCTTAAATCATTATCTTGCATTTAGATTCAAATAACGACGTATGTGGCATCGGTTTATACTATCAGCATTACTATTAATTAGTAGCATTGGCGCTTTCGCACAGGATGAAGACCCGGGGCTTTGGGTGTACAATAGCACGCAGCCTGGCGAAACGGTGACCGTACTGGCCGATACCGCCTACCTACGTGACCAGCCTGCTACTACCGGTAAAATTGTTCGCACGCTCACCGCGGGTGCCAGGCTAACATTTTTAGAAGATGCGGCGGCCCAGCAAATACGCGGTTTTAAAACGAAATGGGCACGGGTTCGCATCAACGAAAACGGTAGCGCAACCGAAGCCTATATCTGGAAAGGGTTGCTGGCTATAGGTGCCTATTCGCGTGAAGGGAAACGTTTTCTCTTTGGTATAGATCGTTGTATCCCTGACAAAGATAAAGACATGCCTGGAACATATTTCGCCAAGGCAATGGTGATAGATAGTGTAACCAACGTCGTCGCGGCCAGGAGGTGGCAACTGTTGTCCAACGAATCACTTAGCTTTTGCGAAGGCAAAGTACTAGGTCCGATGGGGCTCGACAGTCTTCAGCAAATCTTTCGGATATGCTTTAGTGGCGAGGCGTGCGGCATTCCTACGAATTACTACTATTTCGGTTGGACGGGCACCGGGTTACTTGCCTTGCCCGGTAAGGCGGAAGTAGGCGATGCCGATGTATATTATTATACAGAAAGGTTGTTCTTTCCTTCAGAGAAAGGAGGTCAGCCCGGGAAGATTGTAAAAACAATTGAAGAGGAAGAGGTGCTGGAAGAGACCGATAAGAATGGAAATTCAAAATCGAAGATTACGCACTCCCGCGAAGTGTTTCGCTGGGATGGCAAAGTGGCCGTAAAAGAATAATCACATGCAGATTCATCCCCATCCATCACTCGCACACCTGGTAAAACATTACCTGTTGCTTACCGGGCCCCCGTTGGTGGACCGTATGCACCGCGTATTCGCAGATGGTAATACGGGGCTGGTCTTTAATCTTGGGGAGGCCTTGATTGGCGGGCAGTTAAACCCCTGCGATACCTGGCTGTACGGACAGGTGAATACTTTTTACGATCTTCGCCTGACGGGTAAGATCAATTGGATTGTCGTCGTTTTTCAACCGTACGGAGCGAACCACTTCTGGCGCGTGCCCGCTACCGAATGGCACGACTACTTTTTTCCTGCGGAAAACTTCTTTGGAAATCGTTTACAACCACTCGTTCAGCAACTGCAACACGCATCTTCCATAGATGCCCGTATCGCTTTGCTCAATAATTTTCTGCTGAACGAGCTGCGTCATCAAACAACGAATGATGCATTGGTGGTGGGCGCTGTAAAGTTAATTACGGATGCATCTGGCATTGTTACTATCAAAGGCTTATTGCAGGAGCTTTCCGTAACCGAGCGTACCCTCGAACGACGGTTTAAAACAAGCGTAGGCATTGGCCCGAAACGTTTTGCCGATGTGGTGCGAATGACTATCGCTGCCAAACAGGTGCAAGCCTGCCGGAAGGAAGGTTTTGCCGGATTAGCTTATGACGGTGGGTACTATGACCAGGCGCATTATATCAAATCCTTTAAAAAATATACCGGTATTACCCCACAGCAATACCAATCCATTACGAACCCGCTTGCGCTCAATTTCCTGCAGTTATAATTTTGTCGGTTTTTTACAATATGCCCGCGTAAGCCGTCTCTAACTTTGCGGTAAAAAAAGATGCACCCCATAAAAATCGCTACCGCGCAATTTGAAAATAAGAGTAATGATAAAGTCTACAACCTGGGCAGGATCCGTGATTTAGCCGCCGCCGCCAAAGCGCGTGGCGCACAGGCTGTTGCTTTTCACGAATGCTCCATTACCGGCTACACCTTCGCTCGCCACCTCGACAGGTCGCAGCTGGCCGCCGTAGCCGAACCTATTCCCGATGGCCCCAGCATCCAGGCGCTGATCCACATCGCTTCTGAGCTGGACATCGCCATCCTGGCCGGCTTGTTCGAGGCTGGCGATGATGGTAAGCTGTATAAAGCTTATGTATGCGTGGATAAAACCGGTCTGCTCGCCAAATACCGCAAACTGCATCCCTTCATCAATCCACATCTGACTCCCGGAGATAAATATGTTGTATTTGAGCTGTTAGGCTGGAAGTGCGGCATCCTGATCTGTTATGACAATAACATCATCGAAAACGTTCGCGCCACCACCTTGCTAGGTGCAGATATCATCTTCATGCCTCACGTCACCATGTGTACTCCATCCCCACGCCCCGGTGCCGGCTTTGTAGATCCCATGTTGTGGCATCAGCGCAACGAGAACCCTACATCATTGCGTGCCGAGTTCGACGGGTTAAAAGGTCGTAGCTGGCTCATGAAATGGCTGCCTGCCCGCGCTTACGATAACGGTATCTATGCCGTATTTGCGAACCCTATCGGTATGGATGATGATCAATTGAAGAACGGTTGTTCCATGATCCTTGATCCTTTTGGAGATGTGATCGCCGAATGTCGTGAGTTGGAGGACGCTATCGCCATTGCCACCCTTACTCCCGAAAAGCTCGTCAGTGCCGGAGGGCGTCGTTACATCAAGGCCAGGCGGCCCGAACTGTACGGCGCTGTTTTGTCTGCGCCGCATGTTGCGGAGCAGAAGGTGGCGTGGCTTAACTCAAAATAACATTTAACCTAAATTCGTTATATTTGCTCCAAATGAATACCAATGATTCCAGAAGCAAACTTGAAGATATCGTTAAAGGAGCTGTCATTGAGGGGACAGCGGATCATTGCACAGCAGCCCGAAATTTCTTATGCCGACGCTTTAGCACAAGTACAACGGTTAAAACAGATTTCGAAAGTAAAGCAATCATCAAAAAAGAGCAGGCCGAATGCCTAACGCAGTTCGCGAAGGAATTTGGTCTTTGGATTACAGGAGCTCCTGACCCGCTTAAATTTCTGGCCCGTGGTGGTGAAGCGAGTGTTTATTTCGATGGGTCCAGCAAAAGTGTTATAAAGTATAATGACGGCATCTATTATGCTACCTGGCTGGAGTTCTTAAATAGTATCCTGATTCATAATCTACTCTTCCCCAATACAGCCTATAGCCTTACTGGATTTACCCATATAGAAGCGGTGCTTTATGCTGTGCTACGACAGCCTTTTGTTACTTCTGACGATGCGGTTGATCTTTCAGATGTTAATAGATTGCTTTCGTTTAATGGCTTCGAAAACAAAATGAGGAATGGCGTGAAGACAAATAATTACTACAACAAAGAACTCGGAATTATCCTGGAAGATATTCACGATGAAAATGTAATTGTCAATTCTAATACCCTATTTTTCATTGATACGGTCTTCTATACTGCCTTCCTGTATTGAACTGATTAATCAATTAAACAAACCCCAACCTGCCTTTCATCTCCTCCATCACGTTAAAAATAATCGGGCACCGGTCATAATGCGCAAACATCGAAAACAGGCGGTTCGTGAACTGCGGCAGATGTAAGCCGGGAAATACCCTGCAGTCCTCGAACCGCTGCTCATATATCGTGCAGCATTTGTTCTTCAAAAAGTGGCAGGGAATCTGGTTCATGAGCATCATGCTATCGTTAGAACCAGTTTCTATATAACGTGCTTTTACTTCATTTTCAGGTTGGTCCAGGTGCGTGGCGAGTCGTGTGAGTTCGTACGGCAGTACCTGTACCATGAGGGAGTTGCAGCAGTTGCCACAGGCCGTGCAATCCACCCGTGGCGTAATTTCCTGGTCGAGCGTTTGCACCAGCTGGTCTATTTCGTCGGATGGCCGTGACTTAAGAAAGTTCCTGAACGCGAGATTTTCTGCATCCTTTTCCTGCGCGATGGCAGCTATGTCGGTAAGATTGGTGTTGAGTTGCAAGCAGCAAAGGTAGCGTTGTTTGGGCAAAAATCAGCTTTTGCTGCTCGATTCCCGCACCAGCAGCCTGGTTTTCAACAAAATATCCTTCATCAGGTTCAGGTCGATGCGTTCGTCGAGGTGCGCCAGCAGGTTCCTGGCGGCGAGTTCGCCCATTTCAATGCCGGGGTAGTCGACGGTAGTCAACGCGGGCTCTACGTTACGGGAAATCATATCGTTATTAAATCCGGCAAACATGACGTCGTCCGGAACGCGTAAGCCGAGGCGTTTCGCTTCTTTCATGCAGCTGGCGGCGCAGCTGTCGTTCGCTACAAAAACAGCATCTGCTTTCAAGGCTTTTAGCTTCGCTGCCGCCGCTATGCCCGAAGTTTCGCTCAGGTCGTTGATGATCACATGATCCGGGGAGAATTTCAGTTTGGCGGCAGATAGCGCTCTTTTGTAGCCTTTCAGACGATCGGCGTATACGTTACGAAGCTGGTTGCCGGTAATATGGATGATAGTTTTTGCGCCTTGTTGAATAAGGTGTTTCGTTACCTCGTAGGCCGCCTGCTCATTGTCGATCGAGATGGCCGGTGCGGTATGTTTCCCGGGAATGCGGTCGAAGAATAACAACGGTACACCCCGTTCGGTAAATACGTCGAAGTGTGACAACTCTTTCGTGTCGCTCGCCAGGGATACGAGCAGCGCGTCTACACGACTGTTGAACATAGTTTTCACATTCCTGATTTCCTTGTTCACATCTTCCAGGCTTTGGCTGATCAGCAGGTTGTAACCCGCCTCGCTCAGTACCTTTTCAATACCGGCAATTACCTGCGACATGAAATAGCTGTTTAGTCGCGGCACTACTACGCCAATGGTGTTGGTCCTGCTGCTTCGCAGGCTGGCCGCGAAGGTGTTAAAGCGATACCCCATCGATTCGGCCGTGCTGGCGATTTTACGTTGCGTTTTCTGGCTAACGGTATAATGTCCTTTCAGTCCACGGCTGACAGTCGAAGGGGATAATCCAAGTTTGGTGGCGATATCGTAAATCGTGATCTCTTTGCCTTTCATAACGGAAGTTCTAATAAGCGGCAGTCGAATGTACTCAATGCTGCCGATATATTCACCTGTGCAAAATAGGACTTTTTTTAACAATCGGTTGTTAATTGCTGATTCCCTTTTATGCTGGTGGTATTTTAA
The DNA here is from genome assembly GCF_022867795.2 of Chitinophaga horti. Classification (NCBI taxonomy): domain Bacteria; kingdom Pseudomonadati; phylum Bacteroidota; class Chitinophagia; order Chitinophagales; family Chitinophagaceae; genus Chitinophaga; species Chitinophaga horti. Next base: position 4,089,136 of record NZ_CP107006.1, on the reverse strand, counting down.
CCTGTACTTTCAAACAGTGCACATATTTAAATATATACAGGCTTGAGTTGACGGGTAAATATTCACCAGATCAAAACAAATTTCAAAGAAGAATAACAACCGGTTGTTATTTTTTCTACTTTTAGTCCATAAGCATAGAAGTTTACTCCATCAATTCAATTGCGTTATGAAAAAATTTCCACAACGGTCATTGCGGGCGTTATCCTGCAGATACAAGTGTCCTCCTATACCATTTATCAGTGGTGTAACGTTGCTGCTGGTGCTGGTGTCACTGGCGGCCACCGCGCAGCAAAAAATAGCAGGTACGGTAAAAGACTCCACGGGTGAATACATTATCGGCGTAAGCGTAAAACTTAAAAATACCAACATCGGTACAGTTACGGATGCACAAGGGGCTTTCAGTCTCTCGGCCAGCGGTGCAAACAATGCCCTTATCTTTTCTTATGTAGGATACGAACCCAAAGAAGTGGCAGTTACCGGCAGCGGACCACTCAACGTAATCCTCCAACCCAATCGCCAGCAACTTAGCCAGGTGAACGTGGTGGCGGTAGGTTACGGTAAACAGAAAAAGGCTTACGTGACCGGCGCGGTCGCCAGTGCCAATCTGGATGCTGTGAGGGATGCGCCTAATACAAATATCATCCAGTCGCTGCAGGGTAATGTGCCCGGCCTCAATGTCGGGCCGGTTACTTCGGCCGGTTCAACGCCGTCGATCTCCGTACGCGGACAAAACACTATTAGCGGTAACCAGAATGTGCTGATCATCCTGGATGGGGTGCAATACAACAACTCACTTTCTTCTATTAACCCCGATGATATTGCTTCTATCGATGTGTTAAAAGATGCCAGCTCTACCGCGGTATATGGGGCGCAGGCGGCCAATGGGGTGCTGCTGATTACGAGCCGCAGAGGTAACGCAAACGGTAAACCAAGAATCAATCTTTCCACTTCATACACCACGCAAAACCCCTCCGGGAACATCCGCCCGCTTAACCGCGAAGAATACCTGAACAAGGTGCGCGACCTGCATTGGGACCAGGCCTACCTGGCACCCACGTATACAGAGCCCAACCCGGCTTTCAATCTCGCTAACGTAGTGGATCTGACCATGCGTAATGGTAACGAACTGGTGCCGACAAATTTCAACTGGTATGATGCAGCTACAAAAAACGGTTTCATCAATGATAACCAGATCAGCATTTCCGGGGCTACCGATAAAGTGAATTACCTCATCTCGGGGGCCTATACAAACCAATCGGGTTTTATTATCAATGACTTGTTTAAAAGAACATCACTTCGCATAAACCTGGAAAGTCAGGCTACCGACTGGTTGAAGATCGGCGCGCAAACGTTTGGATCATTCGTGAATGCAGATGGTGCAGAGCCAAGGCTCACGGCTATCTTCCAGATGTCGCCATTGCTGACGCCTTACAATGCTGATGGCAGCTATAATCCTTTCCCTTTCAACTCGGTAGATCCAAGCCCGTTCCTGACGTATGATGTGGATGACTACGAGCGGCACAATTACCTGTTCGGCAATGTGTATGCGGAAGTTAATTTTCCGTTCCTGAAAGGGTTGACTTACCGCGTAAATTTCGGTAACAATGGCCGGCAGGATAAACGTTATTTTGCCAGTAAGTATGGCGGCGGACAAACCGGGGAGGCTTATAAAACCAACGAAAGTTATTACGATTACACGTTGGATAATATTCTTACCTATACCGGTAATTTCGGCAAACATAACATCCTCGCCACGGCGGTGTATGGCGCTATCCAGCGAAAATATGAAACCACTACGGCTACGGGCATCGGCTTCAGTAACATTACCCTCGGCTACAATAACCTGTCGCTCGCAACCACCCAGCGAACTACGTCCGATGGGTATGAGGAATCGCTCAACTATTACATGGGCAGGTTGAACTATACGTATAACGGCCGCTATCTGTTAACAGCGACTGTAAGGCGCGATGGCTTTTCCGGTTTCGCAGCCAATAACAAATGGGGTACTTTCCCTTCTTTTTCTGCGGGATGGATTCTCTCTGAGGAAAATTTCATGAAAGGCATAAACTTCCTCAACTACCTGAAATTACGCGCAGGATATGGCATTGCCGGTAATCAGACGCAACGTTATTTTTCATTGGATCAGATATCTTCCCAACCCGCTTATGTTTTTGGTGATGGCGGATCTACCGTGTTCGGGCAATACATCTCCACGCTGGCTAATCCAAACCTGAAATGGGAGCGCACAACAGAAACCAACTTCGGGATTGACTTTGGCGTATTGCGCGACCGCATTACCGGCACGTTCGATTATTACAACCGCGAAACAAATGACTTGCTGTTCTCTGTCCAGATTCCCAACATTACAGGTTATTCAACGATCAACACCAACGTAGGGCGTATCGGTAACAAAGGTTTCGAGTTAACATTGAACTCGAAAAACATCATTGGCAAAGACTTCTCGTGGAATACGACTTTCAACTTCTCCCGCAACAAAAGTGAAGTGCTGGACCTGCTGGGCGGCGGCGACCTGATTGCGAGCAACCTGTTCATCGGTCAGCCGATTGGTGCGATATATGGTTACCAAACCGCAGGTATTTATCAGCTGGGAGATGAGATTCCCGCAGGTTATTTTCCCGGTACTTATCGCGTAGTCGATTATAACAAAGATGGCAATGTGAACAACCTCGATCGCTATGTGGTGGGTACTGCTGAGCCAGCCTACCGCTTTAGTGTAATGAACCGGATGCAGTATAAAGACATCACGCTTACGTTTCTCGTCAACTCCATCCAGGGAGGAAGAAATGGTTACCTGGCCGGCAATACACCATCCATCGGCAGGAGTGATGTGAATATCCGCAACGGTGGTATCGCCGGTATTCAATACTGGACGCCCTCGCATCCAAATAGTCCGTACCCGTTGTTTACGGGCGCTGCACCGACCATCGTGCCCGGCATCAATGAAAGCCGCAGTTTTGTGCGGTTGCAGGACATTACCTTGTCGTACAACCTGCCATCAAAAATCATCAAAAAAGCAGGCATCCAGAATTTAAACGTTTACGCCAGTGGCAAGAACCTGGTGACGTTGACGAAATGGAAAGGCTGGGATCCGGAGATCACGAATGGCGGCCTTAATCCGAATGGCAGGCCTTTGCTGAAAGGTTATTCAGTTGGCGTAAACATCACCCTTTAAATCCGATAACGATGAACAAAGCATTTAAATATATATTGTCGGGGATGATGCTGGCGAGCGTTTCGTGCAGCAAAGATTTCCTGGACGAAAAGCCTGTATCATTCCTCAGCTCCTCTAACGGTCTTGTTACCTACGCCGACTTTAATGCGGCGGTCAATGATCTGTACCGCGTGGTGCGGATGGAGTTTTATACCCGCGATGAAAATTATCCATTCGACTACCTGTACAGCACCGACCTGGTGTTTGACGGGCAGCCGAACACCCGTCGCCATACAAATCTCGTAGCTACTTTCGCACCATCCGGCGGTAATAACGTGCCGCTCACGCATTGGTCTACACTTTACAAAATAGTGGCACAGGCCAATACGATCATCAGCAGAACCCCGGGAGCTTCGCTGACGGATGCACAAAAGACTTTGCTGATTGCGAAAGCGAAATTCTTCAGGGCGTTTGGTTACCGCACACTGGGTTACCTTTTTGGCGGTGTGCCGTTGTCGCTCGAAGATGTAACGACGCCTAAAACCGACTACGTGCGCGCCACCCGTGCAGAGGTGTATGCGCAATGTATAGCCGACCTGAAAGATGCAGTAGCCGGTCTGCCCGCGATCAATACTGTGCTCGATGGCGAGATCAGCGCCCAGGCAGCAGGCCACCTGCTGGCGGAAGTATACCTGGCAGCCGGAGAAAATCAGAATGCCGTAGACGCCGCCACCGCCGTAATCAGCAATGCCAATGTGGGATTGATGAAGAACAGGTTTGGTACCGGTGCTAACAATGCCGCGGGCAACGTGTACTGGGATTTGTTCCAACCCGGCAACCAAAACCGCAAGTCGGGCAATACAGAAGGTTTGTGGGTGATACAGATGGAGACCGACATCCCGGGCGGCAGCGCCGTGTCAACCGCGCAGGCGGGCAGTTACCTGCTTGAACGGCATCATGCGCCGTACGTGGGATCACTGTTGTCCAATGGCAGAAATCCTTTCCTGTGGCCGGTGAGCAACAGTTCGGGTGGCCGCGGTATCGGCTGGGCCGTATCTACCAAACATTTCAGCGACGACATCTGGCAAAGCGATTTCAATAACGATATCCGCAATGCGAACATCAACTTCGTGCGGGTGTTCACGGCTAATAACCCGGCTTCACCGCTGAACGGGCAGCCGATCAATACGAGTGCGCCGCCGCCGGGTATTACGGTGCCTTCCAGGGGCTTTTACGCGTATCAGGCTAAAAGTACCACGCCTGGTCAGCACCCGGCCAACCTCATACAAAATGCAACTACCGGCTTACTGAAAGCTACGGCCGGCGGTACCTACACCGATCAATATATGTTCCGCCTCGCAGAAACGTACCTCATCCGCGCTGAAGCCTATATGAAACTCAACCAGCCCGGGAACGCGGTACTCGACCTGAACGCCGTGCGAAGCCGGTCGAACGCCACCGGTGTACAGGAAGCCGCTGTAAATATCGATTACATACTGGATGAGCGGATGCGTGAGCTGGGTGTCGAGGAAAAAAGAATGCTGACACTTACCCGCCTGGGATTGCGGTATGACCGCGTGAAGCGCTTCAATCCGTATTACAGCGACATTACCACCACTTACAACCTCTGGCCTATACCAGCGGATGAAATTGAGCGTAATAAAGATGCGGTACTTGATCAAAACGACGGATATAACTGATAAATTTGAGAGCCGGGTGACCGGCTCTTTTATAATTACGACAAGCTATGCGATTATTTTTCTTCGCCATTATTTGTGCCTGCCTGTTGCCTGCTTCTGTCCGCGCTACGGATTTCGACCTGGTTACGCCCGGCAGGAAAGTGAGCATCTATTACAGCGCCGGCGCCACTCAACTCGATTCGATCACCGCTCATTTGCTGGCAGCAGATATACAGCGGGTGACGGGTTATAAACCGTTCGTAGGGACGGATATCGCAAAGGCCAAAGGAAATATTATTCTCATCGGTAACCAGCAGGGTGTACCACTTCAGTATGCCGACAGTCTGCAGGGCCAGTGGGAACGTTATACATTGCAGGTGGTAGCGCAACCTTTTCCCGGCGTGTCGCAGGCACTGGTAATCGCGGGCAGCGATGTTCGCGGTACGGCTTATGGGGTGTTTGACATATCTGCAAGGATAGGTGTTAGTCCCTGGTATTGGTGGGCAGATGCAATCCCGCGTAAACAGGCAAGGTTGTCGCTTAACATAGCTCCTTTCCTCTCGGCACCGCCTTCTGTTCAATACCGCGGTATCTTTCTGAATGATGAAGATTGGGGACTACAGCCATGGTCTGCCAAAACATTCGAACCGGAACTGGGTGACATCGGACCCAAAACGTATGCAAAAATCTTCGAGCTGCTCCTGCGCCTTAAAGCTAATATGATATGGCCCGCTATGCATGAATGCACCCGGGCCTTTTACAGCGTGCCCGGCAACGTGGAAACCGCAGCGGCTTATCACATCGTAGTGGGGTCGAGCCATGCGGAGCCCATGTTGCGCACCAATACCCGCGAATGGGACAAGAAAACCATGGGTGACTTTAATTACGTAACCAATCAGTCGGCGGTAGACCGATACTGGGAGGCGCGTGTAAAACAGAGCAGTAAGCTGGATGCTATCTACACCGTGGGTATGCGCGGTGTGCACGATTCGGGGATCGAAGGGGTGAAAACCGTGGCCGAAACAGTACCGCTGCTCGAACGCATTTTTCAGTCGCAGCGGAAGATGTTGCAGCAATATGTGAACCCCGACATCTCCCGCGTTCCGCAGGCGTTCACCGTTTACAAAGAAGTACTGGAAGTGTACGACGCCGGGGTAAAAGTGCCCGACGATGTAACGATCATCTGGCCCGACGATAACTACGGTTATATCCAGCGATTGAATAACGGCAGGGAACGTCAGCGCCAGGGTGGTTCAGGGGTATATTATCATGCCTCATACTGGGGCAGGCCGCACGACTACCTGTGGTTGCCATCTACCCATCCTTCCCTGATGCAGGAGGAAATGACAAAGGCTTACAGGTTAGGCAGCCGTAAAATATGGGTAGTGAACGTAGGCGATATCAAGTCGATCGAATACAATATGACAAGCTTCCTGGATGCGGCTTACAATATTCAGCCGTTCCTCGACAGCCGTTACGCAAAAGTGCATCTCCGTAACTGGGTGGCGCAAAATACCGGTGAAGCGCATGCTGATACCATTGCAGGCCTGTTATGGAAATATTACGACCTGGCGTTTGAACGCCGCCCCGAGTTCATGGGATGGAGCCAGACAGAACCCACCACTAAAACGGGCCGTACCGCGTACAATCATCAATTCTATGGCGACCAGGCACAACGCCGGCTGGATGAATACCAGGCTATTCAGAAAGGAGTTGAGGCGCTTCGGAAACGCATGCCCACGCAAACGCAGGATTGTTTTTTTCAGCTGGTATACTACCCGGTGAAATGTGCATCGCTCATTAATCAGAAATTTCTTTACCAGGACAAGGCCGCCCTCTATGGTCAGCAGGGAAGAGTAGTGGCCGGTTGGTACGACTCGCTGGCCAGCACCGCGTATAAAGGCATTGTTGCCGAAACGGACTATTACAACCGGGTTTTAAGCAACGGCAAGTGGGCGCATATGATGTCCATGGCGCCAAGAAAACTGCCTGTGTTCGATCCACCAGCGCGCACGGAGGTCACAGCAAACACGACCAGCGCCTGGCAGGTGAAAGCAGAAGGTGGTCAGGCTGACGCACTACCCATACTAAGCGCGGTTGACGGGCAACCGGTGTTTCTCGACGTTTATCTTACTGCGAGTAAACAACTGGATTTTACGATCGCGCCTTCAGCCAGCTGGATACGGCCGTCATTGACCAGCGGTCGACTGACCCCACATGGATTATCCAGTCAAAAACGTATATGGATAAACGTAGATTGGAAGGTTGCTCCCAAAACTGCAGCATTCGATGGCTACGTCACCATAAAGGCTGGCGGCAGCACTCATCAGGTAAAGGTGACGGCCCGCAGGCCCGCTGCGCCCGTTAATTTCGCCGGCCATAGCGGCGATAAGGGTTATGTTGCCATCAACCCCTTACATTACCAGCAACGTGACGATGATTCAAGAGGATGGCAGCCCTTGATGGGGTTAGGTGCTTATGGCGCTTCCTTACAGGCTGCGGTATCTGAACAGCCGATAAAAGACACGACCGAAAACACCATCCGCCGGATGCCTTCTGTAAGTTATTATTTCACGTCACCGGAAACGCGCGATGCGAAGATCGATATCTGCACATTGCCCACATGCCCTGTCAACGACAGCATAGGCGTTAGATACGCCGTTAGTCTCGACAACGGGCCTTTACGTATCATGAATTTCCGCACCTTCGGGCGGAGTAATGAGTGGAAACAGGCGGTTTTAAGTAATACCATCACCCGCACTTTCGAGGTGCAACAACTCACTGCGGGCGCACACGAGTTGAAGATATACGTGATAGATCCCGGGGTGATACTCGACCGGATCATCATCGACCTCGGTGGGTTACAACCTTTTTACGGATCGATACCCGAATCCGGCATTATAAATCCATCTAACCAATGATAAAAGACCTGGAAAAAACGTTTCGGTGGTTTGGTCCGTCCGATGCGGTAACCCTCGCAGATATCCGTCAGACCGGTGCTACCGGCATTGTGACGGCACTGCATGAAGTACCTTGCGGCGACATCTGGCCGCTGGAAATGATCGCACAGCGGCAGACGGAAATTCAGTCGCATGGCATGCGCTGGAGCGTGGTGGAAAGTGTTAACATACATGAATCCATCCGCACGGGCGCGCCTGAACGTGAGCTGCAGATCGCGAACTATATACAAACCCTTCGCCATCTTGCCCGCCACAATATCGATACGGTTTGCTATAACTTTATGCCGGTGCTGGACTGGACACGCACGCATCTCGACTATCGCCTGCAAAACGGCGTATCTGCCCTGCGATTTCATTATCCGGCACTGGCAGCTTTCGACTTGTTTATTTTGAACCGCGAGAACGCCCATGCCGACTATACGCCGCAACAGCAGCAAGCTGCCCGTCAGTACCTGGACAGCCTGAACGACATGGAGCGAGCTACCCTCCGCGATACGATACTTGCCGGCTTACCCGGCACCGCGGAAGTATTTACCGTCGCCGAATTTGCAGCGCACCTGCGGCGATACAAACACATCGACGCGGCGCAGCTTCGCGCTAACCTGCAGTATTTCCTGCGTGCCATCATTCCCGAGGCGGAAGCATTGGGTATTAAGATGTGCATCCACCCGGATGATCCGCCATTTCCAATTTTAGGTTTGCCGAGGATCGTTTGTACAGAAGCGGACCTGCAAACGATCGTGCATATGTGCCCCTCACCTTCAAATGGCATTACCTTTTGTACAGGTTCCCTCGGCGCGCATCCGCAGAATGATCTGCCAGGTATGATTGAGCGCCTTGGCCCACACATCCATTTTTTACATTTGCGGAACGTACAGCGTGAGGCAGATGGCAGTTTTTACGAAGCAGAACACTTGGCGGGCAGCACCAACATGTACGCTGTCATGAAAAGTATTATTTCCGAACAGCAACGGCGGCGCACCGCTGGCACCGGTCGCATCGATATCCCCGTCCGGCCGGACCATGGGCATAAAATAGGGCCTGATTTCCTGCGGGATACATATCCCGGCTACTCGCTGACGGGGCGGTTAAAAGGGCTGGCAGAGCTGACCGGGCTGGAGATGGGAATTAAGCTGAGTTACGATAATTTTAACAATTAGGGCCCACCTGCTCTCCTCAGAATTTGCTATTTTGTTAGAGATTAAAATGCTTAGTTATGAAATGTCCGAATTGTAATGAAACGCTTGTAATGAGTGATCGCCAGGGAGTAGAGATCGATTATTGTCCCCAATGCCGTGGCGTTTGGCTCGACAAAGGTGAACTGGATAAAATCATTGAACGGTCTGCACAACACGAGGCAGGGTACCGTGGAGAGCAGCGGGAGCAATATCGCGATTATGACGATGATAAGTATAGAAAGCAGGGGCAGTATCCGAAAAAGAGAAAGGGCTTCCTGGGAGACTTTTTTGATTTCGATTAAACATATACATAAACGCCGTACAGATAGAGAATCCGTACGGCGTTTTTACTTCACTTTACCAATTATCGGGATTTAACAACTACATGATTTCTGCCAGCTTTTTGGCTAATTCTTCACCCCTTAAGTTCTGGCCGATAATTTTCCCTTGCGGGTCCAGCAGCACGTTTTGAGGAATAGCTTTGATACCATACGACTGCGCTACTTCATTCTGCCATCCTTTCTATTTGCAGCCTGTAACGATACAATACCCCGGCACAACCAGAAAGCGTCAGTAACAATTCGTCTGGCATCGGTTAAATAGACAATATTGCAAAATATCGGTTAAATAGACGATATTTTGAAATATCGGCTTAATAGACGATTTTTGAAATATGACAAGTATTATTACAGGAGACATTATCAATTCTCGGAAAATTGACCCGGTAACCTGGTTGACTCCTTTAAAGGCGCTTATGAAAGCGTGGGGTAAAACGAGAAGTTGGATGTGAGAATGGGCATAGGAATAGGGGAAAAAAGCTATGATGCCCAAAAGATAACTGAGGCAAATGGGGAAGCATTTATAAACTCGGGAGAAACATTCGAAGAACTTAAGAAATTAAAGCGAAATCTGGCGATTAAAAGCCCATGGGTACAATTGGATGATGAGCTGAATTTAATGTTTCGTCTATCGTCTATAGTAATGGACAAATGGAGTTCAACCACTGCGCAAATAGTCGCCGCTTCAATTACCAACATTAAGCTATCGCAAAAAGAGCTCGGAGATATAATGGGGCGTACACAATCTACCATCAGTGAGGCACAGAAGCGGGCACATTACGATGAAATACTCGATTTGGTTTACTTTTATGAAAAACGCATCTCAGAAAAAATCAGTTGATATGATTCTGTATCGTGGAGTCAGATAGCGATAGTTACTCCTACGACTCTTATCATTAGTACCGCTATTTTATTCGTTTTAAAACCAGCATCTCTAATTACCAAAATTGCGATCTCAAAATGGACGCCTGGTCCAAGTTCGCGCGCAGCTGGCGTGCATGAATCTTTGGAAAATGCGGGTGAATGGATCGGGTTTCTTGAAAGGTTGTTGATTTTGACGTTCATCCTTTTAGGGAAATGGGAAGGAGTTGGATTTTTACTGGCGGCTAAATCAGTATTCAGATTTGGTGATTTAAAAGAACCCAAGGAAACAAAGCTTACTGAATACGTAGTCATTGGAACGTTCCTTAGTTTTTTTATTGCTATCCTAACGGGAATTATAACTAGTCAGTTGCTAACTATGCTTTAAAGAAAAAAAGAGCAGGCTTCGAGCCAAAATGAAATCGCCGGTCTGAAAGTTTCCCCCAAAACGAAAAAAGGCTCATCATTTCTGACGAGCCTTTTTGCGGACCGGACGGGACTCGAACCCGCGACCTCCGCCGTGACAGGGCGGCATTCTAACCGACTGAACTACCGATCCTTCCAGTAACTTCAGAGCATCGCTCTTCCGTTTTGGGATTGCAAAGATAGCAACAAAAAAATCAATTGCGCAAATCTTTTTTTAAAAAAATCAAACCTTACCTTTACACGCTCTTTAACCTTTTTTAAATCTGATTATGCAATTCCTGGATTTTGAAAAACCTATTGCCGAACTGTACGAGCAGCTCGATAAACTCAAAGAGAATGGCGAAAAGTCAGGCGTAGATGTTTCTGCTACTGTAAAGGAATATGAACAAAAAATCGCACTGACGCGCGAAGATATATATGCCAACCTCACCGCATGGCAAAAGGTGCAGCTTAGCCGCCACCCGGACCGTCCCTATACGCTCGCTTACCTCGAACGCATGGTGACTAACTTCGTTGAAATGCATGGCGATCGTAACGTAAAAGACGATAAGGCCATGGTTGGCGGCTTTGCCGATCTCGACGGCGAAACGGTGATGTTCATTGGTCAGCAAAAAGGTATCAACACCAAAATGCGCCAGATCCGTAATTTCGGTATGGCCAATCCCGAAGGTTACCGCAAGGCCCTCCGCCTCATGAAACTGGCCGAAAAATTCGATAAGCCAATCGTTACGCTCATCGATACGCCGGGTGCTTACCCAGGCCTCGAAGCGGAGGAACGTGGACAAGGCGAAGCGATTGCCCGCAACTTGTTCGAAATGGTGAAACTGAAGGTGCCTGTCATCTGCATCATCATTGGTGAAGGTGCTTCCGGCGGCGCGCTCGGTATCGGCATCGGCGACCGCATATTCATGCTTGAAAACAGCTGGTATACGGTTATCTCCCCCGAAAACTGTTCTACGATCCTCTGGCGTAGCTGGAACTTTAAAGAAAAAGCGGCTGAAGAACTCCGCCTCACTTCCGACCAGATGAGCAAATTCGGTCTGGTAGATGGCGTGATCAAAGAACCTGTTGGTGGAGCGCACAGCAACCACGACGAAATGGCCGAAATCCTGAAGAAGTCTATCAAGGCCACCCTGGCCGAACTGAAGCAGATCGATCCTGAAACAAGGATCCAGCAAAGGATAGAGAAATTCTCCAACATGGGATTTTTCGAAGAACGTTAAATTATTTTCTAAGAGATACCGTTTCAAATTTCCATCTTTGCACTCCCGTAAAGGGATATTTGAAACTTTTGTGAATGCAAACTATGTTACAGCAACAACTGAGGGGTACCGGTGTAGCACTGGTTACACCCTTTTCAGCTAACGGCGCCATCGACTGGAACGCCCTTGAAAAGCTGATCGATCACGTCATCAACGGTGGCGTAAACTATGTCGTTACTTTGGGAACAACTGGCGAAACGCCTACGCTTTCTTCCGAAGAGAAGCTGGACCTCATCAAGTTTACATTCGAAAAGGTGAATAAACGGGTGCCCGTTGTTGTGGGCATCGGTGATTATAATACGCAGGATGTGGTGAAACGTCTTCAATCCTGCCCGCTCGACGAAGCCGCCGCTATCCTTAGCGTGGCGCCGTATTACAGCAAACCTTCGCAGGAAGGCATTTTTCAGCATTATAAGGCCGTTGCCGCCGCTTCTCCCAAGCCGGTGATCCTCTATAACGTTCCGGGTCGTACCGGCCGTAATATGACTGCTGCTACCACGCTCCGCATCGCTAACGAGGTCGAGAACGTGATCGCCATGAAGGAAGCTTCCGGCGATATGGTACAGTGCATGGAAATCGTACGCAGCAAGCCGAAAGACTTCCTGGTCATCTCCGGCGACGATGCCGTTGCTATGCCGCAGATCGCCTGTGGGATGGACGGTGTAATCTCGGTGGCTGCGAACTTCTTTGCAAAGGACTTCTCCGCCATGGTGAAAGCCGCGCTGGCCAACAACTTCGAAGAAGCCCGCCGCCTGCACTATAACATGCTCGAAGGCTACGACCTGATGTTCGCCGAAAACAACCCGGCCGGCATCAAGGCATTCCTGGCCTACGCAGGTATCGTGGAAAATCACTTCCGCCTGCCGGTAGTACCCGTTTCCAGCGAGCTGGAGGCGAAAATCAACAAATACCTGGCTGCTTACAAATAAGCCACTCAAAATCATACGTTAAGGGCAAAGCCATCGCGGTTTTGCCCTTTTCTTTTGTACCCGGCCAGGGCATTTTTCCCCAGCCGCCGTTGCGTCGATTTCTATGACACGTCCAAATTATAGCAATAGTCTTTCTGGTAGTATTTTCTCTCATTCACACAGGCGAAAATTCTTAATATGATTTTGTTCCTAATGGCATTTAGCACACTCATTTTGGGTTTCCCTTCGGCGACCTTTCGATCGTAATATTGTTTAAGCTCTCCATTCCCCCGTATTGATCCTACAGCCAGCAGGTGTAATAGCTTCTTGATATTTTTATTGGCTTTATGAGAGATCCGCTCTCGTTTACGAAGCTTACCCGACGCATTCATAAACGGAACAACGCCACTGTAACAGGCATATTTTTTAGCCTCTTTAATGTTGATAAACTCATTTGTGGTCACGATCATGCTCACCGAGGTAATTAATCCTACCTGGTCCACGCTTTGGATGTAACCATCTAATTCTTCGAGCCGTTGATCACTGGCAATCAGGCGCTTCATTTCTTTTTCGATCCTGCTGATCTCGCTGTTTACCAGCTCAATCACAGGCTTACAATTAGCAACTATCATTTGATGGGTAGCTTCTGTATTAAACTCCCTGCTTTCATTTAAGGTTGTTTCATACCGATGCTTAGTGACTCTATGCTTTTCCCTTAGCATCAGCAGCGTCTTTAACTGCATCACGATCTCTCGTGGCTGGTTCCACAAACGAACCAGTTCAATATTTTTAGCGGCGTAAAGAGCAATGCGTTGGGCATCCTGCTGATCACTTTTTCCCCGCTCCAACCCCTTGCTCTCTGTAATCTGTGCTCCAGGTATCACCCAGACCTTGGCACCCATCTCTACTAATACAGCTAATAAGTGATGGTTATAGATACCGGTAAATTCCATGGTAAAAAGGCTGTTCTGCAGGGTATAACCCAAAAGCTTCCGGGTTCGTCGGAGCCAACTTATGACAGCGGAAGGCTTGTTTTTGATTTGCTGCTTATCTAATATGCCTTCTTTTGCATATATGCACATGTCCAGCCAGTCTTTACTAACATCTGTACCTACGAAATACGTAACTTGTTCCATCATTATGTTTTTAATGTAGTCAACCCATACCGGTTTCAATCAAAGCCTTACTAATGGGTTTAAGACCCAAATTTCTATTTGAAGCATAACCGGTAACACCACGGCATGGGATTAAAACGACGCTTAGGACGCGAACCTGGCACTCTGTTAATGCGCCCATGCTGTGGGTTGACTTATCCACATATCCACGTGGATTGTAAAAGAAAAAGAACCAAAAAGAAAAGATAGTATTAGTAATAATAGATTTTCTTTTAAATCTATTCTCCTACAAACTTAAAGGCACGCTTCAACGGCACTTCCCTAATGGGCAATGACAGGTGTAAACCTTAACCCGGATTATCTAACCAGGTGTAAACCTATTTCAGGGCGTGACACCTCAGATAACACTTTACTTCGACTCTGATTGGACTCACATTGGACTCCCCCTCCGAAACTTTTGATTTCCTAACTTACTTTTAGTACGCATTGCGCCCCTCGGAGACATCGTTGCGACAAACACACTTCGCAACCTCCCAGGATCCTTCCTGCATCCCTCCTACATCCTTGCTAAGTTGTTGCTAAAATGTTGCTGAAACACCAGTGTTTTTAGCAGGGATGTAGCAAGGATTTAGCAAGGATGCAGGAGGGATCTCCCTGTAATACCCCATTCAAACTTCCTGAAACATCCTGAAATCGGTCATCTCCGGGGATTGAGGCCGGTGAAACCCTTGCTCCGCTTGACCTATGCCCTTTGCGGGCCCTTTCGTTGCCCTTTAAAGGCCCTCTGCTGGGCACAAAAAAGGGCAAGACAGCGTTCGCTGCCTTGCCCTCATACAGTTCAGAAGATATCTTAGAAGTTAAACCCAATACTCAGGTTCAAACCGCGGATGCCCGGGAACGGAGCGTCCAGCTTGCCTCTGATGCCGTCGTTGTTCACCTGGGCGGTGATGTATTTCTTGTCTTCGTTGAAGTTTACGAGGTCTTCCAGGTCATTGCGGAGATCCGCACGATCCTGCTCGGATAAGTCGCTCAAATCGGTTTTGCCGTCGATATCACCGGTCATTTTGCCCCAGTGGGCACCGAGGATGGTGAAGTCGATCGTAACGCGTTTGATCTGCCATTGTACGCCAAACAGCAGGCCGCCGCCAAAACCTTTGGTTTCGGCCAGGAAAGGCACGGTGCGGGTAACGTTTGCATCGGTAGCCTCAAACTCATACGGGAAGTCGAACTTCAGGTTGGAGTATCGGCCGTAAACGCCACCGTAAAAGCCGGTAGCACCAGGTTTACGCGGACCGGTATAGAAGCGGAACTCCGCGGTGATGGCACTGCCCGACATGTTCGCGTCGCCAAGCTGCTGGCTGATCTCGTCGCCGTCTTCGGTAATGGCTTTCATCACTTCCTTGGTAAGTGGTGTACTATTGATGGCGGTTTTAGGCATAAAGCGGTATCCTGCGGATACAGAGATGCCGCGGGTGAGCATCCGCTCGTACGTAAGGCTGTAATTGCCCAGCAGGATAGGGCTAAGGCCCACTTTTACGTTGTTTTTATAATAGAAGCGACCACGGGTGGGCTTTTCTTCTTCCGGCGGGTCGTTTTCAATAACAGCGGTGGTAGTGATCACGGTGTCGGTTTCGCCGGCAACGTTTTCGAGCGTTTGCGCTTTTGCGGTGCCGATAGTGGCCACACAGCATAACAGTGCCAGGTAGGGAAATGGCGCTTTTTTCATACAGTATAGGTTTATTAATTTATGCGTAAAAGTAGTGATTGATATTTCGTTATGCAATCACCAAAAGTAGGTATTTTAAAATTTAAACAAGTCTTAAGGTAAGGATGGCAACGCTTTATATAATGTAGCTCACGCCTTCTTCCGCCAGGTCGGTATTGGGGAAGATGGGCCGGCATTCGTCAAGGAAAGGTTGTAAATCGGTGTATTTACTGGAAAAGTGGCCTACCAGCAGGCGTTTTACGTTTGCGAGCCTGGCCAGACCGGCGGCCTGTACGGACGTGCTGTGGAATCTTTCGGTGGCCTTCTGCAGCTGGTCGTGCAGGTAGGTGGTTTCGTGGTAAATCAGGTCGGCATCCTTTAGTTGCGGCACCATTTCTTCGTTATACACGGTGTCGGCACAGTACACGTAGCGTTTGCCGGGAGCAGGCGGCAGTGTGACCCAGTCGTTTTGTACCAGGGTGCCGTCTTTCCGGCGATAATCTTCGCCATCCTGTAAACGGGAGTAAAACGTGGCTGGTATTTCGTAAGCGACGGCCTGGTCGGGCAGTATCTTGCGTTTGCGGCGCTGCATGTTAAAAGCGAAACCGTAACAGGGAATGCGGTGGCGGGTAGGGAAGAAGCTTACCTCAAATTCCTTTTCGCGGATGATAACCCCGGTTTGATCCGGCAGCAGTGGGGTAAAGGTAAACGGGTAGTTCAGCACGGTGCCAGCACATTCCATCTGCAGGCGGATAATCGCTTCCAGCTCCGGAGGTGCGTACAGGAACAACGGCTCGGTGCGCCCGAGCATGCTCAGGGTGTTCAGTAATCCTATCAACCCGAAATAATGATCGCCGTGCAAATGACTGATCACGATATGTTTGATACGACTTCTGCGAACTTTGAACTTCGCGAGTTGTACTTGCGTACCCTCGCCGCAATCTATGAGTACCAGCTGATCGTTGCAGGTAACTACCTGTGCTGTTGGATGTCTTTCCGGGGTCGGAAGGGCGGAATTGTTGCCCAGTATTGTTACGGCAAACATGTTTTTCTAAAGTGGTGTGAATGCAATAGGTGCGGTCAGTCCCATTCTCCGCTGCCAATCTCACGTTCCAGTTCTTCCATCATCACGAGGTCGATCGCCTCTGCTAAGGTGGGCGCAAGATTAAGCACTTCGGGGTGGTTTTCGGTAAAATAATCTGTTAAGTCGCTGTTAAGGCGGGCTAATGCGCAGGATTGACCATTGTCATACACGTGGCGGTAGACTGCTAAAATGGCTTCCTTTCCCTTTTCATCTGTTTTTTGGATGCCGGCCAGGTCCAGTATAAGATTCCTGCCTTCCAGGTCGGGGTAACGGATGATGCCCGTGATAAACGAGGCTGACAAATTAGCATCCAATATCTCTCCTTCAGGACTAAATATCACTATTTTTTCTTTGGTATCAATTTTGAACTCCATCGGACACGGATGTTAGTTATAACAGATAAAAAAAGGAATCAAGGAAAACCATCTGTAAAAATCGCTACGAACTCCCGCATCAAAGCATCCCTATTCTCGTAGATATTCTTACACCTCAGGCCTTCCAATCGCAAAAGTAAATCTTAAGTATAAAATTGCAAGGACAAAAAGGTAAATCAAATTATTTTGCTAATATTGTATAGGCACGCCCCCGTAAGGGTTTTAATCAATAAATCATCTCACAATGGACCAGAATTTTTCACCGCAAGTAAAGGAAATCATTTCATTCAGCAGGGAGGAGGCTTTACGCTTGGGGAATGATTTCATCGGTACGGAACACCTGTTGCTAGGTATTATTCGGGAAGGTGAGGGCACAGCTGTAAAAATTTTACAGGCTCTGAACGTGGATCTCTATGAGCTGCGCAAAGAGGTAGAACTGGCTATCAAGGATAAAACCGGTAAGAACATCGCCAACATCAACAGTCTGCCGCTAACGCGCCAGGCCGAAAAGGTGATACGCGTGACCGTACTGGAAGCGAAGGCGCTTAAAAGTCCCACCGTGGAAACAGAGCACCTGATGTTATCCATCCTTAAGAATAAAGAAAACGTTTGTACTCAAATTCTTCAACAGTTTGACGTGGATTACGATACTTTTAAAAATGAACTCGGCTTCGTGAAATCAACAGATCCCAAGGCAGAATTTGATGACCCGGGAGAAGAGGAATTTGAAGACGAAAGAAAGAGCTACGCTTCCAAATCGAAGCAAGCCAATGCAAAATCAAAAACACCAGTTCTCGATAACTTCGGTCGCGATATCACCAAACTCGCGGAAAGCGGCAGCCTCGATCCGATCGTAGGCCGCGAAGCGGAAATCGAAAGGGTATCGCAGATACTTTCCCGCCGTAAAAAGAACAACCCGATCCTCATCGGTGAGCCGGGTGTGGGTAAAACCGCAATCGTGGAAGGCCTCGCGCTGCGCATCGTGCAACGTAAGGTGAGCCGCGTACTGTTCGACAAACGCGTAGTGAGCCTCGATCTCGCCGCACTGGTGGCCGGTACCAAATACCGTGGCCAGTTCGAAGAAAGGATGAAAGCGATCATGAACGAACTGGAAAAGAACCGCGACGTGATCCTCTTTATCGATGAGATCCATACGATCGTAGGTGCAGGTGGCGCTTCCGGCTCGCTGGACGCTTCCAACATCTTTAAGCCAGCCCTCGCAAGGGGCGAACTCCAGTGCATCGGCGCCTCCACTTTGGATGAGTACCGCATGTACATCGAGAAAGATGGCGCACTCGACCGTCGCTTCCAGAAAGTAATGGTAGATCCGCCAACGGTAGACGAAACCATCCAGATCCTCAACAACATCAAACCGCGTTATGAAGAATACCATAACGTAAGCTATAACGACGAAGCCATCCAGGCCTGCGTGAAACTGAGCGACCGTTACATGACCGACCGTCTGCTGCCCGACAAGGCGATCGACGTACTCGATGAGGTAGGCGCCCGCGTGCACCTGAAAAACATCAATGTGCCGCAAAACATCCTCGAACTGGAAAAACAGATCGAAGACATCAAGCAGGAAAAAAATAAGGTCGTGAAAAGCCAACGCTTCGAAGAAGCTGCCGCTTTACGCGATACCGAAAAGAAACTGGGTGAAGATCTCGAAAAAGCGAAAGCTGTTTGGGAAGAAGAGGTGAAACACAAACGCTATCCGATCGACGAAGAAGCGATCGCGGAAGTAGTAAGCATGATGACCGGCATCCCTGTGAAAAGGATGGTGCAGGCCGAAACCGAAAAACTGCGCCGCATGACGGACGACCTGAAAGGTGCAGTAGTAGGTCAGGACGAGGCCATCAGCAAAGTAACCAAAGCGATCCAGCGTAACCGCGTAGGTCTGAAAGATCCGAAGAAACCAATCGGTACCTTCATCTTCCTCGGCCCGACCGGTGTTGGTAAAACGGAGCTGGCAAAATCACTCGCCCGCTATATGTTCGACTCAGAAGATGCGCTGATCCGTATCGATATGAGTGAATACATGGAGAAATTCTCCGTAAGCCGCCTGATCGGCGCGCCTCCGGGTTATGTAGGTTATGAAGAAGGTGGTCAGCTGACTGAAAAAGTTCGCCGTAAACCTTACTCTGTAATCCTGCTGGACGAGATCGAGAAAGCACATCCGGATATTTATAACATCCTGCTGCAGGTACTGGATGATGGTATACTCACCGACGGTCTTGGCCGTAAGGTTGACTTCAAAAACACCCTCATCATCATGACCTCGAACATCGGTGTTCGCCAGTTGAAAGACTTCGGCGCAGGTGTAGGTTTCACGACGGCTACCAGGGTAGCGGCGGAAGAAGAGAACACGAAATCAGTAATTGAAAAAGCGCTGAAACGTACCTTCTCTCCCGAGTTCCTGAATCGTATTGATGATGTGATCATCTTTAACGCACTGTCTAAAGAACATATCTACACCATCATCGATATCACCATGCAAGGTGTGCTGAAACGCCTGAACAACCTGGGCTTCAGCCTGGAACTGACAGAGGCGGCAAAAGGCTTCCTGGCAGACAAAGGCTACGATCAGCAGTTCGGTGCACGTCCGCTGCACAGGGCCATCCAGAAATACCTGGAAGATCCTTTGGCAGAAGAGATCCTGAACATGAACATCCATAATGGAGATGTACTGGTAGCGGATCTCGATGGCGAAAATCAAAAACTCGTATTTACTTTAAAGGATGCGTCCACCAGTAAATCCGAAAAATCAGAAGCATAATTCAACTTCCTGATAAAATAAATAAAGGCCTCCTGGAAACAGGGGGCCTTTTTTATCCCAGCTGCTATTTGTGTGCAGTTACACATTATATATATTATTTATTATTCTGATAGCGTTCCCCGCTAAAGTTCGTAACCCCTTCCTACTCAGCCCTATTTTCTCTCTCATTGTATCGTAGTCAGGATGTGAATATTAATTTAAAAAAATATTGCATGTGTGATGTATAAAATCAATTTATATATGTAATATTGTAGCGTGGAAATTGAACGTTTGAATTAGAAAAGCATGGAAAACCTGTAATAACCGGACACCTTTTAAGACATAAAAACTCTATACTAAAACGAACAATTTTTTTAACCTTTTATCCTATGAAATACACGTTTCGTATTGCCAGCGTAGCGCTGGTAGGACTACTGTCTTTATCTTACAGTAGCACAAAAGCCCAGTTAAAAATCGGCGGTAATCCTAACACTATAGATCCAAAAGCACTGTTGGAGCTGGAGAGCCAGACGAAGGGTATGTTGCTTCCCCGTATTAATGATCTTACTACCATTGGTACTACCGGTATCGCAAATGGTATGATCATTTACCTGAACGACGCTACCAATCCTGGTCTGTACATCTACAACAACGGCTGGAAACGCCTGGCGGGTGCAGATGCGATCGAAGAAAGCTTCTGGAAATTTGGTGGTAACAACACCGGATCTGACCAGTCGATCGGTTCTAACACGAACTTCAACATCTCCCTCAGAACAAATGGTGCAGAGCGTTTCACCATTACAAACACAGGCCAGATCAATATCGCAGAAGCACCTACGACTGGTGCAGCTACCGACCTGAGCGTACTGTTACGTAACCTGAATGGTGACCTCGTACAGCGTACGATCAGCGATGCTGCTTTCGGCCCTGTAGTAACGTCGATCGGCGACGGTACGAACACTGTTAACGGTAATATTGGCTTCCAGGCGAACGTTGCGGTAGGCCATGCTAACCTGAGCGTTGCTGCTGATAACACAGCAAAAACCTTAACCCTGAACGCACCGTTGTTATCTGCGGCGAGCGTAGGCACTTACGGTTTACTGTCTAAAGCAGATTATACCACTTTGTTCGCGACTGACCGTATCACCTTGGCTGATGCAGCCACTGCTGATGCAACCAGCGATCAGAAAGGTGCAAGTTTAACATACGACGCCACTACCGGCAAATATGAGCTGAAACTGGCGCATGCCGACAACTCACTGCCAGGTATCGTAAGCGCTACTAACCAGACTTTCCGTGGTGATAAAGTATTTACAAACGGCGTAGAAGTGGGGCAGAACCTGAACGTAACCCTGAACGGTGAGTTTGGTGGTACACTGACTGCTTACGGCAACATCAGCCTGGGTGCTGGTGGTGGTAGTGCAACTACTTCCAACTTCAACGGTAATATCCGTATGCCGGATTTACCAACGGCTACGCCCCCGGTAGATGCTACCGACTACCAACTGGTTTACCAGGACGGTGGTGATTTGAAACAACTGACCATCAATGGTGCTGCCCTGTCTGCCGGCGTTGCTTCTATGAATGGTGAGAAAGGTGCACTGTCTATCGGTTTTGCAGCTTATCCTTTAACGGGTGTTGCTTCACCTGCTGTTACGGTAGATGCAGTGGCTAAAACTATCAACCTGCAGATCCCTGAAGCTAACAGCACGACAGTTACACGCGGTCTCGTTAGTAATGCTGACCAGGTGTTTGCCGGTAATAAAAGCTTTGAATCAGGCGTGAGCGTAGGTTCTGCGCTGGTGCCTACTTCTACCCTGAGTGTTGAGGGTTCTATGTCTGCAGCGATCAAGCAAGTGTTAACTACCACCTACACGCTGACTGCAAGTGACTACACTATTATTGCGAAAGTAAATGGTGCGTCCACTTTCACCCTGCCAACTGCAGCTTCTTCCAAAGGAAGGATCTACAACATCAAAAAAGTACCTGCAGTAGATGGTGTTTACGATGATTACGAAATTACGATCAATGTTGCCGGTGCTGGTACGATCGAAGCGGGAGCTACTACAAGCTTGTCTGTAGCTTACTCTTCCCTGACCGTACAGTCTGACGGTACACAGTGGTACATCCTGAGAAGGAACTAATATTTTTATACAGAACATGGAATGGCCTCGTGCCGTTCCATGTTTCCCCTGCCATATCTGTCAGCGCCCTATTTATCAATTACCTCCTATGAAACCTGAAGCTTTACTAAAAGCAGGATTTACCTTCATCGCCGGCATGTTTTTGCAGCAAGCCGCCAGCGCCCAAGTAAAAATGGGTGGTCTGACACCGAATGCGATTCGTGGCGATGCTTTGCTGGAGCTTAATTCTCCTAAACAGGGGCTTTTGCTGCCCCGTGTCAATTCCGCGGCACTTACTTCTCACCCCCTCGATACTGCGGCTAACGGATTGATCATTTACGTTACCGATCATAATAGTTTGTTTGTGAGGAAAAACGCTACCTGGAAACAGTTACTTGCCGAGGACGATGCGCCTGCGAGTACGGTGAGCTCCGTGAACGGCGGTACAGGCGCGGTAACTTTTACGGCCGGTACTGGTCTCTCGTTAAGTGGAAGAGAATATGCCAATGATGGCGTGCTGTCATTTAATACGCGCAAAGGCGCTGTTGTTGCAGCGGAAGGCGATTACACGCTGACGCAACTTAATGATGTAACACTGTCTGCACCCGCGAACGAACAGTTGCTGCAATACAACGGTACGCAGTGGGCCAACTGGACACCTACTTACCTGAAGCCCGTTACTACCTTAACACAGGGATCTGTGTTGTTTGGTGGTGCGAGTGGAGCGGTAGGGCAGAATAATGCACAACTTTTCTGGGACAATACAAATAACAGGCTGGGGATTGGTACTGCCACACCCACGCAAACATTAACGGTTACAGGTACGGCATCCGTGAGTGGACATGTGGGGATTGGTGTTACAACTGCTGCACACAGCGATTTAACGGTGAACGGAAGTGTGGCCGCTAAAATCAGGACGATTACAGCCAATACTACGCCGGTTGTTGTTGCCGATGACGACTACACGGTAGTGTTAAGCCACGGATCCGGTACGGGCACCATTGTGGTGCAGTTGCCGAATCCTACTACCTGTGCAGGCAGGATGTACGTGATTAAAAAGAATGTCGCGAACCGTACGGTGAACGTAACTTGTCCGACCGTGCCCAACTTCGAAAGGGCTGCGGGGCCAACTACTATAACGGGCATCACTACACTGTACCAGGGAACTGCGAACACGAACAGCGCCATGTACATGGCCATGACCTTTCAATCCGACGGCACCCGCTGGTATATGATCAGCAACTAATTGTTTTAAACCTTATTCCTGGAATGAAATACATTCTCTCCATACTAACCAGCTGCCTGCTCTGCTCCGCCGCTTTCGGACAGGATACGGTCTTTGTACCGTCTGTGTCGCAGATCGGTGTGCTTACCGGCGATCCTGTATCGATTTACAGCAACGTGGTGAATGAGGGTACCATCCGCACGAATGCCAACGCTATCGTGAACTTTTACGGTAAGTATTGGAATAATGTGGCCGGCTCCTTCCTGCTGGATGAAAGCGCCGACGGTTTTAGCGGTAAAGGCGGCATCTTCCGCTTCCTGGGTAATAATCCCCGCTACACCAATATTGGTATGCAAAGCGTTTTTGGTGGGTACAACGTGGCCGGTAAATCCGGTGTCATGTTTCCCAACCTCGAAATAGATAATACGCTGGGGGTAAGTATTGCAGACCTCAGCGACATCAAAGTGCGCAACAACCTGCACTTCGTGAATGGTCACCTTTTTCTCAATGGCTGGAACCTCGTAGTGGGGGACAGGCAGCCGGGTACCATCACGGGTTTTAATGATAAAGCTTTTGTTGTAACGGGGCCGGATATTGCCGGTGGTTTCCTGTACCGCGAACAGGTAAATGCGGCGGCAGGCGATATTATTTTTCCCGTGGGTACGAGTATTTCATCGTATGCACCGGCTTCCCTGAAGTTCAATGGTACGGTAGAAGATTTTCGCGTGCGCGTGTTCGACAGCGTGTATCAGTATGCTACGAACGGCCCATCCAACCGGAAAGATTTTACCAATAAAACCTGGCACATCGGCCACGGCGCGCAATTAGTAAGTACCGACCTTACGCTGCAACACATGGATGCCGAAGAAGGGTCGGAGTATGCATCGTACCGCTCCAACAGTTACGTAAGTCATTTCTCCAATAATGCCTGGGACTATATGGATAATCCGGAATACCTGCCCGTAGCAGGTGCGCTCACCTCCGGCGCGGCGCTCAGAAACTCGACCATGCAAACAAGGCGCTTCAGCGATGGCTTCGGGCCCAACGAATACTTCGCCAAAGCCTCAGTGATTTATGGTCCGTATTCGCCCGCCATCTACCTGTACTTTAACGCCTGGCGCCTGTCGAAATACTTTGCACAGC
Source organism: Chitinophaga horti (assembly GCF_022867795.2). NCBI lineage: Bacteria > Pseudomonadati > Bacteroidota > Chitinophagia > Chitinophagales > Chitinophagaceae > Chitinophaga > Chitinophaga horti. The sequence goes on along the minus strand of NZ_CP107006.1, from coordinate 4,064,828 downwards.
TGGAGTGGACTACCACCCGTGAGCTAAACAACCATACGTTTGAAATAGAACGCCGGTTCGACCAGGATACGGGCTTTAAGAAGGTAGGCAGCCTGCCATCGTTAGCACCGAACGGTAACAGTACTTTTAAGATCGATTACAAACATGCAGACCCGAACCAATATGGCGGCTGGAGTTACTATCGCATAAAAGCCACCTCGAAGAATGGCAGGATTAGCTATTCCGAGATAAAGGCCGTACCGCCGTTCCTGGAAGTAAGCATCTGGCCTAACCCGAACCGTGGCCAGTTCCAGCTGAGGGTGCAAGGCAATAATGGTCCGGTAATGGTGCAAATCACCAACATCCTCGGGCAGGTATTACACCAGTACGAATTAACGGCCAGCGCCGTGGTACAGGTAACAAATCTGAGTAAAGGCGCCTATATCGTGGTGTTCTATGATAAAGCTACTCACCGGTTGATGAGAACAGAGAAAGTCATGGTAGTTGACCGGTAAGTTTTCTGGGAAAGTTAGCACGAAACGGGATGCAGCGCTTGCGTTGCATCCCGTTTTTGCATGTTGTTTTTTAGACTTAACTTTGCTCCAATCTTATCAGGGCTTTGAAAAAAATAATCATCACGATCGACGGCTACTCTTCATGTGGAAAGAGCACGCTGGCTAAACAGCTGGCGAAGAAACTTGACTATATATACATAGACAGCGGTGCCATGTACCGCGCTGTAACCCTGTTCTTCATCCGCCAGGATGTGAACTGGAGAGACGAAGCCGAAGTGAAAAACGCCCTGAAAGATGTGCACCTCGAATTTGTGTACAACAACAATAGCGGTCAGGCCGAAATGCATCTTAACGATGAAAATGTGGAACACCTGATCCGCGAGATGCTGGTAGCAGAAAAAGTAAGTGAGATTGCCGCGATAGGTGCCGTACGTACTTTCGCCGTGGCCCAGCAGCAAAAAATGGGCGCGCGCAAAGGCATCGTTATGGATGGCCGCGACATTGGTACGGTGGTATTTCCCGATGCGGAATTAAAGATATTTATGACCGCCGATCCCGCCGTGCGTGTAGAACGCAGGTACAAAGAACTGTACGCTAAAAACCCAAATATCACCCTCCACGAAGTAAAAGAGAACCTCGAATTGCGCGATTATATCGACGCCAACCGGGAAATTAGCCCCCTCCGCCGGGCCGATGATGCTATCATATTGGATAACAGTCAGTTAACGATGGACGAGCAGCTGGATCTCGTTTCGCAATGGGTAGAAGATGCGATAATGGCTCATTCTTCTTGAATTTTTTTTGCATATTAAAAAAGTGTTATTACATTTGTCTAAGTACAGGACAACATCCTGCACTTCATACCATATAGTTTTTTTGCCAAGTCCTCAGAAATTCCTGCATTATTACGGTAAGTTACAGTTTTGTAAATAAGATATTTACGTGCGTCCGATTGCGTTAACCCGCCGGGCCAACCACGTAAAGTATGTTTTACGCCCGTCATACCTTTTGACCGATACGTCAACGTTGATCGTGGAAGAAACATGCTGTGAAGAGATCAGCGGTTGGATGGACATGTGTTGAAGAAAATGAACTATAGATAATTCATCTATAAAGATTTTGAGGCCATATCCGACTGTATTCTAGAAGAGAACCAAAGCTATTAACCGTTTATTAAAACTAACACTACATAAAATTAAACTCCGGCTCAACACCAGGGCTGTTGTTGTAAAAGCAATGTGGAATGGGCCGACTCGGCTTTGTTTCATATTTTCAGTAGGTGTATTCGGTTAATAGGAAAGGGGCGAATTCTTTCGCCCCTTCATTTTTTTAAACCGTTGTAAATCATACTACTCATCCACATCTCCAAGGCAGCCAAACATTGAAATAAAATTTCTAACTTGTGAGGGATAATATCTACCCCTACAGCATGCTACTGAAAAGTCTCCCCTTTATCGTCATCCTGTACCTCGCATTGGTCGGCGGTGTTACCGCGCAGGACTCTGTGCTCGTTTATAAAACGCTGGACTCACTCCGGGCCATGAAGGACGATACTTCCAAAGTAGACTTGCTGGCTAAGCGCGGTCGCACTTTTAACCGCTACTTCGATGGGCGTAACGCCGAGAACGTTTTTTATAAAGATGCGATCAACCTCGGCGAAAATATCCGCGACTACCGGCACCTCGCTGAAATCTACAACGAGATAGGCACGTCTAAACGAAATCGCTCCCTGTACATTCTGGCAGCCGATTATCACGAAAAGGCACTCGCTAACGCCAAACTCGCCAAAAATGATCGTCTCATCAGCTTTTCCTACAATAACCTGGGGGTCGACTATCGCCGTCTCGATAAACTCGACAAGGCATTCGACGCCCACTTCAGTGCACTGCGTATTGCTGAAAAGATCAACGATGTGCGTAATATTTGCGTGGCTACCAACAGCATCGGCAACATTCATCTATCTAACAAAAAGTACGAAGAAGCCATCCGCGATTTTGCAAAGGCCCTGCAGCTGGAACAGGATGCCGGCAATGAACTGGGTGTAGCCATCAACCTGGGTAATATTGGTTATGCCTACCAGGGCCTGGGTAAGCTGGACTTGTCCATCGAATTTTTTAAACGCTCGCTGGAAGCCAACCAGAAAATTAACAGCACCACCGGTATATCTATCTGCTACACTTGCCTGGGTGCGGTGTACCAGGATAAGAAAGATTACAACACCGCCAAAAGTTATATGCTTAAAGCACTGGCAGTAAATGGTGAGGTAGATGACCAGATACATGTGGCCGATAATTACCTGAGCATCGGTAAACTGTTCGACGAACAGGGCGTTCAGGACAGTGCCCGCCTCTATTATCAACAGGCTATCGATCTTGGCCGGCGCTGGGGTTTTAAATCTACTTTGTTAGATGCGTACAAAGGCATGGCGCACAGCCTGCGCGAATCCAAACAATACGAACGCTCGCTGGCTTACATGGATAGCCTTATCGTATACAACGACAGCATCCAGACCGAAAAAAATGAACTGGTCGCATCGCAGTCTGAAACACGTTACAACGTAAGCCGTAAGGATGCGGAGATCAAAACGCTGCACCAGGCGCAGGACAATGAAAAGCTGCGGGTGAAACGGAACCTCGCGGTAGCTATCTCACTGGGGGTGATTTTGTTGATGCTGATCGTAGGCGGCTTCTTTTACATCCGCCACCGCAACCTCGAAGCCAATCGACAGGCGTTGCAACTGGAGCTGCGAAGTTTACGTGCGCAGATGAATCCACACTTCATCTTCAATTCCCTGAGTTCTATTCACCGCTATATCTGGAGTAACAACCAGGAAGAAGCGTCGGAGTATCTCACCAAATTCTCCAAACTGATGCGGATGATACTGGATAATAGCCAGCACACCTTCATTCCCCTGAATAAAGAACTGGAATCGCTGAAACTGTACCTCGACCTGGAAGTGTTGCGGTGCAACAACATGTTCGAGTACCATATTTTACTAGGCGACAACATTAATGACGAGGAAGTAATGATACCGCCGATGATCATTCAACCGTACGTGGAAAATGCCATCTGGCACGGGCTGGTACATCGCAAACTGAAAGGTTTGCTGGAAATCAGCATCCGGCTGAAGGGGCGTGTGCTGGAATGTATTGTGACCGACAACGGTATTGGCCGTAAGATGGCGATGGAGATCAAGGAGAAGAAAAACAAAACCCATAATTCCATGGGCATGAAAGTAACGGAAGGACGTATTGCGCTGATCCGCAAGATCAATAATACCAAAGATGCGAATGTAGAAATTACCGACCTGGAAGATGCGAAGGGGCAGCCTGAGGGGACCAAAGTGACCATTGTATTGCCCGCCGAATTTTTATTTTAGTAGCAACGCAGCAAGCATGTAATGCAGCAGAAAAGCATGCCTGACTGTTACAACCATAATGAATTAATAGTTAAGACATGAGCGAGATTAAAGCAGTCATCGTAGACGATGAGCAGCACTGCGTAGATGCCTTAAAAACCATGTTGCAAAAGAAGTTCCCGGACGTAACCGTACTCGGTGGCGCCGGTAGTGTGGAGGCGGCCAAGGTACTTATCGACGAGCTGAAGCCCGACCTGGTATTCCTCGACGTGGAAATGCCGTACCAAAATGGGTTTGAGTTACTGAAGCTGTTCGACAAGGTGAATTTTGATGTGATATTCACCACGGCTTACGAGCAGTACGCCCTCAAAGCCATCAAATTTAACGCACTCGACTACCTGCTGAAACCGTTCGGTATTTCCGACCTGCAGGATGCATTGCAGAAATTCACTAACCGGCGGAATGGCAAAGTGGAGGGTAACGCCCCGGTGGCACCGTTAGAGGTGTTTTTGCAGAACATGAAAACGATGCAGCATTCCAATAAAAAGATCGCCCTGCCTACGCTGACCGGCCTGGTTTTTATGCCGGTACAGAGCATCGTGCGTTGCGAATCGACGGGGAACTATACCAAAATATTTTTCACCGACCGCAAGCAACTACTCGTTTCCAAGCCGCTAAAGGAGTTCGAGGAACTGCTTACCGACATTGATTTCTTCCGCGTACACAACTCACACCTGATCAACCTCCAGCAAATGGACTCCTACATCCAGGGCGAAGGCGGTTTTGCCCTCATGAGCGATGGTACACAGGTAGAGGTGAGCAGGAGGAGAAAGGCGGATTTCCTGAAAAAGGCCGTTCAGTTCTAGCCAATTTTTGGCTTTTGGATACCAGTTATGTGTTAGATCGTACCGGATACTAAATCATGGTTGCATACAGGTAGCGGTTGAAGTACTTTTGAATCACACAAATGATAAGAACTGTTTGTTTAAATACATAAAAATTTTCTCTGCATTACTAGCGTTTGATTAGCCCCAAAGAAAAAAGACACCGGACGGTGTCTTTTTTGTTATGTCTACGCTGTAAAGTTGATACTCATTTTTTCCACCTCATCCTCCAGGTCCCAGAAAGAGAGTAGCTTTCGTATTACTCCTTCTACCACCGCGTCCGGACAGGAGGCGCCGCTGGTGAGCATGATCGTCACCGGTGTTTTGGCCGGCAGGTAACCGGTACTATGCAGTTCCTGGCTGTGATGGAAGTCCCAGTGACTGATCTCGTCGCGGGAGAGCAGTTTTTCTTCGGACGCAATATAGTAAGTGGGCAGCTTTTCCTCGCAAAGCTCCACCAGGTGAGAGGTGTTGGAGCTATTGTAACCGCCTACCACGATGGCCAGGTCCGCCTGCGCTTCCAGCATACCGGTTACGGCCGTCTGGTTGTCGTTGGTGGCGTAACAAAGCGTGTCGCGGGTATCGGCGAAGCGCTCCTGTACCTGCGCATCTTCCAGCTGGTAATGCTGCTGCATGACCCCACGTATGTAGTCTGCAATCGACTGCGTTTCGGAAGCCAGCATCGTGGTTTGGTTTACTACGCCTACGCGTTGCAGGTCTTTGGTAACATCAAACCCTTCTGAATACTGACCTTTGAATGCTTCGTAGAAACTGTCGGCCGGCTGTTCGCCACGGATGTAGGCGGCCAGCTTTTCGGCTTCGTGTATGTCCTTTACCACCACGGTTGGCGTTACCGACTGGCTATGCGAAAACGTGGCACGGGTTTCTTCGTGTTTCGGTTTACCGTGAATAATCACCGTGTAATCCTTTTTACCGATCTGGTCGGCCTTGTTCCACACCCTTTCCACGAACGGGCAGGTGGTGTTGTACTGCAAAGGTGTAATACCCAGTGCCGACAGGCGCGACTCTATTTCCAGCGTGGTGCCGAAAGCGGGGATGATCACAATATCATCCGGGTTCAGCGATTCCCAGGGAATGAGTTGTTTGCCGCCGGTATCCATAATGAAACGTACGCCGCGGGACAGTAAATCGCTGTTTACCTGCGGGTTGTGAATCATTTCACTTAACAGGAAGATGCGTTTACCCTCGTTTTCGTCCACCGTACGGAAAGCGATCTCGATCGCATTTTCCACCCCATAGCAAAAACCAAAGTGGCGGGCGAGCAATATTTTTACCGGGCCAAAATCCAGCGCGGTGGGTGTAAAGTCTTTTTTCATTTTATCCTGCTGCTTGCGCTGTTGTTTTATGGCGCTGATCAGTGGACTACGGTATATAACAGGTACGTTGAATGTTTTCATGTGATGCTTCCAGTGTCGCAAAGATAGCAATTAACGGCCACTTCCCTTCACAACACGGTCGTGGCTCAGTCGGCCACGATCTTACGCGAGTGCTTGTATTTTTCCCAGTCGAAATTGCTGATAAAGAACGCCGCCGTTTCTACCCCGCGCTTGAACAGTTCCAGCTTTTCATCTTCATCCAGCGAAAAGTCGAGCCAGCTGAAACGTTTGTTGTTGTAATCGATGAACGATACCAGTTGTTTAAAGTCCGGGTTGCGGTGAATAAACTCATTGTCAAGGCTATGGGCCGACGACCAGAAGATAGCGCCAATGTAGTCCAGGAAGCTGTGCGTATCGTTACACCGCGTACGGTCGAACCCGATCTTGACGCCAAAGGTAGGAGAGGAGGGAATTTTGCGGTAGTTGTGAAAGATGTCGATCGGGAAGTTGGACAGGATGCCGCCATCCACGAACAGCACCTTCTCCGGGATGTTGCCGTAAAAGTTGCAGCGCGTACGCCATACATCCTGCTGCCCGTCGTGCGCCGGGATGCCGCTCAGCTCAAACGGCCGGAAGAACAGCGGTACGGACATAGATGCGCGTACAAAGTCCGCGGGGTTGGCAGCGTCCGGATGCTGGTAGTAGATGCCCGCCATACGTGGGAATACAACCCGCGTTTCCGTGGTAATGTCGGCGGCCACGATGCCCAGTTCAATATACTCCTCCGTAAACTCATCGTCGATCACCTCGCCGGTCACACGGTTGCGCAGTCCGGGCGGGCGTTGCAAACGGCGTTCGCGCATTTGTCCGTAGGTGGTGATGTCTTTTTCTGCCAGCAACTCCTTTACCCAATCGTGGAACACCTTGCCGGGATTAAGTCCTTTTTTATTGCTGGATAAATTATCGATGATGCAGGTAAAATACCAGGCGCGGCGCAGCGTATCGAATACCGTAGGATCATCGTGGCGGTGTTTGAGTAAGTTATCGATAAAGTTGCGGGCGTCCGCATCACCGTCGATGAAATCGTAAAAGTCTTTGTTGGCGACCTTGCTGATGATCCATTCCGTTTTGGCTTCGTCGATGGGACCGGCGGCCAGCAGCAGTGCGGCAATGGCTCCGGCCGAAGCGCCGCCGATGCAGAGGAAGCGGATGTTGAGTTGTTCCAGCGTGTACAGATAACCGAGCAGCGCCATACCCAGCGTGCCGCCGCCTTCCAGCACTATATCAACATACTGGTTGCCGGCATCGTCTACAATGTCTGACACTTGCGGATTTACTTCTTTCAGTTGCGCGATGCGGTGCTGTACGATCGGATCGTTAAACAGGTAATTAAGGCTTGCAGCGCCTTGTGTATTACTCATAACCTTTGGGGTTTTGGGGTGACGATTTACAGTAATGCCATTACCGCAGCCATTGGCTGCGGAGCGCTAAAAAGGAGTAAAGGAGTGCAGGATCAGCTGTTTTCGTTGCTGTACTTCTTGAGCCAGGATTTTTCTTCGTGTGTGAGGCTGTCGTAGCCTTTTTCGTTGATCTTATCGAGCAGTATATCGAGCTTTTGCTGCCTGTTTTCTTCGCCGGACCGTTTTACCACCTTTAACGGTGATTTTTTCGGTTTGAAATTCCGGTAGCCGCTTTTGGGCGCGGGTTGCCGCTTGAAGCTAATGGAGCCGAGTTTGCCGAACAGCCATATGAGTGGCTGCGCCAGTTCCACGCCATTGCGAATGGAGAGCACGTACAAGATACCGAACAGCGCACCGCCCAGGTGAGCGATAATGCCGCCGGTGTTACCCTGCGCGATGGATAATATATCGATCACGACCAGTGCGATCGCGAGCCATTTAAGGCGGATATTGATAAAAAAGATGTTCAGTACCAGGTTGGGCAGCGTCATCGCCGTGGCTGTGATAAAACACATGATAGACGCGGATGCGCCGATGAGGATGTTCGGAAACACGCTGAGGGCCGGGATGATATTATAGGCCATTACGTACAGGAGGCCGGCAAAAATACTGCTGATGATGTATACAGGCAGCACCCTTTCGCGACCAACGTCCGAGCGGAAGAGGTTTCCGAAAAAGTAAAGTGCCATCATATTGAACACATAGTGAAACACACCTTCATGCGTAAACATGTAAGTAATGAATCCCCAGGGTTTATGCGCGAGTATAACCAGGTTAGACTGGAGGGAAAGATTTTCTAACAAAAAGTCTTTGGCCACCTGTGCGCCGCCGCTACCGAGCGCGGCGAGGTTTAATATGCCAATTACCAGGAATATGATAGTATTCCATAAAATAATGTGGTTAACCGTATTATCCTGGTTCAGCCAGCTGCGTACATCTGATCTCAGTGAAGTGCCGTTCATGCAAAAATTAATAAGGATTTCCTGCTCTAAAATTATTGCATTTAGCCTAGAAAACGTTGGGTTGATTTTGAATTAGGTGAAAAAGATGGGTTTGCGGCCGGTAATGTTATAAACAATTGGTTGCGTGCGGGGTAAACATAGTTACCCGGGTTATATCACGCGCATTAATAAGGTGTCGGAAATCGGGATATTCTTCGTATCTTTGCCGTCCTTAAATATTTTTATGTCAGAAAACAACATTATTAACGAACAAAACGCTGAACAACAGGCAGCTCCGGCTGAAACAGCGACACAAAATGCGCCTGTTGCCACTGCTCACGACGATTTTGATTGGAGCGTGGACAAACGCAACGTATCTTCTTACTCACAGGAAGAGAAAGCGAAGTATGATCAGACCTATGACAGCACGTTCAAGGTGATCGAGGAGAATGGTCTGCTGAGCGGTACCATCGTTGGTATTACTAAAACCGACGTAGTACTGAACATCGGTTTCAAATCCGATGGTCTGATCTCCCTCAACGAGTTCCGCGACCTGCCGGGTATTAAAATCGGCGACGAGGTAGAGGTACTGGTTGTTGAAAAAGAAGACCGCGATGGTAACCTGCACCTGAGCCGCAAACAAGCTCGTATGCAGCGCGCCTGGGAAAAAATCGTGGAAGTTTACAAAACAGGCGAAGTGGTTACTGGTACTGTTACCAGCAAAACCAAAGGCGGCCTGATCGTGGACGTTTATGGTATGGAAACCTTCCTGCCAGGTTCACAGATCGACGTGAAACCTGTAACTGACTACGATCAGTTCGTGGGTAAAACAATGGAATTCAAAGTGGTTAAGGTTAACGAGGCCATCAAGAACGCCGTTGTATCTCACAAAGCGCTCATCGAAAGCGATATCGAGCAACAGCGTGTTGACATTATCTCTAAACTGGAGAAAGGTCAGGTGTTGGAAGGTACGATCAAGAACATCACAGACTTCGGTGCGTTCATCGATCTGGGTGGTCTGGACGGCCTGCTCTACATCACCGACATCAGCTGGGGTCGTATCTCTCACCCAAGCGAAGTACTGCAGATGGATCAGAAGATCAATGTGGTGGTACTGGACTTCGACGACGAGAAGAAACGTATCAGCTTAGGTTACAAGCAACTGACCCCGCATCCGTGGGATACTTTGCCTGCAACCATCACCGAAGGTGCAAAAGTAAAAGGCAAAGTAGTGAACATCGAAGATTACGGCGCATTCCTGGAAATTCTGCCTGGTGTAGAAGGTCTGGTACACGTATCCGAGATTTCATGGGCTTCCACGCCAATCAACGCCAAAGAGTTCTTCAAACTGGGCGAAGAGTACGAAGCAGTGGTTGTTACGCTGAGCAAAGACGAGCGTAAAATGAGCCTGTCTATCAAACAACTGACCGAAGATCCATGGTCAACTATCGAAACTAAATTCCCGCTGGATAGCCGTCACAAAGGCATCGTTAAAAACATCACTCCTTACGGTGTGTTCGTTGAGCTGGAAACTGGTATCGGTGGTATGATCCACATCTCCGACCTCAGCTGGATCAAACGTTTCAACCACCCGAGCGAGTATACCAAAGTTGGTAGCGAAATCGACGTGGTGATCCTGGGTATCGATAAAGATAACCGCAAACTGAGCCTCGGTCACAAACAAATCGAAGAAGATCCATGGAACACCTTCGAAACTATCTTCCCGATCGGTTCTACCCACGAGGGTACCATCGTTAAGAAAGACGACAAAGGTGCTACCGTTCAGCTGCAATATGGCCTGGAAGCTTACGCTCCTGCCCGTCACCTGCGCACAGAGGACGAAAAACCAGTTGCAGTAGAAGACGTGAAACCATTCATGATCATCGAATTTGACCGCAACGAAAAACGTATCCTCGTATCTCACACTAAAGTTTGGGAACAAACTAAAACTGAAGAGAAAGAGGCTATCGTTAAAGAAAAACGTGCCGATGCGGACAAAACCCGTAAAGCTGTGAAAACCATCCAGTCTAAAGTAGAAAAAGCTACTCTGGGCGACCTGGGCGCACTGGCTGAACTGAGAGAAAAACTCAAACAATCTGAAGGCGGCGAAGAAAAGAAAGCTGAGTAGTCTTAACCGATTGTGAAAAATAAGGAGTCCCCTGGCGAAAGCCGGGGGATTTTTTTTGTATTCGTCGGGAGGATGGGAGGCGATGGGGAACATATGATGACGGGATACTCAAGTGATCTCCTACGCGATGAGCAAAGAAAAAACCGCCGAAGTGAGTGACACAACGGCGGCTGACTAATGTTATCTATGCTGGTGAAAAACTAACCTAGTTTTGCCAGTTCGTGATCGTTGAAATCTAGCAGGGAATTGAGCTGGATGTCGGCCAGGGCGTAACGTTTATCGTTACGGTTGTGATGCTCGGGCACTACTACAACCTTCATGCGGGCGGCTTTGGCGGCAGTCATACCGGTCACCGAATCCTCAAACGCCACACACTCCAGCGGGCTGGCGCCCAGTTCCTGCGCGGCAGACAGGTAAACGGCGGGATGCGGCTTGCCATATGGTTCGAACTCGGCGGAAATGATCGCCTGGAAGTAAGGCTTGATATCCAGGTAGTTAAGCACGGAGGAAATGATGCTCATGTTGGACGAAGAGGCGAGCCCCATCTTAAACCCACGTTCTTTAAAGAAATCCAGGATGTAATGCAGTCCCTCCATCGGCTGGCCCTGCGCCATAATTTTATGGGTAACGCTTTCGATGATTTCCGACGTTACCTGCTCGGTGCTTTTTGCATTCCACTTGAAGTGGTTGTGCCAGTACTCTACCACCTCTTTCGTTCTGAGCCCCGTCGTACGCGAGGTTAACTCGGGCGTTAAGCTAACGTTCAGGGTATCAAACACTTCGCGTATCGCCAAACCCCACAACGGCTCGGAGTCTACCAGCAGGCCGTCCATATCGAAAATCACCGTATTGATCATATAGCTGTCTTTCTTATTTGCGCCGCAAAGATACGGCGGTTTACGGGCAAAATGTTTCCACAAATCCGGCAAAAGCATTTATAATCCCCCGCGCATTTATAAATCCCAAAAAAGTTTTGGAAATCCGGGCTACATGGCTATCTTTGTATTACTCTACTAAATAGATAGGAAATATGGGTATTGTTGGTTTTGTCAAGTCGATGTGTAGCTGTTGGAAATCAACAGAGTAGAGGAGGTTTTTCTGAAAATATAGTGATCAATAAACGCATTATTGCCCTTCATAACAGAAACCTCCGGTACGAAACGGGGGTTTTTTTATGGTACCACGAAACGTTGTGATATTCAAATTGTTGACGAAAAAAATTATCATTCAATGCAAAGCTTCAGAACAGAACTGGAAAATCCACTCGTAGAAAAGGACATTATTGAACTGGAACAAAAGATCCGTTTGTTCCGCGAGGGCCAGATTCCCGACGAAAAGTTCCGCAGCCTTCGCCTTGCGAGAGGCGTGTATGGTCAACGCCAGCCTGGTGTACAGATGGTGCGCATCAAACTGCCCTATGGTAAAATGACTTTGCAACAGTGGAAACGCATTTCAGATATTTCAGACGAATATTCAACCGGTAACCTGCACCTCACTACGCGCCAGGACATCCAGATCCACTTCGTGAGCCTGGAGCGTACACCTGAGCTGTGGGCCAAGCTGGAACTGGACGATATCACCATCCGTGAGGCCTGTGGTAACACGGTGCGTAACATTACCGCGTCCGACAAGGCGGGCATCGATCCGGAGGAGCCGTTCGACATTACGCCCTATGCAGATGCGACGTTCCGCTACTTCCTGCGTAACCCGATTTGCCAGGACATGGGTCGTAAGTTTAAAATGTCTTTCTCTTCCAGCGACCGCGATACGGCGTTTTCCTTCATGCACGACATTGGCGTGATCCCGAAAATCCGCGTGGTGGACGGCAAAGAGGTGAGGGGCTTTAAAGTGATGCTGGCCGGCGGTTTGGGCGCGCAGCCCATGCTGGCGAAAGTGGCCTTCGAGTTCCTGGAGGCAGATCAGCTGATTCCCTATATAGAAAGTGTTTTACGCGTTTTCGACCGGCATGGCGAAAGGGCCAGCCGTCACAAAGCGCGTATCAAATTCCTGATCCAGAAAATCGGCTTTGAAGAGTTTGAGAGACTGGTGAAGGAAGAATATAAAGCTATCAAAAGTAAATCTGTTCCGGTAGATGCAGCTGCATGGCCGGCAGACGCCCTGCCTGCGGAAGACGCAGTGGTTCCGGCTTACACTATCCGCGATCCGAAACTGTACGAAGCCTGGAAGAAAACGAACACCTTTGAGCAGAAACAGAAAGGATATTATGGCGCATACCTGCGCATCCTGCTGGGTAACATCAGCTCTGTAACTTCCCGTGCGCTGGTTGAGCAATTGCGCCCGGTAGTAGCCGACGATGTACGCGTGACCGTTAACCAGGGACTGTTACTGAAATATATTAAACCTGAGCACCTGCCTTATGTGTTCTCTGTGTTGGAGCAACACAACCTGGCCGCAGCTGGTTTCGATTCTATTGCAGATATCACCGCTTGTCCCGGTACGGACACCTGTAACCTGGCGATTTCCAGCAGCACCGGTATTGCCGTAGCGTTGGAAGATGTGATCAACAACGAGTTCCCCGACTTGATTTATAACAACGATATCAAAATAAAGATCAGCGGTTGTATGAACTCCTGCGGTCAGCATGGTTTGGCGCACATCGGCTTCCATGGCAGCTCTATGAAAGCCGGCGGCAAAGTATTACCTGCGCTGCAGGTGTTACTGGGCGGTGGTTTGGTCGGTGATGGTGTTGGCCGTGTAGCCGACAAGGTGATTAAGGTGCCCAGCCGTCGTGGTCCGGATGTACTTCGTAGCCTGTTGCACGATTACGAAACAAACGGCAACAGCGGCGAACTGTTTAACGATTACTTCGACCGCCAGGGCGAGCGTTACTTCTACGACCTGCTGAAACCGCTAACCGACCTCACGTCTGTGAAAGACGATGACTTCGTGGACTGGGGACAGGCACAAACATTTGCGACTGCAATTGGTGTGGGTGAGTGTGCGGGTGTGGTGATCGACCTGATCGCCACCCTGTTGTACGAAGCGGAGGAGAAACAAGTGTGGGCGGCAGAAGCATTGGCGAATGGTGCGTGGGCAGATGGAATCTACCATACTTATTCATCTTTCGTACAGGCGGCGAAAGCCTTGCTGCTGGACGAGAACGTGAACTGTAACACGCAGCACGGCATTATCAACGACTTTGAAAAACACTTCGTGGACACCGGTAAACTGGATATCGGCGGCTTTAAAGCCCTGGTATTGCAGATCAACCAGCACGAACCGACTGAAAGCTTCGCGAAACAATACTTTGCCCAGGCGCAAACATTTTATAAAGCTGTACAGCAGTACCGGCAGACCAAAACAGAGGCTCCCGCAGCAGCTTCTGTGTAATCAATTATCAACCTGTAAAACGACCAACATGTTACCGACTCAGCCCAAATTGACACTCGTAGGCGCCGGACCCGGCGATCCGGAACTGATTACTGTGAAAGGACTGAAAGCTATTCAGCAGGCCCGGGTAATCCTTTACGATGCCCTGTCGAACAACGAACTGCTGGAGCACGCTTCGCCCAACTGCCTCAAACGCTTTGTAGGCAAGCGCGCCGGTATGCATGTATATACACAGGCCGAAATCAACAGGATGATTGTAAAATATGCATTAACTTTCGGTAACGTGGTTCGGCTGAAGGGAGGCGACTCCTTCGTATTCGGCCGCGGCTCGGAAGAAATTGCGTACGCGCAGCAATACGAGATCAAAACGGAAGTAATTCCCGGGATCAGCAGCGCCATTTCTGTACCCGGTATTAATAATATACCTGTCACCGCCCGCAACGTAAGCGAAGGTTTTTGGGTAATTACCGGCTCTACACAAGATGGTAAACTGGGCCGGGACCTGGAGTATGCGATACAGGCGAATACGACAGTGGTGGTACTGATGGGCATGAAAAAACTGGAGCAGATCGCCGGTATTTACGAAGCCGCTGGTCACGGCGCGGTACCTGCAGCTATTATCCAGAACGGCACCCTGCCTACGCAGAAAATTGGTGTGGGCATTGCGGCCGATCTACCTAAAATTGCACTGGAACACCAGCTGACTAACCCGGCTATCATCGTGATAGGCGAGGTGGTAAGGTTCCACGAAGCCTTCCAGGCTTTACAAACGAAACTGGCGGAAGATTATAAAATGGCAGTATAATGGAGGAAAATCAGTTATTCCCGGTATTTTTTAAGTTAGACCAGCTACAGGTATTGGTAGTGGGCGGCGGCAACATTGGCCACGAAAAGGTAGGCGCCATGTTGCAAAACAGTCCGCGTGCCCGCATTACCGTGGTGGCTACATGGTTTAGTACCGAACTGGAACAACTGGTTAAAAACTATCCGGACGTGGAGCTGGTGCAAAAGGCATTTTCCTGCGGCGACGTTTTCGGAAAAGACCTCGTTATTGCCGCTACAAACGACCGGGAACTGAACCACTGCATCTGGGAAAAAGCGAAAGCTGCCCGTGTACTGGTGAACGTTGCCGATACCCCGGAGCTGTGCGACTTTTACCTCGGCTCCATCGTGCGCAAAGGCAACCTAAAAATCGCCATCAGCACTAACGGTAAGTCGCCTACCATCGCTAAACGCCTGAAAGAGGTATTCCAGGAAGCACTGCCGGATACGCTGGAGGATGTGCTGCAAAAACTGCACATGCTACGGGAAAGACTGAAAGGTGATTTCTCCGAAAAGGTGAAGGAACTGAACCGCATCACTTCGGTGCTCGTAAAAGAGAAACACTCCGAACAATGATATTTTTCGCTTAAAGGTTTATGATAGGCCGTCCCGGTTGTCCTGGGCGGCTTTTTTTATATTATTTTGCGGGCATGACGATCATCGAAACGACTGTTGCATACGTAAAGGAAGAACTGGCCGGCGCAGAAGGCGGGCATGACTGGTGGCACATCTACCGCGTTTGGAAACTGGCGCGGCACATCGCGGAAAAAGAAGGGGCCGATCTGCAGGTGGTGGAGCTGGGCGCTTTGTTGCACGACATTGCCGATTCCAAATTTCACGGTGGCGATGAGGAAGCTGGTCCGGCCAAGGCCAGGGCGTTTTTGCAGGCGCAGCAGGTGAACGAAGCGGTGATCGGCCATGTGGAGAACATTATTCGCCATATCTCCTTTAAAGGCGGTAAAGAGAAAGCCGTTTTCACTTCGCCTGAGCTTTCTGCAGTGCAGGATGCGGACCGCCTGGACGCGATCGGCGCTATCGGCATCGCCAGGGCCTTCAACTATGGCGGGTTTCGCAACCGGGCGATGTACGATCCGACCATAGCGCCCGATTTGCACATGACCAGGGATCAATATAAAAACAGTACAGCGCCTACCATCAATCACTTCTATGAAAAGCTGTTGTTGCTGAAAGATCGCATGAATACGGCTACGGGTAAAGCATTGGCGGAAGAGCGGCACCAGTTTATGGAGCAGTTCCTCGATCGTTTTTACCAGGAGTGGGAGGGGAAGGAGTAGGCTTTGGTACCGGGCATCAGCTCGTTATTACACCGCCGTTGCGTCGCACACTTGTACTTTTCCAGCTAAGATCAGCTTAATTATGCTTCCATGAACAAGGCCCGCAGTTCGGCTGCGTCGGCTGGTTTCATCCTGCCACTGAGGATGAGGCGGAGCTGCCTGCGGCGGAGCGCGCCTTCGAATAATTTCTTCTCCTCTTCTGTTTCAGCTATGACAGCCGGCACCGGACGGGAGTTACCGTTAGGGTCGAGGGCCACGAAGGTCATGAACGCTTCGTTGGATTTGTAACGGTACTGTTGCACCGGGTCTTCGCCCCAAACTTTCATGTGTACCTCCATAGAAGTGTTGAAAGCGCGGGTCACCTGCGCTTCTATATGTACTACGTTACCGAGTTTGATGGGATTTTCGAATGATATATTGTCCACGGAGGCCGTTACAACCGGGGCAGCGCAATGTTTCATGCAGGAGAGTGCGGCGGCAATGTCCATCCAATACATCAGACGTCCGCCCATGAGGTTGCCAAAAGTGTTCGTATCGTTCGGAAGCACCAGTTCGGTCATTTGTATCAGCGATTGTTGTGCATTTTTTGGCGAAAGCGTCATTGTGTGGTATATATTTCGGCTGCGAAATTACGTTAATGAAATGGATTTTCCCGCGTAAGCGGCTATCCTGTAAAATCACTTTATATTAGTTATTAACAAATGAGTTGCCTGTAAGCGGCCGTGGTGGCGGATCGAGAAATGCGTTTCAACACCTTTGTGAAAAACCTGCTTGGCTGAGCAGCAAATTATTGTAACTTTGCCTGACCTGCGGAAGTAAATGTACTTGACATATTACACCAATTCAGTCCGGGCTTCCTCTTTAGGTCAAGTATTTTTCGAGAACATCATTTTTATGGCAAAATATATCTTCGTTACGGGAGGTGTTACATCCTCATTGGGTAAAGGAATTTTAGCTGCTTCGCTGGCAAAACTGTTGCAGGCGCGCGGGTTAAAAGTGACAATTCAGAAATTTGATCCATATATCAACGTGGATCCGGGAACACTCAACCCCTACGAACACGGGGAATGTTTTGTAACCGAAGATGGTGCAGAAACCGATCTCGACCTGGGTCACTACGAGCGTTTCCTCAACACGCCTACTTCCCAGGCCAACAACGTGACCACCGGCCGTATTTACCAGACTGTTATCAACAAAGAGCGCGAAGGTGCTTACCTGGGTAAAACCGTGCAGGTGATCCCGCACATCACCGACGAAATCAAGCGCAGGATACTGCTCCTGGGTAAAGACAATAAATTCGACATCGTTATTACCGAGCTGGGTGGCACCGTGGGTGACATCGAGTCGCTGCCTTACATTGAGGCGGTTCGTCAGCTGCAATGGGAGCTGGGCGAAGAGGATTGCCTGGTGATTCACCTCACCCTCATACCTTACCTGCGCGCTGCAAAAGAGCTTAAAACCAAGCCTACACAGCACTCTGTAAGGTTGCTGAGCGAATATGGCGTGCATGCAGACATTATCGTTTGCCGTACGGAGGAGCCGATGTACCGCGACCTGAAAAAGAAAATCGCCCTGTTCTGTAACGTGAAGATCGAAGCCGTTATCGAAATGAACGACGTAAGCACGATTTACGAAGTTCCGCTCGAAATGATGCGCGAAAAACTGGACGTTACCGTACTGCAACGCCTGCACCTGCCGGTGGAAAAAGAACCCGAGCTGGTAAAATGGCGCGAGTTCCTCGACAAACTGAAATACCCGAAATCCAAAGTTACCATCGGCCTCATCGGCAAGTACGTGGAGTTGCAGGATGCTTATAAATCCATCCTGGAATCATTTATCCACGCCGGCGCTATGAACGAGTGCAAGGTGGTAGTGCAAAATATTCACTCCGAACACATTACTCCTGAAAACGTAGCAGAGAAACTGAAAAACCTCGACGGTTTGCTGGTTGCTCCTGGTTTCGGACATAGGGGTATTGAGGGTAAGATCACCGCTATCCAGTATGCCCGCGAAAACCAGCTGCCTTTCTTTGGCATCTGCCTGGGTATGCAAATGGCCGTGGTAGAATATGCACGCAACGTAGTAGGACTGAAAGATGCTCACTCCGTAGAAATGAACCCGGAAACAGCTTACCCGGTAGTGAACCTGATGGAAGAGCAGAAAAAAGTAACAGCGAAAGGCGGTACTATGCGCCTGGGTGCTTACGCCTGTGACCTGACACCTGGTTCCAAAGCGGCGGAAATTTACGCGTCTACCGCAATTACCGAGCGTCACCGTCACCGTTACGAGTTCAACAACGAGTTTATCAGCCAGTTCGAAGCGTCAGGCCTGGTACTCTCCGGCCGTAACCCGGAAAGTGGCCTGGTAGAAATGATCGAGATCCCCGGCCACCCGTTCTTCGTGGGCTGCCAGTTCCACCCCGAACTAAAAAGCACCGTAGAAGCTCCTGCGCCGATCTTCGTTCATTTCGTACGTGCTGCCAAACAAAACGCAGAATCACGCAACGAAAAGGCAGTGATCACCGACGAAAAAGTAGTTCAACACGGTTAATATGACCGTAATCATAAAAAAGGGAGAAAGGATTTTATCTTTTCTCCCTTTTTAATTTTTTGATAGTCAATTAGATAGGAAATAAATGAGGCGAAAAAGTTAAATCCTTTTAAATCCTCCTTTTTTCGGCCCGCTGTTTCGCCTTTCCCTGCTTTATTCGTTACCTTTGCTCCCTAAATTTTAATTGTCAATTCATGGACAGAAATTCGATCATCGGCTTTCTCCTTATTGGCGCCCTGCTGGTGGGTTATATTTTTTATAACAATAAAACCCAGGTAGCCGCTCAAAAAGAGAAACACCGCAAGGATTCTATCGCCGCGCTGAACAAACCAAAAGAAGACAAAACACCTGTGGTGGATTCCACAGGCCACGTAGTAACCGCAGACTCAGCAACGCTGGCCGCAAACTATGGCGTACTGGCAAATGCTGTTGCCGGCACAGAGCAGGTACAGGTACTGGAAAACGATGTGGTAAGGATCGAACTGACCAATAAAGGCGGCCAGCCCAAACTGGTAAGGGTGAAAGCCTTTAAAGGTGAAGGCGCTAAAAACAACAAACAGTTCCTTTCGTCCGACGGCAAGCCGCTGGACCTGCAGGCTGGCAGCTACAACCGCATTTCCCTGGCGCTGCCCGTTAATGGCAAACAGGTGAATACAGCAGATCTGTATTTTGCCGGCAGCCAGATACAGACAAACGCCGATGGCAGCCAGGTAGTAACCTACCGCCTCGAAACCGGAAATCCCGCACAATACCTTGAATACATTTATACCCTGGCGAAAGACAGCTACGTGGTGAACTTCAATATCCACGCAGTAGGCATGCACAACCTGATTGCCGGTAACACCCTGCCTTTGCAGTGGAACAGCCGCTTTACGAAACAGGAGCATGATATGACGTCGGAGCGTATGAACAACCAGATGCACTATCGCCTGGAAGAAAAAGGGCACGATTACTTTACCCTGCAGAACAAAAGCCAGGAGAAACTGGAGAAAGTACAGTGGCTCAGCTTCAAGCAGCAGTTCTTTAACGTGACGTTCATGCCGAAAAAAGGCACCTTTGCGAGCGCTGATATTACTACCAACGTGCCGCAAAGCCCGAACATCGTAGGGGAGCAGATGACGACGCTGCAGCTGCCTTACGACCGCTCTGCCAACTACTCTTTCCCGATCGATATTTATTATGGTCCGAACCACTATAAAACGCTTAAATCTTTCGGCAACGACTTCGAAAGCATTATACCGCTGGGTACAGGCATCTTCGCTTTTGTGAAGTATGTGAATAAATGGATCATCATCCCGGTATTTAACCTGTTGAGTGGTTCCATCAGCAACTATGGTCTGATCATCATCCTGCTTACCATTTTTATCCGCCTGCTCATCGCTCCGTTTACTTACCAGAGCTATGTTTCCCAGGCTAAAATGAAGGTGCTGAAGCCGGAACTGGACGCGCTGCGTGCCAAACACGGCGACGACCAGCAGGCATTTGGTATGGAGCAGATGAAGTTGTTCCGCAGCGCAGGTGTAAGCCCGTTAGGAGGTTGTTTGCCAGCCCTGCTGCAGTTACCGATCCTGGTAGCGATGTACAGCTTCTTCCCATCCTCCATCGAGCTGCGCCAGGAAAGTTTCCTGTGGGCGACCGACCTGTCTACCTACGACTCTATCCTGAACTTCGGTTTCGAGATACCGTTCTATGGCAACCACGTGAGCCTGTTCACCCTGCTGATGACCGTAACGAGCCTGATACTGGCATTTTACAACCGTGGTATGACCGACCAGAGCAACCCGGTAATGAAGTACATGCCGTATGTGTTCCCGATCATGCTGTTAGGTATCTTTAACAAACTGGCGGCGGCACTTACGTTCTACTACTTCCTGTCGAACGTGATCAGCATCGTGCTGCAGTTCGTCCTTCAGAACTTCGTGATCAACCATGCTAAGATCCATGCACAGATCGAGGAGAACAAGAAGAAGCCAAAAACGCAATCCAAGTTTGCGGAAAAGATGGCCGAGTTGCAGAAACGCCAGCAGGAAATGCAGAAACAGCAACAGTCCCGCAAAAAATAATAAAGCATATAAATTTTTGCAGAAGGCTCCCATTTACGGGAGCCTTCGCTATTTTTAGGCATCGAAAAACAGTGATTATGTTGAAACAAACAGGATTGGTCCTGCTGCTGGCCGCGTTTACCGCCAGCTCTGTATCCGGGCAGGATTATCAACCATCTGCCGACCGCATCAGGTCGCACGTAGGCTACCTTGCTGCTGAGAAATTAAAAGGCCGTGGTACCAATGAAAAGGGCGGCCGCAAAGCTTCGGCCTGGGTAGCCAAACAGTTTAAGAAATTAGGGCTGAAGCCAGGTAACAACGGCAGCTATTTCCAGGATTTTACATTTGATAAGAATAAACATAAAGGTGTGCCCAGCCGCAACGTTCTCGGTTACCTTGATAACGGGGCTGCTTACACGATTATCATTGGCGCGCACTACGATCACCTGGGCACAGCCGGCCTGTTCGATGGCAGGTACCCGATAGGCCAGATCCATAACGGGGCGGACGATAACGCCTCCGGGGTGGCCGGACTACTCGAGTTTGCCCGCTATTACGTGAAGAATGGAGAAAAAGAACCTTTCAACTTTTTGTTCATTTCCTTTGGTGGCGAGGAGCTGGGCTTGCAGGGTTCGAAGTACTACGTAGCCAATCCGACCATCGCGCTGGATAAAATACATTTTATGCTGAACATGGATATGATCGGTCGTTACAACGAGGAGCGGGGTATCGGCATTGGCGGTTATGGCAGTGCGGAACAGTGGCCTGCGATCTTTAAAGATGTAAAAGAAGAGGGCATTAAATACTTTACAGATGCAGCGGGCAAAGGTGGTTCCGACCACGGCAGCTTCTTCGTTGGCGGCGTACCCGTGATGTTTTTTCACACCGGCGGGCACGATGATTACCACAAACCTACTGACGATGTGGAGAAGCTGAAAGCGAAAGAGGAAGCAGCGATCATCCGGCTGGGCCTTCAGCTGATCGGGAATGCGATGAAGTACGGGAAGCTGACTTATGTAGGGGAGAAGAAGTAAGATACTATGCTTACAGGGATGCGATGAAGTATGGTCAGCTTACTGCATGTGGTCGGGAGGAAATATAAAGCACGAAAAGCCTGGTAATACTAAGGGGCTGACCAAATGTATGGTCAGCCCCTCTATCTATAAAAACGTTATTAATTTCCTTTTCCTGGTTTAGGCGGATACGTTGCCTTCGGTTGTTGCGCCGGTGTGTTGGTGGCCGGTTGCTGTTGCACAGGCTTTGCTGGCGGATTCGTAGCCGGTTGCGCTGGTTTCGGCGTATTGTTAGCCGGCTGCGCTGGCTTCGGCGGATTGTTTTCCGCCGGCTGGTCTGCATAACCGCTGGCATCTTCCTGGAAGCCGTAATCATCAGCCGCACCGTTACCCACATCATCTGCTTCCGCACCAGACTCCATGTTGGAATCATAATTCAGGTACAAATCTGTACGCATATTAGCGGGTATCGGGAACGTTGAATTTGGATCGATGCCCAATGTTTTATCCGCATACACCTTCTGGAAGAAGTAAGCCCATATTGGTAAACCGGTGTTTGCACCCTGACCGTTAGCCGTGGTAGAGAAGTGGATGAAGTTGTTCTCACAACCTACCCAGGCGCCTGCGAGCAGCTGTGGTGTATAGCCGATGAACCATCCGTCGGTGTTGTCGTTCGTCGTACCGGTTTTACCGGCGATTTCGCCTTTCAGGCCGAAGCGGTTGCGGATACGGGCGGCTGTACCGAAGTCCACCACGCCCTGCATCATTTTCACCATGGTATAAGCATCCGTTTCACCGATCACTTCCCGTTTTTCGGTAGGGAAGTTTTGCAGAATGTTACCATTGCGGTCTTCAATGCGGGTGATATATACGGGCTTCGTATTAAAGCCGCGGCCCGGGAACATCGTGTAACCCTGCAACATTTCAAAGAGCGAAATATCTACCGCACCTAACGCGATCGCACCTACTTCGGGGATGTTCGCTTTAAAGCCAACCTTATTCTTTACAAAGTCAACAAAGCCTTTTACCGACAGTTCCCGGATGAGGTACACCGCCACTAAGTTCAGTGATTTTGCCATCGCAGCTGCCATCGTGTAGCTGCCACCGGTGCTGCCTTCGGAGTTTTTAGGGCGCCAGTTGCCCCATACGATAGGTTCGTTAGGCAGATGGTCGTTCGGGGAAATGCCGCTCATCACCGCAAACGTATACAGGAAAGGTTTGAAAGTAGAACCTACCTGGCGTTGCATATTCTTTACGTGATCGTTCTTGAAGTAAAAGAAGTTCGGGCCGCCTACCCAGGCTTTCACCTCGCCGCTTTCCGGGTCCATGGCCATAAAGCCGGCCTGTAACACGGCACGCATGTATTTCAGCGAGTCGAGCGGCGTCATTACTGTATCACGTTTGTTCTTCTCCGGGTTCTTGGTATCGATCCAGGAGAAGATCTCCATTTCGGTTTTAGTGTTAAACGCTTTGGCAATTTCTTCTTCGGATGCGTCATCCGCCTTCATGTTACGGTAGCGGTCCGTTTGTTTCACCAGTTTTTGCAGTTCTTTGTCCCACTTCTTCCAAACACTGCCCGACTTGATGTTGGATTGCTGGTAAAATACCTTTTGCAGGTCTTTCAGGTGTTGCGCTACCGATTCTTCGGCATACAGCTGCATACGCGGATTGATCGTGGTGTAGATGCGCAGTCCGTCCCGGCTCAGGTTGTAATTAGAGCCGTCTGCTTTCGTATGCGTTTTACACCATTGTTTCAGTTCATCGCGCAGCACTTCGCGGAAGTACGGGGCCAGCCCTTTATTATGGTCAACCTTGTTGTATTTGAGTACGATCGGTTCTGCTTTGGCTTTGGCTGCTTCGGCGGCGGTGATCTTATTTTCCTTCAGCATGTTCTCGATCACCGTATTACGGCGTGCCATCGCTTCGCGTGGGTTACGGCGGGGATTGTACAGCGTGGTGCCTTTCAGCATGCCCACCAGTACGGCCGCTTCCGAAATTGTAAGGGTAGCTGCGCTTTTGCTGAAGAAGGTACGGGCGCCGTTCTCAATGCCGTATACGTTGTCGCCGAAGGCAACAGTGTTCAGGTATAAAGTGAGAATTTCCTGCTTGGTAAAATTCCTTTCCAGTTTGATCGCCACGATCCATTCTTCCAGCTTCTGAAAGCCCCTGGCAAGTATGTTGGATGCACGGGTGGTATTTAAGCGGTCGTTACGCAGGTTGAGCGCCAGCTGTTGGGTAATCGTACTGGAACCACGTTTGTCGCCCTTTAACAGGTAAAACGGGATGGCAGCAGTAGCTTTTGCGTCGATACCGGAGTTCTCGTAGAAACGGGTTTCCTCCGTGGCGATCAGCGCTTTGATCACGTTGGGGGATATATCTTTATACTCACTATTGGAGCGGTCCACCTCATAATATTTACCCAACACATAACCGTCGTCGCCAAGTACAACGGAAGCCAGGGCGGCGCTGGGATTTTCCAGGTCCTCCATGGGGGGCATATTACCGATAATGCGAAAGTTGATGAGTAATACCAGCAGTACCACAAATCCGATCCCGCCAAACACGGTATACCACAAAATCTTCACTGCATTTTTCCTCACCTTATCCGCCATCGGTTTCAAGGATTTATTCATATTAAAATAAAATTTAGTGCAATAGTTCCGCAAAACTATTGAAAAATATCGCTTATTGCTACTAAAACGCTGTTAAAAGCTTATTCTGTATAGTAGCTTTCTTTAAAGAATTTGAGATAGCCTTCGATGTCTTTGGTGCTGTTCAGCAGAATAAAGTTTTCCCTCGAAATGATGAAAAACGAGTATTCCGATGGGCGGATGCGGGGCACGATGGTCGTAGTCGCTTCCTTCCGTACTTCGTCATAGTACTTAAATGCCTGCTCTTCGCCGGGGAAAAGCCTGAAAATCAACATCAACTCCGTTGGCGTCAGTACAAAACTGCTGGCTTCGATCTTGTCCGCTGCATGTTTGTCGGCATTATACCGCGCAAATTGTGCCAAAGCTTCATCCAACAGGGTTTTATCTACCCTTTTAAACGACATCACCACGAAATGCGGGGTGGAGGTAGCAGATTTCTCGTCCGTGAGTTTGTATGGTGTAACCGGTTTGGCCGGTGGAGGAGGCGGTACGTTCTTCAGTTGAGCCGCGGCGATCGAGTCTGCTGCTGCTTTTTGGATGGCGGCACTGTCTACCAGGTTCGGTTTCGGCGTCTGCCAGGGATAACGGATGGTGATGTTCTCGTCGATCTTACCGGTAGAATCTCTGTTAACCGTTGTTTGCAGGTTGGAGAGGTAGCCTACGATTTCCTGTTTGCGGCTCAGCACATTCATAATATCGGTCGCCTGCCCCAGTATCACATCGTCGGACGGATATTTGTTGATCACCGCCTGGATGGCCGCTTTGCCCTCATCATCCGTACCTGTTTTCACCGTCGTCATCGCCATCAGCAGGTCGAACTTCGGCTGCAGGTAGCTGAAGCCGTACAGGGAGTCGGCCAGTTGTTTTTTCGCCTTTACCTCTTCGTAACGTCCCTCGCGGAAAGCGGTATAGGCATCGCCGTATAATGCAGCTACGGCTTTTTTCGTTTCGGAAGAGGCGTCGTTAATGGCACCACCGCTGCGGATCAGTCCAGCGAAGTTCGTGTTCGGGAACTCGGTGAGCACAATGTTTTTATACGGATTGCCCCTGTCGGCGCGATTGATCTTGTTGTTCCAGACGTACAGCGAATACGCTATTTCTGCCCGTTTAGGATGCTGCGGGTAGCGCATCAGCAGCGTGTCCCACGACGCGATCGCATCAGGATAATTATCCAGCTGGTCATGGTACAATTTACCCAGTTCGTACCAGGCGTCCATCTGCCGCTCGCGCGACTGTGCCAGCAGTTCCGGTGTAAGTGGAAGCGCAGTCCGGAGAATGTCGGCGGTGAGGCTATCGGCCGGCGTACGTTCAATGACCGCGCTGGCCAGTTCGCCCGGCGTGGCGCTGGAGTCTGGTGCGGTAGGCAATTGCGTGGCCATATCAGGCACGACGCCGGTTTGGGAACGACGCCAGTTATCCGTAGGCTTACGGTTACCCCAACGGCGGCGGAACTCGGCAAACCCGCTTGCCTTACTGGCCGGGTTGTAAAAGTACCAGTCGCCCGAGCCTTCCTGCGGACTCATGATGCCATTATTATAACGGTTCAGGTTTGGGTTGAAGGGAAGATTGTTCGCGTTGTTGCTGCGCATTTCTTCATTCTTTTCCGCCTGTTCTTTTTGTCTTTCCTGTCGTTGTATATCCCTTACCGTTTTTTCCAGCAATGCGTTTCGCTCTGTTTCGGAAAGGGCGGCGATCCGTTGCAGACTGTCTTCTTTGTGGATGAGGGATATTTTGGCGGCTATATCGCCCAGTACGTTTTTGCGGGCGTTTACCTCGTCTGCGTCTGCGAAGCCCTCGCCCATGATGGACGCGGTGCTGTCGTACCAGCGCCTGGCTTCCAGGAAGTTACGCTGCCTGTACTGCAAGTCTGCAATCGCTTTGTAGGTAAGCGTGCGCTGCATCAGGTTGGTGCTTTCCACCTTCAGGCCTTTCTGCCAGAAGTCGATCGCGGCTTCGGCATTACTGCCCGAAGCAATAGCACCCATATTATAATAGATCACATCCCGGTAGGGAATGAAGTTTTCTTTACGCAGCATCCGTTGCAGGGCACCGATGCTTTCTTCCACCGTACCACCGCTGGCGGCAATATTTGCGCGCGCTATTTCCAGTCGTGCGTGAAAGTCCATCATTGGTTCTGGTTTCAGGCGGATTACGTCACGGAAATACGCCATGGCAGAATCGGCCCTCTTCTGCGTCATGTATAGTTGTCCGAGGATGTACGACATACGTGCCTTTTGCTGTTTGTCATGACTACCTTCGATCGCTATACGCAGCGGCTCTATCGACTCGGCATAACGTTCTCTCTTGTAAAGGCCGTACGCTTTAATTTCGTTCATAAACGGGGTAAGGCGTGTCGGGAAGTTAGGATCTGCTTCCAGTACGTTCAGCAGGGCCTGGGCTTCGTCGTACTTACCTTCTTCCAGGTACGTTTTTACCTGCCACATGAAGGCGTCGTTGCGGGCCAGTTTGTGTTTGAAGCGACCGAAAAAGCCCTTGCGTTTTTCTTTGGATGCGATCGTCATACGATCGTCCTGCTGTTTGCCCACGATCGTCTCGTAGCCATCGTCCCGCTTCTTTTTCTTCGGTTTAGGCGCAAACACGGTATTGATGTAACGGAAAGTGCTGTTTGCGTTTTCCCAGTCTCTTTTATAGAAATAAGCCTTGCCGATGAGCAGGTAACAGTCATCGATCCATTTACCCCGGGGGTCGTGCAGCTGAACGGCGAGGGAGCCTTTCTGGATAACAGAATCCAGTTCATTTTCGCTCAGGTTTAATGACTCGATGGTGTACGGGTAAAAGGGGAGCAGTTTGTTATAATTTTCCAGCTGTTGCTGCTGGATGCCCTTCAGTGTATTTTCCAGTTTCAACTTCGCGTTATAGTAATAGTTATACCGTGTTACCAGGTTTTGGTACACTTTACGACGGAAGTCGAACTTTTTGGCAGCCAGTTTTTCAGAAGGCGTGCGCCGGTCGTCCGGCTTGGGGCTGCTTTTCCCGGATTGGTTCTGAGCATTCACGACCTGTAAGCCAGTGCCGGTTAAAAGGATGCCGGCTATGCAGGCGCGTAAGAATAGAGATTTGCAGCAATTCATGTATGCTAAGGGCGAAAATAAAATCTAATATATTTAACTAAAACTGATGGATAAATATTTTAAAGATAGGATAATTTTTTTCTTTACTTCGCGCCGGATTAATTGTTTAACTTTATCCGCCTGGATAATTTCCCGGCTTTTAACCACATCTCTTTAAATATGCCTGCGGCAGATAACAAACGAAACTTCGAGCGGCTTAAGCACAAGTATCGCCTGGTAATCATGAATGATGATACATACGAAGAAGTAACAGCATTCCGTTTATCCAGGATGAGTGTGTATGTGGCCATGAGTACGATCTTCGTGCTTCTGGTAGCCATTACGGTAGCTACGGTGGTATTTACGCCCCTTCGTTACTACATCCCCGGTTATGGCGACCTGAAGCAACGGAAAGAATTTATGCAACTGAAGATGAAAACAGACTCCCTGCAAAAGATGGTGATCGCCAGGGACCAATACCTGGATAATATGAAGCAGGTGATCAATGGAAACGTACCTATGAAACTGGATACCAACATGTTAAAGTTGCCCAAGGTGGACAACAGTACCTATTAATTACGTGCATAACAATCATTTAGTCATATGTTATTAAAATTTACTATCTTAACAGCGAATCTATATTTTAACCAGAAAAACCTTTGAGACCTATGTTTAACCGTAACGCTAAAGGCGAAGGCGCAGTACCTTCATCAAACATCAACATTATCGGCAATGGCACCACGATCAATGGCGACATCGATTGCGACGGCGATATCCGTATCGACGGCCAGGTAAACGGACTGGTATCTACCAAGGCTAAGATCGTGGTAGGACCGGAAGGTGAAATCGTGGGCGACCTTATTTGTAACAGTGCAGACATCCTAGGCAAGGTGACGGGCATTATTAAAGTGGAAGACCTGTTGTTTCTGAAAGGCAATGCCTTGATCAAGGGCGACATCTACACTGCTCATTTCGAAATGGAGCCGACCGCTAAATTTAACGGCCGTTGCTACATGGAGCCTGCTGAAGCGCCCATAGACAACAAGGAAAATAAAAATGGAAGATCCCGGGTTACAGAAGTCCAGGAAGAAACCGTCTAACGCATACCTGCGTTACATTGGGCTGGGTTTCCAGCTCATTGCGCTGATCGGTCTGGCGCTTTTTGTTGGTTATAAAATTGATCAGTGGGCCAATATGCGGTTCCCACTGTTTATGATTGTTTTGTCTTTACTGGCAATAGCGCTACTTTTGTGGCGAATTGTAAAAGATACAAGCAAATAATGACCGATAAGTTTTTTTGGAACCTGATTTCCGTTTTCGCCATCCTGAACGGGTTGATTTTCGGGTTTAAAGGCCAGCTGGAGAGCGGAGGAAATCATATTTGGGTATTAGCCGGCGGTAACGCAATACTGGCCGTAGTATCTGCCATCTCCTACTTTAATACGCGTAACGGGCTCGCCAATGCCAACAACCAGGTATTTGTGCGCAGCGTGTACGCCTCTACGCTTGCCAAGCTGATGTTATGCCTCGTAGGCATCGGCATCTATGTATTGGTAAACCGCGAACGCATCAGCAAATCGACCATCTTTATGTTGATGGGCATGTATGTAGTGTATACCGTTTTTGAGACATTCAGCCTGCAGAAATTACTGCGGCGTAAGAAATAAAGGAAAGAGGACAGTGAAAAAGGAGCATCCCTTAAGTGCGTTGGCCGCCTACCTGCCCGAAGGAACCTTCGAGCAGGTAGTGGCTTATTTAACGGATTACAAAGTGCATCTTACCCTTACCCGCGAACGCGCCAGTGTATTGGGCGATTACAGGCATCCTTTCCAGGGTAAAGGGCACCGCATCAGCGTAAATGGTAACCTCAACAAATACGCCTTCCTCATCACTTTACTCCACGAACTCGCTCACCTCGTTACGTTCAATTTATACGCGCATTCCGTACCCGCACATGGCAAAGAATGGAAGCATGAGTTTGCTGTTATCCTTCGCCAGTTCCTGGGGAAAAATTTTTTACCTGGTGATGTGGAAACCGCGCTGCGTAACAGTTTGCATGACCTTGCAGCAAGCTCCTGTGCAGACGAAAATCTCATGCGTGTATTACGTAACTATGATCGTAAGAAAGAAAATCATTACCTTATAGAACAATTGGCGATGAATCAACTCTTCCGTACCAAAGATGGCCGCATATTCAAACGCGGAGAAAAGGTGCGAAAGCGATTTAAATGCGAAGAAGTAGCCACCAGAAAAATGTATCTCTTTAGTCCAGTGTACGAAGTAGAAGTACCCACCGAAGACGCCTGATGAAACGATAACACCGCCAGTACTTTGAGAGGATTCCTTATACCTAAAAATTATGCTTATGAGCTTAGAGACTAAATACCTCGGCAAGCTTAAACACTACCAAACCTTAGTGGACATCAGTATCGACCGTTACAACGATTTCGATTTTGGTTACGTGGTTGATTTTAATGACGAATTTTTGCTCATCGAACGCTTCGAAAGTGAAGGCGCTTACGATGGTTTGAGCCTGCTGCGCCGCGATCGCGTATCACGCATTCGCTGGGGTGGCAACGAGATCAGCAGCGTATCAAAACTCATCGACCCTTCACTACGCGAAGAGAACGATGAATTTGCAGTAACATCGCTGGAAGATATGCTGCGCGTTTTCAATGAACGTTATGGCTGTGTAACCATCCACGTGCAGGATGTAAACGATGATATTTTCTTCATCGGTGAAATTCATGAAATGGATGGCGAAACGCTGGTGCTGCACGAGTTTGGTACTAAACTAACGCTCGATCGTAAGTACAGCATGATCTCTTTCGATGACATTACGCGGGTTGATGCGAATACGCAATATGCACGCTCGCTGGAAAAGCTGTTTCTCAAGAAGAAAAAAGATTAAAAATAAAAAGGCTGACCAACAGTAATGGTCAGCCTTTTTATTCAGGAAGAGAATTAGCGTACGCGATGCTGGCAACGATCAAACTACTGTTGATACAGCCTTTTTTATTCAGCGCCTGTAGTCGTTTAGGCGTTGATATTTAGTCGAGGTTAATCACCTGTGCCTTCGGATATTTCACCGCATATTTCAGGTGTTTCTTCACTTCTTTGCCCGGCTCTACCTCCAGCTTCCAGGTGAGTAAGCCGGTTATTTCGTCCTGTTGCGCACCTTCCACTTCCACGCGGTTGATCTCGATATCTTTTGTAGTGGTGACAGGCAGCTGGTCCTGTAATACAATACTCACCGCATCGCGTTTACTGTTCCTTACACTGATTTCCCAATTACGTGTATCTGTTTTGTAGTTGCCGATGAACTGCCGCTGCGAATAATCTTTTTGCAATGTACGGTTTACGGTAATGTTCTTGTCTTTGCCCAACGACACTTGTAACGTGTCGCCCGCATGTTGCAGACCAAGTTGTGATTTACCTACGTACATGCCTTCGAAATATATACTGGTTTCTCCTTCCAGCAGATTAAGCGATTCCCAGCCGGTAATACGGGCGATGAGGTAAGCGGATTTATCCAGCTTGGGTGCTGCATAGTATTGATATAACGCCGGTACTTCCTGCTCTTTAATAGCCACGGTATTCGGTTTGCCATCCGATTCGATCGTATAGGGATTGGCGATATCGAAGTTAATGGTCGTAGCGCTGTAAGACACCGCAACCGTTGGTGCTTCGGCTTCTTTAAATTCTGCTTTTACAGGTGCTGCCGCCACTTCCATAGTTGCTACGCCGCGTATTCTTTTAGCCGCGCCATAACCGACCACCACTACGTCATTCAGCTGCTGGTAATCGGGTGTCGATGCGCGCAGGTACCATGGCTGCAACGTTGGTTTGGTGCCATTCTCCGACGGATTGCCGGTGGATAGCGACAGCTTCACGTTCTTCCATTCTTCCCCGCTCGACTGGTATACGTTTGCCTTGTACACCAGTTCCATCGGATGTTTTATATCCTTCACCCTTAAATCATATTGCGGGTACCAACCAGCGTTTTTTACCAGGTAGCTGAGGGTAAAGCGGCCATTGATATTTTCTTTGGAAGATATCGTTACCAGCAGGTCGGTGGTGGCCTGTGTGTGCTGATTGTTCACCAACACCAGCTGTTGCTGCATCGTCTTCAATTCTTTTTCTGTCACCAATACAGCTTTTGCAGCTTGTGCCTGTTTATCCAGCACCTCGGCAAGGCGGGCGCGATGAAAGTCGAGTGCCTCCCGCAAATCGGCGGTCTTAACACCGTTCTGTGTACTGCGGATGTCCTGGTTTTTGTTCAGCATTTCTTCTTCGTGCCGGTACACCGCTAAGGCGTTCCTTTCCCGGTTAAGCTTTTCTTCCAGCACTTGTATCTCTGTTTCCAGCTGCTGCACCTTTTCCTGCTTTTGCTGTGTCTTTAAAAGATTCAACTCACGCGATACCGACAGGATGGTGAAATCACCTTGTCCCTGTACCTGTATGCTTCGTTGTTCCAGCTGCGGCGATACCTGTTGAAACACCAGTGTAGTGGTACCGGCCGGCAAACTGGTGGTGGCGGAGCGCGTTACCTGTGCACCGGATAAAAATACTGTCACCTTATCGACGTTCGAAGTTACTGTTTGGCGCTTTTGAGCAAAAGCAGGCATTGTGGCCAACAGGGCCATCCATATAGGCAGTCTCATACCGTTCTTATTTCCTGTAGGATGCACGGCGAGGTACCATTTCCATAAAGCGGGTTAAAAAATTATCCTGTTACTTCCTTTACCCGCTGCTCACTCTCTGCACCGGCGATCGTGAGCCGTTCGTCCGACTCCATGTCCAGCATGGCTTTGCGTTCCTTTTTATGTACGAGGAAGGCATATTCGTGCTGCTCGAGCAAATCGTCATACGGTCCGCGGGGGGAGATGAGCTTTACAAATACCGGCGCCGTTTCGATGGCGATAAAAAGCAGGATGATAAACCAGTTTGCATACCGGATAGGCGCGCTCGCATCGGTCAGATGGCCCAGGGCGTCCATACGCGACGCAAATCCGTCCAGCCGGTCACGTTTTAGTTCAGCGATGGTGTTTTTGATGGTGGAATCTGTAGCGGCTATTTCCTGCTGGTATTGCGTTATCAGTTGCTGGTTGTGCGCGCTGAGGGTATCGTAAGATTTGCCGGCTGCATCAGCATCCGCCTTTTTTGCTTTGTAGATAGGGCCCAGGTTGCGGATGCGGGATCCACCGGTGCCATCGGCCTCTTGTTGCGCGAGTAACATGAGTGTATCGCGGCGGCCGCCCTGTTGGGTTACTTCTTTCTTTGCTTTGTCAATAGCGGCATTCAATTCGGTAATGCGTGCCTGGTAGCGTTCCTTCACCTTGTCTTCCTGCATTTTGAAGGTCTTTTGCTCCATGATGATCAGCTCCGCCTGTATCTCCTTATCAAAGATCTTCAGCTCCAGCGGTTTCGAAATAACCATGGCGATAATCACGGCCAGCACCAAACGGGGCAGGGCCATTTTAAATTCATCCCAAAAGCCTTCCCGCTTTTTCATGCTGGATACGATGTACCGGTCGAGGTTAAAGATCATGAGTCCCCATACGGCGCCGAACAGGAGCGCCGCCCACCATTGGTTAAAAACAGTCCAGAGGGCATAACCACCGGAAATAGCGGCCAGCAAACCCGTAAAAAAGATGGTGCCACCAATACCTGCGTACTTGTTGGTTTCCACCGGTGCGCGCTCGAGCATAGGGATGTGGGCGCCGGAACAGAATAAAAAGAATCTGCGAATGCGTTGCATCTAACAAAAAATAAAACAGTAAATAATAAAGGCAGGATGGATGTTCCGAAGATAGGGAAAAAACGTGGATCAGGGGAAAAGAAAACGCCGCAGGAAGTCCTGCGGCGTTCGTTTATCGTTTGGCGTAAGAAGCTTACGCAGTCACTGCTTTGTTTACCAGTGCAGCCGCCTCGCTCAGGAGGATGGCAGACTGTACTTTCAGACCGCTTTCTTCGATCAGCGCTTTCGCTTCGGCAGCGTTGGTACCCTGCAGGCGAACGATGATAGGTACGTTGATGTTACCGATAGACTGGTAAGCATCGATTACACCCTGCGCAACACGGTCGCAACGAACGATACCACCAAAGATGTTGATGAGGATCGCTTTTACTTTCGGATCTTTCAGGATGATACGGAAGCCGGCTTCTACAGTTTGTGCGTTGGCAGTACCGCCTACGTCCAGGAAGTTAGCAGGTTCGCCGCCGCTCAGTTTGATCATGTCCATAGTAGCCATGGCCAGACCAGCGCCGTTTACCATACAACCTACGTTACCGTCGAGTTTCACGTAGTTCAGGTTGAATTTGCTCGCTTCTACTTCTGTAGGATCTTCCTCGGTGATGTCGCGGAGCGCTTCCAGGTCGGCATGGCGCATCAGGGCGTTATCATCCAGGTTCATTTTACAGTCAACCGCGATAATTTTCTCGTCGCTGGTTTTGAACAGCGGGTTGATTTCCAGCATCGCGCAATCCAGTCCAACGTAAGCGTTATACAGGCTGGTTACGAATTTCACCATGTTTTTGAACGCCTCACCGCTTAAACCGAAGTTGAAAGCGATTTTACGTGCCTGGAAACCTTGGAGCGGACCACCTGGGTGTACCCACTCTTTGAATATTTTATCAGGTGTGTTGTGGGCCACTTCTTCAATGTCCATACCACCTTCGGTAGAATACATAATTACGTTCTGACCTTTCGCTCTGTCGAGCAGGATAGAGAGGTAAAACTCTTTTACGGGGTTAGCGCCGGGATAGTAAACGTCCTGTGCAACCAGTACTTTATTTACTACTTTACCCGCTTCGCCGGTCTGGATGGTTACCAGTGTACCGCCCAATATATTGCCTGCGATCTTTTTAACGTCTTCGGAATTTTTACCTACCGCTACACCACGTTGCTCTGTGCCTCTTACTTTACCTTTACCACGGCCACCTGCGTGGATCTGGGCTTTTACTACCGCAAATTCGTTACCGAACTGCACCTTCAATTGCTTGTAAGCTTCTGCCGCTGCTTCCGGGGTATCTACAGGGATACCTTCCTGTACCGGTACATTATATTTTTTCAACAGTTCTTTCGCCTGGTACTCGTGTAAGTTCATCGGACTAAATTTTGGGTGCTAAAATAGGGTATTATGCTCGAAAATCAGAACCATATTTCGGATTTAGGATTTTTAGTATGGTTTATAGGATTAACTTTGCCCGCATGCTGGCAGCAGACGCTGCGGCCGGCTACATGTTAAATTAGCGTCAACCCACATATGAGCGGAATAATACAGCAAATAAAGGAAGCGGCAGACTACATCAGGCAATTCGCCGCACAGGTGCCCGAAACAGGTATTATATTAGGTAGTGGCCTTGGCAACCTGGTAAACGATATCGACGACCGTAAGGAAATTCCTTATGGTAACATTCCGCACTTTCCTGTAGCTACCGTTGAAGGACATCATGGCAAACTGATCGTGGGTACAATTAAAGGTCGCCCGGTGGTAGCGATGGCCGGCAGGTTCCATTATTATGAAGGCTTCAGCATGCAGCAGGTTACTTTCCCGGTGCGTGTGATGAAGGAACTGGGGGTTAGTACGCTGCTCGTCAGCAATGCCGCCGGTGGTATGAACGCCGCCTTCAACGTAGGCGATCTCATGATCATCACCGATCATATCAACCTGCAACCCGAGCATCCGCTGAGGGGAAAAAATGAAAGCAGCTTCGGGCCACGTTTCCCGGATATGAGCGAGCCTTATGCGAAAACACTCGTCGCGAAAGCGAAAGAGATTGCCGCCGCTCATAACATTCCCGTACATACGGGCGTTTATGTGGGCGTGCAGGGACCCACCTTCGAAACGCGCGCCGAATACAAGTTCATGCACATCATCGGCGGCGACGCCGTGGGTATGAGCACCGTACCGGAAGTGATCGTAGCCGCCCATGCCGGACTAAAAGTGTTCGCCATGAGTGTGATCACCGACCTTGGCATCCGCGAAGAAGAGAATACCATCACACATGAAGAGGTGCTCGAAGCGGCCAATGCGGCAGAACCCAAATTAACATTGATTTTCAGGGAATTGATAGCACAATTGTAATTAGTAGCAACTTTAGGATGAGGCAATTAGGGATAATAATTCTGTTGATATTTTGCAGCCACACCCTGCTGGCCCAGTTTAACAGCGGCCGCTTTTCCGGTATGGGCAGCGGCGGAGGTACCATGCAACGCGACACCAGCCGTCACGAGCATGAGCCCGATACCCTCACGATTCGCTACCGCTACCTCGGCGAGCCTACGGACTTTATGCTCGATTCGTCACTGAACGACTGGTACCGCAGCTTTTTACGCGTGCCCAACAGCTACGTAACCCTGGGTAACAGCGGATCCGCCGCCCGTAACCTGATATTTACGCCCCGCATGACGGCCGGCTTCGATGCTGGTTTTCACGCTTACGATATTTACCGTTTCACGCACGACGATGCCCGTTTCTTCTACACCAACCGTCCGTACACGGAGCTGGGATACCTGATCGGCAACATGCAGGAGCAGTTGATCAATGCACAACACACGCAAAACCGTACGGAGCGTTTCAACTTTAACTTCGAGTTCAGGAAGGTAAGTGCGCCCGGCTTCTTCAAAAATCAGAATACAGACCATAACGGTGTACGCCTCACGGCCCGCTTCAATAGCAAGAACAAACGTTACCACGCTTTCGCCAGCTTCTATAATAACAAATTGACCGGCGGCGAAAACGGCGGCATCCCCAGCGATACCTTCTTAACCAACCCAGACTTCAAACGCCGGCGTACCATACCGGTGAACCTGGGCGGACAAGGCGGGTCCTTCTCGTTCTTCAACAATTCCATTTCTACCAAAAATACCTATAAAGAAGCGAGCATCCGCTTCCTGCACCACTACGACTGGGGCAAGGGCGATACGGTCCATGTGAACGATACCACCGATTATTATAAATATGACCCGTTCTTCCGGGTGCAGCACACGCTCACGTACACGTCGTCGCGGTACGAGTTTATCGACCAGCAGGTAGACAGTAATTTTTACAAGAACAATTACGGGTTCGATATTGCTGATACCGACACGCTGTTTGCCAGCCACTTCTGGCGAACGATCTCCAACGACCTGTCGCTCATCCAGTTCCCGGTGCGGGGCAACCTGGGGCACTTTATCAGTGCAGGGGCCAGGTTCGATCACACGATAGGGGAGTTCCTGGATACCAGTCGCAACATCTCTTTCCAGAACTTTAGTATACACGGGGAATATCGGAATAAGACGAAGAACCAGAAGTGGGACTTGTCAGCCAAAGGTGAGTTGTACCTCTTTGGCGAGAACGCCGGCGATTACGTGGTGAGTGGTACGCTCAGCCGCTACATCAATCCCATGTTAGGCAATGTGAGCCTGAGTTTCCGCAACGTAAACCGGGAACCGTCGTACGTGTACCGCTATTTCGGTACCAACCGCGTAGCCTGGGAAAGCACCGTGGATTACGGAAAGGAAAATATCACCCAGTTCCAGTTCGCGGCCAGAAACGAACGGCTGCAGTATGATCTGACCGCTAATTACTTTGTTTTCAATAAGTTCAACTACTTTTCCAACTTCGCGGAGGCACAGCAGTTCAACTCGCTGTTTAACCTGTTACAAGTAGTGTTCAGCAAACGTTTTTCCGCCAATCACCTGCATTGGTACGCCGACCTGGCCTTTCAGCAGCTGCATGGCAATTCGCCTATACAGTTACCTACCGTATGGACGCGCCACCGCTTCACTTATGAAGATGTACTCTACAAAAACCTGAACCTGGTTACCGGCCTGGAAGCCAGCTACAATACCGATTACAACGCCGATAATTATTCGCCGCTGCTTGGGCAGTTCTTCTACCAGAATACGGAGCGCATCTCCAATTACCCCGATGTGCACGCGTTTGTGCACTTCCGCATCAAGTCGTTCAACGCATTTGTACGCGGTGAGAACCTGAACACGTTCCTGTGGAAGAACAACATGTCGGCCCCGCTTTATCCGCGTAACAACTTTGCGTTCCGCCTGGGTATCCGCTGGTGGTTTGTGAACTAAATCATTGATTTAGTCATCTTTAGCAACTCTTTTCAGCCGCCGTTGTGTCACTCACTTCGGCGGCTGTTCCTTTACGCGCCATCCCGGGAACATGCGATTTCATCCGTTTAACAGATACGTTAACAGTAAAAACCCTACATTTGTACCAGATGAAGAAATTGCTCACCATATTTATCGCCGTTTTATACGTAGCCATCACGAGTGGTTTTACGGTAAACGTGCATTATTGCATGGGCAAAGTGGCATCTGTAAAACTGCATGCGGAAGACGATGACGCCTGCGGCAAATGTGGTCGTCCCGGTACAAAGGGCGCCGATTGCTGTAAGGACGTTCACAAGTTCCTGAAAGTGGACCAGTCGCACCAGGCAGCCAAAGTATTTTTCTCCCACAACGTGCTTCCGCTCGACCTGGACCTCCCGGTAGCGGTATTGCAAACGCCGGCTATTACCGTAGCCACGGCGGCGAAGTTCAGCTACCAGCAACATGCGCCGCCCCCGGTCGGTAGTCAGCCGCTCTTCCTGCGCAACTGCGTATTCCTGATCTGATTTTTTCTGCAACGTTTAATGTGTTAACGCTGCGGCTTCGGCTGCGCGTAATTGTATCCATTTACTTATCAGAAAAAATAAATCAGTCATGAAAAAAATAATCGCACTTATCAGTTTTATCGCCATCGCCTTTGGCGCCCAGGCTCAATATAAAAAAGCAGTCGTTCAGGCATCCGGCCTTACCTGCGCCATGTGTTCCCGCGCAACCCTCAAGTCGCTCGAAACCTTGCCTTTCGTTGATAAGATCGACACCGATCTGAATGCCACTTCCTTTATCCTCGTATTCAAGCCCAACGCCACCGTTGATCTCGACGCGATCAGCAAAAAGGTGGAGGATGCCGGCTTCTTCGTTGCCAAAGTGGTAGTAACGGCCGACTTTAACAAAGTGAAAGTGAGTAACGATGCTC
Organism: Chitinophaga horti; assembly: GCF_022867795.2. Taxonomy (NCBI): domain Bacteria; kingdom Pseudomonadati; phylum Bacteroidota; class Chitinophagia; order Chitinophagales; family Chitinophagaceae; genus Chitinophaga; species Chitinophaga horti. The sequence goes on along the minus strand of NZ_CP107006.1, from coordinate 4,026,401 downwards.
ACGTTCCTTTCGCAGGGCAGACCTTACACTTCGTAAACGTGAAAGACCAGGTGTTGCAGGGTGAAAAAGACATTACCCTGATCGACAAATCCTTCGTATCTGCCAAAGAATATAAGAAGTACAGCAGCCAGGTAAAAATGGCCTGCTACAAAACCGGTACAATGGCCGATTGCTGCAAGTCCGGTGCTACTTCCAAACGCGTGATCCATGTAACTATTTAATAGCCTCGCATGAAAAAAATCCTGATCGCGTTCTTTACCTGTGTTACCATCGCGGCACAGGCGCAGGAGCTGTACGTATCCAGTGACCCGGCTAGTAACGTGCCGGCAAAGTCGCTCGGTATGCGGCTTACCAATAAGTTTTTCAAAATGGAGCACGATGGCCGCAACGCCTTCCGCTTTGAACCGGAACTGATGTACGGCATCAATCGCCAGCTCATGGTTCGCGTTACGGGCTATATGTCTAACGCCATGCAGCAAAGCACCCGATTCGAAGGCGGGTCCGTATACGCGAAATACCGCTTCCTTTCACAGGATGAGCCGCATTCGCATTTTCGTATGGCCGCTTACGTGAAAGGGTCGGTGATCGATAATCCGTTTGTACCGGCTGCGGACGGGCAGCATAATGAGCTCAACTTCGCCAACGACGAACTGGACCTGGAAGGCAATGCCTCCGGCGTATCAGGTGGCATTATCGCTACTAAACTGGTACACAAGCTGGCCGTTTCGGGTACCCTGGGCTATAACCGCTTTACCAACAATATCAAAAACAACCTGACCGACAACTTCTCGCGTAATATGATGAATTACAGCCTGTCGTTCGGATACCTTACCCTGCCCGTTACTTACAAAAGCTACGAGCAAACCAACATGAACCTGTACGTGGAGTTCCTGGGTAAGGCGAATGTGGATAATGGGGTAAAGGGGAATTATGTAGACATTGCACCCGCCGTGCAATTCATCTTTAACAGCACCACCCGCCTCGACCTTTCCTATCGTTGGGAGCTGGCCGGCAACATGGTGCGCAACATGCCTAATTCCTTTACTGTAAGGATGGAGCATAACATTTTTAATGCCTTTAAACACAAATAACAATGGCCAAAGTGATGATGGGGATACTGCGTTTTTTACAATCGCTGTTCGTGAAGAAGAATTGTTGTAAGTAAGTTGTTGCAGCGGCCTGCCGCACAATAACACGTTAAGGCCAATAATGGGCCGGTGTACCTGTACGCCGGCCCATTTTAGTTGTATGGGTATAAAATAACATATTTCGTGCAGCACGGTATTTGCAAATGACCTACATTAGCTGCACCAACTATACAGCTGTTAACGGAAATGAAAAAAATACTCAGACACTTACCGATCGTACTCGTTTTGTTTATAACAGCCTGTGGTCACCGAAAGACTCCACCCCGGGAGAAACAGATCGTGGTGAACGAACGTGAGCTGGAAGAAGTGATCAAAGAAAATATTGCGGAACGACTGGATTATGTGGCCGGCAATGACGGCCAGATGGAAGACAGCGTGCCGGTACGAAGTGTATCCGCGCTGCAAATGAGTTACAGCCGTACAGGCAACGCCGCGCAATGGTCTAAAAGCGGTGCGGTGAGCAGTAATATGGACTCTCTCATCCGCCTCATCGGCGAGGCCGCCAACTACGGATTGGTCCCCGCACACTACCACAGCCAGGCCTTACTCGAAGGGCTCAACCAATTGAAGTCGAATAAAGAAGCGCGTAAGGACGCAGCACTGTGGGCAAAAATGGATGTGATGCTCACCGATGCGTTCTTCAAACTGGCGACACACCTGCACTACGGGGTAGCGCCCCGGGACAGCGTTACCTTCCGCACCGATTCCACGTTTTCAGATACATCCATGGTAGAAATGCTGAGCGCTGCATTGGCAGACAGGCGTGTACTGACGGTGCTGCATCAACTGGAGCCACGCCACCAGGGTTATGTTTCGCTCAGGGAAGCCCTCGTGAGCTTTCAGCAGCAATACGGCAGCCTGTCCTGGGACACCCTCCCGCAAACTTATACCGACACCGCCGACTTCCGCATGCGCCTCGCCCATCGCCTGGTACAATCGCGGCACCTGGATACGAACGGCGTCGTGATCGATACCAACGTGATCAAAACCGCGGTGAAAGCGTTCCAGAAGGAATTTAATATGTATCCTGATGGTGTAGCCGGTAAACGTACGGTGCAGGCCCTTAACCGACCTGCCAGCGACTGGGTGGCACAGGTAGCATTAAACCTCGACCGCTGGCGTAAACTGCCGGATACCATGACGCGCCGCTACATATGGGTAAACATTCCCGGCTACCGCATGGATGTGTTTGAGAACGATACCTTACAACTCAGCTCCCGCGTCATTGTAGGTACGCCCAGAACGCGAACGCCTATACTGAATAGTACAATGACGAATTTCGTACTATATCCCTACTGGCGCGTACCATACAGCATCGTGTTCAAAGAAATGCTGCCCGCCATCAAAAAAGATGTCGGTTATCTCGCATCCAAAAACCTGGAAGTCGTAGATAAAGACAACCAGGTGGTAAGTCCGGATTCGATCAACTGGAGCAAACTGGGTAAAGGTAACTTCCCTTATGTATTGCGGCAGATGGACGGGCTGGACAATTCCCTCGGCATCATGAAATTCAACTTTGCCAATAAGTACAGCGTGTACCTGCACGATACCAATAACCGCCGCCTGTTCAACAATGCCTTTCGCTCCCTCAGCCACGGCTGCGTACGGGTGCAGCAGTGGGATAGCCTGGCGCATTACCTCGTTCGCAACGACCCGAAGTCGCACGACAGCATCCGTGTTTGGTTAGATCGCGGGGAGAAAAAAGCAATACCGCTGACGAACCGCATTGCTATCTATCTCCGTTACTTTACTGCGGAAGGAATAGAGGGGAAGATGCAGTTCTATGATGATATTTATGGGGAGGATAAAGTGATGAGGAAGTACCTGGGGTATAAATAAAAGCAGATTGCAGCATAGGAAGCTGTTGCCGGTGCTTCGCGAGACATCCATATGGCACCTGTCTCTGAATATCATCTTTACCAGCGCGCTGGGTTTATACATTAAAAAAGCCGCCTCGTCAGAGTGCGGCCTTTTTCATTATTATTAGGCTTTCTTTTTCTTCGGTTCCTTCTTCTTCACAAAACTACCTTCGAACATACATTTAATCCCCCGGTACGCCCCACACCCCGTTTCACTGATGCTTACCCTGCCGGCGGAGAATTTAAACTCCAGGATACATTCACTGTTCTTATCACGGAACTGACCCGTATTGGCTCCGGTGAACCTTGCAGTGCCATCCAGCTCGCCGTGACAGGCACCCTTATCCTTCGAAAAGGAAATAAAGAAAAGGAACTCCTTCGCCGTTTCGCCGTCGCGGATAGATACCAGGTTGCTTTCGCCGGAAGTGTAGTCGCCGGACACTTTGTGCGTGCGCGGCAACGTATCGATCGGGTTGTATAATCCACCGCTGCCCGGGTCGGTGGAGTTGGTCATAATGAGGGCAATGTTGCCATCCGGGTAGGCACCATAGGTATCTTCCCGGTTAGCGGTATAATTAGTGCTGCGTTTTTCAGCGGTGTTCACCTTAATGTTATAACGGTTGTCGATATTGGTGGTGATCTCTTTTGTATTACCTGGCTTTACCTGTCCGGCCAGCAGCCTGTTAAGGAAAGCGCCTTTGGGTGTAAAGAGGCAGATGTAAGCTACGCTGGACGATTTGCCCGCCGCCTTTACCAGGACGTAATGCAGATCGTCTGTTTTAAAATAGGCCAGTGGGTAGATGCGCGGCTTTTCTTTCTGGAATACGCCCGCAGTCAGCGTATCGGGCAGGAACTGGGCCGCTACTTTGGGTTTGAGGGCCAGGGAATCTGCCGTTTTCTCTTTTAACGTTTCGATGGAAACTTTATAAGGCAGCTTCGCCGCAGGAAACAGTTCGCTGAATTCCGCGAAGGTGAGCGGACGGTCCTCGTCTCCCGGTTTTTTTGATTTGTCTTTACAGGAGGCTAAAAATAAGCCTGCCATGATCACTAACAGGATGCGGATTCTGCTCATAATTTGTCGCTAATTGGCTGGAAAAGTAACATTATTCTTTTTGATTATCATCTACCCACACAAAAAATAGGCCCGCTTGTTGGATGATTCGGGCGGAATATTTAGATTTGTCTAAATTTTATTTTAGGTATTATGAATTTGACGATCGCGGAAGAGAACTATATCAAATCGATCTTTAAGCTACAGGAGGGGCAGGAGACCGTGTCGACCAACGCCATAGCGTATGAGTTGGACACGAAGCCGGCCTCGGTGACGGATATGGCCAAGAAGCTGAAGGAGAAAAAGCTCATCGATTATGAGAAGTACCGCGGCATTACGCTTACCGGCGACGGTCGCCGCATTGCGCTGCAAATCATCCGCAGGCATCGTTTATGGGAGTGTTTTTTGGTGGATAAGCTGGCCTTTAGCTGGGAAGAAGTACACGAACTGGCCGAAGAGCTGGAACATGTACGTAGTGAGAAACTGACTACCCGCCTGAGCGACTTCCTGGGTAACCCCACCACCGATCCGCATGGCGACCCTATACCGGACGCGCAGGGGCGGATGAATAAAACGAGACCGCATCACCCGCTGGACAAAGCCACGGCCAAACGCCTGGAAGTAGCGGCGGTCAACGATCAGAGCACGGCGCTGCTGGAGTTCCTGAAGGCCAAGGGTATTCGCCTGGGCACGCAGATTGAAGTGATAGAGCGCTATGAATTTGACAATTCAGTAGAAATCAAAATAAAGAACCAGCCTGCCTTTACGATCAGTGAACAGGTGGCTAAAAATATACTGGTAAGGCCGCTGTAAACGCATGGCAGCCCATCCCCGGTAAAACGATCAGAAGCATTATGAGCAGGATTCAGAACTCGGCCGCATCATTAAGCGAAGTGCATCAAAGTGTGGATACCACTAAACCCCGGTCACGCTGGCGCACACTGCTTGCATTTTTTGGTCCGGCCTATTTGGTAAGTGTGGGTTACATGGACCCCGGCAACTGGGCCACCGACCTGGCAGGTGGTAGTAAATATGGCTATTCCCTCATCTGGGTATTGTTGATGAGTAACCTCATGGCCCTGTTGCTGCAAAGCCTCAGCGCCCGCCTTGGCATTGTTCGTAACCGTGACCTGGCACAGGCCAACCGGGAAACATATCCACCCGTAGTAAACTTCTTATTGTACATATTGGCGGAAGTCGCCATTGCCGCCACGGATCTCGCCGAGGTGTTGGGTATGGCGATCGGTTTACAGCTGCTAACAGGCATTCCGCTTATGTGGGGCGTCGGTCTTACGGTGTTGGATACTTTCCTGCTGCTTGTATTACAACGTTACGGCATCCGGAAAATGGAAGCGTTCATTATCGCGCTGGTAGCCATTGTAGGCATGTCGTTCCTGGTAGAACTATTTATCTCGAAGCCGCAGATGAGCGAGGTGGTAAAGGGCTTTGTGCCCAGTTTGCCCGACGAAGCGGCCCTGTACATCGCGATCGGTATCATTGGCGCAACGGTCATGCCGCATAATCTTTACCTGCACTCCGCACTTGTACAAACGCGTAAGATCAAAAAGGATGATGCCGGCATTAAACAGGCGTTGAAGATGAACTTCGCCGATAGTGCGATCGCCCTTAACCTGGCGTTTTTCGTGAATGCAGCCATCCTTATACTGGCGGCCACGGTGTTTCATAAAGGTGGTCATACCGAGGTGGCCGATATTACCCAGGCACACCAGATGCTCGAAGGCCTGCTCGGTAGTAAACTCGCACCGATCTTATTTGCGGTGGCATTGATTGCGGCCGGACAAAGCTCCACGGTAACGGGCACACTGGCCGGACAAATTGTGATGGAAGGTTACCTCAGGCTGCGCATCAATCCCTGGTTACGCCGCCTGCTTACCCGTTTGCTCGCCATCGTTCCCGCACTGTTCGTGATCATGATTTACGGCGAAAGTGAGATCGGTGAACTGCTTGTCTTCAGCCAGGTACTCCTGAGCCTCCAGCTTGGCTTTGCCGTTATCCCACTCATTCATTTTGTGAGCGATAAAAATACCATGGGCAACTTCGCCATCGGCACCTGGACGAAAATAGCCGCCTGGATCATTACCGCCATACTTGTGTACCTCAACGTACGCATGGTGTTCGACGAAGTATACGATCTCATGACGGGCTCCGGCGGCTGGTGGGTATCTGCCCTGGTGATGTTCCTGTGTGCCGGTTTTATGGCGCTGCTCGTCATCACTATCATCTATCCTTTAATGGGCTACCGCAACCGCGATGCCTCGGTGAACATGCATACACCACAGCTCACGCTTGGTAACCTCGATCGCCCTATCTACAAACGTATTGCTCTTGCACTCGACTTCAGCAGCAGCGACGAAAAAGTACTGGCCAATGCGCTCAGCCAGGGCAACCCGGATACAGAATATATTCTCATACATATCGTGGAAAGTCCGTCTGCCCGCTATTTCGGTAATCAGTCAGACGACCACGAAACGCAGAAGGACCAGGAGCAACTGGATCTTTATCTCTCGTTATTAAAAGATAGAAATATTAAAGCGCAGGGGATATTAGGGTACAGGCATCGCGCTAAATCCATCGTAAGGATCGTACAGGAGCAACAGGCCGACCTGCTCATACTCGGCGGCCATGGGCACAAAGGCATTAAAGACTGGCTGTACGGCGAAACGGTGAATTTTGTGCGGCACTATGTAAGCATCCCGGTGCTGGTTGTTCAATAAACTGCAGATGAAAGCCATATTTCAACCAGGCGATACCAAACACTTTACGCGCCATGTGCGGGAGGAAGATTGTGCGGCGTTTGACAGCGGCGCGGTGCATCCGGTATACGCCACATTCGCACTGGCCCGCGATGCGGAATGGTGTTGCCGTTTGTTCGTACTCGAAATGAAAGAGGAGGAGGAAGAGGGCATTGGTACCAGCCTTACCGTCACCCATCATGCGCCTGCGTTAAAAGGCGCGGTGGTGGAGTTTACCGCCATGGTAAAGGCATTGTATCAGCACGAAATCATTTGTACTTATGAAGCTTATTCCAACGGCCGCCTTATTGCCAGCGGTGAACAAGGGCAAAAGGTGCTTAAAAAAGAAAAGCTGGAACGTTTATTTTCCAGCTTGTGATTTATAAACCCAATACCTCTTTCAATTTAGGATATCCCGTTTTACTTACCTGTACCTTATTGCCATCGCGTAATACAGCGAGATAAGTTTCTTTCTCGTAAGGCTCCAGTCGCGTGATCTGGCTAACGTTCAGAATATAACTGCGGTGCACGCGAATGAATTGTAGCGCATCGAGCGTTTTTTCGAAGAAGGCCATGGTCTTGTTCTTCAGGAAACTGCCTTCCTGTGTAACGATCTTCACATAATCATCCGCTGCTTCTATGTAATGAATATCAGCCATGGGGATGATCTTAATTTTACCGTTCGTTTTAACGACTATGCGGTTGTGTTGCGCGGGCATTTCACGGGCGGCGGCATCCAGTACTTCCGGCAGGGCAGCGGGGGCAGCTGTTGCATCTGCCAGCTTCTGCATCGCTTTATCGAAACGTTCGCGGGAGAAAGGTTTTAGTAAGTAATCGGCCGCACTCACTTCGAAGGCGCGCAGGGCGTATTCTTCAAACGCCGTGGTGAAAATAACGGCCGGCAGTTTTTCCACCAGTTCCAGCATTTCGAAGCCGTTGATCTTCGGCATTTGTATATCTAAAAAAATAAGATCGGGTTGATGTTGCTGGATGGCCTTTAAGCCTTCGAAGCCATCGTTACATTCCTGTAAAACGGTTACCTGTGGCCAGTTGCGAAGGTACTCCAGTACCAGTTCGCGGGCCAGCGGTTCGTCGTCTATAATTACAGCTTTGATCATTGTGATTGCGGTACTTTTATAAGCGTGGTAAAAGTAGTATCGTGAGTTTGTGTGCTTAACAGGTCGGCCCGGCCAAATAAAAGGAACAGCCTGCGTTGTATGGATGATAGTCCAAACCCGGTGCCCTTCGTCGAATGCTGCAATTCCGGATCAAACGGATTGTCGACGCTGATGAACAGCATATCGTCGGCCGTCCAGCTTTTGATGCGGATGGTAATGTCGCCGATGGTGTCGTACAATCCAAACTTGATGGCATTTTCAACGACTGGCTGCAGTAAAAGCGGCGGCAGCTGGGTGTTCAGACTTTCTTCACTACAATCAATTTCGGTGCTCAGGCGATGCCGGAACCTCACCTTTTCTATATCGAGATACCATTGCAGGTATTGAATTTCTTCTTTTAATGTGGTGGAAGCCTGGTCTTCTTTTTTGAGCGTACCCCTTAGAAAATCAGATAACTTCTGCACCATTTGCCGCGCCTCTTCTGGTCGTATACCAATGAGTGCGTTGATAGAATTAAGACTGTTGAACAGGAAATGCGGCTGCAGCTGGTGCCTGAGTTTAAACAGTTCGGCTTCGGTAGCCAGCTTTTCCGCCGTGTCTTTCTTTTCGATCGTTTCCTGCTGCGCTTTTATTTCGTACCAGAAGAAACTCAGCAGGCTGATAGCAGACAAAAAGATCCACGCGACCAGGAAACGTACCGGCAGAGAGAGGCCTTCAGCCAGTCGAGGTACAGCGGCTGATCTTTGAATAACAGGCCGCAAATGTAATAGCCGAAGTACAAACAGCCGGCGGCGAGCGTGGCGTTAACAGCAATGACGAACAGGAAGCGGCCGCTGGTAGGGCGGTAATACGCCAGGTTATGTACGATCAGCAGGGCGTCGAGCGCCAGCAGTGATACGTTCAGCCATCCGTCGACCAGGGCGGGAAGCAAACCGAATCCGAACCAGAAGTAGATCAGCGCGGTAAGGGCCAGTACGCCTGCGGTCCAGGAGATTATGAACGTAAACCGGAAAGCGGGTTGGGTTGATAATGGTTTTGCCATCTACCTGTGAAAATTTCCTACAAGTTAAGTGCTAAAACCTTTGGTACCTGCAATTGCGATGCTTTCATCTGTAAAAGCGCTACGTAGGAAGTTTCATTTTCCGGTTCTTCCACGCGGGAATAAATTTCCATTCCATCTTTCAGATCGTCCAGCGCGTACAGTTCCGGCACGTTGATAAAGCGCCATTCCACCAGTTCCTTTTTCTGGTTCAGGAACGAGTGTTGCTCCTGTTGCCCGATGGAAGCGGCTTTCTGCCAGGCTTCCTGCTTGTTGCCCGCGCTGATAAGGCGCAGCTGCTCATCGAACTGCGGCTGATGAACACCTTGTCCGCAGATGATCTGGTAAACAATTTTTGCAACGAACCAATTCATAAAATATGCTTTAATAATTTGTCACAATAAGCGCAGCCTGCGCTGCTGTTAGTTCTTAACACTTACGCCGCCAAAGGTGCAGGAGCCTTTGATGATCAGTATTTTGTCCGGGTTGATGGCCACGGGTTTGGTACGGGCATCATCCACACCGCCAAAGATCGAGCTCACGTTAATGCGTACTTCCCAATGTGGAGGTACCGTAATTTCGGAGCCGCCGAACAGGCATTGTACATCCAGTACCGCGATGCCGTTAAAGTCCGCCTGGCTCAGGTTAACCTCTGATCCGCCAAACGTGTCGGAAATGTAACCGCCCCGGAAGTTTTTGCTGAATACCACTTTCGTGCTCCCGCCAAAAAGTGAGGTATTGGCAATGTAGTCGTCTGCATTTTCACCCGGCTGCAGGATAATTTCGCGGCGTCTTCTTTCGGTCGACTGTACCACCAGGAAAATGCCTGCACATATAAAGACAAGCGGCCAGATAAAACGTGACATGCTAAAATTCCAGTCAAAAATGTCGTCTATCAGGAAAATGCTGCCGATACACACCAGGATTATCCATGCCGCGCCGGTAAAGTTTCTTTTGGCACCCAACAGAATGCCAACGGCAATCAGGACCGTCTGCCACGAAAATACCCAGTGAGGAATGTGGAGGTCTAATTGTCTCAGGAGCCAAAATGCACCTATTACCAGCAGGATCAGTCCACCCCATAAACTACTTTTTCTTTCTTGTTGACGATTATAACTGTTCATATATTTTAATTGTGCAACAAAAATATTCCGGATTATCACGCCTTACAACGCCGTTTAGGCAGGAAACCGCCCCTTTCCGGTGAAACCGGGTAAATCGCCGGTGAAATGGGAGGCGGTCGTTTTTTACCGGTGCGAGTCGCGGTCTTTGCGAGCGACGACTCGCCGTCTTTGCGAGCGAAGCGAAGCAACCGGCGTGTGTAGTCTGGGACTCGCCGCCCTTGCGAGCGACAACTCTGCGTCTTTGCGAGCGAAGCGAAGCAATCCTCGTGTGCAGTCTTCGCTCCTGTGCCCATGGCCGCACAACTGACACCAAACGAGACTAAAGCGGAGGCTCGCTTCATTTCATTCGCGATGGCGGACGGTGGCGCGCGCCAGCACAAACTTCGATAAAATACTATCACTCGACCGAGTTGCATTTTCCGGCTTTACTCCGGCTTTCAGGGAATCCTCTCCCCTTAAAGCCGCATCCATGCTGCATCCATGCTGCATCCATGCTGCTCCCTAGGTTCATCCTAGGCTTAACTTAGGCTTAACTTACGTTCAACCTAGGCTCGTGAACGTAAGTTGAACGAAGGATGAACGAAGGTTGAACCTAGGATGAACCTAGGGAGTAGGAGGGATTGTCGGAGGATGTTGGTAGGATCTTGGCCGGTAAGGCAATAGATGCACGCTGCACGACCGCCCGCCAGTGGTGCGTTACTGCAGAAGTTGGGGGAGGCCGGCTATAAAGAAAAAGACCGGTTACCCGGTCTGCTTATTATCGTTTTACAAGTGGAGCGATCGCTGCTGCCCATCGGGCGTAGTCCTTCCCGGAGGGATGCAGTCCATCGCTTGCCACCAGCGCGGGATCGGCAGTCGCTTCGCGGGTAAAGGGAGTGATGTCGATCCACTGAGCGCCATGGGCCAGGGCAATCTCTTTATTGGCGGCATTGAATGCGTCGATTTCTGCGGCGATCTGCTGCTGGTCGCGGCCGGCGGCGAAGGGGGTAACGCCCCAGTCGGGGATGGATACCACGATCACATGGTCGGCTTTGTGGCCGGCAAAGGCAATGGCCTGTTTCAGCAGGGAAGTAAACTGTTCGCGGTACTCGGGCAGGGAACGGCCGCGGTACTGGTTATTAACGCCGATAAGCAGGGTCACCAGGTCGTAAGTGGCCTGAATATCAGCCGCTTCGATGCCTGCGGCCAGTTCGTCGGTCGTCCACCCGGTAACGGCTACGATCCTGGGCTCCGCGATGTGCAGGAGCGACGCCAGTTTAGCTGGGAAGCGCTCGTCGGCAGGCACGGCCTCGCCGATGGTGTAACTATCGCCCAGGGCGAGGTAGGAAAAATTCACTTTTTTTAATGGTTTTAAGGCGGTGGAAAGAAGCACCAAAATTAACATGAAACGAGTCATCCATACAAAATTTTTATGTGATCGGGCTGGCATAAACCCTTACCTTTGCGCTGCTGTTTTAATATTCGTAAATGCATCAATAAATTGATTTTATGCCGGCAGAAAAAATAACGATGAGCAATGGACAGATTCAGGTCCCGAATCACCCTATTATTCCTTTTATCGAAGGTGATGGGATAGGTCCCGATATCTGGCGCGCAAGTGTGCGTGTATTCGACACCGCGATTGAAAAGGCGTATGGACAAGGGCGCAAAATCGAGTGGAAGGAAGTAATGGCAGGTGAAAAAAGCTTCCAGCAAACCGGTGAATGGCTGCCGGCAGACACCCTGCGCGATCTGAAAGAGTACCTCGTATCTATCAAAGGCCCCCTCAGCACCCCTGTTGGCGGCGGCATCCGCTCGCTCAACGTGGCCATGCGCCAGGAGCTGGACCTGTACGCTTGTGTTCGTCCTGTACGTTGGTTCAACAAAGTACCCTCTCCCGTTAAACATCCCGAAAAGGTGGACATGGTTATTTTCCGCGAAAATACCGAGGACATCTATGCTGGTATCGAATATATGTACGGCACTCCCGAGGCCGACAAAATGCTGAAGTTCCTGCAGGAGGAACTGGGTGTTAAAAAGATCCGCTTCCCTGAAACTTCATCCTTCGGTATTAAACCCGTTAGCCGCCAGGGTACCGAAAGGTTGGTACGCGCGGCTATCCAGTACGCGGTAGATCACAACAAACCATCTGTATCCATCGTACACAAAGGCAACATCATGAAGTTTACCGAGGGTGGCTTCAAAAACTGGGGCTACGAGCTGGCGGTACGCGAGTTTGGCGATAAGGTGTACACCTGGGAACAGTGGGAAAATACCAAGAAAGAGAAAGGCGAGGAAGAGGCGAACAAAGAAATGAAGATCGAATTGGCGCATAAGAAAATCCTGATCAACGATGTGATCGCGGACAACTTCCTCCAGCAGATATTACTGGCACCACAGGATTACTCTGTGATCGCTACCCTCAACCTTAACGGTGACTATATTTCCGACGCCCTGGCAGCAGCGGTGGGTGGTATCGGTATTGCGCCAGGCGCCAACATCAACTACGCTACCGGCCACGCGGTATTCGAAGCTACGCACGGTACGGCACCGCGTTTCGCTAACACCGATACAATGAACCCTTCTTCCGTTATCCTTTCCGGTGTAATGATGCTGGAGTATATGGGCTGGAAAGAAGCGGCAGACATTATCGTGCACGGCCTCAGCACCGCCATCATGCGTAAGCGTGTAACCATCGACTTCTACAAACTGATGGACGACGCCACGCTGGTGAAATGTAGCGAGTTTGCCGACGAGATTATCAAACATATGTAAAAACTGCTGATTAACCGGTTAAGCAATTAATTGGTGAGGAGGATCAGCAGAAAGTTTGTATTTTAGCCAATTCCGGGAACATGGCCCGCCGAACGCGTAGCCATGTTCCCGTTACTTATATCACCTTTATAAAAACCTGAAACTGTAACCAATGTCTCAAAAAATTAAAGTTGCTAATCCGGTAGTTGAACTGGATGGAGACGAGATGACACGCATCATCTGGAAGTTTATCAAAGACAAACTGATTCTGCCTTACCTGGAACTTGATATCAAATATTACGACCTGGGTGTTGAATACCGCGATCAGACGAACGACCAGGTTACTGTAGATGCCGCCAACGCTATCAAACAATACGGCGTAGGTATCAAATGTGCAACTATCACGCCCGACGAAGCCCGTGTAGAAGAATTTAAGCTGAAACAAATGTGGAAGAGCCCTAACGGCACTATCCGCAATATCCTGGACGGTACTGTGTTCCGCGAGCCTATCGTGATGAGCAATGTACCACGCCTCGTTCCTAACTGGACTGCACCGATCTGTATCGGCCGTCACGCTTTTGGCGACCAGTACCGTGCAACCGATTTCGTTGTAAAAGGTAAAGGTAAACTCACTATCAAATTTGAAGGTGAAGACGGTACTGTTATCGAGCACGAAGTTTACCAGTTCAAAGGCGACGGCGTTGCCCTGGCCATGTACAACACCGATGAGTCTATCAAAGGTTTTGCACGTGCGTGTTTCAACCAGGCGCTCATTAAAAAATGGCCGCTGTACCTGAGCACTAAAAACACCATCCTGAAAAAGTACGATGGTCGTTTCAAAGATATTTTCGAAGAGATCTACCAGCAGGAGTTCAAAGCCGAGTTCGACAAAAACGGCCTGGTGTACGAACACCGCCTGATCGACGACATGGTGGCTTCTGCACTGAAATGGAACGGTAACTTCGTATGGGCTTGTAAAAACTACGATGGCGACGTACAGTCCGACACCGTAGCGCAAGGTTTTGGCTCCCTGGGCCTCATGACTTCTACCCTGGTTACGCCTGATGGCAAAACCATGGAAGCTGAAGCTGCCCACGGTACCGTTACCCGTCACTACCGCGACCACCAGGCTGGTAAACCAACGTCTACCAACCCGATCGCTTCTATTTTCGCCTGGACCCGTGGCCTGGAATTCCGTGGCCGCCTGGACAACAACCAGGAGCTGATCAAATTCTGCCAGACTTTGGAGCAGGTTTGTATCGAAGTAGTAGAAAGCGGCAAGATGACAAAAGATCTGGCTGTTTGTATCCACGGCAACAAAGTGGAGCATGGCAAACACTTCCTGTATACTGAAGAGTTCCTGGAAGAGCTGGACAAAGCACTGAAAGCTAAGCTGCAATAGTTAATTGCGGTTGTATGATACGAAAAGGCCCCGCCGGAAGGTGGGGTCTTTTTTTATGGAGAAAATCGTCATCGTATGTTTGAGAACGCGAAGATCAGCGCGGAAGTTGGCTTCCGTGCGGTCGCCATGACGGATTGTTCCTACAAGTGATCCTCTAGTATCCCGAGGAACTCCGCTCTCGGCATAAACCGCGCTCCCAGTGACTCCAAATGCTCCGTATGCACCTGGCAGTCGATCAGCACAACCCCTTCTGTTTCGAGTTGTTTTACGAAGGTGATAAAGGCCGCTTTAGAGGCATTACTTACCCTGGCGAACATGGATTCGCCGAAGAAACAGCGGCCGATGCGCAATCCGTACAGGCCGCCTACCAGTTCGCCGTTCTGCCAGCATTCTACAGATACGGCATACCCCAGTTCATGCAGCTTTTCGTAGGCTTTCAGCATTTCTTTGGTAATCCAGGTGCCGTCCTGTCCGGGGCGCGCAATGCGGCCGCAATTGCTCATCACGGCGCTGAAGTTTTTGTTGACGGTAATCTCGAACTGGCCTTTCTTCAAGACCTGTTTCATACTGGCAGAGATCTTCAGTTCGCGGGGGAGAAGTACGAAGCGAGGGTCCGGGCACCACCAGAGAATTGGTTTTTCCGAATACCAGGGGAAAATGCCGGAACGGTAAGCCAGCAGCAGCCTTTCGGGACGAAGATCGCCGCCGTAAGCCAGCAGGCCATCTGGCTCGGCAAGTTGTACCGGGGGGAAAACCAATCTGTTATCGAGGGGGAATACCGGCATCTCAGGTAGGCACGGTTTCTTCGAGCGTAGCGCTGATGCCTCTGTCGAGCAGGGCGTCGCACATAGGACGAAGTTCTGTATAGCTGCCCATCTTCACGGCATATTTACCGTTGTGGTGAATGATGACGGCACATTGTTCAGCCTGTTCTTCAGAATGGCCGCACACTTCAATGAGGGATTTGATCACCCAGTCAAAAGAATTAACGTCATCGTTCCACACGACAAGGCTGTACGGGAATTCCTCTTCCTCCGCTACCAGCACATCTTCCCATTCTTTTGTTTTTCCGCCTGTTTGTGTTTGATGGTTCATTTTTTATTCCGGGTATTTTGTACAAAATTAAACATAATTCGGCGGGATCAAGGGAAGTGGCTGGAAATTTTTGTGCCATCTTACACAAAGGAAATTTTGTAAGTTGCATATCCGAGCTTGATTATAGAAGACAGAAAATTAACGAGTTATGATTGGAACTGTACTATTGATGGACTTCAGGCTGCCTTTGAAGGATCCTATTCCTATTTTCTCCCTGGTATTATTTATCATCCTGCTGGCGCCGATTATCCTGCGCAAGTTCCGTATTCCCAGCATCATCGGGCTCATATTGGCCGGTATGGCCATCGGCGATCACGGGTTTAAAATTATTGAAAAGGGAAGTATTGATTTATTCGGCAAGGCCGGGCTATTATACATTATGTTTCTCGCCGGCCTGGAGCTGGATATGACCGAGTTTCGCAAAAGCCGCTACCGCAGCATGGTGTTCGGCGCCTTTACGTTCTTTTTACCGTTGATATTGGGTTTCGTGGTGTGTACCTATGTGCTGCATTTTAACCTGATGGCGTCGCTGCTGGTGTCGAGCATGTTTGCTACGCATACGCTGGTGGCTTATCCGCTGGCCAGCCGGCTAGGTATTACCAAAAACGAAGCCGTGACCGTAGCCGTAGGTGGCACCATTATTACAGATACGGCGGTGCTGTTGATACTGGCGGTAATTACCGGTGCGCAGCAGGGCAACCTGAATACGGCATTCTGGCTTAGGCTGGGTATTTCGGTGAGTGTATTCGCAGTGATCATCCTTTGGGTATTTCCTGCGGTAGGACGATGGTTTTTCAGGAAGATAAAAGACGATAAAACATCTCACTTTATATTCGTACTGGCCCTGGTGTTCCTGGCTGCCTTCCTGGCCGAGCTGGCTGGTATTGAAGGCATTATTGGCGCGTTCCTCGCGGGGCTGGCATTGAATCAACTGATCCCGCATACCTCTTCGCTGATGAATCGAGTAGAGTTTGTGGGTAATGCTTTATTCATTCCTTTTTTCCTGATCAGTGTAGGCATGATCGTGGATTTACGCGTACTGCTGAAAGGCCCGGAAGCATTGATCATTGCCGGTGCTTTAACATCGATGGCGTTGTTCAGCAAGTGGCTGGCGGCGTTCTTTACGCAGCTGGCATTTAAGTATACACCGGCACAGCGTAACGTAATTTTCGGTTTGAGCAGCGCCCACGCAGCTGCTACCATCGCGGTGATCCTGATCGGTTACAACATGGGTATCGTGGATGAAAGTGTGTTAAACGGTACAGTGGTACTCATCCTCATTACCTGTATGGTGGGCTCGTTCGTTACCCAGAACGCCGGTCGTAAGCTGGCCATCATCGAATCAGAAAAGATCCCTGAAATACCGACGGGGCCGGAACGTACCCTCATTCCGCTCGCCAACTTCGAAAAGCTGGAGCCGTTACTTGATTTCTCTATGCTGATGCGTAGCGCAGGACAGCCAAGCCCTATTCATCCGCTGGTGGTGGTAAAGGATGATGAGGAAGCGCGCGAAAAGATCTTTATCAGTAACAAGATGGTGGAAAAGGCCCTCGTAAGTGCAGCCGCTACGGAAAGTAATGTGCAGCTGGTGACCCGTGTGGACCTGAACGTGGCCGATGGTATTTCCCGTACGGTGAAGGAGCTGATGGTGACAGATGTGGTGCTCGCCTGGAGCGATAAAAATACAACGACAGACCGCCTGTTCGGCACGCTGTTCGGTACTACGCTCGACAATGTGTTGCAGGGCGTTTGGGAAACCGTGTATGTTTGCCAGTTTTTATACCCTTTAAACACCTCCCGCAGGCTGGTGTTGCTCTTACCTCAGAACACGGAGTACGAGCAGGGATTTGCCCACTATATGCAGAAAATGATGTTGTTGTCCAGGCAGGCCGGAGCGAGGCTGCAGGTGTACTGTACGGGCAGCACGCAGGAGGCGGTGAACGAATTGTTACGACGCACCAAATCTACCTTTGAAATGAGCTTTCAGCGCTTCGATCATATGGAGGACCTGGCCACGCTGGCGCGCAATATTACCCGCGACGATCTGCTGGTAGTGGTTACCGCCCGCAAAGGCACGCTCTCGTACCAGGCTTATATGGAAAACCTGCCTACCCGGCTTGTTAAATACTTCAAAGACCGTAACCTCATGCTGGTGTACCCGGAACAAACGGAGGTGCAGATCAGTGAACCTGGCGTACAGGCGGAAGACCTAACCCTTTCACCGATCGAAGAACAGCTGACCAACCTGAATAAGATCGGTAAGGTGGTGAAACGCATCTTCAAAAATCCGCCGAAGCATCAGTAATCACTGGTCCTTTTGCGGGTGTCGATCGCCATGGCATTGTACTCTATGAAAAAGAGCAGCAGTGCGATGTACAGCGCGTACAACATCTGCGAGCCGGCAGCGTCCCACGCTTCGCGAAGGCAGGTGCCGAACAACAGTATCATCATCAACACAGCGCATGCCACTAACGATTGCCGGGTAAACAACCCGATGATGAGGAACATGCCCAGTGCAAATTCAATAAAGGGGAGGATGGTGGCGAACGGCGCTACCAGTGATGGGGGCATCATCGTGCCTTCGAATAGTTTGACCATCCAGTTGCGGAAGCCTTCCAGTTTGGGGAGGCGTACGAGGCCATGCCCCAGGAAGTTAATGCCAAGCGTGATACGGGCCAGTGCATAAGCAAGGTGTCGATTCGTCATGGTGGGCTTTTTAGGTTAATGGTATGTACGGAGTGGGAGCAATAATCGTGCGCAGCTGTAATGAGGGAGGAAACGACATAAAACAAAAAAGCCGTTTAGATATCATCTAAACGGCTTCAGTGGGAGTTGACGGGTTCGAACCGCCGACCCTCTGCTTGTAAGGCAGATGCTCTGAACCAGCTGAGCTAAACTCCCTCACCAATTTTCTACTTTCTAAGAACAAACACCCGAAGGTATTTTGTGGGAGTTGACGGGTTCGAACCGCCGACCCTCTGCTTGTAAGGCAGATGCTCTGAACCAGCTGAGCTAAACTCCCAAAATTTCTTTTCCCCTTTTTTCGATCGCTTTTCGTTCGTTGGGATTGCAAAGGTAGAAAAGTATTTTATTCTGCCAAATAATTTTTCAAAATCTTCTGAAATAATCTTTCTTCTTTTGATGGATGATCGCCGCTAACACTTTACAGTAAAGCGTTCTAGCGAAGCTCCCATTCCACGAGGTTGTTTACCCACTCGGTACGATAAGGTGTTGTTACCTTGATGTAGTTGTCGGTATAACCCTCCATCATTCCGTCTTTACCATGCCCTTCGAACAATACTTTACGGGTTTCACCCACATGCTGTTCGGTGAAGTATTGCATCTTTTTATGGCTCAGGTTACGAAGTGATTTATTTCTTTCATGACGGATGTTTACGGGCACCACAGGTTTAATGTCTATTGCCACGGTATTATCCCTTTCTGAATAAGTAAATACGTGCAGGTAAGAAATGTCGAGGTCGTGCAGGAACTGGTAAGTATCCTGGAAATGCGCGTCGCTTTCTGTAGGGAAGCCTACGATCACATCCACACCGATGCAGGCATGCGGCATAAATTGTTTGATCATGGCCACCTTTTCGGCGTACAGCTCGCGGCGGTACCGGCGGCGCATCAGCCCCAATATTTCATTATTACCACTTTGCAGCGGAATATGGAAGTGCGGCATAAACTTGCGGCTGTTGGCCACAAATTCGATGATCTCGTTACTCAGCAGGTTTGGTTCTATGGAAGAGATGCGGTAACGCTCGATGCCTTCCACCTTGTCCAGCTCCTGTACTAGTTCGAAAAAGCTTTCTTCGCGTTTTTTACCGCCACCTAAGCCTTTACCAAAATCGCCCAGGTTAACCCCGGTGAGTACGATCTCTTTTACGCCATTGGCCGCCAGTTCGCGGGCATTCTCCACCACATTGGCCACACTGTCGCTACGGCTGATGCCGCGCGCCATGGGAATGGTGCAGAAGGTACAGTTATAATCGCAGCCGTCCTGCACCTTCAGGAAGGTACGGGTACGGTCGTTTACGGAGTAGGAGGAGTGGAACGTGTTCACATCTTCGATGTCGCAGGAGCAGATTTTGGCGCTATCGCCTTTGGTCAGTTCCTTTATATGTTCTACGATGTTAAACTTTTCGGCGGCGCCCAGTACGAGGTCAACCCCCTCGATACTGGCAATTTCCTGTGGTTTCAACTGTGCGTAGCAGCCGGTAATCACCACCAGGCTCTCCGGCGAGCGGCGCTGGATGCGGCGTACCAGCTGGCGGCACTCCTTGTCTGCATTGTCGGTCACCGAACAGGTGTTGATTACGTACACGTCGGCCTTATCGTCAAAATCTTTTTTAACGAACCCGTCATTCTCCAGCATCCTGCCAATTGTGGAGGTCTCGGAGAAATTAAGCTTACAGCCTAGTGTATGAAATGCTACTGATTTAGCCTGTGTCATAAGGATGGCAAAGGTAGGAACTTTTTATGTCATGGCATGGTAAGGAAAAGGGCGCCACGGATCAGCCCAATTTGTTTATTTTCGCATTTTGCAAATACTCAGCGTTCAACTATGCGTTTAATCCGGAATTTTTTGCTGGCGATCTATAACATCCACGCCGCTATATGGTTCATTGCCATTATGTTTCTCATTTTACCCGGTATCTTCCTGGTATCCCTGTTCGGCAAGATCCGTGGCGGTAACATGGTGTTTTATTTCCTCCGCTTCTGGGCGCATACCTGGTTCCCGCTGGTAGGCATCTGGTTCAAACGCATTCGTTACGAGCAGGAAGATAAGGAGCCGGTGATTTACGTCGCCAATCACCTTTCTTACCTGGATGCCGCTATCGCTGTTAAAGTGATGCGCCTCCCGTTCCGACCGCTGGGCAAGATCGAAATGGTGAAGATCCCGGCTTTCGGGTTTATTTACCGGCAGTCGGTGGTGCTGGTAGATCGTAAAGATGCCCGCGCCCGCGCGCAGAGCGTACGCACGATGAAGGCGACGTTGAAAGAAGGTGTGTCAATGCTGGTATTCCCGGAAGGCACGACCAATTATACTGGTCAGCCTCTCCGCAACTTCCACGACGGTGCCTTTCGGATGGCGATCGAGATGGAAACAGATATAAGGCCGGTGCTGTATGTAGACAGTAACCACCGCCTGCGTGCGAAAGGCCTGCTGTCGCTCACGCCGGGCATTAACCGCGTGGTGTGGCTGCCGAAAGTATCGGTGAAAGGGTTAACCCTGCAGGACTTACCCGCGCTTAAAAAGCAGGTGTACGACATGATGGACGCTGAATTAAGAAAATATCACAATTACCCGAGTTTACAGCCTGCATGAAGTTTGCCGACGTTATAATACCCCTGGCGCTGCCCAGGAATTACACCTATGAAGTGCCCGCCAGTATGGAAGCTACTTTGCAGGTAGGCAGCCGCGTGGCCGTACAGTTGGGTAAACAAAAAAAGTACGCCGGCATCGTTAAATCCATTCACAGTCAGGCCCCGGGTGCTTACAAGTGTAAGCCCATCCTGGAC
Organism: Chitinophaga horti; assembly: GCF_022867795.2. Classification (NCBI taxonomy): domain Bacteria; kingdom Pseudomonadati; phylum Bacteroidota; class Chitinophagia; order Chitinophagales; family Chitinophagaceae; genus Chitinophaga; species Chitinophaga horti. The sequence continues at coordinate 4,005,553 of NZ_CP107006.1, read as the reverse complement.
CAGCTGGATAAGGAACCGGTGGTATACCCCACGCAAACGGCCTTCTGGTCGTGGCTGGCGTCGTATTACATGTGTACCGAAGGCGAAGTGCTGAACGCCGCCTTGCCCGCTCACCTCAAACTGAGCAGCGAAACAGTGTTACAGTACAATGAGGCGTTCGGTGACGATTACACCATGCTTTCCGACGACGAATACATGCTGGCCGAAGCCCTGCAAATACGCAACGAGCTGCGGATCGATGAGATACAGATGATCCTGGATAAGGCAGATGTGTACTCGGTGATCAAACAACTGATCGAAAAGCGGGTGTGTCTGGTGTACGAGGAGTTGAAAGAATCCTACCGCGAAAAGAAGGAAAACTTTATTACGCTTAATCCAACATATAGTACCGACGAGCAGATGTCGGCCCTGTTCAACGAACTGGGACGCGCACCCAAACAAATGGAACTGTTACTGGCGTACCTGCACTTTTCCAAAACGCAGGGCGATGTGCTGCAAAGCGAATTGCTGAAGAAGTCGGGTGCCAGCGCTGCCCAACTAAAAGGGCTGGTAGAGAAGGATATTCTTTGGGTGGAGAAGCGCACCGTCGACCGCATACAGATGGGGAAGGGCGAGATAAAAGTAGACTTTGAGTTAAGTACCGCGCAGGCTAAGGCGTTGCTGGAAATATACCAGTGCTTTGAAGAGAAGCAGGTAACCTTGCTGCACGGCGTTACCTCCAGCGGTAAAACACAGATTTATATTAAACTGATAGAGGACTGCCTGCAGCGGGGCAAACAAGTATTATACCTGCTGCCGGAAATTGCCCTCACCGCACAAATCATCCGCCGGTTGCAGAAACACTTCGGCGGCAAGATTGGCATTTACCATTCCCGCTTCAGTAATAACGAACGCGTAGAAATATGGAACAAGGTTAAAAGCGGTGAACTTAGTATTGTACTGGGTGCCCGTTCCAGCCTGCTGTTGCCCTTCCGCGACCTCGGACTTATTATCCTGGACGAGGAACATGACAGCTCCTTTAAGCAACAGGAACCAGCGCCGCGTTACCATGCGCGGGATGCGGCTATTTACTACGCTGCTTTGTTTAAAGCGAAAGTGTTACTGGGCTCGGCCACGCCGGCCGTAGAATCGTACTTCAACGCGCAGCAGGGGAAATATGGTCTCGTGAACCTCGGTGAGCGATACGGCGGTATTGAAATGCCGGCCATTGAAGTAGTGGATGTAAAGCCGGAAATGGCGGCCAAAAAAATGAAGGGCAACCTGACTGCCGCACTCGAAGATGCCATCCGCGAAACGATCTCGAATAAGAAGCAGGTGATCCTTTTCCAGAACAGGCGAGGTTATGCGCCGTTCCTGTTATGCACCACCTGCGGCTGGATACCGCATTGTAAACAGTGCGATGTTTCGCTTACGTATCACCGGCAGGCGGACAAACTGCATTGTCATTACTGCGGCACGCGTTACCCGTACATCTACACCTGTGCCGCCTGCGGCAGCCAGACGTTGTTGCCTAAAAGTTTTGGTACCGAAAAGGTGGAAGATGATCTGCATGCCGTATTCCCCGATGCCCGCATTGCGCGTATGGACATGGACTCGGTGCGCAATAAAGACAGCCACAATAAGATGATCCAGCAGCTGGAGCAGCAGCATATTGATATATTGGTTGGTACGCAAATGGTGGTGAAGGGGCTCGACTTCGAGAACGTAGATCTGGTAGGTATATTGAGTGCCGACAGCTTGTTGAGTTACCCCGATTTCAGGGTGAATGAACGCGCGTACCAGCTGATGGAGCAGGTGAGTGGCCGTTCGGGCCGTAAGCATGGCAAAGGGCGCGTGCTGATACAGGCGAGTAATACCCGCCACCCGGTGTTGCAATATGTGATTGATCATAACTACCGCGCCATGTATGACGCGGAAATAGCCGAAAGGCAATATTTTGGTTACCCGCCGTTCGTACGCATGTTGCGCATCACGTTGCGTCATAAAAACGAACAAACGGTGGAGCAGGCGGCCAAGGTGTTAGGCAACTGGTTGCGCCCTCACCTCGAGCAGCAGTTGGTGGGGCCGGCTACGCCGATCGTAAGCCGCGTGCGTAACAATTACTTACAGGAAATGATGATCAAGCTGCCCCGCGATACGCAGATCATTGCGCGTACGAAAGACATGCTGCGGGAGTTTTTCATTAAGCTACAAACAGAAAAGCAGTTCCGTTCGGTGGTGATTATCCCCGATGTGGATTATGTATAGAAGCGAATCAGCCGCCGAAGTGAGTGACACAACGGCGGCTGATAGCATTACAAAAGCTGGCCCACTATTCTTTTTCCAGTACTAAATTTTTACTCCTTAAAAACGCAATCGCTTTTTGAACGCGATCGAATGCCGCGCGTGAGCTGCCGGTAATAAGCGGTTGCTTGTACCACTCTGTTGCCAGTAACGTAACGGTGTTGCCACTCTGCAACATACCGAGCCTGAGCCCGGATATGGAATCGATATTCGTGAGGTCGACGTTGAAGTCGGCTTTGTTTTTTACTTTATACCCCGCGGGGATGTGTACGATCACTTTCTTTTCGAAGTAGCAGGGGTAGGGCAGCTCCACCGGCTGATCGGAAGGCGGCAGGCCGCGTACAGGCTGATATTGGTAAGCCAGCAGGGAGCCTACTGTTACCGTAAGCGTTTTGTCCTCGCCCAGTACGAAATACGGTACGCGGTACTGGCTGTTGAGCGTGAAAGGCGCGTTCATGTCCACAGGCGACCAGGTAGTATTTACGGCCTGTACGCTGACGATGTTTTCTCTTTCAGGTTTAAGCAGGATGGTGCTGTTGAACGACGTTTTGGAATTGGCGTCCAGGTGGCCGAGCAGCATTTTTACCTGTGCATCGGCAAAGCCGGAGAACGACTGTTTGCTGCGTAACAAGGTATTGGCCGAACTGTCGTTTACCCATATTTCCGTTTCGTTACGGATGCCGCTGGTCGTATAGTCGGGCATAGGCGACCTGCCAAAGCGGGTGCGTACTTTCGAGGTGCCGTCAATTACCGTGTCGGAGGCGATCAGTGCCGGGATGTTGGCCCAGGCGGGTGGGTAATAAGGTAACTGGTAAGACGTTTCGGTGGGAGCGAGCGCCTGGTTGATGTCCGGGAAATAGAGCAGCACATTCCTGGCGGCGCTGAAGTTGGCAATGTCACTGTCCAGCGGGTAGCGCTCGCGATCATTGACCATCATCAGCTGGCAGCGGATGCGCATCATGTAAAATGCGGCGGCCATCAGTTTGGTGATGCCTATTTCGTTCGTTTGTTTCGTACGCAGGATGCTCGAGATATCCTGCAGCTGGTCAAAGTCATAAAACTTGCTTACCTGGTACTTGTTTTTGATGAAGTGTTCGATCTGGTAAATCAGCAGTGGTAAAGGCTTTTGCTGTTTCAGGAATGCCCAGGTATCCATCTCCTTCTGCAGGCGGTTAAATTCATCTTTATCCAGGAAAAAGTATTTAAAAAACTGCTCTTCGCCATAAATCTGCCAGTTGTAAGGCACGGTGTCTCTCTTTCGTTTATCTGTATCCGTTACAAATTTTTGTAGCGAGAACTGGATGCCCTGCAATTGCGGCTGGTAGTAGTTAAATACGTGTTGCTTTTTGCCCGGTATGAGGCCGGTGCTGACTTCCCACACGCGGTGGTTCTTTGCAGCGGTGAGTGCTGCGTCGGGATAGCCATTGCGGCTCACCGTCCTTATCTGGTATTTTTTAGGGAAGAGGAGTGTGAATTTCGTTTCGAGGATAGGGTATTCCGCCTGCATGTATTCGCTGCCGGCCAGGTCATTACTTACCACCGACTTTATCTCGTACTCCAGTTCCCCGCCCACCGGGACCGGATCGATCTGTAATACCGACGTCGGGTGCTGGCGGGTACCCGCAGCTTGCAGGCGTCCCGAAAGTTCTACCGGTTCCTCACCGGGGCGTAACACCCGGGCGCGCATAAATACGATCGTTTCGTTGGGCAGGAGCGGGAGTACGATCGACGAAAGACTGTCGCTTCCCTTTTGGGTATTCACCCGCAGGCGGCGGTGCACCTGGCGGTAATAACCAACACCTTCCGCTTCTTCGGGGGGCGTGAGTATAAAATCGCAGGTTACGTTGTGTAGCAATATGGTAAAATCGTCGCGGAAGAGCGAGCTGTCGGTAATTGTGGTGAGCGTCATCCTGGCTTGCTCCCAGTCACTTGGCAAGTGGCGGTTAGTTTGCGCGTGCAGACTAACAGGTAAGGCGAAGCACAGGAAGATGGCAAGTTGGCAGATAAGTTTGTTCATACTAAACAAGAGATGCTGAGCATCAAAATAGATAAAAAATCAGGTAGCGGGCGTATTGTCGGCAATGGCCTGTATTTCGTCTGATTCGTAGATGTGGGTACCTTTTACTTTTTGCCGGGCTATTTTTTGCATAGCGGCAGCTATTACTTCTGCGGATATGCCGCGGTATTTTTTCAGCTTTCCCTGTAACAGGAAGCGGAGGCCCTGCATGATGGCGCCGCCAATCTTTTCGCCCAGCCGGAACTCCTGGCGTTCGCCCAGGATGATAGACGGCCGGAAGATATGTACGCCCTCAAACCCCGTGCGGGCAATGCCCTGTTCCGTTTGTCCCTTCGTACGCAGGTAGAAGTTAGGCGAAGCAGCGTTGGCACCGATCGCGGAAATGAGCAGGAATTGTTTTACCCCATTACGGTATGCGATTTCCGCACATCGAACGGGAATATCGAGATCGACCTCCGTAAAGGCCTTTTTACTGCCCGCCTTTTTGATCGTGGTGCCGATGCAGCAAAACATCACATCGCCCAGCAATGCGCCCTGTAAAGCCGGTATATCCGTAAGCGAGAGGGTCATTTGCTGTAGCCTGGGATGTGTAAGCGTCAGCGGCTTGCGGCCTACCGTTTTCACGACGGAAAACGCAGGATCATCCAGAAGTGCGGTTACCAGGCTGCTGCCGGTGAGTCCCGTAGCGCCTATCACAATGGCTGTTTGTGACATAGTTTTGTTAATTATCTTTGTCCGGTTTACTAAAGATAGCACATTTGAACACGCCTTTATGACGATAGCGCAAAATGTTTCACTGAAACCTTACAATACCTTCGGCCTCGACGCCAAAGCCCGCTATTTCGCGGCCTTCGATTCTAAAGAAGCGTTGCGCGAAATACTGGAAAGCAATGAATGGAAAAATGTGCCGCGCATGATCCTGGGTGGAGGCAGCAATGTGTTGCTCACAAAGGATTTCGATGGGCTCGTTCTCAAAAACGAGATCAAAGGGATACATGCCGTTAGGGAAGATGAGGATCATGTGTATGTAAAGGCCGGCGCTGGCGAAAACTGGCATGGCTTTGTGCAATACTGTATTCAGCATAATTTGTCCGGCCTCGAGAACCTGTCGCTCATACCCGGTAACGTAGGCGCCAGCCCGATGCAGAACATTGGTGCGTATGGTGTAGAGATAAAAGATACGTTCTATGAACTGTCGGCTTTACACATGAATGATCATTCGGTGGTAAACTTCAACAACGCCGCCTGTGATTTCGGGTACCGCGAAAGCGTGTTCAAGCGCCAGTACAAAGGGCAGTTCGCGATCTTATCGGTGATTTACAAGCTGAATAAAAAGCATCACTTCAATACCACTTACGGCGCCATTGAGCAGGAGCTGGCGCATATGGGAATTAACCACCTGTCGTTACAGGCGATCAGCCAGGCGGTGATCAACATCCGCAGTTCCAAACTGCCTAACCCGGCGGAGATCGGCAATGCAGGCAGCTTCTTCAAAAACCCGGAGATAGAAGCTTCGCAATACGAATCGCTGAAAGCTACGTTCCCTGAACTGGTGGCCTATCCGTTAGCCAATGGCAGGTATAAACTGGCGGCAGGCTGGCTGATCGAGCAATGCGGACTGAAAGGTTACCGCAAAGGCGATGCAGGCGTGCATGCGAAACAGGCGTTGGTATTGGTGAATTATGGTGGCGCCACCGGACAGGAGATCTATGACCTTTCCACCCACGTGTTGGATACCGTGCGTAGTAAATTCGGCGTATCGCTTGAGAGAGAAGTAAATATAATTTAAAATGAAAAGGCTGCCTGGTTATGCCGGCAGCCTTTTTATTTTTCCTGCAATATTGTTCACGATCCTGATGGCATGTTCGCGTGAGTTCTCTATGAACCAAACATGTGTATCCATCCCGCCGCAAACTACTCCCGCCAGATAAACATTGCCGAGGTTCGTCTCCATCGTTTCACCGCTGTAGCTGGGATACTTTTTAGCATCAGCCGATAACTGTACCCCGCACTTTTCCAGGAAGGCAAAGTTGGGCTGATAGCCGGTCATTGCCAGTACATAATCGTTGGGAATAGTGACGATGCCTTCCGGCGTTTCGATGTCGACCTCGTGTTCGCGGACGGCTTTGAGTTGCGAATGGAAGTAAGCTTTTATAGATCCTTCTGCAATGCGGTTTTCGATATCCGGTTTTACCCAGTATTTCACCCGGCGGCCAATCTCGCCTTCGCGAATGACCATGGTAACCTGCGCGCCTTTACGGTACGTTTCCAGCGCTGCATCCACAGAGGAATTGTTGGCGCCTACCACCAGTACGTTTTGCATGGCGTAGAAGTGCGGCTCCTTGTAATAGTGCGTTACTTTAGGCAGTTCTTCGCCGGGGATGTTCAGTAAGTTCGGAATATCATAAAAACCAGTAGCGAGGATGACGAACCTGGCCTGGTAAGTGGTTTTGGAAGTCTGTACGGCATAACCGCCGTCTTGTGGCGTTACACCTTCCACCTCTTCAAAGAGATGCACTTTCAATTCTTTGGAGGTGGCTACGCGGCGGTAATACTCCATGGCTTCCGGTCGCGTGGGTTTCGGGTTGATGGACACGAAGGGGATGCCGCCTATTTCCAGCCTTTCGGAGGTGGAAAAGAAAGTCATATTCAGCGGGTAATGGTACAGCGAGTTGACCAGGCAGCCCTTTTCAATAATCACATAATCAATCCCTTCCTGTTGTGCCGCGAGGCCGCAGGCTAACCCGATGGGGCCTCCGCCTACGATCAGTAACTGTACGTTCATAAGTTGTTATTTTTCCATCCTGTCGAGCAAGGTAAACATCAGCTGGTTATTAATGGCGATGTGCCCGTTGCCAGCCCTGATCTCTTCTGCCCGTTGAATATACGTTGCTTCTATCAATTCTTCCTTCCCGTGATGGATCATGTCATCCACCGAGGTGGCGGTTGCTTCAAAATGGAACTGTAAGCCGACGGTGCGCTCTCCGTAAATAAAGGCCTGGTTACGGCAGGCCGGGGTGGAAGCGAAGCGGACCGCATTTTCCGGCAAATCGAACGTGTCGCCGTGCCAGTGGAATACCATTTCGGTAACCGGCATAAAATCTACCAAAGGGTGTGCCTTTTCGAAGTGTACCGGGAACCAGCCGATTTCTTTTTCTTTATTGGGATATACTTTGGCACCAAGCGCGGCTGCTACCAGCTGTGCGCCCAGGCAAATGCCCAGTACACGTTTGCCCTGCGCCACGGCGTCGCGGATGTAGTTTTTCTCCACCTCCAGCCAGGGATAACGGTCCTGGTCGTAAACCCCCATGGGGCCGCCCAATACGATCAGCCAGTCCACAGCATCCAATGCTGGCGGCGTTTCCTGTTTATACCAGTGCGTTGCGCTCACCTGGTGGCCTTTCCTGGCTATCCAGTCTGCTATACAACCCAATCCTTCGAACGGTACGTGCTGAAAATAATGAATATGCATGTGGCTAACGATTAGTTCCTTTGTAAAGATATTGAATATGCGTCTAAACCTTTAAGTCGAACGCCACAACGCTGTTAAATTAATCATAATTCGATGGGATGTACAAAGGATCTGCGTTTAAATGCATAACTTACATTCAATTATGGGTCTCGCAATTGTGGATTAGTTTAGAAACCGCCATCAGTTAAACCATTCTATCTTTCAATGCCGGTAAAAATTATGCAGAAGACCGGGCAACTGTTAAACATGTCAAAAGTTACTTTCAACAACAAGAACGCCGTATTTTTCCAATCGCTTAAAGCGTCGGTAGATGCTTATTTCGAGGAAACCAAACTTCGGAAAACGGGCAACTGGAAATTGTATCACAAAACAGCGGTGCTCATTCCTTCGGCTATTGCGATTTACGTAGTGCTGCTAACGGTTACGATGCCCGTATGGCTTGGTGTCGGTCTTTCAGCACTGCTGGGCCTCATCCTGGCCAGTATCGGCTTTAACGTAATGCACGATGCCTGTCACGGTAGCTATTCCACTAAAAACTGGGTGAACGAAACCCTGGGTTTAACACTCAACGCCCTCGGCGGCAACTCCTTCATCTGGAAACACAAGCACAACATCATTCACCATACTTATACAAACGTAGACGGTATCGACGACGATATTGCCAAGAGCCCGCTCATGCGCCACTGTCAAACGCAGCGTTGGGTGCCTGTACACCGCATCCAGCACCTGTATGTGCCGTTTATGTATGCCATCAGCTCTTTTGCATGGGTGTTCGGTAACGACTTTCAGAAGTATTTTGCGAAGAAAGTAAACACCACGCCTCTGAAAACCATGTCAAACAGCGATCACCTGGTATTCTGGCTGAGTAAGGTGTTATACGTGGCCTTCTATGTAGTGATTCCTATCGTTGTGGTAGGATGGAAAGCCTGGCTGATCGGCTTTGCTTCTATGCACGTTACCCTTGGCTTTACGCTTGCGATCGTGTTCCAGCTGGCACACGTAGTAGAGGAAACTGAGTTTGAAGCAGCGGGTCTGGAAGATACGCAGATCGAAAGCGAGTGGGCGGTACACCAGATTAAGACTACTTCTAACTTTGCACCGGATAATAAAATTATTTCCTGGTATGTAGGTGGACTGAATTACCAGGTAGAACATCACCTGTTCCCGCGTATTAGTCACGTACATTACCCTGCGCTGAGCAAAATTGTGGCGGCGGAGTGTAAAAAGTTCAACCTGCAATATCACTGCCTGCCCACTATGACAAGCGCTGTGATCTCTCACTTCCGTTTCATTCGCCAGCTTGGCCGTCCGCCGGCTGTTGCCTGATAAATAATTCGTAAAGAAAAGAGGCTGTCTCGTTTGAGCAGCCTCTTTTTTTATTTCTTTTTGAGTGCGTTGATCGTTTCCTGTAGTCCGGTGCGATAAGGCGTGGGCTTCAGGTGAAACGCTTTCTCAAACTTACTGCTGTCGAACAGGTAATCGTATTCATATTGATAGTTCATTTCTATCAATTCCGCCAGTTCTTTTTTGAAGATGCCACCTACGCGCAGCATCCAGTCGGGTATGATGGAAAACTTCGCGTCTTGTTTGCCGTATAGTTCGCAGGCGATGCGGATAAATTCTTTGCCCGTCAACGCGTTTTTATCGGTTGGCAGGTGCCACACCTGGTTGTAGGCAGATGGTGTATTGCCGAGCAGCGCCGTGGCTCGGCCCGCATCAGGCGTATAAGTAAACGAGTGGGGCACGGTGGATTTACCCATCCATTGCGGTTTGCCACCTTTCACCAGGTTATTCAGCACCAGTATGTTAGGTACGCTGTTATCGGCGCCCGGGCCGTAGAAATCGGCAGAGCGGGCGATGAGTACAGGTAGTGCGCCACGGTGCATTTCATCATGCAGCATTTGCGCGATCATGGTACGCACTTTTCCCTTTTTACTGGAAGGGCGGTAGGGCGTATCTTCTGTCATCCAGCCTTTCACATGGCCGTACATGTATACGTTATCGAAAAAAACGAGTTTGGAACCGGCGATCTTACAGGCGTTGATCGTGTTTTGCACGATCAACGGCCACTGTTTTTGCCATACTTTATGGTTATAGGGCAGGCCGGCAGTAAGATAGGTGATCGCAGATCCTTCTACAGCCTTCACGGTTTGTTGGTAGTCGGTAAGGTCTGCTGCCAGTACCTGGTCGGTATCGTTCACCTTTTTAGGGTTGCGGCTTACCTGGCGTATGACAGAAGCGTAGGGCTGCAATGCTTTCGAAAGTTCCCTGCCTATTATCCCATTAGCCCCAAGTATCGTTTGCATCTTTCTTTATTTTCTATAAAGATAAGGGTTGAGCGCTTTAATACGATGCCTGTTTTTTCAGCTTATTCATTCTCTTCCAGCATCGATATGCCATTCAGGATGTTGTCTGGTAACTTACGTGTAGTCTTGGCTTCCAGCTGCTGTATAAGCTGGAATTTACCGATGATCGTATCGCTTTTACGGGCGCCGTCGCGCAGGCGGTTCATCGCATCATGATAGGCGCGATCGGCATCGCTGATGCTTTTACCCACTTTCTGCATTTCTTCCGTAAACATCACGAACTTATCATACAGCAAGCCGCATTGGCGAAAGATCTCCTCCACATTTTTCACCCTGTTTTCTTTTTGCCAGAGCAGCTTTACCACCTTCATGGTGGCTACTAAAGTAGTAGGGGTGATGATCACGATCTTACGTTGCAGTGCGCGGTTAAATATATCCGGGCTCTCATTCATGGCAAGTGTAAGTGCCGATTCAAAATGCATGAACATAAACACGAAATCCGGGGTTTGCAGTCCGGACAGTGACTGGTAATTTTTATTGGCCAGCAGGTCGATGTGATCGTTGATGTTGCGTACCAGTTGCTTTAGTGAATCCTTCTTCACGACCGGATCAGCCGCGTTAAAGTATTCGATATAAGCGTTCAGGGACACCTTACTGTCGATGACGAGGTGTTTACCGTCCGGCAGGCGCAGGATGCAGTCCGGGCGGCGGTTCAGGCCTTCTTCCTCGTCGCGGTAGGTGCCCTGGTTGGTGAAGTCGATATAGTTTTGCAGGCCTTCTGCTTCCAGTATCAACTTTAAACGATCTTCGCCCCAGTTGCCCTGTACTTTTACGTCGGAGCGTAAGGCGCCTGCCAGTCGCTGGGCATCTTCGCTCAGGCGGGTATTCATTTTCTGGAGTGATTCGATTTCTTTTTTGAGGGAAGTGAGGTCCTGTATGTCTTCTTTGCGCGTATCTTCTATCGTTTTTTTGAAGCTGAGGATGTCCGTCTTCAAAGGATTCAGCAATGCATCCATCGAAGTGCGGTTGGCGTCTGACAAGTCTTTTCCTTTCTCTTTCACAATTTCCTCGGCCAGTACTTTAAACTGTTCGCGGGCATTGAGCAGGAGGGAGTCCAGCTCCTTTTTGGCATTGTCCAGCTTATCTTCCAGGTGTTCGTTTGCTTTTTGCAGGGCGGTATGTTGCGTGCTCAGTTCCAGTATCTGGTTATCTTTCTGGAAGATGTGGTTTTGCAGGTTGGCGAGCTGCCCGTCCCTTTCCCGCACACTGTTTTGCACGTTGGCGTACACCTCGCGCGATACGTATCGTTCTTCCACCTGCTCGCGTGTTAAACGCTGGGCGAGTGCGATGCGTAATTGCTCGGCTTCACTGTTCGGGGTGTAGTGTTTACGGAGAAGGTTGCGGAGGACGAAGTAGCCAGTCAGGCTACCGGCTACAAGCCCCGCTACGAGGGTAAGTAAGAGGTTCAAGGCCATCATATTTCAAAGTTAACCAATGCGGTGATAGTGCAACGCACATTCTTTACACATTATTGCCTGTACGGGGATAACAAAAACGCCCCTGCGATGCAGAGGCGTTGGTATGTTGTAGTGGTTGCCTGTATGCGGATAACAAAAACGCCCCTGCGATGCAGAGGGCGTTGGTATGTTGTAGTGGTTGCCTGTATGGGGATAACAAAAACGCCCCTGCGATGCAGAGGCGTTGGTATGTTGTAGTAATTACAAGCTGTTACATGAAGTGATACCGCACGAAAGCCTCGATCGCTGCGTATTTCTGCAGACCCAGGCGGTCGTAAAGATCGGCGGTGTTGGCGTTACGGTCTTCCGCACGCTGCCAGAACTCACGCATATCGCTGCCCTGGAAAGGCACCACGTCTTTCTGGCTCTGGTGGATGAAAATACCCAGGCGTTTCTGCACGATCTGGTCAGGGCTCATGGGTACCGCCATTTCGATTTCGTGGATATCCCACTCCTGCCAGGCACCTTTGTACAGCCATACCCAGCAATCTTTCGCCCAGTCTTCGTTTTTCACTTCTTCCAGTGCGGCAAAGATGATGTCGAGACATACCTTGTGGGTACCATGCGGATCGGCGAGATCGCCTGCGCAATAGATCTGCTGAGGCTTCAGTTTACGCAGCAGGTCAACGGTCAGCTTCACATCTTCCGGGCCCATCGGCTTCTTCTCTACCAGGCCGGTTTCGTAGAAGGGCAGGTTCATAAAGTGTTCGTTGCCATCGGGTAAACCTACATAACGGCAGGTAGCTTTGGCTTCACAACGGCGGATCAGGCCTTTGATAGCACGGATCTCCGGGGTGTCTTTCTGGCTGGTCTTTTTAGAACGGATGAATGCCTTCGCTTCTTCCAGTATTTCGTTACTTTTCTTGTTGCTGATATCGAACATACCTTCGAAACCTACAGCGAAGTCGATAAACCGAAGTACAAATTCATCGGTTACCGCAATGTTGCCGGAAGTCTGGTAAGCCACATGCACGTCATGACCTTGTTCGTGCAGGCGGATGAAGGTGCCGCCCATGGAGATGATGTCATCGTCCGGGTGCGGAGAAAAGATCAGTACCCGCTTTTTAGCCGGTTCTGAACGTTCCGGGTGGTTAGGCAACTGCGGACCAGGTTTGCCGCCGGGCCAGCCGGTAATGGTATCGCGGATCGCGTTAAATTCTTTGATGTTCAGTTCATATGCGGAACCGTATTGCACTACCAGGTCGTTCAAACCATTCTCGTTATAATCTTTATCGGTGAGCATGAGAATAGGCTTGTCGAGCTTCATCGCCAGGCCGGTAACGGCTTTGCGGATGAGGGCAGGCGTCCATTCGCAGTCGCCTGTAAGCCATGGCTCTTTGTTCCTGGTAAGATCGTGCGCTGCCTGTTCATCGATCACAAACTTGGTGTTCGGATGTTGCTGCAACAGGGAAGCCGGAACCTGGTCGGTGCTATGACCTTCCACAGAGCGTCTTACGATCTTGGCTTTATGAGAACCCCAAGCCAGCAGTATTACTTTTTTAGCCTTCAGGATGGTATTGATACCCATGGTGATAGCCAAACGTGGCACCTGGCTCATGTTCGGGAAGTCGAACGCATTGGCCAGGCGGGTAGAGTTGTCGAGGGTAATAAGTCGGGTATGTGAATTGATGCTTGAGCCAGGCTCGTTAAAACCAATGTGACCATTGTTACCAATGCCCAGTATCTGGATGTCGAGGCCGCCGGCAGATTCAATTTTGCGCTCGTATTCTTCGCAGTAGGCTTTGATCTTTTCCTTGGGCACAGTGCCATCCGGAACGTGGTAGTTGCCTTCTTTGATATCAATGTGATTGAACAGTTGTTCTTTCATGAAACGGTTGTAGCTCTGCAGCGCATCCGGTTCGATCGGGTAATACTCGTCCAGGTTGAACGTAACAACATTTTTAAAGCTCAGGCCTTCCTCTCTGTGCAAACGTACAAGTTCTGCATAAAGGTACTTTGGTGTAGAGCCGGTGGCAAGGCCCAATACACATGGCTCGCCCGCTGTCTGCTTCTGGCGGATCAGCGCCGCAATTTCAGCTGCGACTGCTTTAGAACCCTCTTTGGCGGTAGGGTGTATCTCCACGGCAATCTGTTCGAAACTGTCTATCAGTTCAATTTCCTGGTGATTGATGGTCATGACGTATTTGTTTTTGATATGCGTTTGAAAAAACGAGCCGGAAAATTAAAGAAAATAAGGCGATTCTCTAGCTAAATTTAGATTTATTTAATATACATCGATATACTTAGAAAGTATTTCACCAAAATCAATATTATTTGAATGAAACTAGGTCAGGTGCTAAAACAACTTTGCATGGTTTTGCAATCCAACCGGCAATAAGTGTCGTTTATTAAAGTACCTCCCCTCAGCAAACATGCATGTACTGGCTGCCAGACCGGAAACCTGGCAGTAGGAGAAAAGAACACAGGCCGCAACATGCCATTTTCCGGATGGCGTATTGCTCCTTCACATCACTTTTATTAATCTACTTTAAAATATTTGATCCGATGAAAAAGTTGTTTTTCGCTGCTTCAGCGATCTGTATGCTGCTTGCCGTAAACGTAGCGCCAACAGCAGCGATGACCTATCTTACTAAAGAAGTATCCGTTGCTGACTTCAAGAAAAGCCCGAACGGCATCTGGGAAGGTAAAATGGATGGCAAAACATATTGGTACAAGCTGGACAAAAGTGCCAAATTGTGGTGGAGCGCCGATGGTAAAAAATGGGCGGCTGTAGAAAGTGGCATGTGGGCCGATAAGGACGGCAAATGGCTCAAAATAGGCGACGGTAAACTATGGTGGAGCGCCGACAAGGGCGAGAAATGGGCAGAAGTACCCGAGTGGAAATGGGAAGGCCCTAAAGGCGAGTGGTACAAATTTGATGACAAGTGGACGCTGTGGGTAAATAAATAGTTACGAATCAGTTTAGCAAAGAGGAGTGAGGGCTGGCCTTTGGCCGGCCCTTCCTGTGTGCGTCTGCGACTGTGGGTATTGCCTTTTTGCCGGTTGCTCTCCGATGTTGCGAGCACCCACCAAGGGTCATCTGCATTGCCGTTCCTGCCTTTTGCCGGTTGCTCTCCGATGTTGCGAGTACCCACTAAGGGTCATCTGCATTGCCGTTCCTGCCTTGTGCCGGTTGCTCTCCGATGTTGCGAGTACTCTCCCAAGGTCATCTGCATTGCCGTTCCTGCCTTTTACCGGTTGGCGTTGATGTTGCCATGAGGCTGAGGGGCGCGGCTTATACGTTGCTACGACAATCTTCGTATGGCTATACGACAGGTACCAGGTGCCGCCATCATCATACAGCGCCCTGAAAATCAAAAGGGCCGGTCCTTTCGGCCAGCCCCCTTATCAAAATATATTTTACAATACTATTCCACCACGATCTCATCCACGAACAGCCAGGCTGGGTTACCTTCGCCCTGTGCGCCTTTCGGGATCTTGCCATAATGTTTGGCCACTACTTTCACATATCTCGCGCTCACATTATTCACACCCAAACGCACTTTGTTGATGCCTTTGGCGGGGAACGAACTGGTTTTCGCGACCTCTTTCCATTGCTGGCCATCGCCGGAAGTGTAGAAGATCAACTCTTTTGGTTCGTAAATCCACTGGTCGTTGTACTTCAGCGTGCTGAGGCCCAGGCGGGAAATGCTGATGCTGTCGCCCAAATCTACCGTTGCTTCAAAGTCGCCCTGGAAGGCCGTCCACTGGTTATCGTTAAACTTCTCCACACCCTGTATGCCATTCACAAGGGAAAACGGACTACCCGGATTGTATTTCTCATTCGGGGGCGTTTTTAATGTAACCGCTTTACCGGTGGCTTTGTTGAAGGAGAAAGTTTGCTCGAACTCATCGCCAAATGGCTTGCCGTCCTGCAACACGACACCGCGGAAGGTGCCGCTTTTCGTGATGGCAACCGGCCCCGTATAAGCGGTGGAGCTAGCAGTAGGTGCGCTGCTGTCCAGCGTGTACACCAGTTTGCCGCCATCCAGTTCGCTGCTCAATTTGATGCTCATCTTGCCTTTTGCATCATTTTCTACCACGCCCTTCACCATAAAAATATGTTTCGCGTAGTTTACTTTTTTAATATCGAGGCGCTTGAGGTGCACTTTCAGGCGGTTCAGGAAGTCTTCGTAGTTTTTCTGCGAAGGCTGTGTCCATTGTACTTCGGAGAGCGCGCAGGCACGTGGATAAACCATGTATTCTACGTGTTCAGGCGTTTTAATGTACTCCGTCCACAGGTTAGCCTGGGCGCCGATGATGTATTTCGCTTTGGATGGGTCCAGCAGGCTGGCATCGGGTACAGGTTCGAAGCTATATACTTTTTCTACCGGCAAATAACCGCCGATGGCCACTGGTTCGTTTTTGCCTTTGGATTGATAATAGTCGAAGTATACATGGCTCCCAGGCGTCATGATCACATCATGATCAAGTTTCGCGGCAGCAATGCCTCCTTCTGTTCCGCGCCAGCTCATTACTGTAGCATCCGGCGCTAAACCACCTTCGAGGATCTCGTCCCAGCCGATGATGCGGCGACCTTTGCTGTTGATGTATTTTTCCATACGCTGGATAAAATAGCTTTGCAGCGCATGCTCGTCTTTCAGATGCTCGTCCTTAATCCGCTTCTGGCATTTCGGGCATTTTTCCCAACGTACTTTCGGACTTTCATCTCCACCTACGTGAATGTATTTGCTGGGGAACAGCGGCAGTATTTCATCGATCACGTCCTGCAGGAACAGGAACACCGAATCGTTGCCTGCGCAAAACACATCATCCAGTACGCCCCAGCGGGTGCCTGTTTCGTACGGGCCGCCGGTACAACCGAAGCTCGGGTAAGCTGCCAATGCGGCCAGTGCGTGTCCGGGCATTTCTATTTCGGGGATCACTGTTACATAACGCTCGGCCGCGTATTTCACCACCTCCTGCACTTCTGCCTGGGTGTAATATCCGCCATAAGGTTTGCCATCATACTTCTGATCGTTGTAGTGGCCTTCCATGGTTTCTTTACGTTTGGAAGCAACTTCCTGCAGGCGCGGATATTTCTTGATTTCTATGCGCCAGCCCTGGTCGTCTGTGAGGTGCCAGTGGAAGGTGTTCATTTTGTGCATAGACAGCAGGTCGATGTACTTCTTCAGGAAATCCACCGGGAAGAAGTGGCGGCCAACGTCCAGGTGCATGCCACGGTAGGCAAAGCGGGGCTGGTCTTTGATGGTTACGCCGGGTATCCACAACGAATTGCCTTTTTCTACGGGCAGCAGTTGTATCAGCGTTTGTACGCCGTAAAAGGCGCCGGCAGCATCGTTACCCGTTACCAATACTTGGTCGGCTTTCACTTCGAGGCTGTAACCTTCCTTCGCATTGGTATCATTACCTGCTTTCAGGATGATCGCGTTCTTGTCGCCGGTTTCGGCCACTTTCAGCTCGTAGCCGGTGAGTTCTTTTAAATAAGCATTGAACAGCGCAGCCGTTTGTGCCTGCGCACCCGTGGCGACGATCACTGTTTGTTTGTCAATCAAAAATGAATCTGCCGTTGGCTTCATGGAAGCCGGCAGCGGAATAACGGCCAGTGTGCCTTTCGGCGCTTTCTGGCTACTGTCGCTACAGGCAGTTGCTCCCAGTATAGTGGCCAGCATCATGACGTTAAAAAATGCGTTTAATCTCATAGTAAGTTGCGTTGTGGTAATGCGTGTTTTCTGGAATAATACAAACTACTCAATAATGATTTCATCTGCAAATATATGCCCGTGTTCGCCCTTGCCAGGGTGCCAGTCAGGTATCACCCCATGGTTCTGCGCCACCACTTTAATGTAGCGGGTAGTGAGGTTTACCGGCAGACTTAACACCTGCAGATGCGAGCCGTATTCTTTGTCGGAGAAGTTGTTTTTCACCACACCCAGGGAGGTGAAATTTTTACCGTCCGCAGAGCTGAAGAACTCCACCTGCGTAGGATACCAGATCCACACGCCCAGGTCCTGCAGCACGCTCAGTCCGAGTTTGTTCACTTTACGTGGCGCTTTCAGGTCTATCACGGCTTCGAGGTTGCCAGGGTAATGACTCTGCCAGCCACCCAGTCTGAAGTCGCTTTTACCACGAATGCCGTCGATCAGCGCATCGTTGCCGCCGCCGGTGTATTGCGGGTGTATTTTGGAAAGAATGGTGATGTTTTTATCGGTGGGAATGCGATGGAATTCGTTCTCCGCCACTTTGCTGTACTTGCCGTTTTTAAAGGCCACCGCTTTAAGTGTGCAGGATGTTTTTACGCTGATGGGTGCCACGTACTTTTTGGAAGCCGAAGTAGGCTGGCTGCCATCGAGTGTGTAATAGATCGCCGCGCCGGGTTCAACGGTTTTGAGGGTTACGGGCATTGCGCTCTTAAACCTGTCGGATGTTGCGACCACAAACGGAACGGGAACGATCAGTTCATCGGTAATGCTGCTCACGGGCACTTCTGTAGCACCCCATACCTTATTCGGTGTAGCACTCATATCAAAACTCAGTGTGCCGCCATCGGTAATATCTGTATGCTGAAAGTAGCTTTTGTTGTAAGCTTTGCCATTCAGCTGGGCAGATGCGATGTAGAAGTTTTTGGCGCTCCTGTTGTTCGCTTTCACGGTAAATGTTTTGCCATTCTCCAGGTTGATTTTTACCTCGTCGAACAGTGGCGTACCGATCGCGTAAATGCCGCTGCCCGGCGTTACGGAGTAGAAGCCCATGGAGCTTAACACATACCATGCGCTCATCTGACCGCAATCTTCATTGCCACTTAAACCATCGGGATGGTTATGGTACAGGCCCGTTAATACTTCGTGCACCAGTTCCTGCGTACGGTAAGGCTGGCCAACATAGTTGAACAGGTAAGCAATGTGGTGACTGGGCTCGTTGCCATGAGCATACTGACCAATCAACCCGGTAATATCCGATTGCTCACGACCAGAAAGCTTTTCGTTCGTCGTAAACAGCTTGTTCAGTTTAGCCGTAAACGGTAGCCTGCCACCCTGCAGTTTCATCAGTCCGCTCACGTCCTGCTGAACGGCGAAGCTGTACTGCCAGCTGTTCGCCTCTGTAAAGAAGTTATTTACCTCGGTTGGCGTAAAGGGCGAATACCATCTGCCGCCCGTTTTGCCGCGCATGAAGCCGGTGGATGCATCAAACAAGTTCTTGTAAGATTGCGCCCGCTGTATGTATGTGTTGTAAACATCCTGTTGACCCATACCCTTCGCCATTTGTGCAATACACCAATCGTCGTACGAGTATTCCAACGTGCGGGATACCGATTCAGCCTGTGTTTCTGTATTCAGGTAACCCTGGCGAATGTAATCCTGTATGCCAAAGCGATCGCTTTCGGCCCAGCTTCTCATGGACTCCAGTGCATAATTTACATCATAACCCCTGATGCCTTTCTGATATGCATCTGCAATTACCGGCACCGCGTGGTAACCGATCATGCAGAACGTTTCGTTCGCGCTCAGTTCCCATACAGGCAGCATGCCACCGTACTTGTATTGCGCCAGAAAGGTATTGATCCAGTCGTTGGTACGCTTCGGGTCAATGATGGTCATCAACGGGTGTAAGCCGCGATGCGTATCCCAGAGAGAGAATACACTATAGTTCTCAAAGCCTTCTGCTTTATGTACTTTTTTGTCGGTGCCCAGGTACTGCCCGTCCACATCCATATACAGGTTTGGATTGAGGCAGGCGTGGTATAATGCGCTGTAGAAAATTACCTGCTGATCGGGTGTGCCGCCTTTGATCTCGATCTTGCCTAACTCTTTATTCCATGCGGTTTTGGCGTCGGCTACCACTTTGGCAAAGTTGTAGTCCGGCAGCTCGGCGTCCAGGTTGCGCATCGCACCTTCTTCACTTACACCGGAGATGGCCACTTTCGCGTACAACGGTGCGCCGTCCAGGTTAAAAGTAAAATAGCTTTTGATGTTCAAACCCTGCGCTTCTTTCAACGCACCTTTCTCTGCATCGTTTAAAGCCACCACGTGCTTTTTAAATGGCTTGGAGAACTTCAGTGCGAAATATACTACCTGGTCCTGCGCCCAGCTGGTGGAGCGACGCATGCCCACGATGGTGGAGTCGTTCAGGACTTTCAAATGCGAGTCTTTTACGATATCGCGATGGTAAAGGTCCAGCAGTACGTTGCCTTCTTTAGCGCCGGCCGCGAACTGGTATTTATGCAGCCCCACACGTTTAGTCGCCGTGAGCGAGGCTTCTACATTGTACTTGTCCAGCTTAACACTATAAAAGCCCGCGTGTGCTTTTTCGTTTTTATGAGAGAAGGGAGAGGCATATTTTTCATTATTCCACTCGTATTTACCGGTGGTAGGCATTAAGAGGATATCGCAATAATCCTCGATGCCCGTACCGCTCAAATGCGTGTGTGAAAAGCCGTAAATGATGGAGTCGGAATAGTGGTAACCCGAGCAGCCGTCCCAACCCTTCAGACGGGTGTCCGGACTTAACTGCACCATGCCGAAAGGCATACTGGGACCAGGATACGTGTGCCCGTGACCGCCGGTGCCGATAAAGGGATTTACGATCGTGGAATAATCTTTTTCCTGTGCCTGCGCAACAGACGCTAACCCCATGGTAAGCGCGACCAGCCATTTTTTCATCTTAACAAAGTTTTGCCTGCATTGAAGGCCGTTGGTTATTAATAATTGGCTAAGATAAAGATTGAAGTGTTAAAAAGATCAGGCTAAAACGTTTAATAACGGGTAAGGAAAGCGTATTTATTACGCCCATGCTGACATAGGGAGAAGATAGTACCAGCTGCATATCACATAAAAAAAGGCAGATCATCGCACATTTGGATGTATCTGCCTTATAATCAGCTGTTTTCAGACTGCTAACGTAAGCAGTTTTTTTAGCGGGAGATGCGGGTTGGTTAATATAGAACTACCGCATCTGTATAAAAATTATTTCAGTTCCAGCTCACAAAGTACGGGACGGTGATCGGACGCTATGGCTTCGCCGACTACCATTGCATTTTTGACCTCCCATTTATTTTTCCCGTGGAGGAAGATGTAGTCCAGTTTTTTTTCCGGTTTGGCAGATGGCCAGGTGCCACCCAGTTGATGCGTGGCATCGGTGAATTGCGCTTTCAACAGCGCAATTTCCTTCGCTTCGGGATGCGCGTTAAAGTCGCCTGCGATAATGGCCGGGTAACCGGTTTTAAGGTGCTGTAAAAGCGTATTTACCTGTTGTAAGCGTGCCGCAGGATCATCCAGGTGATCGAGGTGGGTGCTGACGAATTGAAGTAAACTATCCTTGCCGGGTACACGAACCGTAACAATTGCCGCCGCGCGTGGCTCGCTGCCGCCGCCATTGCCAGGTAAGGCCAACGTATATCGCTCCCTTATCGGGAACTTAGACAGGATGCCTGTACCGTAACCGCCCCCGTCAAAGTTCATCGCCTTACCAAAGTAAATGTACATGCCCGTTTGTGCCGCCAGTTCCTTTAGCTGATCGGCCTTGCGTGAGCGATTGGTTACACTATCTACCTCCTGCAAAGCCACAAGGTCCGGGTCGGTGGCCAGTATGACGTTTGCGATGCCCTGCAGTTGCTGTTCACCGTTCACATTCTCGCCGTGATGAATGTTATACGTCAATACTTTGATCCGTTGCTGGGCATGTGTGTAGCTGGCTGCGAGGGTAAAAAGCAGGATAGTGAACTTTTTCATGTGCGTTGAGTTTAAATGTAGCCGCTTGGCCGGCGGCTCGTCTCATTAGTACTGCAATTACCTTACCAACAGGGATGCATGCCGACAGTAATCATTCCTACCGGAGGAGGTCGCCGCGTGATGATATAAAGCAACAGGCCCGTCCAGTGAATGAACGGGCCTGCAAGCCTATCTGTAGGATGTATTATTAATTATTTGTTTCGCCTGCGATGCTCAGGATGAGTTTCACCTCCGCTGCCTGTGTCTGGGAAATACCATACTCAGGTACGCCGGGTATGCCGCCCATACTAACATTCGGGTTGCGATAAACCATGCCACTATCGCTGTAAGCCTTCGCAGTGGTATGAAACTCCTGCGCACCGGTAGTGGAGATCAGCTCCGCGATGTTGGTCGACCGTACGCCCGAACCTGCCATGATTGTAATGCGACCATCCGCTTTCTGTACCAGTTCCGCGATCAGCGAAGCGCCTTCGATCGCGGTGTTGCGGTGCCCGGAGGTAAGTATACGTTCGCAACCGGTGGCAATCACATCTTCCAATGCCTGCATGGGATCGTCGGTCATATCAAACGCACGATGAAACGTAACGCCCATCGGCCAGGCCAGTGCTACCAACGTTTTGTTACGCCCGATATCCACCTTGCCATCCGGCGTGAGTATGCCGATTACGACGCCATCGCAGCCAAGTTGTTTACAGATCGCAATGTCACGTTTCATCGTTTCAAATTCCAGGTCGCTGTACAGGAAGTCGCCGCCACGCGGACGAATGATAGGGTACAGTGCGATGTTCACTTTTTCCCTCGCCAGTGAGATCGTTGCATAACTGGGCGTGGTGCCGCCTTCCAGCAGGTTGTCGCACAGTTCAATACGATCTGCACCGCCTTCCTGCGCGGCTATGCATGATGCCACGGAGGCCGCACATATTTCAAGCGTTATCTTCATGAAAAGTATTGTTTACCGTCGATGAGGATGTTTTTATCTTCCGTATCGCCGGTACATACTGCGTAGTTAAAACCTTTGTGTAAACAGTAAGCGCCATGCTCGCCCTTTTTGTTGAGCGCCAGGAACCCGATCTGTATTCCCTTGGCGCGTTCCGGATTTTTCTTCACGATGCGGGTAACTGCCTCTTTACAGGCCGCTTCGGGAGAATAGCCCTGGCGCATCAGTTCTACCACGAGGAAGCTGCCCACTACGCGGATCACTTCTTCGCCTAAACCGGTAGAGGTAGCCGCGCCCACTTCGTTATCCACATACAATCCCGCCCCAATGATAGGGGAGTCGCCTACGCGGCCGTGCATTTTAAACGCCATGCCGCTGGTCGTGCAGGCGCCGGAAAGGTTGCCATTGGCATCCAGCGCGACCATGCCGATCGTATCGTGATTGTATACGTTGCCCGGCAGCATCAGCGGATTGAACGCCGACGGACCTTTGTCGTACGATTTGTTTTCGATGTTGATAACGGGTTTGTATTCCGCTTTAATGAGCCATTCTTTCCAGGCCTTTTCTGACTCCGGCGTGAGCAGGTTCGTTTTCTCAAAACCTTGTGCCAGTGCGAATTGCAAGGCGCCATCGCCTACGAGCATCACGTGCGGTGTTTTCTCCATCACGGCGCGTGCCACGGAGATCGGATGTACAATGTGCTCAAGGGCCGCTACGGAGCCACAATTGCCTTTGTCGTCCATAATGCAGGCGTCGAGCGTAACCCGGCCGTCGCGGTCGGGAAAGCCGCTGTAACCCACGGTATGGTTGTTCGGATCTGCTTCGGGTATTTTAACGCCGGCTTCTACCGCATCGAGCGCAGTACCGCCGGTCTTCAACACATCCCAGGCAGCACGGTTGGCTGCGCGGCCGAAGTCCCAGGTAGATATCACGATCGGGCCGGAAGCTTTGCCGGCACGTTTCCTTTTCTTTTTTTCCTGCGCTTCCGCTGCGGGCAAACCCAGTGAAAAGGCAGCAGCGCCAACTAGGGCGCTGCTTAAAAATTTACGTCTGTTTTGCATATTCACATCAGTTACGATTCTTGTATCTCCCATGCAAGGCCGCTTGCACCCAGGATAGCCGCGTCACTTTCTCTCAGTTCAGAGAACATCAGCTTCACTTTATTCTGGAAAATCGGCAGTAAATTCTTCTCCATATGTTCCCTCACCGGCTTCATGATCAGGTCGCCCGCCTTGGTGAGGCCGCCGAACAGGATGATCGCTTCGGGGCTGGAGAACATCACGAAATTCGCCAGTGCTTCACCCAGTATTTTACCGGTGAACGCATATACTTCCTGCGCCAGGTGGTCGCCCGCCATAGCTGCATCGAATATCACTTTAGAGTTGATCTCTTCTTTCTGATACTTACGTAACAGGCTTTCTTCCGTACGTTCTGTGAGGAACTCGATCGCCGTATTGGTTACGCCGGTAGCGGAAGCGTATGACTCCAGGGAGCCACGCATACCTGTACCGGGGTGCAGTCTGCCACCAGGCACTACGATGCAGTGACCCAGTTCGCCCGCAAAACCATCGTGACCATAAATCATTTGACCGTTGGCGATGATACCGCTGCCCACGCCTGTGCCCAGGGTGATCATAATGATATCTTTCATGCCACGCGCCGCACCGTACTGCATTTCACCGATGGCCGCTGCGTTAGCGTCGTTGGTGAGGCGGGTAGGTACACCGAATTTTTCGTTCAGCAGGTTGGCCAAAGGAATTACACCGTGCCAGCGGAGGTTTGGTGCGTATTCGATATTACCCGTGTAATAGTTGCCGTTAGGAGCGCCTACGCCGATACCTTTTATTTGTGACATACCTCCTGCAGCATCAATCAGCTTAGACAGGTGGCCGTGAAGTTCGTCGATGAACATCGATACTTCCGGATGTGCACCGGTGAGCATTCTGCCATCTGAAATAATATTACCGCGGCGATCTACAATGCCGAATTTCGTATTGGTGCCGCCAATATCAATGCCCACCGCTAATTGCTGACTCATAATCGATGCCTTGAGATTTTAATATGTTTTTAACTTTGATTGCGAAGAATGCGAGGTACGCGAAACATGCTACCGGTAACCAGTAGGAGTGGTGAATGCCGATCCATTCTACACCGCCGAGCAGGCTTTGTAATACAGGAATGATCGCACCACCGAGTATCATCATCACCAGGAAGGCTGAACCCTGGCTGGTATATTTACCCAAACCAGCAGTTGCCAGTGTAAAAATACAAGGCCACATTACGGAGCAGAACAAACCGCCGCTGATAAAGGCAAACAGTGCTACTTTACCAGTAGTGAACAAACCGATCAGCATCGCGATAATACCGAAGCTGGCGAAGATCAGCAGCTGCCTTGCAGGTTTGTCCTGACTCAGGAAGAATGCGATGATCAGCGCGATAATACAGTAAGCATATACATACAGGTCAGATACATCTGTACCACGTGCCATGTTAATACCCAGGAACACTGCGAAAGCTACGAAAGGAATAATGACCGTCAGTATTTTTTTCAGGTTCGGTGATGGGTTGAAGGCACTGGAACCAGCCGTCCAGCGACCAATCATCATGCTGCCCCAGAACAGGGAAACGTATTGTGAGATGTTCGCAGAATCCAGCTGTTGGGTATGACGCA
Organism: Chitinophaga horti; assembly: GCF_022867795.2. NCBI lineage: Bacteria > Pseudomonadati > Bacteroidota > Chitinophagia > Chitinophagales > Chitinophagaceae > Chitinophaga > Chitinophaga horti. Next base: position 3,980,661 of record NZ_CP107006.1, on the reverse strand, counting down.
GGTAGTCGCCGAGGTTAGCGGCGATGGTAACTTCCACACCTACGTAGGTGAAGATGGCCACCATGCCCAATGCCAGCTGCGGATACTTCAAGGCGCCCAAGCCTTTCTCCACTGCTTCGTCGTTACGGATAGCAGGCAGTTTGGAAATTTTGAAGAACACAGCTACCAGTACGAACAACGCGCCCAGTACCAGGTAAGGTATTTTTACATCGTTGATAGATGCGTTTTTCGCAGCATCCGGACCAATGTCGCCGAAGATAGCCGCACTCACTACAACGGGGCCGAGGGTGGCGCCGAAGTTGTTGATACCACCTGCCAGGTTCAGACGTTTAGCACCATCTGCCGGGTCGCCCAGCGCGATAGCGAATGGGTTAGCTGCGATCTGTTGCAGAGCGAAACCAAGCGCCACCACGAACAGGCCGGTAAGCATGAGCGGGAAGGACTGTAATTCTGCAGCCGGGTAAAAGATGAGTGTACCGAGGCCGGAAAATATGAGGCCGTAGATAATCCCATTTTTGTACCCCATCCGGTTGAGCGGATCTGTTTTAATAGCACTTGAAACGAGGAAATAGATGACCGCGCCTACAAAGTAGGCCACGTAAAAGGCGAAACCTACTAATTGTGATTGCCAGCCTTGAATGTTGAATTTTTCTCTGAACAGTGGAATCAGGATATCATTTGAGGCGGCAACGAAGCCCCAAAAGAAGAAAACCATTACCAGCACAAAGAACGACGGGGAAGTACCCCGTTTAACTTGCTGCGTCGACGACATAGTCCTGTTAATGTTAGTTTTGTGAAATTTAAAGTCAATAAATGTATAAATATTTTTTTTCGAAACATGGAAAAATCCAAATGTAATGCCTTATTTTCTTAAAGCAAAAACGTTTTAGCGAAAATAACTATGAAAATCGGGTTTTAAAAGTTAAGTTAGCAGCTAGCACTAGAATTATACCTTTTTATTAACCAAATTGGATCTATGACAAGTAAAACGGCCACGTCAGGCGCAAACGCAGGTGGTTACAAGCAAGCTATGTTTATTATCGGGATGTTGTTTTTCATCTTCGGCTTCGTAACCTGGCTAAACAGTGTACTCATACCTTTCCTGAAACAAGCCTGTGAATTAACCGACCTCCAGGCATTCTTCGTCACCTTTGCATTTTACATTTCTTATTTCGTGATGGCCATCCCATCTTCCGGCATCTTAAAGCGCATTGGTTTTACCAAGGGCATGTCACTCGGATTGATCACCATGGCGATCGGTTCATTGATCTTCGTGCCGGCCGCACAGCTGCGTACTTTCCCGCTGTTCCTGCTAGGATTGTTCGTACAGGGCACAGGCCTCGCACTGTTGCAAACCGCGTCTAACCCGTATGTAACGATCTTAGGCCCAATTGAAAGCGCTGCTAAACGCATCAGCATCATGGGCATTTGTAACAAGATCGCGGGTATGACGGGCATTCTCGTACTGGGTAAATTGCTGTTCAGCGATACCAACGAACTGTCCGAAAAGATCAAAGGTTTAACGGGTGTTGAACTGGAGAACGAACTGGACCTGCTGGCGTCACGTGTAATCATACCTTACCTCATCATGGCGGGTGTACTGCTGCTGCTGGCGTTTATGGTAAGAAAATCGAACCTTCCGGAGATTAATACAGAGGAAGAAGAGAAGCCGACTGTTTCCAATGTTGATTCGTACGGCCGTACCTCCGTTTTCCAGATCCCTTACCTGATGCTGGGCGTGCTTTGCCTGTTCCTATACGTAGGCGTGGAAGTGCTGGCGATCGACTCGCTGACGCTTTACGGCGAGTATAACGGCATTAGCAAAGACGTCGCCAACAACTTTGGTATTTACAGCCTGATCGGCTTCACCGTAGGTTATATCATCGGTATTATCACGATCCCGAAATACATGTCACAGAAAACCGGGTTAGTGATTTCTGCGATACTGGGCGTTGTCTTTACCATTGGTGCATTGTTAACGACAGGCATCACATCGATAGCGTTTATGATCCTGTTAAGCTTTGCGCATTCGTTGATGTGGCCTGGCATCTGGCCACTGGCGATCAACAAACTGGGCCGCTTTACCAAACTGGGCTCCGCGTTGCTGATCATGGGTATTGCCGGCGGCGCGCTGCTGCCATTGGTGTATGGCGCACTGGCCGATGCCACCGGTAACCGCCAGCTTCCTTTCGCGATCATGATCCCTTGCTACCTGTACATCCTGTACTTCGCGGTGGCTGGCCATAAAAAAGGACTGCCGAAACTGGCGACTGCTTAAGCTGAAAGATTTCATATAAGTGAGAAAAGCCGCTCCGTTACGGGGGCGGCTTTTTGGTGTGCGTGGATGCTGTCATCGTGGAACAATAGCGGATCATGGCAACCAGCGGCCGGCTATTTCCCGGATCGTCTATATATCTCCTGCAACTGCCGATAATCCTTCGCTCAACCTTGCAGCACCGTTCGATGGTCCTTCGATCTACCTTGCAGTAACCTTCGGAAATCCTTCGGGGATCCTTCGAGGATCCCTTAAGGACCCTAGGTTGATCCTTCGTTCATCCTAGGTTCAACCTTCGTTCAACTTAGGCTCATCAACCTAAGTTGAACCTAATATGAACGAACTATTAACCTAAGATGAACCTAAGAAGCTTAAAGGATCCTCGGAGGATGTAGCCGCCATGCGTATACATCCGCAGCAAGATGCTGTATCTTAAGGGAGCTGGGTAGCCCGTACCCCGGTTGGGTGGCACCAGGAGCGCGTGAAGATGAACGGAGCGTCGCAACTGGGGAGGATTAGGGGATAAATAGCTGATTACCAAATATGTAAATGTTATGGCATAATTTTTTTGATGGGTTGAAGGAAAGTTCCAAGTCTTTTCCTATTTTTAGGTGTACGAAATACGTTTATTACTGTTTTTATGATCCACGAAGCAAAACTGCGATTCCACGAATTATATGGAAATACGCCACTGATCGTTACTTCCCCCGGCAGGATCAACCTGATTGGAGAGCATACCGACTATAACGAAGGTTATGTACTGCCCGCTGCGATAGACAAAAAAATCGTGTATGCCGTTGCGTTGAACGGTACGGATACCGTGAATGCCTACGCGACTTTCACCGGCGAAAAAGAATCTTTTTCCCTGAAAAATATTAAACCCACTTCCGGCTGGATCAATTATCTGATGGGTGTTGTGTACCACCTCCAACAACGGGGCTACGATGTAAAAGGCTTCGATTGTGTCGTGCATGGCGACATTCCTGTTGGAGCGGGACTGTCCTCTTCCGCTGCGGTGGAAGGTGGTTTGATCGCTGCGCTCGATACGTTACTGAGCTTCGGCATAGAACGTATGGAAATGGCGAAGATCGGGCAGATTGCGGAGCATACTTTCCCAGGTGTGAAATGCGGTATTATGGACCAGTTTGCGAACCTGCATGGTCGTAAAGACGAGGTGATGCTGCTGGACTGTCGCAGCCTGGAGTATCAATACTTCCCGTTCAAATTTTCAGACACGTATAAGATCGTGTTATGTAATTCCATGGTGCATCATTCACTGGCCAGCTCGGAGTACAATGTGCGCCGCGAGCAGTGTGAAAAGGGCGTTGAGATCCTTAAGGAATTTATTCCCGGCATCAATAGCCTGCGCGATGTTACTGCTGCGCAGGTGGAACAATATAAAGACAAATTGCCCGGTAAAATTTACGACCGCTGCCTGTACGTTACGCAGGAAAACGAGCGCGTGGTGAAGGCTACTGAGTTGCTGAAAAACGGCGACCTGGAAGGCTTAGGTAAACTGATGTACGGCTCGCACGATGGGTTGAGCAAACTGTATGAAGTAAGCTGTCCGGAGTTAGACTTCCTGGTAGACTGTGTGCGCAATAACCCGGACGTTGCCGGTGCGCGTATGATGGGTGGTGGCTTCGGCGGTTGTACGATCAACCTGGTAAAATCAGCTAAGGCAGATGCGTTTGTTGCGGGTATGAAAAAACTTTACAGCGAAAAGTTTGATGAAGTGATGGAAGTGTATGTAACCAGCATAGAAGCAGGTGTAACGGTTTTTGAAGAGGAGCCGGTGCACTAATATTGATAATTTTGAAAGCCCCGGGATACTTTGTATTCCGGGGCTTTTGCATATAAAAAGCCCCGGCGCTTCCAGGCTGCCGGGGCTTCGTATTGTATGTTCCAAACAACGATTAATAGTCGCCGTTGAGTGCAAAGATGGGTTTGCGGTTGATCCACTGTCCGCGGGTAAAGTCCGGGATGTACTGAACGGAGCCGCCTTCCGCGATAGATTGCTCGCTTAATGGCGTAATCGCATACCAGGTAGCCAGGTCGTACACGTCGAGCTGGTAAGGCGTGCCGCGTTTGATAGACTCGATGAACGAGTTGATCACAAACCAGTCCATACCTCCGTGACCCGCACCAGATGCGTCGTTCGCATACTTCGCCCACAACGGGTGTTCGTACTTGCCGAAGTAGCTTTCTGCATCTTTGGGATCGCCGGTTTTGTCCCAGCTGTGTGGTTTGCTTTTGCCTTCGATGTGAATGGAGTGGATATCGTCCATCCATAAACCATTCGTACCCTGTACGCGGAAGTTTAGCGAGTAGGGGCGTGGCAGGTTCGTGTCGTGGCTAAGCATGATCGTTTCACCGTTCGTCGTCTGGATCAGGGAACTTACGATATCGCCCAGTTTGAATTGTACCTTGGCGTTCGGGTGATTGGCGCCACCGTTAGGGCCTTCCACGATGTACTTGTGCAGGCCGCGCGCTTTCGTGGCGACAGAAGTAAGCGATACCAGGCGGTTGCCGCGGTTAAGGTCGATCATCGTACCAACAGGGCCGAGGCCGTGCGTGGGATAGAGGTCGCCGTTACGGTGCACCGAGTGGTTCGTTCTCCATTTGGCTTCCGAAATCGCTTTGTCGCCAAACTCCACGCCACCGCCGTAAATTTGTTTGCCGTCGTTGAACTTCACCGCACGTAAATCGTGCTGGTAGCCGCCTTGCAGATGCAGCAGTTCACCGAACAGGCCCTGGCGCGCCATGTTTAACACCGCCATTACATCTCGGCGATAACATACGTTTTCCATGGCAAAAACCGGTACGCGGTTCGCTTCGCTGGCGTTCACCAGGTCCCAGCACTCCTGTACATCACTGGCGCCGCAAACTTCCACCGCGGGTGTGATGCCTGCTTTCATCGCTGCTACAGCCTGTGGTGTATGCCATTCCCAGGGGGTGGCAATAATCACCGCATCGATGTCGCCGCGTTTCAGCATGTTCAGGTAATCTTCGGGGCCTTTGGTGTACTCGGCCACTTTCTTCTTTGTGCCGTAAGCCTTTTCGATCATCTTACGGCTTTGCGGAATGGCCCGTTCTGTGTCGGGGTCCGCGATGGCCACTACATCAACGTCGCTGCGCTTCAGGCATAGATCAAGATGGCCGATGCCCCTGGCGCCAACGCCGATAATGGCAACACGCACCTTATCCTTTTTTTGGGAGGCCAGCAGCCGGGCCGGGGTGTTCAGCAATGACAGGCCAATGCCCGCCGCCGCCGTGTTCTTCAGGAAACTCCTGCGGTGCAGATGTTTGTTCATAAAAGTGGGTAATTGAAAAATTATTGAAACATAGACGCTTTAAAAATAGCTAAATAGAAAGGGTAAATGCAATAAGCTGGATTTTTTTCTGACACTTATGTGATAGTCGGAAACTGCAAACGGTTGCAGTCCATAGTATTTTACCCTACCATACCTGTTTTTTAAGCCACCGCCGTATATTCACTTCAGACGCCTTACATTTAGAAGATACCAAGTCATTATGAAGAAAACGATCTTACTATTTTCTCTTTTCAGTTCGATACTGGCGGGCGCGAACGCGCAGACGCCTGTGGGCCCCGTGCCTTCAAAGGCGCAACTGGCCTGGCATAACATGGAGTATTACATGTTTATCCACTTTGGCGTAAACACCTTTACCGACAAAGAGTGGGGCCATGGAGATGAGGACCCGGCCGTGTTTAATCCCTCGCAGCTGGACGCCCGCCAATGGGCGCGTACCGCGAAGGCAGCCGGTATGAAAGGTATTATCATCACCGCTAAACACCATGATGGCTTTTGCCTGTGGCCGAGCGCCTACAGTACGCACACCGTGCGCGAAAGCAAATGGAAAAATGGCAAGGGCGACGTGCTGGCAGAACTCTCCGCCGCCTGTAAGGAATACGGCCTGAAGTTCGGCGTATACCTGTCACCCTGGGACCGCAATCATCCTGACTACGGTACGGATAAATATAACCAGACGTTCGTGAACCAGCTTACCGAAGTGCATACCAAGTATGGCGATGTATTCGAACAATGGTTTGATGGGGCGAACGGCGAAGGTCCGAACGGTAAAAAGCAAGTGTACGACTGGCCGCTGTTTAATGGTACGGTGTACAAACATCATCCCGATGCGATCATCTTCAGCGATGCGGGTCCTGGTTGCCGGTGGATCGGCAATGAACGTGGCTTTGCAGGCGAAACGAACTGGAGCACCCTGAATCGCAGCGAGTTTGCGCCAGGTTCCGGCGGTATCGAGAAGGTGTTGAATGAAGGACAGGAGAACGGTACAGACTGGGTACCCGGCGAAGCAGATGTATCCATCCGTCCGGGATGGTTTTACAGTCCGGCTACGGATGATAAAGTGAAGTCACTCAACGAGCTGCTCGACATTTACTACGGCTCTGTGGGTCGTAACGCCAACTTGTTACTGAACATCCCGGTTGATCGCCGCGGCCTTATTCATAAAAATGATTCTTTACGGTTGATGGAGTTGCGTAAGGAGCTGGATGCCACGTTCAAACGCAACCTCGCAAAAGGCACGGGGGTGTTAACCGACGGCAATACGAATACCTTCTGGACGGCCCCCACGGCCCAAGACGCCGCTTTCGAGCTGACGTTCCCGAAGGCCGTAACGTTTAACCGTTTCCAGGTGCAGGAGGCGATTGCTTACGGGCAGCGTGTGCGGGCGTTTAAGGTGGAAGCCTGGCAGAACGGTGCTTACAAAGAAATTGCCAGCCAAACGACGATCGGTTACAAACGTATCCTGCGTTTACCGCTGACGACCGCTACGAAGCTGCGCATTACCATCCTGGATGCCAAAGCGCCGGCGCTGATCAGCGAAGTGGCACTGTTTCGTGCGCCGGAAGTGCTGGCCAGCCCGGTATTCAGTCGCAACAAACAGGGCGATGTGATCATTACGGCGGCTTCTGCCGATCCGGCATTGCATTACACCCTCAACGGCAGCGAGCCTACGATCAAATCGCCGCGTTACACCGGCCCCATTCCTTTTGCGGCGGGCGGTACGGTAAAAGCAAAGGCGTTTGTAGACAATGGTAAACGTTCTGCCGCGACCGTAACGGCTGAATACGACATTGCACCCACCAAATGGCGCGTAACCTACGCAGATACCGCGGCACCCAGGCGGCAGCCCGAACTGGCGATCGATGGCGATCCGAAAACTGCCTGGTCGACCCCTGGCGGCGATAACGGCTACCCGCATGAAATAAAAGTTGATCTTGGCGAAGTGTTACACCTGAAAGGCTTTACGTATCTGCCCGTAGGCGGGGAGCAGCCCAACGGTGTGATCGCAGAATATATGTTCGAAACCAGCCTGGACGGCAAAACCTGGGGGGACTACCTACTTAAAGGAGCTTTCGATAATATTCTTAACAGCCCGGTGCAACAGCGGGTGCTTTTTGACCGCACGGTGAAGGCGAGGTACATACGCTTTGTGGCCCTGCGTGGCGCCAATCCCAGGCAGCATTGGGCAAGTGTTGCCGAGCTGGGTATCATAACCAAATGATTCTGAACTAAAAAATGTACGCTTGAAAAGAGAAGGGATGTGTCGTCCTTTCTCTTTTTTTATAATATGTAACCCCGTTGTGGCCCCGAGGAGAATGGGTGACTTTTTAACACAAAAAAATAGCATCAATAATAAATATTGTTATAACTTTGCAGTTATCTTAAAACTAAAGGCAACAAGATTTATCACAATTTAACGCTTAACTGAAGTTGAAAAACTTTGAGTCCCATAAGATCTCACCTTTCCATCCTTCTCTCTCAGAAGGCTTGTATACTATTGGGAACAATGTCTTTAGATATCTTGCCCGACGACCTCGCATTTGATAGCTGGCGCGATTTGTGTTTGGCTATCACCCCTTTGTCTGTCCTTTGATACAAGGGGGAACATTCCAGCAATGGATTCAATCCAAGTTTATTTTATTTATCGTTAACGTTTTCAATTTAGAAGAAATTGGAAAATCAGGAGATAATCGTCAGGGTGGCAACATCTGACGATCACGAATATGCCAAAACCATTACGGACGAAATGGAATCTTCCGCAAAGGCCAGGGGTACGGGTATTGCTAAACGTTCCCCCGACTACATCAAGCTGAAGATGGACGAGGGCAAGGCAGTGATAGCGCTTTCTCAATCGGGAGAGTGGGCAGGTTTTTGTTATATCGAAGCCTGGGGACACGAAAAGTTTGTCGCCAACTCCGGTCTGATCGTTAACCCTGCATTCAGAGGCCACGGCGTGGCAAAATCCATCAAGAAAAGAATATTCGAATTGTCGCGGGTAAAATACCCCGATGCGAAGATATTTGGTCTCACCACCGGCCTGGCTGTGATGAAGATCAACTCCGAACTCGGTTATGAGCCGGTTACTTATTCAGAGCTTACCGATGACGAGGAGTTCTGGAAAGGCTGCCGCAGCTGTATCAACTTTGATATTCTTACTGCCAAAGGTCGTAAGAACTGCCTGTGTACCGCCATGCTGTACGATCCGGCCGACAAAGAAAAAGACCAGCAGCCGCAGGAACCGCACGTAGCCAGCGAGGAAGTAAACCCGATGGTGAAACTGAACGGCGCCGAATCTGCCGGGCAGCGCAGGAAACGCAGTTTCAAGACCAACTTCAAACTGTTTGAGCGTTGGCTGCGTTACAAAAGATTTGTGCTGTTGAAATCCCGTAAAGAAGGCGGTGGTGCCGTGTTAGGGAAAAAACGCTTTTTCCTGTTCAGCTGGTAGTTATTTTTGCAATCATTTTTAAACAACATACATAGGATCACCATGAAAAAAGTAGTTCTGGGTTTTAGCGGTGGATTGGACACTTCATACTGCGTTAAATATCTTTCGGAAGAAAAAGGATATGAAGTACATTCTGTTATTGTTAACACCGGCGGTTTTTCTGCAGAAGAGTTGCAGGAAATCGAGAAACGCGCTTACAGCCTGGGCGTTAAAAGCCATAAAGCTGTAGATGCCGTTAAATCCTACTACGACAAGGTGATCCGTTACCTGGTATACGGCAACATTCTCAAAAATAACACTTACCCGTTAAGCGTAAGTGCAGAGCGTATGAGCCAGGCGCTGGCCATTGGCGAGTATGCGAAAGAAATGAAGGCAGATGCGGTGGCGCATGGTTCTACCGGTGCCGGTAACGACCAGGTGCGTTTCGATATGATCTTCAACATCATGATCCCCGGCGTGGAAATCATTACTCCGATCCGTGACATGAAACTGAGCCGCGAAGAAGAGATCAGCTACCTGAAAGCGAAAGGTGTGCAGATGAACTTTGACAAGGCGATGTATTCCATCAACAAAGGCATCTGGGGCACTTCCGTAGGTGGTAAAGAAACGCTTACTTCCGATGGCTTCCTGCCTGAAGCTGCATGGCCTACACAGCTCACCAAAAATGATCCGGAAAACGTAAAACTGGTCTTTACTAAAGGCGAGCTGACCGGCATCAATGATAAAACATTTAGTCACCCTACCGATGCGATCACTTACCTGCAGGATATTGTTGGTCCGTTCGCCATCGGCCGTGACATTCACGTAGGTGATACCATTATCGGTATTAAAGGCCGCGTAGGTTTTGAAGCTGCCGCACCGATGGTGATCATCAAAGCGCACCACGCCCTGGAAAAACACGTACTTACCAAATGGCAGCTGAGCTGGAAAGACCAGCTGGCGCAGTTCTATGGTAACTGGATGCACGAAGGTCAGATCATGGACCCGGTAATGCGCGACATCGAAGCGTTTCTCACGCACAGCCAGGAGAACGTAACCGGTGAAGTATATGTAAGCCTGCTGCCTTACCGCTTCCAGGTAACCGGCATCAAATCCGATTACGATCTGATGAGCAGCAAGTTCGGCAAGTATGGCGAAATGAACCAGGGCTGGACCGGGGAAGACGTAAGGGGCTTCACCAAAATATTCGGTAACCAAACAATGATCTGGCACCAGGTGAAGGAATCACTGGAAGGTGGCAAATAAGCGGAACGAAAGTTCCCTTCTTATAAGATGAAAGAACAAACTCAACATAACAAAGTGAAGGCCGGCATTATTGGCGGCGCAGGATATACCGGGGGCGAAACCATCCGGTTATTGCTGAACCATCCGAATGCGGAACTGAGCTTTGTGCACAGTCGCAGCAATGCCGGCAACCCGCTATACGCGGTGCATGCCGACCTGCTGGGCGAAACTGAACTTACTTTCACGGGCGAGATGCAGGAAGTGGACGTACTGTTCCTCTGCCTCGGTCATGGAGAATCTAAAAAGTTCCTGGAGGCTACGCCGATTGCGGCCTACACAAGAATCATCGACCTTAGCCAGGACTTTCGTTTAGGCGAAAGCGTGGCGGGAAGGGAATTTGTGTACGGTTTGCCGGAAGCCAACAGGGAAGCTATTCAACAGGCGAATAACATCGCCAACCCCGGTTGTTTTGCGACCGCTATCCAGCTAGGTCTTCTGCCACTGGCAAAGGCCGGTTTGCTGAACGAAGTGCATACCACCGGTATTACCGGCTCCACAGGTGCAGGTCAAAGCCTGCAGGCTACCAGCCACTTTACCTGGAGAGCAAACAACGTGTCTACGTACAAAGTGCTTACCCACCAGCACCTGAAAGAAATACGACGAACCCTGCAGGCTATGCAGCCTGCTTTCGGCGGGGAGATCAACTTTGTGCCTGTTCGCGGTGATTATCCGCGCGGCATCTGGATCACCTCTTATCTATCCTGCGACCTTTCCCTGGAAGATGCCATCAAACTGTACAAAGATTTTTATGCAGATGCTGCGTTTACCCACGTAAGCGAAAAGCAAATCGATCTGAAACAGGTAGTGAACACCAACAAAGTGCTCATTCAACTGGAAAAAACCGGTAACAAACTGGTCATCCATTCGATTGAGGACAATCTCCTGAAAGGCGCGTCCGGACAGGCGGTGCAAAACATGAACCTGATGTTTGGACTGGAGGAAACGGCAGGATTGAAACTGAAGTCAATCGTATTTTAAATCACGGTGTAAACCGGTAATCTTACAAGCACAATGAAACTGTTCGACGTTTATCCAATTAACGATATAGTAATTGAAAAGGCCCTCGGCTCCAATGTTTGGGACGATAAAGGCACACAATATCTCGATATGTATGGCGGCCATGCCGTTATTTCTATCGGTCACACCCATCCTCACTACGTAAAAAGGCTCACGGAGCAACTTGGCAAAGTGGGCTTCTATTCCAACTCTGTAAAGATTCCTTTGCAGGTGCAACTGGCCGAAAAACTGGGACAAGTATCCGGCAAAACCGACTACCAGCTGTTCCTTTGTAACTCCGGCGCTGAAGCGAACGAGAACGCGCTGAAACTGGCATCTTTCCACAATGGCAAGAAGAAAGTGATCGCATTTAAAAAGGCGTTTCACGGCAGAACATCCCTGGCAGTAGCGGTTACAGACAACCCGAAAATCGTAGCGCCGGTGAATGAAACCGACAACGTAGTATTTCTCCCCTGGGAAGATGAAGCTGCGCTGGAACAGGCGTTTCAGCAGTATGAAGTATCATCCGTGATCATCGAAGGCATACAAGGTGTAGGTGGTATTAACGTAGCGAGTGATAGTTTCCTGAGAAAAATCAGGACACTGTGCGATACGCATAACGCCGCTTTCATCGCTGACTCCGTACAGTGTGGTTATGGCAGGAGCGGTAAATTTTACTCGCACGACTGGGCGGGTATCAACGCCGATATCTATACGATGGCGAAAGGAATGGGCAATGGTTTCCCGATCGGCGCGATCAGTATTTCACCAAAGTTCCAGGCGTCTTACGGATTGCTGGGCACTACATTCGGCGGTAATCACCTGGCTTGCGCGGCGGCACTCGCTGTGCTGGAGGTGATCGAGCAGGATGGTTTGATCGCGAACGCAGAAAAGATCGGCAACTACCTGATGGAGCAATTGAAATCTCTCCCGAAAATTAAAGAAGTAAGGGGCAGGGGCTTAATGATCGGTATCGAATTGCCGGAGGAGCTGTCGCATGTTAGAAAGAACCTTTTAGCGAAGCACAAAATATTTACAGGTGAAGCAAAGCCAAACGTGATCAGGCTGCTGCCTTCACTGGCCCTTACACAGGAACATGCAGACCAGTTTTTGTCCGCATTAAAAGAGGAATTAGCATAATTATCAAACGCGCAGGCCGAAAGGTCTTAACATGGAATCAGCATGAAACAATTCATTTCAACTGAAGACGTTCCGGGTGTGCCGCGGTTAGTGGACATCGCCCTGGATTACAAGAAGAATCCTCACAAGGATAAAGGTTTAGGAGAAAACAAAACACTGGGAATGATCTTTTTGAATCCCAGTTTACGTACCCGCCTCAGTACACAGGTAGCCGCGCGAAACCTGGGTATGGAAGTCGTGGTTTTTAACATCGATAAAGAAGGCTGGCAGCTGGAAATGAACGATGGCGTTGTCATGAACGGCAACACCTCCGAGCACGTGAGAGAAGCAGCAGCGGTAATGGGCCAGTACTTCGATATTATGGCCATCCGTACTTTTCCTGGTTTGAAAGATAAGCAGGAAGATTACTCAGAGAAATACATCAACCAGTTCATTAAGTACGCCGGCGTACCGGTGGTGAGCCTGGAAAGTGCTACCCTGCACCCGTTGCAGAGCCTTACCGACGTGATCACCATCAAAGAACGCTGGACCGCGCCCCGCAAACCGAAAGTGGTAATGACCTGGGCACCGCACGTAAAAGCGTTGCCGCAGGCTGTTCCCAACTCTTTTGCACAGTGGATGAACGCCTGGGGAGAAGTAGATTTCACCATCACCCATCCCGAAGGATATGAACTGGACCCGAAATTCAGCGGCAGCGCGAAAATTGAGTACAACCAGGAGAAGGCCCTGGAAGGTGCAGATTTCGTGTATGTGAAGAACTGGTCGTCTTACCAGGACTATGGAAAGATCATCAATTCTGATCCGGCCTGGATGGTAACCAACGAGCGTTTGAAGAATACCAACGATGCGAAAATCATGCACTGTTTGCCGGTGCGTCGTAATGTGGTGATCGCCGACGAAGTACTCGACGGGCCAAACTCCATCGTGATCCCGGAAGCGGGTAACCGTGTATGGGCGGCCCAGGCAGTATTGAGTGAAATCCTGAAGAACGGAAAATAGTATTTATGGCGGAAGCATTGTATGTAATTAAAGTAGGCGGCAACGTTATCGATAACCCGGCATTGCTGGACAGGTTCCTGGCTGATTTCGCGCAGGTCAAAGGGCATAAGGTGCTGATCCACGGCGGCGGCAAAATAGCCACCCGCATTGGGGATAAGCTGGGTATTGAAAGTAAGTACGTTGACGGCCGCAGGATTACTGATGCAGCTACCATCGACGTGGTGACCATGGTGTACGGCGGACTGGTGAACAAACAGGTGGTCGCTAAATTGCAATCGCTGCAATGTAATGCCATAGGTTTAACCGGCGCCGATGCGAATATTATTCCCGCTGTAAAACGCCCCGTAAAAACCATCGACTACGGATTTGTAGGCGATGTTGAACCATCAAAATTAAATGTTGCTCCGCTGAAAGCGATGCTGGAAGCTGGTCTTACGCCGGTATTCGCGCCGCTTACACACGATGGCAACAGCCAGATATTGAATACCAATGCCGACACGATCGCGTCTTCCCTTGCGACGGCTTTGTCTGCACACTACACCGTGCGGCTGATCTATTGCTTCGAGAAACGCGGCGTGCTGCGCGATGCGAATGACGACAATGCGGTGATCAACCTGATCGACCGCGAAATATATCAACAGTTACTGGCGGACGGCGTACTGTCCGACGGTATTCTGCCAAAGCTGGAAAATGCTTTTTCGGCCATCGAAAGCGGGGTGAATGAAGTGCTGATAGGACATGCCAACGATGTGCTGCCGAATACCACGGGAGCCGTAGCCGGTACATTAATACGCTGATTATGTGGGACCAACGACGCTATGACGACGCAGTACAACTTTTACAACAGCTGATCTCCATTCCTTCCCTTAGCCGGGAAGAGGAGGGGACTGCCGCTGCTATCGCGCAATTCCTGTCCGACAGGGGCGTAAGCTGGCAGCAACACCTGAATAACGTTTGGGCGCGTAATAAACACTTCGATCCCGCCAAACCCACCATCCTTCTTAACTCTCACCACGATACCGTAAAGCCCAATCCGCAATACACCCGCGATCCGTTTTCGCCGGATGTGGTGGACGGTAAGCTGTATGGCCTCGGCAGTAACGATGCCGGCGGTTGCCTCGTTAGCCTGATTGCGGCTTTCTGCCACTTTTATGAAGCAGAAAACCTGCGCTATAATATCGTGCTGGCGGCGACTGCCGAAGAGGAAATCAGCGGCGTAAATGGTATTGAGAGTATATTGAAAGATTTGCCGCCCATCGATTTTGCGATCGTAGGCGAGCCTACGTTGACCGACATGGCCGTAGCCGAAAAAGGTTTGATGGTGCTCGATTGTACCAGTCATGGCAAAGCAGGTCACGCAGCGCGTGAAGAGGGCGAAAACGCTTTATATAAAGCAATGAACGACATTGCCTGGTTCCGCGATTACCGTTTCCCGGAAGTGTCGCCAACACTGGGGCCGGTGAAGATGAGTGTGACCGTGATACAAACTTCCAACAAAGCACATAACGTAGTGCCGGCCGACTGCTCGTTTGTAGTAGACGTGCGGGCTACAGACAAATATACCCTGGAAGAGATACTGGACACCGTAAAACAAAACGTGCAGTGCGATGTGAAGCCACGCTCCATGCGTATGCGCCCATCTTCCATACCGCTGGACCATCCGTTTGTACAGGCGGGTTTAAGCATCGGTAAGAAACCTTACGGATCGCCCACTACTTCCGACCAGGCGCTGATACCGGCTACGTCGATCAAGATCGGCCCTGGTGACAGCGCACGTTCACACACGGCGGACGAGTTTATCTACCTGGAAGAAATTCAGCAGGGGATTGATACTTACATCAGATTATTGACCATGGTGAATGCGTAATGTATTCATCGTAACACGAGCGATATGAAATTATGGCAAAAAGATAAGGCAGCCCTGGCCGCTGTAGAAAAGTTCACGGTAGGTAAAGACCAGGAAATGGATACCTACCTTGCACCCTTCGACGTGCTGGGATCGCTGGCGCATATTGCCATGCTGCAGTCCATCAACCTGTTGGAAAAAGACGAGTTGACCATCCTGCAACAGGAGCTGAAAAACATCTACAAAGAAATACAAAGCGGCGATTTTAAACTGGAAGAAGGAGTGGAGGACATTCATTCCCAGGTGGAATTGTTGCTCACCCGCCGCCTTGGAGAAGTAGGCAAAAAGATCCACAGTGGCCGTTCCCGCAACGACCAGGTTTTAGTGGACCTAAAGCTGTTCCTGCGTCACGAACTGGAAGTGCTGGTGGGTGAAGTAAAAGCGTTGTTCGACCTGTTGCAGCAACAGAGCGAGGCATATAAAAATCACCTGCTGCCCGGTTATACCCATCTGCAAATCGCTATGCCATCTTCGTTTGGCTTGTGGTTTGGCGCTTATGCGGAGAGCCTGGTAGACGACCTGGTGGTATTGCAAGGTGCTTACAAAACCGTGAACAAAAACCCGCTGGGTTCCGCTGCCGGTTACGGTTCTTCTTTCCCGTTGAATCGTACCATGACTACGCAGTTGCTCGGTTTTGAAGACCTCAACTACAACGTGGTGTACGCACAAATGGGTCGTGGTAAAACAGAAAAGATCGTTGCTTTCGCACTGGCCGGTATTGCCGCCACACTGTCGAAAATGGCGATGGACGCCTGTATGTTCATGAACCAGAACTTCGGCTTCATCAGCTTCCCGGACGAGTTAACGACCGGTTCGAGCATTATGCCACACAAAAAAATCCTGATGTTTGGGAACTGATCCGCTCACATGGCAATAAGATCCAGGCCCTGCCGAACGAGATCGCGATGATGACGGTGAACTTGCCATCCGGCTACCATCGTGACTTACAGCTGCTGAAGGAAAATCTGTTTCCTGCATTCGGTACACTCACTTCGTGCATTCATATGGCGAAGCTGATGATCGAAAACATCAAAGTGAAAGAGAATATCCTGCAGGATGAAAAGTATAAATATCTTTTCAGCGTGGAAGTGGTGAACAACCTCGTGCTGGAAGGTACTCCTTTCCGCGAAGCGTATAAGAAAGTGGGAATGGATATCGAGAATGGCTCGTTCATGACAGATACCCATGTGCATCATACGCATGAAGGTAGCATCGGTAACCTCTGCAACGCAGAGATCAAAGGCATGATGGATAAAGTGCTGGCGGATTTCAATTTTGAAAAAGTACACAAAGCGGTGGATACGTTACTGGCGTAATCACTATTGCTGATAAACGAAGAGGCCGTCTTAATGCAAGACGGCCTCTTTAGTTTTTATAAGAAGGATAGGTTAGAAACCGATGTGAACACCGCCCATTACGTTGAAACCAGCCATAGGCAAGTAACCGTTGCCGGTGATGAGTTGTCCGCCCTCGATATAGCTGAACGTATAACCGTTCGGCACATACATCTTGTTAAACACGTTGTTCAGCATGAGTTGAAGCCCCAGCTCTTTTACGAGTTTCTGCGGCACCAGGTAGTTGATGCGCACATCCTGCACGTAATAGCCATCCAGGCTTCTTCTTTTGATCGAAGTGTTGTCGAGGTACTGGCGGCTTACATATTTGCCTAACAGGTCAATATTGAGGCCTTTAACGGGCTTTACGGTGAAAGTGTAACCACCTGTTACATCAGGAGAGAAAGAAATGTCCGTTTCGCCATGGTTCACTTCTTTCTGTCCGCCGTTGTCGTAGTCATCAATATACTCGGTGAAGTCTTTGATCTTGTTGCGGCTTAATGCGATGTTAGCGGCTACGTCTACATAGCTGCCGAGTTTCACGCTGCCCTGCAGTTCCAGGCCCAGGCGGTAGCTTTCGGGTATGTTGCTGCGGGTATAAGCACCTACGTCGTTGATCTTGCCGGTAAGTACCAGTTGATTTTTGTAGTTCATGTAGTACACGTTCGCCTGTAATCCTACCCGTTGACTGGTGTATACATAACCAGCTTCCAGGTTGCGCAGGGTTTCGTGTTCAGGCGTTTGCGTGGTGCCGGCTTCGAAATCATCGCGGTTAGGTTCTTTATTACCGATAGCGAACGATGCGTAAGCATACTGGAAGTTATTTACGTGATAAGTCACGCCTACTTTCGGGTTGAAGAAGTTGTATTTGTTGTGTTGTTCTACGTTCGGGCGCTTACGGAAACCGTTGATGTCATACCCTACATGGCGATATTGCATATCTGCAAACACACTCAGTTTTTCGATAGGGGAGTATTCGCCTTTCCAGTATACGTTTACATCTGTTTTAGTTGCATCCAGGTCGTACCATTTATGATCTTTGTCGATACCGCCGTTCTGCGCCCAGATAATTTTACCATAGTGGTCGCCGTCGTATTTATTCCAGCCACCACCGAGGCTCCAATTAAATTTTTTCATACTGTGGTTGATGGAAAAAACACCACCGTAAAAATAGTTGTCGAGCCACAGCTGGCGTACCATGTCTGTTTCAGTGATCTCTGTGCCATTTACTACCGGGTTAGGCAGTCCGAACTCCGTGTAGGAATCGTCGCCATAATAAGACTCATAGTAGCCCTTACCCCTGGTGAGATGCAGCGCTACGTTAAAGTTCAGGTTATCGGTAATACCCTGGTTGAGCGAGAGCTGGTAGTGCGTTTGCTGGTAGTTATCCGTTTCGTTATCATATGGTTCACCTGGTTTTTCGGTACCGCTGGAGTTGTAGCGACGGTTGTCGGCCAGCGTGGCAGAGTCGATACCGTTCCATGCCTGGTACGTTTTTTCCTTGCCCCCGAAAACGTTCAGGCGTACCGCTGTTTTTTTGGCAATGTAAGCCGCGGAAGTGTAGAACGATTGCAGGTCCGAAGTGGCACGGTCGATATAACCATCGGAAGTGATTTTGGAGAGACGGGCATCCACGGTGAAGTGGTCGTTCAGTAAACCTGTGCCTGCCTTTACCGTATGTTTCCAGCTATTGAAGGAACCGTAGCTGTTATCTACTTCAGCGTATGCTTTGTCGTTAAACGTATTTGTGCTTAAGTTCAGCGAGGCGCCGAATGCGCCGGCACCGTTGGTAGAAGTACCCACACCGCGTTGCAGTTGAATACTGTTTACCGAAGACGCGAAGTCCGGCATGTTTACGAAAAATACCCCTTGCGATTCTGCATCGTTGATAGGGATACCGTTTACCGTGATATTAACACGTGTAACATCCGAACCACGCACCCGGAAATTAGTATACCCGATGCCTGCACCTGCGTCGGAATTCGTTACCACACCTGGCAGCTGGTTCAGCAGCATGGGGAGATCTTGTCCGAGGTTTTGCTTTTTGATATCCTCCGCGCTGAGCGATGATTTAGTAAAAGGCGCAGTAGCACCGGCGCGCAGGCTGCTGATCTCTACCGGCTTTACGAACAAGCCTGTCTCTTCCAGCGATACATTGATCGTATTGTCGCCTGTAGTAAATGAAGTTGGGTAGAGGTAAGTGGTGTATCCGATGAAGCTCACCATTAGCGGATAAGTGCCCGCGTCGCGAAGCCTCAGGTAATAGCGGCCGTTATTATCGGTATGCGTGCCAAAATTCTGGATGGTGACGGTGGCGCCCGTAACAGGGCGGCCGGTAGTTTTGTTGGTAACAACGCCCGTGACGTTTACCTGTGCCTGTGCGAATGCTGCGACGAACAGCATGGCCAGGAGCATGACATTTTTCATTTTGTATTTCCTGTTTAAACAATTCAATAAATCGCATGCATGCGGCCTTGCTTGTGGCAGACGGCATTACATGAAGCGCGTACATTTTATACGCGACAACTATCAAAACATAACAGGTAAGAAAATTGCTTTTCCTTCCTTTCCTAACCAGCATTACCTGGCCCAGGTTCAACGAGTCTGATCTCAGCCTGATAGTAAGGCACCCCGAGGTGAAACTGGCAGCGGTTATTCAGCTGCCTTGCCGGCCATGTGTCTGGCCGGTTTCCGATACAAAGGTAGTGTGCGCAGGATAAATAAATGCAAAAATTATTTTGCTGCTTTTTAGAAAAGCGTATCTTCATATTCCCCCACAAGCAAAACAAAAGCCCGATATTTTATTCGTTAACCTAAAAACTTGATCAATGATCAAATTCCAGATGATTGGGCATTTGGGGCAAAATGCCGTTTCCAAAGAATTGAATGGAAAGCACGTATTAAATTTTACGGTTGCTTACAATGAACGTTTTAAAGATGCCCAGGGCCAGCAGCATGAGCGAACGGTTTGGGCCGACTGTGCGTTGTGGGGCCAGCCGAACATTGGTCCTTATCTTACACAAGGCATGCAGGTGTTTATCGAAGGCACGCCGCGTGTAGAAGCTTACGCCGACAAAGAAGGCAAGCCAGGTGCAGCACTGCGCATACTGGTGAGTAAGTGTAAGTTGTTAGGCGGCAAACGAGAGGCTGCCGGAGGAACCGAACAGCCGGTCGCTTACGGGCCGCAGACGGCGGATGATTTGCCGTTTTAGTCGTGTTGATTGTGCCGGTGTGCATAAGATGAGAGGTTGTCTTCATCGTTGCTTCGGATGTTATTGATGGGCGCTTGCCAGGTTTGATGTCAGCGGAACAACACTCATGTGCAGGTTTCGTGCTCATTATGTGTATGACTGCACATGAGGTTTGTTTTGATTGGGCCAGCTGTTCTCGGCGAGTGCACGGCGGTCGCATTAGTCGTCTGCAACAAGCCTGTTTCGTTCACGCCCGTAATGTTGATTTCCTGAGCATGCTTTGTGGTTGTAACAACTATCAAACTTTCCTTTCGCCATTCGAATCCCGACATCTCAGAAAATAAATCATCGCAGCAATCGCGTAACAAGTCGAACGCTCCGATGAAGACCTCGCCTGGGCAAGGTTTCCAGATATGCTTTTTTCATCATGGGAGATGCACACTGGCACGATCTTTTCGCAATGTTAGTATGCAACATCAGCATAGAAATGAACTGTTGAGTAGGCTGTATTAATTTTTTGTAAAAAATATTTGTCGCCTGAAACGCTTTGCTGTACTGTGTTTGAGAGAATGTGTTGAAAGCGTTTGTCTGAATTTTTAAAATAAAGATTTGGCGGCAATGAAAACTAGCCTATATTTGCATCCACATTGCGAGGTAGAGCAGAGGTAGCTCGTCGGGCTCATAACCCGAAGGTCAGAGGTTCGAATCCCCTCCTCGCTACAAGAACTAGAAAAAAGCCGAACTTGTTTCGGCTTTTTTTATTTGGGTCGATAGAAGGATATTTGCATCATCGTTAACCCTCATCCTTACTATTGTTCATCAATTAAATTTAAAGACCACCATGCACCGCGCAGGATTTGTAAACATATTCGGTAAGCCAAACGCCGGCAAAAGCACGCTGTTAAACGCGCTGCTCGGTGAAAAGCTGGCCATTGTATCGCCAAAGGTGCAAACCACCCGCCACCGTATTACAGCTGTGCTTACTGAACCCGGTTACCAGATAGTGTTCTCGGACACACCAGGTATCATCGATCCTAAATACAAATTGCACGAGAAAATGATGGGCGCGGTGAAATCCGCTCTTGAAGACGCGGACGTGGCATTACTCATGCTCGATCCGCGCGATCGCGTGGAAGAAAGCTTCGAGATGTTCGATGCATTGAAACTGAAAACGCCAACAGTTGTTCTCGTCATCAATAAAGTTGATACGCTTTCCAAAGAAGAACTGGAAGCCATGACCGAAAGAGGGAAGAACTGGGGCAAGGCCAAAGCCATCATCCCTATCGCAGCAGTGCAAAAGAAGGGGCTGAAAGAGCTGAAAGAAGCCATCGTTTCTTTTTTGCCCGAGGGCGAACCTTTTTACCCGGAAGATACATTAACAGACCGCTCCACCCGCTTCTTCGTAGCGGAGATGGTACGCGAAAAAATATTTCACCTGTACGATGAGGAAATCCCTTATCACACGACTGTGATCGTTACGCAGTTCCAGGAAAAAGACACGCTTACTAAAATCACCGCAGAGATCATCGTTACCCGCGAAACGCAGAAAGCGATCATCCTCGGAGAAAAAGGCAGGTCCATCCGCGAACTCGGAACGCAGGCCAGAAAAGATATCGAACAATTTGTGGGACGTAAAGTGTTCCTCGAACTGTTTGTAAAAGTGCGCGGCAAATGGCGCGACAACGATACGTATCTTAAAGAATACGGATTCTGATCATTTAGAAATTTTTAAAAACGAATTATACCATGGCTGGTTTTACTGTAGCTATTGTGGGACGTCCGAACGTAGGAAAATCAACTTTGTTTAACCGTTTGCTCGAGCAACGAAAAGCCATCGTTGATGACTTCAGCGGCGTAACCCGCGACAGGCAATATGGTGTGGCCGACTGGAATGGCAAAACTTTCAACGTGATCGATACCGGCGGTTTCGTCGTAGGCAGTGACGATATCTTCGAACGCGAAATCCGCAAACAGGTGATTGTTGCCATGAATGAGGCAAATGTGATCCTCTTCATGTGTGATGTAACCACCGGCATTACCGACCTGGACGCCAGCATGGCCGATCAGCTGCGTCGTACGGACAAGCCCGTGTACGTTGTCGTAAATAAAGTAGACAATAGCGAACGTCTGCTGGATGCGACTGAATTTTACAGCCTCGGTTTCGAACGCACTTTCTTCCTGTCGTCTATTACCGGCAGCGGTACCGGCGAATTGCTGGATGATGTGGTTACTCATTACAACGATGAGGTTGACGAGGTGTCACCAGAAGATGAAGGTATTCCGAAGATCGCGATCATCGGTCAGCCCAACGTTGGTAAATCATCTCTGCTGAACGCATTGGTAGGAGAGGAGCGTAACATCGTTTCCGATATTGCCGGCACCACCCGTGATACCATTCATACCCGCTATAAACTTTTCCAGAAAGACTTTATACTGATCGATACTGCGGGTATCCGTCGTAAATCCAAAGTACACGAAGACCTCGAGTTCTATTCCGTGATCCGGGCGATCCGTGCCGTGGACGAGGCGGATGTATGTATGTTGCTGCTGGATGCCGAAAAAGGCATCACCGCTCAGGACCTCAGCATTTTCAGCCTGGCCGCCCGTAAAGGCAAGGGCGTGGTAGTGCTGGTTAATAAATGGGACCTGGTGGAAGATAAGGAAACCAACAGCGTTCGCGATTACGAAAAGGAACTCAAAAACAGGATGGCTCCATTCGTAGATGTGCCGATCATCTTCACCTCCGTACCTGAGAAACAGCGTATCTTCAAAGCTATCGAAATGGCGTTGCAGGTGGCAGAGAACCGTAAAAAGAAGGTACCTACCTCGAAATTGAACGATGTGATGTTGAAAGCCATCGAATCCTTCAAGCCGCCGGTAGTTCGCGGCACACCTATCAAAATAAAATATGTGACGCAATTGCCTACATATACCCCTGCTTTTGCATTTTTTGCCAATTTACCGGACGATATTAAGCAGCCGTATAAAAATTATCTGGAAAACCAGCTGAGAAGTCACTTTGATTTCCAGGGTGTTCCGATAAAAATCTTCTTTAGAAAGAAGTAAACAGGGTAAAAATATACTTATTATACTTTTTGATGTTTTGTATATTCGAAAAATTGAATAGCTTTGCGTCGATTTAAACCTAAAAATCAAATGAAAAAATTATTCGTTCTCGCTATCGCTGCTGGTATGTTCGCAGCTTGCAACAATGCATCTTCTACTACTAACGATTCAACTGCTGTTGATTCTCCAGCTGTAGTAACTCCTGCTGAGCCTGTTGCTCCAGTTGCAACTGATTCTGCAGCTATCGTAACTGATTCAACTGCTGTTGACACTTCAGCTCACCACTAATCAAGGAAAGATCGTTTTACGATAAATTTCTTGCAAGAAGTAATTCCCCTTCGCCACGGCGGAGGGGTTTTTATTTTGAGGATGCTCGCGCCTACCCTATATTGCTTCAAACCGCACTAATATGCTTCCGCCCGATAAATACCGCAATCTCTTCCAATTCGTATTCTATTCCTGGTTGTTCAGCCTGTTGACAGGTATCGTACTTTCATGTATTATCATGTTTTGGTTGGGCAGACCAGGTACCGATATACCAGGCACATTAGCGGTGACAGCCTGGATCTCTTTTGTATTTTCACTGCCGATATTAGTGATCGTAGGTATCGGGGCCGCTATCCTTGAGCGTTTTTTACCTGATGCAGATAGCCTGAAGCTCATTTGCATCGCTTCAATAGCCCTGTTACTCGGCGCTATTATATTAGTGTTGGGTGCTATCGATGCAGAAATGCTGCTTTTAGCCGGCTGCTTTTTTATACCCGCCGCCACCATCATCTGGTGTTTCCCTCTCAAGCTAAAAGATCCCATATAACACGAAAATAACACCCTCCTTAACCCCTTGAACGCTACCCCTTTAAACAGCCTTAAACCCGCCATGGGCCGCACTGTATGTTGTATGTGGTATTTTCTGCATATTATTGCATCGTAAAC
The DNA here is from genome assembly GCF_022867795.2 of Chitinophaga horti. Classification (NCBI taxonomy): domain Bacteria; kingdom Pseudomonadati; phylum Bacteroidota; class Chitinophagia; order Chitinophagales; family Chitinophagaceae; genus Chitinophaga; species Chitinophaga horti. The sequence goes on along the minus strand of NZ_CP107006.1, from coordinate 3,956,760 downwards.
TTATTTTAAACCGTAAACCGGGCGAATATTTCCTAACTATACACCTATTGGCTGCCGAGGCAGTCATCATTAAAACCGAATCCCTATGAACCGTACTAATTCTTTTGAGTACGCTATGAACGTATGGCTCACCGCCTTCGGCATTACTCCCCTTATTTACATGGCTTTTATGCTCGTAAGAGGTCTTAACGTAGTAAGCGAATTGTCGCTGCTGTTCGTTGCACTCGCCTTTATTTGGGGTACTTTATTTTCCATCCCGGGCTGGGTACTGCTGTACTTCTCCACCCGCTGGCTCAACGCGCGGCACGACAATCCCTCCACTATCAAAGCCATCCTGATGGTACTGGGCATTGTGTACGCGTATGTGCCGTTTTTCCTGGTCTCTGTAAGCTCCGGCAATATGTCACCGGATTCTTTCAACTTCTGGATTTACGGATCTTATGTGCTGGCCATCGAAGGCTGTATCTTCTTTTATGACCTGAAGCCAGATGTGGTGGTCAGGGAATCATTATCTTAAAAAAGAAAAAGGAGAGACGATCAACGTTTCTCCTTTTTTATTTGATAGTACTTACTTGCTTTTCTTTAATTCGTCTATCGCCCGTTTCACCACCTGGTCGGCCCCGTTACTCACCTGGTAAAAGCCTTCCGTTCTCCAGAGCTGCCTGGCGAACATCGCCTTCAGCCTGGTTTTGATCTCCGGTTCGTCATGCGCCGAAATGGTGCTTACTTTAATGTTGTCCTTACCCGCATAGGCCAGGAACTCGCGGTACAGTTCAGGCGTGATCACGAATTGCTTCGTAAAGTCTTCCGGGGTTTTGTAAGGCGCGAACTGCGCGCGATGGGTGATATAATAATTGTACACAAAGTCGGAGAAGGTAGTGCGTGTATATAATTCGGTCAGCGCCGCGGAATAACGCGACGTATCGAACGGAATAAACACATCTGGCGTAATACCACCGCCACCGTACACGATGCGGCCGTTGTCGGTATGATATTTTACGGTGTCGGCAATGCGGATGCTGTCGCCGTTCAGGAATTCTCCGTGGTTGTATCGTTCGGTAAGATCTTCGTCGTAAGCCGCGCGACCGTCTTTATAAGACTTCTGTATACTGCGGTTAGATGGCAGGTAGTACCGTGCAATGGTGAGGCGAAGGGTGCCACCGTTGCTCAGTTCAAATGGTTCCTGCACCAGGCCTTTACCAAAGGTGCGACGGCCGATAATTTGTCCGCGGTCATGGTCTTGTACGGCACCGGCAAGAATTTCACTGGCAGAGGCGGAGCCTTCATCTACCAGGATTGCCAGCGGGCCTTTTTCAAAGGAGCCGGGTTTTTGTGTTTTATAATCCTGTCGTGGATAGGCTTTACCTTGTGTGTACACGATCAGCTTACGGTCTTCCAGCAGCTCGTCCGCAATACGGGTCGCTGCATCCAGCAAACCGCCGTTGTTCTGGCGCAGGTCCAGTACCAGGCTGGTCATACCTTCTTTCGTGAGTTTCCTTACTGCGGCCACAAATTCATCGTAGCTCGTTTCGGAGAACTTGTTCAGCTTGATATAGCCGGTGCCGGGTTCCAGCATGTAGGCGGCATCTACGCTCAACAACGGAATAAACCCACGTTTGATCACCATATCTATCAGCTGCCCGTCGCGCAACATGGTCGTTTTTACCTTGCTGCCGTTCGGGCCACGTAACAGTTTACGGATGTTTTCGGAAGTGATCTTTTTACCAGCGATGAGAGAGTCATTTACTTTGATGATCTTATCCCCGGTAATCACACCTGCATCGGCCGAAGGCCCGCCAGGGATCACACCTGCCACATTCACGGTATCGTTCGTAATATTGAACTCAACCCCGATACCTTCAAAATTCCCCTGCAGATCTTCATTCACTGCCTGCACCTGCGCAGGAGGTATATATATGGAGTGTGGGTCGAGGTGACTCAGCATGCCTTCGATGGCTTCCTGCTGTATGTCATTTACATCCAATGTATCTACATAATTGAATTTCAAGAGGTCCAGCACTTCCTGGAGGGTCGCCCGGTTGTTCTGCCTGAAAAATATCGCAGAGTCGCTGTTTCTCGCAGCCGGCATCTTATGTCCCAAATACATTCCCAGTGCTAATACAATCGCAAATAACAAGGGTAAGAATACATTCAACTTCCTGTTGTTCGGCATAAAAACTTTAATTAACCGCTTAAGTTTGGTCCCGGTTACTGGTTTTATAATTTGCTTTAGTGAAAGCGTTTTCCTTAACTTGTGACAAAAATAGCATATTCAAAAGCAAAACATCATCCATTCATCTTATTTAATTTCCTAAACACAACCAGAAGGTATGCCTGCAAACACGATGCTGATAGCCGACAGTGGATCTACCAAAACGGAATGGTGCCTGTTACAGGGAGATAAGTCAACAACCTACCATACACAGGGCATCAGCCCGTACTTTCAGGACCAGGAACAAATCACTGCTATATTTAAGACTGAGCTGCTGTCGCAAATGCCCGCCGGCACGTCCATCGAAGCCGTATACTTCTATGGTACCGGTTGTGCCAGTCCTATCAATGCCAAAAAGGTGCTGAACAGCCTGCAGGCGAGCTTTTCACAATCTGCGTGTGAAGTGCAGCACGATCTTATGGCCGCTGCACGCGGACTTTGCGGTCGTACTCCCGGCGTAGCGAGTATCCTGGGCACTGGTTCTAATTCCTGTTACTACGACGGCAGCACGATCGTCAGCAACAATCCTGGTTTGGGCTACGTGCTCGGCGACGAGGGCAGTGGTACTTTCCTGGGTAAGAAGATATTGCAATATTATCTATATCATACGTTCGATGACGAGATGCGTTTCCGGTTCGATCAGCGGTTCAATGTAACCAAAGACGAAATTCTCGATAATGTGTACCGCAAACCGTTGGCTAATCGCTACCTGGCCTCGTTTGTGCCCTTCCTGGCCGAGAACCGCGGGCATTTTATGATCGAAAATATATTGGAAGACGGGCTGAACGAGTTCTTTTTTAATCATCTGTATAAATACCGTGAAAGCTGGACCGTACCTTTGCACTTCACGGGAGGCATCGCCTGGCACTTTAAGGATGTGCTGGAGGAATTGTGCCAGTTGTTCGAACTGCAACTCGGCCAGATCATGAAGAGTCCTATGACCGGATTGGTGAGTTACCACCGCGAAGCTTAAGCAAACGACAAACTATTTGTTATCAGTTATAAATTAAAAGACACCCGCGGTAGAGCAACCCGGGTCATGCATCGTCCAACATGGAATTTAAGAAAGTTACCGAGCAACCGTCTCCTTACAGGCACCTGGAAAAAATGAGCGTGCCTGATTTATTGAAAAACATCAATAACGAAGACAAAACCGTGCCCATGGCCGTTGAAGCCGCTATGCCGCAAATCGCACAGCTGGTGACCGCCATCTCCGACAAAATGCTTTCGGGCGGACGGTTGTTTTACATCGGCGCCGGTACCAGTGGCCGTTTAGGCATCGTGGACGCTTCAGAATGCCCGCCCACATTTGGCGTACCGCATGGCCTGGTGATCGGGCTGATAGCCGGTGGCGACAGTGCCATCCGTAAAGCGGTAGAATTTGCGGAAGATAGCCGCGAACAAGGCTGGGAAGATCTCACGAAACATAATATTTCCGATAAAGATGTGGTCGTAGGCATTGCAGCCAGCGGTACCACGCCTTACGTAATCAATGCGCTGCGCGAATGTCGCAGGCAGGGGATTATTACGGGCAGCATTTCCTGTAACCCCGGCTCCCCGGTCTCTGCCGAAGCCGATTTTCCCATCGAAGTGGTGGTTGGGCCAGAGTTCATTACGGGTAGCACACGCATGAAAAGCGGAACAGCGCAAAAGCTGGTACTCAACATGATCTCTACTGCGGTAATGGTGCAACTCGGCAGGGTAGAGGATAATAAGATGGTGAACATGCAGTTAAGCAATGAAAAGCTGGTCGACCGTGGCATTAAAATGTTGATGGAACGCCTGGACATGCAGGACTACGAAGCGGCAAAAGCATTGCTGTTAGCGCATGGCAGCGTAAAAAAAGCAGTGGAAGCGGTTAAATAACCGGCTGTAAAATATAACTGGTGGCATTGTAACAGTACCCGCTGTTGCAATGCCACAGTGCTTTTCAGTACTTCATGTTACAGAAAAATCCGGATTCTTTCAAAAACTTTTAATGGTGCTTTTCTTTAAATTGCCCATTGATAAACCCGTTATTAATTTAGGTATGCACGAGATAGAACCCTTTTATAACTGGCGGCATTTGTACACTGCGGAAGAGGATGAGCAGTCGCCTTTTTACGGACGAGAGTATAGCGAGTTTGAATATTCGAATACCGTATACAATTACTATATCCATCCACAGTGGGACGACTTCGGCGCCCCTAATCTTTACCTCAAGATCTTATTTGCTGATTATCAATACAACTACGCCGTATTGGAACTGATCGGCGAATGGAACGACGCGATCGAAAACAACATCCAGACGCTGAAACGGGAGATTATCGATCTGCTGATTTCCCGGGGTGTTTACAAGTTTATCCTGGTCACAGAAAACGTGCTCAACTTCTTTTCTTCTGACGATTGTTATTACGAAGAGTGGTGGGATGATATTAAAGATGAGGGCGGATGGATCGTAAGTTTGAATATGCCGCTGCAAACACGTGAAGAATTCGAGCGTTCGCGGCTAACTAATTATATTCATTTATTAGATAATGCGAAGTGGCGGACGTTCCAGCCACAACACCTGTTTACGCTGGTAGATAACTGGATGATGAGAAGGCTCGAGTAGAGCCTTTTTCCTTTTAGATTGATAATCAGTCCGCTTGCGGTGAACAATCCCGAAGTTATCCCCGTTATTATACTGTCATTTGGTGATAAATATCATTTGCTATTAAGTATTCATGCTTTAAATTTGCCCGAACATTTCAAATATTCAAAATTAATCTAAAGGGAGCTTAGAACTTATCTTATGAAATGGTCACAATTCTTTAATACTTCTATAGGAAAGAAGTTATTAGTGGGCGCAACAGGTTTTTTCCTTTGTAGCTTCGTGATTGTTCACCTTGCAGGTAACATATCACTACTTTACGAAGATCGGGGAGAATCGTTTAATGCCTACGCCACGTTTATGAGCCACAATGGCCTTATCCAGTTTATAGCCTGGGGCCTTAAAGTGGTAATTCTTATTCACGCTGTCATTGCTTTGCAGCTGACTTTCAAGAACCGCGCCGCCCGTCCCGTTAAATACGCGGTAAACCCGGGCAACAAAACCTCTTCCTGGTTCAGCCGTCAAATGGCGATCATGGGTAGCGTACTGCTCATCTTCCTGATCGTGCACCTTGCACAGTTCTGGTGGGCAATGCACTACGATGCTGCTATTCCGATGGTCACTTACGAGGGCGATTCCAAAGAGTACAAAGATCTGTACCTCGTAGTACAAGAGGCCTTCCAGGTACCATTAAACGTGATCATTTACGTAATCGGTATGATTGGCCTGTCGTTCCACCTTATTCATGGTTTTAAGAGCGCCTGCCAGACTTTTGGCCTCAATCATAAAAAGTACAACGGCATCATCAACTTCCTGGGCGTATGGCTGTTCGGCATCGTTATTCCTGCCGGTTTTGCCCTGATCCCGTTAGTTATTTACTTCAAATCATTATAGAAAGAAAAGTAAGGAGATATGTTGAACGCAAAAATTCCTGCTGGTCCGCTCGAAACCAAATGGAGCAAATATAAAAGCACCGTTAAGCTGGTTAACCCGGCTAACAAGCGCAAAATCGAAATCATCGTAGTAGGTACTGGTCTTGCCGGCGCCTCTGCTGCAGCTTCTCTCGCTGAACTGGGTTACAAGGTAAAAGCCTTTTACTTCCAGGATAGCCCCCGCCGTGCGCACAGTATCGCTGCACAAGGTGGTATTAACGCTGCCAAAAACTACCAGAACGATGGCGACTCCGTGTTCCGCCTGTTTTATGATACCGTAAAAGGTGGTGACTACCGCGCCCGTGAGGGTAACGTTTACCGCCTGGCCGAAGTTTCTGCCAGCATTATCGACCAGTGCGTGGCACAGGGTGTTCCCTTTGCACGTGAATATGGTGGATTGCTGAGCAACCGCTCTTTCGGTGGTACACAGGTACAACGTACCTTCTACGCAGCCGGTCAAACCGGTCAGCAGCTGCTGCTGGGCGCTTATTCCGCCTTCCAGCGTCAGGTAGCTTTGGGCAACATTAAAGCCTACAGCCGCCACGAAATGCTCGACGTAGTAAAAGTTGACGGCAAAGCCCGCGGCATCATTGCCCGCGACCTGGTTACCGGTAAACTGGAACGTCACTTTGGCCACGCCGTATTGCTTTGCACGGGCGGCTACGGTAACGTGTTCTTCCTGTCTACCAACGCCATGGGCTCTAACGTTACCGCTGCCTGGAAAGCGCACAAACGTGGCGCTTACTTCGGTAACCCTTGCTTCACGCAAATTCACCCGACTTGTATCCCGGTATCCGGCGATCACCAGTCAAAACTGACCCTGATGTCTGAGTCGCTGCGTAACGACGGCCGCATCTGGGTGCCTAAAAAACAGAACGACAACCGTAAAGCGTCCGATATTCCAGAAGAAGAAAGGGATTACTACCTCGAAAGAAGATACCCTGCCTTCGGTAACCTCGTACCCCGCGACGTGGCTTCCCGCGCTGCAAAAGAAAGGTGCGACGCCGGTTATGGTGTAGGTGCTTCCAAACTGGCGGTTTATCTCGATTATGCAGAAGCGATCGAACGTTACGGTAAAATCGAAGCAGGTAAACGCGGCCTGGAAAACATTTCCAAAGACGAAATTATCCGCATGGGTAAAGAAGTAGTAAAGGAAAAGTATGGTAACCTCTTCGACATGTATGCGAAGATTACCGGCGAAAACCCTTACGAAACACCAATGCGTATCTATCCTGCGGTACACTACACAATGGGCGGCCTGTGGGTAGACTACGAACTGATGACCACCGTACCTGGTTTGTACTGCCTCGGCGAAGCCAACTTCTCCGATCACGGTGCTAACCGCCTGGGTGCATCTGCACTCATGCAAGGCCTGGCCGACGGTTACTTCGTAATTCCTTACACTATCGGTAACTACCTGGCTGACGATATCCAGACCAAAGCTATCCCTACCACCCACGAAGCTTTTGAAGAAGCGGAAAGGAACGTGAAAGCTACGCTCGACCAGTTTATCAATATCAAGGGTAAACACTCGGTTGACCACTTCCACAAAGCGCTGGGTAAGATCATGTGGGATAAATGCGGTATGGCGCGTAACGAACAAGGCCTGAAAGAAGCCATCCAGGAAATTCAGGCACTGCGTGCTGAGTTCTGGAAAGATGTACGTGTACCGGGTACAACAGACGAGTTTAACCCTGAGCTGGAGAAAGCCTGCCGCGTTGCAGACTTCCTGGAGCTGGGCGAATTGATGTGCCGCGATGCGCTTAACCGTAAAGAATCCTGCGGCGGTCACTTCCGCGAGGAATCACAAACTCCGGAAGGGGAAGCACAACGTGACGATGAAAACTTCTCGTATGTAGCGGCCTGGGAGTACAAAGGTGAAAGCAACTTCGAGCTGCATAAAGAAACGCTGAACTTCGAGATCGTACACCCGACACAGCGTAACTACAAATAATAAGGTCTGATAAGGAAATAAAATTAGGCCGGGTAACGCCGGCCATCACAGAATAACGATTAAAGTTATGAATCTTACTCTTAAAGTTTGGCGCCAGAAAAATGCGAAAGACGCGGGGCATTTCGAAACCTTTCCGGTGTCTGATGTGTCGAAGGACATGTCTTTCCTGGAGATGTTCGACGTGTTGAACGAGCGTTTGATCAATGAAGGGAAAGAACCTATCGCATTCGACCATGATTGCCGCGAAGGCATCTGTGGTATGTGCTCTATGTATATCAACGGCCGTGCACACGGTCCGTGGGACGAAACCACAACCTGCCAGCTGCACATGCGTGCTTACAACGATGGCGATACCATTACGGTAGAGCCCTGGAGAGCAAACGCTTTCCCGGTAATTAAAGACCTGACGGTAGATCGTCGTTCATTCGACCGCATCATCGAAGCAGGTGGTTACATCTCTGTAAATACAGGTAACGCGGTAGACGCGAACGCTATTCCCATCAACAAGACGGATGCAGATGCGGCGTTTGCAGCAGCAGCCTGTATCGGTTGCGGTGCCTGTGTAGCGGCTTGTAAAAACTCTTCGGCAATGCTGTTCGTATCTGCCAAGGTTTCCCAGCTGGCATTGTTGCCACAGGGCCAGCCAGAACGCCAGGAACGTGCGCTGAACATGGTAGCACAAATGGATAAGGAAGGTTTTGGTAGCTGTACCAACACCGGCGCTTGTGAAGCGGAATGTCCTAAAGGCATCTCCCTCACTAACATCGCCCGCCTTAACCGTGAGTTTATCGGCGCAGGTTTCGGTAAAGAAGACTAATATCATCCCTGATAGCAAAAAAAAGCCGCCCGTACAAGGCGGCTTTTTTTATGCGTGGTAACGGTCCATGGAGGGAAATCGTTATATTTAAACGTCCCAAAAAGCCTTTCTATGAGACATTACCACGTGGGGTTGCTGGCCCTCGCCTTTGTTGCCTGCCAGCCTAAAAATGATAAAAAAGACGAACGTATGAACATAAACGAAGCCTGGATCAATATTCAAACGCCAACAGTGGAAAAAATCCCGAAGGAAATGTCTATCCACGGCGATACCCGCACCGATAATTATTACTGGCTCAACGAACGCGAAAATCCCAAGGTGATCGCCTACCTCGAGTCTGAAAACAAATACCTGGATACCGTACTTTCTTCCACCCGCGACTTCCGCGAAAAGCTGTTTGAAGAAATGAAAGGTCGCATCAAGGAAGATGATGAAAGTGTACCTTACTTCGAGAACGGGTATTACTACTATACGCGCTTTGAAAAAGGCAAGGAATACCCTATTTATTGCCGTAAGAAAGGCGATGAGAAGGCCAGTGAGGAAGTAATGTTTAATGTAAACGAAATGGCCGCAGGACATGCCTATTATCAACTGGCCACCTTCGAAGTGAGCCCTGATAATAAGCTGGCGCTTTTTATGGTAGATACGGTGAGTCGCCGCCGTTACACGCTGTATGTTAAAAACCTGGAAACAGGCGAAATCTATCCGCAGGCGATACAGGATACGGATACCGATGGCGTATGGGCTGCAGATAATAAAACGATATTCTTTACCCGCAAGAACCCAACTACCCTGCGTTCGGAAAAGATATTCAGATATAAACTGGGCGAAGATCCTGCTAAAGCAAAAGAAATTTACTTTGAGAAAGATGAGACCTTCGATGCCGGTGTATATAAAACCAAGTCACGCAAATATATCGTGATCGTGAGCGGCAGCACGTTGTCCGACGAATATCGCATTCTCGATGCCGGCTTGCCCGATGGCGAGTTTAAAGTATTTCAGAAACGTGAAAAGGACATGCTGTTCGACATCGATCACAAAGATGATAAGTTCTACATTCGCACTAACTGGAACGCGCAAAACTTCAGGTTGATGGAATGCCCGGTCGATCAAACCTCCCGCGACAACTGGAAAGAAGTATTACCGCATCGCCAGGACGTATTGCTGGAAGGCATTGAACTGTTCCAGGATTACATGGTGCTGAGCGAACGTAAGAACGGGTTGACGCAGGTGCGCGTTATGAACAGTAAAACCAACCAGGAACACTACCTCGACTTCGGCGAAGCGGCTTACGTCGCTTATCCTTCCGTGAATCCGGAATTCAATACCCATAACCTTCGCTACAGCTACTCTTCCATGACCACCCCGAACTCTACGTTCGATTATAACATGGATACGAAGGAGAAGGAGCTGAAGAAACGCCAGGAAGTACTGGGCGGTTATAAGCAAGACGATTATGTAACAGAACGGGTATATGCTACGGTGAGAGACAGCGTAAAAGTGCCCATCTCCATCGTATACAAGAAAGGATTCGAGAAGAATGGCCAGGCACCGCTGTTGCTGTATGGATACGGTTCTTACGGCGCTTCCATGGATCCCAGCTTCAGCAGCACCCGTTTGAGTTTGCTGAACCGGGGCTTCGCCTTTGCCATCGCACACATTCGCGGAGGGGAGGAGATGGGCCGTCACTGGTATGAAGATGGAAAGATGTTCAAGAAGAAGAACACCTTCAATGATTTTATTGACTGCGCAGAATACCTGCTGAGGAATAATTACACCAGTAAAGAACACCTCTACGCCATGGGCGGCAGCGCCGGCGGACTGTTGATGGGCGCTGTAATTAACATGCGACCCGATCTCTGGAATGGGGTAATTGCGGCGGTGCCGTTCGTTGATGTAGTGACAACTATGCTGGACGAAAGCATCCCACTCACCACCGGTGAATTTGACGAATGGGGCAATCCGAAAAACAAGGATAGTTATGAATACATGAAGTCCTATTCCCCTTACGATAACATCGAGAAAAAGGCTTACCCCAACATGCTCGTCACCACAGGCCTGCACGATTCACAGGTGCAGTATTTCGAGCCTGCCAAGTGGGTAGCGAAGTTGCGTGAAATGAAAACCGACAAAAATGTACTGCTCATGCATACGAATATGGAGGCTGGCCATGGTGGCGCTTCCGGAAGGTTTAAGGCGTTGAAGGACGTGGCGTTGCATTATGGATTTTTGTTGTTTTTGGAGGGGATAAAAAAGTGATGTTTATTTTGAAATAATGAAACAAGGGATAACAGAATTTCGTATATTTGTTAACGAGTTAAGACCCCCGATATGCGAAGTTTTGTTATCCCGATTTTCAGTCTGCCGATGGCAGTTGTTCCAGGAATTTATAGTATCAATATTTGTTTGCTAAGCCTGATGCAAAGGTGTAATCAATTGCTGCAGATGTTTGTGAAACCCAAGGCGAGCCCGCCACTTTAGTTTCCCTGGTATTTCCGCTATAGTCATATACACTGATGGATGCCATCGGTAGCGTTGTTATACCCGTAACCTGCGCTTATTTAACCGGATGCATTTCATCGGTAGCGTTGTTGTGCCCCTATCCTCAGTCATTTTTAAACCCCCATATATATGTATCAGATCCTTTCGACCACAGAGAACAGATTGTTCAATTTTGAAACTGCCACTACAGGCATTTTGACTTACGGTGAGTACACCGGCAGACTTATCGCAGGTTTTAAACCAGCTACATTTTCCAACCGGCCAGGTTATGTAGTTGTAAGAGGAGAAGGTTACGCAGCACCTATGCAGAACGTGCGATTGACGTTGAACCTTTATGGTATGTTTTCAAACTTTGCGCAGCCGCGTGAAATAGCGCTCGGTGTCTTAAACAGCGTGGAAGGCCAGCCTTTTACTTTTGAAGTAATGCTACCCGTGCGGCCTAATTACAACTACAGCGACGACGGTGGCGATGCCCTGAGCACAATGATTTCCGGCACTGCTGTTCAGCAGCAAACGATTTACGGAGGTATTAAATCCGACGGTGATTCGTCTTATTTCATGACCCTTGGCTGGAGAGCATTAGGGGACGAACCTGCTGCGGTTCCCGCTTACTACATTTAGGTGAAAAATGTGATCATCGAATACAAAGAACAGTAATCATCCTTACGCAAAGCCACTGTCCCACCAACAGTGGCTTTGCCCTCAACCTAGCGAAAAAACACCCCCGCCTGAGTACCCCCGTCCGCAATAGCCCCCGTTAAATGCCTGAAACCCACCGGCACGCGCTTTGTTCCCTTCTATGCGCATCTAACCATCAGGCATATGAATTTTGATAAAGTACAAGTTTTCTGGAATAACCTCATTGTTTGGGCAAGTCAGTTCGCCCCTAAACTCATTGGTGCCATTATCGTATTGGTAGTCGGCTTTTTGTTGATCCGCTGGCTCGATCGCATGCTCGCCCGGGCAATGGCACGCCGCGAAACGCACAACTCGTTGCAAACGTTCCTGAAGAGCGTCGTAAGCATCGGCCTTAAGATATTGCTGGTGATATTCGCTGCCGGTATCCTGGGATTACAGACCACTTCACTCGCTGCCGTAATCGCAGCTGCCGGTCTGGCCGTTGGTCTGGCCTTGCAGGGCAGTCTGGCTAACCTCGCAGGCGGTGTGCTGATCCTATTGTTCAAACCATTTAAGGTGGGCGATTTGGTCACGATACAGGGAATTACAGGCATTGTGAATGAAATCCAGATATTCAGCACTATTCTTACAACCGGCGACGGAAAGATGGCCATCCTGCCCAATGGCGCGGTGTCTAACGGTACGATCATCAACTCCAGCAAAAGCGGCCACCTGCGGGTAGACCTGGTGGTGAAGCTGGCAGCATCGGAAAACTTCAACCGCGTAAGGGATGTGATCAAAAATGTGCTGGAGCAGGACCGCCGCATCAAAAAGGACCCGGAACCTGCCGTGTCTATCATCGATTTCGATGGCGACTTCATGAATGTGTTCGTAAGGCCGTTTGTGGACATGGAGGACTACTGGCCGGTGTACTACGACCTGCACCAAAAGATCCAGCAGGCGCTTATCGCCAACGGCATGAAGGCCCCGGTGAGCACAAAACTGGCACCGCAGCAGGCATGGTAACGGCTAACGATACCCCTGCATGCGCATTAAGTATTAGTATTTTATAAGATGCATTTGCCGCATCAAACTAATTGGAAAGCTACCATACTATCCGTAACTTTGCGGCTTCAAAATTTGCAGTTTCAGCATGATCAGCGTAAGAAATGTCTCATTGTCATACGGAAAAAGGGTTCTGTTCGACGAAGTAAACCTCAACTTTACCAAGGGTAACTGTTATGGCGTAATTGGCGCCAACGGGGCCGGTAAATCTACCTTCCTGAAAATCCTGTCAGGAGAAATAGAGCCGAACAAAGGCACGGTGGAAATTACCCCCGGTGAGCGCATGAGTGTGCTGAAACAGAACCACTTTGAATTTGATGAGATCACCGTACTCAACTCGGTGCTCATGGGTAATAAAAAACTCTGGGAAATCGCCAAAGAGCGCGATGAAATATATGCTAAGGCAGACTTTACCGAAGAAGACGGTATGCGCGCCGGCGAACTGGAAGCAGAATACGGCGAAATGGGCGGTTATACTGCCGAAAGCGACGCCGGTGTATTACTCGGCGACCTGGGCGTTAAAGAAGAAATGCATAGCGTACTGATGAAAGACGTTCCCGGTAGTGTTAAAGTACGTGTACTCCTCGCTCAGGCGCTGTTCGGTAACCCGGACATCCTGCTGCTCGATGAGCCTACGAACGACCTGGACGTTGAAACGATCGGCTGGCTCGAAAACTTCCTGGCCGATTATGAAAACATCGTGATCGTAGTTTCCCACGACCGTCACTTCCTCGATGCGGTTTGTACGCACGTAGCGGACGTTGACCGTGCTAAGATCAAGATCTTCTCCGGTAACTATACTTTCTGGTACGAATCCAGCCAGTTGATTGCCCGCCAGATCAGTGACAAGAACAAGAAGATGGAAGATAAGCGTAAGGACCTCATGGACTTCATCGCCCGATTCAGCGCCAACGCTTCCAAAAGTAAACAGGCTACTTCCCGTAAGAAAGCACTGGAAAAACTGGTTATCGACGAAATCGAACCTTCTAACCGCAAATACCCCGGTATCATCTTCAAGCAACTGCGCGAAGTAGGTAACCAAATCCTGAACGTAGAGAAACTCGAAAAGTCTATCGAAGGCCGCCAGCTGTTTAAAGATGTTACATTCTCAGTGAACAAAGGTGATAAGATCGCTTTCCTGTCTAAGAACCACGTAGCACTGTCTACCTTCTTCGACATCATCAACGGCGAAGCCGAAGCAGATGGCGGTAAGTATGAGTGGGGTACCACCGTTACCAAAGCCTACCTGCCCAACGATAACTCCGAGTTCTTCAAAAACAACCTGAACCTCATGGACTGGCTCCGCCAGTACGTGCCGCCGCACGTAACCGATGCAGACGAGCCGTTCCTGCGTGGATTCCTCGGTAAAATGCTGTTCAGCGGCGACGATATCGTGAAGAAAACGTCGGTACTCAGCGGTGGTGAGAAAGTGCGTTGCATGACCTCCCGCATGATGCTGCAGGACCCGAACGTTGTGATCCTCGACGAGCCTACGAACCACCTCGACCTGGAAAGCATCCAGTCTTTCAACGAAAGTATGACCAACTTTAAAGGTATCGTGCTCTTCACCACGCATGACCACACGTTTATGCAGTCAGTAGCAACCCGTATTATCGAAATCACGCCTAAAGGTATTATCGACAGGCTGATGACGTTTGACGAATACCTGGCCGACGAACGCGTAAAAGCCCTGCGTGCCGAAATGTATGGCGAAGGTGTAACTGCTTAAAAACAACAAGGCAAGCATAAAAAGAAAAAGGAGTCTTCTGCAAGGCTCCTTTTTTTATGTAACAAACTTCCTTGTATACTATAGATAAGATTCGATCAGTTTCAATTTGGAGTTGTCGAGCGGCTTAGTAATGTAAGCGTTCAGCTCCGGTGTCTTGCGCACTTTTTCCATGTCAGAAATATTCATAGAAGAGGAACACATAATGATGGGTACCTGCTCCCGCAGGTCCGCGCTCAGTTCACGGTAGGCTTCTATAAAATCCCAGCCGTTCATTCGCTGCATGTTCATGTCCAGCAATATCAGTTTCGGCAAGTCGGCTGGCGCAGCATTCAGTTCCTCTATCGCTTCTTCCGCGCATAAAAACGAGGTGATCGCCACATCCCAGCCCTGCAGACCGAACATCTTCTTTACGATGAAGTGGAACACCTCATCATCATCGATCACATACACAAGCTTAGGTGCGTTATTCATATGGTTCAATAATTTACGGGAAAACTCCTGCAACAGAGTTAAGCAGTTGATTAATGGCCGGTAAACGCTTTCCATTGGACCGGGTTAGGTGAAGTTGCAAAGCTGCAATGGGTCTTCCTGAATCCGCCGCAAAGATGTATATTTTTTATTTATTTAATATATGAATTTATTCCGATAACTAATTATTAACACAGGAACTTGGTAAGTTGGTTCGCTGTAATATATGCTGGACAAGGAGTTGCAAGGCACCCGCAACCAGTATCTATGTGGATAAGTTGAAGGCAAAAAAAAGGCTACGGCAAACTGCCATAGCCTGATTATGCTTGCCTAATTGAATTTCGTATTAGAATAAGCCGCTCTTCTTCAGCGTCACTTTACCAGCTCCGATCTTATAACCGTCGTGGTAAATCTCTACCGCGTAATCACCGATTTTGAAGTCGGAGTTTTGTTTCCAGTCCATAGACACCAATTGTTTTTCGCCGGTGGTGTAGGATACGCTTTTCTTAACGGTGTAGAGTTTCTCTGTACCATCTTCCAGCGTAAACCTGCCAGAGCCGAGGGCTTCTACTGCCAGCGGTGAACCGTCGGGAGAAGTGATGGCTACGTAAATTTCTTTGTTGCCGCTTGGTGCAATGCGGTTATCGTCCAGGTCAAATGAAACACGCATCATATCTGCACGTTTGGCTTTAGACGTTTCTACTTCTTTACCATTCTTTTTCAGGTTGATAGGAAGCAGTTTAATGTTAGATGCATGCAATACAGAACCCAGTTCCACTTTGCGGCCGAGGCTATCTTTGATCGTACCTACGGAGTCGCGCTCTTTACGTGCGTAATCTCTTTCGCCGGTGATCACGATCTTTTCGCCTTCCAGTCTTTCGATGGTAGCCTTATAGTTCTCTACGCTGGATTTCAGCTGTTCGATCAGCCTGCGGGCTTCCGCCAGTTCGGCCTGGGTAGCGTTTTTGTTGGAAAGGATGGTGGAGATCCTGGCTTTGATGTCAGACAGTTCTTTGTCTTTCGTTTTTACCAGGCTGTCCATGCGGCTATTTTCTGAGATCAGATCGTCGAGGCGTGCGTTGGTAGCCTCATACTCCTGTTGCAGTTCGTTACGGGCAGTAGATACAGAATCGTATGCCACGTCTTTCTGTGCCAGTACATCGTTATTTTTATTATTGGCGTACCACATGTAGCCCCATGTGCCTACCAATGCAGCGATCAATACGCCATAAATGATACCATTTTTACTGTTGCTTTTAGGTTTTTCAGGTCCGGAAGTACTGGGCGTGCCGGTATTAAAAGTGTTTTCCGCCATAGTGTTGTCGTTTTTTATTTTTGATTGTTATATGGGTAAAATTTTTTCAGACTTTTGTGACTCGATACATCAAGTCATTTAAAACGCTTTACATCGTGCTTCAAAACGTCGCTCTTGATCAATTGCTACTGCTGGACATAGAAACCGCACCTTCGGTGGCTGGTTTTGATCACCTCCCGGAAGAGATGAAAGCGCTCTGGAGTGAGAAGATTACAAAAACTTTGCCAGATTCCGGAATTGGACCTGAAAGCTATGCTGACAGGGCCGCTATCTATGCAGAATTTGGGAAAATCGTCTGTATTTCTGTTGGCTTTTTCTATATTGAAAACGGCGTGCATCACCTGCGGATTAAATCGTTTTTCAATGATGATGAAACAGTTGTGCTCACCGAGTTTCTCGACCTCATCACTAAATTCGCTGCAAAATATCAAAGATTTCTGTTATGTGGGCATAATATAAAGGAATTTGATATTCCCTATATTTGCCGCCGCGCGCTCATTAACGGTATGGGCTTACCTGCAGCCTTGCAGATCAATAACTTTAAGCCCTGGGAACTACCGGTGTTAGATACCATGCAGCTTTGGCGGTTCGGCGACTTCCGTAACTATACCTCGCTTAAACTGCTGGCCGCCGTCATGGGCATTCCAACGCCCAAGGATGATATAGACGGCAGCATGGTAGGGCATGTTTACTGGCAGGAACGCGACCTGCCCCGCATAGCAGCCTACTGCCAGAAGGACGTACTCACCGTAGCCCAGCTGGTACTGAAGTTTAAAGGGCTGCCCATATTAAAAGAACCAGAAGTGCAATTCGTAAAATACTAAGCATGGAATACCAGGAAATTATAAAAGATTGGAAACAGAAGAAGTTCCGGCCGCTGTACTGGCTGGAAGGGGAAGAAGAGTTTTTTATAGACCAGGTGGTAAACTATGCCGAACACCAGCTGCTCGACGAGGCCGAAAAAGGTTTTAACCTCACCGTGTTATACGGTAAGGATACCGATTGGGCCAGCGTGATCAATAACTGTCGTCGTTATCCCATGTTTGCCGAAAGGCAGGTAGTGATCCTGAAAGAAGCACAAGCCATGCGCGACCTGCTGAAACTGGAACCTTATATTGACCAGCCGCTCGCATCCACCATCTTCGTCGTAGCGCATAAACAGGGTAAAATAGACGGCCGCTCCAAAATGGCCAAACTGATCAAGGAGAAAGGAGTTTTATTGTCTACCAAAAAGATGTACGATAACCAGCTGCCCGCCTGGGTAGAGGCTTTCGTTCACAGCAAAGGCCTGGCCATCACACAAAAGGCCTGCATCCTGCTGGTAGATCATATCGGCAACGACCTTTCACGCATTGCCAACGAAATAGATAAACTGTTGGTGAACCTGCCCGCCGGCAAAAAAATCGATGAAGGCGATATTGAAAAGTATGTGGGCATCAGCAAAGAGTACAATGTATTCGAACTGCAAAACGCCGTAGGGCAAAAGGATATGGGTAAGGTGATGCGTATCGTACGTTACTTCGCTGCCAATCCGAAGGCCTCGCCTATACAGATGACAATTCCCGCTTTATATAATTACTTCGCAAAAATCAACCTGGTATTTGGTGTGAAGGGAGGGGAGAAAGAAATCGCTTCCGCACTGGGCGTGCATCCTTTCTTCGTAAAAGACTATATAGCAGCTGCGCAAAAGTACGGCGCCGCCGATGCAGAAAGAGCCATCCTGCTACTGCAGCAGTACAACCTGCGCAGCATTGGCATCAATGACAGTGGGGTAGAAGATGGTGAATTAATGAAGGAAATGCTGTTCCGCATCATGACGCGCTAGGCCAGTATCTCGCGCGCCTTCGCGGTATCGCGATGCATCTGTTCAACAAGATCTTCGATCTTATCAAACTTCATATCGGCCCGCAGGTATTCGATAAACTGTACGTTGATCGGCTGCCCGTAAATCTCCTGGTCAAAATCAAAAATATATACTTCGATGCGTAACTCGCGGCCGTTGAACGTAGGGCGCGTACCGATGTTGAGCGCCCCGTTAAAGGAGCCGGAAGCCAGTGTCACTTTTACGGCATATACGCCTTGTGCAGGTACCAGTTTACGGCTGTCGTTCAATGCAATATTGGCCGTAGGGAAACCCAGTTTACGCCCCATCTTATCGCCATGCACCACTGTTCCGTTCACGAAGTAGGGATAACCCAGCAGCTCGTTCGCCAGCAATACATTGCCATCTTTTAAACTGTTACGGATCTTCGTGCTGCTCACGGTCAGGTCATGCACCACCTGCTGCGGAATTTCCAGCAGCTCGAACCCGAATTTATGCTGCTCGGCCTCTAGCAACGCCAGTCCACCCTCGCGGTTATGCCCGAAACGATGATCGTACCCGATAATGATCGTATGCGGATTAAATCTTTTGATCAGAAATTCTTCCAGGTATTCGGTCGCCGATAATTGGGAAAAGGCTTTTGTGAAGGGCACCACGACGAGGTGATCGATGCCTTGCAGGTCGAGCAGTTGGATCTTTTCTTCCAGCGTCGTAAGCAGGTGTACCGGTGCTTTATCGGGTGCCAGTACTTCGCGGGGATGTGGGTCGAAGGTAACGATCACCTTTTCTCCATGGCAGGCCGTGGCCGCCTGTTCCAGCTGTTGCAGGATGTGGCGGTGCCCCTGGTGTACGCCGTCGAAAGTACCAATGGTAATTACTGCATGGCGAAATTGCGGAAGTTGCTCTAAGTCTCTGTGAACCTGCATAAATAGTTAATCGTAACGTCAAATGCCGTGCAAATCTAAACGTTTTGCGGTTAAAATCGTTTACTTTTGCAGTTCCTGCCAGGGCAAGGAGCCAGGGCAGTCAAACGCAATCAAGATAAAAGTGGACCAGAACCTTTACGCCAAACGCGGTGTTTCAGCCGGAAAGGAAGATGTGCACAACGCCATCAAAAACATCGATAAGGGATTATTCCCTAAAGCTTTCTGTAAAATAGTGCCCGATATTCTCGGCGGCGATCCTGAGTGGTGCAACATCATGCACGCCGACGGAGCCGGCACCAAGTCTTCCCTCGCTTACATCTACTGGAAAGAAACCGGCGACATCAGCGTATGGAAAGGCATTGCGCAAGACGCGATTATCATGAACACCGACGATCTCCTTTGTGTGGGCGCTACAGATAACATCCTGCTTTCGTCTACCATCGGTCGTAATAAAAATCTCATCCCCGGCGACGTGATCGCTGCGATCATCAACAGTACGGAAGAAATTCTCGAAGAACTTCGTTCACACGGCATCGGCATTCATTCCACCGGCGGCGAAACGGCGGATGTAGGCGACCTCGTTCGCACCATCATCGTCGATTCGACGGTTACCTGCCGCATGAAACGTTCCGATGTAATCTCCAATCACACCATCCAGGCTGGGGACGTGGTAGTTGGATTATCGTCCAGCGGCCAGGCCAGCTACGAAAAGGAATACAATGGCGGTATGGGCAGCAACGGACTTACCAGTGCCCGTCACGATGTGTTTAACAAAACCATCGCCGGCAAATACCCCGAAAGCTTCGACCCGGGCATCCCTTCAGAAGTGGTGTTCAGCGGCAGCAAAAACCTGACGGACAATATCGACATCCCTGGTTTTGGCGCGATGCATGCCGGTAAACTGGTGCTGTCGCCCACGCGTACATATGCGCCGGTGATCAAGAAAATACTGGAGGCTTACCGCTCGCAGGTACACGGCATGGTGCATTGCAGCGGCGGCGCCCAAACAAAAGTGCTGCACTTTATCGATCAGCTGCATGTCATCAAAGACAACCTGTTCACAGCACCACCGTTGTTCCGCCTCATCCAGGAACAATCCGGCACCTCCTGGAAAGAAATGTACCAGGTATTCAACATGGGCCACCGCATGGAACTGTACGTTCCCGAAAACATTGCCGCCGACATTATCGCCATCTCCAAAAGCTTTAACATCGACGCACAAGTGGTGGGTCGCGTAACCGACAGTCCCGCCAAAAAAGTAACCGTAAAAAGTGAGTTCGGCGAGTTCGTATACGAATAGCTGATTGCCCATATACTTCGAAGCCCCGGCATGACCGGGGCTTTTTTTATGTAACCATCTTTAGCACTACTATCCGGCCCCCGTTGTGTCACTCCCTTCAACGGCATTTCCGCTACTCAAGCCAGTTAAAATACTATCACCTCTCCGCCATCGCTTTGGCGTCACTTTCTTTCTTCCCTAAACATCCTCCCAGGTGAGAAGCCGTATCCTTGCTGGCTCCTAGGTTCATCCTAGGTTTATCCTTCGTTGATCTTTTGTTCGTCCTAGGTTCGCGAAGCTAGGTTGAACCTAGGTTGAACGTAGGTTGAACCTAAGATGAACCTAGGTTGAAGCTAGGATGTAGCTACTTTCCAGCAACGATGTTGATAGGATATTGCCATTAAAAAAGCCCCGGCAGCGAGCCGGGGCTTTCCAATAATTATATAACAAGCATTACGATTGAAGTGTAAACCTGATCGGTAAGTTGTATTGCACTTTTACTTTTTTGCCGTCTTCTTCGCCGGGTGTCCAGTTGGGCATCGTTTTTACTACACGGATCGCTTCTTCATCCAGACCATAACCTTTTCTGGCCCCAACGATCGCGACATCGGACAGGCTGCCGTCTTTGTTTACAACAAACGTAACAAAAACAGTACCCTGCTGGCCGTTTTCAGTCGCTTTGTGCGGGTAACGGACGTTCTTTGACAGGTATTTTTCCAGTTCTTTGATGCCGCCCGGGAAGTTTGGAGGTGTTTCAACAAAAGTGAAAACGCCCTCCATATCAGGTGATTTCATACGGCTGGTCTCTTTCTTGGCGGAAGGAGGAGGGGGAGGCGCCTGTTTTTTGCTGCCTTTGTCGATCGTGAAACGGATAGGCAGTGCAAACCGTACCGATACATTTTGTCCATTCTGTTTACCGGGCTTCCATTTGGGCATGGCCTTCGTAACACGCAGTGCCTCTTCTTCCAGTCCGCCACCGCGGGCTTTGCCTACGGTGTTAGCATCGGTAATGTTACCTTCGTCATCTACCACGAAACTGATATATACCGTGCCTTCGATGTTAGCTTTTAATGCTGCCTGCGGGTAGCGGATGTTGCGGGAAAGATATTTCATCAGTTCCGCATCGCCGCCAACGAACGCCGGGGCCTGCTCTACATAGGTAAACACTTCCTTATTCTTGCGTACCGGTTCCTGAGGTGCGGGCGTCGCTTCATCAGCAGGATCGCCGTAGGCGACCACCACCACTTCTTTCATTTCCTTGTTATCACGCTCCAGCTGTATCAACAGGTTCCTGCCACCTTGATTAATGGCTACTTCGCGGGTTACAAACCCTACCGACGATACCACGATCGTAGCCTGCTCAGGCAGCTCGTCCAGCGCAAAGCTGCCGTCCGCATCGCTGATGGTGCCGTTCTGCGTGCCTTTGATGAGGATGGTGGCATTTTTTACGGGCGTGCCGGATTTGGAGGTCACTACGCCTTCCAGGCGGAAGGTGGGCGCTGCAACAGCTTCTACTGGTGCAATCACAACAGCCGTAGAGGAAAACGCGGGTTCAACAGGCATTTCTGCAGGAGCCGGAGCGGGCGTTGCTGCCGGTGTTGTAGTCGGCGTAAGGGCCGCTTTCAGGTCTGCAATGTCGGTCGGGTCAATTACAAATGACAGTGATGCAAAGATCACGGCGCCCAGCGGCAGGATCATCACCCTCCGCAAGTAGCTGAACTTGGGTTGTTTGGATTGGGTAAGCATAATAATACGTCTTTTGATGGGTGGATGGAAAAAGTTATTCGTGAGGGTGAACTGGGTATTACCCAGCGCCATTTGAAGAATGGTGCGTGCATAGGCTGCCACTTCACCATTGGCGGCAGCTTTCTTATCTGCAATAAATTCGTGTATCAGCGCCAGCTCCCGTTTAGCCAGGTGAAAGAAAGGATTCACCCAGCACAGGGCTGTTATGATTTCCAGTAGCAGCTTGTCAACGCTATGCCTTTCGGTCAGGTGTGCCAGCTCGTGTTGCAGTATCTGCTGCCCTTCCGGACTTTCGAGGCTGGTTTCC
The DNA here is from genome assembly GCF_022867795.2 of Chitinophaga horti. Classification (NCBI taxonomy): domain Bacteria; kingdom Pseudomonadati; phylum Bacteroidota; class Chitinophagia; order Chitinophagales; family Chitinophagaceae; genus Chitinophaga; species Chitinophaga horti. The sequence continues at coordinate 3,934,496 of NZ_CP107006.1, read as the reverse complement.
CGGTTCCAGAAAATGTACCGGAAAAACGAAAACGGCGACATCACCTTTTCCGACACCACGAACCAGTAAGGCTTTACATACTGCACCGGGTTGTTACGTACGATCGAAAAAATCTTCATACAACTGTAGGCAATACGTGCCAGCAGCACCATGATCACTAGCAGGTAGGCAAAACTGCTCCATTGGAAGTAATCGACCTCTTTAGTGGCCGGCAGTACGGTCTCGCGGAATGTGACCAGCTGCGAAGTATAAGTATACACCGTCGAGTCCGACTCCGCCGCCAGCATCGGCAAGGGGATCTTCAGCAAAGGAATAACCAGGGAAAGGAGGGTAGAAAACAACAGGTAGTAGCGGTTCCATTGGTGGAATTTATTGTTCCGCAGCGCCACGTAATAATAACCGTACAGCACACCGGAACACACGATCACCTTTAAGAGATAAGCTATAAAGGGCGTCATAACGTTTTATTTTTTAGTGTCCTTGATCTGTTCCAGCAGGTGTTCGAGCTCACTTACGCTCAAATCTTTTTCCTTTACGAAGAACGATACCATGTTGGCGAAAGAGCCCTCGAAGTATCCCTTCACAAAGGTTTTCATGGTTTTGCTGCTGTACTCATCTTTCGAAACCAGCGAAAAGTATTGGTGCGACTTTCCATATGCCTTGTAGTCGGCAAAGCCCTTTTCCACCAAAATCTTGATCAATGTGGATACGGTGTTGTAATGCGGCTTGGGTTCGGGCAGTTCGTCGATGATGTCTTTCACGAACGAGGGGCCCAGCTTCCATAGCGCCTGCATGATCTGTTCCTCGGCTTTTGTCAGTGTTTTCATGTTGCTCACGTTTTGTTTGTTCCTGTTAAAACAAATATAGAACTATAAAATTAGTTTACAAACTTAATTTTTAGTTGTAAAAATCCTGGGGTGATACAAATACTTATTTTTTAATTGGTTATTTTTGTTGCACTAAACCCAATATTAAAGGCGATGATGGCAGATCAACCCATAGTACAACTGACGAACGTGAACATATATCAGGGTAACTCCCTGATCCTTTCCGACGTGAACATTACGATCAACAGGGGCGAATTTGTATACCTGATCGGCAAAACCGGTACGGGTAAGAGCAGTTTGTTGAAAACGTTGTATGGCGACCTGTCACTCCGCGAAGGCGCTGGCCAGGTAGTGGGTTTCGATCTGAAAAAGATGGACTGGAAGAAGGTGCCTTACCTGCGCCGTAACCTGGGCGTGGTATTCCAGGACTTTCAGCTGCTGACCGACCGTAACGTGCATGACAACCTGAAATTTGCGTTAAAGGCTACCGGCTGGCAGGACCAGAAACAGATGGAAGATAAGATTAACGACGTATTGGATAAAGTAGGCCTTAAAACCAAGGGTTTCAAAATGCCTTATGAGTTGTCGGGCGGCGAGCAGCAGCGTGTGGACATAGCACGGGCGCTGTTAAACTCTCCAAAACTGATATTGGCGGATGAGCCTACGGGTAACCTCGACCCGGAGACTTCCGACGGTATTATGCAGCTGTTGTTCCGTATTTGTCGCGAGGATGGCACTGCCCTGGTAATGGCTACGCATGACTATATCGTGCTCCAGAAGTTCCCTTCCCGTGTGCTGCGCACCGAAAACGGGCAGGTGATCGATAATGCGGCCGTTAATTTCGCATAATCAATTACTTATATTATTAAAACGCTGGTCGGCTGTTTTTTGTGGTGGGTATCAGGAAGAAAGTTCCCGTTTCTTTTGGAAATTTGGAACTTGGAATTTATCTTCTTACCTTTGCACCGGAAAAATAGCGACTAAAAAAATTATTATTTATTTAAGATGTCTTACTTAACTGTAGAAAAGAAAGCTAACATTTTTAAAGAATTTGGTGGTAGCGAGAAAAATACCGGTTCTGTAGAAGCGCAAATCGCGTTGCTGACAGAGCGTATCAATAGCATTTCACTTCACCTGAAATCAAACAAAAAAGATTTCTCCACGCACCGCGGACTGATGAAAATGGTAGGTCAAAGAAAGCGTTTGCTCTCTTACCTGTCTAAAACCAACCTCACTGGCTATCGTGCCCTGATCGAGAAGTTAGGTATCAGAAAGTAATCTGGATCTTATTATAGCGCTATTCCCAACTAATTAACAGTTGGGAATAGTTTTTTTGTATGTGTACCTTTTAACTCTCTTCTTTTATGAATCTCACACCTACTTCGGTTAAATTTGACATAGGTGATGGTCGTATTGTGACCATTGAAACGGGCAAACTGGCCCGTCAAGCCGATGGTGCGGTAACGGTTCGCCTCGGGAATGCAATTCTGCTGGCGACGGTGGTGGCTTCCAAAGAGCCTAAGCCCGGCCAATCATTCTTTCCCCTGACAGTGGACTATAATGAGAAGTTTGCCTCCGCGGGCCGTATTCCTGGCTCATTCTTTAAACGCGAAGGCCGCCTTTCCGATTATGAAGTACTGATCTCCCGTTTGATCGACCGCGCACTGCGCCCCCTGTTCCCCGACGATTATCTCTGCGAAGTGCAGGTACTGGTAACCCTCGTATCTTCTGATAATGAAGTAATGCCTGATGCACTGGCCTGTCTGGCTGCATCTGCTGCACTTGCCGTTTCTGACGTGCCCATCCAGGAAATCATTTCCGAAGTAAGGGTAGCACGCATCGACGGTCAATATGTAATCAACCCTAACCGTACTGATCTCGCTCGTGCCGATATGGACTTCATCATTGGCGCCACCGAAAAGAATATCATGATGGTGGAAGGCGAAAGCAAGGAATGTAGCGAAGAAGATATGATCGGCGCTATTGAAGCTGCTCACGCCGCTATCCGTGTACAGGTGAAAGCACAGGAAGAGCTGCGCGCTCTTATCAACGCCGGCCCTAAACGCGAATACACCAAACCATATAGCAACGAGGAACTGAACGCTAAGATCACTGGTTTTGCGAAAGATAAAATCCTCACCGTTGCCAAATCCGCCCTCAGCAAACACGAACGCAGCGATGCATTCTCCGCTATCGGCAAAGAACTGGTGGAATTCCTGGGCGAAGAACTGCCTGACGAAGACAAACCACTGGTAGGTAAATACCTGCACGACCTCGAGAAGGAAGTAATCCGTAACATGATCCTGGACCAGAAAGTACGCCTCGATGGCCGTGCCCTTGACCAGGTGCGCCCACTGGCCATGGAAACTGATTACCTTCCCAGCCCGCACGGTTCCGCGCTGTTTACCCGTGGCGAAACGCAATCCCTCACCACCGTTACTTTGGGTACGCCTGAAGACGAGCTGCTGATCGAAAGCGCCGCTACATCTAACTATGTGAAGTTCATCCTGCACTATAACTTCCCTCCATTCTCTACCGGTGAAGTGAAACCAATGCGTGGCCCTGGCCGTCGCGAGGTAGGTCACGGTAACCTGGCGATGCGTTCCCTCCGGATCATGATGCCAGGCGCTGACTATGCTTATACTGTAAGGGTGGTATCCGACATCCTCGAGTCTAACGGTTCGTCTTCTATGGCTACCGTATGTGCCGGTTCACTGGCACTGATGGACGCAGGTGTTCCTTTACCAAAACACGTATCCGGTGTGGCAATGGGCCTCATCTCCCGTTCTACCGACGGTGCATGGGCAGTACTGACCGACATCCTTGGTGATGAAGATCACCTGGGTGACATGGACTTTAAAGTGACCGGTACACGCGACGGTATCTGCGGTATCCAGATGGATATTAAAGTAGATGGCCTTAGCATGGACGTGATGCGCTCGGCGCTGGAGCAGGCCCGTAAAGGTCGTCTGCACATCCTCGATGCCATGTACGAAGCACAACCTGCTTTCCGTCCTGAACCTAAACCACAGGCTCCACGCATGGAGAAACTGATCATCGATCGCGAGTACATCGGCGCCGTTATCGGACCCGGTGGTAAAGTGATCCAGGAGATCCAGCGCGAAACCGGTACCACTATCAACATCGAAGAAGTGGGTGAAAAAGGTGAAGTAAGCATCTTCTCTACGCAGAAAGAAAATCTCGATAAAGCCCTCACCTGGATCAAAGGCATCGTTGCCGTTCCTGAAGTGGGTGAAGTATACGAATCTACTGTTAAGTCTATCATGCCTTACGGTGCGTTCGTAGAGTTCCTGCCTGGCAAACAAGGCTTGCTGCACATCTCCGAAGTTTCCTGGAAACGCCTCGAAACAATGGAAGGTGTACTGTCTGAAGGTGAAAAAGTGAAGGTGAAACTCACCGGCACCGATCCTAAAACAGGCAAGTTCAAACTGAGCCGCAGAGTGCTGATGCCGAAACCAGAAGGTTATGTTGAACGCGAAGAGCGCGAAGACCGTGGCGAACGCGGTGATCGTGGCGACCGCGGCGACCGTGGCCCAAGGAGAGACGACCGTGGTGATCGCGGCCCGAGAAGAGATGATCGTGGCCCGAGAAGAGACGACCGCGGCGGTGATCGTGGTGGCGATCGCGGACCTCGCAATGGCCAGGAAGGTCAGCCGATGAAATTCGACGACCAGGAATAGTCATAACGTTATCCAAAAATAGCAAAAGGGCCGGCTGCAAAGCTGGCCCTTTTGTATTTGGAGGAGGTGCCAAAAAAGAAGGACCGGCAAAAGCCAGCCCCTCCCTTAATCTAAATTATACTATGGCAACTAGTACCCTGGATTGATCCCAAACAGCAGGTAGCCCACCGGTATCACAAAAACACTCGCACCAGGTATTACGGGCCCAAGAACGGTCGCCAAAGCAATGATGATCATGCTCATAAGTTCATGTTTTGATCTGCTGTAAGTTAGTTGAATTTCATCATCGTTTGCCCGCGAAATGCTCCAGGAAGTATTCGCTCTCCCGCCAGATGATCTTACCATTCGCCAGTTTGAACACCCGGAAGGTTTGCCCCTCAATATCTTCATAAAACACCTGGTAGTTGGCGACAGGCAGCTTGCCTTTCTCCGTTACCTTCACCCGGCCGTACTCGAGCAGGTCGGGCAGCATTTCATCCAGGTAGGGGAGAAGGATGCCATCGTCTTCACTCCAGAATAACGAGAAACGATCCACATTATAATTAAGCTGGTTGCCACGGGAGGTGTTCCAGAACTTGCTGACAAGGTTGTAATGCGTACGCACCTCCTCCGGCTTCAGGGGATTGAACTGAATATTGCGGTATGCGGTATGCTGAAACTTGCGCTCCTTTAGTACGGAGTCCAGCGTTTTCAGGTAGAAGTCCACATCTTCTTTGAGAATGGTAAGTACCGCGTTGCGGGTAACGTACGTAAGGGTATCGGCCGATTCCTGCGGCTCGATCTTGATCACGCGTTGCGCGGATAAGCCGGAATAGCATAAAATGCCCAGGCAGAGCGTCATGAGCTTTTTCATAGGATAAGGTTATTTTTACAGATTCAAATATAATCATATGTATTTATATGTGTGAGTTTTCCGGTAAGTAAAATTTCGAGGTTAATTTAGTATTGATAAAGAGCTCTTTACAACTCGTTAAACATATGAATAAACTTCACATACTTGATAGCTTTATATAAAGTGTTATATTTGCATGAATTATGTCGCACATTGCAATAACCATATCCTTGCCGGACGAGCTGAAGGACATTTTGATCGCACAATTGGCAGATGCAGAATATGAAGGGTTCGAGGAAACGCACGAGCAACTGGTAGCTTATATACCGGAAGGACTGTTCGATGAGCAGGCATTAAATGCCGTACTGGCACCACACTTACTGAAATACACGAAAGAATCGATCGCCAACACCAACTGGAACGCCGTATGGGAGAGTAATTTCGAACCCGTACAGGTGGAAGGTTTTTGCGGCATCCGTGCGGATTTTCACGCACCGATGGGGCAAAGCGTTCAGCATGAGATCGTTATTACACCTAAGATGTCGTTTGGTACGGGCCACCACGCCACCACCTATTCGATGATCAAGTTGATGCAAGATATTGATTTTCAAGGTAAAATTGTCTTCGACTTTGGAACGGGCACGGGCATACTGGCGATACTGGCAGAGAAATTGGGAGCTGTAAAAGCAGATGCAATAGACATAGATGAATGGGCGGTGAACAACTCTATCGAGAACGTAGCAGCTAATGAAAGTACTAAAGTAGCCGTTTGGCAGGCCGACAGCCTGGAGGCGATTAATGGCCCCTACGACATTGTACTGGCGAATATCAATCGTAACATATTACTGCGCTTTATGCAGGATATGCGGCGGTTATTACCACAGGATGGCATTTTATTATTGAGCGGATTTTTAACGGAAGACGAGGCGGTTATTACAAAATCAGCACTGGATAATGGGTTTGAATTTGAGCGTAAAGCACAGATAGAGAACTGGTTAGCTATGCAATTTAAAGTGAAAAATAATTGATATTGATTATTTGATATGTTTAATGTCTTGATTGATTATTGATTATATTAAAAAATTCTTTACTTTTCACTTCTTTTTAACAAGTAATTTACTATCTTAGCACTCTAACTTATTGTTGATGACAGAATTATTGCTTTTAATATGTGCCTACCTCATAGGCTCCATCGCTACTGCCGTTTGGGTAAGTAAGGGAGTTTTCGGTATCGACATCCGTGAACACGGAAGCGGTAATGCCGGCGCCACCAACACTTTCCGTGTACTTGGCCCTAAAGCCGGTACTTTTGTAATGGTCGTTGACATGTTGAAAGGCATCCTCGCCATTAAACTTTCCCTGCTGATTCCTTACTATCAAAACCCGGATAATCTTACACAACTGGTAAACCTGCAGATCGGTTTAGGTCTGGCTGCGGTATTAGGTCACGTTTTCCCGATATGGGCAGGCTTCCGTGGTGGTAAAGGTATTGCAACGCTGTTTGGCATGGTGCTGGCTATCCAGCCCTGGGTGGCGTTGCTGTGTGTAGCGGTGTTTCTTTTGATCCTGTTTCTTACCAGGTACGTATCCCTTAGCTCCATCATTGCGAGCATTGCGTTTCCTGTTTTGATCCTTTTCATCTTTAAAGAAGAGGAATTATACTACCGCATATTTGCGATTGCTGTGGCATTGATGGTGGTGCTTACTCACCAGAAGAACATTGCCAGGCTGATCACCGGTACGGAAAGTAAAGTACCGCTGTTCAAAAACCGCAGGGGCTTACGCCGCCGCCGCGACGAAGAATAATCTCACTTACATACGGGCAAAAGGTTTGGCATAAATTGTGCATCTCTTTTGAAAAGAATTGAATTAATCCAACATACCTGTGTTGGATTAATTTATTTTTGCACGAACCTTATGATCTATAAACTATTATCAATGAAAAAAGCAGCACTGTTACTGATAGCGGGAGCAGGACTTTTATCAGCATGTAACCGGGTACCCATCACCGGCAGAAGGCAGTTAAACCTCATCCCGGAGGCCACCATGCAAAGCATGGCACTTACTGAATACCAAACCTTTCTTTCCCAGAACAAAACCGTTGCAACGTCTGTTAGCAAAGACGCTGAAATGGTACAACGCGTAGGCAAACGTATAGCCGCCGCAGTTACTACGTACCTCACCCAGAATGGTCAGGGTAACGAAGTAGCAGGTTACAAATGGGAGTTCAACCTCGTGCAGGACGACCAGGTGAATGCATGGTGTATGCCGGGTGGTAAAGTAGTAGTGTATACAGGCCTGTTGCCTGTTACCAAAAATGAAACGGCACTGGCATGTGTTATGGGCCATGAGATCGCGCATGCGATTGCCCGCCACGGTAACGAACGTATGAGCCAGGGCATGGTAGCACAAGGCATCCAGGTAGCTGGTTCCGTTGCGCTGAGCAAAAACGTACAGGCGCAGAACATCTTTTTACAGGCATTCAACATTGGTGGTCCGTTAGGGCTTAATGCTTATTCCCGCCAGAACGAGCTGGAAGCGGATGGTTTAGGCCTGATTTTCATGGCGCTGGCAGGTTACAACCCTAATGAAGCCGTAGGCTTCTGGCAGCGTATGGCCGCAGCATCAGGCGGTAACAAGCCACCAGAGATCCTGAGCACGCACCCGAGCGATGACAGACGTATTTCGGAAATTAAACGCCTGTTACCAGAGGCGATGAAATATTATAAGCCGCAGAGTTAAGTGATGCGGTTGAAGTGAGTGACACAACGGCGGCTGGGGAAAATACCCGAAGCTGGTCACAAAATTAAAAGAGGGAACATGTAGCGAACATGTTCCCTCTTTTTTATGCAGATAAGGCTGTTTTTAAGGCTGTACGATTTGCGCCAGGTTCAGGAGTTCGTCGTGGCGATACTGGTCTTTATCGTTCTGAAAACACTTGCCAAGCTCCTCCAGCAAAAACTGGATGATACGTTTGTTCGACTGCGGCCTGTAATAGGAGGGCAGTGGTTGAACAGCTACGCGGCGGAAGTACGTTTCCACGTCTTGTTGTGTATAGATCTGCCCCTGTATGGGATCGATGAAGAACAAGATGCGGAAGTCGTCGTTCTCAGGGCCGGAGAAGTCGTAGAAGCTGTCGTAATACGCCAGGATAAACTGCCTGGGAATATTAACCGCATATACCGGCAGGTCCAGCATGGCGCAAAGGCTTTGATAGATAATACCGTTCGTAACGGGATTACCCTTTTTGCCTTCGATCACCTGGTTAATAAAGAACTGGTTCTTACGCTGGTAAGATATTTCCTCGCCTTTAAGCCCGAAGTAGTTATAGATCATGCTGTTCAACACATTGATCTGCTCCAGCGGGGTGAGGTAGTTATTAAGTTCGAGCCAGATGTTCCTTTTGATACGTTCGATTTCTGCCACGATAGGTGCAGGGCTCAGGTCCGGGAACTGGTAACGGGCGGCTAATATCGCACCTTTCATCAGGTCGGGCGTTTCGCTGTTAGACCAGTCGGTGAGTGCTTCCTGCAGGTCCATATAATGAACGCGGTGGATCAGCATTTCTATCCTTTCCTGGATGCCTTCGTCGAGGGTAGTTTCCCAAAGGTGTTCCAGGTTAGGGATGATCTCCTTTCCGAACAGCAGTATCTTGCTGGCCACTGTATCATACACCTCCTGGTCGGGATCGTCCAGCAGGTGGAACAAGGCGTTTATTTCTTTCGTTTCACGCATGCGTTCGTCGTTGATATGGGTTTGGCAGCTATCAATTATTCCGATTTCTTCTTCCTGCCTGCCGCAGCTTTCTTTTTGGGTGGATTGGCCTTTACATCTTCGATAATGGCTTTGGCTTCTTCCAGGGTGATGTCTGCAGCGGCGTCGATCCTTTCTTTCGGTATCTTGAAGTTCCTCAATCCCTGTTTAATATACGGTCCGTAAGGGCCTTTCAGGATTTGTATCTTTTCTTTTTCGAATACTTTGATGGTACGTTCAGACTTAGCGGTGCGTTTCTCTACGATCAGCGGGGCTACTTCTTCCAGCTCCACGGTGTAAGGGTCCATTTCCTTTTTAAGGGAGTAGAACTGTTTGGCGTGAGAGGCGTAGGGGCCGAAGCGTCCGATATTTACGACTACATCTTCGCCTTCGAAAACGCCCAGGTTGCGTGGCAGTTTAAACAGCTCCATGGCTTCTTCCATGGTAATGGTTTCGATGCTCTGGGTGTTTTTCAGCTTCGCAAAGCGTGGCTTCTCTTCATCTTCCACGCTACCGATCTGGATCATTGGTCCAAAGCGGCCCATGCGTGCCACGATCGGTTTACCGGATTCCGCATCGGTACCTAACTGACGTTCTCCTTTCACCCTTTCCGCTTTTTCGAGCGTGTTTTCCACGTCTTTATGGAAAGGATTATAGAACTCGTTCAGCATTTTGTTCCAGACCTTCTTACCATTTGCGATGTCGTCAAACTCGCCTTCGATTTTGGCGGTAAAGCCATAGTCCATTACGGAATCGAAATACTGGTTTAAGAAGTCAGTAACTATCATGCCAAGATCGGTCGGGAAGAGTTTTGCTTTTTCGGCGCCGGTGTTTTCGGCGTCGCTCGTCTTTTCGATCTTGTCCGACTTCAATATTAAGATACGAAACTCTCTTTTAACACCTTCCTTGTCGCGCTTCTCTACGTACGAACGCTTCTGGATCGTAGTGATAGTGGGCGCGTAGGTGGATGGGCGGCCGATGCCGAGCTCCTCGAGTTTCTTTACGAGACTGGCCTCCGTGTAGCGTGGTGAAGGGCGTGTAAACCTTTCGGTCGCCTTCATTTCGCGCAGGTCCAGCACCTGTTTTACGGCCAGTGGAGGCAGCACGCCTTCCTGTTCCTCTTCTTCGTGCAGGTCCTCGTCATCGCGGTCTTCGCGGTACACTTTGAGGAAGCCATCGAACTTCAACACCTCACCGCTGGCAGTCAGCTCTTCATGATTGGTGCTGATATCGATCTTGGCGATTGTTTTTTCCAGTTCGGCGTCGCTCATCTGGCTGGCGATGGTACGCTTCCAGATCAGCTCATACAGGCGGCGCGTATCGCTGTCATCCACTGTATGGTTTTCCATGTAGGTGGGACGGATGGCTTCGTGCGCTTCCTGTGCGCTTTCGTTTTTATTCTTATACTTACGTGCCTGGTAGTATTTTTCGCCGTACTGGCCGTTGATCTCTTTGCTGATGTCGGCCATCGCGGTTTCAGACAGGTTTACGGAGTCGGTCCTCATATAGGAGATCTTACCGCTTTCGTACAGCTTTTGGGCGAGCAGCATTGTTTTAGATACGCTGTAGCCCAGTTTACGGCTGGCTTCCTGTTGAAGGGTAGAAGTAGTGAATGGTGCGGCCGGCGATTTTTTACCTGGTTTTACCTGGATGTCTTTCACGGAGTAACCTGCGCCAACGCATGATTCCAGGAACTTTTCCGCATCTTCCACCGTTTTATAACGGGCACCCTCGGCCTTAAACGTTACGCTTTTGCCGGAAATATCTTTTGCACTAAAGAAGGCTTCTAGTTTAAAGCTGCTGGTGGTGGAGAAGGCGTTGATCTCTCTTTCGCGCTCCACGATCAGTCGAACGGCTACGGATTGTACACGGCCTGCGGAGAGCGAATTACGCATGCTCATCTTTCTCCAAAGCACCGGCGACAGTTCAAAACCTACGATCCTGTCGAGGATACGGCGGGCCTGCTGGGCGTTTACAAGGTTCATATCGAGCAGGCGGGGCTGGTTCACCGCTTTCTCGATGGCCGGTTTGGTAATTTCATGGAACACAATACGTTTGGTCGTGTCCGGGTCCAGGCCCAACACCTCGGCCAGGTGCCAGGAAATAGCTTCCCCTTCACGGTCCTCATCCGTTGCTAACCACACCTCGTCGGCGTCTTTGGCCATCTTTTTCAGGTCCTTTACCACTTTCTCCTTCTCCTCCGGGATGATGTATTTGGGTTTGAAATTATTTTTGATATCAATACCCATATCATCCTTCTCCAGGTCGCGAATGTGACCGAAGCAGGAGGTAACTTCGAAGTCCTTACCCAGTATCTTTTCGATAGTCTTAGCCTTCGCCGGGGACTCTACTATAACCAGATTTTTTGCCATGAAACGCCAGCTTTATTATAATATAATACGGAAAATATCGTAAAAAGATACACATCCGGATTTTGCAAGTATATAAAAGTAGGCTGATATAAAAAATAGGGGCGAAATCCCAAAGGGTTGTAAATTGGACGCGTATCTGTGGTTAAGCCCGCTCCATGGCTCCGCCCGGGCGGATGGGTAGCCAAGCATAATATTTTAAAATACAAGCCAGATGGATATAGTTATTATCGGTTCCGGGAATGTAGCGCACTGTTTTGGCACCCAGCTAAAGCTGCACGGCCATTCCGTAAAACAGGTGATCAGCCGCAAAAAGGAACATGCCGCCGAACTGGCCGGTGTGCTCGGTGCCAGTCACGCTGCCGACCTGCTAGATATAAATATGGAGGCAGACGTGTACCTGCTGGCGGTGAGCGATGCCGTATTACCCGAACTGAACGATCAGCTACGCCTCGGCCGGCGCATCGTGGCGCATACTGCCGGCGCTGTTCCACTCGCAGCGATCAATAAGATATCTACCGCCACCGGGGTGATTTACCCCCTGCAATCCATCCGCAAGGAAAATAAAAGTTACCCGGTTATACCATTATTAATAGAGGCCGCGGCCGACGATGTACTGCGCCGCCTGCAATCCCTGGCCCAGAGCATTTCGGGCAACATCACCGTGATGGACTCTGAACAGCGGCTGCAAATGCACCTGGCCGCCGTGTTCGCCAACAACTTCACCAACCACCTGGTGGCCCTGGCGAAGTCCTTCTGTGAAAAGGAACAACTCGATTTCCAGTTACTGCAGCCCCTCATTGCCGAAACCTTCGCCCGGCTCGAGAAGTTTGCGCCAGAGCAGGTACAAACCGGCCCGGCCCTGCGGAACGATCAATCTACGATGGACTTACACCTGGCCCAGCTGTCGAGATACCCGGAAATGCAGCGCATTTACCCGGTGCTGTCGGAGAGCATCTATAACTTTCACCGGCTAATCTCTGCCAAATAACTATTTTTGCGCACTCAGAACTGTAGCGCAATGAACGTACTGGAACTTTTCAAGCCTGTTAGAACTTTTGTATTTGATGTGGATGGCGTGCTGACCGATGGCACCGTGCAACTGCTGCCCGGCGGTGAACTGTCCCGTAAAATGAACATTAAAGATGGTTACGCCCTGCAACTGGCTGTGAAGATGGGCTACCGTGTAGTGATCATCTCCGGCGGCAAGTCAGAAAGTGTGATCAGCAGGCTACAGGGGCTGGGTATCAAAGATATCTACACCGGCGTGTACGATAAAAAAGAGCAGCTGGAAGAGTATGCCCTGCTGCACGACCTTCGCTGGGAGGAAATGATGTTCATGGGGGACGATATTCCGGACTATAAGCCGATGAAGCTGGTCGGACTGGCCGCCTGTCCCGCCGACGCCTGCCCGGAAATCAAGAGCATATCCCGCTATATTTCCCCGCTCAACGGCGGCCATGGCTGCGTTCGTGACGTGATTGAAAAGGTGCTGAAACTCAACGGCCACTGGATCATCGACGACTCCATCGCCTCCAAATAATTTTCCCTTACATTTGCCTGCAACCGTCGAAAACAATATGAAGCTACTGGCAGCATTTTTAAGACTGATCAGGTATCCGAACCTCATTTACATAGCGCTCACGCAATTCCTGCTGCAATACTGTGTAGTAGCCCCCGTGTTGCGTTACAATGGCAGCGAGCCTTCACTGCCCCTGCCGCACTTCATCGTACTCGTATTAAGTACCGTGATCGTGGCCGCTGCAGGTTACATCATCAACGATTACTTCGATATCAACATAGATATTGTAAACAAGCCCGACAAAATGGTGGTCGATAAGATCATCAGCCGCCGCTGGGCCATGGCCTGGCATACCATATTAAATATGACCGGCGTATCCATGGGCTTCATCCTTGCCTGGAACATCGGGCAGATTTACCTGGGCTTTGTGCAGGTACTTTCGTCGTTGTTACTTTGGTTTTATTCCACCTCGTTCAAGCGCCAGGTGCTGATCGGCAACATCGTTATCTCCTTCCTCACGGCGTTATCTGTGGTGGTGGTAGGCTTTTACGAACGTCAGATCTATGAGAGCTTCGAGGCCATCCTGTCGCCGGCAGGTCGTAAGCTGATACAGATCATCAGTGTGTACGCCTTCTTTGCTTTCATCATATCCATGGTGCGCGAAGTGGTGAAAGACCTGGAAGATATGATTGGCGACAGCAAAGACGGTTGCCGCACCATTCCTATCGTTTGGGGTGTGGAGCCGGCCAAACGTCTGTGTTATGCAATGTTACTGGCCCTGCAAGGGTTAATTATACTGGTGGAAATTCGTATTGGTGTGATAGGCTGGTATTGGGCGATCGGTTACCTGTTGTTATTCGTACAGGCGCCGGCGTTTTACATCCTGCAATTACTGCGTAAGGCGCATCTGCCGGAGCATTATCACCGCGTAAGCTCGCTGGTGAAGGTATTGATGCTTACGGGCATCTTATCCATGATCTTCTTTAAATTGTTATTGTAATGTATTCAGGAAAGCCTGTTATCCTGGCTTCCCAGTCCCCGCGTCGTAAGCAGTTACTGGAGCAGGCCGGCATACCGTTCGAGGTGAAAGTTGTGGAAACCGCTGAAACGTATCCTCCCAATCTGCCCATATCTTCTATTCCCGTGCATATCGCCCGTAAAAAGGCCGAAGCAGTACAACCGCTCTGCCACGAAGATGATATCATCATTGCGGCCGATACCGTGGTGATCTTAAACCGTACGGTCATTGGCAAGCCCAAAGATCGCGACGATGCAGTCGACATCCTCATGTCGCTGGAAGGGCAAACGCATGAAGTGATTACCGGCGTGGTGATCAAACACAAACATGGCAGCCGTGAGTTTTTCAAAATTACGGAAGTACACTTCAAGCCTTTATTGCGTTCGCAGATCGAATACTATGTAGATAATTATAAACCCTACGATAAAGCAGGCGCCTACGCCATCCAGGAGTGGATCGGTGCGGTGGGGATCGATAAGATCAACGGCTGTTTTTATAATGTGATGGGGTTACCGATCAGCAATGTGGTGGAGGAGCTGAACAGGCTGCCTTTATAACAGCGCATCAACTTCTTTCTTCAATTCTTCTTTAGTGATTTGTCCCTCTACAAATTTGCGATAACCTTTCTTAGGGTTGATGAAAATCGTGCAGGGAATACTGCCTTTCCACCGCGGGTCGATGCGGGCGGCGAAGGAGTTGGCGTTAGGTTCGTTCAGCCATACGATGGAGGAGCGTATCCTGCGGCGTTTGGCAAAGGCGGCAATATCGCGGGGATAGGCGTCGCTCATATCCAGGCTGACGAAAATGAACTTTACGGGTTTGTCTTTCAGCTCCCTTGCCTGCCGTTCAAAGTCCGGTATTTCCTGTATGCAGGGTGCACACCAGGTGGCCCAGAGGTTGAGCACATACGATGTATCGCCGGATTGCACCAGCTTTTCCAGTTCGTCTATTTTAAGGCTGGGAATCGGCCTTTGGCTAAAAGCCATGCAGGTGCATAGCAGTAAAGTAGTAGTGATCAGGCAAATTTTGCTCATGTGCGCTCGTTTAATGGTGACCAGGTTACGCTTCATTCAGTCCCCAATCCGTTGCCAGCAAGTCGTATTGTTCTTTCGGCATGTAGCTTTGGTCGTAGTGGCCGGCCAGTTTTTTCTGGCGCATGGCTTCGTAGATGCTTACCGCACAGGCCACCGAAATGTTCAGGGAACGGATGATGCCCAGCTGTGGGATCAGGAAGTTGCCATCGGCCGCCTTTTGCATGGCTTCACTCACGCCAAAACGTTCACTGCCGAACACCAGCGCTATCGATTCCTTAAAATCAATATCATACAGGCTGATGGCGTCTGAACTTAGGTGCGTGGTGAGGATGCGGTCGTACCGTTTGCGCAGGGCGGCTATACACTCTTCCGTATTGTCAAATTCATGTATCGTGAGCCACCTTTTAGCGCTGGACGAGCTGCGATGACCATAGTTTTTATGCCTGGGTATCAACGTGGTAAGCACGTAAATGTCCTGTATGCCCACTGAATCGGCCGTACGCATTACGGCGGAAATGTTGTGCGGGTCCTCCACGTTTTCCAGCACTACCGTCAGGTTTGTTTGTCTGTTATTTAAAGCTGTCGTTAATCTTTCGGTACGTTCTGGTGTCATGATAATTTAGCTGTTCCTTTGCAAAAGTACGAATTGCAGGCCTTTCGCAATACGGCAGCCCGATTACCGTTTACAGGGAAAATTTATATCTTCATGCATTATCTCAAAAATCAAGCATACCTATGAAGCTGAAACTTAAAAAGATATTTAAGTGGACAGGGATTACGTTCGTCGTTTTAATAGCCTTACTCATCGCCATTCCTTACTTGTTTAAGGGTAAAATTATGGCTAAGGTGAAAGAGGAATTGAATAAACAACTGAACGCCAAGGTGGATTTTGAAGACGTGGATATAAGCCTGATCCGTCGTTTCCCCCGCCTGGCGGTGGCGTTGGTCGACTTTCACGTAACGGGCCTGGCGCCTTTCGAAGGAGATACCCTTATTGCCGTACACCGTGTAGAAGCGGCTATGGACCTGATGAGTGCCATCAAAGGGGATAATATTAAAGTATACAGTGTGCTGGTGAAAAACCCGCGCATTCACGCTATTGTGAATCCAGACGGCCGCGTGAACTGGGATATCATGAAACCTGATACAACAACCGCCACCGAGCCTGAAAAGACCGATACTGCCTCGGGAGAATTTGCGTTGAGCCTTCAGCAATATGCGATCGAGGATGCCTACATCACCTACGCCGACCGCCAGGGCAATATGACCTTGCAGATCGATGACCTCGACCACTCCGGCAAAGGTGATTTTACCCAGGATGTGTTTACGCTGAAAACAAAAACAAACATTGGCGGCATCAGCTTTTTGTCTGGACTGATACCGTACCTGCATAATGTAAAAGCGGGTATGGATGCGGATGTGAACATCGATAACAAAACGAGTACGTATAGTTTTAAGACCGATAAGATCGCGATCAACAACCTGCAGCTCGCTACAGAAGGCTTCTTCCGGTTGCTGACCGATTCTACCTACGGGATGGACATCCAATTCAAAGCGCCGTCTACTGATTTCAAAGACATCCTTTCCCTGGTGCCGAGCGTATTTGCAGCAGATCTTGCCAAGATAAAAACCAGCGGCAGCACCGCCTTTTCCGGTTATGTGAAAGGGGAATATACACCTGCCATGATGCCCGGATTCGGCATCAACCTGTCTATCAAAAATGGTTTTGTACAATACCCCGACTTACCTAAACCGATCAAAAACATTCAGCTCGTCGTGGACGTTACCAACCCGGATGGCGTGCCCGATCATACCGTCGTAAACATGCCGCAGGCGCATCTGGAAATGGATAATGCTCCTGTAGATATGCGACTGCTGCTGAAAACACCCGTTTCCGATCTGTATGTGGATGCGGCTGCCAAAGCGAAACTGGACCTCTCCACCGTTAACCAGTTCTATAAACTGGAACCCGGTACAAAGCTGGCAGGATTGCTCGATGCGGACATAGCGGCGAAAGGCAACCTTTCTGCCATTGAGAAATCGCAGTACGAGAAGTTCGACGCACAGGGAGCCATCATTCTCAAAAACATGTTGTATAGCAGTAAAGATTATCCCGATGGTGTGAAAGTGAGCGACCTGCTGATGCAATTTACGCCGAAGAACCTCAGCGTAAAACAATTTGCCGGTCAGTACCTGGGCACGAACTTTAACGCCACCGGCGAAGTGAATAACGCGCTGGCCTATGTACTTAAAAACGATCCGTTGAACGGTCACCTCGACCTGGCGGCGGATTACATCAACCTGGATAAATGGATGGCTACCGGCGAACCCACTGCGGCTAAACCAGCGGCGGCGGACACCGTGAAAACAGCTTCGGAGCCGTTCGTGGTACCGGGTAACCTCGACTTTAACATTACTGCCAAAGCAGGTAAAGTACATTACGATAAACTGGACCTCACAAACCTGAGCGGCAACCTTAGAATTGCCGACCAGGCCGTACAGCTCGACCATGTAAAAGGTAATGCGCTGCAGGGTGCGATGGACATCAGCGGTAGCTATTCCACCAAAAACAGCAAAAAGAATCCGGAGATCGCGCTTACTTATGACGTGAAGGAGTTAGACATCCAGCAAACCTTCCTGGCTTTTAATACCGTACAAAAACTGATGCCGATCGCGCAGTTCCTGGGGGGTAAAATCAGTTCGAAGTTAACCGTTAACGGTAAACTGGGAGAAGATATGTCGCCGGTGCTCAATAGCCTCAACGGTGAAGGCAACCTGTTACTGATCCAGGGTGTGCTGAAGAAGTTCGCCCCGCTTGACCAACTCGCCAATCAGCTGAACATAGCGGCCTTACAGGACATTTCTGTGAGAGATATCAAAAACTATATTGCTTTCCAGAATGGGCGTGTGACCGTAAATCCGTTCCGCGTAAAACTCGGCAACATGAATATGCTGGTAGGTGGTTCCCATGGCTTCGATCAGACCCTCGATTATACCTTGCAGATAGCCCTGCCGCGCAGCGTGATCGGTGCTAAAGGCACTTCGCTGATCGATAACATGGTGTCGCAGGCGAACAATAAAGGCATCCCGGTGAAACTGAGTGATAGCGTTCACTTGCAGGTCGCCATGGGCGGCAGCATCACCAGGCCTTCTATGAAAACCGATTTGCAGGAATCCGTTTCCGGCGTGGCGACCAACCTGAAAAACCAGGCGACCGCTATCGTGAAAGCGAAAGTAGATTCCGCTAAAGCAGTAGCAAGAGATACGCTCAATTCCGTGAAAAACCAGGCGGTAAACGCGTTGAAGGATGAAGTGAAAAACCAGTTGCTCGGCAAAAAAGATTCCACGACAAGTGGTGGCAATCTGCAAAACGCCGGTAAGGCTGCGACCAATTCGCTGAAAGGGGCGTTGAATGGCCTGGTAAAAAAGAAATCAAACAACACAGATAGCACCAAAAACCAATAAATTCCGTAAATTAAGATAATGGAAGTGTCCCTTGCTGCTTATGGCACGAGGGACATTTTTGTTTAAACGCTATCCACTATGGAAAAGTTGGTATCCAGCCCCTGGTTCAATGCAAGCATACTGGCCGGTTTGTTGTTCCTCATGATGGGTTTCCTGATTCGCAGGTTCCCGCCTAAAACCACCAAAACATGGTACGGTTACCGCACCTTTTTATCTACCCAAAACAAAGAGATGTGGGACAGTGCCAATCAATACGCCGCCTGGTTCTCACGACGCGGCGGATTGATTTTATTGGCCGTAGGATTAGCCATGGGGTTGATCTTCGAAACGCAGACAGACATCTTCCTGTACCTTACTATCGGTCCGGTCATTATCTGCGCCTTGCTGATGGCAGGTTACACCGAATGGCACCTGCATGAAACGTTTGATGAGGAAGGGCATAGGAGGCCGGGGAAATGATTATTTCTTTTTAATGATCAGTATTGATGTCTGATAGCCATTTCTTTCGATGATCAACGCGCCGGTTGGGTGCGCTGGCTTTTAATGAGAATGGCCAGGGAAATGATTAGTTCTTTTTTAATGATCAGTATTGATGTCTGATAGCCATTTCTTTTGATGATCAGCACCGCCGGTATGGGGTGCTGGCGTTGAGGTCCGGTAAATGACTACTTCTTTTTAATGATCAACACCGCCGGTACCGGGCGCTGGCCTTCTTTGTCGGCTGTTTTAATCGTGTTTTGATTGTTGACCCACAGGCAGGAGGATCCGCCGCCGTCGAGGTTCAAGGCTTCCACGCAGCCCAGGTCGGCGAATATCTTTGCCATCTGTGGGAAGTTGGCGCCTTCTGCAATGCCTTTGTTTCTGCCTTCTACTACCAGGATGAAGAGTTTACCTGTATTCGTGTAGCCGATGGCGGTACGTGGGTGCATGGCTTCCAGGCCGCCGGCGCGGTCTTCTTCTTTTGACGTGATAAAAGGTTGCCCGTCTTTCAGTAATACCGGTCCTCCGCCTACGGCCTCTTTCATCTTCCAGCGATGGCCGCCTTTTTTACCAGGTTCCTTTGCGGCCGTGTTGGGCATGTCATATGCATATGCCCGTTGTTTGCGGCCTACGTTGTAAACCCAGGCTACATCTGCGTTACGGCGTTTATCGATGCCGAAAGCCCCGCGGGTGGGGTATACCATCACACTGTCAGTCGCGGAGCGTTTTTTGTAATGGGCTTTGGGGTTGTTGGCCAACACTTTGCCATCGTGTATTACCAGGTTCAGGTTACTGTTATCAGCAAAGGAAAAGAAAGTAGTGTTGACTACTGCCAGTACATCGCTGCCTTCCTGGGTGGCGTACTGCGTGGGCGTGTAACGTTTACCGTTACCTACTTTCGTATAAAACTGAAGCCGCTCATCGTGCAGATCAGCCTCCAGGTAAAACGCCCGAAAAGCCTTGCCATCGAGCGAATCGGTCGTCTCATAAACACGTACGGTTGACGGGAGGCCGGCATTATGTTTTTCGGACGGCTGCCAGCGTAATTGCGCCTGAGCGGAACAGCAGAAAAAGGTAAGCGCGATGATGAGGATGCGAGACGTTTTCATGCTGCGAAAATAGGATAGGGGCCGGAGCAATTTTTTCCGCTTGTAAAATTTAATAGCTAATTTTCCATGAAATATATAGACCAAGGGCACATGAAGACGCGTATACCAAGAGAAGATGCCGAGGAACTGCTTGCCAGGCAAAGATTGGCGCAATTGTCCGCCGCCGAACGAAAAGCGATCGCCACTACGATCGGACTGGCAGATGAAAGCAACATTACGGAAGAACTGGATGCCGTGCATTACCTGCGGTCGCAGTTATTGGCGGTAACGAATGAATACATCGAACAAAAACTCTCACAACATCAACAGCAGCCGATCGAGATCGATGGCGCCCCGCTGTTATACGAACCTTGCTGCTGCTGTGGTTACCGCACCATATCCCGCCGCGAGCAGCTGGAAATCTGCCCTGTATGCTTCTGGGAAGACGATGGCAGCTGCGAACCCGAACGCTTCTCCGAAGAAAACGCGATGACCCTTGATGAAGGCATGCGAAATTTCAAGGAATGGGGTGTGTTTGACTTGAAGTATAAGGTGAACGTGACGGAGGAGCCGGAGCAGTATTTAAGGAAGTAAAGATCTAATAAAACAAAAACGGCCGGTACTCCAGTACCGGCCGTTCTCTATATCATTTAAACCTATTTTCTTCCGCTGAAGATGTGTTTTTCTGCATGGTAAGACGAGCGTACCAGCGGGCCCGCTTCTACATAGTCGAGGCCCATGGCGTAACCGGCTTCGCGCAGTTCCGCAAACTCGTCGGGGTGTACGAAGCGTACTACCGGCAGGTGTTTGGGAGTGGGTTGCAGGTATTGGCCGAGGGTTACTACATCACAACCGTTGTCGCGGAGGTCCTGCATGCTCTGGAGCGTTTCTTCTTTGGTTTCACCGAGGCCCAGCATAATGCCGCTCTTCGTGCGCATACCGCCTTCTTTCAGGCGACGGATCACTTCCAGGCTGCGGTGGTATTTAGCCTGGATCCTTACTTGTTTGGTCAGGCGCTCTACCGTTTCCAGGTTGTGGCTTACCACATCCGGGGCTACTTCGATAATGCGCTGAAGGTTTTCCCACTGTCCGCGGAAGTCGGGGATCAGCGTTTCCATGGTAGTGGTCGGGTTCAGGGCGCGTACGGCTTTGATGGTGTTGGCCCAGATGATGGAGCCGCCGTCCTTCAATTCGTCCCTGTCTACCGAGGTAATTACCGCATGTTTCACCTTCATCAGCATGATCGCTTCGGCAACACGCTGTGGTTCGTCCCAATCAACCGCTTCGGGGCGGCCGGTGGCTACTGCGCAGAAGCCGCAGCTGCGGGTACAGATATTACCCAATATCATAAAGGTGGCGGTGCCGGCTCCCCAGCATTCGCCCATATTGGGACAGTTTCCGCTTTCGCAGATGGTATGTAATTTATGGGTATCTACCAGGTTCCTTACCTGCCTGTAACTTTCTCCGATGGGAAGCTTTACGCGCAGCCAGTCGGGCTTTTTCACTCTTGGTGCAGCTGGTTCGGCTGCTATAACGGGTAGTTCTTGCATCTCAATTCCTAGCTTTGTTAAAACGCAAAGTTACTTATTCCAGCGCTTTCCGAACTGTAAAGATAAGTAAGCATTGAAAAAGAAGCGTTTAGGATCATATTCCACCATGATTGGCACCTCTTTCGAGTAAATTTCGGCATTTAAACCTACTTCCAAGGCGCTGATCACGTCATTGAACCTGGCCCAGTCGAACCGGAGGCCGGATTTAGCGTGCAGCCCTGGTGCAAACTTAAGTTCACCCCAACCTTTGAAGAAGCCACCGCCGCCGTAGATCAGCTCACGGTTAAGGAACCGGTCGCGATCTTCGAAAGTGTATTTGGTTTGTTCGCGGTTGTTAACGTCGTTGGGCGTTTCCATGAGGTCGAGGTAATAAGGCTTCATAAGGCCGAAGGAGATGCCGCCGTAATACACGCCGGTCACTTCCACGCCGTTTTTATTGCCTTTGCCACCGATCAGTTTACGCTGGCCGGCACCGAATTTAGCCTGAAAAAAGTTGTTTTGTTTGCCGTATACGTATGGGTTGGTGTTGAACCAGCCGAAGTTGGTAGTGATGGTATTGGTAGCACGGTCCTGTTTAGGGTGCTTTTTTTCGGCAAATTCGAACTGGAAGTAGTTGGTGGTGGTACGGGTCTTTTTATAACCCAGTTCCAGGAAACCGCTCCACCCGTCCGTATTTAGGCGCCCGCCCATGGAAAATTCGCGGTTGTAGGTATTTTCACCCTCCTCAATTTCCTTAAACAGTGAAATGCGCTTTAGTTTCCTCTGCTCCTTTTCTTCTTTTTTGGTCTGTTTGCTGCTTTGTGCCTGCAAGGTACCACCTGCGAGCAGTAACAGTAAGATTAAGTATGTTTTTTTCACAGTCGGGTGGATTATATTTTATAAACGCGCCTTTACGTTTTATGTTTTATTCCTATACAAACATACATAAATTAGGGCCAAAACGTTGCCCGTATCTCCGTTTTTTCCCTTTATTTTACGTTTTAAAACGTAAGTAAATGCAAACCGCAGAGATAGTATACAATGGCGAACTGAGGACCACCTCCACACACGTACGTTCCGGCACCGTAGTAGAAACGGACGCACCGGTAGACAATAACGGTAAGGGCGAACGTTTTTCTCCCACCGACCTGGTGTCGAGCGCATTGGGGTCCTGTATGATGACGCTTATGGGCATCAGCGCCAAACAACATAACTGGAATATTGATGGCACGAAGATCAGCATCCTGAAAATTATGGGTACTGACCCGCGCAGGATCACAGGAGTGAACGTGGAGATCACTTTCCCCGCAGGCCATGGCCTGGGTGAGAAGGAACGCGCTATCCTGGAGCGCACCGCACTCACCTGCCCCGTGGCCAAAAGCCTCCACCCGGATATCGTGCAGGATGTGAAGTTTAACTGGTAGTTTTACGCAATGCATTAACAAAAGCCGCCGATTGGGGCGGCTTTTGCTTTTGGGGAGGCTAACTGCTGTAAGCGGCTGGCAAACCCTTGTAACCTGACAGCAAAGCAGTGTAAGCGCTTCGCAAACCTCTGCAACCTGAAGCAACCCTACCCCCTTAACAACTTCGTCCCCACGGCGCACTCCAAACACCGCTTCTGCTCACAATAATGCTGCTTTAGCTGCAGCAACGCCTGTGAATCCACCGCGTTTTCGCTTTTGATGCCGATTGTCTCCCAGTTGCGGGTAATGGCATTGTCCTCCGGCTCCAGGCCTTCTATCAACCTTAATGCTTTTAAGTGCAGATGCGGTACTTTGTTATGTTTTGCATACAGGTATAGTAACGGACAAACGGTGTTCACCAGTAAATTCCGGATGGCTACAGTGCCGATTCCCGCCGGCTTGTCCATGGTTTTGCCGAACCGGTAATGTTGCTGCCAGTACGGCGACAACTCAACATGAAAAAGCTCCTCGGGGTGGTCAGTCTCCAGTAACCTTGAAAACAGATGACTGGTTTGATGTATAAGTGCTGCCAGCGTGGCTATACGTAGCGTCGGGAAGGAGGACGGCCGCATCCGCAGAAACTTCCAAAGGTGACCTGGCATGGATTGTAGCCGGTATTTACGTCGCAAATGGGCATACTCCTGCGCCAGTTTTCGCGAATAAGCATCGGGCATGTCGCCCTCTAATAAGCCGGCCTGGCCGAATAGCAGGGCCTCCAGTTGAAATAAGTGGGGCTTATGCCGAACGAGCATCAGGTGGGGCGTGATGCTGGCTAGCTGCAGGAAGGGCGTGGCGTTTACAGGCATACCGAGGGCCTGGGCTACGGCGCGGAAACAAACTTCTTCCCAATTGCCGCGGGTTTGCTCCAGCCAGCCGCCAAACACCGCCGCCCTCGACTCCCACCGTTCCGCGAGCATCCGTTCTTTCCAGTTGCTCCATACCAGTGAAGATACCTGCGCCGCCTGATGCTCGCAGGGTACGAACCGCTGTTCGCGCATCAGCTTCTGATAACGTTCAAGCAGGATTTTAGGGATACGGTTTTGCAGCTCAATACAGGGGATAGGCGGCAGCTTATCAGGAGGCGCATCCAATTCAAAAACCACGTGTAATACCACGTTGCGGTAGTTGAGGTCGTGCTGATGCCGGTGTTTATACCACCCGGATGCTTGGAGGTGCAGCTCAATATTGCCGCCCCACATGATATTGCCGACTTTTATCAGCGCTCCCGAGAAATCGGGGCCACTGTCCCGGTTCAACGTGCCGGTGCGAATAATACGTACCGGCTCGCCGGTAATGGTCGTGAGGTTGTCCTGGTGGAAAAGGCCTGCCTGCCATATATATTGCAGCAGCGCCTCGGTGAGGACGGGGTTAACAATTGCATTCATCATGTTCAATCTCTTTACATCAAAGTAGTATTTTTCCCCTGGTCTAAAAAATTCCTACCGCCCATATTTGGAAATATGCTTACTAGTCCGTTAACTTTGCACCGCAGTTCTTAAATATTTACTTATCCAGAAAGGCAGAGGGTACTGGCCCTGCGAAGCCTTAGCAACCATTCCGGATTTATTCGGGAAAAGGTGCTAATTCCGGCCCTGGTTTTATACCGGGGAAAGATAAGTTGGCAGAGATTTTAAATTTATCGCTATATATCAGCATAAAGCTCTTCCAACCACGGAAGGGCTTTTTTTGTGCCCCTACGTTCCCGCCTACTTTGGATAATCTATATTCAGGAATCCCGATTTCGTAAATCATACCAATCATTTAAGCCGTTTATGAAACCATCCACACAGTTGATTCACAGCATTCCGGTAGACGAGCTGACCGGCGCTATATCGGTGCCGATCTACCAGACGTCTACCTTCGTGCAGGAGTCGCCCGGCATTAACAAGGGGTTCGAGTTTTCGCGCGCCAATAACCCCACCCGCAAAGTGCTTGAAGAGCTGATCTGCAGCCTCGAAGAAGGCTACGCAGGCTTCGCATTCGCCAGCGGTATGGCCGCGATAGACGCGGTTTTGAAGCTTTTAAAAACCGGTGATGAGATCATGGCAGTAGAAGATACTTACGGCGGTATCTTCCAGATCTTCCATTCGATGTTCGAACGTTTCGGTATCAAGGTGAATTTCGTTGATATGTCGGATACGGATAAAGTGCTGGAAAAGATCACACCCAAAACGAAGATCATCTGGCTCGAATCGCCCACCAATCCTACGTTGAAGATATCCGATATCAAATCGATCGGTAAGATCGCCAAACAGCATAATATCCTGCTGGTGGTAGATAATACGATGTCGACGCCCCTGGTGCAAAAGCCCATCCCGCTGGGTGCGGATATCGTGGTGCACAGCGCCTCCAAGTATCTCGCGGGGCATACAGATGTTATTGCCGGCCTCGTAGTGGTAAACTCAAAAGTATTAGCTGATCAGCTGCGTTTTAACCAGAATATTTCCGGAAGTATTCTCAGTCCGTTCGAGGCCTGGCTTACGATTCGCGGGATAGAAACGCTGGCGTTGCGGTTGGAGAAACAAAGTGCCAATGCACTGGCCATCGCATCATGGTTGAACGAGCATCCCGCGGTAGATAAAGTGTTTTACCCTGGACTCGCCACGCACAAGAACCATCATATCGCCCGCAAGCAACAAAAGGGCTACGGCGGTATCGTTAGTTTTTCGCTCAAGGAAGATCATATTAAAAACGCGATCCGTATCGTGAACAGCACCAAACTGTTTAAGCTGGCCGAAAGTTTCGGCGGCGTAAAAAGTATGCTGGCACACCCGGTAACGATGACGCATCGCATCATTCCCGAAGACTTTCGCCGCAAGGCGGGATTACAGGATAGCTGCATTCGCCTGAGCGTAGGTATCGAAGATGTGGAAGACCTCATCAACGACCTGAAACAGGCCCTCGATAAACTGAATCAACCATTAGGAAAACAAATTACTGTATTACAATAAGTATGGAAAAGAAGATCATTAACCTCGGTATTTTCGGATTTGGCGTAGTAGGCCAGGGATTATACGAAGTATTGAACAGAACGAAAGGCATCAATGCCCGCATCAAAAAAATCTGTATCAAGGATCCGAACAAAGCTCGTCCTATCGACGCCAGCTATTTCACCACTGATCCTAACGACATCCTTAACGACCCCACTATCGATGTGGTAGTTGAGCTGATCAACAATACAGAAGATGCTTACCAGATCGTAAGCACTGCATTACGCAACGGCAAAGCAGTAGTAAGCGCCAGCAAACGCATGATCGCAGAAAACCTGCCAGCCCTCTACCAGCTTCAGGTTGAGAATAGGGTGCCGTTCCTGTACGAAGCATCCAGCTGCGCGAGTATTCCCATCATCCGTAACCTGGAAGAATACTACGATAACGACCTGCTGAATGCAGTAGAAGGCATTTGTAATGGCTCTACGAATTACATCCTCACAAAAATATTTGAGGATAACCTGAGCTTCGATACTGCCCTGCAACAGGCGCAGGACCTGGGCTTCGCAGAAACAGATCCCACCCTCGATATCGAAGGTCATGATCCGAAGTTTAAGATCGTGATCCTGTTACTGCACGCTTTTGGTACGTTCGTGAAGCCGGAAGAAGTATACAACTTCGGCATCAGCCACCTGAACGATTTCGATATCCAGTTCGCGAAACAACGCGGTTGTACGATCAAACTGATCGGCTCCTGCCGCAGGTCTAACGGCCATGTAAACGCTTACGTATTGCCACACCTCATCAAAGAACACAACCTGCTGTATGATGTGTACAATGAGTACAATGGTATTTTGCTGGAAAGCGCTTTTACCGATAAACAGTTCTTCGTAGGTAAAGGTGCAGGTGGTACTGCAACCGGTAGCGCCGTGCTGTCCGACATTTCCGCACTGTTGTACAACTATCGTTACGAATACAAAAAAATCATCCAGAACAATTCGCCCATCTTTACCAATGATGTGCAACTGAAAGTGTATCTCCGCTACAAATCGCCGGACCAGGTAGATCTTTCTGCTTTCTATAACATTTCTGAAAAGTACGAGTCACCTACTTACCGTTATGTAGTAGGCGTGATCAACCTGCAGAAACTGAAAGAAGCCAATTGGTTGAAGAATAAAGAGGTGAACCTGCTGGTGTTGGAGTAGGCTATATGCAATTCAGCCATGAATAAATAGAGAAAAGCCTGCGAGTTAGTACGCAGGCTTTTTTTATCAATGACGTATGTGCATCCATATTTTTCTTTTTCGCAAGTCCAGCAAAAAACGACGCTGGCTGATAATGCCAAAGTTAAGCGCGCCATCGTAAAGGATATCCCGTTTTTCACAACTTACCTGCTTTGCCAAAGGCGCAAGATCCGTAACGTATAACCCCGTACTATCAGCAGGCAGCCGCCATTCGTTCACCGTCGCGGAAGAAAGAAGCGGCGCGCCGATGTTGCCCGAATCGAACAGGAACCAGTAGTTACGATTATTGCGCAGGATGTTTAGAAATATTGTCAGTTCGTTACCCTCATTGCCGGTAGCGAAGCGTGCGGAGATGGATTGCCAGGCTGATTGGTTGCCAGGCCTGGGCGCCTCATCATGTAAGATCAACATGTCTTTCCCCAGATCCAATTCCACTACGCGCCCTTCAAACGATTTCAATGACAGTACGCCATCAATCTTTGGTAAGCCGTCAGGAAGGATGCTCATAAGGTCCCACACACCCATCTCCGGATGAAACAGATCGAGTTTGCCAATCGCTATCGTGATACTGTCAATCCGCTGATAATTTATTTTCTCACCAGACATGCGAAAGCCACTCATCTGTCCGTACGGCGTTTTGCCTGCCTGCGCTGCAAGTTCCGGAGAAAGTAAGGTGAAGCCGCCACCCGAATCGAACAGCAGGTGGCAGGTGCGGCCGGCAATTGTCACTCTCACCTGCTTCAGGTTGCCGGCATACTTAAACAAACGGATCGTATCCTGCGCCTGGGCGTGGTTGAAGCTTATAAGCAGCAAAAAAAGTATACCCGAGATGTTACGTTTGAGATTCATTCCTGCCAGTGCACAAAAAACAAGCCCATACATCGGGTGTGAAACCTGAACTATCGCTTTCGCCGGCTGAAATGGCAGATCATTGTGTGCAGGTACAGGGCTGTTATGTATCTTTAAACCATGAAGCTATTTTTCGCCCTGATGTTGTTTGCACATATCGCAGTGGCACAGCAGGTAAGTTACGCAAGCCGCTCCAGCCTGCTGGTGCGCATTTTCGCCGATACCGTTTACCTCGGCAGCGCAACAGGCTTTGTGGTGGAAGTCAATCAAAAGGCATACTTCATCACGAACTGGCATGTAGTCACCAATCGCGAGTACAATGGCTTCAATCGCCCGCTAATGAGCAGTCATGTGCCAGACCGGCTTTGGATACATTTTAACAGGGATACTGCCTGTGGAAGGCGGCGTTTATTTACGAGCAGCTGCGAAAGTTATAGCAAAATAACAGTCTATTTTCCGGCAGTCAATTCATGTACTATGATGTTAGCTGATTCAGTAGTGGCAGCGTAAATATTAATTCCCTTTTCAATCAACTCCTTTCTAATAACATTTTTATCAAATTCAAGGTTGTCGACAAGGAATTTATGGCGTAAATCGAACATCATAAATATGTCATCCCAACTATATGCATATATCTCAAAATTTTGAACGGACTTCACCAGGAATTTTTTTCCCTTTTCTTTCTGGGATAAATATTGATCATGAACATAGTTGTCCAGTTTATTACCGA
Organism: Chitinophaga horti; assembly: GCF_022867795.2. Classification (NCBI taxonomy): domain Bacteria; kingdom Pseudomonadati; phylum Bacteroidota; class Chitinophagia; order Chitinophagales; family Chitinophagaceae; genus Chitinophaga; species Chitinophaga horti. The sequence goes on along the minus strand of NZ_CP107006.1, from coordinate 3,905,662 downwards.
TGATGAAAAACTTCCAACATCTTTTTTGAGAGTTGAAGGACACGTCATGGCGGATAATATCAAGATAGTCCTCAATCTGTCGTAGTTGTTCCTTTCCGATCACAACATCCGGCCGTTTTAATTCAACGAGCAGGTTCTCTTCCATTAAATGTTGACTGTCTTCTACGTCATCAATAGCCCGTTTTCTAGCCAGGAAGATGTCGGGTCGCCTGTTGGCTTCCTGCGACGATACTTTGTTTTTGCTTCCTTTCAGATCCTGTTCGAGGAATGTATTATATGCAGAAAGTAATTTATTGAAACCTTCATTCGCCGATACCATGTTATACTGTTCTCCAAGTATCCAATAATTTTCTTCTATCGCTTTCTGAAGATGATCGCGTTCCGTCGTAAATTTTTTCATATCGAACACCAGCGCTTTCAATAATTCGATTGTTTTAAACCGCTGTTCTATAAGGTTTACTGTGTTCGCTATCCGGCTTACTGTTGTTTTCCTGAGTACACTCAGCAGTTGCTGCCGTTCGTCGGAGTTGAGTGTGATAATCTGGCCAATTAGCTCGATGATATGTTCCCTTTCATCGGTATCAAGAAGGATATTGATCAGGCCGATACTGACCTTTTGTTGTTCTTTGTTCAATCCCTGGAAAATCTTCGGCTCAATACAGTAAAGGCTTTTTACCACATTAATCAGATCGATTCTCCTGGCTTGATCGTATTTGTTGTTTTTGAACGTAGGAAGGGCTCCGTTTCGCTCGTACGTGTCAATCAATTTCGTCGCTGCTTCGCCATATACAAACTCTTTTTGTTTGCGGCGAACAACATTGTGCAATGCAGACATCAATGTTTTGAAAACACCATTTTGCCTGTTGTTTTCAAATAAGTTTTGGGAATGTTGTTCGTCATTCGCATTAAACTTGTCGAAGTATCGTGATTCTACATATATACTGTGATTGAAACCGATGGCGTTATTATTAAAAGAGGTCAGGTCTTTGAAAACTTCTCTCTGTCCGGAGTTAAGAAAGTAAAAATAAAATTTATCACCAATCTTTTCTTTCCATCTGACGAATGTTACTTTGAAGACGTTTTCCTGACCGTCGGATCCTTTAATCGACATAACTGTTACGTCCTTCTCTATGATTAGGTCGGAATAATCTACAGGTATACTATTAATTGTAAGCTGGTATTGTTTTTCCTGATTTAGCAAAAGGAACCATCCAAATTCCCTGGCCAAAAAACTTTTAAATTCTTCAGACTGGAAAGAAAAACCGGTGACCTCAAACAAATCGGTAATTGTAACGGTTGTACCAGTTAGTTTACTAGCAGAGATTTTCTGATTCTGTGGATCGTAGAAGTCTTTTGAGTGCCGGGAGATCGTGATATCGTATTCGAGGTATTTGTCAGATAATTTATCGAAAAATACGGTTTCCCATATAGCTTTACCGCCAAAAGCTACGAAGGAAAATCTTCCCCTCCCTTTATTGCCTTTAACATTTGATGATGATTTCTGAAAGGTATTTCTTTTGATGGAATCGTTGAAGTTACCGAAGGTGTCTTCAAGTGAGGAGGCATCGATACCTATACCGTTGTCGCGAATAGAAAGGCTATTGAGAGATCCTATTTCATTAGTGTCAAAAATTAACGCTACTTCAGTCGCAGCAGCGTCGAACCCATTCCATATATATTCAGCCACAGCCTCCATATAATCTTTGGGCAATCCTGACGATTGTATTCCACTATCGCTGACCGAAACCTTTTTTTTCATGGGGAAATCATTTAACGCTAGTTACTAATTTATTTAGTAACGGGAAAATCTATTTCTCCACTTGCTTTCGCGGCTATAACGCCTTCACCATCCACACATTACACGCATAATGCCCCGAGTTACCCAACGCCTTATCCAGGTAATTAAAGCCCGCTTTTTCGTACATCCCTACTGCCTTCTTCATTTCAGGAAACGATTCGATATAAAGGTGTGTATACCCGAGCTCACGGGCCATGTCAAAAGTACGCTCCATTAACAAACGCCCGATGCCTTTTCCGCGCGCTTCAGCCGCTAAAAAGAAACGTACCAGTTCCGCGTAGCCACCTGGCAAACCAGCGGTCGGGTAAACGCCGCATCCGCCCAGAATGAGGCCATGCTCTTCTGCCACGGTATACGCGGAACCCGGCGCCTGAAACAATGTAAAAAGATCATCGGTGGTGGGGTCGGTGTAGGCAGTACCCTCTGTGGGTACGTCAAATTCCGCAATGCCGGCCCGTATGATGACGGCCAGGTGCTCGTTGTCTTCCTTACGTATAGTCCTGTAAATCACGCGACAAAGATACATTTTGTAACGAGCTTCAACCCGCTATGCAGCCGCCGTTGTGTCACACCCTTCAGCGCCAGTCTCTCTTTTGAGCAAATAGTATCATTTTTCCTTCCAGAGGCTGCCCGCATCCTTGCTACATCCCTGCTACATCCTTGCTGTATCCTTGCTAAAAACACCCTGTTTCAGCAGGGTGTTAGCAACAACTTAGCAAGGATGTAGCAAGGATCCTGGTAGGATCTACGGTGGATGCGGTTTGCCGTAAGTGTGTTATATCATGGATAAATTGGGTGAATGATACTATTTTAACATTATTTACGCCCCGGCTTTGGCAGCACCTGGTGCGTCAGTGCCCACTCACGCCATAACCCGGCTAGTTCCTGCACTTTCTCCGGGTGTTTCCCGGCGAGGTCGTGCATTTCGGTTTTGTCGGCAGAGAGGTTGTACAAATGCCAGGTGGTGTCGTTGCTCAGGCTCACCAGCTTCCAGTCGCCCTGGCGGGCGAAGCGGGCACCGAAATGCTCGTTAAACAATGTTTTATGCCCTGCAGAGCGCTTCCCGTAAAACGATGGCGTGAGGCTTATGCCCTCGGTTGGAGTAATTGTCCTGCCTTCATAGGCCGCCGGGTACTTCGCACCCGCCAGTTCCGTGAACGTCGCCATAAAATCCATCACATGTCCTACCTGGTTGCTGTAACTGCCTTTCTTTGCTTTCATGCCTTTGGGCCAGAAGGCGATAAGTGGCGTACGCACGCCACCTTCATACGATTCAGCTTTCCAGTATTCGTACGGGGTGTTCACCACGTTCGACCAGCGCTGCCCCAGTGAGCTGTAGGTAGTTTGCGGACCGGGCATGGCTTCTTTCTTCGTAGCGTACACGATTTTACGGCCATCACGCGTTTCGCTGGGGCGGTCGAAGCCTGGGCCATAGGCGGCGCAGTTTTCGGCACTGGCGCCATTGTCTGAAAGGAATAGTATGACGGTGTTATCCAGCTGGCCGGATTGCCGCAGGGTTTCTATAATTCGACCAATGCCCTGGTCCATACGATCGACCATAGCGGCGTGTACGGCCATGGCTTCGGCATCCCAGGTTTTGTCAGGATTGTTTTCCCACGAAAGGTCGTCTTTCCAGCGGCGAGAGAGTTTAGTGGTGTTAGTGTCGATCAATCCTAGTTTCGCCATCTTTTCATAGCGTGCTTTGCGAATGGCATCCCATCCGCCTTTATAGGTGTTTTTATATTTCGCGATGTCTTCCGGCAACGCTTGTAACGGCCAGTGTGGCGCGTTATGGGCAATGTATAGGAAGAAAGGTTCTTTGGCGGTCGTGTACTCCTTAATATACGCCACAGCTGTGTCATTGATCGCATCTGTATGGTAATAATTGGCCGGTACGGTAGTAATCGGTTTTGTGCCGCTCACCATGGCGAACGGATCAAAGAAGTCGATCACGCCCCAGATGGTGCCAAAGTATTTGTCGAACCCGCGGCTCGTCGGATATTGTTCGATGGGAGAAAACAACTCGTGGGAAGTATGGTGGTTCAGCCAATCGAGTTGCGCTTTCGGGGTTGGTTGTACAACGGTATTGGATACATGCCATTTGCCGGTCATTGCAGTGCGGTATCCGGCGGTTTTAAGTACTTCCGCTAGAGTAACCGTGTTGGGAGTGATGTAGCCGTTATAACCAGGCGTATTGTCGTTTTCAGACATCTTGCCGATGCCTGCCTGGTGGTTGTATAAACCCGTCAGCAACGAAGCGCGGGTAGGGCAGCAGCGCGAGGTATTATAAAACTGCGTGTACCGGATGCCGTTATTTGCGAGGTAATCGAGGTTGGGTGTTTGTATTTCGCCACCATAGCAGCCCAGGTCGGAGTAGCCGAGGTCGTCGGCCATAATGAGAATGATATTGGGGCGAGGGGCAGGTTTTTCTGTTTTCCAGGATAGCACGGCAGTAACGCCGGCGCCCGCCATGATAGCGGCCATAGCCAGTTTAATATACTTCATGTAAATGAGTTTAGAGTAGTCGCTGGCTAATATAAAAGCTTTCGGGTATTAATGCGATTTATTTACATGATCGGACAAAAAGAAGAAGGCCGCCTTTGCGGGCAGCCTTCTTTATAGTGGGAATAGTTATCGCAAATTAAGCGCTGCAAGTTACGCAACCTTCTTCCATAGTGCAAACTGCGCCAACCGGAACTTCCAGTTCTTCGGTTTCGGTGCCGCCTTGCTGAATAACAGGCTGCATTTGCTGGCCGCCTTGTTTTTCCACGGTGAACTGTACCGCTTGTGTAGCTGCCTGTGTACGCAGGTAGTACATACCTGTTTTCAGACCTTGTTTCCAGGCGTAGAAGTGCATGGAGGTCAGTTTAGCTGCAGAAGGCGTATCTACGAACAGGTTCAGTGACTGGCTCTGGCAGATGTACGCGCCGCGGTCGGCCGCCATATCGATGATCGTACGTTGTTTGATTTCCCAAACAGTTTTGTACAGCTCTTTCAGTTGTGAAGGGATCTGCTCGATCTTCTGGATAGAACCGTTGTGTGCAATGATCTGGTTTTTCATATCATTATCCCACAGGCCGAGGTCTACCAGGTCTTTCAGCAGGTGTTTGTTCACGATCACGAACTCGCCGCTCAATACACGACGGGTGTAGATGTTAGAAGTATACGGCTCGAAGCACTCGTTGTTACCGAGGATCTGGGAGGTAGATGCGGTTGGCATCGGCGCTACCAGCAACGAGTTACGAACACCTACTTTTGCTACTTCCGCTTTCAGTTCTTTCCAATCCCAACGTGGGCTTGGTGTTACACCCCACATATCGAACTGCATAATGCCTTTCGAAATAGGAGAGCCAGGGTAGCTTTCGTAGTGACCATCCTGTGCTGCCAGATCCTTAGAAGCGGTCATCGCGGCAAAATAGATGGTTTCGAAGATCTCGCTGTTCAGCTTACGCGCTTCTTCGCTTTCAAACGGATAACGCATGAGGATGAACGCATCTGCCAGACCTTGAACGCCCAAACCGATCGGACGGTGGCGGAGGTTAGAGCGGCGTGCTTCTTCAACCGGGTAGTAGTTATTGTCGATGATCTTGTTCAGGTTCAGGGTAGCCTGGTAAGTAACGTCGTACAACTTCTGGTGATCGAATTTACCGTCGATCACGAAGCGTGGCAGCGCGAGGGATGCCAGGTTGCATACGGCTACTTCATCCGGCGCAGTGTACTCGATGATCTCTGTACACAGGTTGGAACTCTTGATGGTACCGAGGTTCTGCTGGTTTGATTTGCGGTTGGCAGAATCTTTATACAACAGGTAAGGTGTACCGGTTTCGATCTGTGCATCGAGGATAGCGAACCAGAGGTCTTGTGCTTTCACAGTTTTGCGGGCACGGCCTTCTTTTTCGTACTGCTCGTACAGTGCTTCAAACTCTTCACCCCAGCATTCTGCCAGTCCTGGTGCTTCGTGTGGGCAGAACAGGCTCCAGTCGCCATTTTGCTCAACACGTTTCATGAACAGGTCAGATACCCACAGGGCGTAGAACAAGTCGCGGGCGCGCATCTCTTCTTTACCATGGTTTTTACGCAGGTCGAGGAACTCGAATACGTCTGCATGCCATGGCTCGAGGTAGATGGCGAAAGCGCCTTTACGTTTGCCACCGCCCTGGTCTACATAACGCGCGGTATCGTTAAATACACGCAGCATTGGGATGATTCCGTTAGAGGTACCGTTAGTGCCGCTGATGTAGGAACCGGTAGCGCGGATGTTGTGGATGCTGAGACCAATACCGCCAGCGCTCTGGGAGATCTTAGCAGTTTGTTTCAGCGTATCGTAAATACCATCGATGCTGTCGCCCTGCATGGTGAGCAGGAAGCAGGATGACATTTGTGGTTTAGGTGTACCTGCGTTGAAGAGAGTAGGCGTGGCGTGTGTGAACCAGCGCTCGCTCATCAGGTGATAAGTTTTGATGGCAGATTCGATATCCTCTTTGTGAATACCAACGGCTACACGCATAAACATGTGCTGCGGGCGTTCTGCGATCTTGCCATCAATTTTCAACAGGTAAGAGCGCTCCAGTGTTTTAAAACCGAAGTAATCGAAACCGAAGTCACGGTCATAAATGATCGTGGAGTCGAGGATCTCCGCATTCTTCCTGATGATTTCGTATACGTCGTCCGCGATGAGTGCGGCAGATTTACCGGTTTTAGGATCAAGGTATTCGTAAAGATTTTTTACCGTCTTCGAGAATGACTTGATGGTATTTTTATGCAGGTTGCTCACCGCGATGCGGGAAGCCAGCAGTGCATAGTCTGGGTGTTTGGTGGTGAGCGATGCAGCTGTTTCAGCAGCAAGGTTGTCGAGTTCACTGGTGGTTACGCCATCGTATAAACCCTGGATCACTTTCTTTGCCACGTCGATAGAATCAACGTACTCCGGCGCCAGGCCGTAGCAAAGCTTCTCTACGCGTGCAGTGATTTTGTCAAATTTTACGGTCTCTTTTTTACCGTCTCTTTTTATAACAAACATTTGCTCGAATTTATTGGGTGGTTAATAGTAGTCTTGTTTGATGTATCCGGTGATATATGTCCTAGAAGTCTTCGTCAAGGCTGAATGTCTGGGAATCTTTGCCGCCCATTACACCCGCTTTCTGATAATCGCCTACACGTTTTTCGAAGAAATTCGTTTTACCCTGCAGGGAAATCATTTCCATGAAGTCGAACGGATTCGCGGTGTTAAACATTTTAGCGGCGCCCAGTTCGCTCAGCCACCTGTCGGCTACGAACTCGATATATTGTTTCATCAGTTCTGCGTTCATACCGATCAGTGCAACCGGCAGTGCTTCTGTGATAAATTCTTTTTCGATTGCAACAGCGTCGCCAATGATTTCCTGGATCTGTTTTTCGCTGATCTTACCTTCCAGCATGCTAAAGAGCAGGCAGGCAAATTCGCAATGCAGACCTTCGTCGCGGCTGATCAACTCGTTGGAGAAGGTCAGGCCTGGCATGAGGCCGCGTTTTTTCAACCAGAAAATAGAGCAGAAGGAACCGCTGAAGAAGATACCTTCTACGGCAGCAAAGGCTACCAGTCTTTCTGCAAAAGTGCCATTCTCGATCCAGCGCAATGCCCATTCTGCTTTCTTTTTAACGGCAGGAACGGTTTCAATAGCGTGGAACAGGCGATCTTTTTCTACCGGATCCTTTACATAAGTATCGATCAGCAGGGCATAGGTTTCAGAGTGGATGTTTTCCATCATGATCTGGAAACCGTAGAAGCAACGTGCTTCCGGAATTTGTACTTCGCTCATGAAGTTTACTGCCAGGTTCTCGTTCACAATCCCGTCGCTCGCAGCAAAGAAAGCCAGTACGTGGCTGATGAAGTGGCGCTCACCATCGTTAAGAGCCGCCCAGTCTTTCAGGTCGCCGCTGAGGTCAATTTCCTCGGCCGTCCAAAAGCTGGCTTCATGCCTTTTATACATTTCCCACACTTTGGGATAATTAATTGGTAGCAGCACAAACCTGTCCTTGTTCTCCTTTAAAAGGATTTCATTCTCATTGTTCATCAATCAGTGTTTTATATGGTCTGTAATGTGCGATAACTAAGTCGATACGACGGCAGATAACTTTTCCGGCAGTCACCGGTGGAGGTTACTTTCGCCAATACCTTATTACGCGAAGGCTTTGACAAATCTGTTGGTTTGGCAGGTTTCCTGGCTTTCCCATTTACTTCCGGCCTTCCCGTGTTCTACACAGTGGCAAGGGGGAGTGGAAGTAAATCTGAACCGTTTACTGCACGGGCCGGGGAATCACAGTAGCGCGTCTGCTCGTGAATCTCACACGATTCCCTATTAATCATGCCGAAGTGGTCGGCATAAACCAAAACAACAATGTCAAGAACTGTTGCAAATGTAAGAAGTGCTACATGGGTTAATCCCAAAAGTTGCTAACAGGTGTGGAAAAACAATCGTACTTTTTATAAGACTCCCTGTGGTGAACGAAAGACGTTTTCTGGCACTTTTTTTAACATGCAATACACATGTTTTTTTATCAAAAAGTGTGGAGTTGTATACACGAAAATTAGTGATCAAATCTGTGGCTGATCATCAGCGTTTTACACTTTTATATTCTTTTTTCCTTGTTGATGAATTTCCTGCGGATGATGTCCTGTACCGGGATTCCCTCGATTTTACTCTCCAGCCAGGAAATAATATCCAGGTAAAGGAACGAACGTTTTTCATATGGGTTCTGGGAGATGGTTACCAGCTTTTGCTTCAGATCTTTAAACGCTTCGCTCAACGCTTTGGGGTGCGCATACATATTCTTGCGCAAAAACTTTAATATTTCTTCCATCACACTGCTTAAGTCTTTGTTTTTCGCAATGAAGTGATAAACAGACTTGATGAGGTATTCCACCAGGCTGTAATTTTCCAGCTCGTAGTGGGCGATCAGGTGAAGGATACGCGCGAAACACTGGATGTCAGCCCGCAAATTGCCTATCCTTAAATGAATGATCTTATTCAGGTAAACAATGGCGTTGTTGTTATCCCCACTGCCGAAATACAAACAGGCGATCTTATAATAAAAAACGAGCACGCGGTGCTGGTCAACGGTCAGCTGATGCTCGGCGATCTGCGTTTCCAGCTCGGGCACCATCGCCAATCCCTCGGTGAAGGTACCCTCCAGGAAGTGGCGGTTCAACCGTGAGGTATAGCGGTACACGAAGGAGGAGGTGCGGGTGTTTTCGTTAAAGCTGTCCTGGTGTTCGTCGATGTACGACTCAAATGCTGCCAGCGCCTCTGCAAATTTCCCATGGTTCATGGTGTAAAAGTGGGCGGTCAGCAGGTTGTGCATCGCCTTCACGTACATGTCCTGGTCGGTTTTTAACAGGGATGGGTACTCGGTGAAAAGATCAACCCACTTCTGGGTATACCGGTAGTACATGGCAAAGTCCTGTAATATGTAGTAGTACCAGCAATGTGCCTGGTACATGTAGATCTTCTCATAAAAACTCATATTCGGCAACTGCCTGCCGGGCAGGTTCGTCTCGAAGAAACTTTTCATCATCAGCACATCCTTCTCGTCCCGCGCATGACCCAGTTTCAGGTACAGGCCATACATCCGCAGGCTGAGGGTGGATAACTTACTCACATGATTCAGGTGGGCATTGATGTCCTGCGATTCCACACTTAACTCTTCCGCCCGGTTCTCCAGGCTGCGGGTGATGTGCCGCGATTCGATCAGCTTCTCAAATTCGATAATTTCATAGCAAAGCATCACTTCCTCCTGCTCCCGGGCACTAGTCTTGGCCTTAGCCAACAGTTTCAGGCTCTGGGTGTAAAGGCCTTTGTTGTACAGTACACGGGCATAGTCCAGCTGTTCCCGCAGCTCTATCAGCGGGTCCTTTTGCTTGTAAAGCAGCCGCAGGGTGGTGAGCAGGTGTTTATACAGATGGGCTTTAACGTTGGACAGCTGCTGTTTCTTGATGTCGGGTACTTTTTTCAGGATCACCTCCTCATCGTACTCCTTCATCCTGTCCATTACGTTGAACAGCTGGATAAAAAGCACGTCCTCTTTATCGTTGTTTTTATTAAAAGCCAGCTGAAAATTCCGCTTTTCAGCTTTTGTTAAGGTTTTTATTAATATGAAAAGCGCATCGTTAATACTGTTGGGCATCGTTGATTTATGGTTATATCGTACTGTTTTTCAATAATTTAGGTGAATTTAACCTGCTTTGCGGATCGTAAAAGACGCAAATTTAGCCATAGCCTTTTAGTGTTCAGCCGTTAGATTTGAAGGTATAAAATCAGAGGCGAACACAAAAATAAGGAACGCAACAAAACAAAAGTTTATTACGGATGGGAAAAACACTATTTGACAAGATTTGGGACAGCCACGTTGTGAAGAGCAAGGAAGGGCATCCCGACGCCGTTTACATCAACACCCATTTTATACATGAAGTTACCAGCCCCCAGGCATTTGACGGACTAAGGAAACGCAACATCCCGGTGTTTCGTCCGAACAAAACCAGGGCTACCGCCGACCACAACGTACCTACCATCGATCAGCATTTGCCGATTAAAGAAGCATTGAGCCGCCACCAGGTGGAAATGCTGACTAAAAATACAGCGGAGTTTGGCGTAGAACTGTATGGTTTGGGCCACCGCTACCAGGGCATCGTACACGTGATTGGTCCCGAACTGGGTATTACCCTCCCAGGCATGACCATCGTTTGCGGCGACAGCCACACGTCTACCCACGGAGCTTTTGGCGCCATCGCCTTCGGCATTGGTACCTCGGAAGTAGAGCAGGTATTGGCTACCCAGTGCATTTTGCAGTACAAGCCGAAGCGTATGAAGATCGAGGTGACCGGTCAGCTGAAGAACGGCGTACTCTCCAAAGACATCATCCTTTATATCATTTCCAGGATATCTGCTTCCGGCGCTACCGGCTACTTCGTGGAATACGCCGGTGAGGCGATCCGTAGCCTGAGCATGGAAGGCCGTATGACGATCTGTAACATGAGCATCGAAATGGGTGCCCGCGGTGGTCTGATCGCCCCGGACCATGTTACTTTCGATTACATCAAAGGCCGCGAATTCGCTCCGCAAGGCGCTGCCTGGGATGCTGCCCTCGATTACTGGAAAACGCTGTTTACCGATGTAGACGCGGAGTTCGATGAGGTGCTGACGTTTAAAGCAGAAGATATTGAGCCGCAGGTGACCTACGGTACCAATCCCGGTATGGGCATGGGCGTTACCCAGCACATTCCTGCACTGAACGAAATCGAAGACAGCGAAAAACCTTCTTTCTCCAAATCACTGGCCTATATGGGCCTGGAGCCAGGCGGCAGGCTGCTCGGCAAAAAAGTGGACTACGTATTCATCGGCAGCTGCACCAACTCCCGCATCGAAGACCTGCGCCTCGTGGCCGACTTCGTAAAAGGAAAAAAGAAAGCCGACGATGTAACCGTATGGATCGTACCGGGTTCTAAACAAGTAGAAGCGCAGGCGATCGAAGAGGGGATCGATAAAATATTTGAAGAAGCGGGTTTCCATCTTCGTCAGCCGGGCTGTTCTGCCTGTCTGGGTATGAACGAAGACAAAATACCTGCCGGTAAATACTGCATCTCCACTTCCAACAGGAACTTTGAAGGCAGGCAGGGCCCGAATGCCCGCACCTTTCTCGCCAGCCCGCTCACTGCGGCGGCGGCAGCCATTACAGGCATTGTATCCGATGTAAGGGAAATGATCTAAAACAATTACCATGAGCACCTGGGACGCTGGTTTATATAAGGAACAACACAGCTTCGTATTCCAATACGGCAGCGACCTGCTTTCGTGGTTGCAGCCCCTCGAAGCCGAACGTATACTGGATGCCGGCTGCGGCACGGGCGAACTGACGGCCGAAATCGCCGCTTCCGGCGCTTCTGTAAAAGGAATCGACCTGTCGGCCAGCATGATCAAAAGTGCGAAGGCGCATTATCCTGCGATGGATTTTGAAACGGCTGATATCGCGACTTTCGAACTGGAAGAACGTTTCGACGCCATTTTTTCTAACGCCACCCTGCATTGGGTGCGCGAGAAAGAGAAGGCGGCGGGGCAGTTATATAAACACTTAAAGCCCGGCGGCAGGCTGGTGCTGGAAATGGGAGGGAAGGACAATGTGTCAGGCATTCTCAAAGCACTGGAACAAGCCATGGCCAAATACGGAAAGGTGTATAAACCATTCTGGTATTTTCCTTCTGTAGCCGAATACACCACTGTTCTTGAAAATGCGGGCTTCCGGGTGAACCGGGTGCATTATTTCGATCGCGAAACCACGCTCAAAGACAATGAGAATGGCATTATCCGCTGGCTCGACATGTTCGGGTCACACTTCTTCGAAGGCATTGAAGCGACTGAGCGCAACGCCATCCTGGAAGAAACGCAGCGGCTGATGGAACCGACGCATTTCAACAACGGCAAGTGGACGGCCGATTACAAAAGATTGCGGGTACTGGCGGTGAAGCCGGCCACCGCGCACTAAAACATTGCATCAAACTATGGATAAGATATTTAAAAACCTGGTGTCAACCGTGATACCGCTGCCGATAGAAAACATCGATACCGACCAGATCATCCCCGCACGCTTCCTGAAAGCGACCACGCGTGATGGTTTTGGCGAAAACCTGTTCCGCGACTGGCGTTTCGACGAAAACAACCAGCCGAAACAGGATTTTGTACTTAACAACCCGATCTATTCCGGTAAGATACTGGTCGCCGGTAAAAACTTCGGTTGCGGCTCTTCCCGCGAGCACGCCGCCTGGGCCATCGCGGACTTTGGTCTGAAGGTGGTGGTGAGCAGCTTCTTCGCGGATATCTTCAAAAATAACGCACTGAACAACTTTATACTGCCGATCACCGTTAGTGAAGCGTTCCTGCATAAAATTTTCCAGGCAGTGGAAGCAGATCCGAAAGCGGAAGTGGAAGTGAACCTGCAGGAGCAGTATATCGCGATCAAAAGCACCGGCGAAAAAGAATCGTTCGACATTAACGCGTACAAAAAAACCTGTTTGCTGAACGGCTACGACGATATCGATTACCTGTTGAGCCTGCGCACAGAGATCAGTGAGTACGAAACATCACGACCTTTCAATTTCTAAATAAAAATTACACATACAACCAAGCACTGTTACAAACAATGGGAGTAGAAAAAAAGATACTGGTAATACCCGGCGACGGCATCGGACAGGAAGTAACTTCCTGGGGCAAAAAAGTACTGGAAGCGATTGCTGAAAACTTTAAACACAAGTTTACGTTTGACGAAGGCATCATGGGCCACGTAGCCATCGAAGCTACGGGCGATCCGCTGCCGGACGAAACACTGGAAAAGGCACGAAAGAGCGACGCCATCCTGTTCGGCGCAATCGGTCACGCGAAATACGATAATGATCCAACCCTGAAAGTAAGACCCGAACAAGGTTTGCTGAAAATCCGCAAGGAACTGGGATTGTACGCGAACCTGCGCCCGATCAAACTGTTCGACGATCTGCTGCAGGCATCCAGCATCAAGCCGGAAATATTGCAAGGCGCCGATATTCTTTTCTTCCGCGAATTAACAGGCGATGTGTATTTCGGAGAGAAGAAACGCAGCGAAGACAGGACATCAGCATCCGACCTGATGATCTATCACAAATATGAAGTGGAACGCATTGCACGCAAAGCTTACGAGGCTGCACGCACCCGCCGTAAAAAACTTTGCTCTGTAGATAAAGCGAATGTACTGGAAGCTTCCCGCCTGTGGAGAGAAGTGGTACAGGAAATCGCGAAAGAGTACCCTGACGTGGAAACAGAACACATGTTCATCGACAACGCCGCGATGCAGCTGATCAAAGACCCGAAACGTTTTGATGTGGTGCTGACGGGCAACCTGTTCGGCGACATTCTTACCGATGAGGCTTCGCAGATTGCAGGCTCCATGGGTATGCTGGCTTCTGCGTCCGTAGGTGATGCTATCGGCTTCTACGAACCTATTCACGGCTCTGCGCACGACATCGCCGGTAAAGGCCTGGCTAACCCGCTGGCCTCTATCCTGAGCGCCGCACTGCTGCTGGATATCTCTTTCGGTTTGAAAGATGAAGCACAACGTGTGATCAAAGCTGTGGACGTTACACTGCGCCAGGGCTACCGCACTATGGATATTGCGACCAAACATACCGCTAACGAGTTTATTCTCGGTACCGATGCTATGGGCGCCAAAGTATTGGACAATCTGAACTAACAACCCATCTAAATTCGAAAAACATACTAACAATGGATAAGAACCGAGTCTATATTTTCGATACCACCCTGCGCGATGGCGAACAGGTACCTGGCTGCCAGCTCACGACCGTTGAAAAGATCGAAGTGGCAAAGGAGCTGGAAGCCCTTGGCGTAGATGTGATTGAAGCAGGTTTTCCTATTTCCAGCCCTGGCGATTTCCAGAGCGTGGTAGAAATATCCAAAGCAGTTTCAGAGCCTGTTATTTGCGCCCTTACCCGCGCGAATACAAAAGATATAGATGCTGCGGCAGAAGCGCTGCGTTTCGCTAAGAGAGGCCGTATTCATACCGGCATCGGCGCTTCCGATATGCACATCAAATATAAATTCAACAGCACCCGCGACGAGATACTTCGCCGTGGCGTGGAAGCGGTGAAGTACGCCCGTAAATTCACCGACGATGTAGAGTTTTATGCAGAAGATGCCGGCCGTGCAGACAACGAGTTCCTCGCCCGCATGATCGAAGCGGTGATCGCTGCCGGTGCTACGGTGGTGAACATCCCGGATACCAACGGTTACTGTTTGCCCGAGCAATACGGTGCCAAGATCAAATACCTGGTAGATAACGTATCTAACATCGATAAAGCAATCATTTCGGTGCATTGCCATAACGACCTGGGGCTGGCTACAGCCAACTCCATTTCCGGCGTAATTAACGGGGCAAGGCAGGTGGAATGTACCATCAATGGTATTGGCGAAAGAGCAGGTAACACATCCCTCGAAGAGGTGGCCATGATCATGAAAACACACCACGCGTTAGGTTACACTACCGGCATCAATTCAAAACGTATTTACGATATCAGCAACCTGGTATCTACGATGATGCGTATGCCCGTGCAGCCAAACAAAGCGATCGTTGGGCGTAACGCCTTCGCACACAGCTCCGGCATTCACCAGGATGGTATTCTGAAGCACCGCGAAAACTACGAGATCCTTGATCCGGAAGACCTCGGCATCAATCCAAACTCTATTATTCTTACCGCCCGCAGCGGCCGCCACGCGTTGAAACATCACCTGGAAAGACTGGGTTACAAGATCGACAAGATCAACCTGGATGAGGTGTACCAACGTTTCCTGGAAATGGCGGACAAACAGAAAGAAATAAGCGACCACGACCTTCAGATGCTGATGGGCGACGGCCAGGATAAAAACTACGACGAAAAGGCAATTAAAGTAACTTTGTTACAGGTAGTATGCGGTGATCCGCTGCGCCCGATGGCCACCGTTAAGTTGAAGATCAATGGTGAAGAACGCGAAGCCAGCGCGGCCGGTAACGGTCCGGTTAACGCGACTATCAACGCTATTCACGAAATTATTAAGGATGATATTCTACTGGATGAGTTCAGTATCCAGTCGATGCACGGCGGTAGTGAAGATGTAAGCAAAGTAAACATGCACGTAAAGCACGCAGGTAAATCTTACTACGGTTTCGGTACCTCTACCGATATTGTAAACGCCTCTGTACATGCTTATGTGGATGCGCTGAACAAAATCTACTAAGACATAATCAGCCAACGTATAGTAAGGGTCGGGCGAGGTGCCTGGCCCTTTTTTATTTCCCATACTTGTTCACCCAGGCCGTCATCTCATTCGAAATCAACAATACATTCAATGGATTCGCCGCTCCTAAATCATGCCCGGCACCGGTCAGGGTGACCAATTTATGAGGCACGCTCTTCGCTTTCAATTCCGCTTCCAGTAAGGTTGCCTGCTGGTAAGGTACGATGTTGTCTGTCGTACCGTGAATCAATAACGTAGGTACGTTTTCTACATAGTTAATCGGGCTGGCAGCGGAGAATTTTGCGTTGATAGGTTGACCGGTTGCATACGTTGCGCCGGCCAGGTTATTTAAGGCGCCGATCACGCCGATCGTTTTCGCGTATTCCAGGAACGAGCGCTCGTCGACCTTTGTAGGGCCAGCCAGTGAAATAATAGCGCTGATGCGGTTTGCCGGGTCGTAGTTGTAGCCGTATAACAGCGACATATGTGCACCGGCACTGCCACCGCAGATGACGAACTTCGTTTTGCGGGATTGCCAGTTGTTCATGCCGACGATATGATCGATGGCTTTGTTTACATCGGCCATCAGTTCTCCATAATGCACGCTGCCGCTCACGTAGCGGTAACTCATGCTCGCACTGCTGATGCCTTTAGTCAGGAAGAAGTCCTGGAAGTTACGCATATCCTCTTTGTTGCCTGCCGTCCAGCCGCCACCGTGAATAAATAATATGAACGGGGTGCTGGTGTCATGCGCTTCTGCCAGGTATATGTCCATCTTTTGCCGGTTGTCGCTGCCGTAAGCTACATTGGTCAGCTTCTCGAGCGGGTACGTAGTGCGGGGAGGTGTATCATTGTCGCTTTTCGAACAGGCGGCGAATAGCAGTGTAAACAGCAACAGGTAGTTTCTCATATAGCAGGTTTTAACGTTTATCCAGTTCTTCAAAACGTATATCCATCAACGGATATTTCTTATGATCCCTGAAAAAATAATGCCACCATTCCGTTTCGAGGGCAGTGAAGCCATGTTTTTCCATTATTGTCTTTAATAAACCCCTGTTGGCCGCAACAGCACTGTCTTTTAATGGATAATTATGATAGGCTTTTTCGGTAAAGTCATCGAAATCGGTAGGCATAACAACTTCTTTTCCTGTTTCCAGGTAGATAAGTGTGAGGTCTACCGCGGCACCTCGATTGTGGCCCGAGCCGTTGGCGGGATTAGCGGCATAGCGATCGTCGGGTACGATAGCCCACATCTTTTCGGTAACTTCATAAGGGCGATACCCATCGAATATTTTAAAGCCGTAGCCTAAACGGTTAAGCTCGCGCTGGGCTTCCAATAAGGCTTTGGCGACGGGCAACCTTAGAAAAACAAGGGCTTGGCGATATAACTGCTGTTTCGTAAAATTGTTGGCGGTGGCATACCGGATGTCCTTTTTTATACCGGGTATCAGCGTTTCCAGGTTCACCATCCGCATGTTAGCATCTTTAGCGACCATTCGTTGGTACAGTGCCAGGTCGCTCACCACCTTTAATCCGTATTTGTTAGCGGGAATATCCTGGGCAGTGCCCCTTAAAGCGACCAGGATCAGGATCAAAATAAATATATTTTTCACAAGATTTGATTTGAAGTACGTTCCAATGGCGAAGATTGTATTTAATACGGGTAAAAAAGGATCGTAATCGCCTTGGTAAAATAGGTACTTTAGAACCCTTAAATTAAGAAAAGATGAACTTGTTTCGATTAGATGGCAAAATTGCCGTGGTAACAGGCGGTGGCAGCGGTATTGGTCAGGCCGTAGCGAAGTGTTTCGCGGGGCAGGGCGCTGTGGTACACATCCTGGAACTGAACGAAGCGGCGGGGCAGGAAACGCTCGACAGCATTACAGCTGCCGGTGGCGAGGGCTTCGTACACGGCGTGAATGTGAGCGAGCAGCAGGCGGTACAGGCGGTGATAGACAAGATCGTGAGCATCTCCGGCGGACTGCACATCCTTGTTAACTGCGCGGGCATTGCTCACGTAGGCAAGCTGGAATCTACTACGGAACAGGATCTTGACAGGATATATAATGTAAACGTGAAGGGCACTTACAACTGCATGTTTACCACTGTCTCACAAATGAAAAAGCAAGGCGGCGGGGTTATTCTCAACGTGGCGTCAATTGCTTCGAGTGTAGGCATTCCAGACAGGTTTGCCTATTCGATGAGCAAGGGAGCCGTGTTAACGATGACGCTTTCCGTAGCAAAAGACTACCTGGCCGATAACATCCGTTGCAACTGCATATCGCCGGCCCGCGTGCATACGCCGTTCGTAGATGGTTTCATCGCCAAGAACTATCCCGGCCGCGAGGCGGAGATGTTCGAGAAACTGTCTAAAACACAGCCGATCGGTCGCATGGCCAAACCGGACGAGGTGGCCTGGCAATGCCTCTACCTTTGTTCAGACGAAGCGGGCTTTATCACCGGCTCGGACTATGCAATTGACGGGGGATTCATCAGGCTGAATAATTAATTCGTACTTTTCCATCCTATGAAACGCAACGTTATACTATTAGGATTGGCTTTGGCCACCATCAGCACGGCCTGTAACCAGGGCGGCAAAAAGGACGGGAAGGATAGCGCGGTATCGACGCTTACACCCGCCAAACCAGAAGGTACTATTTCGGTAGCACTCGAAAACCGCGACCAGGACACGGGCCAGGTGCGCATCAACTTCCAGATCGGCAATGCCAGGGTGGAAGAGGTGTTTGACGTGGACCTGTTACAACAAGGTGCCGATACGGCGATTTACCGGGTGGTATGGGATAAGCCGAACAGCGCATACGTAGGGGTGATCAAAAGTAATAAAGATACCCGCTACTACCATGCTTTGACCGACAGTCCGTTTGTTCGTATCCGTTGGTCGGCCGCGCCGCCAAAAGATATCTGGCAGTATGTGGAAGGTCCGCTTGGATTGGGTGCCTTCCTGAAAAACCAGCCGCTGGTGAAGGAGCATAACAAAAACTTCAGATCCGGTCAGCTGGTAGAAGATTTTATTGTGAAGGTGGAACAGGCGGGTGCCGATTCGGTAAAGCTGCATTATAAATACGGCGGCATCGAAGAAGTAGATACGTATTACATTCCGGCCAGTGTTGCCGAAGCATGGTTAACAGTAGCGCAGGACGACCTGGTATACTTTGGCCTTAAAATGAACGGCGAGTTTAAAGAAGCCAAACAACTGCGTGTACGCAATGGCCGACTCGAAACAAAAACACTCAGAAAAATAAAATTTAAATAAACGATATGAAACTGATAAGGTTCGGTTTAGCCGGCGCAGAAAAACCGGGTGTGGTTACCAACGATGGCATGTTTGATGTGTCTTCCTTCGGTGAAGATTTTGGAGAGAAATTTTTTGAGACAGATGGATTAACCCGCCTGGAGCAATGGTGGAAAGCCAATGGAGCTACCGCGCCCAAAGTGGCCGAAGGTACGCGTCTTGGTTCGCCCATTCAACGTCCTTCCAAAATCATTTGCATCGGCCTTAACTACGCCGACCATGCAAAGGAAACTAACGCCGCCATTCCAAAGGAACCTATCGTTTTCTTTAAATCTACTACCGCGCTGGTAGGCCCTAACGACGAACTGGTAATTCCAAAAGACAGTGTGAAAACTGACTGGGAAGTGGAGCTGGCCGTAGTGATCGGTAAAAAAGCTTCTTATGTGGAAGAGAAAGATGCCGAAGATTACATTGCTGGTTACGCGCTGCATAACGATTACAGCGAAAGAGCGTTCCAGATCGAACGAGGCGGACAATGGGTGAAAGGTAAAAGCTGCGACACCTTCGCACCGCTCGGTCCATGGCTCGCTACCAAAGACGAGATCAGCGATATCAATAACCTGCGCCTCTGGCTCACCGTAAATGGTAACAAATACCAGGACGGTACCACGGCCAACCTGATCTTTAAAATCCCTTTCATCGTATCGTACCTCAGCCAGTTTATGACCTTGCTCCCGGGCGACGTGATTTCTACCGGCACACCTGCAGGTGTAGGTTTAGGTATGAATCCGCAGGTATACCTGAAAGCGGGCGATGTGATCGAATTGGGGATTGATGGCCTGGGTACTTCGCGCCAGCAGGCGGTTGCATGGAAAAAGTAAAACATCAACGTTATGATCGTTAACAGATATTGCATGGCGCTGGATCTGGTGGATGACGCGGCGATGATTGCGGAGTACGAAAAGTACCACCGCGAAGTATGGCCGGAAATTAAAGCCAGTATTGCCGGTGCAGGCATTGAGAAGATGGAGATATACCGGATCATGAACCGTTTGTTCATGATCATGGAAGTGGACGAAACTTTTTCTTTCGAACGTAAAAGTGCCATGGACGCTACTAATCCGAAGGTGCAGGAATGGGAACAGCTGATGTGGAAATACCAGCAGGCCCTGCCCGTAGCTAAACCAGGGGAGAAGTGGTTGATGATGGACAAAGTATTTGAACTATAACACCACGTGGTCCGATCATTGCAGCCGGTACAGGACTGGCATTAAACAAACAGTATTTCACGTATGATCATTGATGCACATCAACACTTCTGGCGCTATAATCCTGTAAGGGATACCTGGATGGATGCGCCTATCCGACGCGATTTCCTGCCAGATGACCTGGCCCCCGTACTGGCTGCCAATGGTATGGATGGATGTGTGGCCGTACAGGCTGACCAATCCGAAGAGGAAACGCAGTTCCTGCTCGACCTTGCAGATAAATATCACTTCGTTAAAGGCGTAGTAGGCTGGGTAGATTTGCGCGCCGATAACCTGGAGGAACGCCTGCAGCATTTTGCGCAATACCCAAAGTTGAAAGGCTTCCGTCATATCGTGCAAGGCGAGGCGGATGATCGTTTCCTTTTAAGGGAAGATTTTTGCAAAGGCGTTTCCCTGCTGGCTAAATATAATTTCACGTACGACATACTGGTGTACCCACATCAATTGCCAGCTGTGGTGGAGTTTGTAGGCATGTTCCCCGGGCAACGTTTCGTAGTAGATCATCTGGCTAAACCTGATTTTAAGAAAGAGCTTAGCCATGAATGGGCGGAACACATGCGCGCAATTGCCCATCACCGTAATGTGTACTGTAAACTGAGCGGCATGGTAACGGAAGCAGACTGGCAGCACTGGAAACAGGAGGACTTTGATCCGGGGATCGAAGTGGTACTGACCGCCTTTGGCTCCAGCCGTGTGATGTTTGGTTCTGACTGGCCCGTGTGTTTACTGGCGGCGGAGTATGCGCAGGTGAAAGGTATTCTTGAAAGTTATATAGCCGGTTTTTCTCATTCCGAAGTCGGGATGATCATGGGCGGTAATGCCCGTACTTTTTATAAGTTATAAACAACAGATATGAATTTAGGATTGAAGGACAAAGTGGTGATTGTAACAGGGGGCGCAAAAGGTATTGGTGAGGCCATTTCCCGACTGGTAGCCGAAGAAGGTGCCGTGGTGGTAATCGCAGGCAGGAACCAGGCCGACAATGACAAAATCGTAACAGCGATCAACAATGCCGGCGGCCGTGCTTCCGGTGTAGTAGCAGAACTGGGCAAACCCGGCGACTGCAAAAAAGTGATCGATGAAACATTGGCTGCTCATGGCCGCATCGATGCCCTGGTAAACAACGCCGGCGCAAACGATGGCGTAGGGCTGGAGAGCGGTAACCCCGAGAAGTTCATGGCGTCCTTGCAAAACAACCTTTCGCATTACTACAACCTTGCACATTATGCACTGCCGCATCTGAAGGCAGCTAAAGGCAACATTGTAAACATCGGTTCCAAAGTAGCGGATACCGGGCAGGGAAATACATCCGGCTATGCCGCCTCCAAAGGCGCTATTAACGCGCTTACCCGCGAGTGGGCGGTGGAGTTATTGCAGCACAGCGTGCGCGTAAACACGGTAATCCCCGCCGAAGTATGGACGCCGTTATATGAGACCTGGATCAACTCATTACCAAACCCGGAAGAAAAACTGGCATCGATCGTATCTAAAATTCCGCTGGAAAAAAGAATGACCACCTCGGACGAGATAGCGGCGATGACCGTGTTCCTGTTAAGCGACCGTTCTGCACACACCACCGGCCAGATCATTTATGTAGACGGGGGATATACACATCTCGACCGCTCCATCAGCTAACTTTTATTTATTCTGATACAAAATACCTATCACCACAAAAAACGAGATCTATGGCCGGAACCGCAGTAAGCAATTCCACATATACCACCTCTGGCGGCAATAACAATGGCAAATACTTGTTTCCTTTTATCCTGGTGGCGAGCCTGTTTTTTCTCTGGGCGCTTATCCATAATTTAAGCCCCGTACTAATACCTCACCTGAAGAAGGCGTGTCAGCTTACCGATACACAATCTTCATTCATCGACTCGTCGATTTTCTTCGCTTACTTCGTGATGGCAATGCCTGCGGGGTACGTTATGAAGCGGTTTGGTTATAAGTCGGGCATCGTTTTCGGATTGATGTTATATGCCTTAGGTGCATTCCTATTCATTCCCGCGGCAAACTCCGGTCAATACGCATTTTTCCTGGTCGCACTGTTTGTGATCGCATCTGGCCTCACCTTCCTGGAAACCGCTGCCAACCCATACGTTACCGTGTTGGGAAAACCGGAAACCGCTACATTCAGGCTCAACCTGGCGCAATCGTTTAACGGTGTTGGTGCGGTGATTGGGCCCATTATAGGGGCACAATTTATTCTTTCCGGAAAGGAACATACGAAGGAGGAACTTGCGCGTATGCAGCCTACTGAGTTGCAGCAGTACCTCAGTAGTGAAGCGGCTACCGTGAAAATGCCTTATCTGATTATTGGTTGTGTGGTGTTGCTGGTCGCCGTATTGTTCATCATCACCAAAATGCCGGAAGTGAAGGAGAAAGAGGACACTTCGATCGATGCCATCGGAAACAACGGTAGCCTATATCGTCATAAACACCTGATCGCAGCGGTAATAGCACAGTTTTTCTATATTGGTGCGCAGGTAGGTGTAAATGCCTTTTTTATTCGTTTTGCGAAATTTTCGGCTAACATTAACGAGCAGGATGCAGCCTGGATGTTGGGCTCTGTGGCCGGTGTAGCTTTTATGATCGGCCGTTTTGTAGGTACAGGTTTGATGAAGTTAGTTAAGCCCGTTCAATTGTTGGCTATTTACGCCACGATCAATATCTTACTCGTTGCTGTTGCCATGATGACCAGCGGTGATGTCGCCGTCTGGACCATCCTCGCAGTTCCCTTCTTCATGTCGATCATGTTCCCGACAATTTTCGCACTCGGCATCGAGGGGCTTGGGGCAGATGCTAAATCCGGTTCTTCTTTGATTATTATGTCCATCGTAGGCGGCGCTATTTGTCCGCCATTGATGGGACTTATTTCCGATGCCTCCAACATCCAGATGGCTTACATTATCCCGCTCCTCTGCTTTGGAGTAGTACTTTGGTTTGCCTTAAAAGGATATAAACTCGACAGGGCCTTATAAAGCTTTGTCTATCACATAACCCGCGCGCCTACCGTTCAACCGGCAGGCGCGCTTTTTTTATCGGCTGATACAGGCAGCCAATACCGCAAATTCATCGTACCTTCATTACACAAACCAGCTTTATGACACAGCCTCTACACCAACGCTCCCTGTTCCTGCTCGTGCTGCTGGCACTGGGTGTGGCTGCAGGCTGCCAGAAGGATGACGAACCAGCCGGTAGTACCCTCACCATTCACATCGACCATAAAGTAAACCAGGAGGCACTGGTGCTGGCAAACAAAAGTTACGTCAACGCCCTCGGCGAGCCATTTACGGTAACTACTTTCAAATATTATATGAGTAACCTGGCCTTCACGAAAGTGGATGGCTCGGTTGTGAAATTCCCTGGCAAATACTACCTGGTAAATGAAGCGGTGCCCGAATCTAAAATACTGAAGGTTGAACGTGTGCCGGAGGGCGATTACAAGAGTTTTTCTTTCCTTTTGGGGGTAGATAGCATCCGTAACGTAAGCGGTGCGCAAACCGGCGCGCTCGACGTATTAAATGGTATGTTCTGGAGCTGGAACAGCGGTTATATCATGGCCAAGTTCGAAGGCACGTCTACAGCGTCGCCTGCACCAGACGGTGCGCTGGTGTATCATGTAGGTGGTTTTAAGGGGACATACAATGCGCTGCAAACCGTATCGCTCGCCACAGGCACTTTTAACGTACCCGCCAGCAGCCAGCTGCGACTATCTGCGAACGTGGCCGCCTGGTTCAATACGCCGCATGCCATCAGTTTTAAAACAATAGGCGCCGTACACGTTCCCGGGGTAGATGCGTACCGTTTTTCGCAGAACTACAGCCAGATGTTTACCAGTGTTTCCGTATCTGAATGATCAAAAGAAGTATCTATATCGTTATCCTGTTTTTTCTCGTGTGGGCCTGTCGCGATACAGACCGCGGCGCTCCTGCGCCCGAACCCTACGTGCTGAAGCTGCCGGATTACTTCCCGGCGGTAACGTACGATATGTCGCAAAATCCGCTTACCAAACAAGGTATTGCGCTCGGCCGCCGTTTGTTTTATGATCCGCGCCTCTCAAAAGATAGCACGGTTTCCTGTGGTTTTTGCCACCAGCAGTTCGCGGCGTTTTCGCACTACGATCATCCGCTGAGTCATGGCGTGTTTAATAATACCGGTACGCGCACTGTGCCTACGCTGTTCAACCTTATCTTCCAGCCCGATTTTATGTGGGACGGTGGTGTGAATAATTTAGAGATCCAGCCACTTACACCGCTCACTGACCCTAACGAAATGGGGGAGGACCTGCAAACAGTGATCAACAAAATTCAGTCTAACGCGGTGTACCGCAGCATGTACAAGGCCGCCTTCGGCAGCGAAGAGGTTACCACCCAACGTACTTTCCGCGCCCTGGCGCAGTTCATGGCCACACTTAATTCATTCGAAAGTAAATACGATAGTATCCTCCGGAAAGAACCAGGCGTAACCTTCACGGCAGAAGAGGCGGGAGGATACGCAACCTTCCAGGCGAAGTGTGCCAGTTGCCATAAAGAGCCTTTGCTCACAGACGGCAGCGCCCGCAGCAACGGCCTGCCCTACAATGTATCCCTGCACGACGTTGGACGAATGAAAATCACAAACAACACCGCTGATTATCTCAAATTCAAAGTACCCTCTCTCCGCAATATCCTGCGAAGTCAGCCGTATATGCACGACGGCCGTTTTTACGATATTTTCCAGGTGTTCGAGCATTATGACCATGGCGTAGACGCACAGTCCAACCCAGATCCGTTACTGAAGAGCGGCATCCCCCTGAACGCCAGGGAACAGCGCGAACTCTATTTCTTTTTCCAAACGCTGACGGATATGCGTTTCATTAATAATCCGGCTACCAGCGAAGTCTTAATTCAGGATTGACAATTAATTGACTTTTCGTAATTAATTATTAACCAAAAGCTTATGAAAGCAGGCTGGTTTATGGAATGGTTCTTGCCAAATAGCGGGCATGAAGAAATGGACCATTACCGTACTGATCACCCTGTTTGGTTTAACCCAAACCATTCAGGCCCAGCAAAGCAAACCCGTGAAAACGGAAGGTATTGCCAGCTTTTATGCGCAAAAGTTTAACGGCCGTAAAACCTTCAGTGGAGCAGTGTTTAATAATAGTGAAATGACTGCCGCCCACAACACCCTGCCGATGGGCACGTACATCAGGGTAACAAACCTCCGCAACCACAAATGGGTAATTGTAAAAGTGACCGACCGCCTGCACGCCGCTAACTCGCGCGTTGTTGACCTTACCCAGGCTGCCGCTAAAAAGCTGGACTTCTACCAGCGTGGTCTCACACGTGTAAAAGTGGATGTGGTAACAAACTCGTTTATCAACAGCTTGATGCAATCCTTCCTGGGTTAATCATGTATATACACAGAAAAAAGGGCGCTCCAGGGCGCCTTTTTTATGGAATATAGCGTATCATTGTTATGTCAATTACCCTTATTTCTTAAACTTCCAGCAGCCTTGCACATGGTCGTTCACCATACCTGTAGCCTGCATAAAAGCATAACAGATCGTTGATCCTACAAACTTGAAACCGCGCTTCAACAAGTCTTTACTCATGGCGTCGGAAATAGCTGTTTTCGCTGGCACCTGGCCTAAACCAGTAAACTTATTTAAGATAGGTTTGCCGCCCACGAAAGACCAGATGTATTTGTCGAAGCTGCCAAACTCTTCCTGCACTTTCAGATATGCTTTAGCGTTAGTCACGACCGCATTTACCTTTAGTTTATTACGGATGATGCCCGGGTTCTCCAGCAGCGTGGCTATCTTTTTATCATCGTACTTAACGATCTTTTTTGCATCCCATTTATCGAATGCTTTACGATAATTTTCGCGTTTGGTGAGCACGGTGTACCAACTTAAACCCGCCTGTGCGCCTTCCAGGTTCAGCATTTCGAACAGATGCACATCATCGTGACTGGGCGTGCCCCATTCCTCATCGTGATAGGCCTGGTATAACTCGTCTTTGTTGCACCAGGCGCACCTGGTTTTGGTTACAGTTCCCATTTTTTGATTAGCGCTTTCACTTGTTTCTTATACAACTTCAGGTCCTCAATCGTATGCTGGATGAAGCCATTATCCTCCAGTTTGCCGATCACGGTGTCCATTTCTTCCTTGCTGCCATATACCATCTGTCGGTATGGATTATTGTAATCCTTTTCGCGCGAGCGGTAGATGTTATCGGTAATCACGGCTAACGTATTGATCGATTGTTCCAGCAGTTTTTTAAGCGTAGCGCCATCCAGTGTTTTTACGGATAGCTGCTGGTTGTCGACCAGGCTGGCGATGGCATGCAGCAGTTTGTCTTTTGCATACTGTTCCCCCGCTTGCTGGTATACATCGTGCACCTGTTGCCAGCTGCCGATCTTTCCATTCCTGATGCGTTGTTTCAGATCTTCTACCGTGTCGGCCTTCATCAATTGTCCACCGATGTTTTGCCAGCTGCTGCGTTTGGCTGTTTTAGCGAATTGCTGAAAGCCTGCAAATGTATCCAGCTTGAAGTTAGCCGCCTGGGCTACGATATTACGCGCCGCATATAACACTATCAGTTCTCGGAACAGGGGATATGCTTTATGCACTTTTAACAGGTAAGCTTTACGACGGCTGTTCTCCGCTTCAGTAGCTAGTATTTCCAGCTGCTCTGCCTGGGCAGGATTATCGCGCAGCAGTTTGCCGCCGGCCTTACGCAGTGCGCTGTCTTCAGCAGGCTGACCGTTCTTCAAAGCCCGTCCGGTCGCCAGTTCCATCAGCTCCATCGACTGCAGCATTTCTTCTACCGAGTCGGGAGCGAGGTAATCGTATTCGATATGCTGAATACGTTCGGTGCGTTTGTCCCTGTCCACATACTTCCAGCTGTTACGGGCCAGCGCATACATATTGTACATGAACCAGTAACCCGGCATGATCTTCAGCGTGTTGGTATGCTCTTCGTTGCTTACCAGGCTAAAAGGGTAGCGGATGTTCAGTTCGTTCATGTAAGTGCCTTTGGCAATCAGCGTGAACGTGGCGAACATGGAGTTGTGTTTGAGGCTCACACACAGGCCTGGCCAAAAGCCCCTGCCGGCAATGATCTCTCCATCGGCACCGCGGGAATTGTGGTTAGATCCGACGGTGGCGCCGGCTGCCATATTACTTTGGCCCATGATGAGTGCCGCACACAAAAACGAGTTATTGTGGTGCTGCTCGTGCGCCGGGAAAATCAGTGAGTTCAGTACTTCGCAGCAGGAAATCGTAGCGTTGTTGCCCAAGTAAGAGTTGATCAGCCTGGCACCATATTTCAATTGCGAGTGAGAGGCCATCACGAAACGTACGGCCTTCACGCCATAGAATACACGGCATCCGTAACCTACTATGCCATTCACCATTTCACAACCTTCACCGATCTGCGAATGAGCTTCGGCGCTGCTGTTAATGGTTAGGTTCTTCAGTTTGTTGGCGCCTTTCAGGTAAGCATCGGTGCCAATCATTACATCTTTAATGATCTTTACGTTCTTAATCACCGAACGGTCGCCTACCATGCCGTAGTAACCCCGCTGTTTATTGAATTTTTGTTCTGTAAAAGCAGTGAACTGTTGCTGTAAGGCTTTATCGTCGCGGTTGCGCGTCCAGAGGAACGCATCACCAGGTAACATGCCGTCGAATGGCAGTACGCTGCGGCCGCCGTTTTCGTTACACAGTTCCAGCCATATGCGAATGCTTTCGGACTCGCCTTCTTTTAAAATACCATTGCCGAATTTAGCATGACTGGTGGTCGCCATTTCACTTACGTTCGCGATCAGCACATCGTTACCTATAATGTAGTGCGAGAGGAAGTTTACATTATGCACGGCCACGTTATCACCAAAATCGCAGGAAGCAATGGTGCTGTTATACAAACCTACCGGCAGGCGCAGGTTATGGAACTCCAGGAAGTAGGGCTCCAGTTTACCGATGCGCACCAGTCCGAAGAAGTGGCAGTGTTTTACCAGCTGTGGATTAAAATATTCCGATACCAGGATGTTATTCCAGTCATCGGAGGTATTGTCGTTCCGCACAAGGGTCTCCAGCTCCTGCGCCGACAATTTACGATATACGATCGCGGAAGAGCGTTGCTGATCGCGCAGAAAATATTCGTTTTTGCCATCGGGGAGATAGGCCTCATCCACGAAATTGTAGCCAAGATCGGTGAGGGGCCTTTTAAGGATATGATTCATTCGTCAGTATTAAAGTTTATTCCACGGTTACCGATTTTGCCAGGTTGCGTGGTTTGTCCACGTCATAACCTTTTTGCACGCCTACATGATAGGCCAGCAATTGCATTGGTATCACGGATAAGATAGGTGCTACGAGCTCGTCTGCTTCCGGCACCACGATCACATCGTCGGCCAGGCCGCGGATGGTTTCGTCGCCTTCCGTTACAACGGCGATCACTTTACCCTTCCTTGCTTTAATTTCCTGTATGTTGGATACAATCTTCTCGTAATAGCTGTCTTTTGTCGCTACGAAAACAACTGGCAAATGCTCGTCTACCAGCGCGATCGGACCATGTTTCATTTCCGCGGCCGGGTAACCTTCTGCGTGAATGTAAGAGATCTCTTTCAGCTTCAGGGCGCCTTCGAGTGCCACCGGGAAGTTATAGCCACGGCCCAGGTACAGGAAGTCGCGGGCGTCTTTATATTTTGCCGCGATTGCTGCGATGGAGTCGCTCAGCTTCAATGCGGTAGCTACTTTGTCGGAGATGGCGTCGAGTTCGTTCAGCAGGTATTGATAACGTTGGTCGGTAATCGTACCCCTGTCTTTCGCGATCTTCAATGCGATCATGTTCAGCACAGCCAGTTGCGCGGTAAATGCCTTGGTGCTGGCTACGCCGATTTCGGGGCCTGCGTGGGTGTATGCACCTGCGTGCGACAAACGGGCGATGGAAGATCCCACTACGTTACAAACGCCGAGGATGATCGCACCTTTCTTTTTAGCCGCCTCTATCGCTACCAGTGTATCGGCCGTTTCGCCGCTCTGGGAAATAGCGATGATCACGTCGCCTTCACCGATTACAGGATTACGGTAACGGAACTCCGACGCGTACTCCACTTCTACAGGGATGCGGCAAAGCTCTTCGATCACGTATTCCGCTATCAGCCCTGCATGCCAGGAGGTGCCACAGGCAACCATAATGATGCGTTTCGCGTTTTTCAGCATGTCTTCGTACTCACCGCGGATGCCACCCAGGGTAAGGGTACCCTGTTTCGCATCGAGGCGGCCGCGAAGGCTGTCGAATATTGTTTGCGGTTGTTCAAATATCTCCTTCAGCATGAAGTGATCGTAGCCGCCTTTTTCAATGGCCGCCAGTTCAATATCCAGTTTCTGGATATAAGGTGTCTGAACTTCGTTGGAAATGTTTTTGAGTATAAGTTCGTCGGCCCGCAGGATGGCGATCTCGTAGTCGTTTACATACACGACTTCTTTCGTATACTCCACGATCGGCGAGGCGTCGGAAGCCAGGAAGTGTTCGCCTTTACCCACGCCAATAACGAGGGGACTGCCCTTACGGGCGGCCAGCAGCGTACCCGGATTGTCCTGGTCCACGATGAGGATCACGTAAGCGCCGACTACACGTTTCAGGGCAATACGCATTGCTTCTTCAGTGCCGCATTGGTTGGAGTGTTTGATCTCCTCGATAAAGTGCATCAGCACTTCGGTATCGGTGTCGCTGGTGAACGTATGCCCTTTTTTCAGCAGTTCCTGCTTCAGCTGGGCGTAGTTTTCAATGATACCATTGTGCACCATGGCCAGCTTGCCGTCGCCGGACAAGTGAGGGTGTGCATTGCGGTCGCAGGGTTCACCGTGGGTGGCCCAGCGGGTATGCCCGATGGCAATCTGGCTGCTCAGGTTTTTACCGGTTACAAAGTCTTCCAGTTCGGCTACTTTGCCCTGTTTCTTGTACACTTTGAGCGACCCGTCGTTGATAAGCGCCACGCCGGCACTGTCATAACCGCGGTATTCCAGCCTTTTTAATCCTTTTAATACAACGGGATAGGCCTCCCGTTGACCGACATAGGCAACGATTCCACACATAAATTAAATAACGGATTGAGGTTGTTGTTGATTTTTTTCTTCTACTTGAATTTGCTTTGTGGCTGCAATATCTTAATAAAATCTGACAATATGGCTAGCAGCCCCGGCTAATCCTCGTAATCGATGGCGGCCATATCACTGAAGTCGTCGTTGTACTGCGCGCGTTTACGGTATTTCACGCTTTTTAATACTTTGTAGAATTGTCCCAATACAGGCTGATCGTCCTTGATCGGGATGCCCGACAGCACAGCAAGCCTGGTGTCCACGGAGTTAGTTGCCGCATTTTCCGGCTGCGGACCGGCAATCGCGATGTACCAGTTGGTATCGTCTTTCTGGCGGTATTTGAAGAAGTATACGGCCTGTTTCTGAAACTTATAGGTCGTCACCTGGCGCGATACCAGGGCAATGGTGTCGTAGCGGGTGTTGTATTGCTGCAGGCCGTGTAACAGGCTGCGGGCCATATCTTCCTGCTTTGCTTCCCCTTTAGGGAACCTGTCCAGCCGGTTGATGGAGGATAAGGCGCTCCATAACTTCGCGCGGTATTTGTCCTGTTTGGCAATACTTTTCAGTACACTGTCCTTTACAGGCTGGTTGTTACGCAGGTACAGGCGGGCAAGCGCGATCTGTTCCGCCGGATTTTTGAAGCTTTCGTATTTCTCAAAGAAACGGGCGGCGTTCTTATTACGCTCGCGGTACGGCAACAGCAATACAGCATAATCGTTTAATTCGTCGTTTACATAGTATGTACGTATGTTGCGGCGTAACACCGGGTCGTCTTCATCTTCTCCGTCGGCATTATTCGCCTGCTCGGCAATCATAGCCTTTTGCAGTACAATGCGGCCTTCAAAGGCAATCTGGCCGATGTAAGATTCATATACATTGGGTTGGATGCGTCCACTGTCCACCAACGTAGCCAGCAGGCCATACACAGGCGCTTTGTAATCCGCCAGTGCCGTCATCTGCAGCAGGTCGGGGAACAAGGTAGAGGAGAGTGCCATCGTATCCAGCATGGTGCGGGTAAGGCTGTAGATAGATGATTCATTAGTGAAGATCGGGATCTCTTTCAGGATCAGTTCTTTGAAGGTGGCGTAAGCGGCAGGCGTTTGCTGGCGCAGTAATCCGCGCAGGATGGCCTGTTGCAGGCTGGCGGTATCGTTAGCCCGTTCGTAAGCGTTGCGCAGGTAGGGCACAATGTTCTCCTGTTTCAGGATGCCCAGTTCATCTATCAACCCTGTTTTCGTATCCAGATAATTCTTTTCTGAAGATTTCCAGCGGTTGATCATCGCCATCAGTGTATCGGCATGTTTGTTTTCGTAGATGACGCTGCCGTACAGGTTTCGCGCATGTTTGCGGGTAGTACTGTCCGTACTGTAAAAGTCTTTGAACAGCAACGAAGCTTTGCTCGTATAGATGGATTGCCCGAAGGTTGTATCTGCCGGAGCAAAGGTGTCGAAGAAGGTGCGAATGAAGCCCGATGCACCAGTCAGCGTATCTGTCAAAGCAGTAATAGTATAAATGGCACTGTTCTTCAATATCGCTTTTTTCAGGATCATGCGCGAGCTGTTGGTGTCGCGCATGGTCAGTAACAGGCTTTCCCAGCCAGGCAGGCGTTCGTGTTTGCGTTGGGTAATCACCATGTCGCCGTCATTGCTAAATTCGTCGGCCAGTGTATTCCAGTAAGCAGCACTGTCTTTCACACTATAATATTTACCAAAACGTCTCAGCGTTACAATTACTTCTTCACCGGTGCTGTCGGAGGTAAACGCTTTGGTCATTCTCCGGTACCCGGTAAACTCATTGTTGCCATTGTCTTCCATCTCCATGCCTATTAGTTCCGACAGGTCATCGTCTTCGGATTTAACGGCGGTTTTAACATGGAAATAGAGCGTCGTGTCCTGGTGCTGCTGGTACGTCGTATACTGCGGCTGGCCGGGAATAAAAGAATCGAAAAAGCGGTCGGTCTGGCTTTTGTCTTTCTTATACCGGGCGCTTAATACATAGTAATGAATCCCCTGCAGCACAATACGTGTGCGCGTATACGTTTGGTCATTATTTTGGTTGATCACTTCCAGGCAGGGATATCCCCTGTAAGTTATAAACTTCCGGCTTACCTGCTGCTTCACGAAGTCGGACAATTGCAGGCTTTCTTCTGCAAAGCTGATGTCGGTGGTGTCTTCTTCCAGGTTCGCGGTGTTACGGGCATTGCGCAGGGTAACCATGTAGCTGTTGCCTGTTTGTTTGTCGAACGCCTCGTACTCGCTACGTTTGGCAATGCTTCGGCGGGGCGTGTTATCGCCAGCATGCGGTGTGTGCGGGAACTGGATGCTGAACAGCGCGGCCGGATTGGTGTAGCCGCTCCAGTTGGTAGCCGGCAGGGGCGTAAGCTTGATGGAGGAAAAGAAACGTTTTGCCTCTTCGCCATCCACATAATCTTTGTTACCACTGATCTTAAACACGAGCACTTCAAAAGGCGTTACGAACAACTGGTAACGTTGCAGGTCGCCGCGACGGGTACGGTTTACGATATTGTAGCCGGTATATCCATTGTTCTGTATCGTTTCTTTAGAAATAATTTTACCGGGGATGTTTTCGTACAGGAGGCTGTCTACTTTCTTCAACACATCCTCTTCCTTATGCCCCAGCGCCAGCGCATTGGTTTTTACGCGGCTCACCAGGTAGTAGGCGCCATTGGCCAGGTCGGCATATTGCAGCTGGTTCAGTAAAGAAATGCCCGTGAAGTTATACAGCTTACCAGGTATGTCCAGCTGGATGAGTTTGTCGTCAGACGTATAGGACTGAAACACCACGGGGGCGGTCATTTTTTCCACCTGGTCCTTTTGTTCATGATCGCGGCCGGTAACGGCGATCGGGCGTACTTTGTAACCTTTCTTTCTTAAAAGATTGATAACGCCCCTGTCTCCGGGCAGATGCGCTGCGCCCACACCGGCGAAAATGCTTTCCTTATGAGAGATGGAATCAATGGAGTGCACCATGATCTCGTTACGCCTGTACATGAATTTTTCCAGGAAGGCGGGGGAGTCGTTGGTATTGTTGGCGAGCGAGTCCAGCATGTCGAGGTCACCACGGCGGTAGGCATCGGTTAAGCTGGCCATACCATCGTTTACTTCGTTGCTGCGGGTCACGTTCTTTTTGGTGCGTCGCTCTTTAGCGGCGTCGCGGTAAGCTTCCATCATCAGTTTTTCCGACTCCTGGAAGTTCTCCACGCCAGTGGCGCGTTTACCATATCGTTTGCCTACCTGGTAAATGTACATGTCCAGGAAGGTGTCTTCTTCATAATCCTCGCGGGATGCGTAACTACGGTACAACAGGTGGTTGATCATTTCAGGCTTGTACCCGAAAGCCGCCCGTATCGCATCGCCATAACCGGATATGGTGAACGCGTATTTGTCCGGCGTACCTGGTTGCATGCGGCCGAACATGCCAGCCACACCGGCTTTCAGACGGGTCGATTTGGAAAAGTCTTCCTGCAGCTCTTCCGGATTGGTTTCCAGGGCTACGATATCGGCGTTGCGGATGCAATAGTAAAAGGAGTCGCTGAGGTTAAAAGCAAGTTTGGAACTCACGTGCATGGTACCAAAAAGGTACGAAGGCTTCTTTAGCCCATTACCGCTGATCTCCCATAACAATCCCTGGTATTTGGGGCTGGGGGCGGAGGTTGGTTTTGCTTTGGACTGCGCAGAACATACCACACAATGCAGGCAACAGAACAGGACGGTCAGGCTACTTCTCAGATTCATCATAAATAAAGAATAAAAAATGGGCTAGGGATAGTAAATATACGGAATGTAAACGGCATAAGAAGGGCCCCTTTTCAGGAGCCCCTCGTTCATTATTTGCCAGTTAAAGTGCTGGTAAACAGCTTCAAAATTCGTTTGTACTCGTCGGTCCAGCTGGAGGGTTCTACAAACCCGTGGTCTTCCACGGGGTAAACGGCCAGTTCCCAGTTGTCCTTACCCAGTTCGATCAGTCGCTGCGACAGGCGGATAATATCCTGGAAATGTACGTTCGTGTCCACTACACCATGGCACATCAGCAGGTGACCTTTTAACCCTTCTGCAAAGTAGATGGGAGAGGAGCGGGTAAAGGCAATACTGTCTTCCACCGGCGTATTGAGAATATTGCTCGTATACCCATGATTGTAGTGCGCCCAATCGGTTACCGAACGCAGAGCCGCACCAGCCTTAAACTCGTCGGGCGTGGTGAACATTGCCATCAGGGTAATAAAACCGCCATAACTGCCGCCGTAAATACCAATACGTTTGGGATCGATGCCATGTTCTTTCGCCAGGTAATGCGCCCCGTCCACGTGATCGGTAAGGTCTTTACCGCCCATGTGGCGATAGATGCCTGTGCGCCAATCCGCCCCGTATCCTGCGCTGCCGCGGTAATCCATGTCCAGTACGGTAAAGCCCATATCAGTAAGCAGGTTGTGGAACATGTATTCGCGGAAGTAAGAGCTCCACCATTTATGTGCGTTCTGTAGATAACCTGCACCGTGTACAAACACGACGGCCGCACCGTTCTTTTTCGCAGCTTCCGGTTTGTAGATGCGTGCATATACATTAGCGCCATCTCTTGCCGCAAAAGTGATCACCTCCGGCATGCGCCAGGCGTAAGTTTTAAACTCAGCGGATTGTGCCTGGTCGGTGATCTGTACGGCCTTCGCACCTGGTTTGTTCTCCTGCAGATACAGCTCCCATGGCTGGTTGGAGGCAGAGTGCCGGAACGCGATCCACTTTTCGTCGGGCGACAGTTCCGCTTCTATACCACCTTCGAGGCTCGTGAGTACTTCCGCTTTACCGCCGTTCACCGGCAGGCGATAGAATTTAACTACACCCGGATGGGTTTCGTTGGTGTGCAGGTAAAAGTATTTTTTATCGGAGGATAAACTGATCTGCTGTACTTCATAGTTGCCCGTCGTCAGCTGCCGCTTCGCACCGGTCAGTATGTCCTGGGTGTACAGGTGCGCATAGCCCGTAGCTTCTGATTGGTACCACACGGTATGGTCGTTCAGCCAGCCCTGGTCGCCCGTGAGGGAGTAGTTGATCCAGGCTTCGTTTCGTTGCCTGTCCAGCGGTTTCAGTTGTCCGTTGGCGGCGTCCAGTACCAGCAGCCAGCGGTCTTTTGAGTCGTTGGAACGTACATCGATCAACGCGTATTTATTGTTCGGCGACCATTGGAGCCCGCCAATGCGGAAGTCGCGTTTAACCGCTTTCTTCGCCGTATCGTTCTGGCGGTAATCGGGTTTGTCGGTTAAGCCGGGGATCACGTCTGTTTTAACCGTATACACGGTATCGCGCTTGCGGTCGTACAGGTACAATTCAGAAGCGCCCTGGCCTTCGGTGCCTACTTTCGAACGCGCCGGGATGTCTGTCGTGTAGCCGCTTTCGGTCACGTAATCAGGTACGTTGGTACTGGTGTTTGAACCGGATTTATACAGCGTGTACACCACCAGCTGCCCGTCCTCACTGATCCTTGCCTGCCCGAGCGATTTGCCTTCCAGGTACAGGGCGCGCAAGGTCTCTTCTTTCGTTAAGGTCTTTTGAAAAGCTTCTGCCGCATCGCGTTTTTCTTTACGCGATTTCAGTACATCGATCAGCTCCAGCTGCTGGACTTTCAGCCATTTGTCGGCCGCGCTGCCTTTCTCACTTCCGCTCTCCGGTTTGTTGCCTTGCATAAAACGCGTTAGCTGCTCGGTGGCGCCGGATTTCAGATCCCAGCTAAACAGGTCGCTACCATTGCGGTAAACAATGCGGGTATCGTTGAAGCCGAATTGCGCACCACTTTCGTAAGCGGCGGTGTGGGTAATGCGGGTGGTTTTGCCGGACTTTACATCCTGCAGGTACAGGTCGCCCGAC
Organism: Chitinophaga horti; assembly: GCF_022867795.2. Lineage (NCBI taxonomy): Bacteria > Pseudomonadati > Bacteroidota > Chitinophagia > Chitinophagales > Chitinophagaceae > Chitinophaga > Chitinophaga horti. The sequence continues at coordinate 3,869,584 of NZ_CP107006.1, read as the reverse complement.
TGGTTATAAAGAAACAATGTACGGGCCTTGTTCCAGCTGCCGCCTGCCAGGGTTTGTATGTTGCTGCGGGCGTCTGCCAGGGTTTTACGCGGCGTGCGGTCGGTAGTGCTGATATAGTACAGCGAATCGCTGAGCGCCTTGTCCGGGTTCCAGCTGAAGTAAAGGTTTTTACTATCACTGCTCCAGAACAGTCCGGAGGGAGAAGTGCCTATCCACTTAGGATCGCGCATGATCTTTTCTACGGTCAGCTGTTGCGCTTTTAACTGCGCGCAAACCGGCAGTAACAGCAAGGGCAGGATGGATTTTGGTCGTATCATATAAAGGTTGTCCTGAAAGTTGGTTTAATTGTTTTAATATTGACGCAATATAACGAACCGCCCGTATGAAAGCAGCTAAATTAGTAGCAATGGTTGGCCTGCTCGCCGCGTGCCAGCCGAAGCAAACGCCTAAAACGCTGATCCCCGTAACGGAGGACAGCACGTTCCTGACCGCTACTGTTTTTCTCGTGCGTCATGCGGAAAAACACCCGGGCGTCGACTCCACACTCACTGCTGCAGGCCACCAGCGCGCGGGAGATTTATACCGCCGCCTGCACGATTCAGCGATCGCTAAAATATACTGTACGCCATATATCCGAAGCGGACAAACCGCCGACTCACTCCGCCTGCTGGCACATATCGACACGGTCATCTATCAGGCCGACACCACAGGCGAGTCGCTTATCTATGAAATTTCCCGCCGCAACGATTGGGGTAAACGGATACTGGTGATCGGGCATAGCAATACGCTCATCCCAATGATGGAAGCTTTAGGTGTAAAGCCGCCGGTAGATTCCATCGGGGACAGGCAGTTTAGTTATCTTTTCAGGATAGAAAAAAGAAGAGACGGCGGCACCGTTAAAGTAAGCCACTACGGGTTACAATAGGATGCCGCTCATAAAGGTGTAAGCGACGGAGAAGTAGATGATGAGCCCTGTAACATCTACCAGGGTGGCTACGAACGGGGCAGACGAAGTCGCCGGGTCGGCCCCGAGCCTTTTCAGGATCAATGGTAACATAGAGCCCGACAACGTTCCCCATAATACAACGCCCACCAATGATATGCCTACAACGGAGCCGATGAGTGTCGTGTGTTCCCCGTAAGTATGAAACAACTGGTTCCATAACAGGATGCGTAAGAAGCCGATAAGCCCGAGAATGCTGCCCAGTAAAATACCGGATATCAGTTCCCTTCTCATGACCCGCCACCAGTCATTGATGCTGATCTCGCCCAGCGCCATAGCCTGTATAATCAATGTAGATGCCTGTGAGCCACTGTTGCCGCCACTCGAAATGATCAACGGAACAAACAGTGCCAGTACCACGGCCTTTGCAATTTCATCTTCAAAAAAGCCCATCGCCGTAGCGGTAAGCATCTCGCCAATAAACAGGATCACCAGCCAGCCTACACGTTTCTTCAACAGCTTCAGCAGTGGCATGTCCAGGTAAGGCTCGTCCAGCGCCTCGGTACCACCGATCTTTTGTATGTCTTCGGTATGTTCTTCATTTGCGATCCAAAGCATATCGTCGATCGTTACGATGCCGAGCATAATACCGTTATCGTCGGTAACGGGCAGCGCCACACGGTTTTCCATACGAAACTCCTGGATGGCTTCTTCCTGTTCATCGTTCACGTTCAGCGCTACGAAGCGATCGTCCATCAGGGTGCTCACTTCCGTGTCCGGCGATACCAGCAGGAATTCACGGATACGGAAGTCGTCGAGCAGTTTGCCTTGTTCGTCCAGCACATAGATCACGTCGATCGTTTCTGAATCGCGGCCATGGCGGCGGATATGTTCGAGTACGCGTTGAACGGTCCAGGTGGATTTAACAGACAGGTAGTCTGGTGTCATGATACGCCCCACGCTGGTTTCGGGGTAGCCCAGCAGGGCCAGGGTGATCTTACGTTCTTCGGGGTCGAGCAGTTTAATGAGTTCCTTTACGGCCGCACTGGGCAGCTCGCCGAGGAAGGATGTACGGTCATCCGGCGGCAGCTCGTTCATCAGCTCCGCGATCTTTGAAGGCCGCATTTCCCGGATAATTTCTTCCTGCACGGGGAACTCCAATATCCTGAAGGCCGCTGCTGCCCGGCTTATCGTGAGCTGTTCGATGATGTTGCTGCCTTCTTCGGGCAACTCATATATCAGGTCGGCGATGTCGGTAATCAGCTGGTCGTCCAGGTACACTTTTAGTTCTGCATGGGCTTTCTGTCCAGTCAGCTCTTCATATTTCTCTAATAATGCTTCATTTTCCATAAACCTGACACTTCGCGAAAATAAGCATAATAATCATCTTACAGCACCTGCTGCACGTGCAGGCGGATGTTGTTACAGATCGTATCCGTAGGCAGGTCGTTCGCATCGGTGCCAAACGGATCTTCGATCTCTTCGGCGATCAGTTCCAGGCTGGCCAGCACGTAAAAGATGAACACGATCATCGGTACGATAATGTAGCCTACACTGAAAACATAACCCAACGGTAACGTCATCACGTAAAAGAAGATGAACTTTTTCAGGAACACGCTATATGAAAAAGGGATAGGCGAGTTCTTGATCCGTTCACAGGCGCCGCATACATCCGTAAACGAGCGCATCTCTTCATTAATGATGATGAGGTGATCGCCATTAAGCAGTCCTTCCTTATACAATTCCTGTACCTTTCTCATCATCTGTGCCGCTACCTGGTTCGGTACATGCTTCTCCTGGGTAAACTCATGCGGTGTATCCAGTTCCAGTTCGCCGGGGTGATACTGGTTGCGCAAGTGTTGCTTCAGACTGAAAGCAAAGTTGGGGATCATCGTACGGAAGTAATGCCTGGCCGGATGCCCTTCCGGTAAAATGGCCTGTAGTTTGATGGCTAAGCTCCTGCTGATGTTCACAAGCGTGCCCCACTGCCGGCGGCCTTCCCACCAGCGGTCGTAGGCAGTATTGGTGCGAAACACCAGCAACAACGATATCACGAAGCCCAGCAAACCATGCATGAGCGATATGTTCTTTAAGTGACTATTGTCCGACAGCTTAAATACGTGCAGCTCGAGGTAAGCTACCAGCGCCGCGTATGCCGCAAGCGCGATAAACATGGGGGTCAATTTCCTCACTGTGTCCGCCTTGTGAAGCCGGAAGATAAATGTGAACCACTCTTTAGGATTATAATTGATCATATAAGGGTTATATGCGCAAAAATAGGAAGGCTTTTGATATTTGTAATTAATGATCGAAATTTTGATAACTTGTTTGTTTAATGTTACTTTACGCCCGTAAAGGCGCGAAGCACTTACTGTTTATTATGATCAAGCCATACTTGTACATCGACAAATCACCCGGAATGGGCAGGGGTGTTTTTACAAAAGAATCCATCCCCGCGGGCACGCGTATAGAAACATCTCCTGTTTTGGTACTTTCTTACGACGATACCGAAACGGTCGACAAAACAAAACTGCATAATTACATTTTCCTTTGGGGTAAACGCGAAACCAAATCCTGCATCGCACTCGGTTTCTGCTCTGTATACAACCATGCTTACCAGCCGAACTGCGAGTACGAAATGGACTTCAGCGAGGAAACCATGAGCATCATCACCCTCCGCACCATTAAAAAAGGCGAGGAGCTGTTCATTAACTACAACGGCGATGTGGAAGACACTTCCCCCGTTTGGTTCGATGTAAAAAGGAAAAAATAAAGGTCTCCAAAATACTTAACGCCGCTCGTGTAAGTCACGGGCGGCTTTGTTATGCCTGTCCCGGCCGTCATGGGCGGCTTCCTTCGCCGCCCCCTCTCGTCACTATAACCGCAGGGAAGCAACCTTCGTGTGGTAGCTTCGCGAAGACTAGAGCGGAAGTTTGCTTCATTTCATTCGCAATGACGGTGTAAAGAAGCCGATTGCCTCCCTTCGCGGTCTTCTCTCGTCATAATAACCGCAAGGAAGCACCCTTCCGCTCCAGTCTTCGCGTTTGCAAACGAAGCTTTTTTTATTTCCCCGATTTCCCCTAATATTGTAAATTATATAAGGACTTATATAATTCACGCTATGAGCTTCTACCCATCACTCGGCTACCTCATTTTCGGTACACGCCTCCGTCGCCTCAGTGAGTACTTTCTCGCCGAGGTAAATAAGGTGTACGAGTACGAAGGCATCCCTTTTGATGCCAGCTGGTTCCCTTTGTTCTACCTGCTGTCCCAAGAGCCTTCGCTTACTTTGATGGACATTGCCACACGGCTGGAAGTATCGCATTCGGCGGTCAGCCAGTTAATTGCGGGATTGAAGAAGAAGGGCCTGGTGAAGACGACGAAGTGTGAGGAAGACGGCCGACGGCAGCTCGTAACGTTTACGGTGAAGGGCAAGGCGCTGCTCGCCAGGGTGCAGCCGGTATGGCAGGCGATCGCTGTGATCATGCAGCAGGTGGCTGAGCAAGACGCCCGTAGCAAACAGCTGCTCGATGCCCTCACTGGCCTGGAAGCCACGCTCGATCAACAATCACTTTCCGCACGCATCTTTAACGAACTAGAAAAATAGATACATATGGACCAGGTCTTTCAGTATGGTTCGGACCATCTTACGGTCGCCAAAACACTCGGTATCGCAGCCGGCCACATCAGGGGCGCATTGTCCCCGGCTACGGTGGACCGCATCAACGCCAGCCATTCGCACGTAAAGGAAATTGTACAGCAACACACGACGGTGTATGGTATCAATACAGGCTTCGGGCCTTTGTGCGATACCAAAATTTCTGAGGAGGATACGCGTAAGCTGCAGTACAACATCCTGCAAAGTCATAGCGTAGGGGTGGGAGCGCCCATTGCCGAGGAGATCGCGCGCATTATGCTGATCTGTAAAGTGCAGGCGCTGGCGCAGGGTTATTCGGGTGCTAGCCTCGCCACGATCGAACGTATTATGTGGCATATCGATCATAAGGTAACACCGCTCGTCCCGGAAAAAGGCTCTGTAGGTGCTTCCGGCGACCTCGCACCACTCTCGCACCTCTTCCTGCCGCTCATTGGTTTGGGCGAGGTATGGTACAAGGGTGAAGTATTGCCCGCAGGCACGGTGCTGCAAAAAGAGGGGCTACCACCCATTGCCCTCGGCCCGAAGGAAGGCCTGGCACTGATCAACGGTACACAGTTCATCCTGGCCCACGCGGTAAAAGGTGTGCAGCGCTTCCACAACCTGCTCGAAGCGGCAGACATTATCGGTGCTATGTCGCTCGAAGGTTTAATGGGTACACACAAACCTTTCGACCCACGCCTGCACGACATTCGTCCGTTTAAAGGCAACCAGCTCGTCGCGCATCGTCTTAAAACAATGCTCGAAACGTCGGAGATCATGGCTTCGCATGTAGACTGCGGCCGGGTGCAGGACCCTTACTCACTTCGCTGTATGCCGCAGGTACACGGCGCCTCCCGCACGGCCTGGAAGCACCTCGAAGAACTCACCACCATCGAACTGAATGCGGTAACGGATAACCCGATCATCTTCTCTGCCGACGATACTATCAGCGGCGGCAACTTTCACGGTCAGCCGCTCGCGCTGCCATTAGACTATGCTGCTGTAGCGGCTGCGGAACTGGGCAACATCAGCGACCGCCGTTGTTATATGATGATCGAAGGCCGGTACGGACTACCTAAACTGCTCATCCAGGATGCCGGTCTCAATTCCGGCTTCATGATCCCGCAGTACACGACCGCAGCGCTGGTTACAGAAAATAAAACGCTGTGTTTCCCTGCCAGTGCAGATAGTGTGCCCACCTCGCTGGGACAGGAAGATCATGTGTCGATGGGTTCCATCAGCGGACGTAAACTGCATATGATCTTGGGCAACCTGGAATATATACTTGCAATAGAATTGCTGTACGCCGCGCAGGCCGTGGATTTCAGGCGGCCACTTCGCTCGGCGGCAGTGATCGAAGCGGTACATCGCTTCACGCGGGAGAAGGTAGATTTCGCATCTGCAGATCGCATCTTCGCAAAAGATATTGCAGCCCTGCACACCATCGTATCTGACCACTCCATCGTGCGGGTAGCCAACCACGTGGCCCATGCACAAAACATAGACCTCAACGGACCTTATCATGAATCATTCCGACTTTCTTAAACAATACGCGGCACACCCGCACTATAAAGCCCCCCGGGGCACGCAACTGCATGCACAGTCCTGGCAAACAGAAGCTCCGCTGCGCATGCTGCTCAACAACCTCGATCACGAAGTAGCCGAAAACCCCGATGAACTGGTGGTTTACGGCGGCATAGGCCAGGCTGCCCGCAACCGCGAGGCCTTACAAAAGATCATCGAGATCCTGCTACAGCTGGATAATGAACATTCCTTGCTCGTGCAATCAGGCAAACCGGTAGGCATCGTACGTACGCATCCGCAAGCGCCACGCGTGCTGCTCGCTAACAGCAACCTCGTGCCCAAATGGGCTACCTGGGAGCATTTCAACGACCTGCGTGCAAAAGGGTTAATGATGTACGGACAAATGACCGCCGGCAGCTGGATTTACATCGGCACGCAAGGCATTTTGCAGGGTACATATGAAACCTTTGTGGAGTGTGGTCGACAGCAATTCAATGGCAGCCTGTCCGGTAAACTCTTAGTAACTGCAGGCATCGGCGGCATGGGCGGCGCGCAACCGCTGGCAGCTACGATGGCCGGCGCAACTTTTTTAGGGGCAGATGTAGATGCCTCGCGTATCCAGAAGCGTATCGATACCAAATACATCGACCGTATGACGCATTCGTACGAACAAGCTATGCAGTGGGCCATGGAGGCGAAAGCGAACGGAGAGGCGATTTCCATCGGGGTAGTGATGGATGCTGGCGATCTGCTGGAAAGACTGTTAAAGGATAACATTATTCCCGATATTCTTACGGATCAGACTTCCGCACACGACCCGATCAACGGGTATGTGCCAAATGGTTTATCGTTAGCCGAAGCCGCAGCGCTGCGCAAATCCGACCCGGCCGCGTACAAGCAACGCAGCCTGAAGAGTATGGCGCGTCACGTCGGGTTAATGCTGGAGATGCAGCAACGCGGCGCAGTTACGTTCGACTATGGCAACAACCTGCGCGAGTTCGCGAAAGAAGGCGGAGAAGCTAATGCGTTCAACTTCCCTGGCTTTACGCCGGCGTATATTCGTCCGCTGTTTTGCGAAGGTAAAGGCCCGTTCCGTTGGGTGGCTTTAAGTGGGGATCCTGAAGATATTTATACCACGGATCGTGCATTGATGGAAGCCTTTCCGGACGATCAGCCTCTGCATAACTGGCTGCACAAAGCACAGGAACGCGTAGCCTTCCAGGGACTGCCCGCGCGTATTTGCTGGCTCGGTATGGGCGAAAGAGAAAAGGCCGGGCTGCTGTTCAACGAACTGGTACGTACCGGCAAGGTAAAAGCACCCATCGTTATCGGCCGCGATCACCTCGACTGCGGCTCTGTCGCCTCGCCCAACCGCGAAACGGAAGCCATGAAAGATGGTTCGGATGCAGTATCCGACTGGACTTTATTGAACCTGATGTCTAACACGGCAGGTGGAGCTACCTGGGTGTCGTTTCACCATGGCGGCGGTGTAGGGATGGGGTATTCACAACATGCAGGCATGGTGGTACTGGCTGATGGTACGGACCGTGCGGAAGCCTGTCTGCGCCGTGTGCTGCACAACGATCCGGCATTGGGTATTTTCCGCCATGCAGATGCGGGTTATGAAAAAGCGCAGCAATGGCAACAACAATTTAATCTTCAGTTTTAACTTTGCGCATGCGTTTAACAGGACCTTTTGCACAAATCATCACGATGGCCGGCCTGCCCCTCAAAGGTGCGCTGGCGGACGAGCAGTTGGAAGTGATCAACGATTCGGGCATCATTACGAATGAAGGTAAGATCGTGGCTGTCGGTAATTACGAAGCATTACTCGCTGCCCACCCGGGAATTGATACGGATGTGCGTAAACAACCGATGGTATTGTTGCCTGGTTTCATCGACTGTCATACACACATCTGCTTCGATGGTACACGCAGCCGTGATTACGCGATGCGCATCTCTGGAAAATCTTATTTAGACATCGCCCGCGCCGGCGGTGGTATATGGGATTCTGTAACGAAAACCCGCGCCGCTAAAGAGCAGGTGCTGGCCGAAAGTCTTATCTCCCGCGCCAACCGCCACTTCCAGGAAGGCGTTACGACGATAGAAGTGAAAAGTGGGTATGGGCTGGATGCGTATGCAGAAATCAAAATGCTGCGCGCCATCAAGTACGCTGCGCAACACACGCCGGCTACGCTGATCTCCACCTGCCTGGCCGCACACATGAAACCGCGCGATTATGAAGGTACGGAGCAGCAATACCTCGATTGGATCATCACCGATCTGCTACCCGTGTTAAAAGAGCATGACCTTACTAACCGGGTAGATATCTTCATAGAAGAAACAGCCTTCTCAGCCGCTACAGCCCTGTCTTTCCTGGAGAAGGCGAAAGCAATGGGCATGGCGTTAACGGTACATGCCGACCAGTTCACGGCTGCCGGTACCGCCGTGGCTGTGCAGGCTGGCGCATTATCAGCCGATCACCTGGAAGCGAGCACTGATAAGGAGATCGCCTTACTCGCCGCCTCTGACACAGTAGCGGTTGTATTACCCGGTGCCTCCATGGGCCTGGGCATGCCCTACGCGCCTGCCCGTCGTTTGCTCGACGCCGGTACCTGCGTAGCCATTGCCAGCGACTGGAACCCGGGCTCTGCGCCTATGGGCGACTTACTGATGCAGGCGGCGGTAATGAGCGCTGCAGAAAAACTAAGCACAGCCGAAGTGCTGGCAGGCCTAACGGTACGGGCGGCCAAAGCTTTAGGACTTCAGCACACAGGTGCCCTGCAACCCGGTATGGATGCAGACTTCCAGGCTTATGAGACGACGGACTACCGCGACATCCTGTACTACCAGGGCAAACTAAAACCCGCCACGGTGTGGAAAGGCGGACAAAAGATAATCATGTTATGATCCCTTCAACGTTTTATAATCCGCCCGTGCAGGACTACTGGCAGGGCAGGGTAGATGGTACGGATGCTGCATCTCTCCGCTGGCACCAGGTGGTGCAGTGTGTGGACGTAAGCAGGGAAGTATTGCCCGCGCTGCAAGCCTCGCAGCAAGGGATCGTGCTCCTGGGCTTTGCCAGCGATGAAGGTGTGCGCCGCAACAAGGGCCGTGTAGGTGCCGCGCAGGGGCCGCTCGTGTTACGCCGCAGCTGCGCCAGCTTTCCCGTACATTTCGAGGGTCATTTACTGATCGATGGCGGCGATATCAATTGCGCTAACCAGGACTTGTCCGGTGCACAACAAGCCTTGGCCACAGCAGTAAAATCGATCATCGCAGCGGGTTACCTGCCTTTGTTGATCGGTGGCGGACACGAGATCACTTATGGCCACGCCAGCGGGATTTATGATAGTTTTCAGCAGGAAGAGATAGGTCTCGTGAACTTCGACGCCCACTTCGACCTGCGCGTACCCGGCCCTGAAGGGGCCAGCTCCGGCACCGGCTTCTGGCAGCTGGCGGAGGATTGCCGGCAAACAGCACGCAGCTTTCACTACCTCGCACTGGGCATCCAGCAAAACAGCAATACCCGCCGCCTGTTCGACACCGCCGATTCGCTCGGCGTCATGCATCTGCCCGGTGAGTACTTCCACGTACTGAAACGCGAATCGCTCCTGCGCAATATTCATTTGTTTTTAGATGGGGTGGATAAGGTATACCTCACCACTTGTCTTGATGTATTTGCCGCCGCTTTTGCACCCGGCGTAAGTGCTACGGCTTACAACGGCATTCAGCCAGATGCCTTATTCCTGGAGTGTTACCGCGAAATATTGTATAGCGGTAAACTGGCCGGCGTCGACATCGCGGAGTTAAATCCCTCGTTCGATTTTGATAACCGTACCGCTAAACTGGCGGCCAGTATTGTGTTTGAGACGGTGGTTGCTTATTTTCAGCAGTAAAGTAAGTATCTTGCCTGCTATATGAAGCGTATCGGATTAATGTCGGACACCCACAGTTACCTGCATCCGCAGGTGTTTAAATACTTCGACCAGGTTGATGAAATATGGCATGCCGGCGATATCGGCAACGCGGAACTCGCCGACCAGCTCGAAGCATTTAAACCGTTTCGCGCCGTATGGGGCAATGTAGACGGGGCCGATCTGCGGGTACGTTATCCCGAAGTGAACCGCTTTATCCTCGAAGATGTAAAGGTGTGGATCACACACATCGGCGGTTATCCGGGCAAGTATGCGCCATCTATCAAAGAGATTATTCATAAGTATCCCCCACATCTGTATATCACCGGGCATTCCCACATCCTCAAAGTGGTGCGCGATCCCAAACTCAACCTGCTGCATATAAACCCGGGAGCCTGCGGCCAGCAAGGCTGGCATAAGGTAAAAACGCTGGTACGGTTTGTGTTGGACAGTGGCAATATATCTCAGTTAGAGGTGATTGAGTTGCCGCGCTAACCGGCATTTATTGTTATATTGGTTGATTACAGCTTTGCGGCAATGCGAAAAATTCTACTACTGTTTACATTTCTTTGCTACGTTATTTGCAGCACACAGGCGCAACGTAAGGAGAGTTTTCTGAAAAGGGCTCTGCGTACGAATAACGATACCATTTATGTGCAGCAATATCTCACCGATGTTACTTTTCGCATGCTTGGCCAGCGTAAATACTCCTACTATGATCTTAACGACCGTGGCGAACGCCGCGAGCTGCTATATCGGCCTAACAACCGGTTTACTGTAGGTATAGGAGCGAACTATGAAATACTGGGCCTCAACCTGGTGTTTAACGTTCCTTTCCTTAACCGTGATGAATCGCTGGGTAAAACAAAATTCCTCGACCTGCAAACGCATTTTTACCTGCGTAAGTTTGCTATTGACTTGTTCGGTAACTATTACAAGGGATTCTATATCGCCAACCCGCGCAGCTTTATTCCTGGTTATCAACCCGGCGATGGTTTTCCTAAACGCAGCGATTTATACCATACGAACTTCGGTTTGCAGGTGCAGTATATTTTTAACGATACCAGGTTCTCTTATCGCGCCGCCTTTGTGCAAAACGAATGGCAAAAACGTAGTGCCGGTTCGCTGATAGCCGGGGGGGAGGCGTATCGTATGGAAGTTCGTTCGGACTCTAATCTCGTGCCTACAGGCAATCCCGAATTCTTTGACGGCTCAACTTTCAGCAAAAGCTCCATCTTTACAGTGGTGGGAAATATTGGTTATGCATATACATTTGTGTACCGTAAGCATTTTTACGCAACCGGTGCGTTGTCCGCTGGACTCGGTATCAATTCTACCGCCATGCGTTTCCAGGAAGGGCATAACAAGCTGCAGGAAATAGGCTGGCAGTTTAACAATACCGTCCGCTTATCCGCAGGTTATAACTCCGCAAAATACTTTGCCGGTGTGCATTACGTAGAGGTGATCACGCGCGGGCAATCGCCTGTTGCACGTACATACCAAACCTTCGGTGCAGGCACCTTTCGTGTGAGTGTGGGGCGCCGTTTCGGGTTAAAGAAACCCTGGATAAAACCGGGTTCGTTGCTTAGTACCGTGAAAAAAGACTGATCGTTTACAAAGTACCTATCTCCCAGGTGATATTCTCCCGCGCCTGTTGCTCAAACAATTGTTGGAACGCTGCGGTTTTATAGATAAACGGCATGTTCAGGAAATGCTTCAATACTTTTTTACGCCCGGGGTTATAGAGGAGGTCGGGGAACATGCTGTACTCCTGCCTTATCTGCCGTGTGTACTCCACATAAGATAGCAAGGGCGCCCCCAGGATGCCTAGGTCTATGTCCAGCAGGTAATTGAGGTCAGGGTCGTTATCGGGGTTTTGATGGGCTTTGGTGGCATTGATCCAGCCTGTTACCTTACGGATATCAGCAGGTGAAAAACCAAGCTGCTGCAGGAACTGTGCGGCCTCTGCGGCGCTCTTTTCTTCATTATCGTTACTGCCCGCCTTGTACACGATGTCGTGAAAGTAGATCGCAAATGCCAGGCTGTCCGGGTCTTTCACTTTGTCCCGCACTTGCGCGAGCAGCGTCAGCATCTGGCCCAGGTGTTCCATATTATGGTAATGCCGGCCGGTACTGCCATATCTTTCGTTAATATGCTTAAATGTCGCCCGGAATAAAGCGTGATGGGATGGGTAAGCAGAGGATAGTTGCTGCCATACCTCGCCGGTAATATGCTGCATCCTTTATTTTTTAGTAAGATACGAAATCTGCGCAGCATATCATATGCCCGTGCCCGTTACCGGTTCAGCTAATGTTTGTTGAGGAAAAAAATGTGCGCTGTGTTGCAGGCAGTTAAATATTTTTTTTGAGTGGGTTTGAGCATGTTTAGCATCAGTATTAACGTCTTCTTTTTAGCGCCTGTAATACTTGACTGCGGCAACTTACAGTCAACTCGCATCGCTAAAGTAATGTTGAAATATGCGAGATTTAGCATCCTTTTCAAACTCGTGATTTGTAAAGAAATTGGTGTAAATTCAATCTGTGGAAATGATCGCTAACCAGTAATACTGATCTTCCCTTAAAGAAATATGGAGTTGTTGTTTGCCCGAGTCTATTAAACAGATAACATCCTTTTAAGATCGAGAATAAATAAAACAGCCGGTGAACAGCCAGCCGGTGAATCGTGTGTTTAATTGTGTCCTGGCGCGCGGGGCATTGTTAATATGATCCAATTACCCTTTAATTTTTATTTGAAACTATGAAAAAGTTAGCCATTTTGTTTTCCTTGTCAGCATTGCTGGCAGTGCCCGCATCTTATGTGAATGCGAAGACTACCACAGCAGCCGGTACCCGTACCGTACCCGCTATCCTCACGCGTGAAGGCGTTAAAGCGCTCATTTTTGGTACCGCTTCTACGTATGGTCTTAACACCACTACTATCGACTTTACAGTGACATTTACGCCCGTAAACGGTACCCCTGGTGTTCCGTTCACTTACGTGATGCCTGCCGGCTTTTATAATCCCAGCGATCAGTGGACGTTTTCCGATGGTTTTTATGATGTGAAGGTAACGCCTTTGCAAACGGTAAACGGTTACTTCTTTGTTGGTACCAACGCGGCTACCAGCACATTGTCTCCGGGTAATACCACCGGCGTAACACATTCCAACGTGCAGTATTATAACGGCGGTGGTAATGTGGTACAGGTAACGCTTTAAAGACCTGAGCCCAAATAAAAAAGCCCCGGCGATTGCCGGGGCTTTCAATTCTTATGGCGACCAGACTATTGCTTTTTTGCAAATTCAGCCCTGATCACGTTCAGCGCACCACCTGCAATGAACCACTGGATTTGTTGTTCATTGTAAGTATGGTTAACGGTGATTTCGTCTTTGCTGCCATCTTTGTGGTTCAGCACCACAGTGAGTGACTTGCCGGGAGTGAAAGTGTTCAGTCCAACAATGTCGATGCTATCGTCTTCCTGTACTTTTTCATAATCCTCTTTATCGTTGAAAGTCAACGCCAGCATACCCTGTTTTTTCAGGTTGGTTTCGTGGATACGGGCGAAAGATTTCACCAGGATCGCACGAACACCCAGGTGGCGTGGCTCCATAGCCGCGTGCTCGCGGGAAGAACCTTCACCGTAGTTTTCGTCGCCTACTACGATAGAACCGATGCCCTGTGCTTTGTACACACGCTGTGTGCCAGGAACAGTACCGTATTCGCCAGTTACCTGGTTTTTAACGGTGTCTGTTTTATCGTTAAAGTAGTTGATCGCGCCGATCAGCATGTTATTGGAGATATTGTCCAGGTGACCGCGGTATTTCAACCATGGACCTGCCATAGAGATGTGGTCAGTAGTACATTTACCTTTTGCTTTGATCAGCAGTTTCAGGCCTTTCAGATCAGTACCTTCCCATGCTTTGAACGCTTCCAGCAGCTGCAGGCGGTCAGAAGAAGGGGATACGATAACCTGAACACCGCTACCATCTTCGGCAGGCGCCTGGTAACCGGCATCTTCCACCTCAAAACCTTTAGGAGGCAGTTCGTAACCTTTAGGCTCGTCCAGTTTCACCTGCTCGCCATTTTTGTTGGTGAGGGTGTCTGTCAGCGGGTTAAAGGTAAGGTCGCCTGCAATCGCCAGCGCCGTTACGATTTCGGGAGATGCAACGAATGCGTGGGTAGATGCCAGGCCGTCGTTACGTTTCGCGAAGTTCCTGTTAAAGGAGGTGATGATCGAGTTTTTACGGGTAGGATCGTCGATGTGACGTGCCCACTGACCGATACAGGGACCACAGGCGTTAGCCAGTACAACACCGCCGATCTGGTCGAAGGTATTGAGCAATCCGTCTCTCTCGATCGTGAAACGTACCAGTTCAGAACCTGGAGTGATCGTGAACTCGGATTTAACGTCCAGCTTTTTATCGATAGCCTGTTGCGCCAGTGAAGCGGAACGGCTGATATCTTCGTAAGAAGAGTTGGTGCAGGAACCGATGAGGGCTACTTCCAGTTTCTCTGGCCAGTTGTTTTCTTTAACTGCCTGAGCGAATTTAGAGATAGGCCAAGCCAGATCCGGCGTGAACGGACCATTTACGAAAGGCTCCAGGGTATCCAGGTCGATCTCGATCAGCTGATCGTAGAACTTGGAAGGATCTGCGTAAACGCCTTCGTCCGGACGCAGGTGCTCGCGTACACCGTCTGCCAGGGTAGCCACTTCTTCGCGGCTGGTGGTTTTCAGGTAAGCGCTCATTTTCTCATCGTAAGCGAAGAGAGAACAAGTAGCACCGATTTCGGCACCCATGTTACAAACGGTCGCTTTACCGGTGGCGCTCATGCTGTCTGCACCTTCACCAAAGTATTCCACGATAGCGCCGGTGCCACCTTTTACGGTCAGCAGGCCTGCTACCTGCAGGATTACGTCTTTGGCGGAAGTCCAGCCACTCATTTTACCTTTCAGGTGAACACCAATCAGTTTTGGCATTTTCAGCTCCCATGGGAGGCCTGCCATTACGTCTACCGCGTCAGCACCGCCAACACCGATAGCCACCATGCCCAAACCACCTGCGTTAGGCGTGTGTGAGTCGGTACCGATCATCATACCGCCAGGGAAGGCGTAGTTTTCCAGTACCACCTGGTGAATGATACCAGCGCCTGGTTTCCAGAAGCCGATACCGTATTTATTAGAAATAGAGGACAGGAACTCGTAAACTTCTTTGTTTGTTTCGTTCGCGGTCGCCAGATCGGCTACAGCGCCTGTTTTCGCCTGGATCAGGTGATCACAGTGTACGGTAGACGGTACTGCCACAGAAGCGCGGCCACAGGTCATAAATTGCAGAAGAGCCATCTGGGCGGTAGCGTCTTGCATCGCTACGCGATCTGGTGCAAATTCGACATAAGACTTTCCCCTTTCGTACGCACTGGTAGCGGGCGCATAAAGGTGAGCGTATAGGATCTTCTCAGCCAATGTAAGCGGTCTGCCAAGCATCTTACGGGTAGCTTCCACCTTACCCGGGAGAGCCGCATACAATTTTTTAATCATGTCAATATCAAACACCATGGAAAAAATTATTTAAAAGCGGTTATAAATGCACCGCGAAGGTACGCAAATTGAGTGTTTTTTACAAGGAAAATGACGTTCCATTGTTCTGTTCAGTCCCCTGAATGGGTATAAATGGTTAAAATAATCTAATAAGTTAATGATTGAGCAACAGATACGATGATTCGACCATATATCCGACCGTCATAAAATGTATAAACACGCGCGCGCAGTATTTTGTTTTCAGAAATAATTAGGATAAATTTGATATATGAACCGTTTAAAAGACTTTATGGAATGGCAGGCCTTTGGCGTTTGTTCAGCCATAGGGGCGAAAATAGGGGTAGCCACTTCCCGGATACGCCTGTTTTTCATCTACACCAGCTTTCTGACCATTGGCTCGCCGGTGATCGTTTACATGATTCTCGCCTTTTGGGTGAACATGAAAAACTACATCGCTAACGCCCGTCGTAATCCCCTGCGTTACCTGTAACCTGCAATGGACCCCAACCCGCAGTGTGGCAGTCGTGTGCCTGCCCCTCAAACTTTTTTACTCCTGGAAAAAATTCGCTTCAGCAGCCAGATGGCACCGAGAATCAGGGCTATGTTTAATAAAATAACGGTAACAAGGAACAGGGAGGAAGAAGGTGTGAGCATTGGGTTAATGATTTATGCCACCAAGATATAAAAAAAAGCCTGTCCACACCGGACAGGCTTTCCTATCTGCCTTAAAAAGGAAAAACTACTCCAAATGCACTTTAGTCATGTCCTCGTAGTGGTTCTGCAACTGGTGCACGGTAATGGGCCCCTGTATTTCACGACGCTCGTCGCGGTACACGAGGGCGAGGCGGTCTTGCGGATGTAATTCCACTTTAAACGGGCCACGTACATACACCTGGCTGCCGTTTTCGGGGTCTTCCTCGTGGAATTTCAAACGTACCAGCTGGGCCTCGTTCAACGTGATCGGGAAAATCTCGTCTACCGGGTACCAGAACTCCTGTTGTCCAAAAGTAAGTACGCACACTTGTTTATCGTCATGGTTAACTTCGAGTATCGTCCCTTCTGTGAGCTGCCCTTCAAAATTTACCAGTACGCTGTCTCCTGCTTTACATTCTGATATATGGATCATAACGGAAAAGGTTTAGTGCATACTGAATATACAAATTTTATTCCGCATAGAAGAAGTAGTACCTGTCGTAGTAGCCACGCCCGTCTTTATTTTCGTGCATATCGACGTGCCGGTCGGCATTTGCAATATGAATACGGTAGAGGCCAAACCGCTCCTTGTATTCCGGGAACAGGTCTCCGTAATGATCGAACTTAAGGTAATACAGATCGCGCTTCAGGGGCGCAATGCCGTAGTTCGGCCGGTAGCCGGTGGTATACTGCCTCAACGCTAAATAGGGAAACCGCCCCGGGCCGGGTACAGACTGTGGCCGACCGTATCAACGGTC
Organism: Chitinophaga horti; assembly: GCF_022867795.2. Taxonomy (NCBI): domain Bacteria; kingdom Pseudomonadati; phylum Bacteroidota; class Chitinophagia; order Chitinophagales; family Chitinophagaceae; genus Chitinophaga; species Chitinophaga horti. Next base: position 3,852,578 of record NZ_CP107006.1, on the reverse strand, counting down.
AACGCGATATGTTCATCCGGATTATTCATCAAACCTACTTCAAAACCTAGCTCGATGTGCATCGAATCGGGGAGGCGAATGGTGCGTTTATAGGCCGCATCGTAGAATGTTTGCGGCAGTGCCATGTCCACCCAAAGGGTATCGCCTGCACGCATAGTATCATTCCCGGGCGTCAGTTGCACCGCTGCTTCGAACGCAACGTTGCGCATACTCGTGTCCTCGCATGTAGCAGCACTGGTGATCACGTACAGCGCGATCAGTAAGAGGGTGCTGAGGGATCTGGGTTGCATAAGTTATCGGGCGTAAAAGTAGTATCGTTTCGTTTCGGTAGGACCAGTAGCGAGCTTTTCGTGCAGGTCGGTGTTTAAGAGGGCTATCTCAAATACCTGGAAGGGCCCCGCCTTTGGATATACGGAACCTGACCTGCCCCAGTCGATGGCATAAGCACCTGCCACGATGGGCACAACGCCGAACTTCAGGAGATAGTGGCCGGGATAACGTTTCAGCTTCATCGGCCGGTAAGTCATCTCTTGCTTCTCCGGGTTCATGTCGTTGCCCAGCGGGTCTGCAAACTGCAGGTAAGTGTCGGTGTGAGGCGCCTTGTGCGTTACATGATGAAAGCCAATGGAGAACGCGAGGTTAGTGGTATCGGTCAGCGCTACCTGGTGCTTAAAAACGTTATCATAAAAGTGTGCGGGAACAATCATTTCCAGCCAAAGTGTGTCGCCCGTCTTCACCGTATCCGACGCAGGCGAGATTGATAAACGGGTACCAAACAGTTTCTGCTCCTGCACCGCTTCTTTAGTGCATTGGCTGAACATAATGGTCAGGCATAACAGAACGCCTGTCAATATTAGGGGGAAAAAGGTCTTAGGCTGCATATTCATAAAACGGGTTGAACAATTGGTATGTTACAGTAAAGATAACAGATGGCTGCGGGTTTTGTAGCCAGATAAGTTGGTGTCGGCGGCTATTTAGCGTAAAAGTAATATTCGGAGGTGCCGTTGCTGCTGCCGCGTGATTTTTTAACGATTTAGTCGGGCGAAGTGATACAAAAAGGACCGGCTGCGATGCCGGCCCTTCAGATGAGATTATTTCACCGCCTGTCTCAGTCTCACCAGTTCTTCCAGCAAACCTTCCAGCAGGTCGAGGCGCAGCATGTTGGCGCCATCAGACAATGCGCAGGAAGGGTCAGGGTGGGTTTCGATAAACAGTCCGTCCGCACCGGTGGCAATAGCCGCCTTGGCAATGGTGCCAATCATCTGCGGATTACCGCCCGTTACGCCGCTGCTCTGGTTAGGCTGCTGCAGGCTATGGGTACAGTCCATGATCACGGGGGCGCCGTGGTGCTTCATGATAGGAATGTTGCGGTAGTCTACCACCAGGTCCTGGTAACCGAAGGTGGTACCTCTTTCGGTGAGCATTACGTGTTCGTTGCCAGCGCCCTTTACTTTTTCTACCGCGAATTTCATAGACTCGCCGCTGAGGAACTGACCTTTCTTCACGTTCACTACTTTACCCGTTTCGGCGGCAGCGATCAGGATGTCGGTCTGGCGGCAAAGGAACGCCGGGATCTGTAACACATCTACATAAGCGGCGGCCATGGCAGCTTCGGCAGCAGAGTGAATATCGGAGGTAACGGGCAGGTTAAATTTCTGACCAGTCTTTTGCAGCAGTTCCAGGCCTTCCACATCACCCACGCCGGTGAAGGAATGGATGCTCGTACGGTTAGCCTTGCGGTAAGAAGCTTTAAAGATGTAAGGGATGTTCAGCCTTTTACAGATGCCCGATACTTTTTCTGCCACGGTATTCAGCAGTTCTTCGCTTTCTACCACACATGGACCTGCGATCAGGAAAAAGTTATCCGGGTTATATTGTTCTTTCAGTAATGCCTTTAATGTTTTCATACTGCAAAATAAAGGTTTTCAGATTTAATGCGAAAGCGTGGCAAAGTGATGATAAAAAGAAGCCGGAAGGAGGAGTCTGTAAAACAATTTGTTATCGTATTGTCATGGAATTGATGACATAGTTTATATATTTTCGGGAAGCGGCTAATATTACATCCAACAAACTAAATTTGCCCATCAACTTATAAAAATGAAGAAAGATAAGATCCTTGTTATCGGCGCCTGCGGGCAGATCGGAGTAGAGCTGACACTGGCGTTGCGCAAAATGTATGGCGACCAGAACGTAGTGGCGTCCGACCTGCGGGAAGAACACGAGTTGCTGAAAGGCAGCGGCCCCTATGTATCGCTGGATGTGATGAACAAGGAAATGCTGCACGTGCTGGTGATCCGTCACAACATCACGCAGATTTACCTGCTGGCGGCTATCTTATCTGCTACCGGTGAAAAGAACCCGCTGCTGGCATGGCACATCAACATGCAAAGCCTGCTGAACGTGCTGGACATTGCTAAGGAAGAAGGCCTGGACAAAATCTACTGGCCCAGTTCCATCGCCGTATTTGGTCCTAACTCCCCTAAAGCCGATACCGAACAGCATACGATCATCGAACCGACTACCATCTATGGTATTAGCAAGTTCGCCGGTGAGCGCTGGTGCGAATACTATAATCACCGTTATGGCATCGATGTGCGCAGCCTGCGTTACCCGGGCCTGATCAGCTATAAATCTGCACCAGGCGGTGGTACTACCGACTACGCGGTGGAAATTTACCACGAGGCCCTGGAAGAAGGCAAATACGAGTGTTTCCTGCGCGAAGACACGTATCTGCCGATGATGTACATGCCCGACGCCATCCGTGCTACCATCGAACTGATGGAGGCCGATGCTGCCAGGGTGAAGATCCGTTCCGCTTACAACCTCTCCGGTATGAGCTTTTCTCCGAAAGAGATCAGCGAGGAGATCAAAAAACATATTCCGTCCTTTACTATCAGCTACGAACCAGACTACCGCCAGCAGATCGCCGACGGCTGGCCGCAGAGCATCGACGACTCCGCCGCCCGCGAACAATGGGGCTGGAAACCGGAATACGACCTGGAAAAGATGACTGTGGATATGTTGAAGAATTTGAAGAAGTAATAAAAAAAGGAAGGCTCCCCGCCTTCCTTTCGCATTTATAGTTGATAAAATGAATACGCTTATTCCACAAACCCAACGGCTACCGTAGCGTTGGAAAACTCGTCTACCAGTATAAACGCTCCGTTGCCCGGATTTTGTATATACGTGTCCGCAAAAACGGGACTGGCCGTCTTGAGGGTGATCTTGCCGATATCATTTAATCCCAATTCACGCACATCGTCTTGTGTGCGGTGAGTAGTTACTTCGATAACGTGATGGATGAGCTGTACCTTGGCTTTCACGCGGTTGATGCCGTGTTGCAGCAGGTAGGTTTTACCGGCTACGAGTTTGGTCTGGTCCATCCAGCAAACGTAGGCGGTAATTTCTTTGCGGGCCTCGGGTTCTTCGTTCGCTTTTACGAGGATGTTGCCGCGGCTGCTATCTATTTCGTCGTCGAGGGTGATCACTACGCTGTCGCCGGTGTGGGCCTCGTTCAGCTGTGTTTCAAATTTCTCGATGCTTTTGATGGTGCTTTTATGTTGAGAGGGCAATGACACTACCTGGTCGCCCACTTTAAAGCTGCCGCTGGCGATCTTGCCGGCGAAGCCGCGGAAGTCATGGAAGGCTTCCGATTTTGGACGAATGACGTACTGCACGGGGAAGCGTGCAGGCAGGTTGTCGGCTTCGTGCGCTACGTCCAGTTGCTCGAGGTAATCGAGTAACGTAGGACCATCATACCAGCCGATCTTCTCACTGCGGGTCACCACGTTTTCGCCATACAGGGAAGACGCGGGAATGAACTTCACTTCCTGCTCTTTAAACGCCGCCTGCCCGGTCAGCTGCTTAAAATCTTCCACGATCTCGTCAAAACGTTCCTGCGCATAATCTACAAGGTCCATCTTGTTCACGCACACCACGAGGTGTTTGATGCGGAGCAGGTTGGCGATGAAGTAGTGACGGTAGGTCTGGTCCACAATGCCTTTGCGCGCATCGATCAGGATGAGCGACACCTGTGCGGTGGAGGAGCCGGTCACCATGTTACGGGTATATTCAAAGTGGCCGGGTGTATCGGCAATAATGTATTTGCGGTTGGGGGTAGAGAAGTAGATGTGCGCCACATCGATCGTGATGCCCTGTTCGCGTTCGGCGATGAGGCCGTCTGTGAGCAGCGACAGATCGGTGAAGTCGAGCCCTTTGCGTTTGGAGGCCGAATGCAGCGCCTCCATTTTATCCTGGGGAATCGATTTGGTATCGTACAAAAGGCGGCCTATAAGGGTGCTTTTGCCATCATCTACACTACCGGAGGTGGTTATACGTAAAACGTCCATTGATCAGAATTAAGAGAATGAATTAAAAATACCCTGCCTGTTTGCGCTTTTCCATGGCGGCTTCCGACCGTTTGTCGTCGATGCGCGCGCCACGTTCAGAAATCTTGGCTTCCATGATCTCCGCGATGATGTCTTCCAGCTGGTCGGCCTCAGACATCACGGCAGCGGTACAGGTCATGTCGCCCACGGTACGGAAGCGTACTTTCGATACGAAAGGCTTCTCCTCCTCGGTGGTGTTAAGGAACGGGGAGTAAGGCCAGTACATGCCGTCACGCTCGATGATCTCGCGTTCGTGGGAGAAGTAGATGGTGGGTATTTCGAGTTTTTCTTCGCGGATATAGTTCCATACGTCCAGTTCCGTCCAGTTGGAGATGGGGAACACGCGTACGTTTTCGCCGATGTTGATCTTGCCATTGAGCATATCGAACAGCTCGGGGCGCTGGATTTTTGCGTTCCATTGGCCGAACTCCGTCGCGTACGGAGAAGATGCGTTCTTTGGCGCGTGCCTTCTCTTCGTCCCGGCGGGCGCCGCCGATGCAGGCGTCGAACTTCAGTTCTTCGATGGCGTCCAGCAGGGTAACGGTTTGCAGGGCGTTACGGCTGGCGTATTTGCCGGATTCTTCCTTCACTTTGCCCTGGTCAATGCTGTCCTGCACGTTGCGTACGATCAGCTCCAGGCCCAGTTCTTTCACCAGCCAGTCGCGGAACTGGATGGTTTCGGGGAAGTTATGACCGGTGTCGATGTGTAATAAGGGAAATGGTATTTTACCAGGATAGAAAGCTTTTTGCGCCAGGCGAACGATGGTAATGGAATCTTTACCTCCGGAAAAAAGAATAGCGGGACGCTCGAATTGCGCAGCTGTTTCTCTCAGGATGTAGATCGCTTCATCTTCCAGCGCGCGTGGAAATTGCCATTTAATACTGTTCATATCGATAGTTTAGTTACCGTGCCGGGCCTTACCTGGAGGCTTCCGGTTGTTGGATGATCTGCTCTTGTTGCGTATTGTGACTGTGCAGGCCGCATTCTTTCTTGGAAGTTTCCCACCACCATCTGCCGGCGCGGGGATGTTCCCCCGGTTCAATCGCCCTGGTACAGGGCGCGCAGCCGATGCTGATAAAACCTTTATCGTGCAGCCTGTTATAAGGCACGTTGTGTTTGTCGAGGTGGGCGAGTACGTCGCTGTAGGTCCATTCGATAAGCGGATTGTACTTCAACAGCTGCCGTTGCTCGTCCAGCTCCAGCGCTTCCATACCCAGGCGGTTGTCGGATTGCTCTGCCCGAAGGCCGGTAATCCATACTTTTACGCCTTCCAGCGCCCGGTTCAGGGGCACCACTTTGCGCACATAACAGCATTCTTTCCGGTTCTCCACAGAGTCGTAAAAGCTGTTTACCCCTTTTTCGCGCACCAAACGCTCTACAGCGGCAGTGTCGGGAAAAAAGATCTCTATTTCTTGTTTATACCTGGCGCGGGTAAGATCGATGAGGTCGTAGGTTTCCTGGAATAACCGTCCGGTATCGAGCGTAAACACCCGTATCGGCAGATTATTACGCCAGATGATGTCCGCAATAACCTGGTCTTCCTGTCCGAACGAGGTGGAAAATGCCACCTTGCCGGGAAACTCTTCTGTCAGCAATCTCAGGCCAGAGGCGATGTCGTCCGTCTGGGCCAGCATCTTCTTGATCTCTTCCATGTATCTTCCTTAAACCTTGATTACAAAAATACATAAAACCTATATAAAAGATAGACTAACTTTTGATGTTTTGTTAATCGGCTGATTATTAGTTGGTTGTATTTTGCCCTAAAACTACGGAAAGGGCCCGGAAAGGGCCCCGAAAGGGCATAGCTCTTACCAGGCTTCGGTTTTAACAGGGGTATTCCCCGGAAATGCTTGTAAACAGGATGTTTCAGGCATGTTCAATTTTAGGGTTACCGGCAATTGATCCCCTCATTAGCCCCCGTTGTGTCACTCACTGCACCGGCCGGTCCTTTCCTGTACGATCTGATGTTTGCAGAGGGGAAGTCCAATGTAACTCCAATGTAACTCCAATGTAACTCCAATGTAAGTCCAATAAAACTCCAATAGAAGGTCGACAGGAGTGGGAGTTGGGTAGCGAAGGTGCCGTACAAGGGAGTGACACAACGGGGGCTGAGCAGGGAGTTGTCGCTGGTAACAAAAGAAAAAAGGAGCAACTTTCGCTGCTCCTTCCGATACTATGATTTGGTAATAATATCCTTTAACGTCTTGTTTTCCAGTATCTTAAGACTGGCGTCACGCACACGGCTCATGACGTCGTGGAGGCCGCAAACGGCTTCGTCCTTGCAGTTGTCGCAGCGCTCGTAGTAGTTGAGGCTCACGCAGGGGAGCAAGGCAATGGGGCCATCCAGCAGGCGGATGATGCGCGCCATGGCGATCTCTTTTGGCTGTTTCAGGAGGTAATAACCACCACCTTTACCTTTTTTACTGCCCAATATGCCGGCATTCTTCAACTCCAGGAGAATGTTCTCCAGGAACTTGATCGATATATTTTTCTCAGAAGCTATTTCCGAAATCAGTACGGGACCTTTATCCACATTCTCTGCCAGGTGAACCAATGCGTGAAACGCATATTGAGTCTTTTTTGATAACATAATGTAACAGCGTTGTTTGCATTCCCAAAAGGAACCATTGCAAATATATGGAAAAACCGGCAGCTAGAGGTTGAGTACGTCCTTCATGGAGAACACGCCCTTTTTATCTTTCAGCCACTCGGCCGCTGTTACAGCGCCTGAAGCAAAGCCCTGGCGGCTGTGCGCGGTGTGGATGATCGTAATATCGTCGATGGTGCTGGTGTAGTTCACGACGTGTGTCCCTGGGGCCGGGTCGATCCGTTTGCTCACGATGCCCAGTTTGTCGGCGTCGTGGGTGCCTTCGTTTACCCATGACTTCTTCGCCTGGCTGGCCGCAAGGATCTGCTCCGCCAACGTAATAGCGGTACCGCTGGGCGCATCCTTCTTCTGGGTGTGGTGAATTTCTTCCATCTGCACGTTGTAATCGGCATGAGGGCCCATCAGTTCTGCCAGTTTCTTGTTCAGTTCGAAAAAGATGTTTACGCCGATGCTGAAGTTGCTCGCATACAAAAACGCCTGGTGCTTTTCGAGGCATTTAGCCGTTACTTCCGGCAGGTGCTCCAGCCAGCCTGTGGTACCACTTACCACGGGAACGCCTGCTTCAAAACACTTCAGGATGTTGGAAAACGCGGTTTCCGGCGTAGAAAATTCAATGGCTACGTCGGCAGATTGCAGGTTGTCTTTTTCCAGCAGGTGTTGGCTGTCGGCATCTATAATGTGAGAGATCTCGTGTCCTTTGGCAACGGCGATGGCCTCGATGGCTTTGCCCATTTTGCCGTATCCGATCAATGCTATTTTCATGGCGTTGGTAATTGTAATAAGATTGGAAATGAAGGGGATAAATATTATTTACTGAACACGAACAGTAACTTCTGCTGCTTATTCTTCCCGGTTTTGCCCAGCTGGAAGTTGAGCGAAAGCCCCAAAGCCCGGTTGTCGAATATCTTCGGACTAAGGCGCATGCTCAGGTCGTCGGAAATATCGAACTGTTTAAGGTGGGCAAATACCGTTGCATCTACGATGTTAAGACCATACGCGAGAATAAATACGATCACTGAATAATCGACGTACTGCCGGTAACTGTCGCGGATATACTTAAGGTCGTCTGGTTGCAGATTAGGGTATTTGTCCGTAAAGTTCGGATTGTTGGCGTTAGCCATACGCCTGCGGTAAGCGTCGCGATACTCGCGGTAGCCGTCCATGTTCCAGAGGAATACGCCGGTGGATACGCCCAGGGCGCCGTACACGAGTGGCAGCTTCCAGTACTCACGGTTGTAAATTTGTCCCATACCGGGCAGCACGGCGGAGTAGAAGGCAGCCTTACGTGGATCGTGTTCGCGTTTGGTATCGATGATGATGGAATCTTTAACCAGTGCCCGGGCCGTGTCGCGCACCACGATGCGGGCGGGCAGGGTATCCTGCACAACGACTTTCGGTTGCAACGAGTCTTGTCTGGCACGAGCGAGGGAGTCGGCTACGGCTTTTGCACGCACATCGCGCATATACTGCCTTACCGCGGGGCTGGTAGTATCGGGCGTTTGGGCATACAACGGCACGACTGCCCCCATTACCAGCAGGACCAGTAACAGGAAACAGCTTAACAACCGGGTTATTTTCCCTGCATTATTTTCCACCGTATAGTTCAATTTTCTCGAGGATGCTATCCAGTTCTTCGTCCGAATAGAACTCTATGAGGATGCTGCCTTTACCGGTTTTACTCCTGTCAAGCTTCACTTTGGTAGAGAAGTGGGAGGCGAGGTTGTCCTCGATTTTCTGGTAAGGCGGCGGGAGTGTGCTCTTAGCTGGTTTTTTTACGTTGCCTTTCTCGATGTAGGATACTTTACGCACGAGTTCTTCGGTCTGGCGTACGGACAAGCCGTCTTTCATCACTTCGCCGAAGATGAACAGTTGTTTCTCTACATTTTCTACACCGATAAGGGCGCGGGCGTGGCCCATGCTTATTTTACCGCTGCGGACCGCTACCTGGATGTCTGGCGGCAGTTTCAGCAGGCGCAGGTAGTTGGTAACGGTGCTGCGTTCTTTTCCCATGCGGTCGGCTACTTCTTCCTGGGTGAGCGTACACTCTTCCATCAGGCGTTTGTAGCTGAGGGCTACTTCAATCGCGTTCAGATTTTCGCGTTGGAGGTTCTCCAGCAGGGCAAGTTCCAGCAGTTCCTGGTCGTTTACCTGGCGGATGTAAGCGGGTATATCTTTCAAACCGGCCATTTTGCTCGCACGCATACGGCGCTCGCCGGAAATGAGCTGGTATTTCTTACCTACTTTCGATACCGTGATCGGTTGAATGATGTCATGCAGCTTGATGGAGTGGCTTAGCTCCTGTAACGCCTGCTCGTCGAAATCGCGGCGGGGTTGTTTAGGGTTCACCTCGATCTGGTCAAGCGGAATGCGCTCAATGCCGGTAGCCTGTGCGACCACCTGTTCTCCCAATGCACTGGTAGTTTGTTTCAGGTCCGTATCGATGTTCTGCAACAGCGAACGGATACCTTTACCCAACGCCTCTTTCTTATTCGGATTGGTCATCGTTAATAGCCAGGATCTTATCCTCTGATTTTATTTTAGTAAAATTATGTTTCTGCAGGATCTCTTTGGCCAGGTTGAGGTAGTTGATCGCCCCGGTGCTGGCCGCATCGTACATAATTACCGACTTGCCGAAGCTTGGCGCCTCGCCCAGTTTGGTGTTACGGTGAATGATGGTGTTGAATACGCTCTCTTCGAAGTGTTGTTTCACCTCGTCTACCACCTGGTTGCTCAGGCGCAAACGGCCATCGTACATGGTCATGAGGATGCCCTCAATTTCCAGTTCGGTATTCAGCCTGCTCTGCACGATCTTGATGGTATTTAAGAGTTTGCCCAAACCTTCCAGTGCAAAGAACTCGCACTGTACGGGAATAATCACCGAGTCGGACGCCACCAGGGCGTTTACGGTAATCAGGCCCAGGGAAGGAGAACAGTCTACGATCACAAAGTCATAGTCATCCTTCACAGGATCGATGATCTGTTTCATCACCTTTTCCCTGTTCGGATGGTTGATCAGCTCCAGCTCCGCACCCACGAGGTCGATGTGCGAAGGCAACACTTTCAGGTTCGGCGTGTCCGACTCCAGGATCACGTCCCGGGCGGCTACGTCGTTTACCATACAGTCGTACAGGCTCTGCGTAATGTTACGCAGGTCGAAGCCCAGACCGGTAGTACTGTTGGCCTGCGGGTCCGCATCCACCAGTAACGTTTTATACTCCAATACCGCCAGGCTACTGGCCAGGTTAATAGCGGAGGTTGTTTTACCTACGCCACCCTTCTGATTGGCGATTGCGATTGTTCTTGCCATTGTTTAAGTCTCAATTCAAAGGTTAAAATAGGATAAATTATACGAATTGTCGTCTTTTAACATACTCAATCGGGCAAAATTACAACGATTACCCCGTATATAGGGGCCGCCTTTCCATTTATTTATTCACAGAGGAAAATGCGCCCGGGCCGCCATATTTGTTAAAATTCGGCCAATATTGAACGGCTAAATTGGGTAAGTATTTCATTTTCAATGCCCAAATATTTTTCCACCATGTACAATTTTGGCGGAGGGCGTTCGTCTTCATACTAGTACGCTTTACCTTTGCGCTTCAAATCCATATAATATATAATAATGCGATCCGGATCAGGTTACCTTTTTATGTTACTGTTCATGCTGGCGATAGATGTGTATGTATTTTTTGCAATACGTACCGCCTTCTCTGCCGCAAAACCCCGTACCCGTTTTATAGCCAACCTGGTCTACTGGATCGTATCCGGCACCGCGCTGCTGCTGGCCGCCGGTTATCGCTATATCCCGGCAGATGGTAATTCTGTACTGCTGACGTATATCCGTACGGTACTGATCGCCCTCGTCCTGGCCAAAGTGATCGTCGTGGTGTTCCTGCTCATCGACGACATCCGACGGCTCATTATGTGGGTGGCGGGTATGTTCCGGGGCGCTAAGGAAGAAAACATCGGGGCCGAAGGGTTTAAGAACGGCATTACGCGCTCGCAGTTTCTTATGAAAACGGGCCTGGTACTCGGGGGCGGACTGGTAGCCACGCTCATGTACGGGTTCTCAAATAAGTATAATTATCATGTAAGGAGACTGAAACTCAGTTTCGCAAACCTGCCTTCGGCGTTTAAGGGGATGCGCATCGTGCAGATATCGGACATTCACTCGGGCAGCTTCCAGGACAAAGCGGCGGTGCAAAAGGGCATTGATATGATCATGGCCCAGAAGCCCGACCTGATCCTGTTTACCGGCGACCTGGTAAATGACCGCGCCATAGAGATGGAGACTTATAAAGATGTGTTCAGCCGCCTGGGCGCACCGATGGGTGTATACTCCGTACTCGGCAACCACGACTACGGTGACTACTACCCCTGGCCCGATTTCGACGGCGATCATTACAGCCGCATGAAGGAGGATAACCTGAAGCAACTCAAGAATACGCACGCCGACATGGGCTGGAAGCTGATGATGAACGAGCATGCGGTATTAGAGCGCAACGGTCAGCAAATCGCCCTGCTGGGCATCGAGAACTGGAGCGCCAACGCCCGTTTCCCCCGCTTCGGCGACATGAAAAAGGCACATGCCGGTACGGAAAACATTCCCTTTAAGATATTAATGTCCCACGACCCCAGCCATTGGGATGCCCAGGTGCGCACCGAGTACCCGGACGTAGACCTGATGCTGGCAGGTCACACCCACGGCATGCAGTTCGGCGTGGAGATCGCCAAGTTTAAGTGGAGCCCGTCGCAGTACTTCTATAAGCAGTGGGCCGGACTGTACACCCAGGGCAAGCAAAAACTTTATGTAAACAGGGGCTTCGGGTTTTTAGGTTACCCGGGCAGGGTAGGGATATTGCCGGAGATTACAGTGATAGATCTGGCTTAATGTAATCAGCCTTAACGCTTTATTCAGCCGCCGTTGTGTCACTCACTTCGGCGGCTGTTTCTTTCCCCGGCGGGGCGCAGTCATCCGGGAAATCTGCCTCTAATCCGCTATATTGCAGGTCTAATCAGTAGTAATGCCATATCGCTTCCTCCTCCTGGTGTTATTGTTGTCCGGTTTCCGCGTTTCCGGTCAGGGCCTGGCCGAAATACAACGGCAGCTGGACTCGTTGTTGAATGCACAGGAAAAGAGTGAGTTCGTGCTTTCGCTGAGTTATGGCAACAACCCGGCTTACGGTGGTAAAAGGGTGGAGGTTGACAGGCCCATCGTACTTAAGCCTTTTCTTTCGCCCACATTAGCCTACTATCATAAAAGTGGTGCCTTCGCCAGCGTATCTACCTACTATATGTTCAACGCCACTCAAAAGCCTTTCTTCGAAACAGACCTGTCGGTAGGGTATGACTATACGAAGAAGCGCGATTTCATGGCCGGCATTAATTACACCCGTTACATTTATGCTGATTCAAGCGATATGCCGTTTACGCCTATACGTAACGAGTTATTTGCCTACTTCATCTACCGCAAGTGGTGGCTGGAGCCGGGGCTGATATTTGATTACGGCTGGGGCGAACGAACGATGAAGGTCAACCGGTTTTTCAATCGCACTATATCCGGCAGTGATTTCAACGTGATGGTGGATGTGCGGCATACCTTCGTGTTTCCCGAACTTACCGGCGAGCATGATGCATTGCTGGTCGTGCCGGTGTTTGCGTTAACATCGGGTACGGCTAATTATTATAGTAATCTCAAGGCCGGGCAATACCTCACCCGCAGTAAAAGCCTGAAAAGATTTGCTAATCGTTTACGTGGCGAAGAAGAAACTATTCTTGATACCAATTTTGAACCCCGCGCGCTCGACCTCTCGCTTCGCGTATCTTACATCTATAAGCAATTTACCGTAGCCCCTTCGTACATCGTATTTAAGCCACTGAAGGGCGATGACAGGAGTTTGTTCGGTTACTTCACCGCCTCGCTAAACTATACCTTCTGATTTTTAGCATACATTTTGTAACACATCTTTAACATAGCTGCAATAAATTAATTTATTGACAGTTAAATAGGGGTAACGGTACCATTGATACGTCCGTTACAGTAACGGTAACACATTGCTTTAAATAATAGTAATTTAATCATCACACACTATGAAAAAACACATGCTATCGCTGGTGGTGCTCACCTTTATGACAATTGCCAGCGTTAAAGCCCAGAGCGGGTTGCTTCACTTTGGTTTGAAGGCAGGCGCTAACCTGGGTAAGATCGACGGGGAAGGCTATAAAAGCGGCTTTAACCTGGGTTATCACATCGGCGGTTTCGCACAGGTAAACTTCCACAAAGGTTTTGGTGTACAGGGTGAATTGGTATTCTCCTCCGCCACGGTAAAAACTACTTCCGACTTCAGCGAGATCTACCAGCTCGATAACCTGAACGACGCGAATGACAAGAAGATCAAAATGAACTACCTGAGCGTGCCTATCCTGGCAAACATTCCGCTCGGTACTAATCGTATCAAATTACAGCTCGGGCCCCAGTTCAGTGCACTCGTAAGTGACAAGAACGTGTTTGAGGGTGTGGACGATGCCTTTAACGGTGGCGACGTGTCTGGCGTGGCAGGTTTATGGATACAGCTGCCAATCGTTAACATCAGCGCACGTTACATCGTTGGCTTCACCGATGTTAGAGGCAAATTGGCGGATCAGGATAACTGGAAAAACCAGTCCATCCAGCTCGGTGTCGGCGTTACATTATAAACATTATCAATTCATAATCCCCGTTAAGGGAATCAGCTAAGGAGGAAATCAGGACACAGGCAAATTAGCCTGAACCTGTTTTTCTCCTTTTTTGATTAAAAGGCTTTCCTTACCTTGGCATCAAAGTTGACTAATAGGCTATATCTAAAACAGAAGGGCAGTTAAGCAGGTGATACTGACAGAATGTCCTTTCAGCTAACAAATATGGAAATACAAAAATTCTATTTAGGGAATACGGAAGAGGATATGGAATTTATGCCCATTATTCCCTTAAATGAAGACAGTGAAAATACAGACGACGATAAGATACCCCAAGAACTGATCCTGCTGCCACTCCGGAATACCGTATTGTTCCCGGGCGTGGTTATTCCTATCACCGTTGGCCGCGATAAGTCTATCAAAGCCGTACATGATGCTTACAAGGCTGACAAAATGATAGGCGTTATTGCACAAAAAGACAGTAATGTAGAAGAACCGGAGGAAGCAGACCTGTACAGGGTAGGTACTGTGGCTAAAATTGTGAAGCTGATTAAAATGCCGGACGGCGGCACCACCATCATCATCCAGGGTCGCAAACGTTTTGCGTTGAAGGAGATGGTTTCCACCGATCCGTACTTCAAAATAAAAATATGACCTGCTGCACGACGAGGTAACCGATGAGGAAGATCAGGAGTTCAGCGCTTATATATCTTCGATCAAAGACATGGCCGGACAGATTATCGAGCTGTCGCCCAACCTGCCTTCCGAGGCATCGATGATCCTGAAGAACATCGAAAACACTTCTTTCCTGATCCACTTCGTTTCCTCCAACCTGAACAGCGAGTTGAAAGAAAAGCAGCAGTTGCTGGAAATCAGCAGCGTGCGCACGCGTGCAGAGCTGTTGCTGAAATTGTTGCAGATCGAATTGCAGCTGGCGGAACTGAAGAACAAGATTACCACCAAAACCAAGGCCGACCTGGATAAACAACAGCGCGACTACTTTTTGCAGCAGCAGCTGAAGTCTATCAAGGAGGAATTGGGCGGCGACAGCAACGACCGCGAGGTGAAGGAAATGAAGCGTAAAGCCGAAACCAAGAAGTGGACGGAAGCAGCGAAGGAACTGTTTAACAAAGGAATAGAAAAGCTGGAAAGGATGCATGCCACCACGCCCGACTACTCCGTTGTATACAATCACCTCGACCTGCTGCTGGACCTGCCCTGGCAGGAATATACCAACGACAGCTACGACCTGAAAAAGGCGAAAAAGATACTGGATGCCGACCATTATGGTATGGACCGCATCAAAGAACGTATTCTCGAATACCTGGCCGTATTGAAACTGAAAGGCGACATGAAGTCACCAATCCTGTGTTTCGTAGGCCCTCCCGGTATTGGTAAAACCTCTCTCGGTCGCTCCATTGCCAGCGCTATCGGGCGTAAATATGTACGTTTGAGCCTGGGTGGCCTGCACGACGAAAGCGAGATCCGTGGCCACCGTAAAACTTATATCGGCGCTATGCCTGGCCGCATCGTTCAGTCGATCCGTAAGATCAAATCCTCTAACCCGGTAATGATCCTCGACGAGATCGATAAGATCGGCAGCGACCACCGCGGTGATCCCAGTTCCGCTTTGCTGGAAGTACTGGACCCGGAGCAGAACAGCAGCTTTTACGATAACTACCTCGAAACAGAGTACGACCTGAGCAAAGTATTGTTCATCGCTACTGCGAACAACATCGCCGCCATTCACCCGGCGCTGCGCGACAGGCTGGAGATCATTGACCTGAGCGGGTACTCGGTAGAAGAGAAAGTGGAGATCGCGAAACGTCACCTCATTCCGAAGCAGAAAGAGGCGCATGGTTTGGCTACGTTGAAAACGAAGTTCAGCAATGCGATCATCTCTAAGATCATACAGGACTACACCCGTGAAAGCGGGGTGCGTGAGCTGGACAGGCAGTTTGCCGCCATCATGCGTTCGCTGGCTAAAGATGTAGCGCTGGAAGAGGAAGTGCCGGACGCGATGAACGAAGAAAAGATCGAGAAGATATTAGGTAAGAACCGCTACAGTAACGAAATATACAAGGTGGGTAATCCCCCTGGCGTGGCGGTTGGCCTGGCCTGGACTTACGTAGGTGGCGACATACTGTTCATAGAAACCAGTTTGAGCGAGGGTAAGGGCGACCTGAAACTGACGGGCAACCTGGGTAATGTGATGAAGGAATCTGCCGCTACTGCGCTTACTTACTTGCAGGCAAACGCGGAAGATTATAAGATCGATAGCAAGAAGTTCTCTACCAAAAGCGTACACGTTCACGTGCCGGAGGGCGCCGTGCCGAAAGACGGTCCGAGTGCAGGCATTACGATGCTGACCGCACTGGCGTCTGCATACACCGGCCGGAAGGTAAAACCTTACCTGGCGATGACCGGCGAAATTACCCTTCGCGGACAGGTGTTGCCGGTGGGCGGTATCAAAGAAAAGATACTGGCGGCCAAACGTGCCGGTATAAAGGAAGTGATTCTGTGCTGGCAGAACGAGAAAGATATCAGAGAAATCAATCCCGACTATATTAAAGGTTTGAAGTTTCATTACGTGAGACAAATGAACCAAGTGCTGGAAACTGCGTTATTAAAGAAGTAAAACGCATTTGCAGCCAGTCGTGGCAGTGTTTGCACGTACGTTACTTTATAAGTGACTTATGTTGATTGTTTTAAGGGTTTATGCAGGGCCGTCCGGAAGGACGGCTTTTGCTGTTTTTGGGGGGCGGTGCTGGTGTGCGGCGTTGCTTACCAGATTGGGTCTAAGTCTGCGCGCCGGCTCCACGATCGAATATCAGGGTTGTTCGTCGGCGATATATACACCGCCCCGCAGGCTTCTCAGAAAACAACGCTTGCATTTCGTATTTTGCAGCCGATGCAGAAGATCGCCGCCGTTATAGTCCTCCTTTTATCCTTCACCAGGGCCCAGGCCCAGGTATTGGGCGGTAAGCACGTATTCTCCTTCCTGGACCTGCCGCCCGCGCCGCAGGTCACCGCGCTTGGTAATATGAATGCTGCATTGCAAACCGACGATTTATCTGCCACCTTCCTCAACCCTGCACTGTTACGGCCCTCCATGCATACCCATCTGCAGGTGAACTACGCCGATTACTTTGCCGGGGTGAATTACAGTCATGTGATGGCGGGGTACCATGTGCCTTCTATTGGCACCACCTTCGCTACCAGCCTGCAATTCGTGAACTACGGCAACATCGTGCAAACCGATGCGGCAGGCAACATACAGGGATCTTTCAAGCCGAGCGACATGAGCTGGCAGGTGACCGCATCCCGCCAGTATAAAGAAAGATGGAATTACGGTCTCACGTTGAAGTATATCAGGTCGAGGTACCAGCAATACCGCAGCACCGGTTTTAGCGCCGATATGGGCATCACCTACCAGGACACGGCCAAAGGCTGGCAGGTGGGGCTGGTGGCTAAAAACATGGGCAGCCAGATCAAGAGTTATGGCGTAGAGAATAAAGAGCCGCTGCCATTCGACCTCCAGGTGGGCATCTCCAAAAAGCTTGAACATGTGCCCTTACAATTATCCGCCACTATACATCACATCTACCAGTTCGATATTAACTATGAAGATCCTGATTTCGACGAAGGGCAGGTGATCGAGAACGGCGATACGCTGGTGAACAGGGCAGGGGCGATCGATAAGGTGTTCAGGCATTTCGTGCTGGCTGCACAGTTCACGGTTGGCAAACATGTGGAGCTGACGGCCGCCTATAATCACCTGCGCAGGCAGGAACTGGCGCTGCTGCAGCAACAGGGGATGAGCGGCTTTTCCTTTGGCGTGGGGGTAATCATCACCCGCCTGCAGATCCGTTATGCGCGCTCGTTTTATCAAAATTCAACAGCATTTAATCACTTTGGTATAAATCTCCCGCTCAATCAATGGACCGGCCTCGGTACGTTTGGTGAAAAGATCGGGTGGTAAAAACAAAATTGTTATGGATACCCAGCCTATTATTTCCATCCGGAATTTGTATAAGAATTATGACCAGAAGCAGGTGCTGAAAGGTATTAACCTGGATGTATACCCTGGCCAGATCATTGGCTATATTGGTCCAAACGGGGCGGGTAAATCTACCACCGTGAAGGTCTTGATCGGTTTACTCGGCGACTTCGAAGGCGAAGTGACGGTGTTGGGCAAAGACCTGCGGGAAAACACTTTGGAGATCAAACGCCGCATTGGCTACATCCCCGAAAATGCCGAGATCTATGACATGCTTACCCCGATGGAGTACCTGCACTTCACCGGTAAACTGTACGACATGGACGATGAGCAGATCGAAGAGCGGGCAAGTAAGATGCTGGCGGCTTTCGGTTTGCAGAACGAGAAAGATCACCGCATGGACACCTTCTCCAAAGGCATGCGTCAGAAAGTGCTTATCATATCGGGGCTGATGCATAATCCACAGATCGTCGTGCTGGACGAGCCACTGTCCGGCCTGGACGCTAACGCAGTGATCATCGTAAAAGAAATTATGTCGCTGCTGAAGCGCGAAGGCAAAACCATCTTTTATTGTTCTCATATGATGGATGTGGTGGAAAAAGTGAGCGATCGTATCGTATTGATCAATAATGGCCAGATCGTGGCCGATGGCACCTTTGAGCAACTGCAGCAAACAGAAGGCGACACGCTGGAACAGATATTTGCACACCTTACAGGCGACCAGAACCTGAGCGGCGTGGCCGACGATTTCATTAACGCCCTGGGCAAGTAAAAACCGGACCATGAACAAATTTCTTTTAAGCGTCGTGGCCTTGCTCAATCCCGTCTGGAGCCGGATGGGGGCCAACATCCCACAACTCATGGCCATCCTGAAGGTGAAACTCATCATGGATGACAGGCGGCCGAATGCCTATACCCAAATGCGGAATCAGCGTAAACAGAAGGAGGGCAAAGGTTCTTCCTGGATGATGTTGTTGCTTTCTTTCCTGATGGGCTTCTTCTACCTGTTCTTTTTCCAGTTAGGTACCGATCCGTTGCTGCAGATGTTCATCTACTGCTGTGCGTTCATGACCATGCTGATGCTCACGCTCATTTCCGATTTTACCTACGTGCTGATCGATGTAAAAGACAACCTGGTCATTCTGCCTAAACCGGTGAATGATCGTACTGTATTGCTTTCTCGGTTGTTGCATATCATCATACACGTATCGAAGATCATTGTACCCATGGCATTACCGGCGATTGTATTTTTGCTGGTGACGAAAGGCATACTGCCGGCGGTGGCGATGATCGTGATGATTATGCTGGCGAGCATGTTCACCATCTTTATGATCAATGCATTGTACTTGCTGGCGTTGCGGTTCACTTCTCCGGAGAAGTTTAAAGAGATCATTAATTATTTGCAGATAGCCTTCTCCACTGCCGTTTTCGCGATGTACTACCTGGTGCCCAGGTTTGTAAATCAATCTGAATTAGGCAATGTAGACCTGCGACCTTATAAGTTCCTTTTTGTGATACCGCCGTATTGGTTTGCCGGTGGGTGGGTGAGTTTATCCTTTGGGGAATGGGCGCCGCTTTATATAATATTACTCGTTTGCTCGATATTCATCCCGATATTCAGTCTTTGGGTAGTTGTAAGAAAGCTGGCCCCCAGCTTCAATAAACGTTTAAGCCTCATTGCCGGCAGCGGTGGCGAATCGCCGTCTGTGGCGGTACCTGGCAACAAGTCGAAGTTCTACAGATCGCTGGCGCGTTTAGTCGCGAAAGATCGTACCGAGCGTATGGCCTTTGAAACCGTATGGTTACTGACCGGCCGCAGCCGCGAGTTTAAACTGAAAGTGTATCCATCTTTGGCGTATGTATTCATCTGGTTCGCCTATATGTTACTGACGGGCAGGCACGGTACACCTGCAGAAGCCTGGGCCGCACTGCCGGGGACAAAAATGTACATCCTGTTATTGTATATCAGCTGTTTCGCCTTCGTAACGGCCATTGCACAACTTGTATACTCCTCTAAATTTAAAGCCAGCTGGGTGTATTACGCCGCGCCGCTGGAAAGTCCGGGCAAGGTATTAGCCGGCGCTTTCAAGGCCACGCTGATGAAGTTCTTCATGCCTTTCTACCTCATCATCTGCGTATTCGTGATATGGGTATGGGGCTTTAAAACCTTGCCAGATCTGGCGTTGGGGCTTACGAACATCATTTCATTATGTGTGTTGTTCGCCTATGTATTCATGCGTAAATTTCCCTTTTCGGTGGAGATGAACGTGCAGCAGACAGGCGGTCGGTTTATGATGTCGCTGCTGGCGCTGGTAGTGCCCGGGGCGTTTGGGTTCGGGCATTACCTGGTGGTAGGCAGCCTGGTATTGCAAAGCATCTTCCTCGTACTGTCGATCGCGTTATGCTGGCTGGTATTTACCAGTTACCGCGAAACGGACTGGAAAGTCATTTACAAGCGATAAAAAAAGCGCGGCACCGGTAAGGGCCGCGCTTTTCTTTTATGTTGATGCAGAACTAGTCCACCAGCAATCTTTTGTACAACTGGATCGTGTTCTCCAGTCCAAAGTACAGCGCGTCGCAGATGAGCGCGTGGCCGATGGACACTTCTTTCAGCTGCGGGATGTGCAGTTTAAAGAAGCGGAGGTTATCGAGGTTGAGGTCGTGGCCGGCATTGATTTCCAGCCCGGCTTCGGTAGCCGTTTTCGCGGTGTTTTTATACTCGTTGAACAGCGCAAAGTTTTGCGGCTGGGTGAGCGCGTTGTGGTATTCCTCTGCGTAAGGGCCGGTATAGAGTTCGATCCTGTCGGCCCCGGCGGCTTTAGCGCCTTCTACCTTTGTAATGTCCGGGTTCAGGAAGATGGATACACGAATACCTTCCTTCTTCAGCGTGCCGATCACATCTTTCAGGAAAGAAGCATATTGTACCGTATCCCAGCCATTGTTGGAAGTGATGGCGCCGGGCGGGTCGGGAACAAGCGTACACTGGTGCGGTTTAACTTCCAATACAAGGTCCATAAACTCCTGTGAAGGGTAACCTTCAATATTAAATTCGGTGGTCACTAACGGCTTTAAATTGCGTACATCGTCGTAACGAATGTGGCGCTGGTCGGGTCGTGGGTGAACAGTAATGCCATCTGCGCCGAAACGCTCACAGTCTGCTGCGACTTTTAACAGGTCCGGAAGATTACCGCCGCGGGCATTGCGCAGGGTGGCGATCTTGTTGATGTTTACACTCAGCTTGGTCATGCCGCAAAATTAACGGATTGTTCCTCCATCAGGAAATAAAAATCTGCTTAAAAAGAAGAAAGCGGCGCCATAAGGCAGCCGCTTTCGGAACGATATAGTAAAGCCATTATCTACTAGTAACGGTAGTAATCTGGTTTGTAAGGACCAGCTTTAGGAATACCGAGGTATTCAGACTGTACAGTCGTGAGTTCATCCAGTTCCACACCGATTTTTTTCAGGTGCAGGCGGGCCACTTTCTCGTCCAGGTGTTTAGGCAGCACATACACTTCGTTTTTGTAAGAAGCAGTGTTTACCCACAGTTCCAGCTGAGCCAGTACCTGGTTAGAGAAGGAGTTACTCATTACGAAAGACGGGTGACCGGTAGCGCAACCCAGGTTTACCAGGCGGCCTTCAGCCAGCAGGATGATGTCTTTACCGTCGATGGTGTATTTATCAACCTGTGGTTTGATTTCCACTTTAGTGTGACCGTAGTTGGTGTTCAGCCAGGCAACGTCGATCTCGATATCGAAGTGACCGATGTTACAAACGATGGTTTTATCTTTCATCAGTTTGAAGTGCTCACCGGAAATGATGTCGCGGCAACCGGTAGTGGTTACAACGATGTCGGCTTCCTGAACGGCTGTAGACATTTTTTTCACTTCGTAACCTTCCATAGCGGCCTGCAATGCGCAGATCGGGTCGATCTCAGTAACGATTACACGGGCACCGGCACCACGCAGTGATTCTGCAGAACCTTTACCTACGTCACCGAAACCGGCAACAACAGCAACTTTACCGGCAATCATCACGTCTGTAGCGCGACGGATCGCATCCACGCAGGATTCGCGGCAACCGTACTTGTTATCGAATTTGGATTTGGTTACAGAGTCATTGATGTTGATAGCAGGCAGTGCCAGCGTACCATTTTTCATACGCTCGTACAGGCGGTGAACACCGGTAGTGGTTTCTTCGCTCAAACCTTTAATGTGCTGGATCAGCTCAGGGTAAGTGTCGAATACCATGTTGGTAAGGTCGCCACCGTCGTCGAGGATCATGTTCAGGGGACGGTCTGCACCGCCGAAGAACAGGGTTTGTTCAATACACCAGTTAAATTCTTCCTCGTTCAGACCTTTCCAGGCAAAAACGGGAATGCCTGCAGCAGCAATAGCAGCAGCGGCGTGATCCTGTGTAGAGAAGATATTGCAAGAGCTCCAGCGTACTTCAGCGCCCAGGTGTGCCAGGGTCTCGATCAGTACGGCAGTTTGAATGGTCATGTGTAAACAACCCGCAATGCGCGCGCCTTTCAGGGGTTGTGACGGGCCAAACTCTTCACGGATAGCCATCAAACCGGGCATCTCTGCTTCCGCCAGTTCAATCTCCTTGCGGCCCCACTCGGCCAGCGACATATCCTTTACCTTGTATTTGAGGTCAAAGTCAATTTTTGATTTTGTGATGGTAGACATTCAGTTGTAATTTTTGCAAATCTACCGCTATTTTACCTATTGACATAGCCCTTTCCTCATTTATTCAGACGCTATGGTTTGCTTATCAGAAGGATATATTAAAAATATTTTCACTTTTTCTTGTTTAGATATTATAATTAATATAGATTTGCTTATTGTTAAATGTGGAACTTATTGTAATTATATCAGTTACACATGTTATTTCTCCAACGAAAGGCAATAAGGTACATCACCATTGCAGGAAAAGACTGACAGGAAAAAGCGTAATCCCTATTTGCATATTAGTAATCGCCGTACCTGAAAGCGTAAAAAGTTAATTGAGAGAAAGATAGATAACGGGTATTGGCTTTGTGGCCACCGTTAAGCGGCCGTTTCTGCTTAAACGAGGAGCAGAAACGGGATGATAGGAGTGACCAATACCAATAACAAGACACTGTAAATTTTAGCATAGGTATATCATTTGACCATTATTAGATTATCCTATCCTGTCCTATGAAACAAATTCTACTCACGCGCGAGAGGCGTTTCCGGCCATTGTGGCTAATTATTTCGGGCTTGATGCTGCTGGCTGGCCACGCATTTGCGCAGGCGCCTGCCGTTACGATCAATCCAACAGGCGGTAATAATTCCACCGACGGTTTGCAGATCATTGTTACAGATACCGGGTATCTCGTTAAAAAGAACGGGAAATGGGAAACTAATATGGACCCGTCGGACCCTGCGTACGACCGCGGGTTACGTACCTATGTGGTGATAGAACCGCGCTTCGATGCCACCCTGCCGTTTCAGCCGCAGTACCTGAAGTCCTGCCAGATATCGGCGGTTTCTGGTACAGGTACTACCACAGATCCCTGGAAGGTGATAACGACGGCCTTTGCGACCGATCAGGACGGGGCAAAGTACCAGATCGAATCGGTGATTACCTATGCAAAGGACAACAGCTACTTTTTACTGGACTACCTCGTGGCCGGACAGGAAGGCGCGCACGGGGCATTTGTGCATATCTATTTGTCGGAGCATACTTCTATAGCGGGTACAGATTGCGGCAAAGGTTTTGTGGCCGATTATTTTATGTCGGGCGATGCATACCTGGAGGCTACCAGTCGGCCGCAGCTTGTTGGTGTATATAAAGATCCGGGCGACTGTGGCAATCCAGAAACAGGGGCACACATATTTCGCGTGGCTGGCGGGTTTACTTCCTGGTACGCCGCACAGGACGATCTGAGAGATGAAAAGACAGGAGCAGGATTTTTGTTGAAGAATGTGACAAACGCGGCGCTGACGCCGGTGGAATCAAAGGGCATTGTGGCGCACAAGGCAATCAAGTTTTCGGGCCTGCTCGGGCCCGGTCGCGACGAGATCATGACCAAACGTTTTCTCGTTGGCTTTGAAAATGAAACTTATAGCGGCGTAAACCTCGCTGATCCTGTATTATCAGCTTACCAGGACCGTAACTACCCACTTACGCTCAACTTTTCTGACGCAACGGGTATTGGTGATGAAGGGCAGGATGATCATATCTTACAGGGATTGAAGTTGCATGTGTCCGGCGGTACGGCCAGGCTGCCTATCGTGGTGCGTATCAATGCAGCACCAACGGGTGTAACCCCCGCGACACCTGGCAGCGATTACGAAGTACTCGGCAGTCTTGTAATCCCAGCGGGCGATTACTCTGTAGTGCCTGTTGATTTAGACATCTCCAACATATTAATAAAAGGCAACGGCACGATTCAGCCGAACCGTACGTTCACCCTGAGCATATCGACTGATTGTGTGAACTTTGTGCAGGTGGGCACAACCCATCCTACAGCTGTTTATACGATTGAAGATGATGACGCCGCCGATATTAAACTGATACCGGCTAAAACAACCCTGGCAGAAGGGGAGTCGACCACCGTTACCGTGAAGATGAACGGTCCGGTACAGGCGACCGATGTGATCGTGACTATTAGTAAAGGTGGCGGTAACGCGGAAGCCTCGGATTTTACACCATCCACCTTCCCATTCAATGTTACGATCCCTGCAGGCAGCAGTGAGGTGACATTCCCCTTTACAGCGTTGAATGACCTGGTGCTGGAGCCGGTGAAAGACTCCGTTCAGCTGATCGCTTCGGCTACACTGAGCGGCATGCCTAAAAACTTTTCGGTATACATAGGTATAGTGGACGAAACCGGCAATACACCGGCGAACAAAGTGCTCACCCTTTCGGCTGCGGATGCGCTGGAGGGTGCCAATGCCGCGATCAACTTCAGGTTGCCTGCCGGCGTTACCTCCGAAGAGCCTTTGTCTGCACGCTTCCTGGTAACGCATGGCGATACCGAGGCGGCGGATTTCGATATCGTACTTACAGATTCGATTACCGTAAATATCCCTGCCAATACCAATTCGGTGACCTACAATTTAGGGCTGACCGACGATGACATTATCGAAACACTGGAGGCTTATTCCTTTGATGGGGTGATGACTGGCTTTTCCGTTGTAGGTGGTACGTCGCATATTATCGATGGTGATTACTACGCGGGTATGCCTATTACCTTATCGGTGGATAAAACTTCTTTGAATGAAGATGAAACATTGACCTTCACAGCAAGCTTGCCCGGTACATTGGTAGCGGGAACAGACATTCTCGTAGCGGTGAGTCGCGGTGCGACATCTACCGCTACTGCGGCGGATTATGGATACCTCGACAGTTATATTATTATATCAGCCGGGCATCATTCGGCTTCGGGCACGGTGGTGTTTGAAGATGACGATATGTATGAGCCTACCGAGCAGCTGGTCCTGGAAGGTGCTGCCACCGGCTTTACCGTATCATCGGTATCCGCCAGTGTGCTGGACCTGCAGAGTGCATTACCCGCGAACCGCAACTTTAACCTGAGTACCTGGACCACCACCTATAATGAAGGGGAGAAGATGGAAGTGCACATTAACCTGCAGCCTTCCAGCCGGGTAACGGAAAAAGATATGACCGTTACGCTCAGCGTAAACCCTGCTTCCACACTTGATCCCAGCGAATACGTGCTGCCAGCGTCTATTGTGATTCCGGCGGGACAAAGCTCCACCATGTTCGAGATCGATTTCCTCACCGACCTGGTGGTGGATGGTGATAAAACATTAGACTTCGATGTGACCGTGGATTACTTTGGTCATCCCGAAAAGAAGTCGCTGGTGGCTACCGTGATCGATACTACGACCATTTATACACCGCCAACCGGTGCGAATATATTAGTGTCTGTTAATCCGGCTAACCCTGTTACCTTGTTGGAGGGCGCTTCGTGGACCATTACGTTTACGCTTGACGGTTATACCAATCCGACGCCGACCGTTATCAACTTGAACAACACCAGTACCGGACATGTGGCTACAGCAGCTGACTTTACCGGCGGTATCCCGACTACGGTGACCATCCCGGCCAACAGTTCCTCCGCGAGCATCACCTTCCAGACGATCGACGATCATATTATTGAACATATCGAACAACTGCGATTGTCGTTTGCTGCTACCGGTCACGTTTTCAGCGTGCCGTCGGCAGAATTGAATATTGATGGTAATGACCGTACTCCTGGTCAGCAGCTTGGCTTAGACGTAGATAACTCTTACCTGTACGAGGGTGGTGCGGTTACTTATACCGTGAGCCTGCCTTCTGATTACGTGGCGGCGTATGATATTCCGGTAACCTTGGCTAAAACAGCGGCATCTACAGCCGGCAGCGGCGACGCTACCGGCATGCCTGCATCTATAACTATCCCGGCAGGATCTCACAGCATTGATTTTGTGGTGACCACCCATGCAGACGATTCTTTGGAGATGGATGAGTTTTTCGAGGTAGAAGCCAGTGCGACCAATTTTACGGAGAACTATAATTCCTTTTCTATCGGCGATGTTACCATTCAGACCGAAGCGAACGTGCAGTTGGCCATTGTGCCGGAGAGTGGTAATGTGGAGAAAGGGGAGAGCGTAAAAGTGTGGGTGAACTTGCCTGCAGGTGTATATACCGGTACGAACTACAATTATACCGTAAGCCTGTACACCAATGCTTCCAGTACACAATTCAGTTTGCCATCCAGTATTACCATACCGCCAGGTGCTAACGGTGCCTCATTCGACTTCACGACGGTGGATGATGGTGTAGCCGACGGAGATGAAGTAGTGGAGATATATATTATGGAGATATTGCCCGTTGGTTACTTTGTGATGAGTTCCGGCTACGTGACCATGCAGGATCCTGTAGCGATTCCGGAGATACATGTGAATGTACCGGCAGCTTCCGTTACCGAAGGTAATAACCTGAAAGTGACATTCAGTCTGCCTTCCGGTTATACAGCACCATCCGCCATCACTATTAACCTGGCAAAACAAACTGTTACCTCACCCGCTACAGATGCTGACTTTACTGCACCAATCCCTTCATCGATAACCATTCCGGCAGGAGGAACGATGGTCGAACTCGACCTGACCGCAAGAGCCGATATGTTGATCGAAGTGCTGGAAAGTTTGCGTCTTACCCCAACCGCTACAGGTTACACCTTTGATCTGACGGATATTGATGTTGATGTGATAGATGCCGATTACACCGGTTCTACGATGCCAATCACCCTGAACGTTACACCTGCGAGTGTGAATGAGGGTACCAGTGCAACGATCAGGGCAAGTCTGCCGGCGGGTTTGACGGCCAGTTATGATATTGATGTAAACGTTACCAAAGATGCTGGTTCTACTGCCGCCACCGGCGATCACGGTGCGTTGCCAACCACGCTGCACATTACTGCAGGCAGCAATGCATCTGCAAATGCGACGATTACCACCGCTACCGATAATATTCTCGAATCTGCCGAAACCGTGGTAGCGGCAGGCACAGCTACTGGATTTACTGTATCGAATGGTACACTTACTATCAACGATGCAACCAGTGCGAATCCTTTAAATACTAAGCTGACCCTGACGCCTGTATCTGCAACGATTACCGAAGGTGCGTCTACCAGTGTGAGCGTATCATTGCCTACTGGCATTACAGCAGCCAGCGACATTAGCGTTACACTGAGCAGCGGTGTTGGCAGCAGTACCGGTTTAGGTAGCAGTGATTACAATATGCCGGTTACAGTTACCATCCCTGCCGGTTCCAACAGCGCGAGCTTTACCGTAAGCGCGCTCACCGATGCCGTGATTGAAGGAACGGAAGTATTGCAGGTAATGGCGCAGTCTACCGTTTATGGCAATGTGGAGTCGGCCTCGACAGATATTACCATTACAGACGCGACCACCGCGCCGGTGATTGACGTGGATGTGAGCAGTGCGTCTATTAATGAAGGCAGCGCTACTACCATCACATTTGAGTTGCCATCCGGCGTAACATCTTCTTCGGCGATCGTGATCAACCTGGTTAAAAACGCGGTTACACCTGCTGCCGTGGATGCAGATTTTACTGCTGCCATTCCGACCAGCGTGACCATCCCTGCCAATACCAGCGCTGCGAGCTTTACGCTTACTGCACGTGCTGACCAGTTAATTGAAGTATTAGAGAAACTGCAGCTGGGTATATCGGCCACCGGTTACACCTTCTCGCAGTCTACCATTGATATAGATGTGGTTGACGGCGATTACCCGACTAACAATACAGTAACACTCTCCGTTACACCCGGCACCGTAACCGAAGGCAACGGCTCCACTTTACGCGCATCGCTGCCCGGAACCATCACCGCTTCGTACGACATCACGGTGAACATTACGAAAGGTGGCACTTCAACCGCAGACCTGGCCGATCACGGTACCCTGCCAACAAGCATCCTGATCCCGGCAGGTAGTAATTCCGCTACTGCAGCACTGACTACTGCCACCGACAATATCCTGGAAGCATCAGAAACATGGGTGATAGAAGGAACTGCGACAGGGTTTACCGTACAGGCGGCAACCTTAACGATCGACGATGCAACCGGTACGGATCCATTAAACAAACATATCAGCATCACACCGGCTACGGTGTCGATAGCCGAAGGTGCTAATACAACATTGACAGTCGCATTGCCCACAGGCATCACCAGCAGTACAGACATTACGGTGAACCTGAGCCGTGGAGCAGCCAGCAGTGCTTCGCTGACGAGCAGCGAGTACAGCTTGCCGGCGAGTGTAATGATTGCCGCTGGTGCTAATAGCGCTGCGTTTACTGTAACTGCGAATACTGATAGCGAAATAGAATCAACGGAAACACTGATCATCGACGCCGCCGCCACCGTGTGGGGCAGCAGCGAAACAGCTTCCGCAACGGTGTCTATTACGGACGCAACAGCCACACCAGTGATCGATGTGAACGTGAGTGCGGCGACAATTGATGAAGGTGATCAAACGACGATTACATTCAGTCTGCCTACAGGTGTTACTTCCGCTTCGCCAATCGTGATCAACCTGGCCCAGGGCACTGCTACACCAGCTGTTACCAATGCTGACTTTACATCAGCACTGCCAACCAGCGTAACGATCGCAGCTAATGCATCGTCTGCAAGCATCACGCTGGAAGCCCGTGAAGATCAGCTGATCGAAGTGACAGAAAGACTGCAATTATTAGCAACTGCGACTGGTTATACCTTCTCCCAATCGACTATTAATATAGATGTAACCGACGGCGATTACCCGACTAACAACACGGTAACACTCTCCGTAACACCTGGCACGGTAACCGAAGGCAACGGCTCCACTTTACGCGCATCGCTGCCCGGAACCATCACCGCTTCGTACGACATCACGGTGAACATTACGAAAGGTGGCACTTCAACCGCAGACCTGGCCGATCACGGTACCCTGCCAACAAGCATCCTGATCCCGGCAGGTAGTAATTCCGCTACTGCAGCACTGACTACTGCCACCGACAATATCCTGGAAGCATCAGAAACATGGGTGATAGAAGGAACTGCGACAGGGTTTACCGTACAGGCGGCAACCTTAACGATCGACGATGCAACCGGTACGGATCCATTAAACAAACATATCAGCATCACACCTACTACGGTTTCGATAGCCGAAGGTGCTAATACAACATTGACAGTCGCATTGCCCACAGGCATCACCAGCAGTACAGACATTACGGTGAACCTGAGCCGTGGAGCAGCCAGCAGTGCTTCGCTGACGAGCAGCGAGTACAGCTTGCCGGCTAGCGTAACAATTGCTGCCGGCACTAATAGCGCTGCGTTTACTGTATCTGCGAATACTGATAGCGAAATAGAATCAACAGAAAACCTGATCATCGACGCCGCCGCCACCGTATGGGGCAGCAGCGAAACAGCTTCAGCAACGGTGTCTATTACTGATGCAACGGCCACACCAGTGATAGATGTGAACGTGAATGCAGCAACCATTAATGAAGGCGGCCAGACTACCATCACCTTTAGTCTGCCTGTGGGTGTTACTTCCGCTTCGCCGATCGTCATCAACCTGGCCCAGGGCACTGCTACACCAGCTGTTACCAATGCTGACTTTACAGCAGCGCTGCCAACCAGCGTAACGATCGCAGCTAATGCATCGTCTGCAAGCATCACGCTGGAAGCCCGTGAAGATCAGCTGATCGAAGTGACAGAAAGACTGCAATTATTAGCAACTGCGACTGGCTATACCTTCTCCCAATCGACTATTAATATAGATGTAGCCGACGGCGATTACCCGACTAACAACACGGTAACACTCTCCGTAACACCAGGCACCGTAACCGAAGGCAACGGCTCCACTTTACGCGCATCGCTGCCCGGAACCATCACCGCTTCGTACGACATCACGGTGAACATTACGAAAGGTGGGACTTCAACCGCAGACCTGGCCGATCATGGTGCCCTGCCAACAAGCATCCTGATCCCGGCAGGTAGTAATTCCGCTACTGCAGCACTGACTACTGCCACCGACAATATCCTGGAAGCATCAGAAACATGGGTGATAGAAGGAAGTGCGACAGGGTTTACCGTACAGGCGGCAACCTTAACGATCGACGATGCAACCGGTACGAATCCATTAAACAAACATATCAGCATCACACCGGCTACGGTGTCGATAGCTGAAGGTGCTAATACAACATTGACAGTCGCCTTGCCAACAGGCATCACCAGCAGTACAGACATTACGGTGAACCTGAGTCGTGGAGCAGCCAGCAGTGCTTCGCTGACGAGCAGCGAGTACAGCTTGCCGGCGAGTGTAATGATTGCCGCTGGTGCTAATAGCGCTGCGTTTACTGTAACTGCGAATACTGATAGCGAAATAGAATCAACGGAAACACTGATCATCGACGCCGCCGCCACCGTGTGGGGCAGCAGCGAAACAGCTTCAGCAACGGTGTCTATTACAGACGCAACGGCCACACCAGTGATAGATGTGAACGTGAGTGCAGCAACTATTAATGAAGGCGGCCAAGCCACCATCACCTTTAGTCTGCCTACGGGTGTTACTTCCGCTTCGCCAATCGTGATCAACCTGGCGAAAGGTGTAGTGACGCCTGCATCAGGCGATGCCGACTTCAATGCCGCTATCCCTGCTGATGTTACGATCGCTGCGAATGGCACATCCACAATACTAACGCTGCAAGCCCGGTTAGACCAGGTGCTGGAGCTGACGGAACACCTGCAGCTGACATTTACTGCCACCGGGTATACATTCTCTCAGTCGTCAGCTAATTTCGATATCATAGACGGCGATCATCTTACGCATAACATGATCACGCTTTCCGTAACGCCAGCCAGCGTAGCGGAAGGAGCTGCTGCAGCTGTTCAGGCTGCGCTGCCGGCTGGTTACACCACTGCCTACGACCTGGATGTGACTATCGGCAAAGCATTTGCATCAACTGCAGGTGCTGCCGACCATAGCGCGCTGCCAGGTACGATCCGCATCGCTGCCGGTGATCATGCATCTAACTCAGTTACTATTAATACCACAACGGATAACCTGCTCGAATCAGCAGAAACTGTAGTGGTGGAAGGCCTGCTAAGCGGATTTACCGTGACGCCTGCCACACTCACCATCACAGACGTAACGAGCACACTGCCGGCTAATACGCAGCTGACCTTTGCGCCAGATGCTGCCGCAATCCGCGAAGGTGAAAATACAACGGTACGAGTGAGCCTGCCTACGGGTGTGCTGGCTGATAACGATATCACCATCAACCTGGCAAGAGGTGCGGCTTCATCTGCCTCGCTGCATACAACGGAATACAACTTCCCGGCTAGCCTCACGATCCCTGCGGGTGTTAACAGTACATCTTTCGTACTTACCGCTGCTGCGGACGACCATGTGCTGGAGGTAACCGAGGTGCTGGAAATGTCGCTCGCTGCCAATGTGTACGGTCACGCGCAGTCACTTTCAGCAACTGTATCTATCGAAGATGCAACGAGCCTGATCGCAGCAAACATGCAGGTAACGCTCAGCATTGATTCTGCCTCACTCTCCGAAGGCAACGCCAGCAAAGTAACAGCGCAGTTGCCAACAGGCATTACCGCGGCCTACCCGATCATTATTACACTTACAGCAGATGCTTCTTCTACAGCCAGTGCCACCGACTACGGCGTGCTGCCTGCCACCCTCCAGATTAACGCCGGTGACCACGAAGCGAGCTTCGATTTAACCGCCACCGCCGATCTGGAAGAAGAGGATGATGAAACGCTTACGATACGAGGCACCGCTGCCGGCTTCACGATCAATACCGCATCGGTGGTCATTCCTGGTGATGACGTGCCTGCCTATACCATCGACATCACTAAGCTGTCGGATGCAGCAGAACCTGCCACCAATGGCAGCTTCCGGGTAAGTTTGTCCGGAACGGCGGTTGCTCGTAAAGATGTACAGGTGACTTACGTAATAGGAGGTACCGCCACGAGCGGAGTTGACTACGATGTGGCGTCTGCTACGACGGTGACAATTCCTGCCGGACAGTCAGCCGTTACGATACCAGTTACTGTAAAAGACGACCAGCTAATCGAAGTGACAGAAACGATCGTACTCACGTTGCAGTCGGCCACCACGATCATGAATAATAACCCGGTACCAGTGATGGTGAATAGCACTCCTGTCTCCATGTCACTCACCGATGACGAAGCAGCGAATACTGCCGATCGTCGCGTGATCATCAATAAACTGGACGATGCCGCAGAACCCGGCACCGCAGGCCGCTTCGAAGTGAAATTTGTAAACAGTACGATCAGCGCTGCGGCAGATGTGAAAGTGGATTATACGGTAAGTGGTACTGCTACTGCCGGTACAGATTATACCGCCCTTTCAGGCAGCGTGATCATACCGGCCGGCTCGAACAGCGCCATTATTAATGTATACCCGCTGAACGATACGGACCAGGAAAGTGGTGAAACAATCGTAGTAACGCTGGCAAACATCTCATCTGCCCTGAGCGGACTGAT
The DNA here is from genome assembly GCF_022867795.2 of Chitinophaga horti. Classification (NCBI taxonomy): domain Bacteria; kingdom Pseudomonadati; phylum Bacteroidota; class Chitinophagia; order Chitinophagales; family Chitinophagaceae; genus Chitinophaga; species Chitinophaga horti. Next base: position 3,819,842 of record NZ_CP107006.1, on the reverse strand, counting down.
TTGGGAAGCCGGTACGCCTAACAGCGCGAGCATGACGTTAGGTGATGACGACCTGCTGACGGTGGAACTTTCGGTAACAGAAACAAGTGTAAACGAGGGTGATCCGATCCGCTTTACATTGAAAGCTTCCTCAGTAGTGCCAGCCGACCTGCCGGTGACGATCAGCGCCGATCACGATGCCATCAGGAACTATCACATTACGGCTAATACTATGGTGGTAACCATTCCTGCCGGCTCATCCAGTATCGACTTTACGGTACAGATGAATGATAATGACATCAACGATGCAAATGGTCACCTTGCATTGGAACTGAGGCCGTACGTAACAGGGCCGACGCCTTACTATGAACTGGGTACAGCGATCACGACCCGTACCGAGGTGTTGGATAATGATGCGATTACGATCATCTTTAAACAGGATTCTGTGAAAGTATCGGAAGGTAACAGTGGTACAACACCCCTGCATTTCACGGTAGAACTGAATCGTCGTAGCTCCCGCGATATTGTCGTAGACTATGCCTTTACAGATGCGTTTGAAGGAGAAGGCGTGGTGCAGGACAAACGAAGAGCGACCGCTGGTTCGGACTTTGATGCGTCGGCGACGAGCATTACCATTCCGGCCATGACCTTCGGGCGCGATATTATCGTGAATGTGAATGGAGATGAAACGCCCGAAGCAAATGAGTTCTTCACCATCAGATTGATAAAAGCGACCAGTGGTTCCAGCGAGGGTGAGCCGTCAATCGGTCCGTGGAACAAGGCTATCGGCGTTATTCTTAACGATGATGCATTCTGCCTGACCTGCGATACGGATGGCGATGGTCTTACCGACGGGGAAGAGGACATCAACAAAAACCTTGATCCAACCGATGATGATACCGATAATGATGGCATCCCGAACTACCTCGACCTGGATTCTGATAACGATGGCGTGCCCGATTCGGTAGAACGCTTTATCAGAGATGGGCGTATTACCGACAACAATCGTGGCGACATCCGCGTGCATCCTGCATTGTCGCCGAATGGTGATGGCAGGGGTAACGAGGTGATGATGATCGAAAACATTCTTAAGTATCAGAAGCATGAAGTAGTGGTGATGAACAGATTTGGTGGCGTGGTGTACCGTTCAAATAAGTATAACAATGCCAACAATTCGTTCAAAGGCCGCTCTAACACTGGCTCCGGCGCAGGTAACGAACTGCCTGACGGTTCTTATTTCTATGTGGTCATCGTGTGGGACAGTAACGGTAAAGAACATCGCACCACTGGTTTCGTGGTGTTGAAACGATAACATTTTTAAGCAAATCCTATGAAAACAAAGCTTAACAGGATTTTGATGATCTGCGCGGCCTGCTGGTGTTTTTCAACTCCGGCAGACGCCCAGCAGAATGCGCAGGCTTCCCAGTACCATTTCAATACAATGGTCATTAACCCCGCGTATCCCGGGGCAGACAGCGCATCGAGCATAACGCTGCAAGGGCGTAACCAGTGGATGGGCGTAGAAGGCGCACCGCAAACTGCGACCTTCGCTTTCTATACACCGTTGAAGGCATCTAACACCAGCTTAGGTTTTACAGCCATCCAGGATAAGATTACCGTTTACTCGCAAACCGGGTTTAACGCCAACGTGGCGCAAAAGGTAAAGCTGGACCAGAACCTGTTTTTATCGATGGGTATTAAGGTCGGCATGGAGCAAACGAAGGAGGATAATACCTCGCTGGGTACAGATGATCCTGTGTTTGCACAAAACCAGCGCTACTGGAAAACCGATGTCGGCTTTGGATTTATGATCTTCAACGAAAAGTTCCAGGTGGGATTATCGTCGCCGTCGTTCCAGAAATTTGATATGGGCAACTCCGTTAATAAGCTGGAGTTTAAGCGGGCGATCTATCTGCATGGCGCTTATCTGGCGGATATCAATGAGGATTTTAAAATCAAACCGGGATTGTTGGTGCGCCAGGTAAAAGGGGCCGGCATACAGTGCGACCTGAATGCTGCTTTGTTAATCAAAAACATGATCTGGATAGGTGGTACGTGGAGATCGGAAAAGACAATGGGCATCTTTGCGCAGATACAAGTGAGCCGTAATTTTCAGTTTGCCTATGCATATGACTTTGCTTCCGCAAAGTACCTGAAAGGGGGCAGTCCGGCACGCATGAGTTGATGGTGAACTATCGCTTCTCCTTTAAAAAGGGCCATGAGTTCGGGCAGCGTTATTTCTAAAGTTCCAGGAAAGATGGATCACTTTATCTCTTAATATCTTTAATTTTTTATTCATTATACTAAACTCTTATAACTAACTTCTCTTCTATTAGGGTTTTATTGATTGATTTAAACGTTTCTATAGATTAATTTATACGTTAATTTAAAGAAACGTTTTTTTTATGTGTTAGGAAATCCATCTGTAATACTTCGACGTTTATATAGTAAGAGATGCTTGCGTGCGTGTATGATGATCGCCGGATATACTTAGAAATGAGTATTGGCATTTGTTCTTTGCTTGTTGTAGCATTTAAATCGTAAGTTGTCTTATGATTTTTAAAGATCGCTTTTCGTGTACCGGTTCAGGTTGTAGTCATTTTGCAAAAGATGAACGATGAAACGGGATGAAGATATTTGAGATTCGAATTAGTTGTGTCTTTTAATAGTTAACTTGGTTAATGGCCTGATAGTCCTATCGGGCCACTGTTTACACCCATTCAATTGTTAATGGATAATCTGAAAAAGATTTTGAAAAAAGTTAGGCTTCCTAATAAACTCTCAGAATTTTTTTTTAGATTTGATTCAAGACACAGTTAGTTCTTGAAATGTGATGATGAAAATGATAAGCAAGTGATTGCTTTCATCGAAGTGAAAAGATTAAAGAAACATTTTAAACAATTACTTTGTGACAGATGTTATCTTAAGAAAGCGTTAGGGTGCTACACCCACTAATATTATAACAATCGTTCAGAAATAAAATTTTTGTCTTAAGCTAAATTGGAGAAAAGAAGGAGCCTGATGGTCGTGTCGGGCTCCCGTTTTTTTAAGGAGGCAGACAGAAGTGTGATACTAGAGACGTTGCTTTGAGTAGTTATAATGTATAGCAACTTATTAACGATACATCTACTGAATAAAAATTTTTGTCTTAAGCTAAATTGGAGAAAAGAAGGAGCCTGATGGTCGTGTCGGGCTCTATTTTTTTTTTAAAGAGATTACAAGCAAGTGGAGTTGGCAATTCTTAACCGTCTGAGCTAACGATTTTATCCACTTTGCATTACTAATAGTTTGTCGTAAGGCCCGGTTTTCCAATCGGGCTTTCTTGCAACACAAAGCTTAACATAACTTATAATAAAAGCCCTGCTGGTATTTCAGCAGGGCTTTTGCATATTGAATATTTTAGATTTGCCTCAGCGCACGACGCTCTGCCAGGAAGGCTTCCAGCTCGCTCCTGGAGAAACTGCTTAAGTTATTCGTACGGCTCATCCCACCTTTGCGTGCGGCCAGTGTACCGTAATAGATGTCTTTATAACCGCTGATGGCATGCGCATCCGGATCGATGGACAATAATGCACCCTTGCCGATGGCGCCCGCGATGTACTGCCAGTCAATATCTAAGCGCCTTGGGTGGGCGTTTAATTCAATCACCACCTTATGTGCTACACAGGCGTCAATGATCATATCGTGATCTACCGGGTAGCCGTTACGGCTTAATAGCAACCTGCCGGTCATATGCCCTAATATCGTCGTATAGGGGTTCGCGATAGCTTTCAGTAATCTCGTCATCGCTTTTTCCTGTGGCATTTTTAAGTTCGAGTGAACGGATGCGATCACCAGGTCGAAGCTGCGGAGTACTTCATCGGGGTAGTCGAGACTCCCGTCGTTGAGAATATCCGCTTCTATACTTTTGAATATTTTAAAGGGCGCTAGTTTTGCGTTCAGCTCATCGATCTGCTGATGTTGGGCTGCGATACGTTCGATCGAAAGTCCGTTGGCATAGAACGCGGAGCGGGAGTGGTCGCTGATCACCAGGTACTCGAATCCCTGGTCGCGGGCGGCAATGGCCATCGTTTCGAGGCTTTCCAGTCCATCGCTCCACTGGCTATGTGAGTGGATAATACCTTTAATGTCCTTTACGTCGATCAGCTCCGGCAGGGCGTGCTGGCTCGCGAGGGCAATGATGTCGCCACCTTCACGCAAACAGGGATCTATGAAAGCCATATTGGCGCGGCTGAATATCTCGGCTTCGCTGTTAACGCCTGTGAGCACGTCTTTACCCGCAACAGCGTAAAACTGCTCCAGGAAGGCTTCTGTACCAGTCGTGACAAACAATTGCTGCGCGAAATACGCAGGAGCACATCCGTATAATTTGATCTTAATGCCGTGATCATGTTGCAGAAAGATGGCGTTATCTGTGTTTTCCAGGATGGTTAAGCCCTGGAGGGTTTTTATTTTTTCCAGTATTTCTTCGAGAGGCGCTGCAATCACCACTTCCAGTTCATCTATCACGGGCTGATTACGCCTGAAGGCACCGGAAAGCGCTACTGCTGTTCCCGGGAACTGCTGTTGTAGTGCTGCTTCCAGTTGTTGCGCGAAGGTGGTGATCTCGGCGAAGAGATACCTTTCGCGGTTGGATAAAAAGAACTCGATTGCCTGTCGGATGCTTTCCTGCGTTTTTTGCCCGAAGCCTTTTAGTAATAACAGGCGGTTTTCATTACAGGCGTACAGGAGTTCTCCCAAATCCTCAATCTCCATCTCCTTCCAGATAGTAGCGATCTTTTTAGGGCCAAGTCCCTTGATGCGCATCATATCTAATATACCGGCCGGTGTTTTAGCCAGATAAGCCTGCAGTGCATTACAGTCGCCCGTCTCCAGCATTTCCATGACGATCTTACCAGTCGATTCACCAATGCCTTTAATACGAAATATATCCGCCGGCGGCGTCTCCTTCAGGGGGACAGTCAGTTTTTCAATCTGAAAAGCCGCGTTGGCAAACGATTTGGCCTTAAATGGATTATCCCCGTGGATATCCATCAGTTTAGCTATAAGGGAGAAATTATCGGCAATTGCGTAGTTATCCATGCCGGAAAGTTAGGGCAAAATTGGCGGTTTTCCGATGGCGGAGGGATGGGATAACATGATAAGAAAGTACCGGCGAGGTAATAAACGTCAATAATATGGTAAATTCCTGCCAACAATTTTAGGAGGTACAGAATATATTCGTAGCCGTAAGATCAACCAAAACTGTCAACTATTCCCACATATCACGAACAGACGCTGTTGCTGCAGGTTTCGCGTGGCGATGAAGCCGCTTTCAGAGTGCTTTACGACCAGTATCGCGACAAAGTATATGCGATTGCCTGTAAACTGCTGCACACCCAGGCGGAGGCCAAAGATGCCCTGCAGGACATCTTTCTTAAAATATGGCAGGGGCGTGAAAGCCTGGCCGGTATCAGCTACTTTTCTTCTTATCTGAATACGATTACCCGCAATCACCTGCTAAACCTGCTGCGCAAGCGGTTGAACGAGCAGGTAATGAAGTCGGAGGTGAGTCGTCGCATTCCAGTTGCTTCGGACGGTTATGAGATCATCACCGTGCGGGAGCTGCGGCATACCATCCGTGGGGCCATGCAGCAATTGCCGCCGCAGCAGCAGAAAGTTTTTGAACTCAGCCGCATCGATGGCGTTTCGCTGGACGAGATTGCCGATCAGCTGCAGATATCCCGGGAAACGGCTAAAAAGCACCTTACCCGTGCCAACCAGCAATTGCGCGTATTGTTACGCGCTAACACCAGTGCCCTTATTCTCCTGGGCATCATGTCTGAAATGGTGTAAAAAATATTTTTCATTTCGAGTACCCCGATTTGCTCACTCGCGTGTCTGATATAGTACACGGCTAAATTTCATTATGAAAGATCGATTGGATTATTTGTTTCAACGCTACCTCGCGCAAGCCTGTTCTGCCGAAGAACAGGAGGAACTTAGCCGTTTGCTGAACGACGCGGGTAACGAGGAGCGCTTCCGTGTATTAATAGAAGCGGAAATGGACGGCGCCGGCGAAACGTTGCCGGACGACGAAGCCGACGAAATCTTCCACAATATAACGGGCCACGAGGCGCAGGAAGTAACCGCTACCTCTGCCAGCCATGGCCGTAAATGGTGGATGGCCGCTGCGGCGCTACTGGTGCTGGTAGCCGGACTATCAGGCATCCTGCTGCAAAGACACAAGCCCACTACAATTACCGCTTTACAAATACAGGATGCGCCTGCCGGCAAAAACGGCGCACTGTTAACCCTGGCAAATGGGGAGGTGATCGTGCTGGATAGCGCCGGTAACGGTCAACTGGCGGTGCAGGGCAATAGCAAAGTATTAATGCAGAACGGGCAGTTAGCCTACCAGTCGCAATCCGGCAAGGCGTCGACCAATGTATTATATAATACGCTGCGTACGCCCCGCGGCCGCAAATTCAGTATCGTACTGCCAGATGGTACCACTGTATGGCTGAACGCCGCCTCCTCCCTGCGTTACCCGGCCGTGTTTAACGGGAACGTACGTAAGGTGGAGATCACCGGTGAAGTTTATTTTGACGTCGCTACCGTGTACAACGCCCAGCATCATAAAATACCTTTTGAAGTGCAAGTGAACGATCATACAAAGATCGAAGTGTTGGGGACACAGTTTAACGTGAATGCTTATACGGAAGAGCAGCAAATGAAGACAACGCTGCTCGAAGGCGCCGTACGCCTGAACAACACGGTGACGCTCAGGCCAGGCCAGCAAGCCTGTGTAGCCGCCGGCAACATCAGGGTGCTGAATGATGTCAATACCGCACAAGCAGTCGCCTGGAAGAACAATATCTTTTACTTCGGCGGCAGAACCCGCGTGGACGAGGTGCTGAGGCAATTATCAAGATGGTACGATGTAGATATTGTATACGAAAAAGGAGTGCCGGACCTTGTATTTACCGGTAAGATGCAGCGCAGTCTCAGTCTCAGTCAGGCGCTGAAAGGTTTAGGGGAGATGGGGCTTCATTTCAAGATAGAAGAAAAGAAACTATATGTAAATCCATAAAAGACGCAATATGAACGGCTGGCCTTAAAAGAGCAACCGTCCGGGTGCGATCCGTGACGGTTGGAAATCTGGCTAACCTTTAATATACCAGGTGTACTGTTATTTATTTGATCAACCAAAAATTGCTACGAAAGTATGAAAATTAATGCTTTTTGTAAAGGGCACCCTATGCCCCGCCTATTGACGCAAACGCTACGTTGTATGAAGCTTATCGCCATTGCTATGCTGGTATTTTGTATGCATGTAAGTGCCACTACAAAATCACAGACGATTACCATTAAACTACAGCAGCAGTCTATGGAAACGGCCTTTTCTGAAATTGAAAAGCAAACCGGTTACCTGATGATGTATAACCCGGACCTGCTGCAAAAAACGCCACCGGTAACGATCGTGGCCAATAAAATGCCGCTGGAAGCTTTTCTCGGAAAGCTGCTCGTCGGCAATGCCCTCACGTACTCCATCGAAGACAAAACGATATTCGTGCGCCGCGGTACCACACCAACGCCAGCCGCCAAGTCGGTCGTAGCAGCGCCCGTGTTTGCAACGATTGCCGGCAGGGTAGTAGATTCTACCGGCCAGCCCGTACCCGGCGTAACAGTCGCGGTGAAGAATGGCAAAGCCGGTACAGCCACGAATGCCGATGGACGCTTTACCATCGAAGCGAACGAAGGCGATGTATTGATTTTCTCCGCCATCAGCTTCCTGTCCAAAGAAGTACCTGCCGCAGCTGGTATGACAGTGGTTATGGTGGTGGATAATAAAAGCCTGGGTGAGGTTGTGGTAGTAGCTTACGGTAAACAAAAGAAGGTAAGTGTAACCGGCGCCATCGCGACCGTAGGTACCAAAGAGCTCACACAAAGCCCGGTAGCGAACCTTAGTAATGCACTCGCCGGCCGCCTGCCAGGTTTGATCACTTTGCAAAACAGTGGTGAGCCGGGCTACGATGGTGCTAACCTCTGGATCCGTGGTATGGCGACGTTCACCGGTAGCCAAAGCCCGCTGATCCTCGTAGATGGAGTGGAACGCTCCTTCGGAAGCATCGATGCGAACGAGGTCGAAAACATCTCTATATTAAAAGATGCCTCTTCTACCGCAGTATTCGGGGTGAGAGGTGCGAACGGGGTAGTACTCGTGACTACACGCCGCGGTACATCGGGCAAACCGAGAATTACGTTTACGGCGCAGACTGGCTTGCAGTCTCCAACACGTATGCCCGAATACCTTGACAGCTACGACGCGCTCAGCATGTACCGTGTCGGCCTGATCAACGATAACCAGAACTATTCGCAGTACACCGACGAATACCTGTCTAAGTTCCGCGACCGCAGCATGCCGGCTTACGAGTACCTGTACCCCAACGTTGACTGGCTGGGAGAAATGCTGAAGCCTAATTCCTCTATGTCGCAGGGTAACCTGAACGTAAGCGGCGGTAACCAGTCGGTTCGCTACTTCGTGTCAATGTCGTACCTGAAACAAAACGGCTTATATAACTTCGAAGACCAGATCGATGCCTATGATATACAGGCGACGACGAACCGTTATAACTTCCGCTCTAACATCGATCTGAATATTACGCGAGATCTGAGTATGGAACTGAACCTGGGTGAGATTGTTCGCGATAACAATTATCCTCCGGTAAGCGCCAGTGAACTGTTTGCAGGTATGCAATCTATTTCGCCCTGGCTGTACCCGATGAAGAATCCTGATGGTAGCATCAGCGCCCTGCCCGCAAAAGCCTGGAACCCTTACGGCCGTTTAACGGCAGGTGGTTACCAGCGTAACTTCGAGAACACTTTGCAGGCCACGGCTGGTTTTAAACTGGAAATGCCCTGGATTACCAAAGGTCTGAGCGCCCGCGCCCGACTGTCATTCGACTCCTACGGCTTCCGTAACGTACGCAGGGTAATGGTGTATCCGACTTACCAATATGCGTTGGGTAATGACCAGGAAACAGATCTCACGAAAGGTACTTATATCAAAGTAGGAGATGGTAACAATACGCTCAGTTATGATGTAAGCGCAAACAGTAACCGTCGCACGCTGCTGGAAACGTACATCAACTATGCACGCACTTTTGGTAAACACGATGTAACAGGTATGTTCCTGTATACGCAGCAAAGCTTCTTCGATGCAGTAGGTAGCGGCAATGCGATCGGTGGTTTGCCTTATAAATACAATGGCTATATCGGTAGGGCGACCTACGGTTATGCCGGCAAATATTTTTCTGAATTCAACTTCGGTTACAATGGTTCGGAGAACTTCCCTGAAGGTAAACGCTACGACTTCTTCCCATCCGTGTCACTGGCCTGGGTAATGAGCGAAGAGTCTTTCCTGAAGGATCGCGTGACCTTCCTGAACCTGCTGAAATTACGTGCTTCCGGCGGCTTGGTGGGTAACGATAAGATCGGTGGTCGTCGCTTCCTGTATCAGAGCACCTGGTCGCTCGGCGCCACTGGGTACCAGTTTGGCCGCAACCGCGATGGTGTTTGGTATGGCGGTGCTACAGAAGATGCCAACGGCAACCCTGACGTAACCTGGGAGCGTGCGCAGAAATACAATGCAGGTCTAGACCTCGGCTTGTTCAACGACGCGATCACTTTTACCGGTGATGTGTTCTACGAGCGCAGGAGCAACATTCTTGCTACGCCAGGCACATTGCCTTCCGTACTGGGTGTGGTAAACCTGCCGCTGGTGAACCTGGGCGAGGTAGAGAATAAGGGATTTGAGGTGGAACTGCAGCACAAAAAGAACTTCCGTCACTTCAACTATTTCATAAAAGGTAACTTCTCCTTCGCCCGTAACAAAATCGTGGCGATGGACGAACCTACGCTGAAGGGCCGTAGCTACGCGATGCGTACAGGCAGAAGCGTAAACGATCAGTATGCGTTTCTCGCGAAAGGACTGTTCCAGAGCCAGGATGATATCAATAAAAGTCCCGACCAGAGCGCGTTCGGTATGATCCAACCGGGTGATATCAAATATGTGGACGTGAACAACGATGGCAAAATCGATGAGTTGGACCGCGCTTATACCGGAAAACCTTCTGTACCTGAAAAGATACTGGGGCTGTCGCTGGGCTTTGGTTACAAAGGCTTCGACGTAGGCATTCTATTCCAGGGTGCGTTTGGCGGTAACGTTTGGCTGACTGGGCCCGCCATCTGGCCGTTCAGCGGCGATGGTGGTATTCTTGCGGATATCAAAGGCAATTACTGGACGCCTGAAACAACGAATGCAAAGTATCCGAGGATTTCTTATGCCAACAACGCCAACAACAACCAGATATCTACCTTCTGGCTGCGCAGCACAAACTACCTGCGTTTGAAGAATGCGGAGATAGGCTACAACGTGCCGCAGGCCTGGACTAAAAGAGCGCACCTCAGTAATGTGCGTTTATTCGTGAACGGTATCAACCTCGTTACCTGGGATTACCTGAAAATATTCGATCCGGAAATGCCGAACGATTCGAGGAACTATCCGCAACAACGTGTGTTTAACGGTGGCATCACCGTGGGACTGTAATGAGCAACCTAAAAAGTTTAGACATGAAATTCAGCATAAAAAGGATCACATTTTATACGATCGCATTTGCGGTGACAGCAGCCGGCTTTTCATCCTGTAAAAAATTCCTGGACGTAGTACCCAACGAACTGGTAACCGACAAACAGATATGGGGTAACATCAACAATGCAAACGCCGCACTGGCGCATTTATACAGCCAGTTGCCCAATACGATCGGGGCCGATGGTAATACCCTGAATGAAACAACTGCCGCTACGGACGAATGTTTTCACCACTGGGGTGCTGGTTACTGGCCGTTGAAATACAACACCGGCGCCTGGAACTCTGCCGATAATCCATTTGGCGAGTGGGAGCTGCAATACAGGAACATCCGTAAGGCGAACCTGTTTTTAGAGAATATCGATAAAGTGCCTATTCCTACCGACCAGGTATCTTATTACGCGGTAAAAGTACCACATTATAAAGCGGAAGCACGTTTCATGCGTGCGCTGTTCCATTTTCAATTGTTTAAAATGTATGGTGCCGTACCGGTAATTACAAACTCGCTGCAGATTACCGACAAAGGTTCTGTAACAGTGCCACGTAATTCAGTAGATGAAGTTGTAGCGTTTATCGTAAACGAATGTGAGGCCATCGCACCTGAACTGTTGCCCAAACACCCTGACGCTGACCTTGGCAGGGCAAACAGGGGTGCGGCATTGGCGCTGGCTGCACGTACTTTACTGTATGCTGCCAGCCCGCTGTTTAACGGCAATGCCATGTATGCGAACGTTAAAAACCTCGACGGCAAACAATTGTTCAATCAGTCTTACGATAAAGAGAAATGGAAGAAGGCGGCAGATGCAGCGCAGCGGGTGATGGACCTCGACTACATCATTTCCCGCGGTATCGCCAATGATCCGATCAACAGCTACGGACAGATTTTCTACACCCGTAACTGGACAGAGATCATCATGCCGAGAATGGTGCCTAATACCAAAAACCTCGACCTGGAACTGTTTCCTTTCGGCGGCCCTTGGGGCGGTTGGGGTAAGTACAGTCCTTTCCAGGAGCTGATAGACGCCTATGAAACGAAAACAGGTTACCCGATCGATCACGCGTCTTCCGGCTACGTGAAAGAGGGTTTCTGGAGCGGTTGGTTCTGGGCAGGTGCAGGTGCTACGGAATGGGTTTGGTTAGATAACATTTCCAATATGTACAAAGACCGCGACCCTCGTTTCTACGCCACCATCACTTACCAGGGCAGCAAGTTTAACGCCACCCGCACGAACAATACGCCGATAAGATTAGCATGGTGGGGCGGTAACAACGGTGCTTCTCAGGCATGGCCTAAAAGCTCCGGTACCTTTACTGTAAGCGGTTACAACGTACGTAAATGGTGCGATCCGAAAGTTGATCCTACCAACTGGTGGACTTCCCCCGATGCGCAGCGTAACGATCCGCTGTTCCGCGTAACAGAGTTTTACCTCGCCTATGCGGAAGCGATGAACGAATACAACGAAGGGCCGACGCCAGAGGCTTATGCCGCAGTAAATGCCGTTCGCGCCCGTGTGGATATGCCGGGACTGCCCATCATTCCTGAGGACATTACCCGCGAAGGATTCCGCAAACGTGTTCAGAATGAAAAACGCGTGGAGTTCGCATTTGAAGGCCATCGTTTCTGGGACGTGCGCCGCTGGCTGATCGCGAAACAAGTAGATAACGGTGTGATGCATGGTATGAACGCGAGGCCTACTACTGCTGAATTACAAGGCACCGGCCTGGATGTAAACAGCGAGGCGGCAGGTTTGGCCGTATTCTACAAAGAGGCGCCGGTCCAAACCCGCGTATTCCTCGACAGGCATTACCTGATGCCGATACCGCAGCGCGAAATGGATGTAAACGATAATATGGTTCAGAACTATGGCTGGTAATATTGCATACGCGGCATTGTTCACCTGCCTCATGTGCGGGTGCTCCAAAGCGGATAAAGATTCGATACCCGAACCGGAAGTCGTGATCCCCGCAATACCGCCGGGTGAGTCAAAACATTTTGGGCTGACGAATTACTACGAAAAGTATCGCGCACTGGTAGCCGGAACCGACAGCATTCCGATTGTTAGTGCCGCCATCGTAAGCGACGAGGCGCTGGCTAGGGTAGAGGCGGTTTGTAAAGTAGTTACGTCAACGCTGCCAAAGAACAGTGTGGCAGAACTACGCAGGCAGCGCGTGTACCTGGCGGTATTCGGCAATACTTTTTATCCGGATGTGTTGCCCGGCTGGCCTGTTGGTCTGGATGCGAAACGTTATGCCGGAGGCTTTGGTCCTTCCCCTACGTACCGCGCCTGCGGCGTGCATGAGGGAGATGCGCTGCGCAACAGTCATGACCGTTACAGAACGGAGAACATCGTGGTACACGAATTTGGTCATGCTGTAAAAAACATGGCGCTGGAAGTAATGGACGGAACGTTCAAGAAACAAATTCAGCAGTTGTACGATAAGGCGATTGCTGCCGGTAAATGGACGAATACTTACGCCGGCTCCAATCCCGATGAATATTGGGCGGAGTGTTTGCAAAGTTACTTCGATGTAAACGCTCCCGGTCCCGTAGGCGGTGATGGTATCCACAACGATATCTGGAACCGGGAAAGGCTGAAGACCTATGATCCGGAAATCTTCGCATTACTGGATGCATTGTACGGCGGCGCTACGCTGCCACCAGGCGAATGGTAAAGTTGTTAGATGGAAGATACCCATGCAGGCGGCGCATCAGTATACAAGCTGTTGTGCCGCTACTGGGAAAGAAAATGGCCGTCTCCGCAGGGAGGCGGCTTTTTTTATCTTACGACTTTTTTCTAAACCACTTTCGTAAAGGCTCGTCCAGGTAAGCAAATACGAAATAGGCCAGTCCTATCAATAATAACGTGCCCGCAGCGGTTATAACGAGCATTTGCGTAAGCGAAGGTTTTTGCTTCTCCACATAACTCATAAACAGCCAGATGAAAGGGTAGTGGATCATATACAGCGGATAGGAGATGTTACCCGAAAACCTGCAGATCGCTTTGGCACGGTTATGTAACGTAGCGCCGGCGCCCAATGCAACCAGCAATGGCAGGAAGAATACAACGATCGTAGGGTCGATGATTTTGTTATAGGTATTTGAATAGGGGATGATAAATACCATAGCCAGTAACGTACCAATGCCCGCAAAGCCAAACGGATGGCGGATGATCCACCTCGAACGATATACCAGCATCCCTGCAACAAAGGAAAATGCCACACGTACTCCGCCACCACGGAAGTTATCACCACCCCATCCTACACCCAGGAAGCCGGATGCCTGTGCTTCAAAATAAAGAGCGATAGCGCCAAGGCCCACCAGTGCCCACAGCCACTTGTTCCGTAACCGTACCAGTACAAGGGCGTATAATATATTAGCGATGTATTCCCAAAACAGCGACCAGGTGGGCGGATTGAGGTGAAACAGGTTGAAGTAACGCTCATGCACCAGCGGATACGGGATCATCAGGCAGGAGGCAACGAACATCAAAGGCAGCCTGGCTGCATATTTCATCCACAGCTGGCTGAACGGATCCAATACAAAAACAATGAGTCCTACGACAGATGCAATGATCACCAACGGATGCAGCCTGATGAGACGAAGTTTCAAAAAAGCCATTGTTCCTATCTTTTGCAGCCGGTCGTCGTAGGCGTAAGCGATCACGAAGCCGGATAAACAGAAGAAAAAATCCACCGACAAATAAGCATGTGCAATAAAACTGTTGTTGTAATCCGGCACGGCAATTTCCATAAAATGAAAGATCACCACCGCGATGGCGGCGATGCCGCGCAGGCCATCCAGTATTTCGAAATGTTGCCTGGTTGGCGTCAGGCTGATCGTGGAATTTTCATGCATGCCGCAAACTTAAGGCAGCCAGGTGTTACGCGGCACCACATCCCCCGAAAATGAATCAAAATGATAAAAGATTGATACGCAATAAACATGACCGCCGCCGGATGCCGCGATTTTTTTATTTTTGCCGCGTCAAACATAAATGCGATGAAAGAACAATTACATACATTGCTTGGGCAACTGAAAAGCAACACGATCACTTTTAAAGAAGTGCTGGAATTTATCGAAACATATTATCAGCATACGCCAGCTGCGTTCAAAAATGGCGAGGCGTTCAATGAGGCAACACAGAACCAGGGTAGCGCAAAGGTATTTGCTTTTGCGCAACTGAACGGCCTTTCCAAAGAAGACACGCTGCACCTGTTCGCTGAACATTACCAGGCGGTACTCGCTACTCCCGATGGCGCAGATCATCAGAACATCCGCCAGTTTATGGCAAATGGTTGGGACGGTATCAAGTTTGAAAGCCAGGCGCTGACTGCAAAATAACCAGGAGAAGGAGCGGTGTTACATCGCTCCTTTTTTAATCCTTACACTTTGTCCAGTCCGGGATGTATACTTCATGTATGTTCTCCTGCTGTTCCAATAGCGTTATCATCGCTTCCCTGGCGGCGTCGCTATCGAAAGTGAGAATGAATTTAGGTCCTGTTCTCTGGAAATAGAGTTTGCCCCGGCTGGAGTCCATGCCTTTCCTGTAAGTAAGCTGATGTGCGGCAAGCAATTTTTCCGCGTCGGGCTGCCCGATATCTTTCTTAAAAACGGTGATCAATTCGATACGTTCTTCCGTCATAGGTTTCATGGGATTTGCGGTTAAGATAGACCGAATTATCTACATGTAAAAGGGGAAACCATGACCGGTTCCCCCTTTTTGTTGATAGGCAACGTTGCAGACTAATTAAGTTGTAAGGAGGCCGGACCAAATTCTTCGAGATGAATGTCTGCCCGGTTTACCCCTTTTTCCGTGAGAAATTGGTAATGTTTCCTGATAAAGACTGCAGGGCCGCAGATGTAGTAACGTGTGTCAGGCTGTACTACGGTGTCTGCGATCTTCTCCAGGTCGACATAGCCCGTATTAACGGCAGCATCACCTTCATGCTGATCGTAAAATAGGTGCTGGCTGATATGTTCGTGCTGCGTTGTCCATTGCTGCAGCTGTTGCTGAAAGGCATGTACTTCGCGGTTCCGGCAACCGTGTATCCACGTAATCGGTTGCTGGCTGCCAGATTGTATCAGGCTTTCGAGCATACTGATTAGCGGTGTTTGGCCTACGCCGCCGCTGATAAATACCACTTGTTTGCTTTCCGGCTGTAGCACGAAACTGCCTGCAGGCGCGGATACATCGATCAGGTCGCCCTCTTTGATGAAGTCGTGTAGCCTGTTGCTAATCATCCCATCCGGGTGTTGACTGCCGCGTTCTTTTTTTACAGAGATGCGATAGTATTTGCCGTTGGGTGCTGCCGATAGGCTGTACTGGCGAGGTTGCAGCAGGTTTATTTCAGGGAGGAACAGTCTTACGCTCAGATATTGCCCGGGCGTAAAATCTGCAACAGGTCCGCCATCCGCAGGATATAAATAGAAGGATGTGATCTCCGTCGATTCCTGTACTTTCTGTTTAACGATGAATGGCCGCCAGCCAGTCCAGCCACCTTGTTTGGCAGTTTGAGCCTGGTATAATGTTGACTCATGTCCGGACATGATGCCCGCCAGTTGTATATAGGCGGCCGTCCAGGCGTCGAGTAAATCCGGTGTAGCAGCCTCGCCGAGTACCTCGCTGATTGCCGCGATCAGGTGTTTACCCACGATCTGGTAATGTTCCGGGCGTATGTCCAGACTTGTATGCTTTTGTCCGATGCTGTCGATCACCGGCAGTAATACTGCAGGGTTTTCGATATGTTCTGCATAAGCCAAAACCGCCATTGCCAGGGCTGTTTGCTGTTTGTTGTTCTGCTGGTTGCCCATGTTGAATATATGCTTCAGTTCAGGATTATGGCTGAACATACGCTTGTAAAAATGTGAGGTGAGAATTACGCCGGCTTCTTTTAAAACAGGCACGGTAGCTTTTACCAACTCCTTCTGTGCAGTGGTCATCATCTGTTTGCTGTTTAATAAAGTTGAATAAATATAATAAGACCTTTTTATCCTTTATTAGAATAAAAAAATAGTTAGTCTTTTCTGAGTGCCAGCTGCCCGTTCAATAAATCCTTATTGAACTGCCCGATGCTGGTGGTGTTGAGCATATGCGACAACTCGTTACGCACCTTTTTGAATTGTTTATGGAGCGGACAAGGATGCTTTTCGGAGCAATGTTTCAGGCCCATGCCGCAGCCTTTAAATACTTCTTCGCCGTCTATCGCCGTAACAATATCAGCGAGCGGGCGTTTCATACTTTTAGGTTCGAGGTAGAAACCGCCGTTCGGTCCTTTCATTGACTGTATCAATCCTTTGCGGCTAAGGTCTTGCAGTATCTTTGCGAGGAAACTTTCGGGGGAATCTATCTCCGCTGCTATCTCCTTAATACCCACCCTGGACCCGTCCATGGTACGGTGCGCGATATAAAATACCGCCCGGATGGCATATTCGCATGTCTTTGAAAAAACGCTCATAATGTTTTGATAGGGCAAAGATAGGGCGAAAATATAATAAAGGATTATTTTGTCTTTTATTTTTGAGGATGATTTTAATCAGGTTTTTGAGAGCGCTCGTCGTGATAAACTGGTGTGAATTATGGCGCGGGCGTTAAACTATATTTATCCGTATTTCTCGTTGTTCCAATATCGAGGCGCATAATCGAGCCGTTTTTGTTTCGGACAAACTGAAAAAGGGTGCTGGTGTTTTCTGCATTGAACAGATCTTTACCTACCGGCACGATCCACCACTTAGGGCCGCCGGGTTTCTGGTAAAATAGCCGCCCGTTTTCAAAGCCGAGCTTAGTGGTTGTTCGCGAGTCATCGAGATAATTCCCGGCATAAGTAGCCAGTTGTGTGGCGTGCAAAGCTACCGGCGTATATTCAGCATCTACACCAAGATACCTGCCCGCAATACGTGTAGCCAGTATTTCCGGCAGTTGCCTGCGAAAGTTGAATAATACACATACAAGTAGCGAATCTTTAGGGAAATACATCACGTGCGACATAAATCCACCGAAGTTACCACTGTGTTCTACCAGCGGATGGCCGCCGAGGTGGCCGATCGTCCAGCCAAAGCCATAGTCCGGTTGCCGGCCAGATGTAATTCGTGCACGCGACCATGCCTGCTGGAGTGTGGTGGGTTGCACCATCTTATGTGTAGTAACTGATCGGTACCAGGCAAAGATATCAGCTGCAGTAGCTTGTAAAGCACCGGCCGAATAAGGAATCTGAGCGTTGGCGTTAACTGCATTCTCCACGCCGCGCCGTGTGTAAATGTAGGAGGAGGCTCGGTTAGGCACCAGCCACATATCGTTGCCAAACAAGGCATGCGCCATGCCTGCAGGTTGAAGCACCTGACGGGTGATGTAATCCTCATATGACATGTTACTTACCTGTTCAATGATGTAGCCGAGCAACTGGTAGCCCGAATTACTGTAGGCCCAGTTGGTACCCGGAACGAAGGTAAGTGGTTGATCTTTGAATGTACTCATCACATCTGCCGCCGATAGCCAGCCGCGGCCTTTGGCAATAAGCGATTGCGCACTTGCCGCATTAGGTATGCCTGCGGTATGGGTCAGTAGTTGCGCGACCGTTGCCTGTCCGCCAACATAACCTTTCAGGAAACTGCCTACCGTATCCTGCAAAGAAAGTTTCCCCTGCTCTACCAATTGCAATATGGCAATGGCCGTAAACTGTTTAGTGACCGAGCCGATATTGAAGACCATTTCACGGCGCATAGGCACGTTCAGTTCCATGTTTGCCATGCCAAACGCACGTTCATACACTACCTGGTCGCCGCGTGCCACCAATATCACACCGCCGGGTTCTGTAGCTGTAAAGAGACTGTCGATCAGGGTATCCTGTGCGCAGATCGGGCCTGCCAGCAGGAGGGCCAAAAATGATAAGTATAGTTTCATAATGTCAAAGCTACCCGCATGCAGCGTACCCAAGAGTGCCATTTCTGCGAACAGCCCGTTTTGTTCTGCCAACCTGTTTCCCGTTGCCGCGGTATTGTGTAGATTTATAGTATGAAGCCCCGCTGGTCATACTTCCTCTTGTTTTATACGTTATGGTACGGGTGGACGAACATCTGTTGGGCGCCGCCTGTCGCGTGGCTGTACCGTCAGTATAGCATTTGGTTTAATGTGCGCGAGTACCTGTTATGGCTGGGCGCTACGGCATTGCCTTACTGGTTGCTCGTCAGGTATTATCGCAATCGGCCTATACTCGGCACTGCCTTAGCATTAACAGCCTTTGCAGGCATGCAGCTGGTCAGGCGTCACCTTGTGTATGGGGGCGGATTTCCCTGGGAATACTATTATGCGAAGGGGCCGCATGTGATATTGGCCATGCCGCTGTTTACGGCCGTCTTTTTCTTTGTAAGATACGCGCGGCAGCAAGCGCTCGAAAGCAGGGAAACCGCAGCCGGTAGCATGCAGGCGGAGCGCGACCTCCTGCATATGCAACTGCATCCGCATTTCCTGTTCAATAGTTTGAATAATATTTACGCGCTGGCAGAAGATCGTTCCGCCGCCGCATTGCCTGCCTTTAAGAGCCTGCATGCGATGCTGCGGTTTCTTTACGCGCGGCGGCCTGCTTTTATTCCGCTGGAAGATGAACTACGTTGCATTCGCGAATACCTGCAACTACAACAGCTTCGTTATCCGCAGCCACTACAATTGCAAACGCATTTTGCCATAAAGGATGCGCCCATTCCGCCTTTGCTATTGTTGCCATTGGTAGAGAATATTTTTAAACATGGAGATGTGACCGCATCACCCGTCATGTTGCAGTTGCATGCGGACCGTGGTTTGCTGCACTTCTATTGTCGTAATGCTGTGAGTAAGTCGCAGCCAGTGATCGCTGATGGAATAGGATTGAAAAATATACGTCGCCGTTTGCAATTGTTGTATCCCGGCGAACATAGTCTGCACATACAGCCTGAAGCTGGCTTCTTCACCGTTCAATTAAAAGTTCGTTATGCGTAACATGCTCCTGTTCCTACTTTTTTATGGGCTGATATATGCTGCCGCTGCTCCGGGTTTGTCGTGGTATGACGTTCTCAAGTTCCTTCCAATGGCGACCGCAGTGTACGCAAGTTTTCATTATTGCTTTCAGACGCGCCTCCTGGTGCCCACTTTGCTGGCATCCGGATTGATCTTGCTGCCCTTATACGTTTTGATTGCGGATCAGCCGCCAGGGCTGTTCATCGCCGATCACTATCCATTGATTCTATCAATCTATTTATATAGCACACTTTATTTCTTCATTCGCCGCGTGCAACAGCAGGCTATCAGCCAACGAGAACTGGCGCTGGAACAGGCAGCCTTATTGCTCGCCCAACAACGGCAGCAGCTGAGTGCGGACTTACTCTTTACCGAAATGCAGAAGATAGAAGCGTTGCTGGAAATAGATGATCCGCAGGTGTTGCCTGCCATTGAAGCATTTAGCGAACAATTACGCGAAAAACTATATCCACATGCATGACAAACCACTCAATTGCCTGGTAGTAGACGATGAACCACTGGCTGCCCGCCTGATTGCGCGTTACGTAGAACGTACGCCTGGCCTGCGTTTGTTGCATGCTACGACCGATAGTATGCAGGCGTTATCGCTGATTCATGAAGGAGAAGTGTCGCTGGCCTTCCTGGATATCCAGATGCCCGGTATCAACGGATTTGAGCTGATGCAATTGCTGCGTCGCCAGTGCGCCGTGATCATCGTTACGGCTTATCCGCAGTATGCGCTGCAAAGCTACGAGTACGAAGTGCTCGACTACCTTGTTAAGCCTGTCGGCTACGAACGTTTCCAGCAGGCGACGGAGCGCGCGCTGTTACGATTATCCACCGCTCCCACCGTTATGCCGTTCATCTTCATAAAATCCGGACAAAAGCTGATACGATTGCTGCTAAAGGATATTTTGTATATCGAAGGTATGCGTGACTACACTGCATTTCATACGCAGGGGGTAAACATCTTTCGGGCGATAGACTACGTGACCTGGAAACGCTGCTTCCCGAAACGTTTGTTCGCATCCACCGGTCGTACATCGTGAACCTGGAACAGGTCGCAATGGTAGAGAAGTGGAAGGTAAGTTTGGGTGGGATGCAGTTGCCGATTGGGGAGGTGTATAGGGAAGGGATGGCGTCACGTATCAAAGGAATGTTATAGCGTTTCGTTCAAACTTATGACTTAGGGCGGCGCCATTGCCGAGGGGGTGGTGAATTAACCACGCAATAGGCCGGGGATGTCAGGCCAGAAAGAGCAATTCCCTACTCCACAATCTTCCGCAACATCCCCCTGAATATAAAATGATGAAACGGCAGCATCGCATACCAATATAACCTGCCCGACAATCCCAGCGGACGAAAGGTCGCGGTTTGTGTTACCTCGTTATGCTCGTCGATACAAAACTCTAACCACGCTTCTCCTGGCAGTTTCATCTCGGCATACAGGAGCAAACGCTTTTGTTCGGTGCTGGAAAGTATCACGCGCCAGAAGTCGAGGATGTCGCCAGGTGCTACATTGGTGGCGTTCTTGCGGCCGCGGCGCAGACCTACACCGCCGAACAGGCGATCGATGAAGCCGCGGAACTCCCATAACCAGTTGCCATAATACCAGCCGGTTTTGCCGCCGATGGAGAATATTCTTTGCAGGGCGAGTGAAGGATCGTGAGTTTTCATTTTTTTTACGTCAGTGAACACGCCGAACTTAGGTACTTCGATATGTTTTGATAAACCTTTTCTGAATATACGGTTCTGACTTGAGTCGTTCCAGCTGGAAAGTACGAGGTTTTGTTCGATTTTCTCAAAGGCCATGCGAATCCCTTCTTTATAGGGGATGAGGGAAACGCCTAACTCGTCGGCCAGGTGGTTGGCTTCGGGGATCACATCGACTTTCATGCTCTGCACCAGGTTGCGCGCAAGGGGGTAGGAGGTGGAGGTCACAAAATAGAGCCAGTAGCTGGATAGCTTTGGTGTAAAGACGGGCACGATGATGATGCTGCGTTTGAGGTTTCTCACTTCCGCGAATTGCAGCAGCATTTGCTGGTAAGTAAGCAGGTCCGGACCGTAAATATCAAAGTGTTGATGATAGAGGTGTTCTTTCCCCAAAACGCCTGTCAGCATTTGCACAACGTTGCTGATGGCGATGGGTTGACATTTACTTTTCAGCCACTTGGGGGCGATCATGACTGGCAGTTTTTCTACAAGGTCGCGGATGATCTCGAAGGATGCGCTGCCCGACCCGATGATGATGCCTGCCCGCAAGGAGGTCAGGGGTGTTTTACCTTTCTTTAGTTCGTCTTCTACCGCCTTCCGGCTACTCAGGTGTTTGCTGAGTTGTTGCGCATTTACAATGCCAGTGAGGTAGATCAGCTGCCTGGCATTCGTTGTATCCAGGTACCGGGTAAAGTGCTGCGCCGAACGCAATTCTTCTTCACTGAAATCACCGCTACTGATGCTCATGGAATGCACCAGGTAATAAGCTGCATCAATATCTCCCGGAAGCCGATCCAGGGATTTTTCATCCATCATATCTGCTTCCACTACGGTAACCAGCTTTTGATCGAAATGCTGAATGTCCAGCCGCGCGGCATCGCGCACCATACAAATTACGTGGTGCTGTTGTTCCAGCAGCGTCGGCAACAGCCGTTTTCCAATGTACCCGGTCGCGCCGGTAAGAAGGATTTTCATATAAATGCTAACAAAATGTAGAATCGAACTGTTCAACCAATCCAAGGCAAAAAATAAGCCGGTAAGTCTGCAACTTACCGGCTTACTCATAAATCAGGCAGTTTACATCTTCACGACCGCCGTCACAGCAATTACTTTACGCAATGCCACGTCATACACTTTCAAATAATAAATACCTTTCTGCAAGGTGACATTCGGAATAATCACCACCGATTGCTGGTTATTCGCCAACCCGGTGTACACCACGCTGCCCTGCACGTCGTGGAGCGATAGGGTGTAACGGTTAGATGCATTCAGGCCCGTTACGGTAAACTGGCTGTTGAATGGGTTTGGATAGGCTGATACTATCTCCACGTCGTCGATCTTGCCAATACGGGCGTTGGTAGTGTTACAATCCACCGTAGTGAAGCGGGCAGTTGTACTGATGGAGTCCAGCGGGTGCCTGAACTTTACGGTCAACGTATGACTACCGGCTGTCGGAGTGATGGTAAAGCTGCTGTCTTGGCCTACAGGCAATATGGTAGTGTCATCCAGCAATACGGTTACACTGGTGCGCCATTTTACCGGTGGATAGTTGGTGATCTTGATCACATCTGCAGTCACGGTGGAGCAGTAGGTACTGTCCAGGCCGGAGAGTTTAGGCGCCGCCGTGAGGTTGGGATGTGTCATCAGTGTGATGGCGGCCTGGTTACCGAATACTGTACCGTTTTTACCCTCCCAGCGAACGGTATCCGCACCAATCACGTTCTGGAACGGAACATACCGCAACCCTTCGAGTTCACTGCGTTTAAGTACCTGGCCTGTCGTTTTAAGCAGGGTGCCGTTCGGATGTACGAGGTTGCCCCAGGTAGGCAGACGAATCAGTTTTACTTCTGTCAGCTGACCCGGACCATACTCGGGGCCGGAGAAGTGACTGGTAAAGTCTTTTACGCCAAAGCGGCCAGATTGATTGATGAGCAGCGGTTTCGTGAACGGCGTTGCGTCGGCGCTGTAGTCTGCATCGATCTGGATTTCGTACAACGTATTGAGGTAGGAGCCGTACCATTTGCCGTTGATGTCGTAGATGGTAAGTGGCAGACTGCTGATCGATTTGGACGAACCATTCTTGGGATGATAACTAATTTGCTGCGTACCGGAATTTGGAATGTTCTCCCAGATCATCAAGTCGCCATTCGCATTCAGGCCACGAATCTCTCCCAGTTCTTCTGACCCGAAACGGTTTTCCCTGGTGAGCTGCTTAAGTAATTTTAGGCTGTCGCCAGGCGATTTAATATAGAAGGAGGTGACGGATGTTCTGTCTGATACGTGCTTCATGAATGCGAGGTGCCCGTTCGTCAGGCGATAATATAACGGGATGTTTAATATACCGTTCCTAAGCTCCCCGAAAGATGTACGAACGCCATCTTTATAAAGGGACAAGCCCACATCGTTGATATTCCCTTCCGTTACGTAAAACGATAAGTAATCGCCATCTGTATCAATATAGTGTAAAGGTGTGGAAGCATCGCGGGCCATCACCAGGCTTGTTACACCCTGATTATATAGATACACTCCTTTGCTGAGGGTGTAATGCACGCGGCCAATACTGTCTACGTCGATATAGCCTACTCCCCGGGTGATGTAGGTGTTGGTTTGCGTTAGTTGGTCGCGGAGGAACAATGAATCGCCGGCCTGGCTCGTCCACGCAATGTATTTACCGGCGACGCGCACGGCTTTTATGCCTGCTTGTAACACAGTTACCCCGCTGTCGAGGAATTGATACAGGAGCGTACCGCTCGGCGCTGGATCGATATCCCTTCGGTTGCCCGTCCACACTACACCCCTCGGGGTTGCGAATATGTTTTTTAGCTGGGTGGTACTAACGTCAAAACGGTAAACGCCGGGGATTGTCTTAGTCACACCGCCAGGGTAATTTGTCAAGTGTAATCTCGGTTGATACTGCGCATTGAGCATGTCGGTCATCGATATCACCTGGCCATAATTGAACTCCATGATGTTGTGGTCCGATGGTAAGCTAAAGGTCTGCTTCAGTCCCGGTGTAATATCCACCGTAAAATAACTGGTTGCGAAAGCTTCCGCGTCGGAAGCATCAATCGCATATACACTCAACGGTGACACTTCTGCAGATGCATCAAATATAGTATCGACACTGCTGCCGTTAAACACGTAAGTGCGCGTGGCAAACCTTACCTCCATGCGACTTACAGGACCATCATCCACTGCATGCGCTTTTACGCGTAACAGCGGCCGGGCCACTGCTTCGCTGACAGGTGATTCCAATACTACAGTGGGCGGATTGTTTCGCAGGACGTTGATTACCGTGTCCAGCTGGTTGTTCAATGCATCGGTTGCGATGATGTGTAATTGGAGCGGACCGGAAGGCAGGGTGCTGAGGTTGAAGTTGCCAAAGAAATACGGAATGTTGGCAATGTTCATGGTAACCTCCTGTGTATTGATCTGTGCTCTCACCGACGTGATGGGCCCGGCGGACGAGGCAGCGTATCCCTCCACAAATACCTTATTGCCCAACACCTGGTTCGATTTGGGGACCAACATGGAAATCCGGACTTGCGCCATGGCAGTGTGCATCCCTAAAATAAGTAAGAGGCAAACGTAGAATTGTTTCATAGACAATAGTTAATCTTGGGTTTTTGAAAGTCTTGATCAGGCCCAGGGCTAAATGGGACGGTCATTCGCGCGACCGCAATATAAGGGGTGGGCAATATGCGCAAGTTGCTTAAATCAGTAGATTCTACGAATTTTAATCTTGATGGTCGCGTTTGCCTGCATGTGTTTTCATAAACGCAGTAGGCGACATCGAAAACTGTTTTGCGAATATCCGGTTAAAGTGATTGGGAGAACTGAAACCAGTGATGTGCGCGACCTCGAACACGCGCAGGTTGCCTTCCGCGAGTAAGGCTGCAGCTTTCTTTAAACGGGCCAGGTTGATCAGTTCATGTACGGTGAGGTTAGATATGGCTTTTATTTTCCGGTAGAGGGTGGGGCGGCTCATGTTCAATTCTACGGCAAGCAGTTCTCCGTCTAGTTGTGCATTGTCCAGGTGTTGGAGGATGATGTCGTTCAGGCGTTCCAGGAACTGTTCGTCGGCTTTGCCGCTCGCCATACTTTTGATATGAATGAGTGGTGTGTTGACAAAGTACTCGCGCAACATGCCCCGGTTTGCGAGCAGGTTGGCTACCTGGGCTTTCAGGTGCCTGGGCGAAAAAGGCTTTTCGATATACGCGTCTGCCCCGAGTTCCAATCCTTCGATTCGGGCTACCAGGGTATTTTTAGCGGTGAGCAGGATCACGGGTATGTGGCAATGTTCCAGGTCTGATTTGATGCGCCGGCAGAACTCGAAGCCGTCCATGACAGGCATCATGACGTCGCTGACGATGAGTTGTACGGTGGTGCTGGACAGCAGCTCCAGCGCCTGCTGCCCGTTGGTGATCTTCAAAATATGATACTGATCTCCGAGAATTTCTTCTACGAATTCCAGTATCTCTTTATTGTCATCAACGATTAATATAGTAGGAAGCATGTGTTATTTCGATTGAACTGCATTTAATGTAAACTCGATTTCCTGGTGTACAGGCAATGTTAATTCGAAGATGTTCATCCCGTTTACTGGTTCGCGAAGTTGTAAGTGGCCGCTGTGCAGTTGTGTAAGCGCACGCGCGAGTGGCAGACCAATGCCCGATCCGGGTTGTTCCATCGAATGTATACGGAAGAACGGTTCAAATATTTTCTCCCGCAGCTGCCAGGGAATCAGTGCGCCATCGTTCATTACACGTATTACAAAGTTGCCCTGCTCACCAGGTTCTTCGACCGTCACGAGCACCTGGCTGCCTGCATACTTCAGCGCATTGCCGATCAGGTTGTCGATGATCTTGTGAAACGCTTCCATGTCGATGAAGGCAGAAAAGTGTTGGGCAGGTAATTGCAGCTCAAACGCCAATGACTTCTGCTGTGCCGCCACCGCAAATGCCTGCACGTTTTTCTGTACAGTAAGCGGTATGTCCGCCTCCACAAAACTAAGGCGGAAGTCCTGGTGCTCGGTTTGCCGGAAGTCCAGCAGCTGGTCGGTTAAGGCCACCAGCCTCGCTGTATTTCTTTCAATGTTTTGTAAACTCTTTTTCACACCCGGATGTTCGCCCAATTCATCGATCACCATTTCGAGCGGACCTTTAATCAATGTCAGCGGCGTGCGTATCTCATGCGCTACATTCGTGAAAAATTCGATCTTGGCTTTATAGATCTCTTTCTCTTTCTGTTGCTCAAAGATGGCCATCTTACGCTGATGCCGCTCCCGTTGGCGACGGTGGTATGTGCGGATAAGAAAGTAGATCAGCAATAGTGTACATGCACCGTATGCGAAATATGCCGGAAAGCTTAACCACCATGGCGGCAGGATGCGTATCAATAATCTTGTTTCCCGCTGGTCCCAGCCAGTACGCACGCGGAACAGGTAATCACCTGGGGAGAGGTCGGTGAAATATACTTTGCGGTTGGTGGGCAGGTACGTCCAGTTGCGCTCCAGTCCATCCAACCGGTAAGCATAAGTGGTCATGTCTGCAGCAATATAAGTGAGGGCAGCGAAGCCGATCGCAAAAGACGATTGGTCGTAATTGATGCGCACTGTGTCCGCAAAACTAATCGCATACGGCAGCTGGTCAAATTCACGGTTGTTTAACTGCAGGCTGGTAATATGTACGGGCGGACTACCGGTATCCGGCAGCAGGGAAGCAGGGCGGAAGCTGATCAGTCCTTTTACACTGCCGAAAAATAAGGTGCCGGAACTATCACTGTAACCTGCATTATAATTGAATTGATCGGTGAGCAGTCCGTGTGATTTGCTGTACACTTTCCAGCTTTCTGCTGCCGGGTCATGTACGACGAGTCCTTGGGAAGTGCTGATCCAGAGGCGATGTTGCGGATCTTCTAACACTTTGTACACCATGTCGCTCGGCAGGCCGGAGCTGGTATTGAAACGGCTGAACTGCCGCCTGTCTTTATCGAGCCGGCACAGGCCACCGCCTTCGGTGGATATCCAGAGTTGTTGCTGACTGTCTTCAAATAGGCCGCAGATGCTGTTGCTGCTGATACCTTTGCCGCTGGCGTCGTAGCGGAAATTACCTTTCGTTCCTTTTTTCGGGTGATAATAATAGAGCCCGTTACCGATGGTGCCTGCCCAAAGGCAGCCATCCTGGTCTTCGTACAAACTAAATACATAACAATGTTCAGGAAAGCCCGGTGCTGGCACAAATCGCCCGCTGGTGCGCTCGTAACGGTAAATGCCATGACTGGTACCAAACAGCAGATCACCCGATTCCGTTTTGCAGGCAGAGATGATAAAGTTCGATTTTAAACCGTTGCCCGCCGGATCGGCATTGTAGTGCCGCAGGCGTTTACCGGTCCGAATATCCAGCACATCCAGCCCCTGCTGAAAAGTTCCCACCCATAGTTCATTTCCATCTGCCAGTAGTGCATGAATATTTGTAGATGAAACGGCTGTCGGGTAAGGATAACGAGTGATCTCTCCGGATGAAGTGTTGAGTTTATTCAGCCCTGCATCCTCGGTACCAATCCACAAATTACCATGACCATCGGCACATATTTCACGAACAGCGTGGCCGCTTAAACTATTGCTGGTACTGGTCCGGAAGTATTTTCTGAAGTAACTGTGTTGCTGGTGATAGTAATTTAATCCCCCGAAATAAGTGCCGCACCAGGTGCCGCCTTCACGGTCGCGGTATAAAGTGTAGGCTGCATTATCAGAAAGAGAATAAGGGTCGGAATCCTGTTGCTGCAATAACTGTATAGTGCCGTTGGCCAGATTGATACTATGAATGCCCGATTCACTCGCAATCCAATATTCATTGCCGGAAAAGTGAAGAATGTCGCGCACATACACCGGCTTCTTGCCCAGTAACGGACGATAATGCCCGGTGGCGGGGTCGAAGGCGGTCAGTCCACGAATAGTGCCGACCAGTATCTCTCCTGTTGCCGCAGCGTAAAGCGCGTTCATATCACGCAAAGTTGTATTGCCAGGGTTTACACAACGGAAGCTGTCGGCCTCATATCGTAAGATAGCCCCATCGATGGCACCTGCCCATATCGTACCGTCTTCGCCCATGCTGATGGCGGCGATGCGCAGGTTGGGCAAGTAACTGGTGATGCGCTCATTCCGTTCATCGTAACAATTTAATCGCAGGTCGGCGGTAAACCATACCTTCCCTTTGCCATCAGTGATAATGTCCAGCACTTCGCCTTTTTGTGCCGGCGCCCTGGCCGTAAACGTTTCTGTACGAGGATCAAACTCGTATACACCTTTACGCGTGCCGATCCATAGCGTATTTCGAATACCTTCGCCTATACAATACACGAACTCCCGCGTATTAAGGCCATTGTTCTGCGCCATGTTGAAAGCCTTGAACGCGCTGCCGTCAAACCTGCTGAGGCCTTCCTTCGTGCCGAACCACATGAAACCCTTGCTATCCTGTAAGACAGCAAACACCGTGTTATTTGGCAGTCCGTCCTCTACTTGGTAATGCCTGAAGTACACCGGCTGCGACCGGGCAGTGCCGGCCATACAAAACAGCAGTATATAAAGAAGCGCATATCTCATCCCTTCAAAAATAGCCAAAACGGGGGCAAAATGCAGGGCTGATACAAATTGGGAGAATTATGATACGGAGTGTTAAGCCCATCATTTTTAATTCTTGTTATTTTGACTCGCTTCCTGGATCCACTGAAGCTTGTTGCAAACAACCAAAATAAACCGTACTGCCATTATGTGCAGCGGGTGTTTACATCCTGTTATCAAATAAATTAGCTGACCGTTATGAAAAGAAGCTTACTTCTTCCGGCCGGTTGGGTGGCCATGGTAGGAATTACCGTGCTCCCGCTGGCGCTCTTTTCCCATCCCGCCAGGGCGATAGGAGAGTACGAGCCAACTACGAACTATTTTCAAGAAGTGAAAGTGTCGGGAACGGTGACCGACGAATCCGGCACGCCGCTGCCAGGCGTGGGCGTCAGGATCAAAGGAGGAAGTACCGGTGTGGCGACCGATGCCGCCGGTCATTACAGTATCGCTGTTCCGCGCGAATCCGCTACGCTGCTATTCAGTTATATCGGCTTCACCCCGCAGGAAGTCGTGGTCGGCAATCGCAGCACGATCAATGTAAAGCTGCTCGCTACCGAAACTTCGCTCAACGCCGTTGTGGTTGTCGGTTATGGCACACAGAAGCGCGAACGGGTAACCACCGCCATTGCCAGCGTGATATCAGAAAACTTCGTGAAAGGTGCCGTGCAGGATGCTGCCCAACTGGTGCGCGGCAAAGTGGCCGGGCTGAACGTGATTACGCCAGATGGTAATCCTACGAGTACGGCGCAGATCAATCTTCGCGGTATCACAACAATCACGTCCGGTACTTCCCCATTGGTGCTGATCGACGGTGTGCCGGGAACGCTTACCACGGTAGCGCCGGAAGACATAGAATCGATCGATGTATTGAAAGACGGATCTGCCGCCGCTATTTACGGCACAAGAGGTACGAACGGCGTGATACTTATCACCACGCGTAAAGTGGCAGGAGAAATGCCTGCCACGATTGACGTAAACAGTTATGTAACGGCGCAACGCATCACCCGTAAACTTGATTTTATGAATGCTGCGCAATACCGCGAGCTGGTGGCGCAAGGCAAACCAGGCGCTTACGACTATGGTGCTACCACCGATTGGATCGATGAAATTACACGCACGCCCATCTCGCAGGTATATAACCTCTCCCTGCGCGGCGGCTCTAAAAATACGAGCTACATCGCTAACCTGAACTACCGCAGCATGCAGGGGCTCATCCTGCGCTCGGATAACAAGATCTTATATCCACGTATCGAAGTAAATCATCGTATGCTGGATGGAAAACTTCGCCTGAACGCCAACCTGAGCGGCAGCCAGCAAACTTACTTCTCCGGTTCTGACGGTGGTGCCTACCGCGGCGATGTATACCGCAACGGTCTTACGTATAATCCCACCGACCCGGTAAAAGACGCCAATGGTAACTGGACCGAACATACAGATAAAACCGCCTACGCCAACCCGGTATCGCTGTTGATGGAAACGGACGGCAAAAATCAGCAGGCCAATTTCCGTACGATCGGTACCGTTACTTACTCCCCGATCAAAGGCCTCGATGTGATGTTACTCGGCTCCCGCGACCTCAATAACAGTACGCGCGGTTATTACGAAAGCAAGAAACACTACTCCACTTTGCGCGACGGCCGCAATGGCTACGCCTCCCGCGGTACCACGCGTTCGCAGGAAGATTTGCTGGAACTTACGGTCAACTACCAGCGCAGCTTCGCCGATCACGATTTCACAGTATTGGGCGGCTACAGCTGGCGACAAACGAACTACCAGGATTACTGGATGCAGAACTGGGATTTTCCGACAGATGATTTTTCCTATAATAATATCGGGGCCGGACTGGCACTCGCAAGGGGAGAGGCGCCGCAGAACTCCTATCAAAGTAGCAATAAACTGATCGGGTACTTCTTCCGATTGAACTACAGCTTTAAAAACAAGTATTTGCTGATGGCTAGCATCCGTCGTGAAGGCTCTTCCAAATTTGGTGTGAACAACAAGTATGGTAATTTTCCGGCCGTATCCGCCGGTTGGAATATACGGAACGAAGGCTTTATGGAAAACGTGAAAGCTGTTAGTGCATTGAAGTTGCGCGGTGGTTACGGCATTACCGGTACAGAGCCCAACGATCCCTACATGTCGCTCAACCGCCTGAACTTCGATACCTATACATTGGTGAACGGACAATGGGTACAGGCGATCAATCCATCTACCAATGCGAATCCTGACCTGCGCTGGGAAAAAAAGAGGAGGCGAACATCGGTCTTGATTATGGTTTATGGAACAACCGCGTAACCGGCTCGCTCGACCTTTACAAGCGCACTACACGCGACTTATTACTAGATTATTCGGTGCCTACGCCGCCGTATCTGTATAATACCATTCGCGCCAATGCGGCGTCTATGGAAAACAAGGGGATCGAATTCCAGGTGAATGTAGCGGCCATCGATCAAAAGGATTTCAAATGGAATACGTCAATCAACTATTCTACCAATAAAAATAAACTGCTGTCACTGTCCGATAAAAACTTTCAGCTGGCAGCCGGTTACTTCGATGCCGGTACCACCGAAGAGCCCATTCAGCAGGCGTTGGCAAGGATACAGATTGGTCAGCCTATCGGTAATTTCTGGGGCTTTAAGTCCGTCGATATTGATGAAAACGGGTATTGGATCATTGAAGGGAAAGATGGAGCAGCCAAGCCGATCGCGCAGCAGCAGGCGGATGATAAACAGATTATCGGTAATGGTTTGCCGAAGCATTACCTCAACTTCAACAACAGCCTGAGTTATAAAAACTTCGACCTGAATGTGACCATGCGCGGTGCTTTCGGCTTCCAGGTATTGAACTCGCCCCGTATGTTTTATGCGGCGCCGGTGATGCTTACACGTGGCAACCTGCTTACTTCCGCTTATGATAACATTTATGGCAAACGCCCGCTGGCGGATGATCAGTCGCTGAATTACCTGAGTTATTATATTGAAGACGGTGATTACTGGAAGATCGACAACGTAACGATCGGCTACAGCATCCCGCTGAAGAAGGTAGCGATAAAGGGTTTGAGAGTATATGCATCAGGTTCTAACCTGGTCACCTTTACCAAATACACCGGTGTTGATCCGGAAGTAGGTGTATCGGGACTTACACCTGGTTTCGATAACCGCGATCGTTATCCTGCTACCACCACCTTTACGCTTGGCGCATCTTTCACCTTTTAACCAAGACAGATCATGACACGTTTTAAAAAATGCATCCTGGCCCTGGCATTGGCTCCCTCTATGCTGGGCGCCTGCAACAGCGATCTGAACGAGATCGTATATTCCGACGTTACCGAACAAAACTACACCTACGATAATGCTACGACGGCAATGGGCATTGTATATGCGAATATGCGCAGCCTGTTCGGTCATACGAATTTTTATATGGCGCAGGAAACCACTTCGGATGAACTGGTGATGCCCGCCAACCCTTCCGGCTGGGACGACGGCGGCATTTTTAAAAGAATGCACCTGCACACCTGGAACTCCGAAAACCCGCAGCTGCTCAACATGTGGAACATCCTGTACCGCGGCGTTACCAATTCCAACCGGGTCATCGCTCAACTGGAATCGGGTAAAGTGCCGCCGCCAACTGGTGTGACGAAAGAATCGCTGATCGCGGAAATGCGGGCTGCGCGGGCTTTCTTTTACTGGTTGATATGCGACAACTTCGGTGATGCGCCGCTCGTTACCACGATCGGTACCGAACTACCGGAAAAGGCAACACGAAAAAATATCTATGATTTCATTGTGACCGAACTGAATGAGGCGATTCCTGATCTTAGTAAAACTAACGGCACGGCAATGCATGGCCGTTTCAATGAATGGGCTGCCAGGGCTTTACTTGCCAACATCTACCTCAACGCGAAAGTATATGTGGGCGAAGATAAGTGGGGCGATTGCCTCACCCAATGCAACGAGATCATCAACAGTGGTAAGTACAGCCTGGAAGACAACTTCCGCGATGTGTTCAGAACGCAGAACGAAAACTCGCCGGAGATCGTATTCGCCATCCCCTTTGATGAAAACCGCGGTGGAGGCTTTTTTGTAGACATGTTTTCCTGGCATGCCGCACTGCGTGATAAACGCGCGATGCAAATAACGCCCTGGGGCTCGGGCTCCGCGATGGGCGTGCCTCAGTTCATCGATACCTACGATCCCGCCGATAAACGCCTGGGTGATACCTGGCTGATGGGACAACAGTTTGCGCTGGACGGCACCACGCCATTAAAAGGCTCCTACGACATTGCCGGTCAGAACCTGGTGTTCACAAAGAACCTGCCCGACGGACTGTTCACCGGCGAAGCGGAAGGTTATCGCATGAATAAGTTCGAGATCAAGATTGGTGCGCGCTTCGACCTGAGTAATGATTTTCCGTTCTTTCGCTACGCGCAGGTATTGATGATGAAAGCCGAGTGTATGATGCGGACGGGCGACGCAGACGGTGCGGCATTGCTGGTAACAGATGTGCGCCGGAGAAGTTTTACAGATCCTGTCAAGGCGAATGTCAGCGGGGCTGCGCTTACCGGCAATACGCGCTACCAGTATGGTTACGTAGAAAATTATCAGTTGGTGGATCCGGGAAATACAGCTGTTGTGCCGTTCGGTGGTTTCATGGACGAGCTGGGCTGGGAGTTTGCATGGGAGGCACAACGCCGTCGCGATAACATTCGGTTTGGCGTATACACTACGAAAAGTTGGTTGTCGCACAAACCGCAGGGTGCCGACAGGGCCACGTTCATGATTCCGCAGGTAGCGGTTAACGCGAATCCAAAGCTGAAGTAGACCTGATTTTTGTTTTTGTCTTAGGAATACGGGGTACGTAATCTTACGCATGCCCCGTGTTTCTTTTTTGAATAAGCGTTATTAAATTTGAGATTATGAGATTAAAGATCATGTTGGCTGCCATTTGTCTTGGCGGAGTATTACACACATCAGCCCAGGCCACAGGCGAAGCGCAGCGTACAGCATTGCGACAGAACCCTTACCGCGAATTGCCGTTGGGGGCTATCAAAGCGCAAGGCTGGCTGAAGGAGATGCTCGTCCGGCAAAAAACCGGCGCTACCGGTCAGCTCGACCGCCTATACCCCTCTGTCATGGGCAACCGCAACGGCTGGCTGGGCGGCGACGGCGACCAGTGGGAGCGTGGTCCGTACTGGCTCGACGGACTATTGCCACTCGCGTATCTGCTCGACGATAAAGAACTGATCGCTAAAACCAAACCCTGGGTAGAGTGGGCGATTAAAAGCCAGCAACCCGACGGATACTTTGGTCCGTCGAAAGACTACGGTCCGGAACCCGGCGTGCAGCGCGACAATAGTCGTGACTGGTGGCCGAAAATGGTGATGCTGAAAGTGCTGAAACAATACTACTCTGCCACTGGCGACCAGCGTGTGATCAAACTGATGACTAATTATTTCCGTTACCAGCTGAAAGAACTGCCGTCCAAACCCCTCGACAACTGGACCTTCTGGGCGAAGTACAGGGGTGGCGATAACCTGATGCTCGTGTACTGGCTGTACAACATCACCGGCGACAACTTTCTGCTGGAACTCGGCGACCTGTTGCACAAACAAACCTTCGATTACACCACCGCCTTCCTCGACCGCAAGCTGCTGGCTACGCAAGGCAGCATCCACTGTGTGAACCTGGCGCAGGGATTCAAGGAACCGATGATCTACTATCAACGTCATCCCGAACAAAAATACCTGGATGCCATCCAGACCGGTTTCGCGGATCTGCGTAAGTTCAATGGCATGGCCCACGGCCTCTATGGTGGCGACGAAACGCTGCATGGTAACAATCCTACCCAGGGTTCTGAATTTTGTTCCGCAGTAGAAATGATGTTCTCGCTGGAAAGCATGCTCGAAATTACCGGCCAGGTATCCTTTGCAGATCATCTTGAAAAAATTGCCTTCAATGCTTTACCTGCACAGGCTTCCGACGACTTCCTGACCCGCCAGTATTTTCAGCAGGCTAACCAGGTGATGGCGACACATAAGATGCGCAACTTCGAAACGAACCACGATGGTACAGATGTATGTTACGGCCTGCTCACCGGCTTCCCTTGTTGCACGGCCAACATGCACCAGGGCTGGCCCAAGTTCGCACAGAACCTCTGGTATACCACGGCTGATAGTGGTCTGGCCGCCCTCGTGTACGCAGCCAGCGACGTGAAGACGGTGATCAACGGCAAGCCTGTAAGTTTTAAAGAAGAAACCAATTATCCTTTTAACGAGGAAGTGCGTTTTGTATTTAATACTGCTAAGAAATCGACCGTTACCTTCCCGCTGCACCTGCGTATTCCCGCCTGGTGTAAAAGCGCGACCATCAAAGTAAACGGCGAGAACTGGTCACAGCCGGAAGGCAACCAGGTCGTAAAAATCAGCCGCACCTGGAAAGATGGAGATGTAGTGGAGTTAACACTTCCTATGCACATTTACCGCAACACCTGGGAAGAGAACGCTATTTCTGTAGAACGCGGTCCGCTCGTATATGCCTTGAAGATAGGAGAGTCGACCAAGCTGGTAAAAAATCCTGGTCACCCGAACAACTATGGTGGACCTGAGTTTTACGAAGTGCGGCCAACAACCCCCTGGAACTACGGGCTGATACAGACAGACCGCCAGAAAATGGAGGAACAGTATCAGTTTGAAAAGAAAGCTATTGTCGCAACCTACCCCTGGAACCTGGACAATGCACCCGTGCAAATCAAAACGAAAGCCCGCAGGATACCTTCCTGGCAACTATACAATGAAATGGCCGGACCGCTGCCTTTCAGCATCACTTACCGCTTCGAATCGGCGGCTGAGGAAGAAGACATCGTGTTAGTGCCTTATGGCTGTACAAATTTGAGAATATCACAGTTCCCTGTTGTGAACAGGCGATAAAACGAAATAGAGGCGTCAGCATGTACTGGCGCCTCTATTCGTATATGGATCTTATTTCCATTCTATACCCTGATCTTCTGAAACCCGCGCCCCTGTTGAAGGCCTCTATACTATAAGTATACCTTCACCCTTTATCGCCCGAAATTTCCTTCTCACTTGCCATTCTGGTGATCAGATAGCGGGTGACTCTTTCTCCGTTTCTTATTTAATTTTCAGTACGGGCTTAAGTTTATAATCGCCGGTTCCTTCCTGGAAGATAGACAATGCCGCATCGAAGTCTACGATTACGGAGTCCAGGTCCGGGCGAAGGTTTTTATCCAGCTTGATCTTTAGCCCGCTACTGCTGCCGCTGGGAATGGTGAGTGGGTAAACGTTGGTACCGATTTTAATGCTGTTATCGCTACCCAGTACGAGCCTGATTTCTCTTAGTCTGCCGGTAGGCACAACCGCATGTGCGAGCAGCGTATCCACACCATTTTGATAATCTAAGAGGTTGTAGATGCCTGCCGTGGTGGCCAGGTCGATCCAGCCTTCGGTATCGCTGTTGTCGTCGCTGAATTTAACGCGTACCTGTTCGATGTCAACATTCACTTCCGATGCGTCATAGGGAGCATCGGTGAGCCTGATGCGAAGGTCGGTCGACTTATTTTCTTCTTTCTTACAGGAAGCGAAGGTGCCGATCAAAAAAGTGCCCGCGATAATGAAATGCAGTGGTTTCATGGTGTTTCGTTTGAATGATGGTTAAAAAGGTGTATCCGGTTAAGGCGGACTTTGGTTTTGACAGCGGTTTTGGTTGTAGGTTTAATGTGGTGTAAAAAAATACTACTTGTACCGAATTGTCCACACTTTTAGAAGAAGTGAAGTGTATTTATAACTGTAAATAGTATTAAAAAAGACAAATTTATGTGAGATACCTACAATAATAGTATTTAAAAATACTAAATGGCATTCCGTTTGGTATGTTTTCAAAAACACCAAATGTTATGAAAAAAACTACTTTACCCCTGGTTAAGCGGGGTATGATGATGCTGGTTGTATTGGCTACAGTATTGTTGGGCGCTTGCAGTAAGGACGACGACCAACCTACGAACAAGAGTATCGCTGCCATCGTGGCAACCAACAGCAACTTCTCCCTCCTGAACGTGGCCGTGGCACATGCCGGTTTAGGAAGCGTATTGGCTGGTACCGGCCCCTTCACCGTATTTGCACCGAACAACGCAGCATTTGTAGCAGCGGGATTTGATACCGAGGCTAAAATCAAAGCTGTTCCCGCTGAAACTTTGAAAAAGATTTTGATGTACCATGTTGTGGGACAGAAGATCGCTTCATCGGCGATTGCCACTGCCAGCAACACGGCTGTTAAAACCTCAGCAGACGTGGACATATTCGTTACCAAAAATGCGAATGGCGTATTTGTGAACGGCGCCACTGTATTAGAGGCAGACGTAATGGCCAGCAACGGCGTGATACACGTGATCAACACGGTGCTCATGCCACCAAGCGGCAATATCGTAGAAGCAGCGCAGGCTAATCCGAATTTTAGCTTCCTGGTTGCTGCGGTAGTGAGAGCCAGCACGGGATCTACCAACGTTGCACAGGTACTTTCCGGCGCTGGTCCGCTTACGGTTTTTGCGCCTACTAACCAGGCGTTCATCAATGCAGGTTTTGCGAACGTAGCGGCTATCCAGGCAGCTGATCCAGCAGTGCTTACCAGCATTCTTACTTATCACGTAGTAGCATCACGCGTATTCTCCAGCGACCTCACCGAAGGTGCTAAACCAGCGACAGTGAACGGTGCTACGCTGACGGTTACGTTAACCGGCGGTGCGAAAGTGAAAGGTAATAAGAACACGACTGCCGCCAGCATTTCCTCTGCCAATATGGTAACGACTAATGGTGTTATCCATGTGGTCGACCAGGTATTGCTTCCATAATCGCTATTTATCCTGTTTTAACAAAGCAACTACCGGCGTGCCGTGGTAGTTGCTTTGTTGTTTTGTGCCGAAAAAGTGAGCGTTATTTCGTACTTTAAGACTGAGATTGCTCCCCTAAACTCAGCCCAATGAAATTGCTTAAGGTACCTGACTATTTGTTTACCCTGTGGACCGTGCTTTTCGTCAATATTGCACATGCACAAGTTCCCGCAGACGTCAAAGACGCCATCATCGCAGTTGAAAATTCACTTACGCCGGAAATGATCATCAGCGCGGATAGTACGATCCCGTCAATGAATATTTACCAGCGAATGCGCGATTTGCATGTGAAGGGTGTGAGTATCGCCGTTATATACAATTACCAGATTGTATGGGTTAAAGGCTATGGCATGGCAGATGAATTAGAAAAGAGATCTGTGAATGCGAACACCTTATTCCAGGCTGCCTCTATCAGTAAAAGCATCAATAGTATGGCATTGTTAAAGCTGGTGCAGATGGGCAGGCTGGACCTGGATACAGATGTCAACCGATACCTTACCACCTGGAAGTTTCCGTACGACAGTGCGGCTGCGGGTAAAGTGATTACCGCAAGGCAATTACTGAGTCATTCGGCCGGGTTAACCGTTTCCGGTTTTCCGGGGTATAACCGACGGGCAGCACTTCCTGCATTAATCCAGGTGCTCAATGGTACCGCGCCGGCTAACTCGCCCGCCGTGCGTTCTTTTTTGCCGCCTGCCACGCGTTTCGAATATTCAGGTGGCGGAACAAATATCACACAGTTGCTGCTGACTGACATCACCGGCGAGCCTTACGAACAATTCTTACAGCGCGAAGTGCTTAATCCACTGGGCATGACGCGCAGCCGTTACGCGCTCTGTGGCGATACATCGAATATTGCCACCGCGTATTATAGAGATGGCAAACCGGTAAATGGCAAATATCACTTGTATCCGGAACTGGCCGCCGCCGGTTTATGGACTACGCCCACTGACATTGCCCGGTATATGATTGAATGCCAGCGGGTGCTGAGAGGTGATTCGGGTAAAGTACTGTCGCGTGTGCACATGCAGGAAAGATTTAAGCCCGTCGTAATGTATAACGAAAGTAAAGTCGGGCTGGGATTGTTTCTCCGTTATAAGAATGGCGCGTACTATTTCAATCACAACGGCGGCAACGCAGGGTTTAGCTGTGCTTCTTACGGCAGCCTGGAAGATGGGTACGGCATAGTGGTAATGACCAACAGCAGCAACAATGCATTTATGCTGGAGGTGTGTAATGCGGTGGCGCGGGTGTATCATTGGGACAGGTTTTTCGTTCCCCGGTTCGAAGCAGCAGTGCAAAAGCCATAATACATACTTAATGATTACTTAACATGCACATCGCCTGCTTCTTTTAATTTTGTTGCCGTCAATCCAAACATGTGATGGCGCAAAAGCTAACGGACTTATCAGACAATGCTCTCTTAAAACAATCCGTAAAGGGTGATGAACTCGCCTTTAACGAATTGTTTCGCCGTTATTTTAACAAGCTTTTCAAGTATACGCTCAGCTTCACCAAAGACAAACTTATTGCGGAAGAACTGGCGATGGATGTGATGCTTGGCATCTGGCAGCGCCGTGGTAACATCGTGGTGGAGGACAGTCTGGGTCCTTATCTGTTTAAGGCGATGAAAAATACACTCATCAACTATTGGCGCAGAAGAGCGCTAGAAACCAGTGGTCTTGATGTAAGTGAAGAACGCGATTATGCGGACAGCCGCTCGGCTGATCATAGCCTGCTTACTACCGAAATAAATAATCAATATCACCAACACCTCGAAGCCCTTAGCCCGCAACGCAAAAAAGTTTTTGAACTCAGCCGGCACGAGGAGCTTACCTATCCTGAGATTGCCAGCCGGCTTAACTTATCCGTAAGAACGGTGGAGCATCATATCAGCGCATCGCTTGTTATTCTTCGTAAGAAGTTGAAAACCATATCTGATACTACGTTAATCCTGGCAGCGCTGTTCCTTTCTTAAATATTTTGTCGTTGCATTAGGGGTAAGCCACTTTTTTTGTGTTCTATAGGGTATGGAACGTCCCCTGGATAAAACATTGCTTAGAAAATTCATCGACAATCGCTGTACACCGGAAGAATTGGTGCGTGTTCGCACATTCCTGCAACAACCGGAAGCGGAGCAGCTATTGGAAGAGATGCTGAACGAGCGCTGGACCGAAATTCCGGACGAACCTGCAGAAACCACTCAGCTGGAAGCCTGGCAGGCAACGTTCCGTCAAAAAATAACCACGCCCAAACCCCTACCGGCGAAACGATTTAAGCTGATGCCGATGTTCAAATACGCAGCAGCTGTGTTGCTGATCGCAACGGTAGGCGGTTATGGCTGGTATCATTTCAATAAGAAGCAGGCACCGATGGCAATAGCCATGCTGGAAAGCACCACCAAGGCGGGCAAACTGCTGAAGGTCGTGCTGCCCGACAGTACTATCGTATACCTGAACGCGGAAAGCCGCTTGCAGTACCCGGAGCAATTTACAGGTGATGCACGAACGGTGAGCCTGCAAGGAGAGGCCTTCTTCGATGTGAAGCAGGACGACCGTCATCCGTTTTTTGTTAAAACGGATGAATTGCAGGTACAGGTATTGGGAACGTCTTTTAACGTGAGATCTTATAAGGACGACGAGGCCATTGCGGTAACCGTTGCCACTGGTAAGGTTGGCGTGACCATTCCTGGGGGCAACACGCCGGGGAGCATCCTTTTGCCCGACCAGGAGCTGACTTATGCACGCAAATCCGGTCAGGTACAGGTGGCGGCCACCATTGCAGCCAATAGTCACGCCTGGGAAAAGGGCGCATTTGTATTTAACTACGAAACATTGGAAAATATCACGAAACGCCTTTCGAGATGGTATGGTATAACGGTTTCATGCGCCAACCCGGCACTACTTCAACAGCGATATAAGCTGAAAATCAGAAACGAAAAACTACATAACGTATTGCAGGCGCTCAGCACTTCGGGAAAGGGTTTCAGGTATGAGATCAGAGGAAACACAGTGGTGATCAAATAGTTCAGATAACAACAATAAATGCATATGATCGGGTAACCAACAGCCAACATAAATCAGCAACAGTAAAGGGTCTAAAAAAGAAAGAAGCGGAGGGTTCGAGGCCTCCACTTCGGTGTAGCTTTTAGATCTATTGATAATGCGTACAACAAATCATGTAAAAAGCTATGTACAATTCTACGAAAAAAAGAATGTAATTAAACACCTATGTGCAATGACGAGGTTCGCCTTTTTAGCGCTGGTCACCATTTTAACGGTGGCAGGCACGAGTGTCGCGGGAGTGGTAAAATCGCAGGGGATGGTAAGGGTGTCTGTCAACTTCAAGGGCGCTCAACTCGACCAGGTGTTGGATGCCCTGGAACGTCAGTCAGGCTTCACTTTCGCCTATCCGCAGGAGATTGGTAAACTGGCTCCCTTCAGCATCAGTGTGCAAAACGAAACCCTGCAGGCTACCCTGCAGCAGTTGTCGGCCGGACATCGGTTGGTATTTAAACCTGCAGGCAGCCTTATTTCCGTAAGCCAGCAGCCCAAGCCTCCTAAGCCCGGCAGGATTGTAGGCAAAGTGTTAGACGAAAAAGGGGAGTTGCTGCCAGGTGCCACTATTATAGTGCTGCAAACGGGCGCGGTAGTGCAAAGCAGTCCGGATGGAAGCTACCAGTTTACCCTGCCTCCGGGTACTTACACTGTGGAGGTGAGTTACATTTCCTTTCAAACCAAACGCATTGCAGAAATAGTGGTAGCGGAAGATCGCAGCACCAAACTGGATGTAGTGCTGCGCGTAGCCTCCAGTAGCCTGAAGCAGGTGGTCGTAACCGGTAAATACAAAACGGAAAGCACAGCGGCGTTATACCTGCGCCAGAAAAATGAGGCCGGTATTTCCAACGGCATCAGCCGCGAGCAGATGGCCGCGCTGCCGGATAAAAATGTTGGCGAAACGCTGAAAAGAATCTCCGGAGTGTCTACGAACGACAACCGCCGTGTGGTGGTGCGTGGCATTGCGGAACGTTACAACCTGGCTATGATGGATGGCGCGCAGCTGCCCAGTACAGATGTGCAGATCCGCGATTTCGAATTTGACATCGTGCCCAGTAACCTGATCGATAATGTCGTAGTGCATAAAACGGCTACGCCGGATATGAGTTTCGGTTTTGGTGGCGGTCTGGTGCAGATCAATACAATGGCCGTTCCCGAAAATAATTTTTTAACCCTTACTGCAGGGATGAAGTACATCACAGGCAGAACGGGAAAAGACTTTTTGGGTTATGGTCGTGGTAAAAACGACTACCTGGGTTTCGACGATGGTGGCCGCGACCATTTTCCTGATCAGCTGATCACCTTCAATCAGCAGAACTATACGCCTAATAACCCTTACGGAGCGCCTCCGGCCGGTGTTACGCCCATAACGCCGGCG
This sequence comes from Chitinophaga horti, assembly GCF_022867795.2. NCBI lineage: Bacteria > Pseudomonadati > Bacteroidota > Chitinophagia > Chitinophagales > Chitinophagaceae > Chitinophaga > Chitinophaga horti. Next base: position 3,777,580 of record NZ_CP107006.1, on the reverse strand, counting down.
CAGATAGCCGAACAGAATAAAAAGATAGGCGGTTTTGAACGTTTGGGCACACGTACGTATAAAGCGTTGCCCGGACAAAACTACCAGTTCAGCCTCGGTCGTGTGTATCAACTTAAAAGCAGCCGCCTTGGACTGGTTGGTTCTTTGAGCTATCGCAATGAACAGAACATGGATGAGATATCTCACTTTGGCAGAGGTGAATGGGAAAAGTTGGGTAACACGCGTGTCGATATCGCCACCGGCAAAGAATTGAACCCAACCTATGCTAACCAGTACAATTTCATCACGAGTTGGGGTGCATTGCTGAACGTTGGCTGGACCGCTAAAAATCACAAGATCACTGCCCGTAACTTTTATTCCCGCATGTTCGCCAACCAGTTTTCGCGTGTAGTGGGCTGGGGCAATGATATAGGTGCGGAGGACCCGGCTATAAGGGAATATGATCGTCCGAAATTTATAGACCTGTTGCAGAACCGTATTAACGGTGAACATACTGCCGGCGCATTTCGTTTCGATTGGAGCGTGTCGCGCAACAAGGTGAAAAACCTGGAGCAGGATGCCACGGAAGCCTGGCTGAATACTTATAAAACGCTGAACGGTAAACATTATAACGTGATCGTAAACGGTGTCACCAATCCGGGTGCTGGTACCTTTAACCGCTCGCAATACACCTACAGTGAAACCAATGAAGCCCTGGAAGGTGCGATCAGTTACAACTTCCGCATGTTGAAACAAAAACAGCTCTTTAAAACAGGTTACCAGTTTATGCAGCGCCAGGGTGAATATGATTGGGTGATCCTGCCCATCGGTACTGTACAACCTGTTAACAGCGTGTACAACTTTTTGCCGCTGCAGCAATGGGGTCAGTTCCTTGCGTTCAATGATCCGATGAAAGACCTGATGTACTACCCAGCTTCGTTTTCCCGTAACGGTTATGAAGGCCGCAACCTGAACCATGCTATTTATGGAATGATGGATAACCGCTTTACCAGCTGGCTGCGCCTCGTATGGGGATTACGGGCAGAATACTACCAGTACGAACGCCTTAGAAGCGGTCCTAACGACCTGGCAATTGATGCGCTGATAAAAAGAGAAGAAAGCCAGAAGTTTGTAGATCCTGGTACCGGTAAAATAGTAACGCCTTTTGCTGATCCTGAAACAGAGGAAAAGGCATGGCGATACCTGCCATCTGCGAGCCTTACGCTTACCCCGCTCAGGGATTTCAATATCCGCGCAGCCTATTCGCAATCGGTGATTCGTCCGGCCTTGATCGAAAACTCACGCATGGTGCGGTTTGATCCGGCCATCGGGGCTTTCCGCCGTACCGATGGCGTGTTATCTACTGTCATTGATCATTATGATCTGCGTTTTGAATGGTATCCTAAGCCGGGTGAGGTCATATCCTTCGGGGCTTTCTATAAGTATTTTGATAAACCGGTTGAACAATACCGTACACAGCCCGACGCTACCGGGCGTGTGTATCTCATCACCCAAAACTCGGAATGGGCAAAGGTGAAAGGGCTTGAATTCGATATGCGTAAGAGCCTTGGCTTTATTAAACCTGGTTTAAATTTCCTGGATGATCTGTACGTGAGCGCCAACCTTACGTTGCAGACATCGGATGTACAAGGCAGTGTGTTTGCGGGGAAATCAATGACCGATGATAAATATGGTAACCAGTATGAATACCGTACAAAAAAACTGCTGCGCGAAAAACGTCCGTTGTACGGCCAGGTACCGGTGGTGTACAACCTGGGACTGCAATATGCAGGCGATCGTTTGGGAGCTAACATAGCCTTTAATCATATGGGATATAAAACCTTTGCTACCGGACTGACGCCCGATATCGTAGAATATGAGCGCCCGCGCGGACAGCTGGATGCGCAGTTGAGCTATCGTTTCCTTAAAAATAAAAAACTGCAGACACGTCTGAATATCACGAACCTGCTCGATAATCCGTATCGCTTTTATATCAATAGTAATGATACTTACCAACTGCAGCCGCAATGGCGCGGCCTGCCTGGCTCTGCCATCACTGCTACGGAATGGGCCGACATCTATGAGTGGAAATATGGATTCACCCAGAAATACGAGAAGGGTTTTTGGGAAACAGATACAGATGGCAAAACCAAAACGCGGGTGGGCGATAAAGACACTTTCTTCCGCAAAGTAGGTACTTCCTTCAGCTTGTCAATTTCTTATACTTTCTAACGCATCAACATAAAGAAATTATGAAACTATGGACTATAAACCGTGTGGCGTTGGCAGGTGTTTGCCTGTACGCCCTGGCGGCCTGCAATAAAGGTGAAAACGATTTGCTGAACGAGGTGAATGTAATACCCGTATCATTTAAAGGTTTTAATGGCGGTACAGGGCAGCTGGATGTAAAGCTGGACACATTCGATACGCAGATACCATCGAACAATGCGTTTGACTTTACCCAGGCCGTATCGTTCCTTAACGGCCACAAAGAAGTGAAGTTATCGGTGACCGATGCCGCAAATGATAAAGTGCTGCTGGAAAAGACGGTAACGCAGGCCGATGCGCCGTTACGGATCAACTTCCTTTACCTCGACGGGACAGTTAGCGACCTGCCCAGGGTGGCGCCGATTGAAACCGGCAAATTAAAAGCAAGTTTTATGTTTCGTCCGACCGTGACGAAATACAGCGGCCCGGTAGATATTGTACTCGTGAAGTACTACGTAACGCCGAAGGTGATAGAAGAACTAGGGAGGATCAACAATGTACAGCCCAACACGTTCAGTGAAACGGTGACGATTCCTTCGTTTTCCACCGCGCAGCAGCAGTATAACGGGCAGCTTACCGCCGTGCAATTCAGGGCGCTGATCTATAAAGCGGGTACAACTGAGTATTACACGCATGGTACTGGTTACGTGTGGAACATCTCCACCACATCCGTGCCGCTGCCGGCGGCCTCGGCATCATCATCCAAAGCTTTCGTGTTCAGCGAAAGCCCGCAGGGTACCACGATGCGTTATACCAAGAATTTTGAACTTTAAAAGACATTATCACTATGAAATCAAATGTAAATATATGTTTACTATTCCTGCTACTGTTTACCGCCTGTAATAAGGAAGAACTGAGCGCTGAAATGGCCGCTTATGTGGTGGTGAACGGATATAATGGCGGTGAAAATGGACTGGAAATCGCTATTGATACGACGCGTTATACGGCATTTACCAAAATTGTGCAGTCCGCAGGAATAATAGGTTTCGGAACGGTGTACACCTACCGGCAGGGGCAGCACGAACAAATACTGACCGTCCGCGATACAGCTACCAAACAGGTGGTTTTCAGTAAAACTGTGGATCTGTCGGCGGCAAAAGTGGCTATCAATTTCACTTATGTTGATGGTAAAACTACGGAGTATACACCGCCGGCGGTTGACACAGCGACGAACAAACTGTTGTTTTATGTAAACTTTCCGGAAGATGAAGCACCTTTCGACATGTTCCTTTACCGGAAGGATGCAAGTACAGGGGAGGAGCTACGTTACTATCTGGCGAAAGACGTGAAGCCAGGCAGCTGGATTACCGTGAATTACCTGGCCGCACCGGGTTTTGAGACCACGGTGGCATTGAGCAATACCAGTATTTATTTCACAAAGGCGGGTACTACCGACCAGTGGGCCTTCCGGGACAATGAGTCCGTGAGCAGAATGTCCGCAGGAGGTTTGTATTTGCCGGTTACTGGCGAAAAGGGACTCGTGCAGCCATACTACCTGTTGCCGAAAGTCTGGCAGCTGGAGCATGCGCGGATGTTCTTCTATCCCGGTCGGGCAAAATAACTTGCCACCAATAGCCTACAAGGGCTGACCAATAGTAAATGGTCAGCCCCTTCTTATTCGTATAGCGGATAGAAGACCCGGCTTTTACGCAATTCTGAAAGTCTTCACTGTTTTTTATTCAGCCCCTTCGTCTCGCAGGCACCACCCATTGCATTTTCGCTCCTTTTTCACGAGATTTACCCCTGTTTCAATCAAAATCATTCATCCGTTAGCACCTTTCACTATTAATCACCGCGTCATTGAACGACCGTCAGATAATGGATGTTCCAGGATTGTATAAACGTGTGGCCGCCGGGGAGGAGAGCGCATTCAGGGAGCTGGTGGAGCTGTATGCCCCCAGGCTGCAGGCGCTGGCCGTTCGCATTACAGGCGATCTGGCCGTGGCGCACGATCTCGTGCAGGATACCTTTCTTAAAGTATGGCTCGCCCGCGACCAGCTTACGGAGCTGGACCAGCCCTCGGCATGGATCAAAAAGATCTGCTTCTTCCTCGCTATCAATTATGTTCGCCGGCAAAATATCCATGGTAAAGTAGTAAACGCTGTTGGGCAGGATGCGCTGCAAACGACTTCCGCTGCCGAGATGCTGGAGTTTAATCAGCTCCTGGGGCTGGTGAACAAAGCTGTACAACAATTACCGGAAAAGCAGCAACGCATTTACCGCCTTAGCAGGGAACAACACTTAAGCATTAATGAGATAGCCGAACAGATGGGCCTGGCTGTCAGCACGGTGAAAAATCTGATGGTGATGGCGCTCAAAAATATCCGGGAGTCGCTGCAAAGGGCCGGCTACCCGCTGTTTATCCTGGTATTGCTCGACATTTTACTATGAACACCTCCCGCAGAAAAAAAATTTGACTTTTTTCGGTACCACCGCTTTCCCCGATTGTCTGGTATAGAAGGGGTGCATCACATTTCATACTACTATTATGGAACACAAAGCCCGATTAACATATTTGCTGGAGCGCCTGGCCAACAACACTGCTACGGATGCCGAGCTGGAGGAGTTGTCTGTCCTTATAGGCCGCGATGAACCCGGTGCCGGTGTGGAAGACGCGGAGGAATGGCTGGAAGCACATTCCACTCAGGAGCTGCCGCCATACGACCGCTCGCAGTGGATGCAGATGGCCAGCCAGATACTGAAGGCAGACAAGTTGCCTGCACATCCCGAGGTAATCGTACCCCGGCCGCGTGTACACTTCCTGCACCGCTGGTGGTGGGCCGCAGCCGCTGTGGTGGTAATGGCCGCAGGTGTGTGGATGTTGAAAGGCCGGCAAACACAACCGATGCCTGTGACGGCTTCTCTGAACGTGCAGGATGTGGAACCGGGCAGCTTTGGCGCGGTACTTACCCTGGCCGATGGATCGCAAATGGTGTTGGATAGTGCGGGCAATGGCATCCTCACCAAACAGAACGGCACCACGGTAATATTAAAGAACGACGGACTGCAATACACGCCCGGCTCTGAAAACGCGTCGGAGCCGCAATACAATACGATCACCACTTCTAAAGGCCGCTCGTACAACATCACACTGCCTGATGGCACAAAAGTGTGGCTTAATGCCGAGAGCTCACTGCGTTTCCCGGTGGCTTTTAATGGCAATAACCGGGCGGTGGAGTTTTCAGGAGAGGCTTATTTTGATGTGCAGACGAATGCCATGTCACCTTTTATCGTAAAGGTATCCGGCAAGGTGGATGTAGAGGTCCTGGGCACGCAATTTAATATCAGCGCTTACGCGAACGAACAAACGAGTTATACCACCCTGATCACCGGTGCTGTAAAGGTAACGCCCTCAGGTAAAGCGCCGCTGGTGCTGAAACCAGGCGATCAATTGCAGCACGGCGCAGGTGGAACAAATGTTATCAGCAACACAAACATGGATAAGGCCATCGCCTGGAAGAATGGCTTGTTTAACTTCGATGGGGTAGGACTAAGGGAAATGATGCGCCAGTTGGAACGTTGGTATGACCTCGAAGTGGTGTATGAAGGTAATGTGCCTGACGTCGTGTTTTTCGGGGAGATGAGCCGGAAACTAAAGCTGTCGGACGTACTGAGCGGGCTTGAACGCTCGGATGTACACTTCAGGCTGGAAGAGGGGCGTAGGCTGATCGTAATGCCGTAATTATTTAAAACGAGTATATATCAACTAAAATCACCAGTCCGAAATAGAAACGGAAGTGCGCTAACACTTCCGCTAAAAATTGTCGGGTTGTAGTAAAACGGGTTTCGAGACCTCCTTTTTTAAACAACCAAACGTTGCAAATCTATGCAAAAAACTGCTTACTGGAGCCGTGAGGAATTGCCATGCCGGCTGCCAACCAAAATCCTTCGGATTATGAAACTTACCAGTGTTCTCCTTCTAGCCATTTGTGTACATGTATCGGCCAGTACGTACTCGCAGTCGATTTCCTTTTCAGGAAGATCGGTGCCGATGAAAAAAGTGTTTGCTTCTATTAAGCAGCAAACAGGTTTTGTAGTATGGGGAAAGTCGGAACTGCTGCAAAAGGCAGGCACCGTTTCCGCATCGGTGCAAAATATGCCGCTGCTCAGTTTCCTGGACTTGATCATGAAAGATCAGCCATTTAACTACAGGATTACAGATAATACGATTTTCCTCTACAGCAAAAACGATGCTGCAGTGGCGGTCGTAGCAACATCTGTAGCCGGCCGTGTGACAGACAGTCTGGCCGTTCCGCTCATTGGTGCAACGGTCTCCATAGTAGGTGGCGGGCGTTCTGCCATTACCGATTTGCAGGGCACTTTTACGCTGCCGGTTAACGTTGGTAATGTGATCCGTATTAGTTTCATCGGTTATCAACCTAAAGAAATTACGGTGACTGCTGCCATGCTGCAAGCTGGTACGGTGGGTAATGTGGTATTATCTGCCATGTCATCCAGCTTAACAGAGTTGAATGTAACCGCCAATACTGGTTACCAGAATATACCGAAAGAACGGGCTACCGGCGCTTTCGGCGTAGTGACAGAAGCAACGTTGAATGCCAGGATGGAAACCAATATCCTGGAAAGGCTGGAAGGCACGGTGCCGGGGCTGTTTATGCAGAACGGTGCGGTGAATATTCGTGGTCTTTCCACTTTATATGGTACGAGAAGTCCGCTGTATGTGGTGGATGGCTTTCCGTATGAGGGCGATCTTAACTATCTAAACCCGGCCGATGTGGTGAATGTGACCGTGATGAAGGATGCCGCGGCCACGTCTATTTACGGAACACGTGCAGCCAATGGCGTTATTTCCATCACCACCCGTTACGGCAGCAGTCGTAAGCAGACGGTGAACTTCAGCAGCACGGTGTTCATCTCTCCCAAACCAGATGCCGATTATATGAACCTGTTCGATTCGAAAGGCATGGTGGAACTGCAACAGGAGTTGTTCAACATATGGCATCCTTCTTATAGCGAGCTGCTGCGCCGTACAGGTCAGCACCAGGCGCTCGAGGCATTGTATCAGCATGAACAGGGGCAGATCACGCAGGCCGAACTCGACGAAACGTTGAACCGGTTGAAAGGTCAGGATGGTTTGAAGCAAGTGCAGGACCTCTATATGCGCAACCGCGTAAGACAACGTCATGCGTTTTCCGCCAGTGGTGGCAACGATATTCACCAGTACAACCTGGCGATGAACTTCACCGGGGCAAATGAATATGCTTTGAAGACAGGCTCCTCGGATGTGAACGTAACACTGCGCGATAAAATGAAAGTGTTTAAATGGTTGGATGCAGAAGTAGGTGCGCATACGAATATCCGCAAAGGAAGTTTTATCCGCGAAACGCCGGATCGACTTTACTTCAACATGCCTTACGAAATCCTTCAAAATCCTGATGGTAGCCCTGCCGCCTATACCAAACTGAAATCGGCTTACGAAATAGAGCGGTTGAAGAGTGTGGGTCTTTATGATGAAACGTTTAATCACTTGCAGGAACTCGATAACCAGGACCTTTCTTACGCTTCCAACTACTTCCGGTTACAGGGCGGTTTTACAGCAAGAATTATCAAAGGTCTATCGCTCGACCTGAAGTACCAGACTGAACGTGGTGCTGGTCTTACAAAGGAATACTACAACGGCAATTCGTACTACGTTAAAAATATGATCAACGACGCTGCGCAGCTGATCAATAATGAACTCATCAAAAATGTGCCCGACGGTGGACAACTCTATGAAAACCGTTACAATTCAAGATCATACACCGCGCGTGCGCAGCTTAACTTCGACCGGCGCTTTGGTATGCAGCACCAGGTGACTGCACTGGCAGGCTTTGAAGCACGTGCTATTCAGAACAAAGCCACCACGGTGTTTAAGATGGGCTATAACGATAACAATCTTGTATTTTCACCGGTAGATGAAGTAGCGCTGGGCAACCTGAAAGGCACGCAATCACTCGGCAGTGATTTCATGCTCCAGTTTAACCGATACAATAATTTCACAGAAGAGGAAGATCGTTACATATCGGCTTATGCAAATGCCGGATACACCTACAATGGAAAGTACAACGTTACCGGAAGCGTACGTGTAGATAATTCAAACCTTTTCGGCACAGATCCCCGTTACCGCTACCTTCCAGTCTGGAGCGTTGGCGGAAGCTGGCGATTGACCGAAGAGGATTTCATGAAAGACGTGACCTGGTTAAGTAATCTGACTATTCGCTCCACCTACGGTTTAGGTGGCACGGTAGCCCGTACAGTAGGCCCCTACCTGCAGGCGCGTACCACCTTCTTTTCGGAGGCCGAAGCCGCAGCCACAGATATTATCCTCCCGCCTAACAAACTGCTGCGTTGGGAAAAAACAGCAACTACGAACATTGGTATCGATTTCGGTTTCCTGAAGAACCGCATCTCCGGATCGCTGGATTACTACATCCGCAAAACATCTGATCTGTTGGGAGAGAAAATGATCGATCCCACGAACGCCTTCCCAAGTGCGCTGATCAACTACGGTAGCCTGAATAACAAAGGCGTGGAACTATCGCTGAACACCGCGAACATCGTCGATAAAAATTTCAATTGGAGCAGCACACTGTCATTGAGTTTCAATAAAAACAAAATGACGGAAATCAATATCAAGGATGCAAACATCTATGTGCTCACACAAGGTTATGGCGTAAACCGCATTGGTTACCCAATGGATGCTGTATTCAGCTTCAAATATGGCGGACTCGATCCGACCAATGGGTCTGTAATGGTATACGATGCGAAAGGCACCCTCGTGAAAAACTATGATCAGAATGGCAATATTGTGGCCAACATGACCGATATCAACGCGCTGGAATATAGTGGTACACTTCGTCCCAAGTATACTGCGGGTTTTACGAACAGCTTCAGCTACAGGCAGTTTTCGCTCAACGTCATGTTGATCGGCAATGGCGGCAATGTGATCCGTGATGTGGTGCCAGCTATTTCCAACAACTTCCCGCCCCGCAATACCGACCGCCGTTCGGCTAACTTCTGGCGCCAGCCTGGTGACGAGAAAATACCTGGCATGATGCCCGCTCCGGATATCAAAGGTAATGGCGGCACGTACTACACGCTGCTGCATTATGCCGGAAACAACAACGTGTTGAAAGGCGATTACATCAAAGTGCGCGACATCGCCCTTGGTTACAACTTTGCGCCGCTGTTACCCGGACAAAAGAAACTGCAGAACGCGAAACTCACCTTGCAGGTGCAAAATCCGTTCGCCTGGTTCAGGAACGATGCGGGTATAGATCCTGAAGCATATTATCACGCTGGTCAGTACGCGGAAAGACTGCTGCCCGTAACCCGCGTATTCATGACAGGTATTGATATCACTTTCTAAAACGAGGAATCATGAAGAAACTAACTTTATATATCATTAGTATCGTTGCACTTACCGGCTGCGACAAATTCCTGGATATTCAACCGAAAGATAAATTTATTCCGACGACCACCGCCGATTTTGAGAATATGCTCAACTCCGGTACCACGGTGAACTTTGGCGATTACTTCTGGGATCTTCAGAGCGACGATGCCTTTCTGCCGGAAGGGGAGCCGGGCAACCTGTATTCGAAACAACAGCTGCACGGCCGCCGGATCTATACCTTCAATACCAACCCGTACGACCAGGGTGCAAATGATTTCCTGTGGAGCGAAGGCTATAAACGCATCTTCTACTACAATACCATTATCAACAATATCATGGATGCGACGGAAGGTACGGAAGCCAATAAGAAAGCCGTGCGTGCAGAGGCGTTGCTGCATCGCGCGATGGAACATTTGCTGCTGGTGAACGTGTACGCGCATCACTACGATGCAGCGAAGGCCGCTACGATGCCAGGTGTGCCTTTGGCGCTGGAGGCCGATATCAATGCAAAATTCGATCGCAATACCGTGGCCGAAGTGTACGAACAGGTGATCAAGGATGCTACTGAAGCGTTAAAGGATTTGCCCCTCAAAAATAAACTCACCAAATTCCGGGCTTCGAAAGCCGGTGGATATGCGGTCTTGGCGAGGGCTTACCTGTTTATGGGCGATTATGAAAATGCCCGCAGCAATGCGAATGAAGCCATTGCCTTACAGGGAACGCTTAAGAATATGAACGAGTATAAGATACTTATTCCTGGTCCCTTCCCGAACGTACCGGGGGCACCGCTGGGCTGGACGGATATTCCGGACGGGCAGCGTAACCCGGAGAGCATTGTGGCCCGCCACTTCCTGCGCCCCTTTGGTTTGGCGATGGACGTATGCGCCTCGCCGGAATTGAGCGCCCTGTTTACCAACGACGACAAACGCTGGACGCTGTACTACGCCGACGGCTGGCCGCCAGCGCCACCTTTCAACTATATGAATCGCTATAAAGTAAAAATTTACCTCCGTGGCGATTTCTATAACAATTATCTCAATGTGCCCGAGATGTACCTCGTACGCGCCGAATGTAATGCCCGCGAAGGCCTTAAGAACGAGGCGCTGGCAGATATAAATAAGCTGCGCGAGCACAGGATTACGCCTGCTGCCTACAAAGCGTTTACGGCGGCCGATTTCGGTAATAATAATGAACAGGTATTACGTTTCGTGCTGGAAGAAAGAAGGCGCGAACTTGCTTTCACCAACATGCGTGTGATCGATATGAAACGCCTGAACAAAGAGACCCGTTTCCAGAAAACCGTGAAGCATACAGCGGAAGGCACTGAGTACGAATTGCAGCCGAACAGCGATAAATACCTGCGTCAACTGTGGCCTAACGCGACCGTGTTTAACCCGGACTGGCAGCTAAATCCATAAAATAAAAATCAGCCATATGCCTGGTATGGTGCTGGTATAACGCCAGCACCATTCACCTCCTATTGCGTAATCATTCTAACAATGCAAGATAATATCGTAAAAATCGAAGGGCTGTACCACCGCTATAGTAAAGACTGGGCGGTGCAGAATATCAGCTTCGAGATCAACAGGAACGGTATAGTCGGATTACTTGGCTCCAATGGCGCCGGTAAATCTACTACCATGAACATTTTGTGCGGTGTGCTGAGCCAGACCCGCGGCCGCGTGCTGATAGAGGGTATTGACATGCGCGAGCAGCCGGAGGAAGCGAAAAAGCGGATCGGCTTTTTGCCACAGAACGCGCCGCTTTACCTGGAACAAACCGTGGACGAATATCTTACCTATTGCGCGCATTTGCGCCTGATCGAGAAAAGTAAGATCAAAGCAGCTGTGGATACCGTGAAAGAACGTTGCGGCGTAGCACACTTCTCTAACCGGTTGATCGGGAATTTGTCCGGCGGTTATCGTCAGCGTGTGGGCATCGCACAGGCCATTATTCATCGCCCTTTGCTGGTCGTACTGGACGAACCGACTAACGGCCTTGACCCTAACCAGATACTGGAAGTGCGTCAATTGATCAAAGAGATTGCGGCAGATAGGTCAGTGATATTTTCATCGCATATTTTGTCGGAGATACAGGCAACCTGCGAGGATATTATTATGATCGAGGGGGGAAAGATCGTGTTTAAAGACACCATGGACACCTTTAACAACTACATAGAGCCCGATAGTTTTGTGGCCACCATGGAAAACCCGCCGCCAGCCGAGGAATTACGTTCGATCAAAGGCATCAAAGAAGTGACCTACCTGTCGGATAAAACCGTTCGCGTGCGCTTTGAAGTAGCCGCCGATATTGCCGAAACCATCGTGGAAACCAGCGTTCAGCGCAAATGGCGGCTGAAAGAGATCACCCTGGAGAAGAGCTCACTGGATGCCATTTTTGCCCAGTTATCCAACAAAACATTTAAACACACCGAACAAAAATGAAAGTAATATTCAGAATAGCCCGCCAGGAGCTAAGCCTCCTGTTTCATTCGCCTGTGGCCTGGCTCATACTGATCGTGTTTCCCATACAGATCGGTGTTAACTTCCTCCATTATATCCAGATGATCGGTCGCGCCCAAAGAATGGGGAATCACTTTTCCGATGTCACCGCCATGATCTACGCAGGCTTACAGGAAGGGTTTTATCCCGGTGTGAAAAGCACCCTGTACTTCTATATTCCACTGCTCACCATGGGGCTGATCAGCCGTGAGATGCACAGCGGTTCCATTAAACTGTTGCTCTCTTCTCCCATCAAAGTAAGAGATATTGTATTGGGTAAATACGTGGCCATGATGGGTTACGGCGCGTTGCTGCTCGTAATTATTTGTCTGTATGCCATAGCCGGTTCTTTTTTCATTACCAATATCGATTGGGTGTTCCTGGTTTCCGGCGCGACAGGTCTGTACTTGCTCATTTGTGCCTATTCCGCTATCGGTCTGTTTATGAGTTCACTCACCACCTACCAGGTAGTGGCTGCGATCAGTACACTGGCCGTATTGGCGGGTTTGAACTTCGTTGGTGGACTGTTCCAGGGTAACGATACCGTACGTCACATCACCTATTTTATCTCTATTGCCGGCAGGACCGAGCAATTTATTTTCGGCCTGATCAGCACACAGGACATTGTTTACTTCCTGATCGTGATCGGCTTCTTTTTAGCCATTACCACCATGCGATTGCAGGACCAGCGCGAAGCCAGGCCAGCAGCAGTCCGCACCGTGCGTTACTTCGGACTAGTCGCCCTTTGTTTTGTCATTGCTTACATCAGTACCATTCCATCCCTTACCGGTTACGTGGATATGACGGCCACGAAAACCCACACCCTTGGCGCTCAAAGCCGCGCGTTGATCAGCAAGATGGAACATCCGCTGAAAGTGACTACCTATGTGAACATACTGGATAACAACTACTACCTGGGCGCCCCCGAAAAGAAAAGCGAAGACGAAAGGATACTGACGCCCTACCGCCGCTTCATGCCCGATATGGAAATGAAGTACGTGTACTACTACGACTTCTCCAATAACGAAGGCCTGTATAAAAATTACCCCGGCGAAAGCGATGCTGCTATTGCAAAAAAAGTAGCCGACATCCAGGACCTCGATTACAAAAAAGTGCTGAAGCCCGAAGAAGTGCGCAAGCTCGTGGACCTGAACCCCGAAGAAAACCGCCTGGTGCGGCTGCTCGAGTACGGAGAAAAGAAAACCTTTCTCCGTTACTATAACGACATCCGCATTTATCCCGGCGAACAGGAGTTTACCGCAGCCTTAAAGCGATTGATCACACCTGCCGAAATCCCTTCAGTAACCTTCGTTCGCGGTAACGGCGAACGCAGTATTACCAAAGCCGGCGACGCGGAGTTTCGCACCTTCGTAAACGAATTGGCTTTCAGGGGCGCGCTCATTAACCAGGGCTTCAACGTGGATACCGTGAACCTTGCACAGCAAGACATCCCCGCCTCCACAAATGTATTGGTCATTGCCGACCCTAAAACCGCCTTTACTCCCGAAGCGCAAGCTAGGCTGACTGCATATGTGGCCAGCGGCCGAAACCTCTTCATCATCACCGAACCGGGATCGCAGGAGATCGTGAAGCCATTGCTGGCACAGATCGACATCCATCCCGGTGACTCCGTGATATTGGAAGAAAGTCGCGATTATGCGCCGGATTTCATCCTCGCCAGGTTTGCTGATAGTGCGGGCAGCATTGCGCCGAAACTCGGCGGTTACAAGGCTGATAATGGCGTAGTGTCGATGGTGGGCGCTATTCCGCTGGCGTACGGAGATTCTTTGGGTTTTAATACCGTTCCATTGGTGGAGGCTAAAAATAAGTCAGCACTGGTGGTGGCGGCCTCGCGTACTGTAAATGGCAAGGAGCAACGCATCATCGTAAGCGGCGATGCCGACTTCATGAGTTCGAGCGAACTGGCGCGGCGTAAGCCTTACAACTGGAACCAGCAGTTGATTACCGAAGCGTTTCGCTGGTTTACGTACGGAGATTTCCCGGTGAATACGGGGGCTATTCGTTCTAAAGATGTAATTGACAGCGATGATAAGGGGATTCTCACTATGCGGATTATATTCTTTGGGTTAATTCCTGGTACGTTGTTGTTGTTTGCGGCAGGCTTGTTGCTATATAGGAAAAGAAGATAATTTTTTAGGGAGGTCTGGTCAGGCCTCCCTTTATCCTGATTTATCGTATTTTGCGGGTAAACCCATCGTCATTTATTACAGACAACTATAACTTATGAAAAAGATACTTTTATCTGGCCTGTTGTTAGGCGTTGTGTTGATCAGCCTCGGCGTGCTTTGGAAAGTTAATCATTGGAGCGGTGCCTCAATGCTGTTAAACTTGTCACTCGCCGGTTTTGGCCTGTTTGTTATTTGCGGAGTTGCACTAGTGCTAAAGTCGATTACCGCCGCGAAAGGATAGATTTTTAATTACTTGCCCTCGGGTCAAAATTCACTATCCATTCAATGCCATATTTATCTCTGAACATGGCAAAATAGGCTCCGTCTGGATTTTCGTTAAGCGGTACTTCTACTGTTCCGCCAGCTGAAAGTCCATTGAATAATTTGTCAGCCTCGTCCTTGCTTTCGGCTATTATTGAAATCTTACTTCTGTTTTCCTGCTCATTGACGGTGCCCATAAAACTGGGTACATCATTTCCGATGAGCATATTACTCTTGCCAATGGGCAATGCAATGTTCATGAGTTTGTTTTCCTCCTTTTCGGGGATGGGAAATTCGTCGCTCGCAATGTCTTTGAAGCGGATGATTTTTGTAAGCTCTCCTCCGAATACTGATTTATAAAATTGAAATGCTTCCTCGGCATTTCCGTTGAAGTTGATGTGTGGATTGATGATGGGCATAATTTTGTCTTTAGTATGGATCAAATGTAGGGATTGGAATTGAAATCGGGAGGGTAGGAATGTGACAAAAGGAGGGTGTTTTTGCGTCGGGGAGCCTTCTGAAAGACGGATTCCTCAAATCCATCCCCTTTAAAATGAAGTCCATCGGATGATTCTCCCAAATCCATCGGGTAAGCCTTATTTTTGGTACATGGATCAACTTAAGAAAGTAAAGGTAAATACGCTGCTCATTTTTATCTTTTCCACACTCATCTATGCTTTGTGCCAGTTGCTGTTCAGCATAATTTTAATGAAGGAGGATTTATGGACCAATTTCCATATTCAGCTCTCGGCGCATTACATAGTAATTCTCGCCATGTGCATTGCCGATTACGGTCTGCTCCTGCTATTGAACAAGTATACGAGGAATATCCTGTACCGCATTATTGCCGGTCTTACAGGTCTCACCATTATTTGCCTGGTGCTGTTAGGTGCTTTCAATTTCATGATATACAACGTGTTCAATGTTTCCAGCGTAGGAATGCCTTCCTTCCTGGTGAAGTTTGCTTTTGCGATGACCACCAATATTCCCATTTTGTTGGCGTTTGAGTTAATCTATTACTTCCGGTCGGAGCAAAAGGCCATTGCTGATTCAGAGAAGGCGAAAAGAGAAGCTTTGCTGTTCCAGCATGAAACGTTGCGGGCGCAGATCAACCCACACTTCTTGTTTAACTCGCTGAACGTACTGTCTTCACTGATCTACGTTAACCCGGAAAATGCCAATAAGTTTACCAAAGCGCTCTCGAAAACTTATCGTTATGTACTTTCACTCAACCAGCAACCACTGGTCTTAGTGAAAGACGAGGTTGAAGCCCTCCACTTCTATATGTTCCTGATGAAGATGCGGTTTGAGAATTGCTTTACCTTTCTGCTGGAAAAAACACAGCTGGCCGACAAGCATAGGATAATCCCGCTAACGCTGCAACTACTGATAGAGAACGTATTTAAGCACAATATCGCTACCGAGGATTCCCCGCTGGTCATCAAAGTAATTATTGGTAAAGACCTGCTCGTCGTGCAGAATAACATCCAGCCATCCAATGATATTGATAAAGCCGGCATCGGGCTTAAATACCTGACCAGGCAATATGCTTTATACGGCAGGGACGTCGTGGTGGAAGACAACGGGCAATTGTTCACCGTAAAAATACCTTACATTGAATTATGAAGTACCTTATTGTTGAAGATGAAAGGTTTGCGTATGAAGAGTTGAAGCGCATGATGACGGCCTTACGCTCCGATTATGTAATGGAACAATGGACAAAGACTGTCGTTGAGACGATTGCCTGCCTTAAAACCAGCAAAGTGGATTTAATATTGATGGATATCCGGCTGTCCGATGGTAACTGCTTCGAGATATTCAGCCACGTATCGGTGAACACGCCGGTGATTTTCACCACGGCTTACGACGAACATGCGATTAAAGCATTTAAGGTAAACAGCATTGATTACCTGCTGAAGCCCTTTGATGAAAAGGAGCTGGAAGCTGCGCTTCACAAATTTGAACAGCGGATTCTCCCGTCTGCTGCAAGCACCACACCACACAACCTCGAGCAATTACTGATCAACAAAATCAAAAATCGATTTCTTATATCGAAGGGAGATAATTACCATTATATCGAAACGGCTGATATCGCGCACTTCTACAGTGAGGAAAAGGTAGTGTTCCTGCACACGTTTCAAAACAAACGGCACATCATCAATTATACGCTGGACCAACTCGAAAACCAACTTGACAAACGCCTGTTCTTCCGCGTATCGCGTAATTGCATCGGCCAATTAAAGGCAATTGAAAATGTGTCCAAATACTTCAACAGCCGGTTAAAACTATCGTTTGTTCCCGCATGCCCGCATGAGGTACTGGTTAGCCGTATTCGTGTGCCGGACTTCCTCAAATGGATGGATGGCGTCATGGAGTCATAATCCTGAAATTCATCCTGTCGATCCTGAACTCTGTCGCTTCTCACTTTATAGTCCGTTATCAGGAGTCTTTCTTTGTTAAAAAAAAGATGAAAAAGACGCTCGCGTTATCGTTACTGGCACTCTGCATATACCCTGCTCTACTCGCCCAGGTCACGTTTAAAACTGAATATTTCGGACAATCGCACTATAAGGTCGCAGAAGGGGAAACGAGCCAACGTATCGGTGATAGCAAAGGATCGGCCATGGTTTTCCAGGGTGGCGTAAACATCCCTATCTCTAAAAAAACGGATATCAACAACCGGCCCACTGTGTGGTCTGTTAGTGTGGGAGGTGCCTATGCAAGACTCAAAAACAAGAATTTTACCGAGCCACTGGTGATAGACGAGCTTCTCAATATGGGCGTAAGCCTGAATCACCTGAGACCATTAAACGATAAATGGTCATTGATGGCAAACGTTGGTGGCGGCGTATTTATGCCCGGTACCGACCTTTCCCGTATAAGCTTGAAAAATGTATTGGGTAGCGCCGGCGTGATATTTATTCGGCATCTGCGGCCGAATCTTGATTTAGGTGGCGGGCTCGCGCTAAATAACTCCTTCGGCGTACCCATGGTGTTTCCGGCTGTTTACCTTAACTGGCGCACAGAGGGGAAATACGATGTAAAGATTGCTGTGATAAAAGGACTCGAGGTAGCCGCAGGTTATGAATTCTCCGAACGCCTTCGATTAGACCTTGTGGCCGAAATGAACGGTCAGACTGCGCTACTGGAACAAAACGGACAGGATAAGATGTTCTCGCATGTGTATCTGGTAACCGGCCTTCGCCCTGAGTTCAAAATTGGTAAAAAAATTTCCATTCCGATTACTGTGGGCTTGAGTGCCTGGCGTCCGGCAAGCATCAATGACCGGAAACTGAAAAGCATCTTCCGGGACAAGGAGTACTCTTTCCAGGCATCAGGTTACGCATCTGTTGGCATTAAAATGGCATTTTAAGATGAAGCTGTTATATGGTCTGTTTTACCTTCTCAGTCTTCTGCCGATGTCTTTTCTTTATGGCCTGAGTTCATGTACGTTTTTCCTGGTCTATCACGTGTTTGGATACCGGAAATCTGTAGTGATCCAAAACTTGGCACGTTCGTTTCCTGAAATGAAGTACGGGGAAATACATTGCATTGTGAAGAAGTTCTACGCCAGCTTTTCCGACTACTTCGCCGAGATGATCAATAGCATATCGGCCCCGGCGACAATAATGGACAGGAAAATTGTATTCGACAATCTTGAACTGCTGAACGAGTATTTGAACGCCGGGCAAAACGTGGTAGTCGGCCTCGGGCATTGCGGCAATTGGGAGATGTTAAACTTCCTGCCCTATAAGCTGCAACATGAGGTGTATGCCGTGTATAAGCCGCTCGGGTCGCAGGCCATGAATAAACTGATGATCAGGATACGATGTCGTTTCGGTATGCGGCTACTCACCGATAAGTCGGTTGTACGGCATATGCTCACGCAGTTTTCATCGCCGGCAGCTTACCTGTTTCTCGCTGATCAATGCCCGATGATCAAAGATGAAAAATATCGGTTCATCCTGCTGCACCAACCCACTTACCTGTCATCCGGTATGGAAAAACTTGCGCGGATCACCGGGTCTGCGGTAGTGTACATGCACATCGCGCAGTTGTCACGAGGGTGCTACAAAGTAAGTTGCCTGCCTATATGCGCCAACGCGGCCGCCATGGCCGAAGGTGCTGTCACCCGCCGGTATGTTGATCTGTTGGAGGGCAACATCCGGGAAGAGCCCTACGGCTGGTTATGGACACATAAAAGATGGAAACGATGAGATATCTATTTATTAGCGAAAATGAATTGCTTTATGATTTTGCCGATTTTTTGTGGAACAATGGGAACAGCATATACGTGCAGAAATGCAGCGATTATGATTGCGTGGTGATGATCCAGGACGGCAATGTTTCCTTTGCCGGGCAAGCCATTACCGCGCTGGTTTTTGCAAATGATGGTATTTACACTAATGCAATTCCTTTTCCACATAAACTGTTTCATATCGAGCAGCTGGACCAGCGCGGGCTGGACCGATTTCTTGCCTGGTGTAAGAAGTTCAGGTTGTTTGGGTACAATGAGCCGTAAACTTGCTTGTTGGCCCAGACTGATGACCGATATTAATTGACGGCTATAAGTTGCTACCGTAATCTAAGCTTTGCGGCAAAAAAAATGCGTCTTTCCCATCGGGAAAGACGCATGATAAAAATAGTCGTGGAGCTAATGAGCTTACTATCGAATCCTTAGTTCCTGTATTACAATTACTTAATAAAATATGCCAGAACAGGGATAAGAAAAGAAGATGATCTAATGTGTGATCTGGATTTAGAGGACATCAGGAGTGGGTTTGGTAGTCTGAACCTGACCTCTGTAGTTAGTCTGGTGTCTTAATAATCAAGCTTATCATGCTCAGTCCTTTTATCCTCTCGTTTGGCTAGTGAAGCAGGTAGGAACAATATCCGGGGTAAACTTAAGATGATAAATAATGCCGTACCCAGGTACGGCATTATTTATCATTTGTGAAGAACGCAGGTAGTCTTGGCAACGGCCTGCAGCACGGCTACCTGGCGGTGAACCTATTTCCATATATTTCAATAAGCTTTTTATCCATATATGCACCGCTCATATTTCTGTCAACAATTCGTCCGTCGGGGCCGATCAGTACGCAGAACGGAATCCCGCCGAAGTAGTTATAAAGGTGCTGGCCTTTTTTCGCCTCTTCCTTATTCAGATAAGCGAACTGAGGCCATGGCAGCTGTTCTTCGCTCATCGCCTTTGACCATCTTGCCTCGTCCATATCTACCGAGATGCCAATAATCTCCAGGCCCTCGGGATGGTACAATTTATAGGTCTCTTTAACAAAGGGAAACTCTTTACGGCAGGGGATACACCAAGGACCCCAAAAGTCCAGAAGTACATACCGCCCTTTGCCAACCAGCTCGGATAGCTTTACCGGCTTTCCGTTTGTATCCTGTAAGTTTACATCCGCGTAGTGGCTACCCGTGGCCGACTTTTTTATCTCGCCTGCCTGCTTCAATGTAGCCCTGTGATAGGACGTGGCCTTCACTTTTGCTGAAAACGAGTTCAGCAGATCCTCGATTTCACCCGAGGAAAAGAACCCGATGTTGGAAGCATAATTCTTACGGATGGCATAAAGTGCACCGGGGTTGTCTTTATTCCGTTGAATAAAGGAAATGATCGAATTTTTGAACACACTGTCCGCACGGTCCAGTTTGCCGATTAGATCAATGCCTTCGGACAACGATACATTCGGCCGTTTGTTCAAATACTGCTTGTAGGATTTTTTCAAGGGAGCGGACGATGCCAGGGCAGTGGATTCGATTTGCAGATATCCCATATAAGCTTGGTTGACCAATGAACCGGAGATTTTCACTTTAGAGAGGTCATGCCCTCCATATAAAGAACTCATCGGAATGTCCTTCAGGCTGGCCTCTATCTGAATGGTACCTCCGTCAATCAGCACAGGTATCGACGGTCTTGGTATGTATTCAAGCTTATTGTTAACAAAACTGCGGTCCTGCGTTAGATAGATCCTGACCACATATACTTCGGGAATATCGGTTTTCCCCCTGAACTGGAACCGACCTTTATTAATGATGGCACTGTCGACCACTTCCCTGTTTCTTTCATCGTCGCCGCGAAGCAAGTACACCGTTTTTCCCTCCACATCTCCCGTCAGTGTGCCGTTTATGAGGAATGGCTGCTGAGCCTTTACTGCAAAGCCCAGCAGCAGGAGAAAAGCCGTTATTTTAATAGCTCTCATCATCTATTTATTTACTTAGTGTGATCATTGCCTCAATTTCTTCCATCAGGTCTGCGTCGGAACTGAAGCCGGCCGCCCGGAAGCGTAGCATTCCGTTTTTGTCAATGACGAATTTTGCGGGAATGTTCTTGGCATTGTATTTTTTCGCCACCTCATCCGTGTTGTCCATAAGGACCTGAAAGGTGTATTTCATTTGCGTCATATAATCACGGGCGTTTTTTTCCTTAGCATCGCCACGCTCGTAGGTATCGATGAACAGGAACTGCACCTCCGGATCATTTTTATATTTGTTGACCATCGCCTGCATGGCAGGAAATGCCGCTTTGCAAGGGCCGCACCAGGTAGCCCAGAAATCCAGCACGACCGTTTTG
Organism: Chitinophaga horti; assembly: GCF_022867795.2. Taxonomy (NCBI): domain Bacteria; kingdom Pseudomonadati; phylum Bacteroidota; class Chitinophagia; order Chitinophagales; family Chitinophagaceae; genus Chitinophaga; species Chitinophaga horti. The sequence goes on along the minus strand of NZ_CP107006.1, from coordinate 3,756,400 downwards.
CCCCTCAGACCCGCCAGGCTTACGGATTTTCCGTTCAGATCTTTTAAATGGAAATCGGGTGCCTGTTCGTTGAGCATCTCCTTTTGTAGTGACTTGATTTTCTCCTGAAGTTTGTCTCCGTTGAAGGAAGCCAGGTAACTGTCGAAGCCTGTCTCACTGCCCTTCTCTTCAACATAGAAAGTCCTCATCTTATCGATGATCCTGGCCGTTGCCATCCCGTTCTTCACCAATGTTTCCATTTCAGCTTTAAGCTGGGATTTGGAAACCATTTCGGTGGCCAGCGCTAAATAAGCATTGGTAAGATCAGCCTCTTTTCGGTGGGTGTTGTAGGTCATTGCTTCTTTATAAAGATCCAATGCTTTTTGCTTTTCCCCTTTCTTGGACAACAATGCTGCATAGTCAGCGGTAAACATGGCATAGGCAAATCTTCTGCCCTCGCTTTCGTCAGCGGCCTGCAACATCTTTTGTTTTGCCCAGGCCCTTTCTTTTTGGATCAGCTGACTGGCGAAATCCAGGTCAATACCTTTCCTCACCAACCGACGGGCGTATGCCGCAGTTGCAAAATGAATCCTTTCTGTTCCGGTCACCTCGCCCAGTTTGGCTAAATACCGCTTGAAGCCATCAAAGTCTTCGGCTTCCAGATAAGCATACAGCGGAGTCACCCTGTAGATATCGCGCTTGCTTTTTTCACTGGCCCATGCTGTATCGGTGTCAATTTTTTTAGGATGTCAGCAGCGATCAGTTCAGCATTCCGGCCGTCTGGCTCCACATATAGTTTTTGGATGAGTTGCTCACGATCGGACTGGCTTTTTGATTTTGCCTGGGTTCCGCTTTCTGCAGTCTGTGCGTGGATCGCCATTGGAAAGAGAAGTGTGAGTAATATAATGACTGGTTTAAGTTTCATATGAATATTTTTATCACGATTGTTTAACAACGTTGATTGTAATCTAAGGGTTATCCTGCATGCCGGGATTTTCGAATAATACCTTCGGCGGCAGTTTAAATGTCAGCCTGTCGGCCGTTAGCGTAAAGGTTTGCGATATGTTTCCGTCAGCCGTGTATAAGATATGCTGCTTGTTCACCGTGCCGTTGAATTCAGGATCAACCGAAAGGCGTCTCATGTCAAACCAGCGGTAACCCAGGGCTGCAAATTCCCGGATGCGTTCCTCCAGGATAAATTTCACCAGGGAAGCGCGGTCTGCGGCAACCGGTGCAGGGACCGAAGCGTCTGCCGCAGGCATTCTCTTGACCCTTAACGCTTCCAGGTCACTAACAGCTCCTGTGAGATCGTTCAGACGTGCCCTCACTTCTGCACGCATCAGGTAAACATCAGGGACGACCATGCCGATGATCGGTGAAAAGGGGGCGACCCGTTGCGCCATATTCCGCGGGAATGCTGCTCCTCCGGGAAAGGGGTTGTTCCGTGTAAACACTCTGCGCTGGTCAGATGCTCCATAAAGCGCCATTGTCTCCGGCCTTAGCAGCAGGGCGTTGGTGAGGGACGTCCAGTCGCCCATAGTTTGCCTGGAGTAGAGGCTTTCCTGATTGTTATACAGGTTGGGTATACTTGGTCCGAATTCAGTTACCGGGGCCAGAGGGCCGGTTGCAAAAGCCGTGTTATAATCATACAGTATCACGGGGTAGGTTGAGGCGGCAATGCCGGCCATGGCGTTGTTCAGGTGCGGAAGCGCTTCGGTAAAGTTCCCCATGAACAGATAGGTTTTGGCAAGCAGGGCTTCAGCTGCAGGTCTTGACATCCGGAACCTGTGTAACGGAACAGGGCGGAGACCAGGGATGGCGTCCTGAAGGTCTTTGATGATGAAGTCATACACCTCTTTGACGGTGGACCTCGGAAAATCACCCATCGTCACATCGGCTTCCCGGATGATTGGAAAACCAGGGTCTGCAGACGCGGTGGAGGCATTGTATGGCTTGGCGAAGATATTGATGAGCTGCAGATAGGTCCATGCCCTTCCCGCCAGTGCCTCGGCCTTTACCTCGTTTTTCTGCGCATCACTGCCATTTTTTGAGTCGCTTACTTCGTTAATGATCTTATTGTAAATATATAGTGCGGTGGTCGGGTACATAATCTCCGGGGCATCCTCCTCCCGCTCGTAAATGGTGCTCTCCCATTTAAAGGCGCGCTGCTGCTGGAGCGTAGTTCCGCCAAAATAGGGCTCAATTGCCGCCATCTCATCACCCATGGCCTGCGCGTAGGTCATAAATTGGTTTCCCAGTGTCAGGCTGTTCAGCAGCAGGTCATAGTCAGCGGTTGTTTCCGCAATTACTTTTCCTGAGGGCGTGATTTCAAGAAAGCTCTTTTTACAGGCTCCCAACGTTAACGCCAGTAAAAACAAGGTTGAATATATAGTATGTTTCATTTCTCTATACTTTTAAATTAAAAGGACACGTTTGCACCGGCGGTTATCACCCCCTGCATGTTTCGGATACCTCCTAAGAATTCAGGATCGATTCCGTATTTATTTGCTTTCCAGAGCATCACGTTTGAGACCTGTGTCCTCAGTGTGATGCTGCCGACCTTCAGGTTGTTTACGAGCCTCTGTGGCAATGAATAGGAGAGGGTGATGTCCCTCATTTTTACGTAGGAGGCATCCAGTACATTAAGGTCCCCGTTGATGAAATATCCGATATCGCGCCTGCTGGTGGAAAGCGAAGTGTTGCTCACATAAGCAGGCACATTTGTAAGGAGCTCGTCTCCGGGCTGCTTCCAGCGCTCATTGAAAATGGTATGGATATTCCCCTGGTTTAAGTTGATGGCCGAAGTGTAACGGCCCGCAATCAGGCCAAGGGCGTTTGTGCCGATCAACCGGCCGGTATAAAAGTTTCCGACGTCTCTTCTCATTTTATGTCCCAGGTTGAACACTGCGTTAAGCCCCAGTGAAAATCCTTTATAGGAGAACGTGTTGGTGAGCCCTCCGCTGACCGGCGGCTGGCTTGTGCCTTTGTAAGCGATATCAGCAGGCACAGAGACATTTCTGGCTTTGGTCACACTGCCGTCTGCCCGGCTGATCATGGGATCACCCATGGCATCCAGGCCGGCATAGTTATAGGCAAAAAGCGCATACGCCGAGTAACCGGGGAAATAGACCTGGCTGATCAGCTGTTCACCTGTTGTCACAGGGGCGGGCAGCCTTAGTTCGGTGATCCGGTTTTTGTTATAAGCTATGGCCAGGTGGCTCGTCCATTGGAAATTCGCTAGGTCGATGTTGGTCGAAGTGATCGAAGCTTCAATGCCATTATTCTGCAGGCTGCCGAAGTTTCCCACGATGGTGGAAAAGCCGGTAAGCGCGTTCACGCCCAGCTGGCCGATCAGGTCGTTGGTTTTTTTCCGGTAATAATCCACCGAAGCGGAGATGCGATTGTTAAGCAACGCAAAGTCGATTCCGAAGTTTACGGTTGCGGTGCTCTCCCAGGAAAGCTTGGGATTTCCAGGAGTGGCTATCGAGAGAGTCCTGCCGCCCGGCAAAGAAGCCGAAGAAGCGGAAGTCAGGATGTCGAAAGAGGAAGCGGTGCCGGGAACAGGTGCATTTCCGGTGACGCCATAAGTGGCACGAAGTGCGAGCTTATCGACGAAGTTTACATCTTTAAAGAAAGGTTCGTGATGGATCATCCACTTGACGCCGGCACTCCATAGCGGCCGGTTCTGTGCCCCTTTTTCCAGTCCGAAGAGATTGCTCTTGTCAATTCTCCAGCTGGCATTCAGCGAATACCTGCTCAAAAACGAGTAGGCAGCATTCGCATAATAGGAGTTAAAACGGGTTTGCGCTTCACTTTCAACGTAAAAGTCCGCAGGCAGCACGCTCCTGCCGAGGTTATTCATGAAAATAGGATTTTGTAAACCCAAACTGAGGGCAGCATAATCAACAGGCATGCCGCTGCGCAGCTGTCTGCTGTATCCCCTGACGGTGCCTTCGTTGGTGGTCAGGAGCTGTTCCTGCGCTTCCTGCCCCAATAAGGCGGTCACCTGGTGGCGCATGTTTTGAAATTCCCGGTCATAGACAAATTGGTTTCTGATCGTCCAGTCCCGCTGTATACCATTGCTGGTAAAGAACTTTCCGCCGGTCACAGGAAGGTAGTAAACAGGCGTCACCGAGGGGTTTGCCGCTACGGTAAACTGCAAGAGTTCATTTCGCTGCACGAAACTGCGGTTGTCGTCATATCGTGTGCTTTTATAGTGTCCCCTGATGTAACCATAGACACCTTCGTAGCGCAGTCCTTTGAAGAGATTTAGTGTGGTTCCCCCTGTGATCCTGTTGAGCAGGGCGTTACTGCGGTTGTCAGCCAGCCCGACGTCGTCCAGCGGCTTAAAGTCCAGGTCAATTCTGCCTCTTGCTGACGCTTCGGCTCTTGCTGCATCAGAAAAGTCTCCTACGTATGGCATTGACAAACTATTTCCTTTTTCATCCCTGAACAGCTGGTAGGGATAAAACCTGTTGGTTACGTTTACTTCCCGCGGAGATGAGCCGATGGTGTTGGTCAGATCGGTGATGAGAAAGGCGCTGAGAAACGGGGTAATTTTAAAGTCCTGTCGCACATTAATTTTGTAGCTCTGGTTCTTTGCGCCGGGTTGGCTGGATCTGGTGTCCGTGTAGGCAAGTGAGCCATATATCGCATGCACCTTCCCGCCGCCGTTAAAGGACAACGTGTGGTTCATCAAGGAAGCGTTGCGGTACCAGAGGTCCTGGATCTGGCCCCTGTTGCTGATACCTGCGAGACTGTCCAGGCTTTTGTCGGCCTGCGCCTGGGTGATCAGCCCTCGGGCCTGGTTATAGAGAATTAATTCATGGGGAGGTATCGCAACGCTATTAAGCCCTCTTGGCATCGCGGATGCTGTATTCCAGGGATAGGCCACCGGATCAAAAACTTCCCTTGCCGCCTGGATATACTGTGCGCTGGTCAGAGAAGGCTGATAGTCGAGGTCCGGCTTACCCTGAAAGCTCAAAAAGCCATCGTAGTTTATGGTGAGTTTTTCTGACGCTTTTCCTTTTTTGGTACTGATCACGATCACGCCGTTGGATGCCCTAGCGCCATAGATAGAGGCAGCGGTAGCGTCCTTTAAAACGGTTACGTCTGCAACATCCTGCGGATTGATCGAATTAATGTCGGCAACCGGAATACCGTCAACAACAACCAATGGCGTTCGGTTGGAGTTGATGGAACTTAAACCCCGTATTAAAACGCCGCTGCCTCCCGGCGCGTTGTTGATGGTCAGTCCGGGGATGAGACCGTCCAGCCTTTGGATCACGTTCATGCTGGTGGAGCGGTTACGCATAATTTCATGATCGGGCTTTCCAAATGAGCCGGCGCTTCGCTCACGTGCAATCCGCTGGTAGCCTGTATTGACAATCGACACCTCCGCAAGCTTCCCCTCCAGAACACTCAGCGTTACGGCGCCCATGTTGGCTGAAGCATTTACTTCTTTTGTCTGGTAGCCGAGATATGAAATAACGATGACCGCGTTTTCTTCGACATTGGTCAGTGTGAAGGTTCCGCTTTCCCCTGTGATAACGGCCTTTCCGGTTCCCTTAACCCTTACAGAGGCCCCCACCAGCGGCTGCCCGCTTTCGTCTACAACCGTCCCTTTTACGTCAATGGCATTAAGCCGGTTGACGATGTTATCCAGAAGCGACGGTTTTGCTTTTGGTTCTATCAGGATGATCCGTCCCTCGATTTTGTATGTCAAATCTGATCCTCTTAAAACGGATGAGAGCGCCTCATCCAGCGAGGCGTCCTTCAAAGTAATGTTTACACGTTGTTTGTCAGAGAGGATCTTTCCGTCAAAGACCATACTAAACCCGCTCTGCTTGCGGATCTCGGTAAGGGCTGTCTGAAGTTTGATATTTGCTTGGTTCAAATTAATGCGCTGCCCAAATGTTGCGGCACTGACTTGTAAAAGGGATGCGATGAGTACGATGGTGGTTAGTCGCATAATCAACAGTATTTTATGGCACAGCCGCTCAGGCACACCTAGTTTCCTGGTATAAAATCTATACATTTGTTTTGAGTTTGGTTGATTGCAGCAGGCTTCAACTTTCCACGGGAAAAGCTCGCTGCAGGTTAATGGTTGATCAGTTTATCTGGTTACATGACCAGGCTCCAACCAGATCTGAATAGGTCTGGTTGTTTTGTTAATAATTTCGCGTAGTTCTATTTCATATGTATGTCTGTTTAAGATTTATAATGGGTGTTAATGATATTTGAGTTGTCTATTTCGAAACATATAATCTGCGCCCGTCAATCCTGAAATGGATCAGGCTTGTTGAAGAAATTGCTTTCAGTACTTCCGAGAGTTTTTCTTCCCGGGAGATCCATCCGCCGGATTCAAGATCGTCGGGAACGGATGCATCATAAATAACCTCCAAATCATACCACCGGGCAATTTTGCGCATCACCGTCTTGAAATTCTGGTCATTGAGGTCAAAGCCCCCGTCTTTCCAGTCCAGCGCGTTATCGCGGTCCGCTACGGCCACCGTGATGCCGTCGCCGCTGTTCAGGGCCTGCTCACCCGGTTTTAGGGTTTTTGTCAGGTGACCCGCATTTACTTTTACGCTGCCCTCCAGCAGTGTCGTTGTGATCGCTGCCTCATTGGGATAACTGTTGATGTTGAAATGGGTGCCTAACACGACGACATCCTGCTTGCCAGCCCTGACGATAAAAGGATGGGCATTGTCTTTGGCGATTTCGAAATAGCCTTCACCAGACAAGGTAACATGCCTTGTTCCGCCTTTGAGAAGGCCTGCCCGATAGCTGAGGCTTGAGGCGGCGTTCAGCCAGACAAGGGAACCGTCAGGCAAACGCAGCCGGTAGGTTTCCCCGTTTGCTGTTGACAGCGTGTTCATAGCCTCTGCGTCACCCGGATTGTCTTTGATTTCATAGACGAGGTCCCCTTTATCCGATTTGATGATACGTACGCCTGTTTCATCGGCAAGTAGCCCACTTGCTGCATCGGTCAGTCTGATGCTTTTTCCGTTTGATAAGGTCAGCGTCGCGCCCTGTTTTCCGGGGGCAATGTCATTGTTTCGACCGATGGTTTGGGGACGGTCTTGCGTATGCTGGTAATAGAGGGTTCCGCAGATCATCAAGGCAACAACCGATGCAGCCACGGCAATTCTTTGCCAGACCCTGATATTCCGGGTTTTCGGCTCGCGCACGGCTTCGGATGCGAATATATAATTCAAAACAAGCTGCTGCTGCAGGGGAGGTATTCCTGATCCGTTCCGGTCTTGCTCATACGCGCCGGAAAGGAGGCTTTCCAGTTGACCGCCATAAAGCGGGTTTTCTACATAATCAAAAAATTCCGCCCTTTCAAGATCGGTCGCCTTGTCGTTTAGATAGAGGATCAGGAGTTCCTCCAGTCTTGGGTTGCTGTTGGTCATTTTGGTGATTTGTCGATTACGGGCACAATTGTGCGTTCGTAAACAATGACACCATTGGCGGAGGCTTAGGGTTACATAGGATCCAAAAAAAGATGCAAAAGATTAATTATCAACAATATAAAGTTATCTGGCAAGGGCAATGATCAGCAAAGGGTATAGAATTGCATGATTGGCGAACTGAATCCTGATTTTGCGGATGGCACGCTTCATGTGCACCCGGACGGTCTCCACAGAGATGCCAAGCTTTAGTGCGGCCTCTTCATATTTCAATCCTTCGACGTGGCAGAGCTGATATACCAGCCTTTGCTGAGTGGGTAGTTCGGCAAGTACGGTATTGAGAAGCCGAACGGCATCATTATAGTCAAGTTCCTGATGCGTTGTCTGATCCGGCAGTACGTTTTCAAGTCCCGTCTGGTCAGCTTTCAGCGGATAACGTAATCGGTTTTCCCTGCCGATTTTTCTTAGTACGTTCAGGGAATGATTGCGGACAATACGGTTCAGAAAAGCGGGGAAATTGTCTATGCTACTAAGCTCTGTTCTCGCTGACCAGATTTTTAAAAAAACATCCTGAACCACTTCCACTGCGGCTTCCTCAGATTTAGTAACGCTTTTACTGAAAAGATAAAGGTCACGTTGATAGTGGTTGAACATCTTAGTGAAAGCACGCTGGTCACCGGCTGCAATCATCGCCAGTAACTCCGCTTCATCACTAAGAGGCTTCAATGCCATGTGCTTATAAAATCGTTATTAAAATACTTCGAAATCTTAGCAATAATAGATAATTATTCGCAAACCATGGTAAGCCACACCGTCAAAGTAAGCTGGCGGATTGTATTCTTTTTCTTTGCTGTAGTTCATTGCTGCATATTTCACTCAAAGTGGTCAGCTGATTTCGCTGCAAAGTGGTCACATTTTAACTGGCGAAAGAAATTCACTTCAGGGTTTGCTGGCCTGGCAAGTTAACGAAGGATTTCGTCTTGCCTTACATAGGCACTTCGGCTTGCGACTTTAGGTTTATCTGATCCGCAGGTCCCATCTCCTTGACACACGACTTAAATAAAGGCCTACAATCGATTTTCCAGCACCTTCTGGCTTGTACCTGATGACAACCACATGCTCTTCTCAGCGGCGCTTAGAACATATTTTTCATGCCAGCTTAGGAAGACACCAATCAATAAACTTCTAATCTGCAGGTCAAACGGACCACTTTTCGGCGGAATTGCTGCAAGTTTAATGCGGAACATGGTGTCATCATGTTTGCGGAATTACTAACCAGTTTTGCCGAAATACCACTCGAGGCTTTTAGACAAATGTGTTTTTGGAGTCAGGTTCAAACAGACCGGCTACCAGATGATCGTAGAGTTGATATTTTAGTATATCGATATACCTAGAAATTACTAATTCTATATGAAAGTTCGTCTGTATATTGCCTGTAAACCTATTTTCTTTATGAAGCGTTTGTTAATTAGTCTATTAATTATTAGTCCTGCATTAGTTAGTTTTCAAGAAGAAACTTATTTGCCTGGTCCCGACTGCGAATCATTTTATGCTTGCATTGACGATGTTTGTGTATTACATACTTGTTCGCCTGGTCTTTATTTCAATTGGGTCGAGCAAAGATGTGATTGGCCTGATCTATCCAATTGCGGAGGCGGTGATGTGAATAAGTCATTTGCATTAATCAATCCGCCAAACTCAAGCATCGACATGGTAATTTCAGGAGGTACACAAATGGATGGGAAAGCTACCAACAACAATATTTTAGGTGTAACACTAGTTTGGACCAAACAGTTTACATCAAGTACAACGATCTATGCCGGAATTTTACTGCCCGGTAACAGCATTACACATAGCGATTACATCTGGGGCACGGTTCCCAGGACTTACCACCACTCGGCAAGTACAAGTTCTGATGCTGCGAATATAACCTTTAATTATAGATCAACTTACCTGTAGCCCATCTTTAGTTACAATCTCTTCTTATAAGCATTTGACCACCTTTCAATCAAATAATACCCAATATGAAAACGTTGATAATATGCATTTCCATTATGGCATTAGTAGCCTGTGGTCGAGACAAGAGCCTCGACGGAAGCCCACTTGGACTTAACGGGCTGCAGCTAAATGAAGCAAATGCGAGCAATGCTGGATTTCAAAAACGAATCTCCGACGAGCGCCTTTTAGAGTTGGCCAAAAGTAAAGAACACATTAATCTGCCCCTGTCGGCAGCCAAGAATATATTTGAAAGATCGAAAGCCAATAAGTCTTTTAGCGTTGACACTATGAACCTGTTTAGAACCACCGTCTATCGGTTCTATTCGAATGTCTCCGTACAGAACAAAAGGCTTTCCACGGGCCTGAACTCAGGCGCTGAGATAGGAATAAATGAGGATTTGTTCCAGGAGCTCAAAGCTGGGATAGAGGTTATGAACAAAGAGTTATCTAAGAAGAATGACGTCAATGATCAACTCTCAGACAGTTCGATTCGTGCTAGCATTTCAATGCAGTTACAAAAATTTCCGAGATAACTTGAAGTCCATTTTCTATTCCGGAAAATAAAACGAATGAGTTTAGATGCCTGATGAGGGACTGCACTTCTTGACTTCCTCATTATTGAATAACATAATGATTTGGAGGCGCCACTGCTCATGCGTGGCGCCTTCTTGGTGTTAGGAGGTGTTATCTGAGTTGGTACAGTTGTAACAACATGTAAGAATTTTAATTTATTTGATGGGCGCCTTCGGAATACCGTCATGAGCGAGGAATTGCCCCTTCGATCCGTACTTAAGTGCTACTGTGGTTTACCGCTTACAGGAGCTCCTTCCACAGGCAAATTGGGTAAGCTATATTACTACTATAAATGCCGAGAAAGACGGCACCTCAATCTATCCGCAATTAAGGTTCATGATCAGTTCGATAGGATATTGCATGCAATTAGTATTCCCTTGGATATTTTAGATGAAATTAAGACAGCCACGTTGGATTTGTTAGGAAAAACTGATGCGTCTATGCAACTCGGAGTGAAATCGCTCAAAAAGGAAATAGGTGTGATGGAGAAAAAGACAAAGGATCTTGAGGAAAAGTATTTTGCACAAAAAATATCGCAGGATACCTACGACAGATGGTCAAGGGAATACTTTGAGCAACTTACCGCATTACGTGCTCGGCTTAAGAAAACCTCAACAAAGGCTCCGGATTTACTAAAGCTTTATGAAGAAGAAATTGGGTGTTTAGGTGATCTTAAGGAGGTATTTGCGAGGGCTACAGTATTCTGGTGTTCGATAACCACCTATATTACGAAAAGGGCAGTTATCGAACCCCACATTTGTTTCCGGGACTAACTTATAATCCACTAGAAAACAATGAGTTAGATTTACTTTTTGTAAATAAAAAAGGGGAACTTTGTGGTAAGTTCCCCTCAGGTGGAGCTGGCGGGAGTCGAACCCGCGTCCAAACACATCCTCCGAAAGCTTTCTACATGTTTATTTCTGCATTGTTTTGTCGGGACCAAGCAGGGGCAAAACAAACCAACCTGGTCCTTATCCGTTTAGTTTTTCATCGCATACTCACAGAAACCATATGCGCCTATCCCTCTATGGTTTGATTCGGCGGCGGGAGTCGTAGTGGGCAGCAACTCCGGCGGCTATAATGGGTGCGCTAATTTAATTAGGCAGCCATGGCGTAGTTAGATTCGCCATTTGAAGTTTGGGTATTCAGATTTACGTGCTAATTATCCAACGCACGACATGCTTACACTTTCAAAGACCTATGCTGTCAAAACCGGTCAGCCCCGGTGGAAGGCAAAGATATAAAAAAAGGGCGACAAGTGCCGCCCTTTAATATTTCAGTTAGTTTAGAACCATCCTCTTATCGCACGCCACAGGTCAAGACCATTGGCGAACAGCAGCAGGCTGAACAAAATCACCATGCCCACGATCTGTGCGTATTCCATGAACTTGTCGCCGGGTTTACGACCGGTAATTATTTCATAGATCAGGAACAACACGTGCCCGCCGTCAAGTGCCGGGATAGGCAGGATGTTCATAAATGCAAGAATCACGGATAATAAGGCCGTCAGTGACCAGAAGCTCTGCCAGTCCCATACTGATGGGAACAGGTTGCCAATGGCGCCAAATCCGCCTAAAGATTCAGTTACTTTCACTTCTTTGGATACGAATATCAGGCGCAGTTGCTGCACGTAGTCTTTCAGTTTTTCGACAGCGGTGCTGAAGCCGGCCGGAACGGCCTGGGCGAAGCTGTAATCTGTAGTAACGAACTTAAATACGTCTTTGCCTGAACGAATAGAAACACCCAGTTTGCCAGCGTAATCACCTTCCGCCGGGATGCTTACGCTCTTCGTGAGGGTGTCGCTACCGCGAAGGATGGTGAGGTTGACGGTCTTTCCTTTGGCTTTCATCAGCTCACGCCCCATGAGGTGTAAGTAATCAGCAGGAGCGCCGTTAACGGTCAATACTTTATCGTTCTTCTGCAAGCCGGCGGCTATTGCATGTTTGCTTTCGGGCCCGACGCTATCGATCACGGAAGGCACGCGTACGCCAATAAACTCGCTGCGTCTTTCAATCACTTTACTGATAAACATCTCGGGGATCGGGATATTTACCTGCTGGCCTTCTCTCTCCACCTGGATGCTTTTGGCCTCTTTTAACACCATCACTTTGGCTACCTCGTGAAAGTTATCGACTTTGTGGCCGTCTACGCTCAATATCATATCGCCATCGCGTAAGCCAATGCTTTGGGTCAGCGAGTCGGTTGCGATACCATAAGTGAGATTTTTAGTCGGCAGGTAGGTTTCGCCCCAATACCACAGGATCATGGTGTAAATGAAAAAGGCGAGTACGATATTTACGGTCACCCCGCCGATCATGATGATCAGTCGTTGCCAGGCTGGTTTCGACCTGAACTCCCAGGGCTCGGGTGGTTTCGACATCTGCTCTTTGTCCATGCTCTCGTCGATCATGCCGGAAATTTTCACATAACCACCTAACGGCAGCCAGCCGATGCCATACTCGGTTTCTCCTTTTTTGAATTTGAAGAGGGAAAACCAGGGATCGAAGAACAGGTAGAATTTCTCAACCTTGGTCTTGAAAAGTTTAGCTGGGATGAAGTGGCCCAGTTCGTGAAGCACCACCAGAATGGACAGTGATAAGATCAACTGTCCTGCTTTCACTAATATTGCCGTTGTTATCATTTATTTGCGTTAAAACCCCGTTAAGGTAATGCTTTTTTAAAAATGGTTAAGTGTTATAAGACTGTTATCAGCCCAGGCGATCTACCAAAGATGCAGCATAATTGCGCGCTGCGGCGTCAGTGAGATAATAATCGTTGAGGGTCGGTTTGGCCTGGAAAGGTATTTTGGCCAGGGTTTCTTCAATTACCTCGGTCATCTGCAAAAAGCCGATGCGGTTACGGAGGAAGGCGTTTACCACTTCTTCGTTCGCGGCGTTCATCACGCAGGCGGAGTTACCACCAATCTTAAGCACTTCCATGGCAATAGCCAGGTTGCGGAAGGTTTTGGTATCGGGTGCTTCGAAGGTGAGCGATGGATAATTTTTAAAAGAGAACCGCGGAAATGCGTTCGGCAACCTTTGTGGGAAGCCCATTGCATACTGGATAGGCAGCTTCATGTCCGGAAGGCCCATTTGTGCTTTCATAGAGCCGTCGGTAAACTGCACCATGGAGTGGATGATGGACTGCGGATGTACGATCACGTCGATCTGGTCGGCCGTAAGGTTAAATAACCAGCGCGCTTCGATCATTTCCAGGCCTTTGTTCATGAGGGTGGCGGAATCGATCGTGATTTTTGCGCCCATGCTCCAGTTAGGATGCTGCAGGGCGTGGTCTTTTTTTACATTGATAAGATAGTTGGGCTTCTTACCGAGGAAAGGTCCGCCGGAAGCGGTAAGCACTACTTTCTCCACACTGCCTGCCGGTTCGCCGATCAGGCATTGGAAGATGGCGGCATGCTCAGAATCTACGGGGATTACCGGCACGTTCTTACGGCGCGCGGTAGCCATGACGATATCGCCTGCTACTACCAATGTTTCCTTATTGGCCAGCGCTACCGGTGTGCCCTGTTCAATCGCTGAAAGGGTAGGGGCCAATCCCGCGAAACCAACAATGGCGGCCAGCATCATGTCGATCGTATTCCAGGATGCCACTTCCACCATCGCTTTGGCGCCGGCAAACACTTTGATGCCTTTGTCGAACAGCACATCCTTCACCTGGGTGTACTTGTTTTCATCACCTATCACAACGGCGTTGGGCCTGAACTTTAAGGCCTGCTCGATCAGCAGCTCCGCATTGTTCTGGGCCGTCAGCACTTCTACTTCAAACTTTTCGGGGTGCGCTTCTATCACGTCCAGCGCTTGTTTGCCAATGGAGCCGGTAGAGCCGAAAATGCCAATACGTTTCTTACTCATGGTCATGTTATCAACACAAGAGAATGACCTCTTGTCAGAAAAGAATAGTGGTTAATGGTTTGCCGTGTCTTTCTAAAGATTAACGAAGGCGTGAATGTTACAGGAACGGCGCGAGACCATCCGCTATTTTACGATCGTTGCTGAGACGGGGCACTTTATTTTGTCCGCCCAGGCGTCCTATCGATTTCATATACTCGATGAACCCGTTTTTCTTAATCGGGCGAATCTTCAACGTTTGAAGAATGTTGCCGGTAAGCAGGTCGTCATAATAAATGTTCTTTTTGCGCATGGCATCATCTACCTTTTTGGCAAACGCAGTTATGTCCGCCGGTGCATTTTCAAATTCCACGAACCATTCGTGGTAAGGCAGTTCGCCATCTGTTTGCACCCTTGGCGCCACGGTAAATTCGATAATACGAATGTTTTCCTGCGCCGCGATGCTCATCAGGCTATGCTCTACTTCTTCGCCGATTACGTGTTCGCCAAAGGCAGAAATGAAGTGTTTCGTGCGACCGGTTACCACGAGGCGGTATGGATTGGTCGATACGAATTTAACCGTATCTCCAATATTATAGGCCCACATACCCGCGTTGCTGTTCACGATCAGCGCATAGTTCTCACCCACTTTTACATCTTTCAGGGAAAGGCGGGTTGGGTTTTCGGAGAAGATCTCGCCGGCAGGCACAAATTCAAAGAAGATACCGCTGTTCGTATTCAGCAGCAGCCCTTCCTGCGTTTGCGTATCCTGGAAGGCGAAGAAGCCTTCGGAGGCCGGGAATGTTTCCACCGTATGCATGGGCCGGCCGATAGAGTCGAGCAGTTTGGCCTTATAAGGTTCAAAGTTCACCCCGCCGTGTACCAGTACACTGAGGTTTTTGAACAGTTCTCCCACTTTTTTACCGCTACGCGCGATCAGTTCGTCAAAATACATCTGCATCCATGGTGGTATGCCGCTGATGAGCGTCATATCCTGGTTGATGGTTTCGTCTACGATCTTAGACAGCTTCGTTTCCCAGTCGTCGATACAGTTCGTTTCGTACGAAGGAAGCTGGTTCGTGCGCAGGTACTTCGGTACGTGGTGATTCACAATGCCGCTGAGGCGCCCGGTCGGGATGTCGCCGATACGTTCCAGTTCGGGAGAGCCGGACAGGAAGATCAGCTTTCCATCTGCAAAAGCCGTATTGCCAGTTTCTGCCATGTAGCACAGCAGGGCGTTACGGGCCGTATCGATATGATTGGAAATCGAGTCTTTCGAGATCGGGATATATTTAACGCCGCTGGTAGTGCCGGAAGTTTTAGCCAGGTAAATGGGTTGTCCCTTCCACAGTACGTTGTGTTTACCCTGTTTGATCTTATCTATATAGGGGCGGTACTGCTCGTAATCACGGATAGGTACAGCCTGCTTATATTCTTCGTAGGTACTGATGGCGTTAAAACCATGTTCGCTACCAAATTCAGTCTTTTTGCCAGTTTTGATCAAATCTTGCCAGATAGCTCCCTGATCTTCTACCGCCCGCATCATTTCCTTCCTGATCTTGGCAGATATATAAGAAGCAAAAGGCTTGGCCAGCAGTGCTTTAAACTTCATGCCGCTGTGTTTATTAAATTAAGGTAAAAAACAAAAGTATAAAAATTGTGACGCATTGCGCCGCGGGCACTGCCTTATTTTGAGGAATTGATCGAGGTAGATAGGTTGGGTGTTCATCCTCAGCCGCTGGCAAACAATTACAAACAATTGTTAAAAAAAACTAAAATTGTAAAA
Organism: Chitinophaga horti; assembly: GCF_022867795.2. NCBI lineage: Bacteria > Pseudomonadati > Bacteroidota > Chitinophagia > Chitinophagales > Chitinophagaceae > Chitinophaga > Chitinophaga horti. The sequence goes on along the minus strand of NZ_CP107006.1, from coordinate 3,740,801 downwards.
AGTCCGTATCTTTGGTGGAATTATTGTGTGACGACCTGCGTATTTTGTACTTGGGTCCACATAAAAAGTACGAAAAACTTTGTTCATTTAAAAGTAAAGGTTACCTTTGCCGAAATTATTTTTGGATAACTATGTTCGCAGTTGTTAAAATATCAGGTCAGCAATTCAAGGTGCAAAAAGATCAGGAGATCTTTGTTCAGCAATTGAATGGCAACGTTGGAGATAAAGTAGAATTCTCTGAAGTGTTGCTGTTAAACAATGACACCAGCCTGACCGTAGGTACTGATGTAAAATCAGTGATCAAAGCAGAGATCCTCAGCCATGTACAAGGGGATAAAGTGATAGCTTTTAAAATGAAGCGCCGCAAGGGTTTCAGGAAGAAAGTTGGTCACCGTACCCATTTTACTAAAATCAGGATCAACGATATTGCTTAATTATTAAAAAGTTTAAAGACCTTATACAATGGCACATAAAAAAGGTGAAGGTAGTGTAAAGAACGGCCGCGATTCCCAGAGCAAGAGGCTTGGAGTAAAAATCTTCGGTGGTCAGGTTGCCGTAGCTGGTAACATCATCATCCGTCAGCGTGGTACAGTATACCATGCTGGTCAGAACGTTGGAATTGGTAGAGATTTTACCATTTTCGCGATGACAGATGGTGTAGTGGAATTCAGAAAAGGCCGTGAGAACAAAACTTACGTTTCTGTAAAATCATTTGACACCACTGCTCAGGCGGAAGCCTAAGTTAGTGTTTGCCATAAAGTTTTTTTTAATACCCAATTTTAATTACTAACCCAAAATTCAAAAAACAATGGCAACAATTAAAAAAGCGGCTGCTAAAAAAGCTGCGCCTAAAAAGAAAGCTGCTGCTAAGAAAGCCGCTCCTAAAAAAGCTGCTGCTAAGAAAGCTGCTCCAAAGAAAGCTGCTGCTAAGAAAGCCGCTCCTAAAAAAGCTGCTGCTAAGAAAGCTGCTCCTAAAAAAGCCGCTGCTAAGAAAGCTGCTCCTAAAAAAGCTGCTGCTAAGAAGGCTGCTCCAAAGAAAGCCGCTGCTAAGAAAGCTGCTCCTAAAAAAGCTGCTGCTAAGAAAGCTGCTCCAAAGAAAGCCGCTGCTAAGAAAGCTGCTCCTAAAAAAGCTGCTGCTAAGAAAGCTGCTCCAAAGAAGAAAGTTGCTGCTAAGAAGCCTGCTACCAAAGCACCTTCTGCTCCATCAGCACCTGCAGCTCCGGCGATCTAATCTCGGAACTACAAATTCGATTTATAAAGCCTCGGCACTAGCCGGGGCTTTTTATTTGCTGTATACTGCGGATCAGTTTTTTTGCTGCTGAAGAGCATCGCTTTTAAGGGATTGTCTAATCGGGATCTGCCCGGTCTTAACAAGGAAACAGTGCAATAGAAGCTTCTATGAAGTCAGCCCTAATCAGGATGTTTCATACATCAAAATGCACCAAACCCTTAACAGGGGGCTCAGGTAAATCAATCCTATGCACAAAAAAAACGCCGGCTCATCACCAGCGCTTCTCCATATCATCTAAACAACGACAACGGTCGCAACGACGTATGCTTTATACTAAAAGGATGTGTTTCCGCCACTTCCTTGCCCCAGCCGTACAAACTTTCGTAAGCATCGGTCTTCGTCATATCCATGGCGGCACAATCGCCGTTGCCCGGCCCCCAGCTCCAGGCCAGCCAGCCAATGCTTTGGTGTTGGCAGTATTCTAAAATGTAGTGGTATGGAATACAACAGTTACACTTCACTTCCATAGGGGCAAACTCGCCGACCAATAACATGAAGTTCTTTTGAATGGACTTGTCGATCGCACCGGCTATGCGACTATTAGCAATACCCGAATCCCATATGTGCCAGGAGAAGATGAGGTTCTTCTCAGGATCGGCCTGTAGCAAAGCATCGGCGCCATTGATCAGGAAGTTTTCGTTACGGCCCCAGTTGGCGGCGTCGATGACGAGTGGTACATCTATCCCGGCTTTGCGTAATTGTTTAATAACGGATGAATAACGGGTGTTGAATTGTTCCTGCGTTACTTTGTTGTCGCCGGCCTCGTTAGCAATATTAAGTAACAAATAACGACGATACTTTTTAATAACAGCGACTACATCTTTACGCACCCAATAATCTGCACAGAGTTGCAGCTTGTCCCAATTGCCTGTAGCATCATGCAACTCGATAATCGGGATCAGTTTATGTTTGATACTGTTGCCAATGATAGTGTCCAGTTGTGCGCCACCGCCGCCGGCGGTTGTCCAGACGATCCGAACGGTGTTGGCGCCGGTCTTAGCGATTTCGGGGAAGGACTTTTCACCGGTTTTATCTGACCACACGTTCATCTTATTCACGCCTCTCAATACGACTTTCTCGCCGCCGGGTGTATACAGGAAGCGGCCTTTCACATAAAGATGTGTGCGGGTTGGCGAGGCAGAGAGCCATCCGTTGCTGCTCATCCAGTCGGCGCAACGGTCCATCCAGCGCTCGGTGCGACCTTTGATCTGTAATCCGAATCCATGTCCACCTTGCTGAAAGATGTGCAGCTCCGCAGGTATTTTATATTTGCGCAGTGCCTCGTAAAATTTGATACTGTTGGCAGGTGGTACTACATCATCGTCCGCTGCAAACACCTGGAAGGTAGGGGGCGTAGTAGGACTCACTTGTTCGTCATTAGAGAAATAAGTCAGTGATTGAGTACCCGGATTGTGACCGAGTAAGTTAAATGCTGAACCCTGGTGTGCATTATGGTTAAAGCTTACGACAGGATAAATCAACATCATAAAATCGGGGCGAAGACTAATGTTCTCCGGGTTAGGGATAAAGCAACTATCATAATGCGTACCTGCCGTGGAAGCCAGGTGCCCGCCCGCTGAAAAGCCCATAATACCGATCCGCTGCGGATCGATGTTCCAGCGCTGGAAGTTTTTACGCACCATACGAATGGCTTGTTGCGCATCCTGTAGTGGTGCGATCGATGGGGTTGATTGTTTCGTTGCATCGGGAATGCGGTATTTCAACACGAATGCGGAAACGCCTATCTTATTAAACGCCTTTGCCACATCCGCCCCTTCGTGGGCTGCGGCTAAAATGCGGTAGCCGCCACCCGGACAAATAATCACAGCCGCTCCATTGGCTTTCGATTTCGCCGGGCGATAAACGGTGAGTGTTGGTTCTGATACTTTGGAGATGCGAAGAATGCCTCCGCTGGTTTCGCTCGTTTCCTCATTTTTACCGGAGAGGTTACCGGGAATAGCGCCTTCATAAAGTGGAAATGCTGACTGGGCTTTGAGCGCCAGTACTGATAACAACAATGAAAACAACAATGAAAACAACAACAGGTAATGTTTCATCGAACTGGGCATTAGTGCTTAATAATAAAACGCTGCCTGGTTGACGGGGCAGCCTGCCTGAAGATAATGAAACTTACCGTAGCATCATATAGCCGTCACAGTTTTATAACATGCCAGTGGCGCCTCGCAAACGTTACATATATACGTGTCCGGTAGGTCGCTGAATAAGGTGCCCGGGGTAACGCCCTGTTCCGGATCGCCGGTGGCAGGATCGTATACGGTAAGGCAGTCGGGGCACTGGTGAAGAGGGACAGCGGTGGTTTCGGCGGTAGCAGCGATATGGTTTTGAACGTAGTAGCGCTGCAGCAGGTCTTCCTGGCTGTTATGCTCATAAAAGGTCTTGCATAACGATACCAGGTACACGCCCAGGTGTTCTTTCTGCACCTGCTCGCGGTACAATATCCATTCGCTGGCGTTGGGGTTGAAGTCGCGGGCGTACAAGATGTCAAAACGATCCTGGGAGCGCAGCCGCCCGGAAGCAGCATTCCCCCGCAAACGGATAATAACAGACCCGAACAACCCCGTCGTACTTTTCATACGAATGTTGAAGCACAACCCATAAGTACGCACATCCTCCCGGTCAAAATGCCGGATGATGTGGCGCTTCAGTTGCAGATCTTCCTCACTCTCCACGATCCAGTTCAGCTCATTGGCGGCATGCCGTACGTTTACGCGGTGTTTGCCTAAAACATAATCCCACAAAGGCCGGTGGGCCGGTGATATATGTCTTATGATCAGCGATTTCCAGGTGGTCGCGTACAATTCACCTATGCCGGTTTCCAGGCAGATGTTGCAAATTTCTTTTAGTAATTGAACGGAAAACTGCTCGTTCCGGCGATATATCCCCAACCAGTATTGCTGCCCTTCCCGGTTAAATCCTTCATAATAAGGCAGATGGAAGGTAGGCAAGGGGAGGGGATGGGTGACGGGCAGACTAATATACGATACGCTGA